>NZ_CP022707.1:682500-1882500 GCF_025340265.1 Novosphingobium sp. 9 | reverse complement strand
GGCCTCGAAGTCGTGAGCACGCGCGAGCCCGGCGGCACGCCCGGCGCCGAGGCCATCCGCCACCTGCTGCTCCATGGGGTCGATACGCCGCAGGGCACCGCAGGCTGGAACCCGCGCGCCGAAGCGCTGCTGTTCGCTGCCGCGCGCTCCGATCATGTCGAAACGCTGATCCAGCCTGCGCTCGCGCGCGGAGCATGGGTGGTGTGCGACCGCTATCTCGATTCGAGCCGCGCCTATCAGGGCGGCGGCGGTGGACTGTCGGATGCCGATATCGTCACGCTCCACGGCGTGGGCAGCGAAGGCCTGCTGCCCGACCTCACACTGCTGGTCGAGATCGATCCCGAGGTTGCCGCCGCGCGCCTCGCGATCCGCGATGCCGATGGCACCGACCGCATCGGCTCGCGCGGGAGCGACTACCACGCCCGCGTCGCCACCGCCTTTGCCGCGTTTCGCGAGGAAGACCCGGCGCGCTACGCCCGGATCGACGGCAACGGTGATGCGGACAGCACCGCCGCACTGATCTGGCAGGCCGTCTCCCGCCTGATCGAAGTCTCCGCAGCATGACCGGCAAACCCGATACGGTCATCGGCCAGGACGCGGTCTGGGCCGAATGGATGGCCGCGCTCGCGTCCGAGCGAATGCACCATGCCTGGCTGCTTGCCGGTCCCAAAGGGCTTGGCAAGCGCGACTTCGCCCATGCCGCCGCCGCCGAACTGGTGCGCGAGGAGGGCGTGCGCCAGCCTCCGCTCGATCAGCACCCCGATATCCTGCTGCTCGAACCGCTGCCCGCCAACGACGACGAGGCCAAGAAGAAGGCCGAGGGCAAGCCGTTCCAGACCAAGCGCAACATCTCGGTCGATCAGGTCCGCACGATGATCCGCAAGCTGGCGACCAAGCCGACGCTCGGCAGCCGGCGCGCGATCATCGTCGAACCGGCGGATGATCTGGAGAAAGGCGCGGTCAACGCGCTGCTCAAGGTGCTGGAGGAGCCGCCCGCGGGCACCTACTTCCTGCTGATCGCGCACCAGCCCGGCCGCCTGTTGCCGACCGTGCGCTCGCGCTGCCGCACCTTGCGCTTCGCCCCGCTGGAGCGTGACCAGCTCGACCGGATGCTCCGTCAGGCCGAGCCGCAGGCAGACGACGCCTCGCGCGCCGCCGCGATTGCCGCTTCCAATGGCTCGCCCGGCCTCGCGCTTACCATCGTCCAGCTTGAACTTGGCGCCATCCATGCGCTGATGCAGCGCATCCTTCACGAAGGCGACCACCATATGCAGTTGCGCGGCGCGCTGACGCAGGAAATGGGCGCAAGGCCGACACGCGAACGGCAATTGGCCGCGCTCGAACTCGCCCGTGCCGAACTGGCGGGGGCGTTGGCCGCTGCCTCGGGCGAGCGGCAGATGCGGATCATCGAAGCCCATGCGGCGATGACGCAGCTCTCGGTCGAGGCCGGGACCTACAATTTCGATGCCGGGCTTCTCATATTGGAAATTGGCGGCTTGCTGGCCTCGGCTGCGGTGCCTAGAGAAGCGGTTCGCACACCACGGTAATCATCACAGAAAGTCGCGACGGCGCCATGGCCGAGCCCTATTACATCACCACCGCGATCAGCTATCCCAACGGCAAGCCGCATATCGGCCATGCCTATGAGGCTATCGCCGCCGACGTCATCGCCCGCCATCGCAAGGCCGAAGGCCACGAGGTGCGATTCCAGACCGGCACTGACGAGCATGGCCTGAAAATGGCGCAGAAGGCGCGCGACCTTGGCATGACCGCCGCCGAACTTGCAGATGAAATGTCACAGCATTTCATCGATATGTGTGCCGCTCTTAATATCGATTACGATGTTTTCCTGCGCACCACCGAGCCCCGCCATCATGCCGCCAGCCAAGCGCTGTGGCAGCGCATGGAAGCCAACGGCGACCTTTACCTCGATCGCTACGAAGGCTGGTACTCGCTCCGCGACGAGGCCTATTACGACGAGAGCGAACTGGTCGCAGGCGAGAGCGGCGAAAAGCTCTCGCCGCAAGGTACGCCGGTCGAGTGGACGGTCGAGGAATCGTGGTTTTTCCGCCTCTCGAAGTATCAGGAGCCGTTGCTGGAACTCTACCGCAACGCCGAGTTCATTCGCCCGGAGAGCCGCCGCAACGAGATCGTCCGCTTCGTCGAAGGCGGGTTGCGCGATCTGTCGGTCTCGCGCACCAGCTTCGACTGGGGCGTGAAAGTGCCCGGCAGCGACAACCACGTGATGTACGTATGGGTCGATGCGCTCACCAACTACCTGACCGGCCTCGGCTTCCCCGAGCAGACCGAGGATATGGCCAAGTTCTGGCCCGCCGATCTGCACCTGATCGGCAAGGATATCGTCCGCTTCCACACGGTCTACTGGCCCGCCTTCCTGATGAGCGCGCAATTGCCGCTCCCCAAGCAGGTGTTCGGCCACGGTTTCCTGCTCAATCGCGGGCAGAAAGAATCGAAGTCGCTCGGCAACACCACTGACCCCGTAGCACTGGCCGAGACTTTTGGCGTCGATACCGTCCGCTACTTCCTGATGCGCGAAGTCGCTTTCGGGCAGGACGGTTCGTGGTCGCCCGAAGCCATCGTGACACGCTCGAACGCCGAACTCGCCAACAGCTTCGGCAATCTGGCGCAGCGCAGCCTTTCCATGATCTTCAAGAACATGGATGGCGAAGTAAAGGCTGGACTTGAGCTTTCCGAGGCCGACACCGTGCTCGAAGCCGCCGTCGCACTGGGCATCGCCGAACTGCGCGAAGCCTTTGGTCGCCTCGCTTTCTCCGACGGGCTCGACGCCTGGATGCGCGCTGTTTTTGCCTGCAACCAGTACGTCGATGAGCAGGCCCCCTGGGCACTGCGCAAGAGCGACCCGGCGCGCATGGAAGCGGTGTTGATGACGCTGTTCCGCGTCGTGCGCGATCTCGCGCTTGCCGTCCGTCCGGTCGTGCCGGGCGCCATCGACGCCCTGCTCGACCAGATGGGACAGGCTGCGGATGCCCGCACTTATGCCGCACTGGCGACGAACGACTGGTTCGCCACCTTGGCTGCCAGCGGCTACAAGGTCGACAAGCCGCAGGGCGTCTTCCCGCGCCTTGAACTGCCGGAAGAGGCCGCCGCCTGATGCTGATCGATTCCCACTGCCACCTCGAATACGAAGGCGTCGCTGAGGATCGCGAGGGCGTTCTCGCCCGCGCAAGGGCGGCGGGAATCGCCGGTTTTCTCAACATTTCCACGCGCCAGAGCGAGTGGGAGAGGGTGGTCGGCACCGCCGAGCGTGAGCCCGACATCTGGGCCTCGGTCGGCATCCATCCGCATGAGGCCGACAGTCACGCCGATCTCGGCGAGGCGGTCCTGCTGGCCGCTACGGCCCATCCCAAGGTAATCGGTATCGGCGAGACGGGGCTCGACTTCTATTACGACAAGTCCGACCGGCAAGTGCAGGAAGAGCTCTTCCGCATGCATATCCGCGTCGCGCGCGAGACCGGCCTTCCAGTCATCATCCATACGCGCGAGGCCGAAGCGGATACGCTGCGGATCCTGGAGGACGAACTGGGGAAGGGGGCGTTTCCGGCGCTCATCCACTGCTTCACCGCCTCGCCCGAATTTGGCCGCGCCGTGCTCGATCTGGGCCTGCGCATCTCGATTTCCGGCATCGTGACTTTCAAGAATGCCAAGGACTTGCAGGCTTTTGTTCCGACTATTCCGGAAGATCGTCTGCTGGTCGAGACGGACTCGCCGTTCCTGGCGCCGGTGCCGCATCGTGGGCGCCCTTGCGAGCCTGCCTTCACCGCCGTGACTGCGCAGTTCGTGGCGGACCTTCGTGATGTGTCGCTTGCTGATCTGGGCGCCTCAACCACGCGCAACTTCTTTACGTTGTTCTCGAAAGCACAGCCGGTGCAGGCGGTTACGGCGTGAAAGTCACGATCCTTGGCAGCGGGACATCGACTGGCGTGCCGCGCCTAGGCGGCGAGGACGGCAAGGCGGACTGGGGCCTTTGCGACCCGAACGAGCCCAAGAACCGTCGCACCCGCGTTGCGATCCTGCTGGAGAGCGATGCCGGCGCGCGCATCCTCGTGGATACGCCCACGGATCTGCGCCAGCAGCTGCTCGATAACGACATCCATCGGCTCGATGCGGTGTTCTGGACGCACGATCATGCGGATCACTGCCACGGCATCGATGATCTGCGCCCGTTGCGCTATGGCCGTGCTGGTCCGATACCGGGCTTTGCGGATTCCGAGACAGTACGCCGGTTGCGCCAGCGTTTCGGTTATGTCTTTGCCGGGCAATACGGCTACCCGACGCTGATCCAGCTCGACAATCTGGACACGCTGCGGCTGTGCGAGGGCTTTCGGGTGGACCATTGCCAGATGCCGCACGGCGGCATGGAATCGACCGGATATCGCTTCGACTGCGATGGCAAGTCCGTCTGCTATACGACTGATTTCAATGCGATTACGCGTGATATTGAAGACCTGTGTTATCGCGCGGACCTGCTGATCGTCGACTGCCTGCGCCGTGAACCGCATCCCACGCATGCGCATTTGGCCATGTCGCTCGAACTGATCGAGCGCTGCCGCGTGGGCCATGCGGTGCTGACACATCTCGACAAGAGCATGGATTACGCAACTCTAGTGGCCGAGATGCCCGATAACGTTACGGTCGGCTATGACGGGCTGGTGATCGCGCCATGAGCAGTATGGGAACCATCGTTGCGATCATAACCGTGCTAGGCTCGCTGTTTCTGGTGACGCGAGGTTCGACATTCCAGTCGATGAAGGCGTCTCAGACGGTAAAGCTTGCCGCGATCTGGGCCGCAATCATCCTCGGGCTGGTGCTTCTCATTTCGTTTTTGCAGCACTGACGGTCGGTCAAAGGCCACCTCTGCCTGACACCTAATTTAACATAATATGGATTATCAATCATATTCGATCTTTGCCGTCATCGCCCTCAGATCAGGAATCTGGGACTCACTCCATCGAGCGCCTGATTACAAATCAGGTGCGTTCCATCACACTCTGCACTGTCCTAACGATTGCCAAGCGTGAAACCCCAAGCTAGAGGCATCCGCGTTGCATCCGTAGCTCAGCCGGATAGAGCACCAGATTCCTAATCTGGGGGCCATGGGTTCGAATCCCGTCGGGTGCACCACCCCCTCAAAATCGCGAGAAATTCGCTGCCGTCAGTTGGCCTTTTCCGGCGTAAGCGGAAACAGCAGCGGCGCGAGGTCGATGCCTTCCTCTGCCAG
The DNA here is from genome assembly GCF_025340265.1 of Novosphingobium sp. 9. NCBI lineage: Bacteria > Pseudomonadati > Pseudomonadota > Alphaproteobacteria > Sphingomonadales > Sphingomonadaceae > Novosphingobium > Novosphingobium sp. 9. The sequence continues at coordinate 1,877,240 of NZ_CP022707.1, read as the reverse complement.
CGCACGGGCATCGGCCAGACTGGCCTCGCCATGGATCGCTTCGGCATCCTGCTCGCCATAGTGCATGGCGCGCGCCTCCTTGACGAAATGCTTCCCGACATGTCGCGAGGACTTGAGCACTTCGGCCTGAACCGTGGCAAGGTGCATCAAGACGGCAGCGAGTTGCTCGGGGCCTGGCGGCGGAGCCTGCGGCGATGGAGCGGCCGATACGGCAGCCTGTTTCGACGCTTTGGCAGGCGCCTCCGCATGCTGGGGCAACTGGTTGCCCTTGCGGGTCAGGCGCGGCGCCTGCACGGCCTTACCTATGTCGGAACAATCGCAGTGTGGACAGAAAATCAGCCCCTTGACCTGCTGATCCTCGAAATCGCCTGAACTCTTGAACCAGCCTTCGAAACGATGATCGCCGCCCGCGCACTGGAGATCATAGACGATCATCGGGCCACCTCGCGACGATTGGCAAGGCTCGGCAACTGCCTGCGCACGTCGACGAGACGCGCCGGATCGAGATCGACGAAGCCGAGGCCCGCAACCTCACCGCCCATGTCGAGAAGAACCTCGCCCCAGGGATCGATCGCTAGCGAGTGGCCATAGGTTTCGCGCCCATCCTCGTGGACACCGACTTGCGCGGCGCTCAGCACGAAGGCGCTGGCCTCAACGGCGCGGGCGCGCTGCAACAGGTGCCAGTGCGCGCGGCCCGTAGGCACGGTGAAGGCCGCCGGAATCGCGATCACATCGCACGTGGCTCGGCCCAGCGCCTCGAACAACGCCGGGAAGCGAATGTCGTAGCAGATCGCCAGCCCCAGTTTGCCGAGCGGAGTCTCGACTGTGGTGACGCGCTCGCCCGGCGCATAGGCCCCGGATTCGCGCCAGGTCTCACCGGTATCGAGTTCGACATCGAACATGTGCATCTTGTCGTAGCGCGCAGCGACATCACCTTGCGCGTTGATCACGAACGCGCGGTTGGCGAAGCGCTGGTCCTCTGCCCCCGCCTCGGGTCGGATCGCCAGCGAGCCGAGGTGGACCCACACCCCTTCCCGCGCCGCGGCTTCGCGCACGGCAGCCAGTACGCGGTCTTCCGTCTCGGTCATGACCTTGGGACGGCCTCTTGCACGGTCGCGATCGAGCAGGCCGGACATCTCGGGCGTGAACAGCATGGCAGCCCCGCCCTCACGCGCGGCCTTCACCGCCGCCACAATCGTGGCGGCGTTGGCATCGGGGTCGATGCCGCTGGTCATCTGCAGGATCGCGGCGCGGGGCATGGTATTCCGGGCCTCCGCGATCAGAGGCCGAGCACCGGATCGAGTTTGCCCGCGCGGTCCAGCGCGTTGATGTCGTCGAAACCGCCATAGGGCGTGCCGTCGACCAGAACCTGTGGCACGGTGCGTGCGCCGGGCACGCGCTCTTCCATCTCGGTGCGCTTGGGGCCGCCCATGGTGATGTCATATTCCTCGTAGGCGACGCCCTTGTCGTCGAGCAGCGCCTTGGCCGCGACGCAGTACGGGCAACCCCACTTGGTGTAGATCTCGACTTTCGGGGTGCTGCTCATCTGCGATGCTCCTTGAGGTAATGCGCGACCGTTCGGAAGGGGCCATGAAAACTCTTTCATCGTGCCCCTTGAAAGCCTGCGGCGCTACCATAACTTGGGAGCAGAGTCATGGCCCGCCAAGGGGATGGCTCGATAACCGGGGCGCCGCAGTGCGGGCCCTTCACGAAGATTGCTCAGCAGAGGATTTTTGTCATGAACCGTGTCGATTTTTCGCCCTATCGCCGCACCATGGTCGGTTTCGATCGTTTGTTCGACATGATCGAGAACCAGAACCGGGTGAACGGCGGCGACAAGTACCCCCCGTTCAATATCGAGCGCCGTAGCCAGGACGACTACCGCATCACGCTGGCGGTCGCCGGTTTCAAGTCCGCCGATATCGACATCACCGCGCAGGCCAACCTGCTGATCGTCAAGGGTTCCAAGCCCGAGGATCATGCCGAGGGCGAATACCTGCACGTCGGCATCGCCCAGCGCGGGTTCGAGCGTCGCTTCGAACTGGCCGATTATGTCCGCGTCACCGGCGCCGACATGGCCGACGGTCTCCTGGTGATCGACCTTGCACGCGAAGTGCCCGAGGCGATGAAGCCCAAGAAGATCGCCATCGGCGGCAACCAGTTGACGGTGGTGGAGAACGACGAAGGCAGCGCAGCGGCCTGATCCGCGCGCTCACCTCTCCCTTGTTGCTCGTTATAGGGCGGTCCGGTTTTCCGGGCCGCCCTTTTGTCATGCAGCGCTGAATTCCTCCGCCCTGCCGAGAGCCGGTTGCCGCCATCCAACTGTCTGGGCTAGATACTTTACGCAGGGCGTTAGCCGGCGACGCCTTGGCTAGAAGCATCGACGGACGCAACGATGATCGAAGACACGAAACTGCAGGATGAAGCCGGGCGCCTCGGCGCGCTGCGACGTCTCGACGTTCTGGACACGGCGCCGGAAGAACCGTTCGACAATATCGTCCAGCTTGTGCGCTCGGTACTCTCCGTACCGATGGCGCTGGTGACGCTGCTCGATGAGGACCGGCAGTGGTTCAAGGCCCGGCGTGGCCTCGAAGCCTGTGAGACCGCACGCGAGATATCTTTCTGCACATATGGCATCCAGCATCGTGAGCCGTTCATGATTCCCGATGCCCAGATCGACGCGCGCTTTGCCGAAAATCCTCTTGTCACCGGCAATCCCAATATCCGCAGCTATCTAGGCATCCCGCTTGAGACGCCCGACGGCTACAACGTGGGCATGCTCTGCGCGATCGATACGCATGCGCGCAACTACAAGGACAGCGAGATCGATCTGATGCGCGGGTTTGCGCGGCTGGTCATGAAGGAGTTCGAACTGCGTACCGCCGCGATCCGAGACCCGCTGACCGGCGCGCACAGTCGCCGGGGTTTTCTCGACCGCGCCGAGCAGGAGCGCGAACGGTTCGCACGCTATGGCGGCCCCGGTTGCATGGTGATGATCGACATCGATCACTTCAAGGCCGTCAACGACACGCACGGACATCGCGCCGGTGACATCGTACTGCGCGAGGTGGCCCAGCGCCTCAACGCGGACAAGCGACCCAGCGATGTCTTCGGGCGACTGGGCGGCGAGGAGTTCGCGATGATGCTGCCTGAGACCAGTGCAGCCGATGCCCGGATCGTGACCGAGCGGTTCCGCAAGGTGGTCGAGGACATGGCCATAGACATCGGCGGAGGCAAAACCCTGAACGTCACGGCCAGCTTCGGAATCGCGCCGCTCGACACTTTGTTCGACAGTGCCGAAGACTGGATCGCAGCTGCCGACGAGCCGCTCTATCTCGCCAAGCGCGGCGGCCGCAATCGCTGGATGATGCGCGGCGAAAGCTGAGCCTCGCCCTGGGGCAGGACCCGATAGAGCGGGTAACTACCCTTCCCGCGCCTGATCTCGTGAACGCAAACGAAAAGGGCCGAGGCGATCATCCGCCCCGGCCCTTTTCGTTTTTCTAGTCGGCCGACGAAAGCGTCAGACCAGACGGGCCTGACGCAGCGCGGCGGCGATGAAACCGGCGAACAGCGGGTGCGGCTCGAACGGGCGCGACTTCAGCTCCGGGTGGAACTGTACGCCGACGAACCACGGATGGTCCGGCCGCTCGACGATCTCGGGCAGCAGGCCATCGGGCGACATGCCGGCGAAGATCAGGCCGCTGCCTTCCAACTGCTCGCGATACGAGGCGTTGACCTCGTAGCGGTGGCGGTGGCGCTCGCTGATCGTGGTCGAACCGTAGAGCGAGGCGACGTGGCTGTTGGGCGAAAGCTCGGCCGTGTAGGCGCCAAGGCGCATGGTGCCGCCCAGATCGCCGCCCGAAGCGCGCTGCTCAAGACCATCCTTGCCCATCCACTCGGTGATGATGCCGACGACGGGTTCGTCGGTCGGGCCGAACTCGGTCGAGCTGGCCTTGGCGACACCGGCATGGCGGGCGCCCTCGATGCAGGCCATCTGCATGCCTAGGCAAATGCCGAGGAACGGCACGTTGCGTTCGCGGGCGAAGCGCACCGAGGCGATCTTGCCTTCTGCGCCGCGCTCACCGAAGCCGCCGGGCACGAGAATGCCGTGCATCGGCTCCAGCTCGGCAGCGATTTCCGAATCGGCCTTCTCGAACAGCTCGGCGTCGATCCACTTGATGTGGACCTTGACGCGGTTGGCCATGCCACCGTGGACGAGCGCCTCGTTCAGCGACTTGTAGGCATCGGGCAGGCCAACGTACTTGCCGACGACGCCGATGGTCACTTCGCCTTCGGGGTTCTCGTAGCGGTCGGTGATGTCGTCCCAGCGCGCCATGTCGGGGGCCACCGAAGTCTCTTCCATCCCGAAGTGATGGAGCACTTCGGCGTCGAGGCCTTCCTGGTGGTACTGGAGCGGCACCGCGTAGATGTTCGGCGCGTCGAGCGCCTGGATGACTGCTTGCGGACGCACATTGCAGAACAGCGCGATCTTGCGGCGCTCACCCTCGGGCAGCGGACGGTCGCAGCGGCACAGCAGGATGTCGGGCTGGATGCCGAGGCCGGTCAGCTCGCGCACCGAGTGCTGCGTCGGCTTGGTCTTCAGCTCGCCCGCAGCCGCGATGTAGGGCACCAGCGTGACGTGGACGAAGCAGGTCTGCTCGCGCCCCAGTTCGTTGCGCAGCTGGCGCATCGCCTCGACGAAGGGCAGGCCCTCGATGTCGCCGACGGTCCCGCCGATCTCGCAGAGCACGAAATCGAGGTCGTCGGCATCGTCAAGCGCGAAGTCCTTGATCTGGTCGGTGACATGCGGGATCACCTGCACCGTCGCGCCCAGATAGTCGCCACGGCGCTCCTTCGTGATGATGTCACGATAGATGCGGCCCGAAGTGATATTGTCGCTCTGATGGGCCGAGACGCCGGTGAAGCGCTCGTAGTGGCCGAGATCGAGATCCGTCTCCGCGCCGTCGTCGGTCACGAAGACCTCGCCGTGCTGATACGGGCTCATCGTGCCCGGATCGACGTTGAGGTAGGGATCGAACTTGCGGATGCGCACGCGATATCCGCGTGCCTGCAGGAGAGCCGCGAGGCTCGCTGCCATGAGACCCTTGCCGAGCGAGGAGACCACGCCGCCGGTGATAAAAATATGCCGCGCCATGGGAGTCGGCCCCTAAATCGCATGGAGGCCCAAAGGCAAGAGCCCTTGTGCCGAAATCCACAAAATGAACAAACGAAAGGCGCCCGACCCTGCCGGGCGCCCGCGAAAAATCAGGCTCTCAAGTGTCGGTCAGGCTGCGACCGACAAGGCGCCATTCCAGCAGCTTACTGCTTGGCGGCACCCGAAAGCGGATCGGCGGCAGCGCCGGTCGCGGCAGGTGCCGGAGCCGGTGCGGCAGGCGCGGTCGAAGCCGGTGCCTGCTGCTGGATGTTGCGCTGCAGCGAGGTATCGATCTGGCGGCCCGAGCTTGCGCCCACAGCCAGCGAGGCGAGCACGATGCTGAGCAGCACGAAAACACCAGCCAGGATGCTGGTCAGGCGCGTCATGATATTGGCCGCACCGCGCGCCGACATCACGCCCGAAGGGCTGCCGCCCGTGCCAAGACCGCCACCTTCGGACTGCTGCATCAGGATCACTGCCACGAGAGCGGCAGCCACCAGTGCCTGAACGATGGTGAGGAATTGGAACAGCATGTCAGAATCAGCCTCGTCGTGGGCCAAGCGCCCGCCTTGTTGTCGCGCAGATAGGGCCAAGCCCTTTCTTACGCAACCCGCTTGGTCCGCTGACGGCACAAGCCCGACCGCAAACCGTCACAAATATAGTCCCCGAACTCAGTCCTGCAGGGCCGCTGCCGCGCCAACGATGGCGAGGAAGCTTTCCGCGGTCAGGCTGGCGCCGCCGACAAGTGCGCCGCCGACTTCCGGGGTTTCGAGCAGCTCGCCCGCGTTGTCCGCCTTGACCGAGCCGCCGTAGAGGATGCGCACCTGCGCGCCTGCCTCGCCGTAGACTTCGACCAGCTTGGCGCGCAGCGCCGCGTGCATCTCGGCGACATCGGAAGCTGCGCAGACCTTGCCGGTGCCGATCGCCCAGATCGGCTCATAGGCGACAGACAGCTTCTCCGCCGCCTGCTCGGACAGCGGCAGGCTCTCGCCCAGCTGCGCGGTCACGACATCGAGCGCCCTGCCCGCCTCGCGCACGTCTAGGCTTTCGCCGACGCAGACGATCACGCCAAGATTCGCCGACAGCGCGGCTTCCGCCTTGGCGCGTACGTCCGAATTGCTCTCGCCATGGAGCGTGCGACGCTCGGAGTGGCCGACGATGGTGAAGTCGGCGCCCGCATCGCGCAGCATCGGCGCCGAGACGTCGCCGGTGAAGGCGCCCGATTCGAGCGCGTGGCAGTCCTGACCGCCGATCCCGATCAGTTCGACCGCGTCACGGGCGCGGAAGATCAGCGTGGCGGGCGGCGCGATCGCCACCTGCACGCGCGGCAGACGGCCAGCTGCACGGTCGATCGCACGAAGCTCGTTGAGCATCGCACGCGTGCCGTTCATTTTCCAGTTGCCGACGATGTAAGGCAGAGCAGCCATAGTAGTACCTTCAATAAACCCCCGCGGCGAACAGGGCTGCGGCGCGGACGCGCTCGACAGACATTACCCGGACGATTCCCCGATCAGAAGAGGAATCATGTCGCCACCATTGCCGCGCAGCTAGGCCAGTGGAGGGCGACTTGTCAAAACCGGTGCGACAGGACGTGGCTTGCATTTCCTGCTCCGTTGATTGCGCCCGTGCGCGTCGCCAGCCATTGCAGGATGGACAAAGGCCCCCTAAAGCCTGCCGCGATCCATCTGCCGGACGCGCATGCGTGCGGCGCACATGGACATTTTGTCATATGCAATTTCGGCAGGGTCATGCTTTCTGGTCTTCGCTCCCTAATCAAGTCCAAGTTCGGTGTCGTCGTTGCGGCGCTGTTCCTGATCGTCATCATCTTCGCTTTCACCAGCGGTGATCTGTCGAACTTCACCTCCAGCGTGACTGGCGACGACAGTTCCGGTTCGGTCGCGGTCGTCGGCGGCAAGCCGATCGACCAGCAGACGCTCACCCAGTCGATGCAGGTCGCCTTCCAGCGCATCCAGCAGCAGCAGCCGACCGCGACGATGGGCCTGATGATCGCCCAGGGCGCGCTCGACGACGTGCTTAACGATCTGGTCGACCGCGTGGCCGTGGGCGTGTGGGGCCAGAAGCACGGGATTGTTGCGGGCGACCGCCTGATCGACAGCGAGATCGCCTCGATCCCGGCGTTCGCGGGCGTTGACGGCAAGTTCAGCCAGGACACCTTCAAGCAGGCGCTGGCCCAGCGCAACATCACCGAGCAGTCACTGCGTGACGACATCGCCCAGGGTCTCATCGCCCGCCAGCTGGTGGTGCCTGCAGGCTTTGGCACGGTGATGCCCAAGGCGCTGGCGGAACGCTACGCCGCCATGCTCGGCGAAAGCCGTGAGGGCGCGATCATCGAGGTTCCCGCGCTGGCCTTCGCGCCGCAGGGCGACCCTTCGGCCGCGCAGCTGAACGCCTATTACAATGCGCACATCACCCGCTTCCAGCGCCCCGAACGTCGCACAGTGCGCTATGCCCTGTTCGACGAGGCGGCGATGAAGAACGTGCCTGCGCCGACCGATGCAGAGATCGCCGCGCAGTACCAGAAGGATCAGGCCCAGTACGCCGCGCAGAACCTGCGCAGCGTGACCCAGCTGATCGTCGCTGACCAGAACACCGCCAACGCGGTCGAGGCCGAGGTCAAGGGCGGCAAGTCGCTCGACGACGTGGCCAAGGCCAAGGGTCTGTCGACCGCCAAGGTCGGCCCGCTCGACAACAACGCTTTCGCCAACCAGATCTCGCAGCCCGTCGCCAACGCGATCTTTGCGGCCCCTTCGGGTCAGCTTCTGCCGCCGCAGAAGGGCGTGCTCGGCTGGTACGTGATCCGCATCGACAGCGTGACCACCAAGCCCGCGCAGTCGCTCGATCAGGTCAAGGCCGATATCGCCAAGACGCTGGCCACTGCCAAGCAGACCGCTGCGTTCTCGGCGATGCTGAGCAAGATCCAGTCGCAGTTCGATGGCGGCGCAGGCCTGCCCGACGTTGCCAAGGCGATGGGCCTCGAAGTCAAGACGTCCGAGCCGATCACCGCTGACGGCAAGGTCTACGGCAAGCCGCAGGAAGCGCTGGCACCCGAACTGGTCCCGGTGATCAAGACCGCATTCTCGATGGAACAGAACCAGCCGCAGGTCGCCGAGGCCGTGCGCGGCAAGAGCGTGATCCTGTTCGACGTGTCCCAGATCGACGAATCGGCGCCCGCGCCGCTCGCACAGATCAAGGGTGACGTCGCGCAGGCCTACAAGCTCGACGCCGGGTTCGATGCCGCCAAGGGCGCAGCCCTGAAGGTGCGCGATGCCGTGCTCAAGGCCAAGGACCCGGCAGCGGGCCTCTCGGCGGCGGGCAAGCCGCTGCCCCCGGTCCAGCCGATCGGCCTCTCGCGTGCGGTGCTGACGCAGATGATGCAGCAGGGTCGCCAGATCCCGCCGCCGGTCTCGCTGCTGTTCCATATGGCTCAGGGCACCGTGAAGGTGCAGGCAGCGCCGGACAAGCGCGGCTGGTTCGTGGTCTTCCTCAAGACCGTGAAGCCCGGCGCGCAGGTTCCGCCGCAGGCCATCGCCTCGGCGCAGACCGAACTGGGCCAGCAGCAGGGTGACGAGTACACCCAGGCGCTGACCAAGGCGATCCGCAAGGACGTGGGCGTGATCAAGCACCCCGCCGCGATCAAGACGGTGGTCCAGCAGCTGGGCGGTAACGCGCCCGCCGCCTCGACCAACTGATCGCCGCTTACCTGACAGAATGCTTCGGCGGCCTCCCGCAACGGATGGCCGCCGAAGAACCGCATACCCCAAACAGCATACCGGGAACCCAAGTGATGGTGCATGAAACCGACCACGCGGCCGCGCTCGCCTGCCTCGAAGCGGGACGTCCGGCTCTCGCCTGGCGGCGGTTGGTTGCGGACACCGTCACCCCGGTCGGCGCCGCGCTCAAGCTGTTCGAGGATGGCCGCGGCGACTTCGTGCTCGAATCGGTGGAAGGCGGCGAGACGCGCGGGCGCTACAGCCTGATCGGCCTCGATCCTGACCTCGTGTTCCGCGCCATCGGTCCCAAGGCTGAAATCAACCGCGGCTGGAAGCACGATCGCAAGGCCTTTGCGCCGCTCCCCGGCGACAGCCTCACCGAACTGCGCCGCCTTGTCGCCTCATGCAAGATGGACGTGCCTGCCGAGCTGCCCCCCGCGCTTGCCTGCGTGGTCGGCTATTTCGGCTACGAGACCATCGGCCTTGTCGAGAAGCTGCCGCGCGCGCCGCAAAGCCCGCTCGAACTGCCCGACATGCTGTTCGTGCGCCCCTCCGTCATCCTCGTGTTCGACCGACTGAGCGACGAGCTGTTCTGTGTCGCCCCGGTCTGGCCGCAGCCCTTGTGGAGCGGCACCGCCGATGCCGAGCGGGCGCTCGACATGGCGCGCGACCGCATCGACGAGACCCTGCGCCGCCTTGCCGAACCCGTACCGGCAGAGCCTGCCGCGCTCGAACTGCCCGTGGCCGAACGCCAGCCCGTGATGGCCCCTGAGGATTACCGCGCCATGGTCCTTCGCGCGAAGGACTACATCGAGGCGGGCGATATCTTCCAGGTGGTGCTGGCCCAGCGCTTCACCTGCGAGTTCCCGCTGCCGCCGCTGGCGCTCTATCGCTCGCTTCGCCGCATCAATCCTTCGCCGTTCCTCTATTTCCTCGACCTGCCCGGCTTCGCGCTGATCGGATCGAGCCCGGAAATCCTCGTGCGCGTGCGAGATGGCGAAGTCACCATCCGCCCGATCGCGGGCACCCGCCCGCGCGGCAAGACCGCGATCGAGGACAAGGCGAACGAGGAAAGCCTGCTCGCCGATCCCAAGGAGCGCGCCGAGCACCTGATGCTGCTCGATCTTGGCCGCAACGATGTGGGCCGGGTAGCCGCTGCGGGCACGGTCGAAGTGACCGACAGCTACACCATCGAGCGTTACAGCCACGTCATGCACATTGTCTCGAACGTGGTCGGCCAGCTGGACGACAAGCGTCACGATGCCGTGGATGCAGTCTTCGCAGGGTTCCCCGCAGGCACCGTCTCGGGCGCGCCCAAGGTTCGCGCCTGCCAGATCATCGCCGAACTCGAACCCGAGACGCGCGGCGCCTATGCGGGCGGCGTCGGCTATTTCGCGCCGGACGGCTCGGTCGATTCGTGCATCGTCCTGCGCACCGGAGTCCTCAAGGACGGCGTGCTCCACGTTCAGGCGGGCGCCGGCATCGTTGCCGATTCCGACCCCGAATACGAACACCGCGAATGCGAGGCCAAGTCCGGCGCGCTCTTCGCCGCTGCCCGCGAAGCCTTGCGCGTCGCCGGAGAGCCGGGTTTCGGCCAATGACGTCCCGTCCTGCCGGGCGGGATATCGAAGTCATCCTGACCGAAGCAGATATTCGCGAGGCACTGACCGCCCGGCGTAGCCTTGGCCGCGAGGTCTTCCGCGATCCGTTCTTCGGGTTCCTGCTGGCGGTCATCGCCATGGTCATCGGCAACGGCGGTCAGTTCCACGCGCTCTATCTGCTGAGCGGTCTGGCCGTCATGGTGGTGCTGGCAGGCTGGTACTACTGGCGCCGCGAGCCCCGCTTCGAGGCCGAAGTGGCGCGCGAGATCCGCTATCGCCAGACGCTGGATGCCAACAAGGGACCGCTGCACGTCATCATCGCGCGCGAAGGTCTTGCCATGGCGCGCGGCGGAAAGGTCGAGCAATTGCCGTGGAGCGCCCGCAAGCTGCGCGGCGAACTCGAAGGCGTCTTCCTCGTGCGCGACGATGTGCTGCCCAAGCGGCTGTTCTCGCCCGCCGAAATCAAGCTGCTGCGCACAGGGCTTCCCGACAATGCTGCGCCGCGCGGCTGAGCCTGTCCCTCGCATTGCACTGACGGCGGGCCTGCTCGCAGTCCTCGCCGCGTGCTCGCCATCCCAATCCGAAAAGCCTGCCCCGCAAGCCAGTGAAACCCCGCCGCCCGCCGCCTGCGAGAGCGCGCAGTTCGAGGGCACCCCGCTCACCCACTGCACCGCGCGGACCGGTCTCAACCGGATCGTGACCGTGCTGGGACCTGCAGGCGGCAAGCCTTACCGTAGCCTCTCCGAACTGGCCCTCGCCCGCAGCCATGCGCAAGGCGGCAAGGCCCAGCCTGCCGTCGCCTTTGCGATGAATGCAGGCATGTTCGACACACAGGGCCTTCCCATCGGCTACTACGTCGAGAACGGAAAGCGCGGCCACGAACTGAACACCAACGAAGGCTGGGGCAATTTCCACCTCAAGCCCAACGGCGTGTTCTACGGCGCGGCGAACGGCCCCTGGGCGATCCGCACCAGCGACGATTTTCAGGCCCATGTCTCCAGCCGCCCAGACTTCGGCACGCAATCGGGGCCGATGCTGGTGATCGGCGGCAAGCTGCACCCCAAGCTCGACAGCGACGGTGCTTCGCTCAAGCTGCGCAACGCCGTGGGCGTGGACGACAAAGGCAACGCCCATTTCGTCATCGCCGATGCCCCGGTCTCGTTCGGGCGCCTTGCGCGCTATTTCCGCGATGTGCTCCATTGCCGCAACGCGCTGTTCCTCGATGGCTCGGTCTCCTCCTTGTGGGACCCCGAACATGGCCGTGTCGACGGCGGCCCTGCGCTCGGCCCCTTGATCGTCGTCGAGAAAAGGACGAAGGCGAAACCATGATCCTCGTCATCGACAATTACGACAGCTTCACCTGGAACCTCGTCCACTACCTGATGGAACTGGGCGCGCAGGTTGAGGTCGTGCGCAACGACGCGCTTTCCGCCGCGCAGGCCGTGGGTTCGGGCGCCAAGGGCTTCCTGATCTCGCCCGGCCCCTGCACGCCGAACGAGGCAGGCGTCAGCCTCGATCTCGTGGGCGCGGCGGCGGACAGCGGCATTCCACTGCTGGGCGTGTGCCTTGGCCACCAGTCGATCGGCCAGTATTTCGGCGGCAAAGTGGTGCGCGGCGGGCTGATGCACGGCAAGACCAGCCCGGTCACGCACGATGGCAGCGGCGTCTTCGCAGGCCTGCCCTCGCCGTTCACCGCGACGCGCTATCACTCGCTGATCGTCGAGGACATCCCCGAGGTGCTCCACGTCAACGCGCGCAGCGACGACGATCACGTCATGGGCTTCCGCCACAGGACGCTGCCGATCCACGGCGTGCAGTTCCACCCCGAATCGATCGCGACCGAGCACGGCCACGCGATGCTCGCCAACTGGCTCAAGGCCTGCGGTGTCGATGCGGTGCTGCCCGAGCGAGTGCGCGCGAAAGAAAGCCTGAGCGCGTGATCGCCACCCTCCCCGATCCGCTCCACCCGATTGCCGAGGACGAGGCCGAAGCCGCGTTCGGTGCGATCCTCGACGGGCAGGTTCCCGAAGAGACCATCGCCGCGTTTCTGATCGCGCTGTCCGAGCGTGGTGAAGTCGCCAGCGAGATCGTCGGCGCCGCACGGGCGATGCGCGCGCGGATGATCCCCATCGATGCGCCTGCCAATGCGCTCGACGTGTGCGGCACCGGCGGCGACGGGCACCATACGCTCAACGTCTCGACCGCCGTCTCGCTGGTGGTCGCGGCCTGCGGCGTGCCGGTCGCCAAGCACGGCAACCGCGCGGCGAGTTCCAAGGCAGGCGCGGCGGACACGCTCGAAGCGCTCGGCCTCAATCTCGACCGGGCGGCGGAGACGGCGGAAGAGACGCTGCGCGATCTCAATATCTGTTTCCTGTTCGCCGCTGCCCATCACCCGACGATGGGGCGCCTGATGCCGCTGCGCCGCGCGATCGGACGCCGCACGATCTTCAACCTGATGGGGCCGCTCGCCAATCCCGCGAAAGTCACGCGCCAGCTGGTCGGCATTGCGCGTCCGGCCTACGTGCCGATCTATGCCGAGGCGATCCTGCGGCTCGGCACCGAGCACTCGATGGTGATCTCGGGCGACGAGGGTCTCGACGAGCTGAGCCTTGCGGGCGGCAACGAAGTCGCCGACATTCGCGGCGGCGAAGTCTCGATGCGCCGTGTCGCGCCGCTCGACGTGGGTCTGCCCGAAGCCGGGATCGACGCGATCCGGGGCGGCGATCCGGCCTATAACGCGGCGGCCTTGCGCGGCCTGCTGATGGGCGAGCCCTCGGCCTATCGCGACGCGGTGCTGCTCAATGCGGCAGGCGCGCTGATGGTCGCGGGCGAAGTCTCCTCGTGGCGCGACGGCGTCGAGGAAGCCGCCGAGGCCATCGACAAGGGGCTCGCCAAGGCCCTGCTCGACTGCTGGATCGACACGCTGCGCTGAAGCAAGCATCCCTACTTTTTCAAGGTTTCTCCCGATGGCCGACAAGCTCACCGAAATCTGTGCGACCAAGCGCGAGGAAGTCCTCGCTCGCAAGGCACTGACCACGCTCGCCGATCTTGATGCGCGTACCGCCCAGCAGAGCGCTCCGCGCGGCTTCGAGGCAGCGCTGCGGACCAAGGCCGAGACCGGCTTCGCGCTGATCGCCGAGATCAAGAAAGCCTCGCCCTCCAAGGGCCTGATCCGCGAGGACTTCCGCCCCGCAGAGCACGCCGCAGCCTATGAACAGGGCGGCGCGGCCTGTCTTTCGGTTCTGACCGACGCCCCCTACTTTCAGGGGCACGAGGATTTCCTGATCGAGGCGCGCGCGGCCTGTGCGCTGCCGGTGATCCGCAAGGACTTCATGATCGATCCGTGGCAGGTGGCCGAAGCGCGCGCCATCGGCGCCGATGCCATCCTCATCATCGTCGCCGCGCTCGACGATGTACTGATGGCCGAGATCGAGGCCGCCGCGCACGGCTATGGCATGGACTGCCTTGTCGAAGTGCACAACGAAGAGGAAATGGCGCGCGCGGCCAGGCTGAAGTCGCGCCTCATCGGCGTGAACAACCGCGATCTCAAGCGCTTCGTCACCGACATCGGCGTGACCGAGCGCCTCGCACCGCTGGCGCCCGAAGGCACCCTGCTGGTGAGCGAGAGCGGGATCAACGCCCATGCCGACCTCACGCGCCTGTCGGCATGCGGCGCGCGGACCTTCCTTGTCGGCGAAAGCCTGATGCGCCACGCCGACGTCACCGCCGCCACCCGCGCGCTGCTGACGGGGGCCTGAGCGTCCCTCACCCCTCCAGCGGCAGCATCAGTTCGGTGAGCGCCTCGGCTTCGGGCACCATCGGGTAAAGCCGCACGCGCTCGCAGAACAGCGGATAGTCGCGCAAGGTCTCGCCGCTGGCGGGCAGCCAGTCGCGATAGAGCGCGATGGCCGGGGCTTCGAGGTCCATCCCCCGCCCCGGCACCGGCAAGACCGCCACGCGCCCGCCGGGAATCTCGACCCGCTCGACACCGGCCGCCGCATCCCCCTTGAACGCGCCCAGCTTCGCCGCCGGAACCGAAGCGCAGAGCACCAGTCGATAGTCCTCCACCGGCACGCTGCGCGGATCGACCGGGAACAGCGTGAAGGTGCGGCTGAGCGGCGGCACCAGCCCCGCCTCGCGTCGCAAGTCGATGAAGCGGCGGATGGTGTCCTCCAGCGACGCCGGACCGCCGCGATGCTCCATGGCGGCGACGATCACGGGAGCAAATTCGCGAATTTCAACACCATTCAGCATCGTAGCATTCGTCATCACACGGCTCCTTGCCTGTTGAAGTCTGTCGCCCAGATCGCGCCAGGCGCTCCAGTTCGGCGCGCGGCGAAACGCGCTGGGAGAGCTTGCGAACTGCCGCCGGAAAGCGCGGGTGAACGCCTCCAGTGTCTCGTAGCCGGCATCGAACGCGAGATCGGTCACGCCCGTTTGCGAATGGAAGCCGAGGCGATGCGCCGCGCGGTGAAGCCGCAGGCCTTGCGCGAAATCGTGCGCGGTCAGCCCCGCCAGCCCGCGAAACTGGCGATGGAAGTGATAGCGCGAGAACCCTGCCACCTCGGCCAGCGCCTCAAGATCAGCGGGGCGGCCCTCCTCAGCCTCGATCCGCGCGATCACGGCAGCGAAGCGGTCGGCGTAAGGGTCTCGGCGAGGCGGGTTCTGCGTCATGCCGCTGCTTGTGACAGGATTCGCAGCGGCCCGCCTGCCCGATCTTGCGCTTGTGCGCCCCTTTGAAAGAACATCGTTTTTGTCAGGCACCCTGTCCTGCACCCTGTCCTACTGCGCGCGATTGTGCCAACCAGAGAACATGCTCCACGCTCCCTTTCCTTTCCTGCCCTTGCAAGTGGACACTGCCGACCGGCAAGGCGACACCTTTGCGCCCGAAGATAACGCTGTTAACTTCGGTAAAGTTCGCGTTTTCAATCAGGTAAGCCAGTGTTTCACGTCCAAGGTGACACTTCCTCTCTGGACCGTGTCAACTGTGTCAACCAGCCTCGCCTCGAAGCCGATTTCGGAAAGGTCCATCGCATGACCCGCTCGCTCACCCACATCGATGCCGAGGGCACCGCGCGCATGGTCGATGTCGGGGGCAAGGCCGAGACACAGCGCCTCGCCATCGCCTCGGGCCGCATCACGATGGCCCCCGAAGCGCTCGCCGCGATCCGCGCCGGGAACGCGCCCAAGGGCGACGTGCTGGGCACGGCGCGCATCGCCGGGATACTCGCCGCCAAGAAGACCGGCGACCTCATCCCGATGTGCCATCCGCTCGCGCTCGATGCGGTCAATCTGGACTTTTCGTTCGAGGACAATGCCGTCAGGGCCACCGCCACCGCCTCGCTCACCGGGCGCACGGGCGTCGAGATGGAGGCGATCACCGCCGTCTCGATCGCGCTGGTGACGATCTACGATATGGCCAAGGCGCTCGACAAGGCGATGGTCATCGAGGGCATCCGCCTGATCGAGAAACGCGGCGGCAAGTCCGGCCACTGGCGCGCTCCCGACGCCCCCGACGCGCCGGAGCCCATCGCATGACACCGCCGCTGCCTCTGGAGGACGCGCAGGCACGTCTGCTGGCACTGGTGGAACCGCTATCACCGGAAACGATCGCGACTCAGCATGCCGCGGGCCGCTCCCTTGTCGCGCCCCTGCTCGCCCGGCGCACCCAGCCTGCCGCCGACCTCTCGGCGATGGACGGCTACGCGCTCCGCGCGGACGATCTTTCCGGCCCCTGGCGCGTAATCGGCGAAAGCGCTGCCGGGCATCCTTTCCACGGCACGCCCAAGGCGGGCGAAGCGGTGCGGATCTCCACCGGCGCTCTGCTGCCCGCAAGCGCCGATGCGGTGATCGTACAGGAAGATGTCATCCGTGAGGGGATGTTCTCACCCTGACCGGCGACGGCCCGGACACGCCCCGCAGCCACGTCCGCCCGGCCGGGATGGATTTTCGCACGGGTGACACTGTCATTCCGGCCGGAGCGCCTCTCGCCCCGGCAAGCCTTGCCCTCGCCCTTTCAGCGGGACATGGCACGCTCGATGTCCACCGACTTCCCTCGCTTGCCGTCATCGACAGCGGCGACGAACTTGCAGACGATCCCGCCGACTGCGCCTTGCATCGCATTCCGGCGAGCAACGGCGTCATGCTGAGCGCCCTTGCTGCACCGCTCTGTCATGGCGTCACCCGGACCGGCCCGGTCGCGGATCGTGCGGACGCCCTGCTCGCAGCGTTCGAAAGCGCCCGCGATGCCGATGTCATCGTCACCAGCGGCGGCGCCTCGGTGGGCGACCACGACCTGATCCGGCCCGCGTTGGAAACCTGGGGGGCGCAACTCGCTTTCTGGCGCGTGGCGATCAAGCCCGGCAAACCGCTGCTGATCGCAACGCGCGAAAATGCTGCCCGTCGCCAGATAATCGTGGGATTGCCCGGAAATCCGGTGTCGGCATTCGTGACCGGATATTTCTTCCTGCTCCCTTTGCTACGCCGACTGGGTGGCGCGAAAATGGCGACCCCGCGCTCGATCGTCACCCGTCTGGCCGGCTCGACGCCCGCGACCGGTAGCCGCCGTGAGTTCGTTCGGGGAATATGGGACGGCGAAGCGGTTCAGCCCATACCCTTGCGCGATAGTGGCGCACTGACATCTCTGGCTCATGCCGATGCCCTTATCGATCTTCCCGCTGGCAGCCCGCCCCGCCGGCAGGGTGACAATGCGCGCATCTACTTGATCCGGAACGGCGGTATTGCTTGACCGGGCGCAATTTGTTGCTTAGTTGTTCTCACATTGTTCACGCTTTAGAGCAGTGAGGCGGTCATGCCTCACCAGATCGGCAAGAGGCAGCGACCATGTTGACGCGCAAACAGCACGAATTGCTCCGGTTCATTCAGGTCCGTCTGGAAGAAAGCGGTATCTCGCCAAGCTTTGAAGAAATGAAGGAAGCCCTCGACCTCAAGTCCAAGTCGGGTGTGCACCGCCTGATTTCGGCACTGGAGGAACGCGGCTTCATTCGCCGCCTGCCCAACCGGGCCCGCGCGCTGGAAGTCCTGCGCCAGCCCGAAGACGCCACAAGCAAGCCCGCTCCGTCCCGCCCGGCAGAGGCTGGCGTTGCAGCCTCCTCGCTCACAAGCGGCACGCCTGCGCCTCGCACTCCGGCGAACAATAACGATGTGATCGAAATTCCTCTTCACGGAAAGATCGCTGCCGGCGTTCCGATCGAGGCCCTTGAAACGCACGCAATGTTGCCCGTGCCTGCCGCTCTGCTGGGCGCCGGCGACCACTATGCACTGGAGGTTTCGGGGGACTCGATGATCGAGGCAGGTATTCTCGATGGCGACTTCGCCCTGGTCAAACGCACCAATACAGCGCGTGACGGGGAAATCGTGGTGGCACTTGTGCGCGGAGAAGAAGCCACTCTCAAATATCTTCAGCGTGAGGGTGGCATGGTTCGGCTGGAACCTGCCAACGCCGCTTACGAACCTCAGATCTATGCCCCGCAAGACGTCGAGGTTCAGGGCAAACTCGCCGGCCTGCTGCGCCGCTACCATTGAACCGGAATTGCGGTAGATGACTGCTCCGACATGGCAAAGCAGTCATCTTGCAATCGACAGGCAAGCTCCCGCCTCGCAGCCGGGTCCAGCCCCCTATAGCGCTGAAGACGATACTGAACGGTCGTCTGATTGAGAATGATCGTCGGATCGCAATCGCAGTCGATGGTTCGTCCCGCTGGGTATGGGCCGCCACCAGCCATGCCCCCCTTGCCCTGCGGCAACGGTATCGACGGACTGGCCTTCCAGATCGATCGACAGGCCGCCGGTACGGCCCAGTGTATCGCGATCGATCAATAGCCACGCGGGCCGGCAACTCGATGCCAGCCATCGATCGGCGATCACAATGTCGGCACCGGCGCATGCCGCCGCAAGACTACGCTCGCTGACCGCTTCATGCCCGCGAGACAGAAGAACGCGCCACAAGCGCCCTGTCTTCGAAATATCGATACGACAGAAATCGTCATTGCATCGCGCCGACGGCCAGGTCTCCAATGGCCGCAGATCTCCGGAAAAGCCGGCTATTTCCTTGATGCTCTGGCGGGTATAATCGCTGCGAGTATTGCGTAATGTCAGCAGAGTGCGCCCCCCGTCCTCGACGATGGCAACATGTCGGCCATCGCCTGTGACGAGAATATCGGGCGGTTGCAGAGTACATAGCCACAGCACGCCTGCGAATGCGGGCAACAGCCCCCACAGGCGCACAGCCCCACGCCAAAGCCCCAACCATAGCCCGCCAAACGCAAACAGGGCAAAAGCCACACCGCTCATCGTGGGCAACAGCGTGACAGCGCCTGGGCGCTCGGCCACCCAATGCGCCAGCCCGATGAGAAAGCGGATCGCCTGTCCCGCCACCCACCATGCCGGCGCGCCCAGATGGGCAATATCCAGCACAAGCGCCAATGCGACCGCAGGCATGATCACGACAGTCGTCAGCGGGATCGCGATGACATTCGCAATCGCCCCGTAGAGCCCCGCTCGATGAAAGTGATAGAACCCGATGGGCATCAGCGCCAATTCGACGACGATGCCAGAGATGAGAAGCATCGCGGTCGCGCGGGCGGTTCGCGCGATCACCCCCTCTTCGCGAGGCGCCAGAAATCGCCGGACCGGCTGTGCACCGCTGAGACTGACAATCGCCAGAACGGCGGCGAAGCTCATCTGGAAGCTGGGCCCTACCATGGCTTCCGGCCAGATCAGCAGAACGCCGAAGGCCGCGACCGCGAGCATGCGCAAGGAAAGCGCCTCACGCCCCGTCGCCATCGCCGCCAGCACGAGGAGCGCCCCAAAACACGAGCGCATCGTCGGCACCTGCGATCCGGTTAGCACAGTGTAGGCAATCCCCGTCATCGCTCCGGATATTGCTGCCAAAAACGGCAGACGTGCTCGCAGGACTATCCCAGGGACCAGCGCAAGCACGCGCAGAACGAGAAAATAGGCTGCTGCTATCACGGCACTGACATGGAGCCCGCTGATCGATAGCAGATGCGCCAGCCCGGCATCGCGCATCGCCTGCGCATCGCTTTCAGGAATGGCGCCGACATCGCCCGACGCAAGCGCGCTGGCGATCCCCCCGGTATCCTTGCCCAGCCTGTCGAGGATATGGGCTGCCAATCGGTTGCGCAATTCACCGATACGGTCTCGCGCCCCGTCGTGCGAAACGACTCGCAGTTCCGACATCGCCGATCCGGTTGCCGACAACCCTGAAAACCACGCCGTGCGGGCAAAGTTGTAGGCACCAGGCAACATCGGCGGTGCTGGCGGCATAAGTCTGACTTTCGCGCGAACGGTATCTCCCGCCTTCGCCCCTCCGCCACGATACTCATCCGGCACATTCACGCGCACTTTCGAGGCTCCAGAGCCGGAAAGCGTCCCGACAGCCAAAATCAATTGTTCGCGATGCAGCGCCGGTTGTGGTTGCATAGCAAGCACAACCCCTTCGATTTCCGACACGCCACTGCCTTCGAACGGCGCCGGACCGATGATGCTCGAACGCGCCCAAACGACGCACAGGCCTGCCGTCGCCATCAGTATAAGACCGAGCAATGCTCTGAAAATATGCGGATAATTGACATACCCCGGACGAAGCAGCCACAGCAGCCCGACCATCGTTGCTGCACCTGCGAGGAACAGGGACCATTCCCGCACAGAGCCAAGCGCGAACCACGATACAATACCTGCACCAAATGCAACTGACAGCCATGGCGCGCGTTCGTATGCCGCCCGGACAAGAAAATCTTCGAGCCCGGCCAAACCCCTCGACAAACGCCTCGCGGTGTTCCAAGGCCCCTGCTGCAACGCAGCGGGCGCCGGATCAACCGGCAGCGAACTGCGGTTTCGGGACGCGGCATGGGAGGCCATGCCGCCCATAGGACAGGAAGGACGAATAAATGGCAAGCGAGGTTGCAACGGGATCTGCGGCAGGCAAACGGCCGGTCGTCACCCGGTTCGCGCCCTCGCCGACCGGGTTCCTTCATATCGGCGGCGCGCGCACGGCGCTGTTCAACTGGCTGTTCGCCCGCCACCACGGCGGCAAATACCTCCTGCGCATCGAGGACACCGACCGTGAGCGCTCGACCGAGCCCGCGATCGAAGCCATTTTCGATGGTCTGCGCTGGCTGGACCTTGACGGCGACGAGGCCCCGGTGTTCCAGTTCGCCCGCTCCGATCGCCATGCCGAAGTCGCCGCACAGATGCTGGCCTCGGGCGATGCCTATCGCTGTTACCTGACGCAGGACGAACTCGCCGAGCGCCGCAAGAAGGCGCAGGAAGAGCGCCGCCCCTTCCGCATCGACAGCGAATGGCGCGATGCCGATCCTTCGACCTGGCCCGCCGACGCTTCGTATGTCGTGCGCGTGAAGGCGCCGCGTGAAGGCGAGACGACGATCGTCGATCTCGTTCAGGGCGCCGTCACCGTCCAGAACGTGGAAATCGACGATTTCGTGCTGCTGCGCTCGGACGGCACGCCCACGTATATGCTGGCGGTGGTTGTCGATGACCACGACATGGGCGTCACCCACGTCCTGCGCGGTGACGATCACCTGAATAACGCGTTCCGCCAGCTTGCCATCCTGAACGCCATGGGCTGGGACGTGCCGGTCTACGGACACGTTCCGCTGATCCATGGCGCGGACGGTGCCAAGCTGTCCAAGCGCCACGGCGCGCTCGGCGTTGATGCCTATCGCGACGAGATGGGCCTGCTGCCCGAAGCCGTGTTCAATTACCTGCTGCGCCTTGGCTGGGGCCATGGCGACGACGAGATCATCTCGCGCGAGCAGGCGGTCGAGTGGTTCGACATGGCCGATGTCGGCAAATCGCCCTCGCGCTTCGACATTGCGAAACTGCAGAATCTCAACGGGCACTACCTGCGTGAAGCTGATGACGAGCGCCTTGCCGCGCTGGTCGCGCCGCGCGTCGAGGCTGCCGGCTATGCCGACATCGACCTTGGGCTGCTGGCCCAGGCGATGCCCGTACTCAAGGTCCGCGCCAAGGACCTGAACGAACTTGCCGAAGGCGCTGCCTTCCTGTTTGCCAAACGCCCTCTTGCGTTCAGCGAGAAGGCACAGGCGCTGCTGACCGACGAGGCGCGGGGGCGCCTCGCCTCGATGCACGAGCGCCTGTCCGGGCTGTCCGACTGGACGCCGGAGGCACTGGAAGCGAACCTGAAGGCAATGGCCGAGGACCTGGGGGTCGGACTCGGCAAGCTCGCACAACCGCTGCGAGCCGCTCTGACGGGTCAGACGACCTCGCCAGGCATTTTCGACGTACTGGTTCTGCTCGGGCGGGACGAAAGCCTTGCGCGCATCGGCGCTCAAAGCTCTGCCCCGGTCGGGTCCCAATCATAAAACAAAGGAGTTTGGATAGGTGGGTGATCAGGCAAAACTGAGCTCGGAAGGCAAGGATTTCGAATATCCGGTCCTCAAGGGCAGTGTCGGCCCCGATGTCATCGACATCCGCAAGCTGTACGGCCAGACGGGGAAGTTCACCTTCGACCCCGGCTTCACCTCGACGGCCAGCTGCGAAAGCGCGCTGACCTACATCGATGGTGACGAAGGCGTCCTGCTGCACCGCGGCTACCCGATCGGCCAGCTCGCAGAGCAGTCTTCGTTCATGGAGACCAGCTACCTGCTGCTGAACGGCGAACTGCCGAACGCGGAAGAGCTGAAGGACTTCGAATACACCATCAGCCGCCACACCATGCTGCACGAGCAGCTCAAGAGCTTCTACAGCGGCTTCCGACGCGATGCGCACCCGATGGCGGTGATGTGCGGCGTGGTCGGCGCGCTCTCGGCGTTCTACCCTGACTCGACCGACATCGCCGATCCCGAGCAGCGCAAGATCAGCGCGCATCGCCTGATCGCCAAGATGCCGACGATCGCTGCGGCCGCGTACAAGTACTCGGTCGGCCAGCCGATGCTCTACCCGGACAACAACCTGTCCTACACCGGCAACTTCCTGCGCATGACCTTCGGCGTGCCCGCGGAAGAGTATGAAGTGCTGCCCGAGGTCGAAAAGGCCATGGACCGCATCTTCATCCTGCATGCCG
Source organism: Novosphingobium sp. 9 (assembly GCF_025340265.1). NCBI lineage: Bacteria > Pseudomonadati > Pseudomonadota > Alphaproteobacteria > Sphingomonadales > Sphingomonadaceae > Novosphingobium > Novosphingobium sp. 9. Next base: position 1,854,665 of record NZ_CP022707.1, on the reverse strand, counting down.
ACCACGAGCAGAACGCTTCGACCTCGACCGTGCGCCTTGCCGGCTCGTCGGGCGCGAACCCGTTCGCATGTATCGCGGCGGGCATCGCCTGCCTCTGGGGCCCCGCTCACGGCGGCGCCAACGAGGCCGCGCTCAACATGCTGCGCGAGATCGGCACGCCCGATCGCATCCAGCACTACATCGATCGCGCCAAGGACAAGAACGATCCGTTCCGTCTGATGGGCTTCGGCCACCGCGTGTACAAGAACTACGATCCGCGCGCGACGGTCATGCAGAAGACCGTGCGCGAGGTGTTCAACGCGCTCAAGGTTACGGACCCGGTCTTCGAGACCGCCCTGCGTCTTGAGGAAATCGCGCTGTCCGACCCGTACTTCGCAGAGAAGAAGCTGTTCCCGAACGTCGATTTCTACTCGGGCATCATCCTCTCGGCGATCGGCTTCCCGACCACGATGTTCACCGTGCTCTTCGCGCTCGCCCGCACCGTGGGCTGGGTCGCGCAGTGGAACGAAATGATCTCGGATCCAGGCCAGAAGATCGGCCGTCCGCGCCAGCTCTACACTGGCCCCACGCAGCGCGATTACGTGCCGCTGGCCCAGCGCTGAGCGCTTGCAGATCCGATCATCGGACAAGAAAAAGGCCCCGGAAACGGGGCCTTTTTTTCACCTGTTCGCCCTGATCGCTGGAGGCAGACCGATCGTCAGTTCGAAAAAGCCGGTAGCGATAATGTAAACCTCGCGCCCTGGCCTTTGATGCTGGAAACAGAGAGTTCGCCTCCCATCGCAGCGGCAAGCCGATGGGAAATATAAAGCCCCAGTCCCGATCCGCCGTCTCCGCTGCGCCCCAGACGCTCGAAACGCTCGAAAACCTTGCGCTGCTCCTCTTCCGTGAGCCCCGGCCCCTCGTCCGTCACGTGGACGCTGTGCGCTTGGCCGGCCAAGCCTTCCTCAATCGCCACTTCGATACGGGAATTCTCCGGCGAATACCGAATAGCGTTCCCGATCAGGTTGAGAAGAACCTGAAGAACCCGTCGGAACTCCCCGCGCGCACTCAGTTCCTGAGCGAGACCGGGGGCTCGACACGAATATTCTTTTCCAGCGCCCGCACATTCAGGATGCCGGCAGCCTGTCTTGCCGCCTGCACCAGATCGATTTCCTCGCAATCGACGCTGAAACCTGCATCCTCGACCACTTCGAGGTCCGCGAAGTCGTCCAGCAATCCGGCAAGCAGAGTACCCGCCGCCACGATCTCACCGGCATATTCCGCATAAGCATCGGGCAAGGGGCCTGCCAGACGCGAACGAATGGTCTCGGCATTGGCAATAACGCGCGAGATCGGCTGCCGAAGCGCCGGAGCGAGATCCTGCGCCACCACGCCGCCGGAAAGCGGTTCAGGGCCGAAATCGGCAGCTGCCAACGGCTGAACGTCTGCAAGCTCTTCCGGTTCATCCGACAGGAGAAGGAGATCGAATCCCGCCGGTTCGGCACCGGGTTGCAATTGAGGTACAAGCGAGACGTGCCAACGCCGCGTCGAGCCTGATACCGTTACTTCCACGCCGTCCAGCAATCGCCAGTGAAGGCCATGCGACCCCGGCAGCCCCACCGGCGGCAGGATATCGGTCCAGGGGCGCCCTACCGCCTGCATGAATATCTGCTGCAGCCCCGCCAGCGCATCCGAACCGGAGTGGGCGGCAAGCACGCGCTGCTGGCTATCGAGTACCGCCGTCAACTCTGAAACGGCCCTGTCGGTCATATTCCGACGTCGCGTTGCAAGATGTCCGTCCTCGGCCAACGGGGATCCGGCCTGCCATGTGCGCAACCGGATCTCGCAACCGGTCTCGTCGCCAAGAGGTACGACATCCACCCATGCCCAGATATGCTCGGCGCCATCAAAGGCGGTAATCTGCCGTGTCAGCACTGCCTTGTTCGATCGGGCAAGCCGCACGACTTCCAGCAATTCCGGGATTGCCAGTGTTCCGGGTATGTCACCGCCGCAATGCAGTTGAAGCGAGGCGAGAGGCTCTTGCGCCGTCATGACACGATCGAGCGCGTCCGTCATGACCTTCGCCAACACGGGAAGCCGGGTATTCATGCCACAGCCCTTCCGCTTTGCGCCAGAACCTCGGCTGCCCGATCTGCTCCCAGTGTCTCGATACCCATAGGCAAAGGGAGTCCGGGATGGATCATGACGAACTGCAACTCGACCGCCGCAGCGCGCAGCCCGGCGGCTCGAAGCTGTAACAGCAGGCGCGCACTTTGCGAGGCATGCAATGAAAAGGCCACCTGATCGCGCACTTCACCCAAGGCCCCTGCCAGCGTGGAAACGAAAAGGCCAACGCCTGCATGTTCGATGGATAGGGCCTTCTCGGCGTCGACAGGCAGTGCGTCGACGATGCTTCTGGCAAGGTCGAGGCGGCATCGCCCCAAGCCGCGAGCTTCTTTCAATCGACGGACGCAATCGGGCAGACGTTCGCCAACGACAGAATGCTCGGCAGCGACGCCGTGAAGCGCAGCCATGATCACGTCGAACTGCGCTGCAGGCAATTCCGCAACCGTAATCGCCATCCGACGCTGGGACTGGCACCATCGGGCCTGCGCCGCCAGATAGGCCATGGCGAGCGACTGAAGCTGCATATCGCTCGATGCTATCAATTCGCGCACCAGCGGAGACGTCACCGCATCCAGCGACAATCTGGCCTGCAGGCGCTGCGTCACCTGATACTCCAGCGCCATGGCATGGAGATGCTGGAGCATGGCTTCATCGACCACCAGCAGATGGAAAAAATCGTTCTCGACCATGTCCCGCTGCGCGGCTTCGGTATAATGATCGTCCGCAAAGATCGCATCTTGCAGTGCATTGGCCAGCGATCGGATCATACCCTTGACCCGTGCCACAATCTCTTCGCTGAACAGATCGTTGCTGTCCTGCTGCAGTAAATGGCGCAGAATTGGTCGTGCTTCCTGTGCAACGGCGTCGCCCTGCATCAGTTGCACGCGCATCGCGGCTTCAAGAGAACCGGCACCGGAGAGATGGTCTTGCGTATCGCTCATCCCTTCCTCGCTAGCCTCACAGTGGTTAAAGTGGTGTTATTCCCGAAACGAACGGGGAATGCACAGGCACGTTATAGCGAGCGCCAGCGCGATAAGCTCCACTGCCGACTGCACCTGACCAAGCACGGCGGCCAACGCCAGCAACAGCGAGACCGCAGCCCTGTCCGAAACCCAGCATGCAATGCGTGCGGGGAGCAACCTTGGCACCAGCAGAAGCAGTAGAATCAGCGAAAGCGGCGCATAGAGCCAGTCGATCCAGGCGCTTCCCGTGATCGGTTGGGCCGCCAGCATCGTCCCTGTAAAAACCGCATCCCTTGCCCATGCGAGCACCTCGGCACGCGTAATAGCCGGGGGCAACTGCCCCACGGACTGCCGCTCGATATTGCGCAGCAGTCGCCCGGCCTCAATGCCGACGCAGGCCAATGCAACAGCTGCAAAGCCTGCCCACAGCATGGAAAACCACGTCATGACAGAGCCGATGAACAGCAACGCCAGGACGGCAAGGCTCATCGCGTTGCTGGCATTTCCGGCATGGAGAAGCGTCGCACCCAGTGCTTTCACGCCGAACCCTGCCACGCGCGTGGACGACCCGGCATTCCGCCCATCGCCAAGACGTGAACGCAACCAATGCACTTCCGCATCGTGTGCCTCACCCTCGTCACGGACCATCCGCCAGGCTCCGCTGCTCCGCAACGACGCCCCGATCTCGCACGTCTCGACACCAGCCTGAAGCGCGATCCGGGTCAGCGCAGACGCCACCTCGACATCTGACGGAAGATCATGAAGCTTCTCGACCAGTTGCGCGGAAATCCGGATGAGACCACCGGCAGCGCGATTGATGTCGATCCGCTCAAAACCTTCTCCGACCGCGCTTTCGACCGGTTGCACAAGAACGGCCTGGGCCCGCTTCTCCAACAGCCCCGCTGCTGCGGCACCATCCGCGAAAAGACCTTCCGAGATTACGACCAGTTCGTCGCGAGCCGTCACCAGGCTCGACAACTGATGGCTTGCCCCAGCAACGTGGAATTGCAGCCCTGCGTTTTCCGCGACGATCTGAAGGGCGGACAGTTCCGCATAAGGACGCCGCGCAAGGCAGATCACCCGCTGGCAGTCCAATGCCAGCGCGATGCTCAACTGGTGCTGCGCGACAGTCGCCCCCGCCACGCGCAAGAATGCGCGCGGCGTAGTCTGTCCCGCAACAGCAGGCTCGGTGATGGCGAGCAAAGCGATACGCAATGGTGATTCCCGAATATCCCAAGGCATTATCTAGGTTGACCGCCGCGCAGTGCCAAGCGTGGCCGACGATTTGCACCCGGTAATATTCGGCAAGTCCGGTGCAGTCCTTGCCGGCGATTGCCGAAAGCGACTGAGGGCTGCTGCAAGGGTCTCCGGTGGCGGCTATCCCCAGTTAATCGCCAGTTCGTTCAATCGAGGGTTTTAACACCGGGAACACGGGAGTATCCCGTCTCGATGGCAGGGGAAAAGAGCAGGATCGTCCCGATCGGGTCTAATGGCAGCGTCAGCGAAGGCGAGGCGCACAGCAGCGCGTCCGTATCCGAGGCATCCAGCCCCTCTTCGCCGCTGCCAGACCAGGTCCACTCCGAACAAGCCTGGGTGGAATACCATCCTCACGCCGAAGACGAAGCCGATCAGAGCCCATCACAAGGATCGCGGCTATGGATCGCGCCTGCCGTGGCCGGTGGCGCTCTGCTGGGATGGACGGCGTTCTTCCTGTTCGCCAACAGCAAGACCCTGACGGGTGCCAGTTCCACTCAGGTCTCGGCGCTTGTCTCGCAATGGGCGATGCCTGCCGCGTTCATTGCGGTGCTGCTATTGCTGGTCCTGCGCAGCAGTACGCGTGAAGCCCGGCGGTTCGGCGATGCGGCGTCGCGCCTCTCGCAAGAGTCCCTGTTGCTGGAACAGCGCCTGACATCGGTGAACCGCGAACTCAGCCTCGCGCGAGAGTTCCTTGCCTCGCAGTCGCGCGATCTCGAAACCCTGGGGCGCCTTGCCAGTGAGCGCCTGTCGACGAACGCTGCACGGCTGGAGGAACTGGTTCGCGAAAACGGCGAGCGCGTGGAGACGATCAGCACGGTCAGCACCCGCGCGCGGGACAACATGGAGCAACTTCGCGACCAGTTGCCGGTGATCGCCAATGCCGCCAAGGACGTGACGAACAATATCGCCGGTGCCGGGCGCATGGCGCATGGTCAGCTCGACGACATGATCAGGGGCTTCAATCGTCTCAACGAGTTCGGCATCGCCAGCGAGCGTCAGGTCGAAGCGCTGAACCGTACCACGCAGGGCACGCTGGCCATGTTCGCCGAGCGACTTGAGCAGATGCGCGTGCTGGCGGATGAACGGTTTGCAGCCATGACGCAGAACGGCGAGGCGCTTCGCAGCCAGTGGGACACGCAGGAGCGCGAAACACTCGCGGCCATGCGTCACCGGATCACGGCGCTGGGCACCGAAATCGACGAAGCACGGCAGCAGCTGGATACACAGGAAGCCCAGAGCCTCACCTCCCTGCGATCGCGTCTTGGCGCACTGCGCGATGAGAGCGATGTCGTCTCCCGCGCCTTCCGCGACAGCGAACAACGCGCCCTGCTGGCCCTGCGCAGCACGCTGGCGGGCGTGGAAGAAGAACAACAGCGCCGCAGCGCCGAGATCGAACACCATCAGAATGCAGCGACTTCCGCGCTGTCGAAACGCCTCGGCGACATCGCGGAAGAAATCGCGCGGCTGAACGGATCGCTCACGCGCGACGCAGAGCAGTTCCACAGCGAGATCGAGCAGCGCCGCAAACTGGCGCTCCAGCACGAAACCGAAGGCGCTGCCCGCCTGTCCGGTCTACTTGCGGATATCGATGCCGGCGTATCTGCTCGCCTTGCAGGCCATCGCGAACACACGGACGCACTCAAGCAGCGCTCCAACGATCTTTCCGATCTGCTCGGCAGCCACGATCAGCGCCTTGCCAGCATCGTGCAACAAGCCGAAATCGCCGAGGCACGCCTTGCCCGCACGCTCGATTTGCTGGCCGAGCGCCTCGCCGCGGCCCGAGAAACACTCGCTTCGGCCGACGGCGACGTATCCGGCCTGACCGATGCCGCCCTGCGCCTGCTCGAACTCGTGCAAGCCAGCGGCAAGCAGGTTCATGACAGCCTGCCCGAAGCGTTGTCGATCAACGAGGATCGACTGACCCGGCTCGATCACGGCGTCTCGGGCCTGCTCGATCTTCTGCGACATTCGGCGGACAACGGAGAACGCCTTGCCGACAGCGTTGGAAACAGCCAGTCGCAACTCGGCGCGCTCAATACGGCTCTGCTCCAGTCGCAGGCTGCCCTTTCGACCAGCGGCAAGGCCCATGCCTCGCTCCTCGACGGCCTGCGCCTCACGCTTGTCGAACTCGAAGAAGCGACCGACCGTACCGCCGACAAGGCGCAAGGCGCTTTGCACGATGCCGTTCACACACTGGCGACCAGCGCCGGTGAAGCGGTAGCCTCCATCGAGACCGACACCGCTGCGCGCGTGCTGGCGCTTGCCGCACGTCTTGGCGAAGAGAGCGACAAGGCCATCGACAAGGCGATGCGTGCCAAGGTGGCGGAAATCTCCGGACGCCTCGAACAGGCCGTCGCTCATGCCTCTGGCGTCACGCATGAAGCCACAGGCCAGCTTCGCGATGAACTGGCCCGTGTCGATGAACTGGTCGGCAACCTCGAAGCGCGCGTCACCGATGCCCGCACCAGGGCCGAGGAGCAGGTCGACAACAACTTCGCCCGCCGCGCGGCGATCATCAGCGAATCGCTCAATTCGCACGCCATCGACATTGCCGGTGCCCTCTCCGTCGATGTCTCCGACACGGCCTGGGCCTCCTACCTTCGCGGCGATCGCGGTATCTTCACGCGCCGCGCCGTCAGCCTGCTCGATGCGGGGCAAGTCAAGGCGATCCAGCAGACCTACGAGCGCGACGATGCCTTCCGCGATCACGTGAACCGCTACATCCACGACTTCGAATCGATTCTGCGCCAAATTCTCTCCACGCGCGACGGCAAGGCGCTGGGCGTTACCCTGCTGTCGTCGGACATGGGCAAGCTCTACGTTGCACTGGCACAGGGGATCGAGCGCCTGCGCGGCTGATCCGCGCGGTTGACATCCGGCGGGCGCAAGCGGCTCAGCCCGCTTAGTATCCTAGATCTTTCACTGGAGGGTGGCCGAACAGGTTGAGGTCGGCAAACGTCACCCAGCCCTCCCGCGCGTTGAGGTAGAACAGCGCGAACAGGATGGCCGCAAGCACCGTCGCGCGTATTGCGATCCGTCGCGGGCGGAAATTGACAGGAGCGCTGTCGGCATGGCCCTTGCCGATGTCGTGGTCGCGCACCTCATCGGGCGTGCGTAGCCCGAAGGGCATGACCAGAAACGCGCTGAAGACCCACAAGAGCCAGTAGACGGCCAGCATAGACAGGGGCTTCATCGGCATCCTCTCCCAAGGAGAGCGACAGGACGCCGGGATTGTCCGGTCCTGCCTGTCGCTCTTTCAATCTGCCGGATCAGTCCTCCAGCAGCATGACCTGTACCTGCGGCTTCTTGCCGCTCCAGCGCGTGGCCGCACGGCGGACGGCAAGGCGCATGGCCTCGACCCGGTCCTCGCGCGAACGCTTGCGCGTCTTGCCCAGAGCATCCGCCACGTCGCGGCGGGCTTCATCGAGGAACGTCTCGTAATCTTCTTCGAGCGGCAGGCCCAGCGCCGAAACCTCGACCTTGCCGCGACCGTCCGCAGCGACCGAGACCACGCCGTTGTGCGCCAGTCGGCGGCGCATGACCACGGCCTGTCCATCGGCAGGCGCGATGATATCGCCATCCAGCACCAGGCGGCCATGTTCGACCTCACCAAACTTGCCCGGCTTTCCGGGCGCCAGACGCACCAGATCGCCGTTCTTCTGGAACACCGCATCGGGAATGCCGCTCGACAGGCCGAGCCGCACCTGCTCGCGCATGTGGCGGATCTCGCCATGCACCGGCATCAGGATCTGCGGACGCAGCCAGCCATAGATCGCTTCCAGTTCCGGCCGCCCCGGATGGCCCGAGACGTGAATCTCGCTCTGACGATCCGTCACCAGCACGATACCCGCGTCCGAAAGCCGGTTCTGGATGCGGCCGATGGCGATCTCGTTGCCGGGAATCTGGCGGCTGGAGAACAGCACCACGTCCCCCGCCTCCAGCGAAATCTGGTGGTTGCCTTCCGAAATGCGCGAAAGCGCCGCGCGCGGCTCGCCCTGACCACCGGTGGCGATGAACAGCACTTCGCCGCGCGGCAGGTTCATTGCCGTCTCGAAATCGACGAGATCCGGCATTTCCTTGAGATAGCCGCTGGCCTGCCCGACCTCGATGATGCGGTCGAGCGAGCGCCCGGCAACGCAAAGCCTGCGGTTGGTGGCCTTTGCGATGCGTCCCAGCGTATGCAGGCGCGCCACGTTCGAAGCGAAGGTCGTGACCAGCACCCGGCGGCCCTTCCAGCGCTTCACCTCGTCCAGCAACCCGCGATAGACATCGCCTTCGGAGCCGGATGCCTTGGGATTGAAGACATTGGTGGAATCGCAGACCAGCGCCAGCACGCCATCGTCGCCAATGGCCTTGAGTTCTTCCGCCGTGGCGGGCGTTCCCACCTGCGGCTCATCGTCGAGCTTCCAGTCGCCGGTATGAAAGATCCGGCCGAACGGCGTATCGATCAGCAGGGCGTGCCCCTCGGCGATCGAGTGCGCTAACGGCAGGTAGCTGATGCCGAACGGACCGATCTCGAATTTTTCGAGGTTGTCGACGACGATCAACTCGATCTCATCGAGAATCCCCGCTTCTTCGAGCTTGGCGGCCACCAGACGTGCGGTGAACGGCGTCGCATAGATGGGAACGTTCAGTTCCTGCACGAAGTACGGCACCGCCCCGATATGGTCTTCATGCGCGTGGGTCAGCACGATGCCCAGCAGGTTGTCTCGCTGCTGCTCGATAAAATCGAGGTCCGCGAACACCAGTTCGACACCCGGATATTCGTTCATGCCGAACGTCATGCCCAGATCGACCATCAGCCACTTGCCCTGACAGCCGTAGAGATTGACGTTCATTCCGATTTCGCCCGAACCGCCGAGCGCGCAGAAAATCAGTTCGTTACCGGGAATCACTTAAGCGCAGCCCTTTCAGCCAGAATCGCCAGGCCTTCGAGTGTCAGGTCGGCATCGACCGCATCGAAGATATCGGTCGCCTCGTCAAACAGAACGGCCAGCCCGCCGGTCGCAATGACTTTCGCCGGGCGCCCGATTTCGGCACGCATCCGCGCGATCAGCCCCTCCATCGTCGCGACATAGCCCCAGAACACGCCGATCAGCATCTGGTCTTCGGTGTTACGACCGATGACGCTGCGGCTCTCCGGCGCGCGGATGGCGATGCGCGGCAGCTTCGCCGTATTGCCCACCAGCGCGTCGAGCGAGAGATTGATGCCCGGCGCGATGATCCCGCCCTTGTACGTGCCGTTGAAATCGACGACGTCGAACGTGGTCGCCGTCCCGAAGTCGATCACGATCAGGTCGCCCGGATATTTCTCGTGCGCAGCGATCGCGTTGATCGCGCGGTCTGCGCCCAGCGAGCGCGGCTGATCGACGTCGATCTCGATGCCGTATTCGGCGCTGCCCTGCCCGGCGATCAGCGGCTCCACGTCGAAATAGTGGCGGCAGAGAATTTCGAGATTGTGCAGCGCACGTGGCACCACGGTTGCGATGATGACCCGCTCGACCTCTTTCGGATCAACCTTGCGAATGGCCAGCAACTGCATCAGCCACACGGCATATTCGTCACCGGTACGGCGCGGATCGGTGGCGATACGCCAGCGCGCACGCATTTCGCGACCGTCGAACAGGGCAAAGACGACGTTGGTATTGCCGACATCGATGGCGAGCAGCATGGAAAGTGTCAGTCCTTCATAAAACGGCGGGCATAAAACGCCGGGCGACCGTGACGGAAACGTCATGCCGGTCGCGGCAGGTCGACATCCCCGGCGTGGATCGTGCGCAGCGATCCGTCATGGAGCGTGAGCCGCAGATTGCCATCCTCGGTCAATCCCGCAAAAGTACCCTCTACCGGACCTTCACCCGGTGCGATCACGCGAAGAGGCGTGCCCACCGGATGCGCTGCACTCTGCCAGCGGCGCACCAGCGGCGCAAGTCCGCCAAGCCGCCAGCGTTCGAGTTCCGTCGCGAAACTGCGGACAAGCGCATCGGCGAACGCGTCGCGCGAAACGTCGATGCCATGCGCGGCAAGCGAGGTGGTCGCCCTGTCCGGCACGTCCGGCGCGGCGACGAGATTGACGCCGATCCCCACGATCACGGCACCGGCAACGCCTTCCAGCAACACACCGCTGATCTTCGCGCCATCCAGCAGCACATCGTTGGGCCACTTCACGCGAAGGTCGGCATGGCGCCCGAGCCAGCCTGTCAGCGCATCCTGCACCGCAAGCCCGGCGACCAGCGCAAGCGATGCCACGGGTGGATCGCCATGCCCTGCACGAACGATCCCCGATCCCATGAAGTTACCGCGACCGTCGAACCACGTCCGACCAAGCCGTCCCCGGCCTGCCGTCTGCCGGTCCGCCAAAAGCCAATGCCCCTCGGGGAGGTATTCTCCTCCCCTCAGGGCATCGGACAGATCGGCGTTCGTCGACCCGGTTTCAGGTACGATCTGGAGCAAGCGCCGGCTCGGTTACGCGCCAGCGAACAGGGCCTTGGCAGCGGTTGCAGCCAGACCGTTCAGCCAGCCCATCGCCAGATAGCCAAGCGGCGAGATGAACAGCGTCGCAACCGTCAGCAGCACATAATGCGCCACGTCGCCCTTGCCCTTCACCACATCCGCAGGCTCGTCGAAGTACATGATCTTGACGACCTTGAGATAGTAGAAGGCGCCGATCACCGAAGCGACGATACCGATCGAGGCGAGCGGGACCATGTGGGCCTGCACGGCGGCCTGGAACACCACGACCTTACCCCAGAACCCGAGCAGCGGCGGAATACCGGCAAGGCTGAACATCACAAGGGCAAGCGCAGCGGCAAGACCGGGGCGCGTCCGCGACAGACCGGCCAGCTTCGGAATCTCCTCGACCGCGTTGCCATCCGCATCGCGCAGCAGCAGCACCGCCGCGAAGCTGGCAACCGAGGTCGCGACATAGATGCCGAGGTACGTCAGCATGCCGGTGGCGCCATTGAGCGTCGCGGTCGACAGGCCGATGAGCAGGAAGCCCACGTTGTTGATCGACGAATAGGCCAGCAGGCGCTTGATGTTGCTCTGCCCCATCGCGCCCAGAGCACCGATCACGATCGAGGCCAGCGCCAGGAACATGACGATCTGCTGCCAGGCATGTGCCTGATCGCCGAACGCCTCGAACACGATACGCATCAGCAGCGCCAGCGAGGCGACCTTCGGTGCCGTCGCGAAGAACGTCGTAACCGGCGTCGGTGCGCCTTCATAGACGTCGGGCGTCCACATATGGAACGGCACGGCGCTGATCTTGAAGGCCATGCCGGCCAGCATGAAGACGATACCGAACAGCGCGCCATTCGACAGACCATGCGACAGTGCCGCGCTGATGCCGTCGAACGAGGTCGTTCCGGTGAACCCGTAGGTCAGGCTCATGCCGAACAGCAGAATGCCCGAGGCCAGCGAGCCCAGCACGAAGTACTTGAGGCCCGCTTCCGCCGAACGATCATCGACCCGCAGGAATGCAGCCAGCACATAGGCGGCGAGCGAGTTCATCTCGAGACCGATGTACAGCGTCAGCAGATCGCCCGCAGACACCATCATGCCCATGCCGAGTGCGGCGAAGATGACGAGGATCGGATATTCGGCCCGCATCGCCTTGAAGCGATCAAAGTACGCCGGTGCCACGATCAGGCCCACTGCCGAAGACAGATAGATCAAGATCTTGGCGTAAGACGCGAAGGCGTCCGCCTGGAACTGGCCGTAGAAGGCCGAAGCCTGCTCGCCCATGACGCCGCCGCACAGGGCAGGCGCGACCATGAACGACACGCCCACCAGCACTGCAACGGCAAGAACCGAGATCAGCTTCGCAGCCTTGTCACCGCCCCAGGCGGCGATCATCAGCAGGACGAGGCCCGCGATGCTCAGCGTTTCTTCCGGCGCGATAAGGCGCAGGGAGTGCGACCAGTCCATCAGTGTGCCCCCTCGTGCGCGGCTTCGGCCTGCGCAGGCTTCTTGTTACTAGGCATGAAGACCTTGGCGTCTTCCTTCGGCTTGGCGTGTTCAAGCCTTGCGTCGATCGCGGCAATGTCCGCCCGCATCGGCGCAATGAAGCTTTCCGGGTAGACACCCATCCAGAACACCACAGCCGCCATCGGAAGAACCATCAGGAACTCGCGAAGATCGATGTCGCGCATGGCGGCTGCATCGGCGTTGACCTGCGCGCCGAACACGACCTTGCGGTACATGTAAAGCATGTAGACCGCGCCGAGAATGATCGTGGTGGTGCAGACCGCTGCCGTCCAGGTGGAGACGCGGAACACGCCGCCAAGGCTCAGGAACTCACCGACGAAGCCGCTCGTGCCCGGAAGACCAATCGAGGCCATCGTGAAGATCATGAAGAACAGCGCATAACGCGGCATGTTCACCGCAAGGCCGCGATAGCGGATGATCTCGCGAGTGTGCAGGCGGTCGTAGAGCACGCCCACGCACAGGAACAGCGCGCCCGAGACGACACCATGGCTGAGCATGAGGATCATCGCGCCTTCAAGACCCTGCTGGTTGAAGGCGAACAGGCCCACAGCGTCGACCGCCATGTGCGCGACCGAGGAATAGGCGATTAGCTTCTTCATGTCCTGCTGCACGGCCGCGATCAGCGAGGCGGTGATGACCGCCGCCATCGACAGCGCCCAGACCAGCGGCGCGAAGTACGCCGAGGCTTCCGGGAACATCGGCAGCGAGAAGCGCAGGAAGCCGTAGCCGCCCATCTTCAGCAGCACGCCTGCCAGAATGATCGAGCCTGCGGTCGGCGCCTCGACGTGCGCCGCCGGAAGCCAGGTGTGGACCGGCCACATCGGCATCTTCACCGCAAAGCTCGCGAAGAAGGCCAGGAACAGCCAGGTCTGGACATGCGGATCGAAGTTGTAGGCCATCAGCGTCGGGATGAAGCTGGTGCCGGTCTGGTTCACCATCCACAGCATCGCGATCAGCATGAGAACCGAGCCGACGAGCGTGTAGAGGAAGAACTTGTACGAGGCGTAGATGCGGTTGGGACCACCCCAGATGCCGATCGCGAGGTACATCGGGATCAGGCCACCTTCGAAGAACATGTAGAACAGGAACAGGTCCTGCGCCGCGAAAGCGCCGATCATCAGCGTTTCCATGAGCAGGAAGATCGCCATGTACTCGCTGACGCGGTTCTGGATCGATTTCCAGCTGGCACCGATACAGATCGGCATCAGGAAGACCGTCATGACGATCAGCAGCATGGCGATGCCGTCGACGCCAAGCGAATAGGAGAAGCCGGCGAACAGCGGCACGCGTTCGGTGAACTGCCACTGGGCCCCGCCCACGTCGAAATTCAGCCAGAGCACGATGCCAAGCGCCAGGTCCGCGAGCGTGGCGACGAGCGCAAGCATGCGCGCCGCCTTCGCATCGAGGTACAGACAGACCAGTGCCGCCGCAAACGGCACCAGAAGCATCAGACTGAGGATCGGAAAACCACTCATCATCTTATCCGCGATCGCCCAGCTGATGGCGGCGACAAGCCCCAGCAGCATGACAAGTGCATAACTGTACAGATAGCCCGTCTGGACCTTCTGCGCGTAAGTAGAGCTCTTGGCGACGAGCCAGGCCACACCATCGGGACCGAACCTGTCGATCACGTTGATGTCCAGAACGTCCCAGAACTCACGGCCGAGCCACATCGACGGGCGCACGAACAGGAAGTCGTACAGATCGTCGAACATCCACTTGCGATAGATGAAGGTGTAGATCGGGCCGAGCTGCTTGGCGACAGCCGCCGGGAAGCGGGTGTTCCGGATATAGCCGTACCAAGCGATCACGAAACCGATCACCATCACAATGAAGGGCATGTACTTCACCAGTCCGGTGATGCCGTGCATCGCGTGGAGCAGGTGCTCGTTGTAGACCAGCGCGCCCTTCCAGAACTCACCCGAACCGGGGCTGACGAAGGCATCCTCGAACACCGCGCCTGCGGCGACCGCGCCGACCGACAGCAGAACCAGCGGCAGCCACATGACCCAGGGGCTCTCGTGCGGATGATAGCCGCCCGTACCGTCGTCGTGCGCGCCATGATCATGACCGCCATGACCGTGCCCATGATCCGCATGCCCATGGCCGTGCGCATCATGCAGCGCGTGCTGGATATGCTCGGACTGCGCCCAGCGCGGCTTGCCGAAGAAGGTCAGGAACACCAGGCGCCACGAGTAGAAGCTCGTCAGCAGCGCGGCGAGCACGCCCATCCAGTAGGCGAACAGGCCCATGTTGGTGCCCGAAGCATAGGCCGCCTCGATAATCGAATCCTTCGAGAAGTAGCCCGCAAAGCCCCAACCGAACAGACCGAATCCGGTGATCGCCAGTGTACCCAGCGTCATGGCGACGAAAGTGATCGGCACCTTCTTCCACAGGTTGCCGTAGTACCGCATGTCCTGTTCGTGGTGCATCGCGTGGATCACCGAACCGGCGCAGAGGAACAGCAGCGCCTTGAAGAAAGCGTGCGTGAAGAGGTGGAACATGGCCGAGCCGAACGCCCCCACGCCTGCGGCAAAGAACATGTAGCCCAGCTGCGAACAGGTCGAATAGGCGATGACGCGCTTGATGTCCCACTGCGTGCAGCCGACAGTCGCCGCGAAGATACAGGTCGCCGCGCCGATGAAGGTGATGAAGGTCATCGCCGCAGGGCTCGTCTCGAACAGCGGCGACAGACGGCAGACCATGAAGACGCCCGCCGTGACCATCGTCGCCGCGTGGATCAGCGCCGACACCGGGGTCGGGCCTTCCATCGCATCAGGCAGCCACGTGTGCAGGCCAAGCTGCGCCGATTTGCCCATCGCGCCGATGAACAGCAGGATGCACAGCACCGTCATGGTGTCGAAATGACTGCCCAGGAAGCTGATCTGCGAACCGGCCATGCCGGGTGCGGCCTGCAGGATCTCGGGGATCGAGACCGTGCCGAACACCCAGAACACGCCGAAGATGCCGAGCATGAAGCCAAGGTCACCCACGCGATTGACCACGAAGGCCTTGATCGCGGCAGCGTTTGCAGACGGCTTGCTGAACCAGAAGCCGATCAGCAGGTACGAGGCAAGGCCCACACCTTCCCAGCCGAAGAACATCTGCACCAGGTTGTTCGCCGTCACCAGCATGAGCATGGCGAAGGTGAATAGCGACAGATAGGCGAAGAAGCGCGGCTGATCCGGCTCGTCGCTCATGTAGCCCCACGAATAGAGGTGCACGAGCATCGAGACAGACGTCACGACGACCAGCATGACCGCGGTCAGCGTGTCGACGCGCAGGTTCCAGTCGAACACGAGACCACCGGAATGGACCCACTTCAACACCGGAACGACAGTCGCTTCGGACGTGCCGTTCAGGAAGCCGATGAAGATCGGCCAGGACAGCACGCAGGCGACGAGCAGTGCGCCGGTCGTGATGACCTTGGGCGCCACCAGCCCGAACGACTTGTTGCACAGCCCGGCAACGATCGCTGCCAGAATAGGCAGGAAGACAATGAACAGGATCGGGTGCAAGGCCTTATCCCTTCATCCGGTTGACGTCGTCGACGGCGATGGTGCCGCGGCCACGGAAGTAGATCACGAGGATTGCAAGCCCCACTGCTGCCTCGCCCGCCGCCACGGTCAGGACGAACATGGCGAAGATCTGCCCGGTCAGGTCTCCCAGGAAGGAGCTGAAGGCGACGAGGTTGAGATTGACCGCAAGCAGGATCAGTTCGATCGCCATCAGGATGATGATGATGTTCTTGCGGTTGAGGAAAATCCCCAGGACGCCGAGCACGAACAGGATCGAGCTCACGACCAGATAATGTTCGATGCCGATCACAGCTGGACCCCCTTGCCGACTTCCGGCTTGACGTTGACGGTAGCATCGCCCGGACGGCGCTTGACCTGTCGGCTGATCTTCTGGCCGCGCGTATCACCGCGCTGGCGATGGGTCAGCACGATCGCACCGATCATCGCGACCAGCAGGATCACGCCTGCGGCCTCGAAAAGGAACAGGTAGCGGCCATAAAGCAGCGAGCCGATCGCGGTGGTGTTCGTCACACCCGTCGGGATCGCGGCGGTGCCGTTGGGCGTGCCCAGGTGGATCGCGCCCGAATGGTAGGCGCCGATGCCGAACACCATTTCCGCCAGCAGGATCACCGCGACAAGCGCCCCGAACGGGAAGTACTTGACGAGACCGCCGCGCAGTTCGGCGAAATCGATGTTGAGCATCATCACGACGAACAGGAACAGCACGGCAACCGCGCCGACGTAGACGATGACCAGCAGCATCGCGATGAACTCGGCGCCGGTCAGCACCATCAGGCCGGCAGCGTTGAAGAACGCCAGGATCAGCCAGAGCACCGAATGGACCGGGTTGCGCGACAGCACGGTGCTGGCGGCAGACGCGATCGTCATCACCGCGAAGAGATAGAAGGCGATTACGTGGATCATGATGCCCTCCCCTCAGCGATACGGCGCGTCGGCTTCAAGGTTCGCGGCAATCGCCCGCTCCCACTTGTCGCCGTTGGCCAGCAGCTTGGCCTTGTCGTAGAGAAGTTCCTCGCGCGTTTCGGTCGCGAACTCGAAGTTCGGTCCCTCGACGATCGCGTCCACCGGACAGGCTTCCTGACAGAAGCCGCAGTAGATGCACTTCGTCATGTCGATGTCGTAACGCGTGGTGCGTCGCGAACCGTCGACACGCGGCGCGGCCTCGATCGTGATCGCCTGCGCCGGGCAGATCGCCTCGCACAGCTTGCACGCGATGCAGCGTTCTTCGCCATTGGGATAGCGACGAAGCGCGTGCTCCCCGCGAAAACGCGGCGAAAGCGGGTTCTTCTCGAACGGGTAGTTCACGGTGGCCTTGGGCTTGAAGAAATACTTCAAGGTAAGCCCATGGGCCTTCACGAACTCCCAGAGCGTGAAGCTCTTGATGAAGTGTCCGACGGTCATGCGAAGTGTCCGGTAGCCATGAGGTAGCCGCTGACGAGTACGACGAACAGCAGCGAGATCGGGAGGAAGACCTTCCAGCCCAGGCGCATCAGCTGATCATAGCGGTAACGGGGAACCGTCGCCTTGATCCAGCTGAACACGAAGAAGCCGAACAGGACCTTGACGAGGAACCAGATGAAGCCCGGGATCAGGTACAGCGGCGCCCAGTCCAGCGGCGGCAGCCAGCCCCCCCAGAACAGCGTCGCGTTGAGCGCGCACATCAGGATGACGTTGGCATATTCGCCAAGCCAGTAGGCCGCAAAGGCCATCGACGAGTATTCGGTCTGATACCCTGCGACGAGTTCCGATTCCGCTTCGGCCAGATCGAACGGCGCGCGCTGCGTTTCGGCGAGACCCGAGATCAGGAACATCACCCACATCGGGAACAGGAAAACGTTGCAGGCGAAGGCGTTGACGATGCCGAAGCCGTGGCCCTTCTGCGCCTCGACGATACCGTTGAGGTTGAAGGTGCCGGCCCACAGCACGACGCAGACCAGAATGAAGCCGATCGAGACTTCATAGCTGATCATCTGCGCCGAGCCGCGCATGGCCGAGAAGAACGGGTACTTCGAGTTCGAAGCCCAGCCCGCCATGATCGTGCCGTAAACGCCCAGCGAACTGATCGCGAGGACATAGAGCAGGCCGACGTTGATGTTCGCCAGCACCGCGCCCGAATTGAACGGGATCACCGCCCAAGCCATCAGCGCGACCGTGAACGTCACGATCGGCGCGATCAAGAACAGCCCCTTGTTCGACGCCGAAGGAACGATGGTTTCCTGAAGGAACACCTTCAGACCATCCGCGAAGGACTGCAGCAGACCGAACGGGCCGACCACGTTGGGGCCGCGACGCAGCGCCATGGCCGCCCAGATCTTGCGATCAAGATAGATGATCATGGCGACGGCCAGCAGCAGCGGCAGCGCGATCAGCAAAATCCCGCAGATCGTGGAAATGAACCAGGCCCAATCGTGGCTCATTCCCAAAGATTGGAAGAAAGCGGTCATTCCGCGGCCTCCGCGATCTCTTCGCCATGCAACAGCTCCGCCGAGCATTGCTGCATCGTCGCGCTGGCGCGGGCGATGGGGTTGGTCATGTAGAAGTCCTTGATCGGATAGGCAATCGCACCGGATGCGGAACCGCCCCCGGCGTTGAGAGCCGTGCCGTAATCCACCAGATCTTCGACGCCAAGTGCAGGAACCGCTGAAATCATTGCATTTCGCAGTTCATCGAAGCTGTCGAACCCGACATTCACGCCAAAGGCATCGGCCATCGCACGAAGGATCGTCCAGTCCTCGCGCGCATCGCCCGGTGCGAACACCGCCTTGTCGGAAAGCTGCACGCGGCCTTCGGTGTTGACGTAAGTGCCGGCCTTCTCGGTGAAGGCCGCGCCCGGCAGGATGACGTCAGCCGCGTGGGCAGCCTTGTCACCGTGGTGGCCGATGTAGACGATCATCGAATCCGCGAACCTGGCATAGTCCACTTCGTCGGCGCCGAGCGAGATCAGGACCTTGGGCTTTGCCGCCACGAGATCGGCGATGCCGCCCTTCTGCGCGAAACCGAGCATCAGGCCGCCCATGCGGGCTGCCGCCATGTGCAGGACGTTGAAACCGTTCCAGCTCGAACCATCCTCCAGCGTGCGCACGAGGTTGAACTGCGCGGCTGCAGCAAGTCCGGCTTCAAGGCCGCCCCTGCCCAGTGCCGCACCGCCCAGGATCATGGCCGGACGCGATGCGTTCGACAGCGCCTCGGCAACATGCTGCGGCAGGTTGCCGAGTACCGACAGGTCTTCGCCGAGGAACTCGCCGCCGAACGTGGTTTCCCACTCGGGGCCGATCAGGAACACCTTGGCGCCGCGACGCACGGCCTTGCGCAGGCGAACGTTGACCAGCGGCGCTTCCCAACGGACCATCGAGCCGACGATCAGGATCGCATCGGCGGTTTCGATTCCCGAAAACGTCGTGTTGAAGTTCACCGACGCGAGGCTGGACGTATCGTAGTCCATGCCGGTCTGGCGGCCTTCGAGCAGGTCCGAGCCCAGCGCGCCGACGAGTGCCTTGGCGGCGAACATCGTTTCGCAATCGACCATGTCGCCTGCGACAGCCGCGATCGACGCCCCCGGATTCAGCGTGGCGATGGCGGAGAACGCCTCGCTCCAAGTTGCCGGAACGAGCTTGCCGTCACGGCGCAGATAGGGCCTGTCGAGGCGGCGCTTCATCAGGCCATCGACCTGATACCGCGCCTTGTCGCTGATCCATTCCTCGTTCACGTCATCGTTGATGCGCGGAAGGATGCGCAGGACTTCGCGGCCGCGCGCGTCGATGCGAATGTTCGCGCCGCACGCGTCGGACACGTCGATGCCGAGCGTCTTCTTCAGTTCCCACGGGCGTGCTTCGAACGCGTAAGGACGCGAGGTAAGCGCGCCGACCGGGCACAGATCGATCACATTGGCCGACATCTCGTGCTTCGCAGCCTGTTCGAGATAAGTCGTGATCTGCATGTTCTCGCCGCGATAGAGCGCGCCGATCTCGCTGACGCCCGCGATCTGCTCCGAGAAGCGGACGCAACGGGTGCAGTGGATGCAGCGGGTCATCTGCGTGCGGATCAGCGGCCCCATGTACTTCTCGGTCACGGCGCGCTTGTGCTCGTGATACCGCGAAGCGCCGCGACCATAGGCCATCGACTGGTCCTGAAGATCGCACTCGCCGCCCTGATCGCAGATCGGGCAATCGAGCGGGTGATTGATGAGGAGGAACTCCATCACCCCTTCGCGCGCCTTCTTGACCATTTCGGAGTCCGTGCGGATCTCCTGGCCTTCGGCGGCGGGAAGCGCGCAGGAAGCCTGCGGCTTAGGCGGTCCGGGCTTCACCTCGACAAGGCACATGCGGCAGTTGCCCGCGATGGACAGCCGCTCATGATAGCAGAAACGCGGGATTTCCTTGCCGGCAAGCTCGCAGGCCTGCAGCACGGTGGCGCCTGCCGGAACTTCGAGCTCTACGCCGTCAACTTTGACTTTTGGCATCGTTTCAGCCTTCCGGGTGGACTTGGGGACCGGCCAGCAGGCGGTAGGCACCAAGCGCGTACATCGCGCGGACCGCCGGACGGTTGAGCTTCATGGTCACGCCTTCGGGCACACAGCCGGGAAGGTCGGCGCCGGTAGGCTGGAGCGCTGCCAGTTCCTCAGGCGAATTGGGCGAAGTCTTGAGCAACGCTGCGACTGCATCGGGCTTTTGCAACACCACGCAAAGGCCGACAGCCTCCGAGACGGTATCCGCGTGCGAAGCGGCAAAGGCGCGGAAGGTCGGGGCATCGACGGGCTTGCCGTCCGCGTCCTGTCCTGCCGCCTTCCTGCGTTCGGCATCCAGCGCGGCCGCGGCATTCGCAAGCGAACGCCCTTCGTACCGGGTCGCCAGAACGGCCTCGGCAAGATCGCCGGCGAACGGCAGTCCGGTGAACTTCAGCTCCGTTCCCGTACGCGTGCAGTAACTGTGGCCCTTGGCAAAGCGCCTGAGTTCCGCGTTATACTCCGAAGAGGTGTGGTCCATGGCCAGAAGCTTGACCGCACCATCGGGCGTGCGCTGCACCGCGCACAGCGCGTAATTGTGCAGCGCTTCCAGTGCGAGGGTGTTCTCCGCGCCCGGATCGGCCAACGCAGGCGCAGATGCTCCCGCGCCGACGATTGCCAGCGCAAGGGCTCCGAAAAGTCCTCCTGTTGCGCGCAGCGTCTTCATTCCGCCGCCTCCGGCAGGCCGTGACGTTCACCGATGCGACGCTCAAGCTCGGGACGGAAGTGACGGATCAGGCCCTGGATCGGCCATGCCGCCGCATCGCCCAGCGCGCAGATGGTGTGGCCTTCGACCTGCTTGGTCACCTGCTGCAGCATGTCGATCTCCTCGACAGCCGCGTCACCGGTGCGCAGGCGCTCCATCATGCGCCACATCCAGCCCGTGCCTTCGCGGCACGGCGTGCACTGGCCGCAGCTCTCGTGCTTGTAGAACGCCGAAATACGGCTGATCGCGCGGACGATATCGGTGGACTTGTCCATGACAATGACCGCTGCGGTGCCGAGGCCTGAGCCGACAGCCTTGAGGCCGTCGTAATCCATCGGCGCGTCCCAGATCTGCTCGGCAGGCACCAGCGGCACCGACGAACCGCCGGGGATCACCGCTAGGAGGTTGTCCTTGCCGCCACGAATGCCGCCGCAGTGCTTTTCGATCAGTTCGCTGAACGGGATCGACATCTCTTCCTCGACCACGCAGGGAAGGTTCACGTGCCCGCTGATCTGGAAGAGCTTGGTGCCCTTGTTGTTCTCCCGCCCGAAGCTGGAGAACCACGCAGCGCCGCGACGCAGGATCGTCGGCGAAACCGCGATCGATTCCACGTTGTTCACCGTCGTCGGGCAGCCATAGAGGCCTGCACCTGCCGGGAACGGCGGCTTGAGGCGCGGCTGGCCCTTCTTGCCTTCGAGGCTTTCGAGCATCGCGGTCTCTTCGCCGCAGATATAGGCGCCCGCACCGCGATGGACGAAGACGTCGAAGTCGTAGCCCGACCCGCAGGCGTTCTTGCCCAGCAGACCCGCCGCATAGGCTTCGTCGCGCGCCGCGAACAGCGTTTCCGCCTCACGGATATATTCGCCGCGAATGTAGATGTAGGCCGCCCGCGCGCCCATCGCGAAGCCCGCGACCAGCGCGCCTTCGAGCAGAAGGTGCGGGTCGTGGCGCAGTATCTCGCGATCCTTGCACGAGCCGGGCTCGGATTCGTCCGCGTTGATCACGAGGAAGCTGGGCTTGGGATTGCCGTTCTGATCGACCGGCGCCTGCTTGGGCATGAACGACCACTTCATGCCGGTGGGGAAGCCCGCACCGCCACGACCGCGCAGGCCCGATGCCTTCATCTCGTCGATGATGGCATCGCGTCCGCGCGCGATGATGTCCTTGGTGCCGTCCCACGCGCCGCGCGCCTGCGCTTCCTTCAGGTTCCACGGCTGGAAGCCGTAGAGGTTCGTGAAGATGCGGTCCTTATCGAGGAGAGCCATTACCACTCACTCCGGTAGTCATGGTTGCCCGAGGTCATGGCGACGAGCGTGGTCGGACCGCCCGAAGGCTCGACAGTGTGACGGCCCGGCTCCTGCGTTCCGGCCTTCGGGCTCTCGCCACGCGCCAGCGCGTCCAGCACGGCATCGAGACGCTCGACCGTCAGGTCCTCGTAGTTGTCGTCGTTGATCTGCACCATCGGCGCAGAGGCGCAGTTGCCCATGCACTCGACCTCGGTGAACGACCACAAGCCGTCCTCGGTGATGTGCCCGGCCTTCATGCCGCGCTTCTTGCAGGCCGAGATCAGATCGTCCGAGCCGCGCAGCATGCACGGCGTGGTGCCGCAGACCTGCACGTGGAAACGGCCGATCGGCGCGATGTTATACATCGTGTAGAACGAGGCGACCTCGACCACGCGAATGATCGGCATACCCAGATAACCGGCGATATATTCCATCACCGGGATCGGCAGCCAGCCCTGCGTGTTCTCTTCCGCGCCGACCTGACGCTGGGCAAGATCGAGCAGCGGCATCACCGCCGAGCGCTGACGCCCCTCGGGATAGCGCGCAACGATCTGCTTCGCCTTCTCGGCATTCTCGGCAGTCCAGGCAAAATTACCCCAGCGCGCCCGCAGTTCGGGCGTTTCGGGTTCGATGTAGCGGTCAGCCATGCTTACCCCTGCGCTTCAGCCATTCGTCCTGGCCGAACAGAAACAATTCAAAACCACCGATGGCCGTGACCAGCATGGCCAGCACCGGCGAGGGATTTGCCCGGACGTAGAGCATCCCGAAATACGTAACGGCGAGCAGCAGCCCGGTGATCGCCGCCCAGACGCGGGCGAGATCGAGAGTGTTCATCTTCATCGGATGAACTCCACGCGCGAGCACTTGTCGCCCTCGAAGCTGTAGACGGCCACAACGTCGAACGGTTCGACCAGTGCCGAACCGTCAGTGGCGGGGCCGCGCGTCACATGCTCGCGCATCAGGACGTAAGCCCCGATGGCCTGCGCCTCGACGATCTCGGCGCGGTTCTGCGGCCAGCGCGCGAAAGCTGCAGCAAGGCCCGAACGCGTGCCTTCCTTGCCTTCGCGAACCACGTCGCCGCGATAGTTCGCCTCGCAGGCCGCATCGGTCATGTACGAAACGTAAGTATCGACGTCCTGCGCATTGTAGGCCGCGATCATCGCCTTTGCGGTGTCGAGATTGCTCATCGGTCGCACTCGCCGAACACGATGTCCATTGCGCCCAGGATCGCGGTCGCGTCGGGCAGCATGTGGCCCCTGCTCAGGAAATCCATGGCTTGAAGGTGTGAAAACGCGGTCGGGCGGATCTTGCAGCGGTACGGCTTGTTGGTGCCGTCCGAGACCAGATAGACGCCGAACTCACCCTTGGGACTTTCTGTGGCGACGTACACTTCACCCGCAGGCACGTGATAGCCTTCGGTGTAGAGCTTGAAGTGATGGATCAGCGATTCCATCGAGCTCTTCATCTCGCCGCGCTTGGGCGGTCCGACCTTGCGATCGGTGGTCATCGTCGGGCCTTCGGGCAGCTCGTTCAGGCACTGGCGCACGATGCGCGCGGACTGGCGGACTTCCTCGACGCGCACCATGATGCGATCGTAGCAGTCCGAATGGCTGCCCACCGGAATCTCGAAGTCCATCCGGTCATAGACGTCGTAAGGCTGGCTCTTGCGGATATCCCAGGCAAGCCCGGTCGCGCGGATCATCGGCCCCGAGAAGCCCCAGGCAATCGCATCCTCACGCGAGATCTTGCCGATGTCGGCATTGCGCTGCTTGAAGATGCGGTTGTCCATCCACAGCTTGCAGCCTTCCTCGAACAGCTTGGGAAAGCGCGTATCCAGCCACTCGCCGATATCGACCAGCAGCTTGAGCGGCACGTCCTGATGCACGCCGCCGGGACGGAACCAGGCCGAGTGCATGCGGGCGCCCGAAGCGCGCTCGAAGAAGTTGAGCAGATCCTCGCGGATTTCGAAGTACCAGAGCATCGGCGTCATCGCGCCGACGTCCATCACATGCGATCCGATGTTCATCATGTGGTTGGAAATGCGGGTCAGTTCCGCGAACATCACGCGCAGGTACTGCGCGCGCAGCGGCACTTCGACGTTCAGCAGCTTCTCGACCGCCAGAACGTAGGAATATTCCATGGCCAGCGGCGAGGAATAGTCCAGACGATCGAAATACGGCAGCGCCTGCGTGTAGGTCTTGTGCTCGATCAGCTTTTCGGTGCCGCGATGCAGCAGGCCGACGTGCGGGTCGATACGCTCGACGATCTCGCCGTCAAGCTCCATGACCATGCGCAGCACGCCGTGCGCCGCAGGGTGCTGCGGCCCGAAGTTGATCGTGTAGTTGGTGATGACCTCATCGCCGGTGGTCGGCGACTGTTCGAGCTGCATGCTCACTTGTCATCCTCCTTCTTGGAAGGCGCGGCGGCCTTGGAGTCAGCGGGTTCGCCCGCGCCGCTCTCGCCCTTCTTCTCGGTCGTCTTGGGCTCGGCAACCGGCGGAGGAGCGGGCTGCTGTGCCGCCTTCTCGTCGCCCGGCAGGATATAGTCAGCGCCTTCCCAGGGGCTCATGAAGTCGAACTGGCGAAGATCCTGCGGCAGCTGGACCGGTTCGTAGACCACGCGCTGTTCCTCGTCGGAATAGCGCAGCTCGACATAGCCGGTCAGCGGGAAGTCCTTGCGGAACGGATGCCCTTCGAAGCCGTAATCGGTGAGGATACGGCGCAGGTCCTGATTTCCGGCGAAGATCACGCCATACAGATCGAAGATTTCGCGTTCGAGCCAGCCGGCGTTCGGCCACAGCGTCGTGACCGTCGGCACCTGCGTCCTCTCGGACGCGGAGACCTTGACCATGATGCGATGGTTCTTCGTCAGCGAAAGCAGCATGTAGACGACTTCGAAACGCTCGGGGCGCGACGGGTAGTCGGCACCGGCCATTTCCATCAACTGCTGGTATTCGTAGCCATCGCGCAGCAGGCGCAAGGCGCTCTCGATCTCGTCGCGAGCAACGGTGAGCAGGATTTCGCCATGCTCCTCCGTCGCGGAAACGAGCATGGTCCCGAGCGCGGCGGAAAGCGTGTCGAGCACACCCTCGTTCGAGGCGAACTTGGGGGCGGAATGCAGAACGGGCATCCTGGCGATTACCTTTCGAGCGTGCCGACGCGGCGGATCTTGCGCTGCAACTGCATCACACCATAGAGCAGCGCTTCGGCGGTCGGCGGGCAGCCCGGCACGTAGATATCGACCGGAACGATGCGATCACAGCCGCGCACGACCGAATAGCTATAGTGGTAGTACCCACCGCCGTTCGCGCACGAGCCCATCGAGATGACGTACTTGGGCTCCGACATCTGGTCGTAGACCTTGCGCAGCGCAGGCGCCATCTTGTTGCACAGCGTGCCCGCCACGATCATCACGTCCGACTGTCGCGGAGACGCACGCGGCGCGGCACCGAAGCGCTCCATGTCGTAACGCGGCATGCTGGCGTGGATCATCTCCACCGCACAACAGGCCAGACCGAAGCTCATCCACCACAGCGAACCGGTACGGGCCCACTGGAACAGTTCCTCGGTCGTCGTGATCAGGAAGCCCTTGTCGGACACTTCCTGATTGAGATCCTTGAAGAACGCCTGATCGGGAGCGACAACGGCTCCACCGGCGGCGTTCACGGGAAGCGGCTGTCCCGCAGAGTTAACGAGCGTGCTCATTCCCAGTCCAGAGCCCCCTTCTTGAGTGCATAGACGAGACCGATCGCCAATTCACCCAGAAACACCATCATGGTGATCCAGCCGGCCCAGCCCGTGAACTTGAGCGACACGGCCCAGGGAAACAGGAAGGCAGCCTCGATATCGAAAATGATGAACAGGATGGCGACCAGATAGAAGCGCACATCGAACTGGCTGCGCGGGTCCTCGAACGCGGGAAAACCGCACTCGTACTCGCTCAGCTTTTCGGCATTCGGCTTACTTGTACCCGTCAGTCGGGACACGGCCATCGGAAGAAAAACGATGATCGAGGAGAGCCCGACGGCGATGACCATAAAGATCAGGATCGGGAGATATTGTGTCAGATCAGTCAAGGTTTTCTGGCCTCATACCGCTGCGGCGTTGTTCGGACTCAATTGTCATGGAAAGCCCTGCCGTTGGCCGCGTCCTTAGGCCAGCCTACCCCTGTCCGCAAGCCCGGCAAGTGCGAATTTGCGCCGGGATTTGAGGGACTCTAGCCAATTGTACCTGCATTGAGACAGCCCCCGATCTCACCCACAATCGGCCTAGACTGCGGGGTTAGGTGTGACAAAGTGTCCTAGGGGTTGCATGAAACTGCACGCGCCATGCGCAAATGGGGCGAGAAGATAAATTTCGAAAAATTTTAAATCACGAAGTAACCAATCAGTACATTCGTTGAACCACGACTCTCTCGCGGAAGACCGAAGATCGCCCACCCCCGCGCCTTCTTTATGACGGCAATCCTCGCACATTGCTTTTGAATCGGTCGCTGCCTATCTCTTCGCGAAGAGAAAATCCCGTTTCCACCCCGAGCGAAAGGCAGCAAATGCCGCAAATCTCCGTGAACGATCCGATTGTCATTCTCTCTTACGCCCGCACGCCAATGGGAGGGCTTCAGGGCAGCCTATCCGAAGTCACCACCACCGAACTGGGCGCCACCGCGATCAAGGCCGCCGTCGAGCGCTCCGGCGTCTCTGCCGAGGATATCGACCGCGCCTATATGGGCTGCGTGCTCTCCGCAGGGCTGGGACAGGCTCCTGCCCGTCAGGCCGTAATCAAGGCGGGCCTGCCCAAGTCGGTCCAGGCCACCACTGTCAACAAGGTCTGCGGCTCGGGCATGCAGACCGTCATCATGGCATCCGAGGCCCTGGCCTGCGGGTCGGCGGACCTGATCGTCGCGGGCGGCATGGAATCGATGACCAACGCGCCGTACCTCACCAAGAAGCACCGCTCGGGCGCGCGCATGGGGCATGACACGCTCTATGACCACATGTTCCTCGATGGCCTTGAAGACGCCTACGAAAGCGCCTCGATGGGCGCGTTCGCACAGGCCACCGCCGACGAGTACCAGCTGACCCGCGAGGATCAGGACGGCTATTCGATCGAATCGCTCAAACGCGCGCAGGATGCCATCGCCTCGGGCGCCTTCGCTGCCGAAATCGTCCCTGTCACGGTGAAGACCCGCAAGGGCGAAGTCGTGGTCGACACCGACGAGCAGCCCGGCAAGGGCAATCCGGACAAGATCCCGACCCTTCGCCCCGCCTTCGCCAAGGACGGCACGATCACGGCAGCCACCTCCAGCTCGATCTCGGACGGCGCCGCCGCGCTCGTCCTGACCCGCGCCAGCGTGGCCTCGGACAAGGGCTACACGCCCGTCGCCACCGTGATCGGTGTGGAAGCCCACTCGCACGAGCCGCAGAAGTTCACGACAGCACCGGTCGGCGCGATCACCAAGCTGCTCAAGAAGGTCGGCTGGGACGTCGGCGATGTCGACCTGTTCGAGGTCAACGAGGCTTTCGCCTGCGTCGCGATGTTCGCCATGCAGGATCTCGGTATCCCGCGCGACAAGGTGAACATCCACGGCGGCGCCACGGCGCTGGGCCATCCGATCGGCGCTTCGGGATCGCGCATCCTCGTCACGCTGATCGGCGCGCTCAAGGAAAAGGGCCTCAAGCGCGGCATCGCCAGCCTGTGCATCGGGGGTGGCGAGGCCACAGCCGTCGCCCTCGAACTGGCCTGAGGTTCACGCCCCAACAAAAGGAAAAGCCCGCAAACTTTGCGGGGCTTTTTCATGTGGCCAGCGCTGCAAGCCCCATCAGGGGGCGACAGTTCCCCACAGGCGATCTTCGGGCGCGAAACCCTTGTGGCCGCCTGCATCAAACGAACACCAGCCCTGCTTGCAGTCACCGAGCATTCCGGTGACGCCCGGCTCGACCTTCCAGGCGAGCCCGCCTGCGCCGCCTTCACCGGTCCGCATCTCCGCCAGCCCGTCACCGATGACGATCGCCCCGCGCTTGCGCGAAAGCAGCAGGTCGCGCATCCACCCTTGCGTGCCCGAAGGGTCCTCGATCAGACGCCAGGGACCTTCACGGCGGATCACCTTCACCGGCAGGCCGACGCGGCGATAGACCCAGCTGATCCGGAACGTGTTGCCCGGCCCCACCCGCAGGAAGGCCTTGTCTGCCGAGATGGTCGCCCAGTAGGGCACCTTGCCGTCATCGGCGGCATGCGCAGCGCCGGTCCCGGCGGCGGCAACGAGTGCAAGCCCGACGAGAATCGTCTTGGAGAAGATGGATCGAATCATCGCCGCCTCTTAATCTCCGCCCCGAGCGGGTAGCAAGACCACCGTTCCCGTCCGGATGAAAGGTATTTCACGCTTTCCTCACCTGTTTGCGGCTATCCGTTTCACCGGCACCGCAATATCGCGCATAACCGACAGCGGGTGCAGAACACGTAACGACGGGGCGGCAAGGCAATGGTTCGATCATTCAGATACGGCGGGTTTCATTCGACATTGCTTTTCTCCGCCCTGACCGTCGCACTGCCCGCCCCGCGAGCGCGCAGGCGGCATTTTCCGCTGGCACCGCCGTTGTCACCGACAGCGGCGATAGCGCACTGGTCATCGTCTGCGCACTACTGGCACTGCTCGTCGTCCCCGGCATCGCGCTCGCCTATGCCGGACAGGTCAGGGCGGCAAACATCCTGTCGGCCACGCTCCAGCCGCTGCTGGTCGCTCTGGCGGCGAGCCTGGCATGGGTGATCGCCGGATATACCCTAGCCTTCGGCCAGGTAACATCGGGCTGGATCGGCTCGGGCAATGCCTGGATGCTGCTGCACCTCGGCAATGTGCGCAGCGGCACCACCGTTCCGGAAAGCGCCTTCGCGCTGTTCCAGATCGCCATTGCCGTTGGCGCCCCCGCGCTGCTGACGGGAGCATGGGCAGGTCGCGCGCGGCTCGGCTGGGCCTTCACCTTCTGCACGCTCTGGAGCCTCGCCGTGCTCGCTCCAGCGGCGCACTGGCTGTGGGGCGGAGGATGGCTTTTCACCTCGGTCGGCACGCTCGACTGGGCTGGCGGACTGACCTTGCGGACCAGTGCAGGCGTATCGGCCCTCGTCTGCGCGGCCATGCTGGGGCGCGGTCGCGACCACGCGCATCCGTCTGCGCCTTCGCCATATGCCCTGCTGGCCCCGCTGGGCGCGATGCTGGCCTCGCTCGGCCTCCTCGGCATCAGCGCAGGATGGGCACTGGGCGCCAACGACGATAGCTCCTCCGCCATAATCGCCGCCTACGCGGGCGTTGCCGCAGGAACACTGGCGTGGCTGCTGATCGGTTGCCTCCGACGCGAGCCCTTGACGGCGCAGGACCTTGCCCGCGCAGTGATCGCCGCCTCCGCCGCGCTTTCGGCACCGGCCGGATACGTGTCACCCGGCGGCGCCATCGCCATCGGCGTGATCGCGACGGTGCTCGCCCGCTTTGCCGACCGCGCCCTCGCCCGCTCACCGATCGACGACCGGCTCGGCGTCTTTGCGGGCAATGCCGTGGCCGGGGCGGCGGGTGCTCTGCTGCTCGCGCCGTTTCTGAACCCGACGCTTGGCGGCACCGGCTATCGCGCCGGGATGAGCCTTGTCGCGCAACTCGCCGCGCAAGGGATCGGCATCCTTGTCATCACCGTCTGGTCGCTGGTGATGAGCGTGATCCTCGCGGTGATGATCTCCGTCATCTTCCCCATGCGCGTGAGCGAAGACGCCGAATTGCAGGGGCTGGACCCTTCCGTTCACACCCGGCGCTGACAGCGCTCATCCCCGAAACGAAAAGAGCCCCAAACGAAAAGAGGCGGCCCGATACCGGACCGCCTCTTTCTTGTGTTCCGCTCTGAAGGCAGCGCGCTCAGTCGCCGGTCAGGATGCGATCGACCAGTTCCTTGACCGTCGGCGTGAAGCCGTTGGAATAGAACGGGTCCTTCTTGAACATGTAGGCCGCGTGCCCTGCGAACATCAGGTTGTCGTCGATCGGGCCGCCGTGGGCGATGTCCTGAAGCGTCTTCTGGATGCAGAAGCTGCGCGGATCGGCGAGGCGGCCTGTGGTGTAGTCGTCATGGTCCTTCCACGACGAGAACCCGCAGTGCGACAGACAGCCCATGCAGTCGGCCTGATCCTGACGGATCATGTTGCGCTCTTCGGGGCCGA
The DNA here is from genome assembly GCF_025340265.1 of Novosphingobium sp. 9. Classification (NCBI taxonomy): domain Bacteria; kingdom Pseudomonadati; phylum Pseudomonadota; class Alphaproteobacteria; order Sphingomonadales; family Sphingomonadaceae; genus Novosphingobium; species Novosphingobium sp. 9. The sequence continues at coordinate 1,824,130 of NZ_CP022707.1, read as the reverse complement.
CGAAGATGATCGTGTCGTCGGGCGTGCGCAGACCATCGGTGAAGCCTTGAGCGGACCACGAACGCGCACGATCAAGGTCGCCCGGCGTCACCCAGAAGTTCTTGCCCTTCACACCCACGTCCAGGCGCACGGTATGATCGCCCGCCTCGACCTTGGAATAGGGAATCTGCCGGTCCGAGCGCGCTTCGAGGCTGCGCAGGAACGGGTTGCGCACCGCCGAGGAATAGAACCCGGTCGGCGAGAAGCGGTGGAGCAGGACATCGCCCGGCTCCAGCGTGCGCAGGTGATCCTTCCACGGCTGCGGGATCGGGCTCTCGTGCGTCAGCAGCGGGCGCGTGCCGTACTGGAAGGCGATCGAGCCAAGCTCGGGGTTCTCGATCCAGTCGTCCCAGTCTCGCAGGAACCACACGCCGCCCGCCATCACGATCGGCACGTCGTCCGAGATACCCTCGGCCCGCATCGTATCGCGCAGCGCCTTGACGCGCGGATAGGGATTCTCGGGCTTGAGCGGATCTTCGGCGTTCGACAGGCCGTTATGGCCACCGGCCAGCCACGGGTCTTCGTAGACCACCGCGCCCAGCAGGTGCGGCACCTTGCTGTAGGCGCGCTTCCACAGCGCGCGGAAAGCGCGGGCCGAGCTGACGATCGGCAGGTAATGCACGTTGAAGCGCGCCGCGATCTCGGACAGGCGATAGGGCATGCCCGCACCGCAGGTCACACCCGTGACCATGCCCTGCGTCTGCTCCAGCACGCCTTCGAGGATCGGCTGCGCGCCGCCCATTTCCCACAGGACGTTGATGTTGATCGCGCCCTGACCGTTGGAGATCTCGTAGGCCCGGCGGACCTGCTCGACCGCACCGTCGATGCCGTAGCGAATCAGCTCTTCATGGCGCGCCTTGCGGGTCAGTTCCTTGTAGACCTGCGGGACGATCTTGCCTTCGGCATCATAGCTGTCGGCGTTGACCGCACTGACAGTGCCGATGCCACCGGCTGCGGCCCATGCGCCCGAGCTCATGTGGTTGGTCGCGGCAACGCCCTTACCGCCCTCGACGAGCGGCCAGACCTCGCGTCCACCATAGACGATCGGCTTGAGACCCTTGAAACCCATAGTAATCTCTGTCTTCCCTGGCTGTGCGCTCAGCTCGTTACCGCCTGCGCCGTGCCAGACAATCGGCATGGCTTGATCTGCGACGGTTCCGGCCGCGGTCCTGCGACCTCGAACTGCGCATAGTAACCCTGCAGTTCCGGCTTACGGACAAATTCGGTCAAACGAAAGCCCACCGAGCCCATTTCGCAGAAAAGCAGGGCCGGTGGAATACCGTGCCGGTCGGTGGCACGGTCGGTTTCGACCACGATCACGCGCCCGCCGGGGCGCAGCGCCGGGCGCAGATGCCATGCAAAGGCATAAGGCTCGGTCACTTCGTGATACATGTGGACAAGAAAAATGCGGTCGAAGCTGTTATCGGGCAGCTTCGGATCCTCGGGCGCGCCGAGGCGGATCGAGACATTCTCCAGCCGCTCGCGCTCGATGCGCAGGCCCAGATCGCGGATCACGTCCGGCTCGATGTCCTCGGCCAAGACCCGCCCCTTGCGCCCGACGCGCGGCGAAAGGCGCACGGTGTAATACCCGGCACCCGCACCGATATCGGCCACGGTCATCCCCGGCTCGATTCTGGCAAGGTCCATCACCGTGGTCGCTTCATGGAAGCTGTCGCGCTTGACCTCACTGGAGAAATCGTCGCTGACGGAAGAGACCGGGCGATCCGCAACCGGAAAATCGCGCACATCGGCGGGGCGCCGCTTCTCCTCGTTCTGCTGCTGGCAGCCGGCAAGGACCGCGCCCGCAGACAGACCCAGCGCGATCGTCGCGGCCTGGCGCCAGAGAGGCGACGCATCCATGGTCGATCTCAGTTCCACAGGCCCGAGATGGCGAACGCGCGCGCCATTGCAACCCTGCGCACGGCTTCGCAGCGACGCGGCGTATGCGCCAGCATGCCAGCCGTTACGGCATTCAGGGAAAGCGACATGCGCAAGCGTTCAGCCCCGGCGATCAGTCGACGTCTTCGACCTCGACCTTCTCGCCGGTCACGCGCTGCGAGAGCGCCGCCGCCATGAAGGGATCGAGAGCCCCGTCGAGCACATCGCCCGGCGCGGTGGAGACGACACCCGTACGCAGGTCCTTCACCTGCTGATACGGCTGAAGCACGTAGGAGCGGATCTGGTGGCCCCAGCCGATATCGCTCTTGTTGGCGTGCTCGGCACTGGCGGCCTCTTCACGCTTCTGCATCTCGGCCTCGAACATGCGCGCCTTGAGCATGCCCATGGCGATTTCGCGGTTCTTGTGCTGCGAACGGTCGATCTGGCTGGCCACCACGATGCCCGAGGGCTGGTGGGTGATGCGCACCGCCGAATCGGTGGTGTTGACGTGCTGACCGCCCGCACCCGAAGCGCGGTAGGTATCGATCTTCAGGTCCGCCGGATTGATCTCGATCTCGAAACTGTCGTCGATCACCGGGTAGACCCAGACCGACGAGAAGCTGGTGTGGCGACGCGCCGAGCTGTCATAGGGGCTGATGCGGACCAGACGGTGAACGCCGCTCTCGGTCTTGGCATAGCCATAGGCGTTCTCGCCCTTGATCAACAGCGTGCAGCTCTTGATGCCCGCGGCTTCACCGGCGTGATAATCGACCAGCTCGACCTTGTAGCCATGACGCTCGGCCCAGCGCGTGTACATGCGCTGGAGCATCTCGGCCCAATCCTGGCTTTCGGTGCCGCCGGCGCCTGCGTGAACTTCGAGATAGGTATCGTTGCCGTCGGCCTCGCCCGAAAGCAGTGCCGTCACCTTGTCCTGATCGGCGCGTTCGGCCAGTGCCTTGAGCGCCGCAAGGCCTTCGAGGATCGTATCCTCGTCGCCTTCCATCTCACCCAGTTCGACGAACTCGACCGCGTCGTTCATTTCGGCGCTGATCGACTTCACGGCGCCGATGGACGCCTCCAGACGACGGCGCTCCTTCATGACCGCCTCGGCCTCCTTGGGCTTGTCCCAGAGAGTGGGGTCCTCGACGCGCGCGTTCAGCTCGTCGAACCGGCGCAGCGCGCGGTCCCAGTCGAGGAACTTGCGAACGAGGGCCAATGCCTTCTCGATGCGGTCGATATGGGCCTGCCCTTCGGCACGCATGACGGACTTCTCCTGAAACCAGCGGTCGATCGGCGATGCGCCCCTGCGCCTCCTGCCTTCCGTGCCCGAGGCACACGGCGACAGGACGCGCGAAACGCGTCGTCCGGAAAGGCGCGCTCTTACGCGCGAGTGGGGGACTTAGCAAGCCCTGCCGCAGCCCCTGCAGCAGCGGGGCGTTGGCGGCGCGCGCTGCCTGTCGGCCAGAGCGGTTGACCGCACCGCCAGCCTCGTTCCACAAGGCCCGCCATGATTAACCCGAACCGTCCCCGTCCCCGTCGCAGCGCCCTGTTCATGCCGGCCTCTAACCCGCGCGCCATCGAGAAGGCCCGCAGCCTGCCCTGCGACGTGGTGATCCTCGATCTGGAGGATGCCGTGGCGCCCGATGCCAAGGCCGCTGCACGCGCAGCGGCAGTCGAAGCGGTCAACGCAGGCGGTTTCGGCACGCGGGAACTGGTGGTGCGGGTCAATGCCCTCGACACGGCATGGGGCGCGGACGATCTGGCAGCGCTTTCGCAGACCGGTGTCGATGCCGTGCTCGCCCCCAAGGTGGACAGTGCCGAGGATGTCGCCCGCTTCAACGCGCACCTCACCGGCGCGCATCAGGGCCTTGCGCTGTGGGCGATGATCGAGACCTGCACCGCCATGCTCTCGCTGCGGGAAATCGCGGCCAGCGCCGCCACGTCGCGCCTCGGTGCCTTCGTGGTCGGCACCAACGATCTCGCCAAGGAAATGCGCGCCGAGCGCACGCCCTGCCGCACGCCGTTCCTGCCGTTTTTCTCGCTGACGGTCGCGGCTGCCCGCGCGCATGGCCTCGCCGTGCTGGATGCGGTCTGCAACGACTTCCGCGACCTCGACGCCTTCGAGGCCGAAGCCCGGCAGGGGCGGATGTTCGGCTTCGACGGCAAGAGCCTGATCCACCCCGCGCAGATCGCCCCTGCCAATGCCGTGTTCGGCCCCTCGCCCGAGCGCATCGCGCAAGCACAGGCCATCCTCGCCGCTTTCGCCCTGCCCGAGAATGCAGGCAAGGGCGCGGTCGATATCGACGGGCAGATGGTGGAGCGCCTGCACCTCGAAGAAGCGCAGGCGCTGCTGGCGATGGCCGAGCGGATCTCGGCTACCGACTGATCGCGGCGATCCGCCGGGCGCTGTCAGTCCCCGCCTTCAGGAGCAGGCGCAACCGTCGCGATCGGTCCCGGTTCATTCGCGATGACCTTGAGCACGGTGCCCCAGGCATCGACGTTCTGCTGCAACTGGGCGGGGTCGATCTTGTCGAGCGTGTCGTCGGGCGTGTGGTGGATGTCGAAATAGCGGGTGCCGTCCTGCGCCAGATCGACCACCGCCAGCCGGTTCGCCGCGATGATCGGCCCCACGTCCTCGCCACCCCCTGCGCGGCCCGGATGGGGCACGATGCCCATCGGCCACAGCGCGGCCTCGATCTTCTTCACCAGCGGGGCGTTCTGCGGCGCGAACGTGGTCTTGAGCGCCCAGACGTGATCGGCGCCGAAATCGCTCTCCATCGCCACCGCGTGCGGCTCTGCGCCGTGGGCCTTGAGGTAGGCATCGCCGCCACCGCCGGTCAGCCCCATCTCTTCATTGCCCGACCACAGCACGCGGATCGTGCGCAGCGGCTGCCCGTCCTTTTGCGCCGCAAGCGCGGCAGCGGTGATGATGGCACACCCCGCGCCGTCGTCGATTGCGCCGGTGCCCAGATCCCACGAATCGAGATGACAGGCGAGCAGGATCATCGGCAGCGAGGGATCACGCCCCGGCAGGTCGGCGATCACGTTGCCCGAAGGCGCATCGGGATAGGGCTTGCCCAGCAGCGTCATGTCGATGCTCATCGGCTTGCCCCGCCCGGCAATGCGCGCGATCAGATCCGCGTCCGGGTTCGATACCGCGCCCGAGGGGATCGGCGTGACGCCCTGCGGGAAGATCGTGATGCCGGTATGCGGATTGCGATGCTCGTCGGTTCCGGCCGAGCGGATGACGACACCTGCCGCCCCCTTCTGCGAGGCAATGCCCGGCCCCTTGCGGCGAACGTCCCCGTAGGGACCGTATCCCGAGCCATCCTGCGCCGCGAGCATGGCATGATCGATAAAGGCAACCTTGCCCTTGAGCGACCCTGCCGGTGCGGCTTCGAGCGCGGCCAGCGTTGGGAAATAGGCCAGCGGCGCCTTCAGGCCCGTGGCCGGCGTCGGCACCGAATAGCCCAGCGCCGTGATCGCCAGCGGCTGGTCATAGGGTGCCGTCAGCCGCGCATGTTCGGGCCCGCGCTGCCAGGCGAGCGTGCGGAACGGCTCGATCCGCACATTGCGAAAGCCCAGCGCTTCCAGCTTCGCCTTGCCCCAGTCGCGCGCCCTGGCCTCGGCCGCAGAGCCGGTCGGACGCGGGCCGATTTCGGTCGTCAGGCCCTCAACGATGGTCCAGGCCGTGCCCGTACCTTCGACCGGACGGGCCGAAACCGATGGAGCCGGGAGGGCGGCGGCGGCAGCGGCCAGCAGGGCCGCGCGGAAAAGTGTGTGTCGCATGGAACACAGGCGTAACGCGCGCGGTCGCACCTGCCAACCGCCTCAGCGCAAGGCCAACCGTTTCAACGCAACGAAAGTCACACCGTCTGTAATGCGGACAGGTCCATCGTGAAGAACTGGTTGTGCGCGCTCTCCTCGTAGTCGGCGAAAGGCCCGCACGAGACGAAACCCGCGCTGCGATAGAGGCCAACGGCGGGCATATGCATCGGGGCGACGCCGGTCTCCAAGCTCAATCGTGCAGCCCCACGCCGCCGCGCCTCGGCGATCAGGTGATCCATCATCGCCCGGCCCACGCCCTTGCCCGTGGCCGACGGCGCCGCGCGCATCGACTTGACCTCGGCATGGGTCGGATCGAGCATCTTGAGCGCGCAGATCCCTGCGAGTTCCCCCTCGATCCACGCAGACCAGAACGTGATGTCCGGGTCCGACAGTTCCGAGGCGTCGAGCGCGAAGGCATATTCTTCCATCACCGCGCGCACCTGCGCCAGATGGTAGGCCAGCAGCTGCGCAACATGGGGCGCCTGCGGATCGTCCTGCCGGATGCTGATCGTCACTGTATTCACCTGATCTCCCCGAAGGCCAAACCCTGTCGTCCCCACGCGGCACGCCCCCTGCCGGGGCTGCCCTTGGCAACACGCCACCGCCCCTGTAGAGCGGGCGCCAACTATTCCCGATCCAGATCCTATTTCCAGAGGAATCCGATGGCCGCGCAATACGCCTTCGTCATGAAGGACATGACCAAGACCTTCCCCGGTGCCCAGAAGCCGGTGCTGAGCAACATCAACCTGCAGTTCTATCAGGGTGCCAAGATCGGCATCGTCGGCCCGAACGGCGCCGGTAAGTCCACCCTCATCAAGATCATGGCTGGCATCGACACCGACTTCACCGGTGAAGCCTGGCCGGGTGAGAACATCACCGTGGGCTACCTTGAGCAGGAGCCCGAGCTCGACCCGACCAAGACCGTTCTGGAGAACGTCAAGGACGGCGCGCGCGAGACCGCCGATCTGGTCGAGCGCTTCAACGAGATCTCCAACATCATGGGCGATCCGCCGGAAGACGTCGATTTCGACGCGCTGATGGAGGAAATGGGCGAGCTTCAGGGCAAGATCGACGCGGTCGACGGCTGGACGCTCGACAACCAGCTCGAAATCGCCATGGAAGCCCTGCGCTGCCCGCCGGGCGACTGGCCCGTCGACAAGCTGTCAGGCGGTGAAAAGCGCCGCGTCGCCCTTACCCGCCTGCTGATCCAGAAGCCCTCGATCCTGCTGCTCGACGAACCGACCAACCACCTCGACGCCGAATCCGTCGAATGGCTGGAGCACCACCTCAAGGAATACGCGGGTGCGGTGCTGATGATCACCCACGATCGCTACTTCCTCGACCACGTGGTGGACTGGATCCTCGAACTCGATCGCGGGAAGTACTTCCCCTACGAAGGCAACTACTCCACCTATCTGGAGAAGAAGGCCAAGCGCATGGAGCAGGAAGACCGCGAGGAATCCGGCCGCGCCAAGGCGCTCAAGGACGAGCTGGAGTGGATGCGCCAGACGCCTGCCGCCCGCCAGACCAAGTCGAAGGCGCGTATCCGCAAGTTCGAGCAGCTTCAGGAAGCCCAGGCCGGACGCAAGCCCGGCAAGGCGCAGATCGTCATCCAGGTGCCCGAGCGCCTCGGCGGCAAGGTCATCGAGGTGAAGAACATCTCGAAGGCGTTCGGCGACAAGCTGCTGTTCGAGGACCTCTCGTTCATCCTGCCGCCGGGCGGCATCGTCGGCGTCATCGGCCCCAACGGCGCGGGCAAGTCCACGCTGTTCAAAATGCTCACCGGCAAGGAACAGCCCGACAGCGGTACGATCGACATCGGTTCGACCGTGCATCTGGGCTTCGTGGACCAGAGCCGCGATCACCTCGACCCCAAGAAGAACGTCTGGGAGGAAGTCTCTGACGGCCTCGACTACATGAAGGTCAACGGCCACGACATGTCGACGCGTGCCTATGTCGGCGCGTTCAACTTCAAGGGCGCCGACCAGCAGAAGAACGTCGGCAAGCTGTCGGGCGGTGAACGCAACCGCGTCCACATGGCCAAGATGCTCAAGGAGGGTGGCAACGTCCTCCTGCTCGACGAACCGACCAACGACCTCGACGTGGAAACGCTGGGCGCGCTGGAAGAGGCGATCGAGAACTTCGCGGGCTGCGCCGTGGTCATCAGCCACGACCGCTTCTTCCTTGACCGTCTCGCCACGCACATCCTCGCCTTCGAGGGCAACAGCCACGTCGAATGGTTCGAAGGCAACTTCGAATCTTACGAGGAAGACAAGCGCCGCCGCCTCGGCGATGCCGCCGACCGCCCGACCGCGCTCAGCTACAAGAAGCTGACGCGCTAAGGTTTCGAGGCTAGAACCGATACAGAAAAGGCCGCCCGGCTCCTTGCGAACCGGGCGGCCTTTTTCGTGGGCGGTTTCGGGAAGGTTGTATTGGGAGCGAGATATTTCTGAACGATCGCTCCTTGCACCATTCACGAAACCGACAGCGCACACTCTGTAATTGTAGCGACACGAAAGGATGTCGGCAGGCAGAGAATCTCGCCGACACTGGAGAAGACCGATGGCGGACAGGTATACGAACACGGCAGGCCGATGGTTGCAGGCAGGTGCGCTTGGCGCCCTTGCGCTGACGATGGCCGCGACGGCCATTCCGGGTGCGGCACTGGCGCAGGACGGCCACCGCGAACATGGTGAGCGCGGCAACGGCGGCGGCAATCGCGGTGGCAACAATGGTGGCGGTCAGCAACGCCAGCAGGCCCCGCGCCCGCAGGCTGCGCCGCAGCAGCAGGCCCGCCCGCAGATGCAGGGCCAGATGCAGGGTCAGATGCAGGCTCGTCCGCAGATGAACGCCCCCCAGATGAATCGTGGCGGCAATGCGCAATGGAACCGCGGCGAGCGCCTCGACAACGCGAACCGTGATAACGGGGGCCGCGATAACGGCAATCGCGGTGCGTGGAACGCCGGGGGCAACAATCGCCCGGACGGCGGCAACGCCCGGCCCGATACACCGCGCCCCGGTGCCTGGAATGCGGGCAACAACGGCCGTCCCGGCGGCGATGACAATCGCCCCGGTCGCGGCGACGACAACGGACGTCCCGGCAACGATGGTCGTCCCGGCGGCAGCTGGAACAACGGTCGGCCCGGCAATGATGATCGTCCCGGTGGCAGCTGGAACAACGGACGCCCCGGCAACGACGGTCGCCCAGGCGGCAGCTGGAACAACGGTCGCCCCGGCAACGATGGTCGCCCCGGCGGTAGCTGGAACAACGGACGCCCCGGCGGGAACGGCGCCTGGAACCGCAACGACTGGCGCCGCGACAACCGCTACGACTGGCGCAGCTATCGCAGCAGCCACGGGTCGATCTATCGCCCGGCGGCTACTATGCGCCCTATCGCGGATATTCGTATCGCCGCGTCGGCATCGGCTTCTCGCTCGGCGCACTGTTCTATGGCGAGCGCTACTGGATCAACGATCCGTGGTACTACCGCCTGCCGCCCGCCTACGAGCCCTATCGCTGGGTCCGCTACTATGACGACGTGCTGCTGGTGAACGTCTACACCGGCGACGTGGTAGACGTGATTTACGACTTCTTCGATTAACGCGGCGGATCACGCCAAAACATCGAAAGGCCTCTCGCCCCTGCGGCGGGGGGCCTTTTCGCATTCCCGCTTGCGCGTTCGATCCTCGCCACGCAGGATGCTCTTCCTCGGGATATTGTCCGGGAGGAGACGGCATGGGCCATCGCGAGCATCCCGACACCCGCGCGCTGGGGCGCATCGGCTGCTGCGTGCGGGAACGTCTGGCGCGGCAGAGCACCCTCGCCCGCCTCGATTCCCCCGATGTCGAACTGTGGCACGCCGAAGCCTATGTCGAGCCGCATGCCTGCGCCCGCCTGATCGCGCTGATCGACACCGCCGCTGCGCCTTCGTTGCTGGCGCAGGAGGATGGCTGGGCAGGCTATCGCACCAGTTGCTCTGCCGACATCCCGCCTGCCGACCACGACGTGCGCATGCTGGAGCAGCGCCTGACCGACCTCACCGGCATCGATGCAAGGTGCGGGGAGAACCTGCAAGGCCAGCGCTATGCGCCGGGCGAATACTATCACACCCACTGCGACTGGTTCGACACCGCCGCGCCTTACTGGCAGCACGAGCGGCGCTGCGGCGGCCAGCGCAGCTGGACCGCGATGGTCTATCTCAACGATGTAAACGGCGGCGGCGAAACGCATTTCCCGCGCTCGGCCTGCGCGTTCGCCCGCGCACCGGCACGCTGCTGGTGTGGAACAACGCCCGCCCCGACGGCACTCCGAATCCCGCGACCCGCCACGCCGCCCTCGCGGTGGAACAAGGCACGAAATATATCCTGACGAAGTGGTTCCGGGCACGCGCCTGGGTGTTGTGAAACGCGCATCCGGCCTCAACAGCAGCACGAGATCACTCATTCATTTCCGACCACCAAGACATCGGAATTATTGCATGTCCTGAAAAGTTTCTGCTACTCTCGGGAAAATACGTAACTATTCAACGTAATCGGTCATTGACGTTGAAAGCTACTGTTTTCACCACCGGGGGGCCAGCGTGATTCAGGGAAGAAACTATACCTTCGATGCCATGCGGGGCGCAGCAGCCATTCTTGTGGTCCTGACGCATTCGACGTTTCTTACCGGAATTGCGCTGCCGTCAGGCTTTCTGGCTGTCGATTTCTTCTTTATCCTTAGCGGATTTGTGATCGCGCAGTCTTATCAGGACAGGTTGCTGTCCGGCCATTTCGGCAAGGAATTCATCAAAACGAGATTTGTCAGGTTATATCCCATGGTGCTTTTCGGCGCCTCGCTGGGTTTTCTGAAGGAAATATTCAAAACCCTGAGCGGTGATGGGAATCATATAGCCGCCATACTTGTTTTTTACGTCAGCAGCGCCACCCTCATACCCATTCCCATAAATGACACCTCACTATTCCCCGTGAATGGACCGATGTGGTCATTATTTTTCGAAGCGCTGATCAACATTGCATTCGTTTCATTTATATTCAAATTCAAAAACCATACTCTATTGATAGCCTGCCTCGCAGGCGCCTTGATCCTGGGCCTTTCGTCGGCAAATATGCCTTCCCTGAATGCCGGTTCTCACTGGTCCAGTTTTTTCGGCGGCGCGGGACGCGTTATCTTCGGTTTTTGCGCAGGACAGCTGATCTGGAGGGTGCTGCGGAACAGGTCTTCATCAAAGCAAGGAATGCTTTCCCTCGCCTTGATGGCCGTTCTGATCGCCGCCTTGATGATAAACCCGAGTATAGTATCGCAGAAAATATTTGACGGGATCGCCATATTCGCGATTTTTCCTGCAATCGTCTATATCGGGGCATCGATAAACCCTCCCAAATGGGCCATCTCCACTTGCAAATTCCTGGGCGAAGTGTCCTATCCGCTTTACGCGATACACTTCCCACTCGTGGTGGCGCTGGGCGTTGTTTTCAAGCATCTGAAACTCACGCCATCACTGGGATCTGCGGTGATTATCGTGTGCGTCACAGTAGCCTTTGCATGGCTGGCCCAGCGTTTCTTTGATGCGCCCGCACGCAAAGCGCTGACAAAGCTGCTGAATCGTGAAAAGCCTTTCGCCGGAAAGGCGCATTCCCCGCATCCAGCGGAGCCGGTGATCGCAACGCCTGATGCGCAGATAACGTCCTTGCCCCACTCGTAATACCAAGGCGCCGCGCGGGCTTTAGAGCATTTTCTAATCAGGTGGAATCACCTGATGACTCGGAAAATGCGACTAATCAAAAACTTAGAGCGGATGATTCGGCGCAGCCGGATCGAAATCCGCTCTAGCCCATCCCCCATGCCATGCCTCCTGTGACAGGGAACATGGCATGGAGGACGGCCAGGCCTTCCTTTACGATCAGAGCGTCGTCCGGATCAGCAGGGAATCCCCCTCCTGAGCCCGCCTAATCCGCCTCGTCCGGCACGCCCATATGGCGCGCCATCGCGTCGAGGCGGCGATGGAGGCGCAGGATTTCGAGCTGGGTGCGCAGGTTCACCTCGTAGTCGTGCCGCGCGGTAATGCGGTCGCGGGCGGACTGGCGGTTCTGGCTCATCATGATCACCGGCGCCTGGATCGCGGCCAGCATCGAGAGCATCAGGTTGAGGAAGATATAGGGATAGGCATCGAAGGGATGCAGCCCGAAGTCTTCGAGGATGCGGCTGTTGATCGCCATCCAGCCCAGCAGCACCACGCCGAAGGTGATGATGAAGCCCCAACTGCCGCCCACCGCCGCGACGCGATCGGCCAGACGGTCGGCGAAGCTGGCGTGGATCGAGGCTTCCTCGTCCGCGTCCGGCCCCATCACCGTCCCCGCCGCGATCCGGCGCAGCACGCGCTGCTCTTCCGGGTCGACCTGATCCAGCCGACGCCCGAGCAGATCCTCGCAGAGCTGCTCGGCCGTGGGACGGCGCAGGGCTTCGGGGCTCATGATGCGATCGAACTCAGGCTGCCAGCGCTTCGGCGATCAGCTTGCGCGTTTCCGGCACACCGTACAGCGCAATGAAGCTGCCCATGCGCGGCCCCTGCGAGGAGCCGAGCAGCGTCTCGTAAAGCGCCTTGAACCAGTCGCGCAGGGTCTCGAAGCCATAGGCCTCGTCCTTGCCGATCTCGTAAACGATGTTCTGGAGGTCTTCGGCAGTTGCATCCGCACCTGCCTCTTCCAGCTTCGCATCGAGCGTGCGCAACGCGGCGGCTTCGCTCTCGCTCGGCGCGCGGCGCTGGAGCGTCGGCGCGATGTAATCGCGGTTGGTGGCGAGCGCGGCGCGGACCATTTCGCCGAGCGCCGGATGCGCCTCGGGCTTGGCATCGGCCACATAGTTGCCGAGGTACGACCACACCTGCTCCGCCGTCGCTTCGGCACCGAGGACGCCCACAAGGTTCAGCAGCAGCGCGAAGGTCACCGGCACGGTATCGCCCGCTCCGACGACACTGCCGCCTTCCGCACCGCCGTTAGCGCGCAGCAAGTGCCACACCGGGTTGCCCAGCTGCTTGTCGAGCGCCTGCCCGGCCAGATTGCCACGGAACTGCCAGTACTCGTCCACCGCCTTGGGGATCACGCCGACATGCAGCTGCTTGGCGCTCTTGGGCTCGCGGAACAGGTAGAAGCCGAGGCTTTCCTCGGTGCCGTAGGTCAGCCACTGGTCGATGGTCAGGCCATTGCCCTTGGACTTGGAGATCTTCTCGCCGTTCTCGTCGAGGAACAGCTCGTAGATCAGCCCCTCCGGCTTGCGACCGCCCAGCACCTGCACGATCTTGCCCGACTGCGTGACCGAATCGGTCAGGTCCTTGCCGCACATCTCGTAATCGACGCCCAGCGCATACCAGCGCATCGCCCAGTCGACCTTCCACTGCAGCTTGGCCTTGCCGCCGAACACCGACTGCTCGACGACAGTGCCGTCCTCGTCGGTGAAACGCACCATGCCCGTGGCCGGGTCGAGCACTTCGACCGGCACCTGCAGCACGACGCCCGTGCTCGGCGAGACCGGCAGGATCGGCGAATAGGTGCGGCGGCGCTCCTCGCGCAGCGTCGGCAGCATGATGTCGAGGATGCCCTGGTTGCATTCGAGCACGCGGGTCAGCGCGGCGTCGAACTCACCCGAGTTGTAGCGGTCGCTCGCCGAGACGAACTCGTAGTCGAAGCCGAAGCGGTCGAGGAATTCGCGCAGCATCGCGTTGTTGTGATGGGCAAAGCTCTCGTGAGTCCCGAACGGATCGGGAATGCGGCTGAGCGGCTTGCCAAGATTGGCGGCGAGAACCTCGGCGTTCGGGATATTGTCCGGCACCTTTCGAAGGCCGTCCATGTCGTCCGAGAAGGCGACGAGGCGCGTGGGCGCGCCGCCCGTCAGCGCCTCGTAGGCGCGGCGGACCAGCGTGGTGCGCAACACTTCCTGGAAGGTGCCGATATGCGGCAGGCCCGAAGGACCATAGCCGGTCTCGAACAGCACCGGGGCGGGCGTTCCGTCCGGCCCGGTCTTGCCCTGAGGATAGCGTTTGAGCAGTTTCTGCGCTTCCTGGAACGGCCATGCCTTCGAGACACGGGCGGCCTCGCAAAGAGTTGCGTCATCGGTTGCGGCGGAAAGGGCGTCAATCTGGCTCATGCGCGCGCTATTGCCGGATAAGGGGCGCTTTAGGCAAGTGTGAAGGTGGTGCCGGAAAACGATAGGCAACCGGAGACCCGCTCGTCTCCGGTTGCCGCGTTTTCGGATCAGACGTCGAGACGTTCGATCCGGCGCGTCACCTCGTCGATCGCCTCGGCGATCTGGAGGATGGTCTCGCGGTCGGGCTCGCCCTTGGAGAGGCGCTCGATCACCGCGCTGCGCAGGCCGTGGATGGCGCGGCGCACCGGCGCGGGATCGACCTGCGCGCGCACGCTCGCCATGCTTTCAAGCCGGGCGCGCAGTTCAGCGGCCTTCTTCTCGTCGGTCATCACCTGCGCGCGGCCTTCGTCGGTGACGTCGAACGCCTTGCGCGCGCCCTCACCCTGCACCTGTGCGATCAACCCGGACTCTTCCATATAGGTGAGCGCGGGATAGACCACGCCCGGCGAAGGCGCGTATTCGCCGCCGGAAAGCGCCTCGATCTCGCGGATCAGTTCATAGCCGTGGCGCGGCCCCTGCGCGATCAGCGAGAGCAGCAGCGATTGCAGTTCGGCCTGATCGAACAGACGCCGACGGCGCCCACCACGACCGGCACCGCGACCACCGCCCCGACCATCGCGACCGTCATCGCCGAAACCACCGAAGCCGCCCGGAAAACCGCCGCCGCCAAAGCCGCCGCCCATGCCGCCGAAACCGCCGCCGAAGCCACGAACGGACGCGCGGCGCAGGAACTCACGCCCCATCGCCTCGAAACCGCGCCCGCCGAAGTCCCGACCGCCAGCCATAACCGCCATCATCCGCGCCCGCATCGCGCCGCGCAGATCGTCGCCGTCCACACCAAAGTCCTCGCTCGAACCGCGACCGCCCCGGCGCCCATGACGGCCACAGCGACGCCCTCGACCGAAATCGCCGCCGAAGCCTGCCTCGTCAAAGCCGCGATCTTCCCCGCGGCCACCAAAAAATGTATTACGCATATGCGTTCCTTGATCTCTCATGATGGTTCTAAGATATATCTTAAAGCGAAAAGCGCAAGAGCTTTTCCGCAGCCGTGCCGTGCGTGCCGGTTTTCAGCCGCGCATGGCCTCCCTATTAGGGTCATATGGACCCCTGCTCGTGCCTGCCCTTCATGCCAGCCACGCCGGATCGTGGCTGTGCGACCGGCGCGGGATCGCGCGCAGCGTCTCGAAGGGGCAGGCGGTTTCGGCCGTGGCGGACACCCCGCACCTGATGCTCAACGCGCCGCTGCTGGCAACGCGCCTCGGCTATCCCGACCTGACCGGGCTGGACCTGCTGGAGCTTTACGCCTTCGTTCACCCGGCGCGCTTCGTGGTGCCGACCGCGCACGGCCTTGCCACCGCGCTCGACCTGACGCCGCCCGCCAACGATGCCGAAGTCCCCGCGCTGCTCCAGCAGGCCGCCGCGAAACTGATCGCCACGTGCGAGAGCCCGCCCGACACGCCTGAGTGGCCTGAGCGCGAAGGCGCCTGGACCGCGCTGCAATCGCTGGTGCGCCTGCGCTGGCCCTGGGCCTCGGTACTGACGGGCCGCATCGCCCGTCCGCAACGCGCCGAGCGCTGGCTCTTCGCCAAGCTGCCTGAATGGGAAGAGGCGCAGGACGTGCCCCAGCCCCGGCAGGTCACGCTCGATCCCGAAGAGGTCACGCAACACCTCACCCGATTGACCGGCAGCGGCGCCGAACAGCGCCCTGGCCAGCAGGCCTATGCGCGCGAGGCTGCCGAGGCTTTCGCCCCCCGCACCCAGCGCGGGTTGCCGCGCATGATGCTGGCGCAGGCGGGCACCGGCGTCGGCAAGACGCTGGGCTATCTCGCGCCCGCCTCGCTATGGAGCGCGCTGTCGGGCGGCACGGTCTGGGTCTCGACTTTCACCAAGGCGCTGCAACGCCAGTTGCAGAGCGAGAGCCGCCGCGCCTGGCCCGAGCGTCGCCCCGATGGATCGCGCCCGGTCGTCGTGCGCAAGGGGCGCGAGAACTACCTTTGCCTGCTCAATCTGGAGGACGCGCTGCAAGGCGGCTTTGCAGGCCGCGCCGCGATCCTGGCGCAGCTGGTCGCGCGCTGGGCGGCCTATAGCCGCGATGGCGACATGATCGGCGGCGATCTGCCCGGCTGGCTGGGAACGCTGTTCCGCCAGCGCGGCATCACCGCCCTCACCGACCGGCGCGGCGAATGCGTCTATGCCGGGTGTCCGCATTACCGCAAATGCTTCATCGAGCGCGCGACGCGTGAAAGCGCGCAGGCCGATCTCGTCATCGCCAACCACGCGCTCGTCATGGTCAACGCCGCACGCGGACGCGATGCCGCCGCGCGCCCGACCCGCGTGGTGTTCGACGAAGGCCACCATGTCTTCGATGCCGCCGATTCGACCTTCGCCGCCGAACTGACCGGGGCCGAGGCCATCGAACTGCGCCGCTGGGTGATTGGCCCGGAAAAGAACGCGCGCGGGCGCCGTCGCGGCCTTTCCGCCCGTCTTGCCGACGTGGCGAGCTATGACGAGGCGGGCGGCAAGGCCATCGCTGCCGCCGTCTCTGCCGCCGAGGCGCTGCCTGCCGACGGCTTCATGCAGCGCATCGTCGAGGGGGAACCGTCCGGCCCGCTGGAACAGTTGCTCGCCGCCGTGCGCGCCACCGTCTACGCGCGCGACGAAAGCGGCGGACAGGAAGCGGGCTATGGCCTCGAAACCGAAGCGGCAGGGCTCGACGGCGATCTGATCGAGCGCGCCGCCGAGGCCGGTCTTGCGCTCGCCGAACTGCGCGCGCCGCTGATGCGCCTGTCCTCACGCCTCGAAGCGCTGCTGGAAGACGGGCCGGACTGGCTCGACGGACAGGGCCGCGCGCGGATCGAAGGCGCGCGCTTTTCGCTCGGCTGGCGTGTCGATCTGATTTCGGCCTGGGAAGCGCTGCTCGCGCGCCTCGGCGGGGTTGCCGATCCTGATTATGTGGACTGGCTGGCGCTCTCCCGCTCCGAAGCGCGCGAATACGATGTCGGCCTGCACCGCCACTGGCTCGACCCGATGAAGCCTTTCGCACAGGTCGTGCTCGAACCCGCACACGGCGTGCTGATGACCTCGGCCACGCTCAAGGATGGCGAGGACTGGACCCGCGCGGTCGCGCGTTCCGGCGCACCGCATATCGATCTCGCCCCGCGCTTCGGCGAGCATCCCAGCCCGTTCGACTATGCAGCGCAGGCCGAAGTGCTGATCGTGACGGACGTGCCGCGCGGCGACATTGCCGCGCTCGCGGGCGCCTATGGCAAGCTGATCGAGGCATCGGGCGGCGGCGTGCTCGGCCTGTTCACCGCGATCCGGCGCCTGCGCGCGGTCTATGCCCGCGTCGCGGATCGGCTCGCACGCGGCGGCCTGCCGCTCTATGCCCAGCATGTCGATCCGATCGACACCGGCACGCTGGTCGACATCTTCCGCGACGATCCCGCCGCCTCGCTGCTCGGCACCGATGCGCTGCGCGACGGGGTGGACGTGCCGGGCGAATCGCTGCGGCTGGTGGTGATGGAGCAGGTGCCGTGGTCGCGCCCGACGATCCTGCACCGCGCGCGCAAGCTGGCCGCGCAGGACCAGCCCGGCGGCGGTTCGGCTTACGAGGACAGCCTGATCCGCGCGCGTCTGGCGCAGGCTTTCGGGCGTCTGATCCGCTCGAAAGGCGACAAGGGCCGCTTCGTGGTGCTGTCCTCCGCGTTCCCCTCGCGCCTGCTCTCGGCCTTTCCCGAAGGCACCCCGGTTCACCGCGTCACGCTCGATCAGGCTTTACAGCGCATCGGCGGTCGTGCTTCAGCGGCGGGACCGGATGCGAATGCGGGAACGGGCGAGGTGGCGGATGCCGCTACGCCCCCCTCGATCCAGGACCGTTTTTTCTAGGCCGCGATGGCCAGCCAGCAAGGACGCGCGCGCTTCATGAAAACCCTCGGCCTGTTCCGCCACGCGAAATCGGACTGGCACGATGCGCGCCTGCGCGATTTCGACCGCCCGCTGAACAAGCGCGGGCGGATCGGCGCGGAAGTCATGGGGCGGCATATCCGCCAGCACGGGCTCGACACCGGCATCAAGTGGAACCGCGTGCTCGCGAGCCCGGCGGTACGCGTCACGCAAACCATCGACATCGCCGCCGAGGCTGCGGGCTTCACCCCGCCGGTGAAGTGGGACCGGCGCATCTACCTCGCCAGCTCCCCAACGCTGATGGAAGTGCTGCGCGAGCAGGACGATCACGCCGCCTCGGCACTCATGATCGGGCACAATCCCGGCCTCGAAGACCTGATCTTCGATCTGGTGCCCGACGACGGCTCCAGCCCCTTGCGCGATGTGGTCGAGGAGAAATTCCCGACCGCCGCCTTCGCGGTGATCGAACTCGATATCGAAACATGGTCCGATATCGACGACAATTGCGGACGGCTGACCCATCTGATCCGCCCGCGCGATCTCGACCCCGCCCTCGGACCGCAGGCCGAGTTCTGATTCGCGAGCGATAGCCTCCGCGAATCGATTCGCGAATCAGGCTGCGGCGTCAGGCGGAAAGATCGTCTTCGAGGGCCTGCTTCAGGCGCGCATGGATCGCCGCCAGTCGAGGGCGAACGTCATCGCGCGCTGACGGTGTAGACAGGCCTTCAGGCGTCTCGCCCCCTTCCAGACTCGCCTTACCCCCCTCTAGACCCGTCTCAGCCCCGCTTTCGATCTCGATCCTCGCGCCGCGCAAGGTGTAGCCCTTGCGGTGTACGAGGTCGCTGATCCGCAGGATAAGCACCATGTCTTCAGGGCGATAATAGCGCCGCCCGCCGCTGCGCTTGACCGGCTGCAGGCTGGGAAACTGCTCTTCCCAATAGCGCAGGACATGCGGCTTCAGCCCCAGCGCCTGCGCGACCTCCCCGATCGTGCGCAGCGCGCCAGGCTCTTTTTCGTCGTTAAACTGCAAATCTTCCAATGCTTTACAAGGCGGACCTCAGTCCACCCTCCTCATCGGCCGATTGCCATGAAGCACGCCGCAACGTCAGGAACCGACAATCCGGTCCTTCAGCATCTGGCTCGCCCGGAAGGTCATCACACGCCGCGGCGTGATCGGAACCTCGACCCCGGTCTTGGGATTGCGCCCCACCCGCTCGCCCTTGTCGCGCAGGAGGAAAGTCCCGAACCCGGAAATCTTGACGTTCTCGCCCTCGGCCAGAGCTTCCGACATATGCTGGAGAATGGACTCCACCATGGTCAGCGACTCTGCGCGGGACAGACCCAGTTTCCGGTGAATGGCTTCGGCTATTTCGGCTCTCGTCAAAGTTTCCGTCGCGCGCATCGCCCTGTATCCCCTCTGCTGCGCTGACCCCCGCTGCTGATCATAAGAATTCTTGCAACGAAATCAACGCTGGTGGAAATACCGGGCGTGCGGGAAGCACTTTTGGGCGCGATTGTCCCGATCAGATACGGATCAAGCTGGCGCCCCAGGTGAAGCCGCCGCCCATGGCTTCGAGCATGACGAGGTTTCCGGGGACGATTCGCCCGTCGCGAACTGCCCGGTCCAGCGCCAGCGGCACCGACGCCGCCGACGTATTCGCATGTTCGGAAACGGTTACGACGACCTTTTCGACCGGCATGTTCAGCTTGCGCGCGGTGGCATCGAGAATGCGAGCATTCGCCTGATGCGGCACCAGCCAGTCGATGTCGTCGCTGGTCAGGCCGGTCTCTTCAAGTACTTCCTGAAGAACCTCGGCCAGGTTCACGACTGCGTGGCGAAATACCTCGCGCCCCTTCATGCGCAGCTTGCCGACCGTCCCGGTCGTCGAAGGACCGCCATCGACGTAGAGCAGCGAGTTGTGCTCACCATCGGCATGCAGTCGCGTGGCAAGGATACCGCGCGGCGAAGCCTCGTCTTCCGGCTGTTCCTGTGCTTCGAGCACGATCGCACCGGCGCCGTCGCCGAAGAGCACGCAAGTCGCGCGATCTTCCCAGTCGAGGATACGACTGAACGTTTCTGCCCCGATCACCAGCGCGCGCTTGGCCATGCCGGAGCGCAGCATCGAATCCGCCGTACCCAGCGCATAGAGGAAGCCCGAGCATACGGCGGCGACATCGAATGCCATGCCGCCACGACAACCGAGATCGGCCTGTACGCGGGTTGCCGTCGCCGGGAAGGTCTGGTCGGGCGTGGCTGTCGCCAGCACGATCAGATCGATGGTTTCTGCTGCGATTCCAGCGGCATCTAGAGCTGCACGCGCCGCTGCCGTGGCAAGCGACGATGTGGTTTCATCCGCCTCAGCGATGTAGCGCTGGCGAATCCCGGTACGCTCGACGATCCACTCGTCACTGGTATCGACACGCTCGGCAAGATCGGCATTGGTGACGACCGTGCGCGGGAGCGCAGAGCCGGTGCCCAGCAGTACGGAACGACGCATCACGCGCGCTCTTCGGCCAGAGGACTGCGACGCAGGGAATCTTCCCCGACGCGGGCCAGGTCCGCCGAAATGCGCTCGGTCACGTTTTCCTCCAGAAGCTTCGCGGTCACCGCCACGGCATTCGCGACACCGGCAGCGCTGGCGCCGCCATGGCTTTTCACGACAATGCCGTTCAGGCCCAGGAAGACTGCGCCGTTGTGATTGTTGGGATCGAGATGGTGCTTGAGCAGTTCGGTGGCAGGCCGCGAGATCAGAAACCCGATCTTCGAGCGCAGCGAACTGGAAAAGCCCCGCCGCAGCAGGTCTGCGACGAAACGCGCGGTGCCTTCGACCGCCTTCAGGGCGATATTGCCCGAAAAGCCATCCGTCACCACGACGTCGACGTTGCCGCGACAGATCTTGTCCGCCTCGGTAAAGCCGTCGAAGCTGATCGAGAGATCACCGGCCGCCCGCTTGAGCGTGGCCGCTGCATCACGCAGCAGGTCGGTGCCCTTGATCTCTTCCGTGCCGATATTGAGCAACCGCACGCGCGGCACCTCGCGCCCCGTGGCGATGCGCGCATACGCGGCACCCATCACGGCGAACTGCACGAGATTGCGGCTGTCGCACTCGGTATTGGCACCGAGATCGAGCATTATGACGTCATTGTCGCCCAGCGTCGGCAGCAAAGCCGCCAAGGCCGGTCGATCGATGCCTGGCATCGTGCGAAGAGTCAGCTTGGCGATCGCCATCAGCGCACCGGTATTACCGGCACTGACAGCAGCTCCGGCGTCACCCGCCTTCACCGCTTCGATCGCACGCCCCATCGAGGTTCCCTTGGCCCGGCGCAACGCCTGGCTGGGTTTATCCTCTCCGGAGATCACTCCATCGGTATGGAGGATTTCGGAGGATGCCCTGAGATTCGGGTGGTTCTCAAGCGCGGCCTTGATCCGCACTTCATCCCCGACCAGCAGGAACTTGAACTTGTCATGGCGTCGACGGGCGAGCGCCGCGCCTTCGACCATGACGCGCACACCCTCGTCGCCGCCCATCGCATCAACAGCGATACGCGGCAGACTCATGGGCAATCTCCGACTGCGCTTGCGCTCTTAGACTTCGACCGCGACGATTTCGCGACCGTTGTAGTGACCGCAGGCATCGCACAGGTTGTGCGGACGCTTGAGTTCACCGCAGTTCGGGCATTCATGGAATGCTGCAACCGTCAGCGCATCGTGGCTACGGCGCATGCCCCGGCGGGACGGGGTCGTTTTTCTTTTAGGGACAGCCATTTCGGCACCTGTTCCTGGAATTCGTTAGTGTCAAAAACGCCGCCGTAGACCGTTCAAGGAACACGGCGGCTTGCGAAGGCGCGCCTATAACCGATTTCTGCCAAGTTGCAAGCGCTCGTGGCATCTCGATGACAGCACGAAACCGGAAAGACGAGAACTGCACGCCTGCATGAGCACGCTGGCAACTCTTATCACGCGGCGCTATCTGCACGCATATGATCCTGCAGACAACCCTTTGCCTCGCGGCGGCCGCCGCCGTCATCAACCTGTGGCTGATTGCCCGCACCATCCAGATGCGCTTTGCCCTCAAGGCATTGAGCGGAGATGGCGGTGACGCGCGCCTAGCCCAGCGGATGCGCGCGCAGGCCAACTTCGTCGAAAATGCGCCTTTCGCGTTGATCCTGTGCGCACTGATCGACCTCAGCGGCAAGGGCGGCGTATGGCTGGCTCCTGTCGGCGCGATCTTCATGATCGCGCGCGTGCTTCACGCCTTCGGCATGGACCGCCCTGCGCCCAATCCGCTGCGCGCCGGCGGCATGTTCCTGACCCTGCTGAGCCTCGCAGGCCTCGCCATCGCTGCGGTGCTGATCGCAGTCGGCGTTCTTTAAAGACGGTCACAAATACTGCAGCGCTGGCGCCTAACGATCCAGCGCTGCATCTCCGACATAGGGATTGGTCCGACGCTCATCCCCGAACGTGCTGACAGGGCCGTGGCCGGGCACAAAAGTCACGTCATTCCCCAGCGGCCAGAGCCGACCGGTGATCGATTCGACCAGATCGTCGAAATTGCCGCGCGGGAAGTCCGTCCGCCCGATCGAGCCCTTGAACAGGACGTCGCCGACGATCGCAAAGCGGCTGGGGGCATGGTGGAACACCACGTGGCCCGGCGTGTGCCCCGGACAGTGGTAGACGTCGAGTTCCAGCTCACCGACCGTCACCTTGTCTCCGTTCTCCAGCCAGCGATCCGGCGCGAAGACGTGCCCCTCGATATTCCAGCGTTGCCCCGCTTCGCCGAGCTGGGCGATCCAGAACATGTCCTCTTCGTGCGGCCCTTCGATCGGCACGCCCAGTTCCTTGGCCAGCACGCCCGCCATGCCGCAATGATCAACATGCCCATGGGTGACAAGGATCTTCTCCAACGTCACGCCCGCCTTCGTCAGCGCCTGCTTCAGCTTGTCGAGATCGCCACCCGGATCGATCAGCGCGGCTCGCATCGTACGGGTACACCATACGAGCGAACAATTCTGCTGGAGCGGCGTAACCGGAATAAGGGCGACACGCATAGGCGCTTCATTCTTGCTCATGCCCCAAGCCATGACCCGAGCCACGCGCGATTGCAATCGCCAAGCCGGAGCAGGGCAAAACTACAAACGGCCACCCTTCCAGACAACCCTGCCGATTATCGCAACATCCCCCGCAAGACATTCTACGGGGCGATAGGCCTGGTTGTCGCTGAGAAGGGTAATGACACCGGGACGAACGATCTCCAGCCGCTTCACCAGCACAGTATCGCCCAGCCGCACCACCCATATCCCATCGCCTGGGCGCCCCGGAGAGGTATCGACGAGCAATTCATCGCCATTGCGAAGGGTCGGCTCCATCGAATCACCGTCGACCACGATGACCGACAGGCGATCGCTCCGAAGCCCCATCTCGCGCAGCCACCTGCCGGAAAAACGCAGGATGCCGACCGCAGCCTCTTCGTCCACCAACGCCCCGGCACCTGCCGAAGCCCCCACAGCCAACCTTGGCATATCGACCCAGGTTGCAGAACTTACAGCTCGAACAGAGGATTTATCCTTCGACGAACGCAGTTCAGCTTCATCAACGCCGAAGAACCTCGCGAGCCGACCGCGGTCATGTTCCTCCAACTTGCGCGGCGAACCCTTTCGCACGAACTGCTGGAGATAGCTGGCGTTTCGTCCAAGCATTTGTGAAAGCGCAGACAAACTCACGCCTTGCTCAGACGCCAACTCCAACAACCGGGACCGGGCCTTGTCGATATCCATAATGTAATACCCTACGCGTAGGATTTTTCCTAGACAAGTTGGATTTCAGAAGGAACATTTAGCGAACAAAGCAACGCCCGCCAGCAAAGGATCGCCATGCTTTTGCGAGACATCGAACGCTTCCTGCGCCGCACCGACATGCCCTGGACGAAGTTCGGACGCCTTGCGGCCAACGACCCGAGGCTCGTCGGCGATCTGCGCAATGGGCGCGTGCCGCGCGAGGCCATGTGCCTGCGAGTCCAATCCTTCATGACCAGCTACCCGGAGCAGACCGATGCGATCTGAATGCGCCCCTGTCCTGTCACCTCCCGCACCGCTTTCACCCGTGCAATCACCCCGTGCGATAGAGCGCGGCCCATGGCTGCGCCTGGTATCGCAGGTTCTCAACCTTTCCGGCGATCAGGCCCAATTTGTCAGCCATGCAGAACGCGCCTGGACATCCAGCCTCTTTTGCGGGGCCAGACATCTCATCGTCCTGAGATTTGAACAGATTGCGGCGATTCTGGCTGGCGAGGATTTTATCGAGCAGCTTGAAGATCACGAATTTTCCATCTCCGGACAGATCGTTGCTGACGCGACCGTCACCGCAGTCCATCATGACACAGTGCCGGAGCCGCGAATGACAGTGGAAATGGAATTTCTGCTCATCCAGGAAAGATAAGGGAAAGCGCTACGCTGCGCTTTCCCGCCAGATCATTCAGGCACCCACTCCCAGCCGAGTGGGTCGCCATCCATCACCTCGACACCTGCTGCGACCAATTGCTCACGCAGGGCATCGGAAGCTGCAAAATCCTTTTCCGCACGAGCCAGTCTACGCTGTTCGAGGACACCCTCGATCTCAGCCTCGGCAACCGTTGCATGGCGAGGACGCAATCGCAGATCACGGCGCTCCACCGAGAGCAGCCCCAGCCCCAGAACATCATCCATCACTGCGACAGCCGCACGCTTGGCCGAAAGATCGACCTTCTTGGCGAACAGGACGTCTTCCAGCGCCGTCAGAGCGACCGCCGTGTTGAGATCGTCCCCGATCGCGGCCTCGAAGGCATTGAGCATCGGCGTCAGCTTGGGATGACGGGCATCGCCTGGAGCCACATCCTTCAATCGCTCTGCCGCCAGGATCATGCGCTTGAGCCGCGTCAGCGCCGCGCCCAGCCCTTCCCACGAAAACTCCAGTTCGCTACGATAATGCGCCTGCAGGCACATCAGACGATAGGCCAGCGGATGATAGCCGCGGTCGATCAGCAGTTGCAGACGCAGGAACTCGCCCGAAGACTTGCTCATCTTGCCCGAACGCTCAACGAGAAAATTGTTGTGCAGCCACATGTTCGCGCCGGAATTTGCGGCGCTGTCGAGGCTTCCCGCGCAGCAGAATGCCTGATTCTGGGCGATCTCGTTGGGGTGATGGATCTCGCGGTGGTCGATACCGCCGGTGTGGATGTCGAACGGGAATCCCAACAGGTCGCCGCTCATCACCGAGCATTCGAGATGCCAGCCGGGCGCGCCCTTGCCCCACGGCGAATCCCATTCCATCTGACGCGTCTCGCCCGCCGGGGTCTTGCGCCAGATCGCGAAGTCGGCCGCATTGCGCTTGCCCTCGACCGCCTCGATCCGCCCTTCCCCCTCGTCGGTGACGGCACGGGCCAGTCGCCCGTAATCCGCGACGCTGGCGACGTCGAAATAGAGGCCGCTCTCCAGTTCGTAGCAGTGCGCAGGCGCGATCTTTTCCGCAAAGGCGATCATCTGCGGCACATAGTCGGTCGCGATCGACCATTTGGCCGGCTGACGGATATTGAGCGCGGCAATGTCGGCCCAGTAGGCCTGCGTGTAATGCGCGGCGATATCCCAGATGGACTGGCTCTGTGCCTTGGCCATCTTCTCCATCTTGTCCTCACCGGCATCGGCATCGTCGGTCAGATGGCCGACATCGGTGATGTTGATGACGTGGGTTAGCCTGTAGCCCTTGTGGCTGAGCGTGCGCCCGAGAATGTCCGCAAAGACATAGGCGCGCATGTTGCCAATGTGGGGATAGTTGTAGACCGTCGGACCACAGCTGTAGACCCGCGCTTCCCCGGCATGGACCGGCCGGAACGGCTCGATCTGGCGGGTCAGGCTGTTGAACAGCGCAAGGGTGCGCGGTGCGGTCTGGCTTTCTTCGGTCATGCGCGGGCGATGGGCAATTCTGGCCGCGTCCGTCAAGTACCGATCGCGAGAAAGCAGGAAATCCCGGCGCGATTCCGCAAGACGGAACCGCGCCGGGCATAGGCTCAGAGCTTGGCCTGAACGCCGATAAACATGCGCTGGCCGGGATAGTAGAGTTCTACCGGCATGTCCTTGTTGATATAGGTCTTGGAATATTCCTTGAGGATGTTCTGCATCTCGAAGAACACGCTGAAATGCTGCTCGGGGAAGCGCAGCGTGATCTTGCCGTCAAGATAGCCCTCGCCCTTGCGGTAGATCGGATTGTTGCCGTTGTTGGCATCGAGCACCGTCACCAGCCACTTCGAGCGATAGTTGTAGTTCAGACGGGCGTTGAGGATGCCCTTGTCGTAGAAAATGCTCGCATTGTACGTGTACGTCGAAAGACCCGGATATTCCTTCAGCGGTTCGTTCGTCGCACTGTTGGTCAGGTTGGTGCGGATCGCGCGGGCATACGTCATGTTGCCGGTAATACCGAAGCCATCGAACGGCTTAGGCAGGAACGAGAAGACCGTCTGCGCGCTGACTTCGACACCGTCGAGCAGCGATCCATAGCCGTTGATCGGCTGGCGAACGGTATAGGTGATGCCGTCGTGGAACAAATCCACCCCGCTGCGCAGCACGTTCGGAATGACAAAGGTACTTTCGTACTTCTTGTAATATCCCAGGCTGATCATCGTGTCCGGGTTGGGATACCAGGCAAGGTTCAGTTCCCACTGGTCCGCACGATAGGGCTTCAGGTCCGGGTTACCTGCGGTGCAGACGTCATCAGCCGCCGCAATCGTCGTGTCGTCAAGGCAGTTGATATTGGGCACCAGATCGGTCGGCCGGGGCCGTGCCAGGTTCTTGGCATAGTTGGCCCGCAACGACAGCGTCGGCGTGATCGCGAGATTGGCGTTGAAGGCCGGCAGCCAGTCCGTGTACGAATTCTTGATCGAGGCTTCCTGCGCTGCCAGCACGACCGTTTCCGTGCCGCCGCTGGCATTGAGGCGCGTGACACGGCTGATGTTCGTGCCCAGCCCAGTATCCTCGGTATGGGTCCAGCGGATACCGGCGTTGCCCGTCAGGCGCATTCCGAACACCGGCATGTCGATGTCGGCCATGATATAGCCCGCATAAATCTTTTCGGTGATCTTGGCCTGCGGAATCTGCGGCAGGCCGTTGGCCTCCTTGACCAGATCATGATCGAAGCCGGACAGATCATAATACTGCGAGAGCACATCGGGGTCGAAATTCAGATAGGCTAGCCGCCCCGGAATACCGGAAGGCGCATTCTGCAAGCCGGAGTACAGCGGAGCGCCTCCGGTCACGCCGCCAAGCTGCGTAATCAGGCTCTGGTATTGGGCCGGTGTCAGATAGAACGTGTTACCGTTTTGCGCTGCCGGCGTATCCTGAATAACGGTCGTATAGGAAACGTTCGCAGTCGACTGATAAGTCAGCGTGGTGGGGTCGATCAGACGCGAACCGCCACCGGCATAGTTCAGAAACTTCTGCTCACGTCCCTGGATACCGAACTCGATCTTGTTGACGATGGGGTGGTCGATTTCCCAGTCGCCATCGAGCTTGAACTGCATTTCGGTGTTGTTGTACTCGGCCGGGCGATATTGCAGGGTCGGCCCATAGATCGGCAGGACCTGGCCATTCGCCCCCGTTCGCGTCAGATCCCCGTACACATTCGGGTCTGCCGGATCGAAATTCGAAGGGAAGTTGAAAACCGGAATTCCCAGCGCGTTATTACGATCAATGCCGATCCCGGCAACGCTCGTTCCGACCGCGATCAGATTGGTTTCGCTGTCCGTGTGCGCCTTGGCATACGATGCCATGCCGTCGAACTTCAATCGGCTCAGTTCCCAGGTAAAGCCGCCCGAATAGTATTTCGAGTTCTGGTCATAACTGAAATCGCGACGCTGCACGCCGACGATATTTGCCGCGCCGTTATAGTTGGGCGCTGCGGCCGTACCGATATTCACTGCATTGAGGGCCGTTGTGAGGCTCGTCACGACGTGATTTTCGTTGACCGTCGAAGTTCCCAGCTGAACCTGCGGACGAGACGTTCCGCCATTGGCACCCGCTGCAAGTTGCGGATCAAGATTGAACCGCTGGAACCGCGTCAGATCCACCGAATAGTTGGTGTCCTGCAGGTTCTGCGTGCGCGTGTTGATCTGCGCCTCGACATAGGCCTTGAAATTCGGGGCGGCCTGATATTGCAGCACGAAATCGCTGGAGAGGCGCTTGTCTTCCCGCACCAGGTTACGATAGCGCGGGACCGTGGGTGCCCAGTCGAAGAACTGGGTTTCGCAAGCCAGACGATTGGCTGTCGCCGCCGCCGTAGTCGCGCCACCAACACCGGCGCAGCTCGCATAAGTATTGTAATTTGCGTACTTGGGATCGGCGACCGTCTTCTGATCGGAATGATCGAAGTCTGCCAGACGCGACCAATTGGTGTTCGAGATGTAGTCCTGACGCGTGCTGACGTCGCTGTAGGTCATGTTGACCATGGCACCGAGGCCATCGATGAACAGCTTGGGCGTGCCGGCCACGAAGGTGACGCGCGGCTTCCAGTTCTCGGTCGTGTCGAGGTGCTGCCCGGAAATCACGCCGGTTGCCAGCGGCCCCTTGAGATCCAGCGGCTTGCGCGTCTCGATGCTGACCGTACCGCCGATACCGCCTTCGGTCAGGTTTACCGAATAGCCCTTGTAGACGTCGATCGACTTGACCAGTTCGGTCGCGAATTCGCGAAAATCGCCCGCGCGTTCGCCAGTGGCGCTGACCTGGCTGACGCCGTTGATCTCGACACGGTTGAGGTCAGGCTCGACGCCACGGATCGAAACCTGCGTTCCCTCGCCAAAGTCGCGGCTGAGCTGAACGCCAGTAATGCGCGCAAGTGAATCGCCGATATTCTTGTCGGGAAAGCTGGCGATATCATCGGCGACAATCGAATCGACGACGGTATTTGCATTCTTCTTGCGATTGATAGCCGACTGCAACGAGGCACGGGTGCCGACGACGACGATGTCGCTCGCCGTCCCGATGATCTGCTCTGCTGTCCGGCGATCAAGTTCCTCGGCCGGTCTCTTGTCGCGCCCCCCGATTTCCTGTGGTGGATTACTCTCTGATCCGGAACTTGTCTGAGCATAGAGCGGTGAGGATACCGTCATCGCGATCGTGATCGCCAATCCGGAAGCGCCCACCGCCATGGAACGCGACTTGGATTTCGTGCGGATTTTGGACGCACTTTCAGTGACATGCTTGAGCATATCCTCTCCCCCTCTTTTTCTGTTCGAACCGCCATCGGACGCTTTTGGTCCGTTGCTCGAATCAGTTTCTGGACCCAGACTTATTCTCCCTTTATGTGGGATGCAATTTTATATTTTGGACCAAAATAGAATTAGTAGGGAGAGAGCAAAGCCATGAACGCAAGAATCCGCTCATTTCCGGCAGTTTCGCTGCTCGTTTCGACCGCGCTGACAGCCATTCCCGTAACGGCATATGCGCAGACCAAGTCCCAACGGGTGGGACCGGAGCATCTCGACCGGGGCGCGGTAGCCGTTCCCGCGCAGGGCGGCGGCATGCTGGTGGACTGGCGCCTCCTGAAGCAGGACCCCGAGAATGCCCGCTTCCAGATCTTTCGGAACGGCAAGCTCGTCCACACCACCACGCCGCTGGAAGCCAGCGCCTGGCATGATCCGCAAGGTCAGGGAAAAGACAGCTACGCGGTACAGAGGCTGGGAGAGCGCACCAAGCCTACCCCGGCCATCGCGTTCCCTAACGGCTATCTTTCGATCCCGCTCACCCCGCCGCCGTCCGGCACCACGCCCGATGGACAAGCCTATTCCTACACCGCCAACGATGCCAGCGTGGGCGATCTCGACGGCGACGGACGCTATGAGATCATCCTGAAGTGGGACCCGACCAATAGCCACGACAACAGCCAGAGCGGCTATACCGGCGATGTCTTCCTCGATGCCTACCGCCTCGACGGAACGCGGCTCTGGCGGATCGACCTTGGTCCCAACATCCGCGCAGGCGCCCACTATACCCAGTTCCTCGTCTACGATTTCGACGGCGACGGGCGCGCCGAAGTGGCGATGAAGACGGCGGACGGCACAATAGACGGCACCGGCAAGGCGATCGGCGATGCCAAGGCCGACTGGCGCAGCCATGATGGCGAGGTTGCCCAGCGCGACCGCACCGGCGCCAAGGTGCTGGCGGATGGCACCATGGTTGCCCAGATGAAGGGACGGATCGTGCGCGGCCCCGAATATCTCACCGTGTTCGAGGGGCTGACCGGCAAGGCGCTGGCCACCGCCCCTTACGATCCGCCGCGCTATCCCGGCGGCAATCCCACGCCCGAGCAACTCGCCGCCAGTTGGGGGGATGGATACGCCAACCGCTCGGACCGGTTCCTGGCGGGCGTCGCCTATCTCGACGGCCATCTGCCCAGCATGGTGTTCGGGCGTGGGTACTATGCCCGCACGGCGCTGGCGGCATGGGACTGGCGCGGCGGCAAGCTGACCGAGCGCTGGCTGTTCGACAGTGCGACACCTGGCAATCAGGACTATGGCAATCGCGGCAACCACCAGCTCGCCGTGGCCGATGTCGACAACGACGGACGCGACGAGGTGATCTACGGATCGATGGCCATCGACGACAACGGCAAGGGCCTGTGGACCGACCCGCTGTTCCACGGCGATGCCATGCATGTGAGCGACCTCGACCCCGCCCGCCCCGGCCTCGAAAAATTCGGCGTCTTCGAGGAAGTGCGCAGCAACGGCCACATCGGATCGGGCCTGCTCGACGCGCGCACCGGCGAAGTGCTGTGGTCGAAACCCGCCGAGACCGACACCGGGCGCGGCCTCGCCGCCGATATCGACCCGCGACACTGGGGTGCCGAGTTCTGGGGTTCCAACTCACCCGACCTGTTCGACACGGCGGGCAAGCCCATCGGCCCGCATCCCAAGCAGACCAACTTCGCGATCTGGTGGGACGGCGACCTGCTGCGCGAACTGCTCGACGGCACGACCATCTACAAGTGGGACTGGCAGGACGGCGTATCGGTGCCGCTGCTCTCACCCACCGGCCTTGCCTCCAACAACTCGACCAAGGCGACACCCGCCCTTTCCGCCGACATTCTGGGCGACTGGCGCGAGGAAGTGGTCTGGCGCAGCGCCGACAATCGCGAGTTGCGGATCTATTCCACGCCCTATCCCACCACGCACCGCATGGTCACGCTGATGCAGGACCCGACCTACCGGCTCTCGATCGCGTGGCAGAACACCGCCTACAACCAGCCGCCGCACCCCGGCTTCTACCTCGGCGCGCGCAAGGACGGTTCGCGGTAACGCGCAAAGCCCGCACACCGTGGCGGAAGGGCTTCTCCTTCCGTCACGGCCGGGGCGCCGCATCCAAACTAAAACTATCCAACGCCTTATATTCTATAGCATTGATTGAGATTTATCCGTGTCGCAGCTTGCCGCGCATTCCGCCTGCAATCGTTGCGACTGCAAATACCTGCATGCAGCCCGTTGACGATGCAATCCACATGATGAAATATCGTCCCACATAAGGCACCACATGACCGAATCCCTGGCGCCGCACTTCATGGGAGAGACAATGGACAAGCTCGTTCTGAGCCGCCGCCAGATTCTGGCATCTTCGGCTGTAGCCGGCAGCATGGCGCTGTTTGCCGAGGGTGCAGGCGCAGCGATCCCGGCTCCTGCCCCTCTTCCCACGACCGAACCGCTCGGCTCGCAGATCGCCCCCGGTGACGACACGGTATGGATCGACGGCACGCCACCGCCTGCGCATGAGGGCATGAGCTGGGGCCAGCCCTGGCCGCGCGGCACGCGGCTATCCAAGAGCGGCTATGTCCTGCAAGGCGCTGGCGGCACTGCCGAAGCGGTGCAGACCTGGCCGCTCGCCTATTGGCCCGATGGCTCGATCAAGTGGACCGGCCATGCCATCGCCGCAAACGGCGGCCTTTCGAAAGGCCTGACTGTCGTTCCCGGCAAGGGCAAGCTTGCCGCCGGCCTCTCCGTGCGCGAGAGCAGCGATGCCGTGATCGTGACGGTTGGCGATACCGTGTGGACCATCGGCCGCTCGGGCGAAGCGCTGATCCGTTCAGCCAGCGCGGGCGGGCGCGAGGTGCTCCAGACGGTGCGGCTGGTCGCCTCGGCGCAGGATCGGGCCGACGATGAAGGAAACGGCGCACCGGTGGTTTCACGCTGGACGAGCGCCATCGACAAGGCAGAGGTCGAACAGAGCGGCCCCTTGCGCGCGGTCGTCCGGGTCAGCGGCAAGCACGCGGGCAGCGAAGGCGAATGGCTGCCGTTCACCGCGCGGCTCTATTTCCACGCAGGCTCGGCTTCGGTGCGCATCGTCCATTCGATGGTGTTCGACGGCGATCCCGCCAAGCGCTTCATCCGCGGCCTCGGCCTCGAAGGCGCGGTGCCGATGCACGATGCGCCCTATGACCGCCATGTGCGGATCGCGGGCGAAGATGGCGGCCTGCTGGGCGAGGCTGTCATGCCGCTCACCGGACTGCGCCGCGATCCCGGCAAGGCCTTCCGCACGGCGCAGGTCGCGGGCGAGAAGGTGCCGCCGCTCGACCAGATGGCGGCGACGGTGCGCGAGAAGCTACAATATATTCCGACCTGGGGCGACTTCCGCCTGCGCCAGCCCAATGCCGACGGGTTCTCGATCATCAAGCGCACCAAACCGGGCTGCGGCTGGATCGACGTCGACAGCGCCGGACGGGCGCCGGGGCTTGGCTATATCGGTGGCGCGTCGGGCGGCGTGGCGTTCGGAATGCACGACTTCTGGCAGCGCTGCCCGGTCGGCCTCGACATTACCGATGCCGCCAGCGACACCGCGCGCTTTGCGGTGTGGTATCACGCGCCCGATGCCCCGGCGATGGACCTGCGCTTCTATCACGACGTCATGGGCATGGAGACCTACGAGAAGCAGAACCTCGGCCTCGATGTGACGTACGAGGACTACGAGCCCGGCTGGGGCGATGCGATGGGCATCGCGCGCACCATGGAGTTCCGCCTCTGGGCACTGCCCGCAACGCCCCGCGCGAACGGCTGGCGCAGATGGCCGACACCCTCGCCAAGCCGCCGCGCCTGATCGCCAATGTCGCACGCGTCCATTCGGCGCGGATCTTCGGGCCGTGGAGCCCGATCACGGATGGCGCCGGTCGCCACGCCCAGATCGAGACGCGGGCGAAGCGCGAGGTCGATTTCTACCTCGGCCAGATCGACCAGCGGCGCTGGTACGGCTTCTGGAACTACGGCGATATCATGCACACCTACGATAACGACCGCCACGTCTGGCGCTACGATATCGGCGGCTTCGCATGGGACAACAGCGAGCTGTCGAGCGACCTGTGGCTGTGGTTCGCCTTCCTGCGCTCGGGCCGGGCCGACGTGTTCCGCATGGCCGAGGCGATGACGCGCCACACCGGCGAGGTCGACGTATACCACATGGGCCGCTTCAAGGGCCTCGGCACCCGCCACGGCGTGCAGCACTGGGGCGACAGCTCCAAGCAACCGCGCATCTCGAACGCGGCCTATCGCCGGTTCTACTACTTTCTCACCACCGACGAGCGCTGCGGCGACCTGATGCGCGAGTGCCTCGATGGCGACTACACGCTCCAGCATGTCGATATCGGCCGCAAGGTGATGCACCGCGAGGGCGACAACAACCCGCCCGGCGGCACCGGCGCGGTCGTCAATACCGAGCCCTTGCCCAAGGGACAGGTGTTCCTCCAGTTCGGCACCAGTTGGGGCTCGCTGATCGCGGCCTGGCTGGCCGAGTGGGAGCGCACCGGCGACAAGCGCTGGCGTGACCGGATCACCACCGGCATGCGCTCGATCGCGGGCCTGCCCAAGGGCTGGTTCGCAGGCGGCGCCAACTATGACCTTGCCACCGGGCGCTTCCTCGGCCCCGGCACCGAGGTCAGCATGAGCCATCTCAACGGCGTGTTCGGCGTGTTCGAGACGACGGCGGAACTGCTCGAACTGGTCGACGAGCCCGAATACCGTAAGGCCTGGCTCGACTATTGCGCGCTCTATAACGCGCCCGAGGCCGAGTTCCGCGCCGCCACCGGCTCTGCCGGCAAGGGCCGCGCGCTCAATCAGGCGCACTCGCGCTTCACCGCCTATGCCGCCGTGCAGCGCAACGATCCGGCGCTGGCGAAGCGCGCCTGGAGCGAGTTCTTCGGCGCGGGCGACCGTGCGGGCCGAGACCAGTCGCGCGGCAGCCACAAGGTCGATGGCGCCGCTGTGCTTAAGCCCATCGACGAGATCTCGGAAGTCTCCACCAACGATGCCGCACAATGGGGCATCGCGGCAGGCGTGAACCTGACGCTGATCGGAGACCTGCTGACATGAAACAGGCCGCTGCCGCGCTGCTCGCCGCCTTCGTCCTGACCGGCGCGGCATCTCCTGCGTCAACAGACGATTTCCGCCACGGGCTTGCCGGGTGGAGCGTCGAATCCGAGGCGGGCGCGAAAGGCCATGTCACGGTGTCCGGCGGCGTGATGGATATCGACACCCCGCAAGGCATCTCGGTGTGGTGGAAGCGCAAGCTGAGCGGGCCGGTCGCCATCGATTACGACGTGATGGCGGTTTCCGCAGGCGGTCCGAACGATGCCGTCAGCGACGTCAACGCGTTCTGGATGGCGAGCGATCCCGCGGTGCCGAACGGCTCCCCCTCACCCGTCGACGCAGCGGCGCCTTTGCGGATTACGATACGCTCAAGACCTACTACGTCGGCATCGGCGGCAACCGCAACACCACCACGCGCCTGCGCCGCTATGTCGGCAAGCCGGGCGACCGCCCGCTGCTGCCCGGCAACGACCGCGCCGATCCCGCCTCGCGGCTCCAGCCCAACCGCTGGACCCATGTGCGACTGACGGCCGAGGGTGGGCACATCACTGTCGAATACGACGGCAAGCCGCTGTTCGCGCTCGACGATGCCGATCCCTATCGCGCGGGCTGGTTCGCGCTGCGCACCACCAAGAGCCACCTCAAGATCCGCAACTTCCGCATCGCCCCGCTGCGGACGGACGATGTGGCGTCCAAGCCGCTGTTCCGCGATCCGGTCCACGATGGCGCCGCCGATCCCTCGACGATCTACGACGCGGCCAAGCGCGAGTGGGTGATGTTTTACACAAACCGCCGCGCCGACCTGCCGATGGACGACAAGGACGACGTGCGCTGGGTTCATGGTACCGCCATCGGCACCGCGCGCTCCAAGGATGGTGTCCACTGGCGCTATGGCGGGACCGCCGCCATCCCTGCAAGCTGCACCGGTGAGACGCTGTGGGCGCCCGATGTGGAGCGCTTCGGCGGCCTCTATCACATGTGGGTAACGGTGGTGCCCGGCGTGTTCCGCGACTGGAAAGCACCGCGCTTCATCGTCCACCTGACCAGCCGCGATCTGGCGCACTGGACCTGTGGCGAGCGGCTGGACCTTGGCGCCGACCGGGTGATCGATCCCAGCGTCGTTGCCCTGCCCGGCGGCGGCTATCGCCTGTTCTTCAACGACGAGCGCATGGGCAAGGCGATCCGCACTGCCGACAGCCCCGATCTGGTTCACTGGACCGTGAAGGATCGCCTGACGCAAACGCCCGGCGAAGGCCCCAAGGCGTTCTTCTGGAAGAACCGCTGGTGGCTGGTCTCCGATGCGTGGAAAGGCTTGCTTGTCATGTCCTCCACCGACGGCGAGCACTGGAGCACCCAGCCCGGCTATATCCTCGCCGATGCCGGAACTGCGCCCACCGACCGCGCCAAGGGACAGCACCCGGACGTGATTGTCTCTGGCGAACGCGCGTGGATCGTCTATTTCGTCCATCAGAGCGGCGAGAACCGGACGAAGACACAGCCCGATTACGGACGGCACACGGCCCTGCAGATCGCGGAACTGAAGGAGAGTGATGGCGTGCTCAGTGTCGATCGCAATGCCCCGGCCCATGTCGATCTCATACCCCCGGCGGGCCATCGATGATCCGGCTTGACCGTCGCACGGCTTGCGCGGGGCTGGGTCTCGGGATCGGCCTTTCACTCACCGGCACGCACGCATTCGCAGCACAGTCGTCTCGCAGCGGCCCGATCGTCTTCGCCTATTTCAGTACCGGCAAGGGAGAGGCCGACGGCATGAAGCTGGCGATCAGCGAGGATGGTTACACTTTCCGCTCGCTGCTCGAAGGACGCCCGGTGCTGGTCCCGCAAGTGGGCGAGAAAAAACTGCTGCGCGATCCGTTCCTGTTTCGCGGGACGGAAACCGAGCCGCTCTGGCACTGCGTGTGGACCACGGCATGGGACGGCCAGACCATCGGCCATGCGGTCAGCCGCGATCTCGTGACCTGGACCGACCAGCAGGCGCTGCCGGTGATGGCGGGCATCGAGGGCACCCGCAACTGCTGGGCGCCCGAGGCGATTTACGATGCCGCGAACCGGCGCTGGGTGCTGTTCTGGTCGAGCACGGTCGAAGGGCGTTTCCTCGAAACGGCGGGCACATCGGAAGGCGGCTACAACCACCGCCTGTGGTCCACCACCACGCGCGATTTCCAGACGTTCACGCCCGCGCAGGTGCTCTACGATCCCGGCTTCAGCGTGATCGACGGCACCTTTGCCCATGCACCGGACGGCTCGCTGTGGCTGGTGGTCAAAGACGAGACGGTCAAGCCGCCCCGCAAGTGGCTGCGTGCCGCACTTGCCAAAGGCCCGCTCGGCCCGTTCGGCAAACTGGGCGAACCGTTTACCGACAGCTGGGTGGAAGGGCCGATGACGCTTCGCGTGGGCGACGAACTGCTGTGCTGGTACGACGTCTATCGCGACGGGCGCTGGGGCGCGGCCGTCACCCGCGATATGGTCCACTGGCGCGATGCCTCGCCCCTGCTGCAGATGCCGCCGGGCGCGCGCCATGGCTCGGTCGTGCGGGTGAATGCTGCCGAAGGGGCAAGGCTGCTGGCTTTGACTTGAGCACTGGGGGGCCTGAACATCGGGCGGGAAGGTCCGGCGCCCCCCGCGTTTTCCTACAGGGTAACGTTCGGGGTATCCTTCGGGAATGCGCCCCTATCTTCGCCGCCCCCTGCCGTGCTCTCGAAACGGTAATCGATCTGCTTGCGTCAAGGTGACACATGTCACTTTGGCAGTGCTGCTCCGTGCCCCGCAAGGTGACGCTTTGGGCGCGGAAATCCGCCAGTCAGGGGCAAGGTGACATTTCATCCCTGAACCGTGTCAACTGTGTCAACCAGAGTGTCATCTTACGAAGATGAAGCGCGCAGCGCGGAAGGGGCGGGAAGCCGTAGATGCCGGACCCTTTCGCGCCCCGAAGCGCCAAAGAGGTCCAGCATCCGGCCGGGGCTCCGACTTGGGAAGGTCGCACCGGAGCCCCTTGCAGGATCGGGAACGTGGCGAGGTCTGGTCCGGGATTACCACCCCGCCAGATGCCCGGCCCACACACGAACCGGACACCCTCTCCCGATGCTGCATTCTTCCGATTCTCTGCCCGCCAAGAACAGGAATCGGACTTGCTTCAAGTTCCATTTTGTGGAACCCTGTTGCACATAATAAGATCGCATCCCGGTTCCGCTGTCAACCCGTCCGTTG
The DNA here is from genome assembly GCF_025340265.1 of Novosphingobium sp. 9. Taxonomy (NCBI): domain Bacteria; kingdom Pseudomonadati; phylum Pseudomonadota; class Alphaproteobacteria; order Sphingomonadales; family Sphingomonadaceae; genus Novosphingobium; species Novosphingobium sp. 9. The sequence continues at coordinate 1,786,753 of NZ_CP022707.1, read as the reverse complement.
CCCTGCCTCAGCTCGACGATGCTCGGCCCGACGACAACCAGCCCGACGATGCCCCGAATGCGGAGAGACCTGCGGACATGCCCTTCCTGCCGATGCGCGCGGCGCTCCTCGTCCCCCTGTTCGCCGGTCTTGTCGGCATCGCCCTGACTGGAGTTCCCATGGCGCAAGCAAAGGCCGCTGCTGCATCGGTCGCGGCGCCTGCGGCACGGACCTATCCGATCGGCGATCCGGCGCGGCTGGCAGCCTACACGCCGGGCGGAAGCGGGATCGAGGCGATCGATTCCGCGCAAGGCTTCGTCTGGTCCGTCGCCGTGCCCGAGGGGCTCTATCGCGTCACGGTGACGCTCGGCGATTCCCGGCGCGCGGCGCACACCACCGTCAAGGCGGAAAGCCGCCGCCTGATGCTGCGCGACGTAGCCACCCGTGCCGGGCAGAGCGTGACGCGCAGTTTCCTCGTCGATGTGCGGCGCCCCGATCTCCCCACCGATCCGCACGGCGCGCCGAGCCTTGCCGATCACGTCCTGCTGGATGCCGACGACATCGCCAGCCGTGACTGGGACGACCGGCTCAGCCTCGAATTTCTCGGCGCGCCCGCCGTGTACTCGATTCGCATCGAGCCCGCGCGCACGCCGGTGATCTACCTCGTTGGCGATTCGACGGTCGCGGACCAGTACGCCGAGCCCTATGCCAGTTGGGGCCAGGCTCTCCCCGCGCTGTTCGACGATGGCGTGGCGGTGTCGAACCACGCCAAGTCCGGCGGCACGATGAAGTCGCTGCTCGCCCAGTTGCGACTGGCCAAAGTGCTGTCGCGCATCCAGCCGGGCGACTGGCTGTTCATCCAGTTCGGTCACAATGACCAGAAGCAGAACTGGCCGCTGACCTATCTCGATCCCAAGACGACCTACCCCGCCTATCTGCGCGCCTACATCGCCGAAGCCCGCGCGCGCGGTGCAAATCCGGTGCTGGTGACATCGCCGGAGCGCCGCAACTTCGATGCCGCCGGGCACATCACCGATACGCTCGGCACTTATGCCGAAGCGGTCCGGCAGGTGGCGGCGCAGGAGCATGTGCCGCTGATCGACCTAAACGCCGACAGCCGCGCGATCTATGAGGCCCTGGGACCCGACGTTTCGCCCCGCGCCTTTGCCATGGATGGTGCGGACAGGACCCACAACGACAACTACGGCGCGCTGCTGCTGGCCAGTGCCGTCGCCGAACGTATCCGCGAGTCGATTCCCGCCCTCGCCGCGCACATCACCGCGCCGCCGTTCGATCCGGCCCATCCTCCGCCACCCGAAACGCTGAAAACGCTCGAAAGCCTCGGCCACGCCACGGAAAAGCCGAAAGGCAACTGACCCGGCGATTGACGCATGCCCAAATGATGATTACCATCATGCGGAACATACAACCAAATAATGAAACCATAAATCGATCAGGGAAGAGGACAGGGATCGTGCAGCTCCACGCTTTCAGAATGCGGCTGAAGCCCGGCAACCTCGATGAGTACCGCCGTCGCCACGATGAAATCTGGCCCGAGCTTGCCGAACTGCTGCATCAGGCCGGCATCCGCAATTACTCGATCTTCCTCGACGAAGAGACGCTCGCACTGTTTGCCGTCCTCCGCCTCGAAGAGAACAACAGTCGCGAGACCTTGCCCGATCATCCTGTGATGCAGCGCTGGTGGGAATACATGGCGCCGCTGATGGAGGTCGAGCCCGACAACCGGCCACAAGAACGCGCCCTGCCGCTCATGTTCCACATGGATTGACCCCATGATGCCGCGCGCCTTCTCCTCCCTCTTGATGCTGTCCAGCGCCTTGATCGCGCCGGTTGTCAGTGCCCCGGTCGCGATGGCGCAAGAGGCGCGCGCGTTGCCCGATCTTTCGGCGCCCGTGCAGAAATTCGGGCGCGTGTCCTACGATGCCCGCTCGCTGATGATCGACGGCAAGCGGCAGGTCATCTGGTCGGGCGAGTTCCATCCCTTCCGCCTGCCCAGCCCCGACTTGTGGCGCGATGTGCTGCAGAAGATGAAGGCGAGCGGCTTCAACACCGTCGCGCTTTATTTCGATTGGGGCTATCACTCGTCCAAGCAGGGCGTGTACGATTTCAGCGGTATCCGCGATCTCGACCGGCTGCTCGACATGGCGCAGGAGGAAGGCCTCTACGTCATCACCCGCGCCGGGCCTTACGTGAACGCCGAGCTTTCGCGCGGTGGCTTTCCCGGCTGGCTGGTCAACCAGAAGGCCCGCGCCCGCACCGACGATCCTGAATACATGGCCGCCGCCGACGAGTGGCTGGATCACGTCAATGCGATCATCGCCCGGCACCAGATCAATGGCGACGGGCATGGTCACGTGGGGACAGTGATCCTCCACCAGATCGAGAACGAACTGGCTCTGACCACACCTGCGCAGCGTCGCTACATGGACCACCTCTACGCCAAGGCTCGTGCGGACGGCATCACCGTGCCGATCTTCCACAACGACCAGGGCCGCAACGGCTACTGGGTCCCGAAAAGTTCCGGCGTCGAGAAAACCGTAGAGGGACCGAACAACCTCTATGCCTTCGACGGCTACCCCGGCGGCACCTGCACCGTGGCCGGCAAGCCGACGCGCGGGTCCGCTGCTCCCGACTGGGGCTTCTACGGTCCCGGCGGAGCAAAGGGCGGCGCCTCCGCATCTCCCAGAACGCCTGGCTTTCTGGCGGAATTCGGCGGCGGCTGGTTCGATTACTGGGGCTCGAACGGCAACTACGAATGCAACGCGATCCAGCGCGGCAATCGCTACCAGCGGGTGTTCTACGGCACCAACCTTGCCAACGGCATCGACATCCAGAGCTTTTATATGACCTACGGCGGCACCAGCTGGGGCTGGTTGCCTGCTCCCGTGGTGTTCACCAGCTACGACTACGGCGCCGCCATTTCCGAGCCGCGCAACATCCGGCCCAAGGCGCTGGAGATGAAGCAGCTGGGCGAGTTTATCGCCTCGGTGCCGGACCTTGCAGGCATGGTCCCGGCAGGACCAGTCGAGATTTCCTCGCCGTCGGTTCAGGTCTACCACAACAGGAGCACGGAAACCGACGCGCGGTTCCTGATGGTCACGCACAAGCCATCGAACGGCGACGGCAACGACCGCTTCACTGTCACCGCCGATCTTCCGGACGGACACTACACTCTTCCGCTGCAACTCAATGGCTTCGATGCCAAATGGCTGATCGCGGGCGTCAATCTCGGCGGACAGCGCCTGGTCTATTCGACCTCGGAACTGCAATCAGCCTCCAAAACCGGAAGTGCTGACCTTCTGCTCCTTTATGGTCGCAAAGGGGAACCCGGCGAGACCGTGCTGCGCTATGCATCGCCGCCCAAGGTCGACATAGTCGAAGGCAAGGCACAGAGCACCTTCAACGCAGCCACGGGCGACCTGAAACTCACTTACACGCATCAGGGCCGGACCGTAGTGCGCATGTCCGGCGGCGGACGCCCTGCCCTCACGCTGCTGCTCACCGATGAGGCGGAAGCGCAACTTTACACGCGCATTGCGACCAGTGCCGGTGCGCTATTGGTTCGTGGACCTGAAGTCGTGCGCAGCGCAGCGATCAAGGGGCCGGTTCTCGCTTTGACCGGCGACACCAGTGACAGCACGCCTTTGGAAGTCTGGGCTCCCGGCACCATACGTTCAGTCCGCTGGGATGGCGAAGCCGTTCCGGTGAAACCAACTGCATCGGGCAGCCTCGCGTCGAACCGGCCTTTGCTCGGCCCCGCTCCGATCACGCTACCCAGCCTCGACCGTTGGCGCATGGCTCAAGGTTCACCCGAAGCCGCGCCCGGTTTCGACGACAGTTCATGGCAACCGGTCGGCAGCAAACGCGGCGCCAGCACTACCGCACGCCCCGATGGCCAGCCGGACATGGCCATGGACGCCTATGGCTTCCACGATGGCGACGTGTGGTATCGCGGCCGCTACGAAGGCGCCGACGCGGCTCGCGACCTGACACTGGCCTACGGGCTGGGCGGCGCCGGTCTCCTGCAGGTGTGGATCGACGGCCAGTTCATCGGAGAGTCGGAAACGCCCGGCGGCCTGCCCCGCCCGATCACGACCGGCATGAAGACATTTACACTGCCGGACAGTGCCCGCACGCCCGGAACGCACGTCATCTCGGTCATGACACGCAGCGACGGACACAACTGGGATCTCGATTCCGATGACTTCCACAAGGAAGCGCGCGGGCTGATCTCGGCCTCGCTCGCCAGCCCCGGCGGGCGCAGCTTCGCGGTTCCTATCACATGGAAGATTCAAGGTGCCCGCGGCGGCGAGGATCTTCCCGATCCTACGCGTGGCCCTGCCAACAACGGTGGCCTCTATGGCGAACGCATCGGCTGGCATCTGCCTGACTTCGACGACACGAAGTGGCAAAGCGCCAGCCTTCCTGCGGCCACGGTAAAGCCCGGCACCACCTGGTATCGCACCCGCTTCGATCTTGCAGTTCCCAAGGGCAGGACGCCACGATCGGCGTATCAATCGGCGACAGCGAGACGCCCCGCTCTCCCGGCCGCTACCGCGTGCTGGTGTTCGTCAACGGCTGGAACATGGGGCAATTCATCGCCCATGTCGGCCCCAACGAACATTCCCGGTGCCGGAAGGTATCCTCAACCACCACGGCACCAACACGCTGGCTCTGGCTGTGACATCCGATGGTGCCTCTGGCGACGCACTGGAGGCAGTTCGCCTCGTCACGCTGCGCAATTCGCGCGGCGGGTTGCCGGTCCACATGGTCGATGCTCCCCGGACACCGGAACAGCTCAAATGAACATTCTCAATCCCATTTCCCTCCCGCGCGAGACGCATGCCGCCGGGACTTTCAGGAGACCCCACTTGGCCGCCCTTACGCACGACATTCCGCGCGAGGACATCGTCCGCTCCATCGACCTGCTGATGGACAACCTCGTCAACATCAAGGACGAGACCGGCGAATTCCTCCTGCACCTCGAAGACGGTCGCGTGATCGACACCAAGGGCTGGGCCGGATGGGAATGGACCCACGGCGTCGGCCTCTTCGGCATGTGGCGCTATTTCGAGCAGACCGGCGATGACAAGGCATTGAGCATCATCAAGCAATGGTTCGAGGATCGCTTCGCCGAAGGCACGCCGACCAAGAACATCAACACGATGGCCCCGTTCATCACACTCGCCTATCTCTACGAGTACGAGCCGGACCCGCGCTACATCCCTTATCTGGATACATGGGCCGAATGGCTGATGGCGCCCGATGGATTGCCCAAGACCGAGGAAGGCGGCTTCCAGCACATCGTCTATAATGACGAAAATCCGGGCGAGATGTGGGACGACACCCTGATGATGTCGGTGCTGCCGCTCGCCAAGATCGGCCTGTTGCTGAACCGCCCGCAGTATGTCGAGGAAGCCAAGCGCCAGTTCCTCGTTCACATCAAATACCTGTTCGATCGTAAGACCGGGCTGTGGTTCCACGGCTGGGACTTCACCGATCGCCACAACTTCGCCGAAGCGCTTTGGGCGCGCGGAAACTGCTGGGTGACGATCGCCATTCCCGAGATCATCGAGATCCTGAACCTGCCCGAAGGGGATGCCTTCCGCACCTTCCTGATCGACACACTCACCGCGCAGGTAAAGACGCTGGCAGAGACGCAGGATGCAGAGACCGGCCTGTGGCACACGCTCATCGTCGATCCGACGAGCTATCTGGAAGCTTCGGCCACCGCCGGGTTCGCGTATGGAATCCTGAAGGCCGTGCGCAAGGGCTATCTGCCCCGCCATTACGAGGCCGTGGGCATCGCGGCGGTAAAGGGCGTGCTCGCCAATATCGACGAGACCGGCGAACTTCAGCAGGTGAGCTTCGGCACCGCGATGGGTGACACGATGCAGTTCTACAAGGACATAGCCCTCACCTCGATGCCCTATGGCCAGAGTCTGGCGATCTGCGCGCTCGGCGAATTCCTGCGCAGCTATATTTGACTTGAAACGTCGCGCTCCGGTGCGGCACATTAACTCCGACAAGAAAAGGCGACAGCGGTCCCCCAAGAGACCGCGCCGCCAGAGCCGGACAACCGGCAAACCATGGTAGAGGATGCCCGCGATGCCCGAACAAGACGGCAGACCCACGCGACAGGTGCGCCTGACAACGTATCTCGGCTACGGCTCGAACGACGTGCTGGGCGCGGGCTCGATGGCAGTGATTTCCGGCTGGGTCCTGATCTTCTACACCCAGTTCTGCGGACTTTCCGCTGCTGAAGCCGGATTGATTTTCGCCGTCGCCCGCGTGCTCGATGCTTTCGCGTCGCCGATGATCGGCTATATCTCCGATCACTTCGGCGCGACCGCACTCGGGCGTCGATTTGGACGCCGCCGGTTCTTCATCCTCGCTGCCATTCCCCTGTTGCCCAGCTTTGCCCTGATGTGGCTGCCGGGCATGCATTTCTGGTACTATCTGGTCAGCTACGTGCTGTTCGAACTGGTCTACGCAATGGAGATCATCCCGTTCGAGACACTCGCGGCAGAAATGTCGAGCGATTACCGCACGAAAGCCAAGTTCGCCGGATCGCGTATCCTGTTCGGCCAGGCCGCCGCGATCCTTGCCGGCTTTCTTCCGCTCTGGCTCATCACCGCGCTGGGCCGCGACAGCGCCGCGACGTTCTTTTACATGGGCTGCATCTTCGCCGTGCTGTTCATGGCGACCGCCGCCTGTCTGTGGGCGGTCAGTTGGGAGCGGCATATCCCTGCCGCCGCTGATCCGGCCCAGGCACACAAGTCACAGGCTGCCAGTCCCCTCGACGCGATCAAGGCCCTGTATCGCAATCTGTTCTCGACGATGCGCATCCGGGCGTTCCGGCTGCATCTGGGCATGTATCTCGGCGGCTATATCAGCCAGGATATCTTCAACGCCGCCTTCACCTTCTTCGTGATCTTCGCGCTGGCAGGATCGACCGCTGTGGCCTCGGGCCTTCTGGGCACGATGTACATCGTCCAGTTCGTTGCGGTAATCGTGGCGATCAACATGGCGCTGCGGGCATCCCCCTCCATGGCCTACCAGATCGCGGCGGCGTCGTTCGCGGCGGGCGCGCTGATGCTGGTATTCCTCTGGGCCATGGGCATTTCTGCGAGCGGCCCGATCATCTGGGCACCCATCGTGCTTGCGGGCCTTGGTCGCGGGGCGCTCAACTACATCCCATGGGCCACGTACAATTACATGGCCGATGTCGACGAGATCGTGACCGGACGTCGCCGTGAGGGTGCTTTTGCAGGCGTCATGACTTTTGTGCGCAAGGCAACCCAGGCTGCTGCCGTCGCCGGCGTCGGCATCGTCATGGAAGCGGGCGGATTTGTTTCAGGGGCGCAGGTTCAATCCGACGATGCCGTCGTCACGATTGCTGCGCTGCTGGGCTTCGGCACCGTCGCCATGCTGATTTTCGGCATTCTGGTATCCACACGCTTTCGCCTTTCGCCCAAGACGCACGCCATCCTCATGGCTGAAATCGAGCATCTGCGCGCCGGACACCGAGCGCCATCGAGCCCGGAAGCGGGACGCGTGGTCGAAGACCTGTCCGGCTGGCGATACGATCAACTCTGGGGTCGCAATCCGCTCAGCGATGATCCGGCATCCGAGCTTCACCCGCATCGCAATGTGAACCTTAATTCCATATCGCGGGATTAAGCCTTTCACTCCCCATGAGCGCGCTATAACCGGCGACAAGAACACGAATTTTCGGAGAGTCCCATGTTTGAGAAGACCTATCACGCCACGCACCCCGACATGATGCAGTGCGTCGACAATGAGGACCTGCGCGATCGCTATCTGGTTGGCAGCATGTTCGAGCCCGGCAAAGTCTGCCTGAACTACTCTCATAACGAGCGTTTCGTGATCGGCGGCGCGGTTCCGGCTGGCGGCTCGATCAAGCTGCCGGAACAGAGCGAGCCCGCCTCGGCCAAGGGCCACCCCTTCCTCGAACGGCGCGAGGCTGGCATCGTCAACATCGGCGGCCCCGGCGCGATTGTCGTTGACGGTACGCGATACGAAATGGGCAACAAGGAGTGCCTCTACGTGCCGATGGGCACGAACGAGGTCATCTTCGAAGGCGCCGAAGCGCGCTATTACATTGCCTCGCTTCCGGCCCACAAGGTGTGCCCGATCAAGAAGATCACGCTGGCCGAGGCGAACCCGCTGGAGCGCGGCGATCTGGCCAACTCCAACCATCGCACGATCTATCAGTTGGTCATCCCCGGCGTGTGCGAAAGCGCGCAGCTTCTGCTTGGGCTGACCGTTCTGGAGACCGGTAGCGTGTGGAACACGATGCCCCCGCATCTCCACGACCGTCGCAGCGAGATCTACCTCTACTTCGATCTGCAGGGCGGCGACCGCGTGTTCCACTACATGGGCGAGCCCGAAGCGATGCGCCACATCGTCATCGAGAACGAGGAAGCCGTGATCTCGCCGCCGTGGTCCGTCCACATGGGTTCGGGCACCAAGTCCTACGCCTTCATCTGGGCGATGGGTGGCGAGAACCTCGATTATACGGACATGAACGTCCTCGACATCTGCCAGCTCAAGTAAGCATTCGGGCAAGAGGACAGGACATGGCCATATCCTTCGATCTGACCGGCAAGACGGCGCTCGTCACCGGCGCCAATACGGGTATCGGACAGGCGATCGCGGTCGCCTTTGCCGAGGCCGGTGCCGACGTTGCCGTCGCGGGGCGCTCGGAACCTTCCGAAACGCTGGAGAAAATTGCCGCGACCGGACGCAAGGCCGTTAACATCAGGGCCGATCTCTCCACAATCGCTCCAGTCCAGCGCGTCGTCGATGAGACCGTCGCAGAGCTGGGGCGCATCGACATTCTCGTCAACAACGCCGGGATCATCCGCCGCGACGACCTGCTCCAGTTCTCCGAAGAGGACTGGGACGCGGTCATCGACACCAATCTCAAGACGCTGTTCTTCCTCAGTCAGGCCGCTGCCAGGGGCATGGCCGAGCGGGGTGCGGGGAAGATCATCAACATCGCTTCGCTGCTGACCTTCCAGGGCGGCATCCGCGTACCAAGCTATGCTGCCGCCAAGTCCGGTGTCGGCGGCGTGACCAAGGCAATGGCAAACGAACTGGCGCCGCGCGGCGTGCAGGTCAATGCCATTGCGCCGGGCTACATCGCCACCAACAACACTGCCGCGCTACAAGCTGACGAAACACGCAGTCGCCAGATTCTGGAGCGCATTCCCACAGGCCGCTGGGGACGCCCAGAAGACATTGCCGGCGCGGCGGTATTTCTCGCCTCTCAGGCCTCCGACTATGTCACAGGACAAGTGCTGGCAGTCGACGGCGGATGGCTTGCGCGCTAAGAGGTCTGTCCACATTGTCTGACCGGATACCGTTACGATGACTCGCATCGCCTGCTTTGGTGAGCTTCTCTGCCGCCTTTCGCCTCCGGGACGGACGTTGCTGCGTACCGCGACCAGCCTTGACCTGCATGTCGGTGGGGCAGAGGCCAATGTCGCGATCGGCCTTGCCAGTCTGGGGCATTCCACCAGTATGATCGGCCTGATTCCGGATGACGGCCTCGGCGATACCGCGCTCGCAGCCTTGCGCGGTGCCGGCGTGAACTGTGAAGGCCTTCGGCGAGAGCCGGGGCGTATGGGCCTCTACTTCCTGACGCCCGGTGCAAGCCTGCGGTCATCCGAAATTGTCTATGACCGGGCAAACAGCGTCTTTGCATGCGCCGCCCCGGAAAGCTGGGATTGGGATGCCCTGCTGGATGGCATGGACTGGTTACACCTGTCAGGCATCACGCCAGCGCTGGGCGCTGGCCCTGCTCAGGCAGCAATCACCGCAGCCAAGGCCGCGCACGCCAAAGGCATGAAAGTGATCTTCGACGGCAATTACCGTGCTCGGCTATGGGAAGCCTGGGACAGCGACCCGCGCACAACGCTGACCGAACTGGTCAGCCAGGCCGACGTGTTGTTCGGCAACCATCGCGATATCTCGCTGCTGCTGGGCCAGACTTTCTCCGGCGACGGCCCCGAGCGTCGCCGCGACGCCGCTCTTGCCGCTTTCAAGACTTTCCCGAACCTCTCGATGATCGCCTCCACGGCGCGACACCTCATTGATGCGGACCACCACCGACTGGCGGCGCGTCTCGATACGCCGACACAGCATGTCCAGACCGAGGAACTGTCGATAACGGGAATCATCGACAGGATTGGCGGCGGCGACGCTTTCGCGACGGGTGTGCTTCACGGCCTGCTTTCAGCCGCCCCGGACGATCTCGAAAACATCGCTCGCAGCGGCCTTGCGGTAGCTGCGCTCAAGCACAGCCTCCCCGGAGACGCGAGCCTGTTCGGAATCAAGGATCTCATGGCCTTTATGGAAGGCAGTCTCGACGTCCGGCGCTAGTAGCGCCACGATCAGCGAACCCGGAACCCCACCGCCTCGCTGATTTCGGCCGCCGTCTTCACCACCTTGGCAATCAGCGCATCAGCGATATCGTCGGTAAGATAATGCGCGGCACTGGCAATGGAAATCGCGATCGCGACCTCCTTCTTAGCATCGCGCACTGGTACTGCGATCGATCGCACGCCGTCGCCCAGTTCGCTATCGTGAAAGACATACCCACGGGCGTGGTGCCTTCGCATAGTCTCCATCCACGCCTTCAGCCGTGCGGATGAGATTTTGCCATCGTTCGCCTGACGGTAGAGCGCTTCCCAAGTCGCTTCATCCTCGTCAAACAGCAGCGCCTTGCCGAGCCCCGTCTCGGCAATCGGACGGCGATCCCCCGGCGCGGTGGCAACACGAAGGCGCTGACGGCCGGTCACGCGATCGAGATGTCGAGACCAGTCGCCTTCGCGCTTGCCCACGAAAACGCAGAATCCCGTCTCCTCGGACAAGCGCTCCATGAACGGGCGCGCAACCTGTACATAGTCAATCTGTTCGGTTGCCATCACGCCAAGTTCAAGCAGTTTCGGCCCCAGCCCGAAACCCTCGCGCGTCACCGAAAGATAGCCGCGGGATTTCAGAGCATGAACGAGGCGATGCGCCGTCGTCTTGCTCATTCCCAGCTTACGTGCCAGATCAACGGCGCGGATCGGACCATCAATCACTTCATCGAGAATATCAAGCGCACGCATCAGCGTCTGCGTGCCCTTCACTTCGATTTCGGGCTTGTCTTCGGTAGCGGTAGCCATATGCGTGGTGCCATTATCTTATACCATCCCACTTTGCGGGACGATGACCCATAATTCCACTTGATCTAGAGCATCGCCACGCGCCGTCAACCGCTTCCTGTGCGCAACAGTATCGCACACGTTGCTCATAGGCATCTGGACGGGTAGCCTGGTTTCCTGTTCACATCTCAACCGGAGTTTCCCGATGGCCGCGACGAACCGTACACCGGATCAGGAACTCGCTCGTCTACTGGCCATCATGGTCCGCCTGCGCCATCCCGAGACCGGATGCGAGTGGGACCGCGAACAGACATTCGCGACGATTGCACCTTACACAATAGAAGAAGCTTACGAAGTCGCCGAAGCCATCGCTCATGACGACCTCATTTCACTGCGTGACGAACTGGGAGACCTCTTGTTTCAGGTCGTCTTCCATGCACGCATGGCGGAAGAACGCGGCGCATTCGCTTTCGCTGACGTTGCCGCCGCGATTTCACACAAGATGGAACGCCGCCACCCACATATTTTCGGTGACGTGAACGACCAGCTCGATGTTGAAGGCATACATCGGCGCTGGGAAGAGATCAAAGCATCCGAAAGGGAAGCAAAGGGAGAAACCAGCGCGATTGATGGCGTTGCCGTGACCCTCCCTGCCCTGATGCGTGCAGAAAAGCTGCAGAAGCGTGCGGCACGCGTGGGCTTCGACTGGCCCGAACCCCACAGCGCGGCGGCCAAAGTTGCTGAAGAAGTCGCCGAACTGGCCGAGGCCTCTCCTGAAGAAAAGCTGGAAGAGGCTGGAGACCTGCTGTTTGCAGCCGTCAATCTCGTGCGCCTCAACGGTATTGCCCCGGAAGACGCCTTGCGTGCGGCCAATGCCAAGTTTGAGCGGCGCTTTCGCTCGATGGAACAGTTCGCCAGCGAGGACGGCCATGACTTCGCCATACTCACTCTGGACGAACAAGAGCAGTATTGGCAGGCCGTCAAACGATCAGAGCGAACGGTAACGGCCTAACTCGCGCTCTGTCAGACGCACTTCGATACGGAGCATGGGGCCTTCAGGCCCTTCGCCTCCATCGGTCTCGCTTAGGACTTGCCCGCGCGCATGCAAATAAGCAAGGCGCTGTCCGTCACCTGCCGAAATCAGGAATGTATAGACTTTCGCATCCACTGTAAGCCTGTGACCAACCACATCGAGCAGCCTGTCACAGCCCTCTCCAGTCAGCGCCGATAGCGGAACGATGGTTTCATCGGGGCGATGCTCAACCGCATCTTCCAGTTCAGCTACGCGTTCGGGGCTCAGCAAATCCCACTTGTTCCAGACCTCGATAATCGGGATCGCCCCGTCAATGTTACTATCCTCGTCAGGTAACACACCAAGATCAGCCAGCACATCGAGCACCTGCCGTTTCTGTGCGTCAGTATCGGGATTGGCGATATCGCGCACATGCAGAATGACGTCAGCCGCGGTCACTTCCTCCAGCGTTGCACGGAAGGCGGCAACCAGCTGCGTCGGAAGATCGGAAATGAACCCTACCGTATCCGACAGGATCGCCTTTTCTACCGCTGGCAGGCGCACCGCCCGCATTGTCGGGTCGAGCGTCGCAAAGAGCAGATCCTGCGCCATCACCTCTGCGCCGGTCAGATGATTGAATAGCGTGGACTTACCCGCATTGGTATAACCGACAAGCGCGACAATCGGCCAGGGAGCCTTCTCACGACGATCCCTGTGCAGCCCCCGCGTACGGCGCACTTGCTCCAGCTCGCGGCGGATCTTCGCCATGCGATCACGGATCATGCGGCGATCCGCCTCGATCTGGGTTTCACCTGGACCACCAAGGAACCCGAAACCACCGCGCTGGCGTTCAAGGTGCGTCCAACTGCGCACAAGACGCCCCGCCTGATAATCGAGATGCGCGAGTTCTACCTGGAGGCGGCCTTCCGCCGTCGCCGCGCGCTCACCGAAAATCTCCAGAATAAGCCCGGTACGATCGATGACCTTGCGCTTGAGCTTCTCCTCAAGATTGCGCTGCTGAATGGCCGACAACGCACCATCAACGATAATCAGCTCAGCCTCATTCAATTGGCAGGCTGCAGAAATATTCTGAATCTGCCCTTCGCCAAAGAGCGTGCCCGCACGCGGTTCTCGGATCGGGATTGCCATCGCTTCGACGACTTCCAGGCCGATCGCCAGCGCAAGGCCACGCGCTTCTTCTAGGCGCGCTTCGGTGTCGAGATCGCTCACAGGGCCACGCGGCCCGCGCATTTGCGGATAGGCCACGAGGACACGCGCGCCACGCGTGACCTCGCCCTTCAATTCATCTGTCAATGCCGGTCAGCTTTTTTCTGAAATGCCAGTTCAGTCGTCCTGCGCTTCTTCGTGCGCCTGCAGATCGACCGGTGTAACCGGCTGGATGGTCGATACAGCATGCTTGTAAGCCAGCTGAACGTAGCCCTCGCGCTCCAGCAGCATGCAGAACAGGTCATACGCGGCAACGCGCCCCTGAAGCATGACGCCGTTGATGAGAAACATGGTCACCTGCACGCTCGCACTGCGAATGCTGGACAGGAACACATCCTGAAGCACGCGCGTTTTCTTGGCGCTTTCCGGACCACCGAACTGGTTCACATCGACCGGAGTCGAAGGCATGATCGTCGAGATCGCATGCTTGTAAACCAGCTGCGACTGTCCGTCACGGCGAAGCAGGATCGAGAAATTGTCGAACCAGGTCACGATACCCTGGAGCTTCACACCCTTGACAAGGAACATCGTGACAGGTGTCTTGTTCTTACGCAGCAGGTTCAGGAACTGGTCCTGAAGATTTTGCCCTTTGCCAGCAGACGATCCGGCGCTTACCGGGGTTGCTGCAGCCGGCGCGGCGGCAGTCGCTTCCTGCGCTGCAGGCTCGGATTTCGGACGTGCTGTCAGCGTACGACCAGCCATCTCGTCATTCTCCTTCTTTTTGGCAGCCGCCTATGCGGTCCGCAATCTGGCCCGTGCTACCCACTTGGACCGTTGGAGGCGAAAAGCTACCTCCTTGCTGCAATGCAGTAAACGGGTAAAATTGTCCCAGGCGGTTACGTCTCGACCGGGCCTTCTTCATCGCCTTCCAGTTCGCCCTCCCGCCTTTCGGACATACCCAACAGCTTGAGCTTTCGATGCAAGGCTGAACGCTCCATGCCGATAAAAGACGCTGTACGCGAGATATTCCCCGAAAATCGGCGGATCTGCACCTTAAGATACTCGCGCTCGAAGCTTTCTCGAGCCTCGCGCAAGGGAGCGCTCATCATGACTGACATACCTGAATCGCCCTGACTGCGAGTACTGAAAATCTCCGGCGGCAACATGTCAGCGGAGATTTCCTCCAGCTTTTCCCGCGGCGCCATAATAACTGTCCGCTCAACGACATTGCGCAACTGCCGAACGTTGCCGGGCCACTCATACGCCTGAAGCGCCGTCATCGCCTCAGCGCTTACAAGCGGCGGGATGACGCCCTGCTCGCTGGCATAGCGCGCGAAGAAGTGATCGATGAGTGCCGGAACATCTTCGCGCCGCTCACGCAAGGCGGGGATAGCGATTGGCACGACGTTCAGACGATAGAATAGATCTTCGCGGAACCGCCGCTCGGCTATCTCCTTCTCCAGATCGCGTGAGGTTGAGGAGACCACCCGAACATCGACGCGTATCTGCCGCGTTCCACCCACGCGCACAAACGCCTGATCCGTCAGCACCCTCAGGATTCGCGCCTGAGTAGAGAGCGGCATATCGGCCACTTCATCGAAATAAAGTGTTCCACCATCGGCCATTTCAAGAAGACCAGGCCGAATAAGCGCGCCATCAGCCTCCTCCCCAAACAACTCCTGCTCGAAACGCTCAGGCGTAATCCGCGCGGAATTGACGCTCACAAAGGCATTGTTAGCTCGCGGCGACCACGCATGGAGAATGCGTGCAGCCACTTCCTTGCCCGAGCCGGCAGGTCCGGTGATCAGCAGCCGGCTTCCGGTGTTCGCTACCCGCTTCAGCGTGGCTCGCACCTGATTGATCGCACTGCTGGAGCCGGTAAATTCCTCGTTGCCGGAATAATCCTGCCGCAGTTGCTGGTTCTCGCGCCTTAGGCGCTCAGTCTCGGTCGCACGCCCGACAAGGTGCAAAAGGCGCTCAGCCTCGAACGGTTTTTCGATGAAATCCATCGCACCACGGCTGATCGCAGCGACTGCGGTGTCGATGTTGCCATGCCCAGAGAAAATGATGACCGGCAACTCAGGCTCCCGCGCCTTGATCGCATCAAGGATTTCGAGCCCGTCCATTGGACTGCCGTGAAGCCATACGTCGAGCAGAACCAGTGACGGACGGCGTGCATCAACGGCCGCCAATGCCGCGACGCTGTCGCCTGCGGTACGGCATTCGTAACCTTCGTCACTCAGGACGCCAGCGACCAGCTCGCGGATGTCGCGCTCGTCGTCGACGATCAGGATATCAAGAGCCATGGGGGAATTTCTCGATGTGCTTGGGGGGAAAGGCATGAGCGAGGGAGATCATACGTCGATGGCCTCCGGCTTGCGAGTGGCGAGAAGCGGATCGGTCGCGAAGCGCATCACCACTTCAGTGCCTCCGCCCACCGCAGGCAGGAAGGTCATCTCCCCACCGTGCTCCTCGATAATCTTGTTGACGATAGCGAGACCAAGGCCGGTGCCCTTTTCCCGCGTAGTGACATATGGCTCGATGATCCGTTCGCGATCCTGCGAAAGGCCAATGCCGTTGTCACGAATACGGACACGGGCAGAGCCTGGAAGACCATCGACGGCAACTGCAATCAGGCCGCGATATCCCTCACCGATCTGCGCTGCCTTTGCCTCGATAGCCTCAACCGCATTCTTGAG
Source organism: Novosphingobium sp. 9 (assembly GCF_025340265.1). Lineage (NCBI taxonomy): Bacteria > Pseudomonadati > Pseudomonadota > Alphaproteobacteria > Sphingomonadales > Sphingomonadaceae > Novosphingobium > Novosphingobium sp. 9. The sequence continues at coordinate 1,770,698 of NZ_CP022707.1, read as the reverse complement.
AACATTGGTCATGGCCTGCCCGAATTGATGCCGATCACAATCGATCGAGCCAAGTTCTGAATCGCTGGCGAACTCGAACTCGATATCGGGGCGCGCAATTTCCTGGAGAAACAAGGCCTGCCGGGTTAGGGCGACCGGGTCTTCAGCGCGAAAAACGGGCTTCGGCAATCGCGCGAAAGAGGAGAACTCATCGACCATTTTCCGCAAATCGCCGACCTGACGAATGATCGTTCGGGTCAGGTCCTCGAACAATTCCGGATTATCGGTGATCTGCTTACGATAACGGCGGCTCAAACGCTCTGTCGCCAACTGTATAGGCGTTAGCGGATTCTTGATTTCATGCGCGATGCGTCTCGCGACATCCGACCAGGCGGCCGTGCGCTGATCCAGCAATTGTCGCGTGATATCTTCAAAGGTGATGACATGGCCGGTCACATCGCGACTGGTCTTCACTGCCAGCGTAAGCAGATCCCCGCCTCGACTGTATTGAACCAGTCCCCCGGCGTTCCCCTGTTCCACAACAGCGGCGATCTGCGGAGCCACTTCAGCAAGGTGCCGCCCCACGAATTCAACCTCAGCCCCCGGTTGACTCAGCAACTTCTGCGCCATCGAGTTCATCAGCAGGACTTCCCCTGCCGCATCGAGCGAGACAATGCCCGATGTCACCGATTCGAGCACCGCTTCGATAAACACGCTACGCTCGTGCAGCTCACGGTTCGCGCTCAGGAGATCCTGCGTCTGCTTGTCGATCTGCGCGGTCATGCGATTGAATGCCCGATTAAGCAGCCCGATCTCGTCTGCCCCCGTGCGCCCTTCAAGCCGCAAGGCATAGTTACCTGCACCGACCCGTCGTGCAGCATCGACCAGTTCGTAGAGTGGTTTGACCTGCCGGTCAGCAAATCGCAGCGCAAACCATATTGAAAGCCCAACCAAAACCAGCGAGGCAATGAACAGCGCGACATTGAACCGCAACTGGAGCACTCGGGCGCGATTAGTCAGAACCTCGTAAGCCTGCACGATGTTCTCTGCGCGCTGCCCCTGACTGAGCGCCAGAAGATCAGATGCGCGGGCTGTATATAGATAGATGCCACGCTCACGCTCGATCGGGGCAACCGCAACGATCCGGTTTGCGTTAGATGCCGTCGCCATAGGCTCGCCCCTGTCAAGCTGGGCAAGCTCATCCTTGGTGATCCGCTGCTCCTGCCCTTTCCTGTCAGGATCGACGATGATCGGGGTTCGCTGTTTGCCATCGGCATCAACCTGAACAATGGCAGCCATCGACAGATTACGGCGCAGCACCGCATCAGCCAGAAACGCCTGAAAAGTGGGACTGGCAACCGCGTTCTCGTTCAGCATGATGCGCGTATCCTGCGCCATCGCAACCGTTTGATACCCAACATCGCGCCGTGCCTGGTCGTAATATCCCAAGGCCAGTTTGTTGGCATTCTCCAAAAGGCCGCGTGAACTGTCAGAGAACCAGAATTCCACGCCGGACTGGAACAGCCATGACGCGAACACTACCACAAGCAGCGTCGGGATGGCAGATATCAACGAAAACAAGAAGACCAGCCGAACGTGCATCAAACCGGTGCCGCCGATACTCTCCTGCGCACGGCGAAGCGCCATGCGGCGCCCGAACAGCACCAGAATCGTCAACGCCGGAACGAGCGTCCCGACCAGCAGGCTCGCCGTAAGATCGGACGGCAGCAACTTGCCGTTATCGGCATTGGACGTGAGCGCGTACCAAGTGGTCGCTGTCATCACCAGGAAGGCGACAATTGCGATCACGGCAATCACGGCGAACAGGTTTGCGCGTCGGGCTACGACTTGCATTCGTCGCCACCAGCGCGGCCAGGCGCGTTTATGAACGGTAAGCTCATCCATCGTTGCCATCATACAACACTGCTGTTGCTTAACGGCAAGAGAAAATCCGTAGCCCGCGCATCAGGGACGACGGACAAACTCCTCCGGATCCAGAGCCAACTCGCCGAGGCGCTTGCGCAATGTATTGCGATTTATACCGAGTGCGCTTGCCGCACGCAGTTGGTTGCCGCCGGTCTCACGTAACACTTGTGCGAATAAGGGCCGTTCGAAGGCTGCCATGGCACGGACATAAATTGTCCCTGCTGTCGGCTGCTCCTGAGTCAACCACAGATACACAGCATCATCAATGCCAAGTGCGCCAGGGTCCCCGTTCGCGGATTGCGCTGCCTCTTGCGTCAATAACGGCGCAAGCCCATCAACGTCCACCAGGTCTTCGCGCGCCAACAGCGCAAGACGATAGATGAAGTTCTTCAACTCACGGACGTTACCCCGCCAGGGCTGCTGGCGCAGCAGTTCTATTGCCTGCGTCGTCAACTGCCTGCGCGGCAACCCTTCTCCAGCTGCCAATTGCAGGAAATGGCGCGCCAATACATCGATGTCATCCCGTCGCTCACGTAACGGCGGCGTCACGATCGGCACGACATTCAGACGATAATAGAGGTCCTCCCTGAAACGGCCAGCCGCAATTTCGGGTTCCAGATCCTTGTTCGTCGCAGCGATGATGCGCACGTCGAGAATCACCTCCTCGCGTCCGCCGACCCGGCGAATCGAACCGGACTGCAATGCTCTGAGCAGCCGTGTCTGTGCCTGCATCGGCATATCGCCAATCTCATCGAGAAAAAGCGTGCCGCCGGCCGCCTGTTCGAACTTCCCGACATGACGCGAAACCGCCCCGGTGAAAGCCCCTTTTTCGTGCCCGAACAGTTCGCTCTCGATCAGATCCGCAGGGATCGCCGCAGTGTTGACGGCGACAAAAGGCCCCTCCCGGCGATGACCTAGCTGATGGATAGCTTCGGCGACGAGTTCCTTGCCCGTACCTGATTCACCAAGGATCAGCACCGTCAGATCATTACGCAGAACGCGCGTTATCATGCGGAACACGGTCTGCATCGCCGGGCTGCGGCCTACCAGCGGCACCCCCTCGGCCAGCGGCTCGTCCTCACCCAGCATGCTGCCGACGGATGTTTCCGCAGCTTGCCGCACCGTTCTTGCGAGTTCGTCGATATCAAACGGCTTGGGAAAATACTCAAAAGCCCCCGTGTCAGTGGCGCGAACAGCCGTATCAAGAGTATTCTGCGCCGAAAGCACGATAACAGGAAGAGAAGACGCCACTTCTCGCACACGAGCCAAACTCTCGATGCCGTCACCGTCAGGCAGCATGACATCTGTCACCAACGCCGAGAAGCAATCCGACACCAGCAAGCGATCGCGCTCGGCAAGGGTCGCGCAATGCGTGACCGTCAATCCTTCGGCCTCAAGGGCCGCAGTTATGACCATGGCGATGGACATGTCGTCCTCGACGAGCAGAATACTCATGATCGATCTTTCTTTCCGGACACTCCGTGATTCACGTGCTCGCCTGAAAAATCCAGTGCCAGCGGCAAATGGACCCGGAAATGGGTAAGACCACGATCTTCGTCGCGCTCATGACTGATACGCCCATTCATGTCTCTTATCAGCTTACGTACAAGCGGAAGCCCCAATCCCTGCCCGCTCTTCTTCGTCGTTACGAACGGCTCGAAAATATGTTCGCGCATGGATCCGTCTACGCCGGGACCATTATCCGTCACCCGCAATTCAATCGGCAGGCGCAGCGGAACTCCCGCATCGGTCGTGTGAAGCTGCAAACCGCTTGCGAAACGGGATCTGATGGCTACGCGAGCCCCCGATACATCACGGCAGGCTTCAACCGCATTCGACAGAAGGTTGATGATGACCTGCACCAAGCCATCCGGGCTGCCGAGAACCGATGGCAAGGAGGGGTCGAATTCCTCAACGATTTTTAGCGGTTCACCACGTCCGGCACAGGCGGCTTCGATCACATCGACGGCACGCCGTGCGGAAATATGCAAATTGCAGGATTCCACCGGCGCAACCGTGCGTCGGCTTAATTTCTGCATCTGCTCGATCAACGTCGCAATTCGATCGACCTCCCCGGTGATCAGATCGGTGAGCGCCCGGTCGCGATCATCAAGCTTGCGGGCCAACAGTTGCGCCGCGCCGCGAATGCCTGCGAGAGGGTTCTTGATCTCGTGCGCAATAATTTCCGGACCGCGCAACACGGCGTTGTCCGCAGTTCCCGAATCCTCTCCAAGAGCTTCAGCCGGACTGTTGTCGTGCAGCGCCAGCACCTGCCAGCCCGGCGTGTCCGCCAATGGCGCAAGATTTATGTCTATCCGGCGCTGCCCCCGCCCCCTGAGATTGACGGCGATCTCGCGCGCACTCAGAGGCGTTTCATAATCAAGCAAGCGCTCTGCAAGGCGCGGATCCGTCAGTTCCATCACCGCATCCAGCGATTGCCCGGAAAGGCGGCGCTGCGACTGACCAAAGAATTGCTCGGCCGCCGGATTGACCGACGCGATCCGCAAGCCCGGCTCCAGCAGGACCACTGCCTGCGGCAGACTGGCGAGCATCCGGCTCGCTTCAGGCAACGAGGGCGTACGGACCAGCGGCGTCATGCAGCCCGCAAGTCATCCGGCAGCTCACCCACCTCATTGCCCCCACAATATGGAGCGTAGAATGCTTCAAGCTCACGCAGAACGGCATCCGCGTCCTGAATGAAGTTCACTTTGTTCCGGAATTCCGCCGAGCCTCGAACACCCTTGATGTACCAACCCAGATGCTTGCGCGCCATCTTGACGCCGGTGTCTTCACCATAGTGGTCGAGCATGTCCTGATAGTGACGGCGAATGATCTCGTACTGTTCTGCCACAGTCGGATCTGCGTCAACCGACTGACCACGCCACCACTGCATGACCTGAGCAAGAAACCACGGACGACCGTAGGCACCACGCCCAATCATGAGGCCGTCTGCCCCGGACTGCTCCAGCGCCTGCGCTGCGTCCGCGATCGTGCAGATGTCACCATTGACAACCACGGGGATCGAGACCGCATCTTTCACGCGGCGCACGAAAGCCCAATCGGCGCTTCCTTTATACATCTGGTTACGAGTGCGCCCATGGACGGTAATCATCTTGGCGCCCAGATCCTCGGCAATACGAGCGAGTTCCGGTGCGTTCAGGCTGTCATGGCACCACCCCATACGCATCTTGACCGTCACCGGCACCTTTACCGCCTTCACGGTTGCCTCGATCAGTCTGGTCGCGAGCGGAACCTGACGCATCAGCGCGGAACCGGCATCGCCGTTGACGACCTTACGAACCGGGCACCCCATGTTGATGTCGATAATCGCCGCTCCGCGATCCTCGACCAGTTTCGCTGCCTCGGCCATCTGCTCGGGATCGCAGCCGACCAACTGCATCGAGACCGGGTCTTCGACCTTGTCCCACATCGCCTTTTGCAACGACACACGCGTTTCGCGAATCGCCGCTGGGCTCGCGATCATCTCGGTGACATTCAAGCCAGAACCGAACGCGCGCACCATCCGACGAAACGGCAAGTCCGAAACGCCCGTCATCGGCGCCAGCACGACCGGGCAGTCGATCTGGACCGGACCGACCATGATCGGCTTCAATTCGGGCGAAATCGGATAATTGGACATTTTGTAACCAGCGTGCCTAAAAAACAGGCAGCGCATAATCCATTGCCCTTCTCACGGCAAGAGACTACCGGCGACGACGATGTCGCCTACACCTGCCACATCTGCCCAGGATGCAGTCCAACCACCCGAAAAGGTTGGCGGGGTTGGCGCTATCGTCGTAGCCGCAGGCCAGGGCCTGCGCGCCGGTCAGCCGCTTCCTAAACAGTTCGCCCTCTGGCGCGGCAAACCGGTGATACGCCATTCGGTCGAAACGCTCGTTCGCGCCGGCATTACGCCGGTTCTGGTGGTCATCCCAGAGGGGACAGAGCACGTCGCCACATCCGCGCTTGCCGGGCTCGAAGGCGTTCACTTCACCAATGGCGGCGACAGCCGACAGGATTCCGTGCGACGCGGACTGGAAGCGCTGGCCTCGCACGCCCCTTCCCAGGTGCTGATCCATGATGCTGCCCGACCTGCTCTGCCAATGCCAGTGCTGGAACGTCTGCTCGAAGCTCTTGCCAGTCAGCCAGGCGCAATTCCCGTACTGCCTGTGCCGGACAGCCTCACCCATATCGAAATCGACGCTGACATGCCGGTGATGGGCGCTCCAGCCCGCCGCGAAGATTTACGTCGCGTACAGACACCGCAAGCCTTTCGTTTCGCTGAAATCCTGTCGGCGCATCGCGAATGGGATGGTCCACTGACCGCGAGCGATGATGCACAAGTCGCGCAGGCTAATGGCCTCACCATAGCGCTGATCGAAGGAGACGAAGCCCTGCACAAGCTGACTTATGCAGCCGATTTCGCGACTGAAGCCCCCTTGATGCGTGTCGGGACAGGCTACGACGTGCACGCCCTTGTCGAAGGGGAGGAACTGTGGCTTGCAGGCATTCGGATCGAACATACTCACGGCCTTTCAGGCCATAGTGATGCCGACGTAGCCATTCACGCGCTGGTAGATGCGATGCTCGGCGCGGTAGGGGCTGGCGATATTGGTCAGCACTTCCCGCCATCCGATCCGCAGTGGCGCGGCGCTGCCTCTGACCAGTTCCTGGCCCATGCTGCAAAGCTTGCTGGCGAAGCCGGGTATCGCCTCGGCAATGCAGATCTCACCATCATTTGCGAAGCGCCCAAGATCGGCCCCCACCGCGAAGCGATGCGCCAGCGACTGGCAGCTATCCTGAACGTCGATCCGGTTCTGATCAGCGTGAAGGCCACCACGACCGAAAAGCTGGGCTTTACCGGGCGCAGTGAAGGCATCGCCGCACAGGCGGCCGTGTGCATGGTACGCTCATGAGGCCAACTGCAATGAGCCTCGCCACCTCGAAATGGGCTGCAGCCGCGCTTGCTCTAGGTGCGCTGGCATCCAACAATGCTGCACAGGCGGCGGATAGCGCCTGCCTGACACGCAGTGAAGCATCCTCGCTGATGACATATGCCCTGCCCGACGTCATCAGCGGGACTGCGGCACGTTGCCAGCAGGCACTGCCGCCCGGCGCTTTTCTGCCGACTGGCGGCAACGCGCTGGCGCAAAGGTACAGCCGCCAGCGCGCTGCCGTATGGCCCGCCGCACGCGCAGCTTTTCTGAAATTCGCAAAATCCGGGCATCTCGATCAAGGCACCGGCCTGTTCGCGGCTTTACCTGAAGCGACACAGCAACAGCTTGTGGGCGTGACCGTTCAGGGCTTCGTTGCGCAGGCCATTCCGCTTGACCAGTGCAGCCGCATCGACACCGTGATAGGCTTGATGGCACCGCTACCCCCGAAAGCACCGCCCGACTGCTTGCCGTATTTATCGACATGACCGCCCGAAATCGCCAGACCACTTCCGCCTCCTTCGGCGGACTGACTCTCTGCCGGGGCTAAAGGCCCCTTTAGACCTTCCAAGGACAACCATCAGGTATCCCCATGGCCCAGGCAACTCTCCTTCCCTCCGAACTGATTGAACTCGCCCAGCGCGTGATCGACGAGAACAAGGCGGCCGGACGCCGCGTCGCACTCGCCGAAAGCTGCACAGGCGGCCTTGTCTGCGCGGCACTTACCGAGATCGCCGGATCGTCCGCCGTTCTCGATCGCGGGTTCGTGACCTACTCCAATGAAGCGAAGACCGATCTTTTGGGCGTTTCACCGGATCTGCTCGATGCCGTCGGCGCTGTATCGCCCGCAGTGGCCTGGGCGATGGCGCAAGGCGCAATCGAGCGCAGCGACGCCGATGTCGCTGTCGCAATCAGCGGCATTGCCGGCCCCGACGGCGGCTCGGACGCCAAGCCCGTCGGCACCGTGGTCTTTTCTCGCGCGCACCGGGTGGAAGAGGAAATCAACGCCGAACAGCGGCTGATGAACGGCAAGAATCGCAGCGAAATCCGCCTTCAGGCCGCGATAGTCGCGCTGAAACTCCTGCTGCCGGAAAACGACGGCATCACTGTCGACTGAGGAGTACGGCGAAGGGGCGCTTTACAGCGCCCCCGCGATAAAGGTCAGCCGTTCTGCGGCGCACCGTAGAGTTCGACCGCGCGCTCTTCGAAGGCCGCTACCATCTTGCGGAAAGCCTTGTCGAAATACTGACCCGCCAGCTTTTCGAACAAGGCATTGCGGAACGTGAAGCGCACATCGAACTCAACGTCGCACGCGTTCTCGTCAACGGCGTGAAAACGCCAGACATTTTCCAGATCACGCATAGGGCCGTCGACGTAATGAACCTTGAGTTCCTGCGCCCGGACCTTCTCGACTCTGGACGTGAACTTCTCCCGCAGCGCCTTGAAGCCCACCAGCATATCGGCGACCATTTCGGTCTCGCTGTCCGATTTTACGCGGGTTGCGACGACCCAGGGGAGAAATTCCTGATAGCGCCCCACGTCCGCGACGAGGTCGAACATCTGCTCGGCACTATAAGGCAGTCGATACGTCTCATGGATACCGGGCATCAGCGCGTCTCAGCCGCCTTCGCACCCGACTTGACCGCTGCTGCCTTTGCCAGCTTCGCTTCACGCGCAGCACGCATCTCGGCGAAATCCTTGCCCGCGTGATAGCTTGAACGGGTCAACGGCGAAGAGGCGACCTGCAGGAAGCCCTTGGCGCGGGCGATGGCGCCATAGGCATCGAATGCCTTGGGCGTGACGAACTCCTTCACCTCGGCATGCTTGGGGGTCGGGCGCAGGTATTGCCCCATGGTCAGGAAGTCGATGTCGGCGCTGCGCATGTCGTCCATTACCTGATGAACTTCCAGACGCTCTTCGCCGAGGCCAAGCATCACGCCGGACTTGGTGAAGATCGAGGGATCGTGTGCCTTCACCTCTTCCAGCAACCGCAGCGATGCGTAGTAGCGCGCACCGGGGCGGATCGTCGGATAGAGGCGCGGAACCGTTTCGAGGTTATGGTTGTAGACGTCAGGGCGGGCGGCCACGATCGCCTCGATGGCGGGGCGCATCTTGCCGCGGAAATCCGGCGTCAGAATTTCAATCGTGGTCTGCGGCGTTGCGGCTCGCAGCGCCTGAATGACCTTCACGAACTGGTGCGCGCCACCGTCCGGCAAGTCATCGCGATCGACCGAGGTAATGACGATATGCTCCAGGCCGGTCTTGAGCGCCAGTTCTGCAACGTGTTCAGGCTCGGCAGGATCGACTCGCCCCGGCATACCGGTCTTCACATTGCAGAACGCGCAGGCGCGAGTGCAGGTGTCACCCAGAATCATCACGGTCGCGTGCTTCTTGGTCCAGCACTCACCGATATTCGGGCAGGCTGCCTCCTCGCACACCGTATTCAGGCTGAGGTCGCGCATCAGCTTGCGCGTTTCGCCATAGCCCTTGCTGGTCGGCGCCTTGACGCGAATCCAGTCCGGCTTGCGCTGGCGCTGCGGCGAATTTTCGGAAGGCGGCGTGCTGGAGAGGTCGTTCATGGGCTCCAGATAGTCTCATGCACGCGCCCTTGCCAGTAGGAATATCCGGACTAAGGCGAGAGCAGATTGTGAAGGAGCCCTACCATGACCGCTGAGAACGCAAACCCCGAAGAGAACCGCGTGCTCGACACGCTGATCGCCGGCTATCGCCGCTTCCGCAGCACCGGCTGGTCGCAGAACCGCGAACGCTGGGCGCAGTTGAGCGAGGGGCAGCAGCCCGAGGTGATGATTATCGCCTGCTCCGACAGCCGAGTCGATCCGTCGCAGATCTTTGACGTCGATCCGGGCGAAATCTTCGTCGTGCGAAACGTTGCCGCGCTGGTCCCGCCGTTCGAGACCACGCCCGGACTGCACGGTGTGTCGGCCGCACTCGAATTCGCGGTGCAGGTGCTCAAGGTCAAGGAAGTGGTCGTCATGGGCCATGGCATGTGCGGCGGCTGCAAGGCTGCACTGACGCAGGAACTGCACGGCACCCAGCCGGGTGAAGGCGGCTTCGTCGCCAACTGGATCGCCATGCTGGACGAAGCGCGCGAACCGGTCGCGGCCAAGCACGGCACCACCGGTCGCCCTGCCGAGCGCGAGATGGAGCAGGCTGCCGTGCGCGTCAGCCTAGACAACCTGATGACCTTCCCCTGTGTCCAGCGCAAGACTGCCAGCGGCGAGCTGCGCATTCGCGGCGCCTTCTTCGCGATCTCCGATGGCGTCCTGCACCTGATGGACAATGAAACCCGCGAATTCCACGCCGTCGCCTGATTGCTATCCGCTTGCCACTGATTGGCGCGGACACGAGCAAGCAAGGCCGCCACGAGCATGAAAAAGGGCGCCGGTCTCATGACCGGCGCCCTTTACAATTCAGCGAGATAGACCTGCCTTGCGATCAGGCGCCCGCCTTGCTCGCAGCATAAGCTTCCCACATCTTGGCAACCGAGGCCCGCGGCCCCGTCACCTTCTCGAAGCTGGTCTTGGCGTCGGCATACTTGCCCTGCTGGACCTGCGCCATGCCGAGGCGGAGCGCGACCTTGGCAGCGTCGACACCGGGCATGCCCAGAGCCTTGGTATATGCAGCCTCGGCCTGCGCCGGCTGATCGTAGCTCAGGAAAGCGTCGCCAGCGGCCACGACGGTCGCCAGCTTGGCACCCGGCTTCATCGCGTCGCGCTCCTGCGATGGCAGCGAAGCCTTGTCGGCACCGACAGCAGCAGCCGCGACGCTCTTGTCCTGTGCCACCGTGGAAGCGGTCAGCTTGCCCGCCGCAACGCCCGCATCGATGATCTTGATCGCTTCACCCGGATAGGCACGCGGATCGACGTCGGCGAGATATTCGAGGTAGTCATTGCCGTTCTTGAGAGCGCCGGTCGCGAACATCAGGCGCATCAGGTCAACGTTCTGATCGTTGGGCAGGCGGGCCAATTGACGCACGACCGCCAGCGATACGTTCCAGGTGTCCGGGCTGGGGTAATACTGCGCGAGCATCCCGGCATACTTCACCGACTGGTCCAGCTGCTTGGCATCGTAGGCGGATTGCAGCGCCGTCCGCACCGCATTCTGGTCAGGCTTCTGGCCAGCAGCGATGGCCTGATCAATCGACTGTGTCGCCATGCCGAGTGCAGCGCCAGCATTACCCGAACGCTTGTAGCTGTCGGCAAGCAGCGCAGGGATCAGATTCTGGTCGTCCTTGTAACCCGAATCGCTCGCCATCTTCAGGTACTTGGCCGCATTCGCATAATCGGCCGACTGATAGGCGGTAACGCCGGTAAGATACTGGACCTGCGGGACGTTGGCTGCGTCGAGCGCACCGCTGTCCAGCATATGGACGAGGCCCTGATTCTGGACCTTGGGATCGTCCAGATAAACGCCCAGCATGCGCTCCATATCGCCCTGCTTGAGTTTGTCGGTCGGCGTGCTGGCCACGGCGCCGGCAGCTTGCAGCTTGGCAGTGATACCGCCCATATCGGCATCAACCTTGGCCCGTGCCGCCGTCTTGGCCGCATCGTCAGTTGCGGCCTTCACCGCCGCTACGTCAGCCTGAACCGTGGCATTGGTCTTGCCATCGGTAATCGTCTTGTCGATCTCCTGGGCGGCCTTTGCATATTCGGGCGAGAAAGCCGACTTGGCAGGTTCGTCCTTCTTCTTGGCCGCCATCGCTGCCGAGGGCAGCATGGCAGCGGTCATGCCGCCCGACAGGGCGACCGCGAGAGCAAGGCGGGACAGCAGGAACTTGCGAGCCATTACAGGCCAACTCCTCTTTCAGAATGGACCGAGCGCGCCCCTTGGGCATGCTCGACGGGGGTTTGCCGCTGGTGATGGCTTCGAAATACGGCCTTGGCAACCAGCTTGCCGGAATAGTTTCATGCGACTTAACGCCGATTGAATGCAGTTTGTCGCAGAGTGCCCCACCCACTCGACGCTCAGCATTGGCGATTCGTCGAAAATGGCGCGCAAGGTGTGGAAAAGCTGACCGCCAAAGCCGCCTCGCATGCGGTTACGGTGGCATTCGCACGCAAGCTGTCCTAGTGCAGAACATCCGCCCTTCCCTGCTTAGCAACGAAACGACGAGCCCGCGTGAGCGACGACACCGACATTCTCGAAAGCACCGGCCCCGAGGGCGAGTACCCCCGCGTCGACATCGTCGACGAGATGAAGACGAGCTACCTCGATTACGCGATGAGCGTGATCGTCAGCCGCGCGCTTCCCGATGTGCGCGACGGCCTGAAGCCCGTCCATCGCCGCATCCTTTTCGCGAGCCAGGAAGGCGGCTTCGTCGCCGGACGTCCGTTCCGCAAGTCGGCCAAGATCGTCGGCGACGTGATGGGCAACTATCACCCGCATGGTGACGCCGCGATCTATGACGCCCTCGCGCGCCTGACGCAGCCGTGGTCGATGCGACTGCCTCTGATCGACGGTCAGGGCAACTTCGGGTCGATGGACCCCGATCCGCCAGCCTCGATGCGCTATACCGAAGCGCGTCTTGGCAGGGTCGCCAACTCGCTGCTCGAAGATCTCGACAAGGATACTGTCGATTTCGCCGACAACTACGACGGTTCGCGCCGCGAGCCGACGGTTCTGCCCGCGCGCTTTCCGAACCTGCTGGTCAACGGCGCGGGCGGCATCGCGGTCGGCATGGCGACCAACATTCCGCCGCACAACCTTGGCGAAGTGATCGACGGCTGCTTTGCGATGATGGAAAATCCGGGGATCACCTCGGAAGAGCTTCTCCAGATCATCCCCGGCCCCGATTTCCCGACCGCACCGCTGATCCTGGGTCAGGGTGGATCGCGCAATGCCGCGATCACCGGTCGCGGCTCGATCATCATGCGCTGCCGTCACAAGATCGAGGAAGGCCGGGGCGACCGCCGCTCGATCGTGCTCACCTCGATTCCCTATCAGGTCGGGAAGTCCAACCTCGTCGAGAAGATCGCCGAGGCCGCCAAGGACAAGCGGATCGAGGGTATCTCGGATATCCGCGACGAATCGAACCGCGAAGGCGTGCGCGTGGTCATCGACCTCAAGCGCGACGCCTCGCCCGAGGTCGTGCTCAACCAGCTGTGGCGCAACACGCCCGCGCAGTCGAACTTCGCCGCGAACATGCTGGCAATCCGGGGCGGTCGTCCCGAAGTGCTGTCGCTGCGCGACATCCTGCAGACCTTCATCCAGTTCCGCGAACAGGTCATCACTCGCCGCACCAAGTTCGAACTGAACAAGGCGCGCGACCGGGCCCATATCCTGCTTGGCCTCGTTGTCGCGGTTTCGAACCTCGACGAAGTGGTGCGGATCATCCGCGGCTCGCCGAACCCGGCAGAGGCACGCGGCAAGCTGCTGGCCAAGGAATGGCCGATCGGCGACATCGCGCCCTACATCCGTCTGGTCGAGGCGATCGAGCCGAATGCCGAGGAATCGGGCGGTTCCTATCGCCTGTCCGAAGTGCAGGTGAAGGCGATTCTCGACCTGCGCCTGCACCGCCTGACGGCGCTCGGCCGTGACGAGATCGGCGACGAGCTCAAGGAACTGGCGATCGCGATCGAGGAATACCTCTCGATCCTGGCCGACCGCGTGAAGCTCTACGCGGTCATGCGCGAAGAGTTGCAGGCCGTTCGCGATCTCTACGCCAACCCGCGCCGTTCCGAGTTCACCGCCGCTTTCGACGGGATCGACGACGAAGATCTGATCGAGCGCGAGGACATGGTCGTCACCGTCACCATGGACGGGTACATCAAGCGCACCCCGCTCTCGACCTTCCGGGCGCAGGCACGCGGCGGCAAGGGCCGCTCGGGCATGGCGACCAAGGACGAGGATGCCGTGACGACGATGTTCGTCACCTCCACGCACAACCCGGTGCTGTTCTTCTCGACTGCCGGGAAGGTCTATCGCCTCAAGGTCTACAAGCTGCCAGAAGGCGGCCCGACCACGCGTGGCCGCCCGATCGTCAACCTGCTGCCCGCGCTTGACAAGGACGAGACGATCCAGACCGTCCTAGCCCTGCCGGAAGACGAGGCAGAATGGGGCAAGCTCTCGGTCGTGTTCGCCACGGCCAAGGGCAATGTACGCCGTAACGCCATGGATTCCTTCGCGAACATTCCGACCAACGGCAAGTTCGCGATGCGCTTCGAGGACGAGTCGGAGGATCGCCTGATCGGCGTTGCCCTGCTCGAAGCGACCGACGATGTACTGCTCGCCACCCGTCAGGGTCGTGCGATCCGCTTTGCCGGCGACGACGTGCGCGAATTCGCCAGCCGCACCTCGACCGGGGTTCGCGGCATGACGCTGAAGGATGGCGACGAGGTCATCTCGCTGTCGATCCTCCACCGCGTCGGCGTGAAGGATCAGGACGAGCGCGATGCCTACCTGCGCTTTGCCGCGTGGAAGGGTGAAAAGGACGGCGAACCAACGCTTTCGGCAGAGCGCATGGCCGAACTGGCCGAGCGCGAGCAGTTCATCCTGACCGTCTGCGCCAATGGCTACGGCAAGATGTCTTCCGCCTACGAATACCGACGGACCGGGCGCGGTGGTCAGGGTATCACCAATATCGACAATATCGAGCGTAACGGCCCGGTTGTCGCCAGCTTCCCGGCGTTCCAGGCCGAGCAGCTGATGCTCGTCACCGATCAGGCCAAGCTGATCCGTCTGCCGCTGCACTCTCTGCGGGTGATCGGGCGCGGTTCGGCGGGCGTGCGCCTGTTCAACGTCTCGAAGGGCGAGCATGTCGTCAGCGCCGTGCGCCTTGACGAGGAGCAGGAGCCGGAAGAGATCGAAGGTGCTGAAATCGCGCCTGAAATTTCGCCGGAAGCCCCTGAAGCAGGCGCCGGCGAGTGAGCGAGCACCCCGCTGTCGCCTACAAGATCCTGACCGCAGAGCAGTTCGCCGAACTCTCTGCGGCGGGGACTTTCGCGGGTGCTCCGGTGGATCTGGCCGACGGCTATATCCACCTCTCCGCCGAAGCGCAGGTTCAGGGCACTCTGGACAAGCACTTCGCCGGGCAGAGCGATCTGGTGATCGCTGCCGTCGATCTTGCCAAAGTGCCCGATCCGGTGAAATGGGAAGTCTCGCGCGGCGGGGCCCTGTTCCCGCATATCTATGGAAACCTGCCGTTTTCTGCGGTCTTCGCACATGGACCAGCGACGCTGGATGAGGCCGGAAACGTCGTTCTGCCGGCCTGAGACAGGGGCGGACTGAAACAGACCCTAAAAGGGGGATAGAGGGGGGCTAGACGGGGTCTAGCCCTACCATAAGGCACTCTACCCCTGTCCCGCCCTTCCCTGCGCGCGCCAAAACGGGTAGGCGCGCGCTCCATGACCCAGAACACCTCTTACGACGTCCACATCATCGGCGGCGGCCTCGCCGGAAGCGAAGCGGCCTGGCAGCTTGGCAAGCGCGGTTTCCGCGTGCGCCTGTCCGAGATGCGCGGCGCCCCTGCCGACAAGGGCGGCGAGCGCAGCCCCGCCCATCAGGGCGATGGACTTGCCGAACTGGTGTGCTCGAACTCGTTCCGCTCGGACGATGACGAAAAGAACGCGGTCGGCCTGCTGCACCATGAGATGCGCCGCTGCGATTCGATCATCATGAGCGCTGCCGCCGAAGCGCAAGTGCCCGCAGGCTCCGCGCTCGCCGTTGATCGCGAGGTGTTCTCCGCCGCCGTCGAGGCGCGCCTGACCGCGCTGCCCAATGTCGATCTGGTGCGCGAGCGTGTCGACACGCTGCCCGACGCCGGGATCACCATCGTCGCCACCGGACCGCTGACCGCCGCCAGCCTTGCCTCCAGCATCGGCAGCGCGACCGGGGCCGACAGCCTGGCGTTCTTCGATGCCATCGCCCCCATCGTCTATCGCGACTCGATCGACATGGACGTGTGCTGGATGGCCTCGCGTTGGGACAAGCCCTCGAAACTGACCGGCGAGGCAAAGGACTACATCAACTGCCCGCTCGACAAGGAGCAGTACCTGGCCTTTCACGCCGCGCTGATCGCGGGCGAGAAGACCTCGTTCAAGGAGTGGGAAGCCAACACGCCCTATTTCGACGGCTGCATGCCGATCGAGGTCATGGCCGAGCGCGGCGTCGAGACCCTGCGCTTCGGGCCGATGAAGCCGGTCGGCCTCGACAACCCGCACTGGGCGACGCCCGAGCATCCCAACGGCCGCTGGCCCTATGCGGTGATCCAGCTGCGGCAGGACAATGCGCTGGGCACCTTGTGGAACATGGTCGGCTTCCAGACCAAGCTGAAGCATGCCGAGCAGGTGAAGCTGTTCCGCACGATCCCCGGCCTTGAGAATGCCGAGTTTGCACGGCTGGGCGGCCTGCACCGCAACACCTTCCTCAATTCGCCCGAACTGCTCGACCGCCAGCTTCGCCTCAAGAGCGCGCCGCACATCCGCTTTGCAGGCCAGATCACCGGCTGCGAAGGCTATGTCGAAAGCGCCTCGGTCGGCCTGCTGGCGGGGCTGATGACGGCAAGCGAACTGGCGGAGCAAACGTGGCAGGCGCCGCCGCGCGAAACCGCGCTGGGCGCCCTGCTCTCGCACATCACCGGCGATGCCGATGCCGAGACCTATCAGCCGATGAACGTCAACTTCGGCCTGTTCCCGCCGCTGCACGACGTGAAGAAGAAGGCTCGCAAGGAAGCCTATACCGAGCGCGCCAAGCGCGAGATCGGTGGCTGGCTGTCGGGGCTGGTCGGGACGGCCTGAGGAAGATGCCCGAAGTTCGCACGGCCTGATCCCTGCGAACTTCAGGCGACCGCGTTCAGGGGGCGGCCTTTCTGCGGCCGTTCATGGTTTCGAAGAATGCCTTGAAATCATACACATTCAGGGCCTTGGCATATCGCCAACCCTGAACATAGGTGACGCCCGCCGCGCGCAGATAGTCTTCCTGAATCCGGGTCTCGACGCCTTCGGCAACCACATCGAACGCCAGTTCGCGCGCCATTTCGATCACATGCGGCACCACCACGCTGGTCGCGGCTTCGGTGCCGATCGCATCGATGAACGACTTGTCGATCTTGAGCGCATCGAGCGGCAGGGTCTCCAGCAACGACAGGCTGGAAAAGCCGGTGCCGAAATCGTCGATTGCCACCTTGTGACCCGCCGCGCGCGCCCGCTCGATCGTCGCGCGCGCGGCCTCAGCGTTCATGAAGCCGCGCTCGGTCGCCTCCAGCCACACTTGCGACGGGGCAATTCCGGCAGCCCCAAGCGCGCGCGAAAGCACCGGCAGGAAGCGCCCGCTCTGCATATCCGCCGCCGAAATGTTGATGGCAACGTGAGCGCCGCGATCGGTACGCAGCAGGTCTCCGAGATCGGCGACCACCTGCCCGATCACCAGATCGGTCAGCGGATCGATCAATCCGGTCTCCTCCGCCAGCGCGATGAAATAATCCGGCGAAGTCAGCGAGCCGTCGAGACGGCGCCAGCGCACCAGAGCCTCGCCGCCGACACAGACGCCGGAGTGCAGATCGATCATCGGCTGATAGCAGACCGTGAATTCACGCTTGCGTATCGCGATCGCCAGTTCGGTCTGCGGCGAAAGGCGCAGGCGTGATGCCCACAGGATCAGGCCGACCAGCACGATCGACACCGCGACGCCGAGCGGCACCAGTGTCCACATCTCGCCACTGGTCCGATTCTCCACCACGGCATAGCTGGTGACGGCGAAAGCCCGCAGACCTCCCCGTTCGACCGAGGCATAGAGCTGATCCCCGTCGCGCCCGAAACCGGCCTTGTGCTCCAGCCGGTCCAGCAGACCGGACGAGATCGGCCCCGACAGCGCCAGCAGGTGCCCATCGGGTGCGACCACGCCCAGCGTCATCTTCGTATCGGTCAGGACATCGACCAGCATCGCCGGATTCATCAGCGCATTGTACCGGCCAAAGCGCAGCACGTTCATCGGCTTGCCACCCGTGACGCGCGGCTTAATGCCAAGATCGAAGGCATAGCCATCGCCCAGTTGCACCTGCGGCGGCTCGACGAGGATGGTCTTGTCGACCTTGCCCCACACCGTGCAGGCGAGGCGACCGTTCTCGAAATAACCGATCTCTTCCACGGAGGCGGTATTGATGGACACCTGCCGCATCCGGTCGATCTGGGCCGTCGTGCAGCCCGACCAATGCTCGCGTTCGATCGAGGTCAGCGCGGCCTTGGCCATATCGAGATTGCGCGTGGTGCGATCGAGCGTCCACCCCGCGTATTCGCGCAAGTGCATGCGCTCACCGTCCATGGCCCGATGCCGCGAATAGACCGCGATGCCCACCAGAGGCAGGATTGCCGCCAGCACAGCCAGCAGCGCTGCGATGAAAACAATCCTGCGGCGTTCCATTCTGCCGGGTTCCGGTTCGTTCTGGCGGTGGAGTGCGTTGGACAGTCTCGGAGCAAGAAGTGGATGAAGTGTTAAACCGTGATCACAGATCGCATTTTTGCACCTATTTGCCGCAAGCGCACTGCAGTTTGGGCTTGGGTTTTGGAGGCGCCGTGCTGCGAAATTCCGTGGGCGTCAGGTACAGGTCATGGTTGCTATCGGCACCCTGGAACTTGTCGACCGTGGTGACGGCCCATTCCTCGAAGGTCAGCAGGTTGTTGCCGTCCTTGTCCAGCTTGCGGAACGCCGCCGTGCGGGTGGAGAGCAGTTCGGCGCGCGAGACGCGGCCGTCGCGATCCCGGTCGTAGCGGGCAAAGCGCTTCTGCTCGCGAGAGAGTTCGCTGGCGACCGGCAGGTCCGGGCCTTCGATATTGGCCAGCGCATCGTCATCGGCACTGGGCAGGTCCATCGGATCGGGCGGCGGCGCACTGGGCAAGGCGGGTGGCGCCAGACGCTCGACCGCTGCCTTGCTCTGCCACCAGAACAGTCCCAGCGACACCAGCGCCAGCGCGCCGAGCGCGCCCAGAATCACCCGGTTCATGGCCATTCCCCTGCTGCCGATGCCGATCGGCACATACCCGGCGGCAGGGTAGAATCGGGCTCGAACTACGGGAAATTACATAATGGCAAGCGGCACCATACGCCGCAAAGCCTCAGCGCCCGAAGGCGCCGAGGCGCAGCGCCTGAAGCAGCGCGGCAGGCGAGCGGGCGCCGTCATCGTGACCGGCGCGGAAACGCCGCGCGGACAGCGCTTCGAGCACCAGCAGCGGGCGCAGATCGCGCGACACATAAGGACGGCGCGTGGCAATGGCCGCTTCGGCGAGAGTACGTGCGGTATCGCGCTCCCCCGGCTTGCCCAAACGCATCGCCAGATCGGTCAGGCCCCAGCGGCAACCGAGGTCATGCGCCCTGTCCGCCTCCCTCTCGCGACCGATGGCACGGGCAAACGCCGCGAAGGCCGCGCCGCGCCCCTCGGCCATGGCCTGCATGCCCTCGGCAGCCAGCGGCTCGGCGCCGGTCAGTTCCTCCCAGCCGTCGACCAGCGCGGTGAGGCCCAGATGCTCACCGTTCCACTGGCGCAGCGAGGCCAGCAGCGGTTCGCCTTCGGGCCACCCGGCAGGGTCGGCCTGAAGCGATTCGCGCCACCATGCCAGGCGGATGCGTGCCAGCATCGGCTCCTTGGAGTGGCGCAGCAGCCCGGCCATGCGCGTATCGAGCGCCAGCAGCACTGCCGTCTGTTCGCGCACCCGGCGCGGCGCATAGACCAGCGCGAGCCGCGAAAGATCGGGCAGCGCCTCGGTCAGCGTATCGAGAGTGGCGCGAGCGGCGGGCAGGGAAGCGTTGTCAGGCACGCAGCCAGCCCTAGTCGCGTCGGGCGGGCGGAGGCAAGCGCAAGGACCGCCTTCAAGGCGGGAGCGCAGCGAAAATCACGCGCTCAGGCTTGCCGCGCTGGCTTCGGGCGCCAGCTCTGGACGCCCACTCCGGCCACCGCCCACGCAAAAGGGCCGGGGAAGTTGCCATCCCCGGCCCTTTCAGATCCGTGTCACCGGAAGGTTTGCGAACCGCTTAGCGGTAGCAGACCTTCTTGGCGGCAGCGACGATGCTGTCGGTGTTGATCAGCGTCGCCTTTTCGAGGTTCGCCGCATACGGCATCGGCACGTCCTCGTTGGTGACGCGCAGAACCGGTGCGTCGAGGTTGTCGAAGCCTTCCTCCATGCAGATCGTCGCGATTTCCGAGGCGATCGAGCAGACCGGGAAGCCTTCTTCGGCCACGATCAGACGGTTGGTCTTGGCGAGGCTTTCGAGCACCGTGTCCTTGTCGAGCGGGCGCAGCGTGCGCAGATCGACGACTTCGGCATCGATGCCCTCTTCGGCCAGCTTTTCAGCTGCTTCCAGAGCCAGGCCGACGCCGATCGAGTACGACACGATCGTCACGTCCTTGCCTTCCTTCATGATGCGCGCCTTGCCGATCGGCAGGACGTGGTCATCAAGCTCGGGCAGCTCGAAGTGACGGCCGTAGACCAGCTCGTTCTCGAGGAACACGACCGGATCTTCCGACCGGATCGCCGCCTTGAGCAGGCCCTTGGCGTCCGAAGCGTCGTAAGGCGCGATCACCACCAGACCCGGGACCGAGGCGTACCACGGACCGTAGTTCTGCGAGTGCTGCGCACCCACGCGGGCCGCAGCACCGTTGGGACCACGGAACACGATCGGACAGCGCATCTGTCCACCGGACATGTAGTTGGTCTTGGCAGCCGAGTTGATGATATGGTCGATCGCCTGCATGGCGAAGTTGAACGTCATGAACTCGACGACCGGACGCAGACCACCCATCGCCGCACCGGCACCGATACCGGCAAAGCCGTATTCGGTGATCGGGGTGTCGATGACGCGCTTGGGGCCGAACTCCTGAAGGAGGCCCTGCGTCACCTTGTAGGCGCCCTGGTACTCAGCGACTTCCTCGCCCATCACGAAGACGCGCTCGTCACGGCGCATTTCCTCGGCCATGGCGTCGCGCAGGGCGTCGCGGACGGTCGAGGTCTTCATGTTGGTGCCGTGCGGGATCACCGGGTCCGAGACCTTGGGCTTGGCCGAACTGGCAAGCTGCTCGGTGCCGCTGGCGGCAGCCTTGGGAGCTTCCTCGGCAGCCGCAGCGGGCGCGGCAGCAGGCGCTGCCGAAACGCTCGACGCGTCTTCGCCTTCGGCGGCCAGAACCGCGATTACGGTGCCGACCTTCACGCCCTCGGTGCCTTCGGCCACGAGGATCTTGCCGACCACGCCTTCATCGACGGCTTCAAATTCCATCGTCGCCTTGTCGGTCTCGATCTCGGCCATGATGTCGCCCGAAGAGACGGTATCGCCTTCCTTGACCAGCCACTTGGCCAGCTTGCCCTCTTCCATGGTGGGCGAGAGAGCGGGCATTTTCAGTTCGATCGCCATCTCAGTACTGCTCCACCAGGATGTCGGTATAAAGTTCGGAGAGTTCCGGCTCGGGCGACTTCTCGGCGAAGTCCGCCGCTTCGGCGACGACGGCGCGCACGCGCTTGTCGAGATCCTTGAGGCTCTCTTCGGTAACGCCCATCTTGATCAGCTCGGCCTTGGCGTGCTCGATCGGGTCGCGATTGTCGCGAACGTCCTGCACTTCCTCGCGGCTGCGATACTTCGCAGGGTCCGACATCGAGTGACCGCGATAGCGATAGGTGTTGAGTTCCATCAGAACCGGACCGTTGCCGCCGCGCACGTGCGCCAGCGCCACTTCGGCGGCCTTGCGGACCTGCAGCACGTCCATGCCGTCAACCTGCATGCCGGGGATGCGGAAGGCATGGCCGCGACGGTGGAAGTGCGTTTCGGCCGAACCGCGCTTCACGGCGGTGCCCATGGCATAACCGTTGTTCTCGATCACGAAGATGATCGGCAGGTTCCACAAGGCGGCCATGTTGAACGCTTCGTAGACCTGGCCCTGGTTCGCAGCGCCATCGCCGAAGTAGGCGAGCGTGACGCCGCCGTCCTCGTTGTACTTGTGCGCGAAGGCAAGCCCTGCGCCCAGCGGCACCTGCGCGCCGACGATGCCGTGGCCGCCGTAGAACTTATGTTCGACGGAGAACATGTGCATCGAGCCGCCCTTGCCCTTCGAGATACCGGCTTCACGGCCGGTAAGCTCGGCCATGATGACCTTGGGATCGATGCCGTAGGCCAGCATGTGGCCGTGGTCGCGGTAGCCGGTGATGACCGAGTCTACGCCCGAGGTCAGGGCTGACTGCAGACCGACCGCAACGGCTTCCTGGCCGATGTAAAGGTGGCAGAAGCCGCCGATGAAACCCAGACCATAGAGCTGGCCGGCCTTTTCCTCGAAACGGCGGATGAGCAGCATCTGCTCGTAGAAGTTGAGAAGCTCCTCCTTCTCCGGCTGATACCGGCGGTCAGCATCGTAGGCTTCCTGGAGGGCATTCATGGCGAAGTTGTCGTCCGGTGCAGTTGCACCTGCGGCTTCCACCTCCGGCTGGACGTCGTTTTTTGCTTTAGGCAACGGGGGCTCCCCATCGTTTTGTGTCGTCAGGTGGAGGCGGTATAGGAGCGGTATGGCGAGAGCGGAAGCGGCAACACCAAAAATTGGCCGCTTTGCCGGAGAAATTATGGCTCCACGCAAGATTGATGCGTCGCGATGCAAAAGACGCTTATGAAATGCGCCTGAACCATTCGGTACAGCACACGAAGACGCCCTCACCGATCATGCTGCGGCGCAGCAGAATCAGGTGCGGTGCAGCAAGGAACTGGGCAGCAAAGATCTGGGCAGCAAAGTTATCGGAAGGTCAGGAGCCCTGATGCGGCAGCATCATGATCATCTCGTCCGGGTGCGCGACGTTCAGGTCGCGGCGGACGAGTTCCCCTGCCAGATCCGGGTCCATGTGATCGGGTTCGAGCAGATTGACGCGGTTCTGGAGGTGATCGCGCTGGCCACGCAGACCAGCCAGCGTTACCTGTCGCGCCTGCAACAGATGCGCGTTCTCGTTCCACGCGATCAGACCGCTGGGCCCGGCGATGACGAAGCCGAGCATGACAAGCAGGCTCATCAGGGCCATGCCCTGAATCATCCTCTCGCGTGCCATCCGGGGTTCGTGTCGCATCGTCCTCAATCGCAAGTCTGTATCACCGCGAAACACTGTGAATCACACCCGATTCCGTGTTGCAAGCCTTTTCATACGGAATGCGGCGAGTCGCGGCCACAGCCGGGCGCTACGTCCCGCCGCAAAGGTTGTGCATAGCTGTTGATAAGTGGGGTGGGATGACTGCGATGGGCACACCCCAAATCTTCGTCATTCCCGCGAAGGCGGGAATCCAGTCGGCGCCGCACTTCAAAATTGAGAGCCCCTCCAAGTTTGCGCCGCTCACTGTGGATTACCAATCCTCACATTTCGCGCAAAGGCAAGAATGGCAAAAACAATCGGAAGGTATGCCCCACGGCAAGGTGACCACCGGGCTCCCACTTTCGCGGGAATGACGAAGAAGGGTGGGGAGCGATCATAGCCTTCTCCCCTTCAGGGGAGAGGGCTGGAAGAGGGAGCGCGCGGCCTAACCCCTCTCAACTACGGCTAGACAGCAAACTGCCAAGCCTTCGTATCTCTCCCCTGAAGAGGAGAGAGGATATGTCCGCAACGGGGCGTAAACCATCTCGAACTCAATGATCCACTTCACACCCGAACGCCTTTCACCTCCCCATCAACGCCGTCGCCATGCAGTAAAGCTGCGGGCGTGCCCCGGCTTGTCACGCAGGACGCGTTGTGGGCCGTCGCGGACCAGCGCCTCTGCATCGGGTGACTGACCGGGGTTCATCGACCAGGATTCGATGCGCTCGTTATCGAACACGAAACCGGCCCCACCCTCGGCGCCGACATCGAGGCGGAAGGTGATGAAATCAGTCCAGTGCTGGCCACACGCGACACCGTTCTCGACCGTGAAGTAGCGCCCCGCGACGGAGATCGTCGCATCGCTGTCGAGGAAAGGGTCGCACTGGCCGCCTTCATCCGCCCTCATGACAACATCGTCATTGCGGGCAACCAGCACGAGCGCCCGTGCCTCATGCCCGCCGCGCTCCTCGAAGATCAGCAAGGGACGCGCTGGCGCCGCTTCATCGCGGGTGCGATAGCTGTCCTCACCCTTGCGTCCCATGGCGACCAGACGGAAACTCGGAGCGCCTTTCGGCGCCATCTCCCGACTGGCGAGAATGTCATAACCAGGCAGAACGCGCGCGGCAGCAACCGCGACCGGATCATCTGCGGGCGGCGCCGCCATAGCAGCAGCAGGAACACTCGAAAGTAGGGCAAGAGTGCCAAGCGAGATCGTCATATGCCGGGCCTAGCTGCATTGACCGACCTGGCAAAGCCCTTCAATCCGCCAGCGTCGTGAAGATCGCGCCAAAGTCCAGCGCCCCCTTGCCCGAAGCGACGAAGGCCTCGTAGATGCGCGTCGCGTGTTCGCCCATCGGCACGCTCGCACCCGCGCCTTCGGCTCCCGCCATCGCCAGACGCAGGTCCTTCAGCATCAGCGCGGACGCAAAGCCGCCTGCGTAATGGTTGTCTGCCGGGCTCGGCGCGCCGACGCCGGGCATCGGGTATAGTCGTTGAGCGACCAGCAGGCGCCCGTCGCCTTCGAGGCGATCGACTGGAACACCTGCGGGTCAAGGCCCGCCTTGCTCGCCAGCGCCAGCGCCTCGCACGTGCCGATCATGTGGATTGCCAGCAGCATGTTGTTCGCCATCTTGGCGATCTGCCCGCAACCCGAGGCACCGGCATGGATCACGGCCTTGGCCATCGGTGCCAGCACGGCCTCGGCGCGCACAAAGCTCTCCTCGCCGCCACCGACCATGAAAGTGAGCGCGCCCGCCTTCGCCCCGGCGATACCGCCAGAGGCCGGCGCATCGACCATCGCGAAGCCCCCTGCCTCGGCATCGGCCGTCAGCGCCCGCGCTGTCGCCAGATCGATGGTCGAGCATTCCACGAACAGCGTGCCGGGGCGAGCATGGGGGAATACCTCGCCCTCATAGACCGCGCGCACGATCTCACCGTTCGGCAACATCGAGACGACCGCCTCAGCGCCGACCACCGCCTCGGCCACCGAACGCATGATTGTGCAACCATTCTGCCGGCCTTGCTCCAGCGCCGGTTCAGAAAGGTCGAAGGCCCGCACACGGTGTCCGGCGGCGGTAATATTGGCCGCCATGCCGCTGCCCATGTTGCCAAGTCCGATGAAGGCGATCTCCATGGCATCCTCTCCTCGTACTGACGCCCGAAGTTGCTCCTCAGTGCGTCTCTACCCCTTTTTTATCCGTCTCAGCCGGGTTCTCCGAAACGTGTCACGAGCCGCTCAGCGGCCCTTCCAGACCCCTGCCCGCTTCTCGATGAACGCCGCCATGCCCTCGGCCTTGTCTTCGCTCGCGGCAAGCACCTGGAACATCCGGCGCTCGGCGACGAGACCCTGCGTCAGCGTGGTTTCATAAGCGGTATCCACCATTTCCTTGACCATCATCGCGGCCAGCGGCGGCATCGAGGCGATCACTTCGGCGGTTTTCAGCGCCTCGTCGAGCAGGTCCGCAAGTGGCACCACCCGCGCGACGAGCCCGGAACGCTCGGCCTCGGCGGCATCCATCATCCGCCCGGTCAGACACATTTCCATGGCCTTGGCCTTGCCGATGGCGCGGGTCAGTCGCTGCGAGCCGCCCATGCCGGGGCCTTCGCCGAGCTTGATCTCGGGCTGGCCGAACTTCGCAGTATCGGCGGCGATGATGAAGTCCGCCATCATCGCCAGCTCACACCCGCCGCCCAGCGCAAAGCCGTTGACCGCCGCGATCCACGGCTTGCGGGTCCGCCCGACCACATCGCTCTGCCACCCGGCGAACAGGTCCTCGGCATACATCGCCGCCGCGCCCTTGTCGGCCATTTCCTTGATGTCAGCCCCTGCAGCAAAGGCCTTCTCGCCACTGCCGGTGACGACGGCACAGAGTTGCGACGGATCGGCCTGAAAGGCAGCCAGCGCCTGACTCAATTCCGAAAGAACCTGCAAGTTCAGGGCATTGAGAGATTTAGGTCGATTTAATGTGAGGAGCGTAACAGCGCCTCGCTGTTCGACAAGAAGGGTTTCGAACTGGGTTGCACTGCTCATTGCGGGGTCCACTCCTCTTCGGCCGGCAGGGCGGCAAAGATAGCGTCCAGCATCGCCTCGGTCACGTCCTGCGATGCAGCCGGATGCCAATGCGGGGAATTGTCCTTGTCGACCAGCACCGCGCGCACGCCCTCGGCGAAATCCGGTTGCAGGATCGTGCGCGCTGCCAGGCGGTATTCCATAACCATCTCGTCTGCAAAGGTTTCCAGCCCCGCCCCGATCGCGAGTTGCCGCAAGGCGACCTTGCACGAGGTCGGGCTGCGAGTCTGCAACAGTGCAAGTTGGTCCAGCGCCCAGTCGGACGGATCGTCCGCCAGCGAGTGGAGAATGTCCTCCAGCGAATCCGAGGCGAAGTGCCGGGCAATCTCCGCGGCCTGCACCGCAATTCGAGGTTCCGGAGGTTTCACCGACAGGTCATTGAGAACACTGGCGATCTCATGTCCCGCCGCCAGTCTCTGTTTCGCATCCTCCAGCCGTTCCGACGGCAGGTAGTGCGTCGCAAGGCCAGCCCATAGGCACTCAGCGCCATCCAGCCGCGCGCCGGTCAGCGCCAGGAACTGCCCCAGACGCCCTTGCAGGCGCGAGAGATACCAGCCGCCGCCGACATCGGGAAACAGGCCGATCGCGGTCTCGGGCATGGCGAAGCGGGTGTTCTCGGTCGCCACCCGAAACCGTGCGGGCTGCGACAGGCCGACGCCTCCGCCCATGGTGATGCCGTCCATGAACGCGACGACAGGCTTGGGATAAGTAAACAGCCGATAGTTCAGCCGGTACTCGGCATGGAAGAACGCCCGACCGCTCATGCCGCCATCGTCGAGCGCCGAGCGCCGCACCTTGGCGACATCACCGCCTGCGCAAAAGCCGCGCCCGCCGGCATGATCAATCATCACCAGCGCAATGTGCGGATCGCTCTCCCATTCGTCGAGCGCACGGCGCATCGCTCGGCACATGCCCAGCGTCAGCGCGTGGATAGCCTTGGGGCGGTCGAGCGAGATGTGCCCGGCGATGCCATCGGCACGGGCCTGAACGGCCTCTTCAAGTATCTGGGAAGGCATGAAAACCTTTCATTCACTAAGCAGGTCGCGCCCGATGATGAGACGCATCACTTCGTTGGTGCCTTCCAAGATGCGATGCACGCGCAGGTCCCGCCAGAACCGTTCGATCGGATAGTCGCGCAAATAGCCGTAGCCACCGAAAAGCTGCAAGGCCCGGTCGACGACAGCCGAACCGGTATCGGTGGCGATCAGTTTGGCCATCGCCGCGAACCGGGTGCGATCAGGCGCGCCATGCGTCACCTTGTCCGCCGCCAGATAGAGCAGCGCCCGCGCCGCTTCGAGTTCGGCGGCCATGTCGGCCAGCCGGAACTGGGTATTCTGGAACTCGGCCAGGGGTCGGTCGAACTGGCGGCGATCGCGCACATAGCCCACCGCCTCGTCAAGGCAACGCTGCGCCCCACCAAGCGAGCAGGCGCCGATATTGAGCCGCCCGCCGTCGAGCCCCGCCATCGCAAAGCGAAAACCTTCACCCTCGTTTCCCAGAAGGTTAGTGGACGAAATTCGGGCATTTTCGAAGATTACCTGCGCCGTCGGCGAGGCATTCCAGCCCAGCTTCTTCTCCGGTGCGCCGAAGCTGACACCCGGCGTATCCTTCTCGACCACGAAGCAGGAAATGCCGCGCGACTTGTGCTCGCCGGTTCGCGCCATCACGAAATAGAGATCGTTGACGCCCGCCCCGGAAATGAACTGCTTGGTGCCGTTGAGGACATAATGATCGCCCTCCCGCCGTGCCGAAGTGCGCAGCGCTGCCGCGTCCGAGCCGGAACCGGGCTCGGTGAGGCAATACGACGCGATCTTGTCCATCGTCACCAGATCGGCGAGATAGCGCGCTTTCAGATCGTCGCTGCCGAACCTGTCGAGCATCCACGCCGCCATGTTGTGGATCGAGATATAGGCCGAGGTCGCAGGGCAGCCATAGGCCATCGCTTCCATCACCAGCGCTGCCTCGATCCGGCCAAGGCCGATGCCACCGCCTTCTTCCGACACATAGATGCCGCCAAAGCCGAGATCGCCCGCCGCCTTCCAGACATCGCGCGGATAGTGGCAGGTCTCGTCCCATTTCCCGGCATAAGGGGTGATCCGCTCGGCGGTGAAGCGGCGTGCCGTCTCCCGTATGGCAATCTGGTCTTCGGTCAGCCCGAACTGGCTCTCGGTCATGTCCTCTCCTGCGGGTTGGCCCCGCCTTTTTCGGTACGGTATGTCTTTATGTCAGGGGCACTTGGAGTACGTCAGTGCCTGCGGCATGGCATCGGGGCCAGTGTCCTTGCGGATCATCGTCAAGCCGCCGTCTGGCGTATGCAGGGCAACCTGGAGCTTCCAGCTTTGCCCTTCCCCGCTGAAATTGAAATCGCCGGTGAAGGCATCGGCCTTCGCGATGGTCACATGAGTCAGATCGGCCACCGATTCGTAGAACTGGAGGCGCGTGGAACTAACCGTCAGCAGGCCCTTGGCATCGCCTGCCTGCGAAGTGCAATCCGCCTTGACCAATCCCCAGCGGCCCAGCAGCGCGGGCGGGATCGCATCCTGCGGCACGGCCGCCTGCGTAGATGAAGGTTCCGGCGACGGCATATCGGAGGCGATGTCCTCCACCGGCGCATTGGCAGTGGGGCTGGGCTCAGGCTGATCCTTGCTCGATCTGGAGCAACCGGCCAGCGCGAGCATGGCGGCTCCGGTGACAAGGAACGCGGCGAAAGTGGAACGGCGCATGGCGGTATCCCTTTGCTGGAAGAGGCCTTTTCATCCGACGAAACGCGCTGGCTGCCAAGGCTGTTCCGCAAGTTGACCCCGTTTCAGCCCCCATTTCACCCCATCGTCGGGATCACGAAGGCATCGTGCCCCGTTGCTCCGCCGCTACCATCGGGCCAGCGCTGTGTGACCGTCTTTACGCGGGTCCAGAAGCGCACGCCTTCCATGCCGTGCTGGTTGGCATCGCCGAAAGCCGAACGCTTCCATCCGCCGAAGCTGTGATAGGCGACCGGCACCGGGATCGGCACGTTGATGCCCACCATGCCGACATCCACGCGCGAGGCGAATTCGCGCGCGGCATGGCCATTGCGCGTGAAGATCGCGACGCCGTTGCCGTACTGGTGACGCGAAGGCAGCGCGACCGCCTCCTCGAACGTCTGTGCCCGCACGATCTGGAGAACAGGGCCGAAAATTTCCTCGTGATAGCTGCGCATCTCGGGCGTCACCCGGTCGATCAGCGTCGGGCCGACGAACCAGCCGCCTTCGTGGCCCTGCAAAACCAGTCCACGGCCATCGACGACGATCTCTGCGCCTTCCTCGGCGGACTTCGCAATCCAGCCCTCGACCCGCGCCTTGTGCTCGGAAGAAACGACCGGGCCGTAATGTGCATTCGCGTCGGTCGATACGCCGACGCGCAAGGCCTCGATGGCCGGGATCAGCCTGGCGCGAAGTCGCTCTGCCGTCTCCTCCCCCACCGGCACGACGACCGGCAGGGCCATGCAGCGCTCCCCGGCCGAGCCGAAAGCGGCACCGGTAAGGTCGTTCACCACCTGATCGAGATCGGCATCGGGCATGACGATGCCGTGGTTCTTCGCCCCGCCCATCGCCTGTACCCGCTTGCCCGCCGCCGCACCGCGCCGATAGACCTCGTGCGCGATGTCGGACGAGCCGACGAAGCTGACAGCCGCGATATCGGGGTGATCGAGAATCGCCTCGACCATCTCGCGATCGCCGTGGACGACCTGCAGCACACCTTCGGGCGCACCGGCTTCCAGGAACAGTTCGGCAAGCCGCACCGGCACCGAAGGATCGCGCTCGGACGGCTTGAGAATGAAAGCATTGCCCACCGCCGTCGCCACTGCGAACATCCACATCGGGATCATCGCGGGGAAGTTGAACGGGGTGATCCCGGCACCGATGCCGATCGGCTGGCGCATCGAGAACACGTCGATCCCCGGCCCTGCGCCTTGCGTATATTCGCCCTTCAGCGCGTGCGGAATGCCGCAGGCGAATTCGACGACTTCCAGCCCGCGCTGGATATCGCCGCGCGCATCGGCAATGACCTTGCCGTGTTCGCTCGACAGCAGATGGGCGAGTTCGTCCATCTGCGCCTCGACCAGTTCCTTGAAGCGGAACAGCACGCGGGCGCGTCGCTGCGGATTGAGCGCGGCCCAGGCCGGTTGCGCCGCGCGGGCATGCGCGATGGCGCGGTCGAGCACGGATCTGTCTCCGAGCACGACGCGCGCCTGCACTTCGCCCCTGTTGGGATCGAAGACATCGCCCAGTCGGCAATCAGAAGAATCGCCCCGAAGCGATGCATCTGCGGGAATTCGCGTGACCGGGTTATTGTGATTCAGGGGATGTTCGTCGGCGCCTCCGACGAGATGGTCGATGAGGCGCATAACGGCATCCTCTCCCATGTTTTCGTTCTGTATTTTTGTTCTGAAGGCCGTTTAGGACCGACCCTTCTTGCAGGGAAGCAGTGATTTTGCTTTTCTGACCTGCATAAATGCAGGCACACGTCGGGAACCTTTCTGGGCGATGAATAAGGACGTAAAATCATGAGCATGCCCGATCTGGACTGGAGCGATTGCCAGGCTTTTCTGGCAGTTGCACGCTCCGGACAACTCGCTGCGGCAGGCCGCAGGCTCGGTGTCGATCCCACGACGGTCAGTCGTCGCCTGCGCCGGCTGGAGGCCGCAGTGGGCCAGACCCTGTTTGAGCAGAGTCGCACCGGGCAGGAACTGACCGAGGCAGGCGAGGCCATGCTCACTTCGGTCGAGGCGATGGCACTGGCCGCACACGAGATTTCCGAACGCGCCGAGGACGAGGAAGGCCTCGGCGGCACCCTGCGCATGAGCGTGACCGAGGGTTTCGGCTCCTGGTTCCTCGCCAGCATGCTGCCCCGCTTTCGCGAGGCACATCCCCGCCTCGCCATCGACCTTGTGGCCAGCAGCGGCTTTCTCAGCCCGTCACGACGCGAGGCCGACGTGGCGATCATGCTCTCGCGCCCGCGCGCGGGGCCGCTCGTCGCCCACAAGCTGACCGACTACACGCTGCGCCTCTATGCCAGCACCGATTATCTGGTGACGCGCGACCTGCCGAAAGTCCCCGCCGACCTCGAACAGCACCAGCTTGTCGGCTACATCCCCGACCTCATCTATGCCCCGGAACTGCGATATCTTGAGGAGATCCATCCTAACCTCAAGCCGACGATCCGCTCCACCAGTATCGCCGCGCAGCAGAACCTGCTGGCCGCAGGGGCAGGCATCGCCGTACTCCCATGCTTCATGGCCGATCGCGACACCCGCCTCGAACGGGTCATGCCCGACGTGTCGATCAGCCGCAGCCTGTGGTTCGTCACCCATCAGGACACCCGAAGTTTCCGCAGAGTGAGACTCCTGCGCGAATGGCTTGATGAAATCGTGGACATCATGGAGGTTTCCTTGCGCCCGAAGTGACTTCGGGCCAAACCTTGGCATGTTCAGTTCAGCGGAGACAGTGTGACTACCACGACCATCGACCCGGCCGTCTTTCGCAAGGTGCTCGGCAGCTATCCCACCGGCGTCAGCCTGATCACCGCGCTCGATGGCGACAAGCCCGCAGGCATGGTGGTGGGCACTTTCACCTCGGTTTCGCTCGATCCGCCGCTGGTCGGCTTCCTGCCTGCGCGATCGTCCTCATCCTGGCCGCTGATCGAGCGGGCCGGACACTTCGCGGTGAACATCCTCGCCGCCGACCAGCAGGACGTCTGCCGCGCCGCCAGCGCCAAGGGTGACGAGAAGTTCCTCGGCGTGAACTTCACGATGTCCGAACACAACCTGCCGATCATCGCCGATTCCATCGCCTGCATCGAATGCCGCCTCTATTCGGTGACGGACGCGGGCGATCACCTCTTCGTGCTGGGCGAGGTGCTGCGCATGGAGATCGTGCGCGACGAGGACCCGATGCTGTTCCATCGCGGCCGGTTCGGCGGTTTCGCCGAGCGGATCTGAAACAGGCGCGGCGCCTCAGTGTAAAACGGGCGCCGCCACTTCCACCATCGCCGGTTTTGCCCGGCGGTGTCGATTGAGTCCGATCAGCGGACGCAGCGGGCCGATTTCGCGACCGATCAGGTAGAAGCTCCAGCATCCCACCACGGTCGCCGCGATCAGGATCAGGAACTCGGTCAGAGCCGAAAAGCTCTGCTTCATCAGCCAGTATTCCACCGCCACCTGCACCGTCTGGTGGATGATGTAGAACGGGAACACCGCCTCGGCGAGCGTCGCGCGCCAGCTGCCGTCCACGTTCCAGAAGCGATCGGCGATCCCGAACAGCGCGATCATGATGCCCCAACTCTGCACCGCCTTGGCGAAGATCACCGGCACCTGCCAGAACGGCGGGGTCGGCACGTTGCCGGGGTAGAAGCACGCATCCAACGCTACGGCAGCATAGCCGACGAGGCCCGCTACCAGAGCGGCAGGCCACTGCTTCGCGATCGCCAGACGCAGCAGTTCGGAACGGCGCAGCGCAATGCCGAACAGGAACATCAGCCCATAGTGCAGGTGCGCATTGGGGTCGTTCAGGAAATGGTGCGTATCGGTCCAGTCGCCCGGCAACATGCGGATCGCAAAGACGATAAGGGTGCCCAGCGGCAGCAAGCCTGGCCCTGCCAGCAGCGTCTCGGTGCCGCGCAGCATCGCTGCCAGCCAGCGCGTGGGCAGCAGCGACAGCGCGCAGAGCGCCAGCGTATAGGCCAGCAGGTAGATCACGAACCACAAGTGCATGTCGGCAGGCAAGTTCTCGCCGCCCACGCGCCGGAAGCTGAAGGCGTCGTGGAGCATGAAGTAGCCGTAGCCGTGGGTATAACCGCTATGGACCAGCCCCAGAAACGGCTGCGGCGGCACCACCACGATCAGGCCGAACAGCAGCGGAATGCCCAGACGCTTGAGGCGGCTTTTCAGGAACCCGCCGGTGACATCGCCCCTCCCCCTCTGGTGGCAAACGTGCCCTGCTTCACGAACAGCGCCGCGCTGGCATAGCCGGAGATCGCGAACAGCAGCGACAGCCGCCAGGGACTGAGCGCCAGCAGCGGGATTTCCGCCCACCAGATCACGCCGCGCCCCGCCGTCTGGTATCCCCAGGGCGTGAAACCGAAGCCGACATGGTAGAAGATCAGCAGCGCGAACGCACCGACCCGCAGCCAGTCCATGCCATAGTGGCGTCGCGAGGGGGCGTGTTGCATCAAGGTCCGTGTCACTGCCGCATAGCCGACAGAGCCGACCGAAGAACCGCGAGCCTTAGTCCCGATGCCCCGCGCACGCAATCGCGCGATTGCTCCGCGAGACCGCCGGGTATCTCTCCGAAACGGCGCTATCTCGGCTTGGCCGCATCCGCCGGAAGTCCCATCCCCATACACAATGAAGTTCGCGCGTTTTCTTGAAGGCTCAAGCGTAGAGGCTGGCGCCAGCGGGGGTACTGGTGAACCGACCAGTGAACGAACGGGCGTTCAGATCGCCCTGCTTCACGATGGCACCAATATGCCGGTGGCCGGGCTGATCGAGGCCGGACTGCTCGAAGCCATGGCGGGAAGCGGCGTCGCGTTGCTGGTGCAGCCTGTGCTGGCGGGCCTGGGGCACGGCGCCGTGCCGCGCTTTCTCGCCGACCATCGCCCTGCCGCCGTGGTGATCGCCCCGCCGCTCTCCTACGACGATGCGCTGGGCGATCTCTGCGCAGAGGCAGGGGTTACGGCGCTGCGGCTCGGCCCGATCGAGGGCGACCATGCCATGGGCTGCGACGAGCGCTCGGCGATGGCCGCGCTGGTGGCGGCGCTGATCGCGCGCGGACATACCCGCATCGCACTGGTGAGCGGCGCCGATCTCTCACCCTCTGCACGCCTGCGCGAAATGGGGTATCTCGACATGCTGGCCGAGCACGGCCTCGATCGCGGCCCTTCGCTGATCGTGCCGGGGGATGACAGCTTCGCATCAGGACAGGAGGCCGCGCGCCTGCTGTTTCAGGTCAGCCCCTGCCCAGCGCGATCCTGAGCACGTCAGACATGATGGCCGCAGGCGTCCTCGCTGCCGCCACGGAGGCGCGCATCGCCGTGCCCGCCACGCTCGCCGTCGCCGGGTTCGACGACATGCCGATCGCCGCGCGCCTCTCGCCTGCCCTCACCTCGGTCCATATCCCCTGGCGCACGATGGCCCACGACGCCGTGCGCCGCCTGTTCGCCTCGCACCTCACGCCCGAGCCCATGATCTACCCCGCTCCGATCCTCGAACGCCCCAGCACCGCAATGCCCACCCCCGACCTGTCCCGCTCGGCACTCGATCCGGGGCGAGTGTGAAATTCAATCTGCTCGTAGAGAAACTTAATTCCGCTCCGCGAAACC
The DNA here is from genome assembly GCF_025340265.1 of Novosphingobium sp. 9. Taxonomy (NCBI): domain Bacteria; kingdom Pseudomonadati; phylum Pseudomonadota; class Alphaproteobacteria; order Sphingomonadales; family Sphingomonadaceae; genus Novosphingobium; species Novosphingobium sp. 9. Next base: position 1,736,394 of record NZ_CP022707.1, on the reverse strand, counting down.
TCGATATGGACCATCTTTGGGCATAACGAATGGTCGATCATCGGACTGGACGCGAACAGAAGATAGATCGACATGGCCATCTCTAACATCGCCAATCATCCATAAGGAATGGAAGCTGCCGGGATGCTTCGCAAATTCCGCACAGGCGTAAGGAGCGCTAATCGTAACCATCACGAGGTGTTCGCTGTCGCTGCTCCAGCGCACGCCATTAGGCAAAACCATTCGAGGCGGAAGGCATGGATAGCGCGTTGTTGCGATTTTCACGACAGCCCTGCCAAGCGCAGGCCGCTCCACAACGGTGGAATTGACGATCTCAAAAACTTGTAACGTATCCATGAAAGAACCGACGTGATGGTTAACAAAGAACCATCGTGAATTCGGCGCCCAAGATACCGAAAACGGCATATCATCACTCAGGACGCGAAGCGTTTGGGACACTTTGCCATGCACGTCATGCACCTCGATTGGAGGCTGTTCGTCGTCATAGGCCTTTTGGACAATTGCAATCCGCCCATCAGGCGAGCGCGCTTCCCCTGCACACGTAGCAATGAATTGATAGCTGCCATCTGGCTGAAGGCCGCCCAGATCACAATCCGTTTGCAAGGCACCCACCTGCGCGCGCACAGGCGATAAACAAAAAGCCGCCAAAACAAAAAGAGCGATAACAAAGCGCATAAAGCAACTATAAGTCGCACGCGCTATGTCGACAACGTAAAAGGACAATATTTCGCCGTCATTAGAGAAATAATGAAGAGATTTGAAAAAATTCTGCGCCTAGGGAGTACAATGCGCGTACTCTCAAGCTCAGCCCAGCATCACCTCTCGGTGAGGGCCGCCACCAGCGCGCGGACTTTCTTCTGGCGCCATTGCGGTACGGGGGCGACCAGCCAGTAGCCCCGGCGGCAGGCTTCGGGCGTCCCGCCTTCGCCATCGGGCAGCAGCAGCGAGGGGACGCGGGCCTTGCCGAGCCCGGCGCGGGCCATCGCCAGCGCCTGTCCGGCATCGCCAACCGCGATGGCGGCGGCGCTGTCTCCCAAGCCTTCGCCCGTCTCGTCAGGATCGCCCGGCCAGACGATGCGCTCGCCCTCGCCCAGTTCGGTCCATTCGGGCGCGCCGAGGGCTACGCCTTCAAGGTCGCCCGGCCCTTCGGTCCAGCGCACGGCAAGGTCGAGGTTCGCCTCGGTGAAATCATTCGCCGCGCCGTCGACGATCACGAAGCGGACCTGCGGGTTCTCCGCGCGGAACGCGGCCAGTCGCGGCGCGAGCCAGGCACCGAGGAACTCGCGCGGGGCGGCAATCGTCAGGACATGGCTGGACTGGCCCGCCTGCATCGCCTGCACCGCTTCCTCGAACTGGAGGAAACCGCTGCGCAGCGGGGCAAGGCCGCTGGAGGCCTCGTCGGTCAGTTCCAGGCCCTTGCTGGTGCGGCGGAACAGCACGACGCCCAGCAGGTCCTCGAGCGCGCGAATCTGCTGGCCGACGGCAGCAGGCGTCACCGCCAGTTCGTCCGCCGCGCGGGTGAACGAGAGGTGCCGGGCGGCGGCATCGAAAACGCGCAGGGCGTTGAGAGGCAGGTGCGTGCGCTTCATGCCGCATCCCTATGGCCTGACGCGCCTGTCGGCAATGGCTGACGTGCCCGGCGAAATCAGCCCGCTGTCGCAGGCGCGGCGAGCGGGAAGTACGGGATGGCAATGGCGATCTCGCTGCCGTCCGCGCGGCGCAGCATGTAGTGCCCTTCCATCGAGCCCTGCGGCGTGGGCAGCGGACAGCCCGACACGTAATCGTGGCTGGCGCCGGGCGCGAGCACCGGCTGCTCGCCCACCACGCCCTCGCCATCGACGAGGCTGACCTCGCCCGTGCCGTCGGTGATGCGCCAGTGCCGGGTGGTCAGCTGGAGCACCTCGTCCGACCTGTTCTCAATGCGAATGTGATAGACCCAGAACCACTTGCCCGCCTCGATCCGAGATTGCTCGGGCAGGAAGTTCACGGCCACGCGAACGGTCACGCCATGGGTAATGGCGGAATGCTGGAACAGCTCCTTCATGGTCCGATCGAGACTAGCGACTGATTTGCCGGGCGACAACCGGGGCCGGTGCCGCTTCTGAAATCGCTTCTTCGCGATTTCTCAAACGGGCGTGGCCGCGTCACCCCAGATCGGCGGGATCGCAGGCCAGCGTCCACACGAAACCCTCGGGCGGATAGCGCGTCTCGACCACTGCATTCAGGCGAGAACGCGGCACGTCTATGGTGATGCGCGTACCGAAGCCGGTGCGCACCGGCGGCGTCACCGGCGGCCCGTCGCTTTCGCACCACGACAGCTCAAAACGCGGTGCCTCCTGCTCTCCCGACAGCGACCAGACGATATCGATCCAGCCTGCCGCGACCGAGAGCGCGCCGTACTTGAGCGAATTGGTCGCCATCTCGTGCATCGCCATGGCCAGCGATTCGGCGGCGGCAGGCGAAAGCGAGACCGGCGGCCCGGCCATACGCACTTGCCGACTGACCTCTCCGATATTGCCCAGCTGCGCCTCGATCATGTCGATCAGCGGCACGTTGGACCATGACCGGCTGACGAGAAGGTCCTGATTTGCCGCGAGCCCCCGGATGCGCTGCTCCAGCCGCTTCACGAAATCGGGATGTCCCGAATCCGTGCGCCTCGCGATGGAAAGGATCACCGCCAGCATGTTTTTCGAGCGGTGGTTCACTTCATCGAGCAGCAGGGCGATGCGCTGTTCGGCATCGCGCATCTCGGTGACGTCGGTGTTGGTGCCGAACCAGCGCACGATCCGCCCACCCGAATCGCGGATCGCCTTCGCGCGCGAGAGGAACCAGCGGTAGGAGCCATCTGCGGCGCGCAAGGGGAAGGTGTCCTCCCAGTCCTGCCCGGTATCGATGCAGTGGCTGAAGTGGCGCACGACCCGATGCAGGTGATCGGGTGGTGGTACGAGCGCCACTGCCAGTTGCGCATGTCCTCCAGTGCGGCACCCGTGTAGTCGAACCAGCGCCGGTTGAACCAGATGATCGACCCGCGCGGCTCGGCGATCCACGCCAGCTGCGACATATTGTCGGCCAGCAGCCGCAACCGTGCCTCGCTTTCGGCAAGCTGCGTGATCATCTGCTTCTGCGCGGTGATGTCGCGTGCGATCTTGCTGGCGGCGACCACCCTGCCCTCGGCATCGAGCACCGGAGAGACGGTGACATCCACCAGCACTTCGCTGCCATCCTTGCGCAGACGGACCGTCTCGAACGGCGGCACGCGGCTCCCGCTCGAGATGCTGGCGATGATCGCATCTTCCTCGGCCTGCCGGTCGAGCGGGATCAGCGTGCGGATATTGCGCCCGATGATCTCGGCGGCGCTCCAGCCGAAGATGCGCGTGGCCGAATCGTTCCACGAGAGGATCGTCCCGTCGAGCGACTTGCCGACGATGGCATTGTCGCTCGACTGCACGATCGCCGCCAGAAAGGCGGCGGCGCCGGGGCCGGAGGTGTCCGCCTCTGTCAGCGCCGCGGTCCCTGTCAGAGCCCGGCTCGTGTGAGAGCCTGATCCATGTCGGCGATCAGGTCGTCCACGTCTTCAAGGCCCACGTTGATACGCAGCATGCCCTGATTGATGCCCATTTCCACGCGTGCGTCCTCACCCATGTTGGCATGGGTGGAAGAGGCCGGGTGGCACATCAGCGAGCGCGAATCGCCGATGTTGTTCGAGATGTCGATCAGTTCGAGCGCGTCCAGCAACGCATGCGCCTGTTCGCGACCGTTGACCTCGAACGAGAAGATCGGGCCGCAGGCGTCCATCTGCTTCATGGCAAGTGCCTGCGACGGGTGGCTGTCGAGCCAGGGGTGCAGGATCTTGGGCACGCGGCCTGCCACGAACTGGCCCAGCTTGAGCGCATTCTCGCTCTGGCGCTTGGCGCGCAGGTCCAGCGTTTCGAGGCCCTTGAGCACGACCCACGCGTTGAACGGCGAAAGGTTAGGCCCGGTGTTGCGCTGGAACGGCAGCAGCTTCTCGTTGATGAACTCTTCCGAACCGCACACGGCACCGGCCAGCACGCGGCCCTGCCCGTCCATCAGCTTGGTGGCCGAGTAAGCCACCACGTCGATCCCGAATTCGAGCGGACGCTGGAGTGCGGGCGAGCAGAAGGCGTTGTCGACCACGGTGGTGATACCGTGCGCCTTGGCGATCGCGGCGATGCCGGCCAGATCGGCGATGTCCATCGTCGGGTTGGCGGGCGTCTCGAAGAAGAAGACCTTGGTGTTGGGACGGATCGCGGCTTCCCATGCGGCGGTGTCGGTCGCGTCGATCACCGAGACCTCGATGCCGAAGCGCGGCAGCAGGCTGTCGCCCAGCCAGCGGCACGAACCGAACGCAGCGCGCGCGGCGACCATGTGATCGCCCGCCGACAACTGGCAGAGCAGCGCGGCGGTCATCGCCGCCATGCCCGATGCCTGCGTGCGGCATGCCTCTGCCCCTTCGAGCAGCGCGATGCGCTCTTCGAGCATCTGCACGGTCGGGTTCTGGAGGCGCGAATAGGTCATGCCGTCCGCTTCACCGGCGAAGCGCGCCGCAACGGTGGCGGCATCGTCATAGGTGAAGCCCGAGGTGAGGAACAGCGCTTCGCTGGTCTCCCCCATCTCGCTGCGCCACGTGCCCCCACGGATCGCGCGGGTTGCAGGGCGCCAGTTGGCGGTCTTGGTTCGGTCCTGTCCGGTGGTGCGTTTCATGATGGCACCGCTCTAGGACGCACCAGATGCAGGTGCAAGCGAGTCGCGCGCCCGAACGCACCCGAGATTACCGGTGCTTGCGCCGCGCCCGTGCCGCGCTTATCCCGCCCGGCGATGCCCCGCACGTTTTCGTCCGCCGCCCCGTCCTCCGCTCTGGCCTCTGCCGCCCGCAGGAACATCGACCCCATCGAGTGGTGCGTGGGCCTAGCCGTGGCCTTCATGGCGCTGGCGACATGGCGCCTGTCGATCCCGAGCAAGTTCTATTTCGACGAAATCCATTACGTCCCCGCCGCGCGCAAGATGCTGGAGTTGGTGGCCGTGAACCGCGAACATCCGCTGTTCGCCAAGGAAGTGCTGGCCGCCTCAATCCATTTCCTGGGAGACCGCCCGTTCGGCTGGCGCTTCCCGATGGTGCTGTTCGGCGGGCTTGGCCTGTTCGCGTTCGGGCGCACGGTATGGCACGCCAGCCAGCGTCGCTGGGCGACAATCGCGGCGATGATCCTGCTCGCCACCAACTTCATGTGGTTCGTCCAGAGCCGCATCGCCATGCTCGACATGGTGGAGGCCAGCCTGTGCATGGTCGGTCTGTGGCAGTTCGCCGGGGCCTTGCGCGAGACGAAGCGCGGCGCTGCCCGCCGCCGCCTCGTGTTCTGCGGCATTGCGTTGGGCCTCTCGCTCGGCGCCAAATGGAGCAGCGCGCCCGCGCTCGCGATGCCGGGTCTGTGCTTCCTGATCCTGTGTCTGCGCGATGGCGGCCCGATCCTGCCGCGCACCAGGCGCCGCACCGGGATCGCCAGCCAGACACGCGGCCCTGCCGCCGGGATTTCGCTGGTCGAGGCCTTCGTCTGGCTCGGCCTTGTACCGCTGGTGGTTTACTGGCTGACCTTCCTGCCCGCCATGTTCTACGCGCAGCACACGCTCGCCCCGTTCGACATCGTGGGCCAGCACAAACTGATGTTCCGCCTTCAGGATTCGGTGAAGAAGCATCACCCCTACCAGACCTACTGGTATCAGTGGGTCGTCGACTGGCGCGGCATCTGGTATCTGTTCAAGACCATCGACGGCGCCCCGCGCGGCATCGTGATGCTGGGCAATCCCTTCTCGATGATCGCCGGGCTGTTTGCGCTGGTGTGGAGCCTGTGGGCCATGATCTGGCGCCGCCGCAGCGATGTTGCCTGCTTCGTCGCGCTCTATCTCGGCACGCTGATGATGTGGGCGCTCGATGGCAAGCCGGTGCAGTTCTACTACCATTACCTGCTCCCCGGCGCCTTCCTGATGGCCCTGCTCGCCTTCGCGCTGGAAGCCCTCGCGCTGCGCCGCGACCGCTGGCGCTGGACAGGGCCCGGCGGCGTGATGCTGGCAGTGCTGATGTTCGTCGGGTTCTTCCCGATCATCTCGGGGCTCCCGATGCCTTATACCCAGTTCTACAACGTATGGATATGGCTGCCGAGCTGGCGATGAACGTCAACGCGATCGAAATACCCTAATCTTCGTCATTCCCGCGAAGGCGGGAATCCAGTGAGCCCAACGCTCAGATCGTCGCAAGCAAAGCGCCATATCGAGAGCGATCCCAGCTTTCGCTGGGATAACGATGTTGGTGAAGACTCAACCCACTATCCACCCCCCTTTCCTTCGCACTCGCACACCTTCTTCGCAGCTGCCCTTTGCGGCCTTGGCGTTTGCCTGCTAGGCGCGCAGCCATGCTGACGATCCGCGACATCACCGTGCGCCTTGGCGGGCGCGTCATCCTTGACGGCGCAAGCGCCACTTTGCCGCAGGGCGGCAAGATCGGCCTCATTGGCCGCAACGGCGCGGGCAAGTCCACGCTGGTCAAGACGATCATCGGCGAACTGGACCCGGACGGCGGCAGCGTCGACATGCCCAAGCGCGCACGTCTTGGCTATATTGCGCAGGAAGCGCCCGACGGCACCCGCACCCCGTTCGAGGCCGTGCTCGAAGCCGATGTAGAGCGCACGCAGCTGCTCGCCGAGTCCGAGAATTGCACCGACATGGACCGCCTCGGCGACGTCTATGAGCGGCTGATCGCGATCGACGCCTATACCGCCCCTGCCCGCGCCGCCCGCATCCTTGTCGGCCTCGGCTTCGACGAGGAGATGCAGGCGCGTCCGCTAAGCAGCTTCTCGGGCGGCTGGAAGATGCGCGTGGCGCTCGCCGCGCTGCTGTTCTCCGAACCCGACGTGATGCTGCTCGACGAGCCCTCGAACCACCTCGACCTCGAAGCGACGCTGTGGCTGGAGAACTTCCTCAAGAGCTACCCCAAGACGCTGCTGGTCATCAGCCACGAGCGCGATCTGCTGAACACCGTGGTCGATCACATCCTGCACCTGCAGGCGGGCAAGCTCTCGCTCTATCCGGGCGACTACGACAGCTTCGAGCGCCTGCGCGCCGAACGCGCCGCGCAGGTCGCTGCCGCGCGCGCCAGCCAGGATGCCCAGCGCAAGAAGCTGGCGGACTATGTTGCGCGCAACTCGGCCCGCGCCTCGACCGCCAAACAGGCGCAGTCTCGCGCCAAGATGCTGGCCAAGATGCAGCCGATCGCGGCGATGGCCGAGGACAGCTCGCTCAGCTTCGACTTCCCGAGCCCGGACGAACTGCGCCCGCCGCTGATCACCATGGATCTGGCATCGGTGGGCTATCAGGCCGATCTGCCGATCCTCAAGCGCCTGAACCTGCGCATCGATCCGGAAGACCGCATCGCCCTGCTGGGCCGCAACGGCAACGGCAAGACCACGCTGGCGCGCCTGCTCGCCCGCCAGCTGGAGCCGATGGACGGCGAGATGGCGTACTCGCCCAAGATCCGCATCGGCTACTTCACGCAGTATCAGGTGGAGGAGCTGCCCGGCGATTCCACCCCGCTCGAACTCATGTCGCGCGCGATGGACGGCAAGCCGACGACGGCGGTGCGCGGGCAGCTGGGGCGCTTCGGCTTCTCCGGCAACCGCGCGACGGCAGAGACCGGCACGCTTTCGGGCGGTGAGCGCGCCCGCCTTGCGCTGGCCCTCGTGACGCGCGACGCACCGCACATGCTGATCCTCGACGAGCCGACCAACCACCTCGACGTCGATGCGCGCGAGGCGCTGGTACAGGCGCTCAACGATTTTGCCGGCGCGGTGATCCTCGTCAGCCACGATCGCCACATGGTGGAACTGGTCGCCGACCGGCTGGTGCTGGTCGATGGCGGCACGGCGACGCCCTACGACGGCTCGATGGACGACTATGTCGACTTCGTGCTCGGCCGCAACCAGCCCAAGGGCGATGCCGCCAGCCAGCGCGCCGCCGCCAATGCCGCCGCAGCACCCGCCCCCGCTCCTGCCAGGAAAACCGTCTCGCTCTCGCGCGAGGAACTCAAAGCCCTGCGCAAGCGGGCCACCGAGACCGAAACCCGCCTCGCGCGCCTTCAGACGCAGATCGCGGCGGTGGACGCGGCACTCATCGATCCCGCTTCGGCCAAGGGCGATCTCAAGGGCCTGGCCACAGGGGCGCTCGGCACCCGCCGCAACGCGCTGGAAGAGGAACTGGCCGAGGCCGAAATCGCCTGGCTGGAAGCAAGCGAGGCGCTGGAAGAAGTGATGGGCCCGCAAGGCTGAGCCACGCCGAGCAAAGGGATGGCGCTGGACGGGCAGCACTGAACGGGCGGCCTTAGACCAAGAGCACCGCACCTTCGGTCATCACGGTCGAAGCCATCGCGACCGAAGCCATCGCGACCGAAGCCATCGCGACCGAAGCCATCAGGGTCGAAGATTGCCGCGTGATGGCCCGCGTAGTTACGCGCGGCCAACGCACTTGCCTGCATCACGTTGCAACGCATGATCAGGGCGACGCAAGGCAAGGCGTCCGGAATAGTTCAAACATTACCCGACGGTGCAGCACTGTGTCTGCTTGCCGCGCGTTACAGTCGTGATTCGGACAGATTCATCGGCGCGCGCGCAATTAACTTTGAAAAAATAGTAATAATAAATATAGAAATAAATCTACTCCGACAATCTCTATAACATGCATTTTTTACCATAGTATTCCCTCCTAGTTTCAGATAAATGACGCGATATTGCAGGGCGATGCAAAATATGTTGCCCGACAGTCACGGCATTTTCATTTAACGATGTCACAATCTGTTCGCCGCTTGGCGAAACCGTTTGGCCGAGCGCAAAAGAACCCCACACACCGCCAGCCCTTGGGTCGCGACAGGCACGGCGGTGTTTCAATCAGGGAGTTCTTGATGACATCGAAAATGAAGTGCCTGCTGCTGGCTTCGGCCTGCATCGCGGGCCTGCCCGCCGTCGCGCAGGCACAGACCGAGGCCGCTGCCAGCACCCCGGATACCGGCGCCTCCAACGATACCGCCTCCGACGCCAATGCGATCGTCGTAACTGGTTCGCGCCTCAGCAACCCGAACCTGGAGCAGGCTGCTCCGATCATGACGATGTCGTCCAAGACGATCGCCCTGACCGGCCAGCAGAACGTCGAGAACATCCTCGCCCAGATGCCGCAGATCGTGCCCGGCGAAGGTGCAAGCTCGAACAATCCGGGCGACGGCGTTGCCACCGCAGACCTGCGCGGCCTTGGCGCCCAGCGCACGCTGGTGCTGGTCAACGGCCACCGCTACGTTTCGTACGACACCAACCAGATCGTCGACCTCAACACGATCCCGGCTCCTCTGCTCGAGCGCGTCGATGTCGTGACCGGCGGCAAGTCGGCCGTCTACGGTTCGGACGCCGTCAGCGGCGTCATCAACTTCGTGACGAAGCAGGATTACCAGGGTGTCGAAGCCGGCGGCAACTACCGCCTGACGACTTATGGCGACGGCGGCCAGTACGACGGCTACCTGATGGTCGGCAAGAACTTCGCCGACGGCCGCGGCAACATCACCCTTTACGGTGACTACATGCACCGCAACGGCATCCTGCAATCGGCCCGCAGCTACACCGCGAACGCCCAGACCGATGACGGCGCCGGCGGCCTGATGAACGGCGGCTCGAGCATCACCCCGCAGGGTTCCGCCGTGCTCAACGGCACGACCAACATCTTCGGCACGGACGGCAGCATCTCGCCCTACAGCTCGAGCGACGCGTACAATTATGCCAGCGAGAACTACCTGCAGATCCCGCAGACGCGCAAAATGCTGTTTGCGCAGTGGCACTATGATGTGAGCGACCATCTGAAGCTCTACGGTGAAGCCCAGTACGTCGACAACAAGGTGACGACGCAGCTCGCGGCGACTCCGGTCGACGACGACTTCGAGATCACCGACAACTCACCTTATCTCAGCTCGGCCGCGCAGTCCTGGCTGGCCAGCGGCGATACGGACGGCGACGGCCTGACCACTGTCGAGCTGAAGCGCCGCATGAACGAGATCGGCGACCGCATCCAGGTGCAGGACAGCAAGGCCTATCGCGCCCTGCTCGGCGCCAAGGGCAACATCACCGGCAACTGGAACTATGACGTCTACGGCAGCTATGCCCGCACCCATCTGGTCCAGAAGCAGTATGGTAACGTATCGTACAGCAAGCTGCAGCAGGCGCTGCTGACCACCACGGATGCCGATGGCAATCTGGTCTGCACCGACCAGAGCAATGGCTGCGTGCCGATCAACGTGTTCGGCGAAGGCAACATCAGCCAGGCCGCGGCAGACTTCATCTCGGTCGACACCGTCAACCGCTCGACGATCGTCGAAAAGGTCGCCAACGCCTCGATCACCAACAACAACCTGTTCGATCTCGGCGCCGGTCCGGCCGGGCTTGCCTTCGGTGCGGAATACCGCAGCGAACACGGCAACTACGATCCGGACGAAGAGTTGGCATCGGGTGACGTGATCGGCTTCAACGCGAATGAGCCGATCTCGGGCGGTTACAACGTCAAGGAGCTGTTCGCCGAAATGGACGTGCCGCTGCTGGCGGACATGCCCTTCGTGCATAACCTCGCGTTCAACGGTGCGGCGCGCTATTCGGACTACTCGACTTCGGTCGGCAGTGTTGGCACCTACTCGGTTGGCCTCGTCTATGCCCCGATCAAGGACATCTCGTTCCGCGGCCAGTTCTCGCGTGCGGTGCGGGCACCTACGGTGAACGACCTCTATTCGAGCGCTGCACAGAACTACGAGGAAGCCGTCGATCCGTGCTCGGAAGCCGTCGCCCTCACCAACTCGAACCTCAATTCGAGCTGCCTTGCCTCGGGCGTTCCGGCCTCGGCCATCGGTTCGGGCTACCAGACCGACTCGCAGATCGAGAGCTACAACGGTGGCAGCACCAGCCTGAAGGCGGAATCGGCCTACACCTATACGCTGGGTGTCGCGCTGCAACCGAGCTTCCTGCCGCGCTTCTCGATGACGGTGGACTACTACCACATCAAGATCAGCAACTACATCACCACGCTGGGCACCCAGACGCTGATCAACCAGTGCTACGGCACGTCCGAGAACGGTTACACGCCGACCAACACCGATGCCTGCTCGCTGCTGCCGCGTAACAGCAACAGCTACAACATCGATGGCGCCATCGACGATCTGACCAACGCGGGCATGGTGAAGACCAGCGGCATCGACTTCGAAGCGAAGTACTCGATCCCGCTGAACTTCGGCACTGACCACTCGAGCAACCTCGACATCGACTTTGCCGGCACCCGCCTGATCAGCTGGACCCTGTCGCCCGACGGCGAGTCGGACGACGCCTACAGCTGCGCCGGCAAGTTCGGTGTGACCTGCGGCAACGTCTATGCCAAGTGGCGCTGGAACACCCGCGCAACCTGGTCGACCGAGGGCCTGACCCTGTCGCTCAACTGGCGCCACCTCTCGCCGGTCGACGGCGATGCCACCGGCTACAGCGTCGAGCACATCAAGGCCTACGACTACTTCGACGGTACGGCCCAGATCGACGTGAACCACATGTTCACCTGGACCATCGGCATGAACAACATGTTCAACAAGAAGCCGCCGATCCTGGGCGACAACCAGGAGCAGTCGAACACCTACCCGTCGACCTACGACGTGATGGGTCGTACGTTCTTCACCGGCATCAAGGTGGACTTCCAGTAAGATACATGCGGGGGCCGTCATCCGGCGGCTCCCGATACATCGATATGGAAACCAAAAAGGGCCGCCGGACGATCTGTCCGGCGGCCCTTTTTTGTTACGCTGTCAGCGGATCGGGCGATCAGCGGCCCTTCTTGGGACGCCCCTTGAAGCCGCCACCGGCAGCACGCTCGCCGCCGCCGTTACGCGGCCCGCGCGGACCACCCTGCGAAGGGCGCGCCTTGTAGTGCGGCCTGCCGCCCTCACGCCCGCCATCCCGATCGCCGCCTCGCTCGTAGCCGCCCTCGCGGCGACCTTCGCGACGGTTCTCCCGCGCGGCCTCGCGCGGCGTTTCGGCGGCGCGCTCGATCACGATAGTGCTCTCGAACTCGTCGTTTCCGCTGGCCGTTCTGGCGACCGCACGCTCGAACTGCTCGGCCTGATCGCGCGGGATCTGGAAATGCGTCTGCTTGGCCGAGATCCGGATCGCACCCACCGCATTGCGGGTGATATGGCCGCGACGGCACAGCAACGGCAGAAGCCAGCGCGGATCGGCGCGCTGGTTGCGCCCCACGTCCATCGAGAACCACACCACGTCCTCGAAACCGGGACGCTCGCGCTGCTGCTTGGCCTGCGGGCTGTTGCCGATCAGTTCCTCGGGCGCGGGCATCGCGGCGCGGTGCGTGCGCACCAGTGCCAGTGCGAGATCCTCGGCCGAGACCTTTTCGAGCAGTTCCTGCGCGATCGCGCGGTCCTCGTCCTCGGCTTCGACCGGAAGCAACAGCTTTTCCAGCAGGCGAGTACGGTCGGCGGCGTGAATTTCCTCCGGGCCCGGCGCTTCGCCCCACTCGGCCTGGATACGCGCACCACGCAGCATCGATTCGACACGGCGACGGCGCGGATAAGGCACGATCAGAACGGCGGTGCCCTTCTTGCCCGCACGACCGGTACGGCCCGAGCGATGCTGAAGCGTTTCGGCGTCCCGCGGAATCTCGACATGGACGACGAGGCTGAGCGAGGGCAGATCGATGCCGCGCGCGGCAACGTCGGTGGCAACACAAACGCGGGCGCGCTGATCGCGAAGGGCCTGCAACGCATTGTTGCGCTCGCTCTGCGAGTGCTCGCCCGACAGGGCGACGGCGGAGAAGCCACGCTCCATCAGCGAGGCATGGAGGTGCTTCACATTGTCGCGCGTGGCGCAGAACAGGATCGCCGTCTGTGCCTCGTGCAGGCGCAGCAGGTTGATCACGGCATGCTCGATATCGGCCGGGGCGACCGTGATCGCCTTGTATTCGATATCGCCATGGCCGCGGCTCTCGCTCATCGTCGAGATGCGCAGCGAATCGGTCTGATACTGGCGGGCCAGCGCCGCGATCGGTGCGGGCATCGTCGCCGAGAACATCAGCGAGCGGCGCTCGGCGGGGGTCGCATCGAGAATCTCTTCCAGATCCTCGCGGAAGCCCATGTCGAGCATCTCGTCGGCTTCGTCGAGCACCGCCACGCGCAGGCGCGACAGATGCAGCGCGCCGCGCTCCAGATGGTCGCGAAGACGGCCGGGCGTTCCGACCACGACAGTCGCCCCGCGCTCAAGCTCGCGGCGTTCGGCGGAAGGGTTCATACCGCCGACGCACGTCACGATACGCGCGCCGGTCTGGGCATAAAGCCATGTCAGCTCGCGGCTTACCTGCAGGGCCAATTCGCGCGTCGGCGCGATCACCAGCGCCAGCGGCGACGCGGGTGTGGGAACGGCATCGCCCTCCAGCAGTTGTTCCGCCATCGCAAGACCGAAGGCAACGGTCTTGCCCGAACCGGTCTGCGCGGAGACGAGGAGGTCACGACCCTTGGCCTCGTCCTCGATTACCGCGGACTGGACGGGGGTAAGCTGGTTGTAGCCCTGCGCCTGCAGGGATGCGCCGATAACGGCGGGAATCTGGGAAAACGTCATGTATCTCTCTGGGACGCTCCACATTGGGGAGCCTGAAATCCGCGCCGAAGCCGGCTCGACCCTCGACCCATGGCTCGCTTGTGCGGAATGGCCCCCATACACGCAAAAGTTCCGTTTGGCTCCCCCTGAAAATTCACAGGCGATTCCGGGGATGGGACGAGGCTCCTGCACGATGAATCGATCCGCAATCGCCCCATTCGCAGGCGCAGCATGATTGCCACACGCGTTCCAGATGCTATCGGGAGCCTTACTCGACACTCTCGCAATCCGGGCGAAATGCGAAAATTTGCTTCTCTGGTCATGGTTATCGCAGCTGCGGGATGCACTACGGTGCAGCCGACAAGCGCGCCCGAGACGCGTGCGCACCAGCTCTCCGACGGGATCGTGGTGATCGGCCACAGGCCCGAACGGACCCCGTGGTGGAAGGATGCGGGCGATCCGATCCTCGCTGCGCTGATCGACCAGGGGCTCTACAACGCCAGCGAACTCGGCTGCGGCGCACAGGCCGTGCGCGCGTTCGAGAAGAGCCAGCAGGATCGCGAGGGGCACATCGGCAACCGGCTGGCAAAGCTGGTCGGCGAGAAACCCACGCAAGCCGACCCGCTGCTGCTTTCGGCCCGCGCCTACCGCTGGCTGGATACGCGCGGCCATTACGCCGAACGCATCGCGCTCGCCTATTTCGAGGTCCGCCGCCTCCAGCGCCGCGAAGCGCTGCGCAGCGCGCTGGCCGACCAGTTCAAGGACAACGGCGAAATCGCCCGCTTCCGCCGCGAGGCCGGGCTGGTCCCGGCGATCGACGGCTCGCTGGCCGACAGCCAGGACGAGGTGAACCGCTCCGAACTCGGCCTCAATCAGGGACGGCTCGACCGTGCCGTCGCCGATCTCGCGACGCTTACGGATCTGACGCCGGAAGAGATTCTCAAGCGCCTTGGCACCGCGCCCGACACTGCCGCATCGGCTCCCGATCCGATGGCCGCGAACGCCAATGTCGCGGGCGACCGGCCCGACCTGCTCGCCCTGCGCTCGGCAGGCATTGCAGACCAGCTTCACGGCAAGGTCGTGCAGAGCGATATCGAGGCGAGCTTTGCCGCCACTTCCGATCCCGCCGCGCCCGCCCTTCCCGCCGATGCTCCGGCAGGTCTGCTGCGTTACCGGCAGGCGCTCGATACGGCACGGGCGACCATCCAGAACGAACGCGCGACGCTCGCCAAGGCCGAACTCGACGAGGCCGGTCTCCAGACCGCGCTTGCCAAGGCGCAACGCACCGTCGACGACGCCCGCCTCGCCTATCGCAACGGCATGGGCGATTTCTCGGCACTCTATGTCGCGGAAGCCGCTGCCCTTGCCGTGCGCGAGGGTCAGATCGACGCGGAAGCCGCGCGCCTTTCCGCCATGGCGCGGCTGTGGACCGATCGCGGCGCCACATGGTCGCGAAACGATCTGAACCTGCTCGACAATGCCCTGCCCGAAGGAGCTCCGGCCTGTGACTGAGACCGGCCCTGTAACCGAACCGGGTGGCGTGACCGAAACGGATGGCGTGACCGAGGTGGGTAACGGCGCCTACGAAGACGGCGCTGCCGAGCACAGCCCTCTCGACGCGTTCCTCGGATCGTCGCCGCGCCGCGCCAAACGGCACATCTTCAGCATTCTGATGCTGATCCTGATCGTGCTGGCAGCGGGCGTGTTCCTGCTCAAGTTCCTGGTCGGCACCGATTCGGCCTATTTCTCCAGCCCGGTGGAGCGTGGCGACCTGACGCCGCTGGTCTCCGAACGCGGCACCCTGCAAGGCAGCGGCGAAGTGACCGTGCGTGCGCCCTTCGACGGCAATGTGCTGGAAACGCCCGCGCTCGGCCATACGCAAGTCAAAGCGGGCGACGTGCTCGCCGTTCTCGATGCCGAACCGATCCGCAACGATATTGCCATCGCCTCTGCCGAACTGGCCGCCGCGCAGGGCGATCTGGCTTCGGCGCAGGCCGCCGTCGATCAGACCGGCGCGCGGCTGGCCCGATTCGAAAGCGTCTGGCGCAAGTCACAGGGCCGCGTTCCCGCGTTCAACGAACTGGAAACCGCCCGCACGCAGGCAACACAGGCGCTCGACGCCCGTGAATCGGCCACAGCGCGCGCCAAGGCTGCGACACTGCAACTGGCGTCCGACAAGGCCCGGCTCGCAGGCGCGGTGATCCGCGCGCCCACAGACGGCGTGCTGATGACGAGCGCCGCGCGAGTCGGCCAGCATATCGCCGCGCAGGACACGCTGTTCACGCTCGCCACCGGCACCGACAGGCTCCACGTCGATCTGCAACTGCCACAGACGCCGACCGGACCGTTGCAGGCAGGCGCGCTTGCCCATGTCCGCATCGACGATGCGCCCGACAAGGTGCAGGAAGCACGGCTCGACCGCATCCTCATCAATCCTCCCGGCGAGCCGGAAAAGCGCATCGCGCAGTTCGTGATCGACAAGCCGCAGCCGCCCTTGCGCGCAGGCCTGCCGGTCAATGCCGAGATCCAGCTGCCGGTCCGCAGCAACGTGCTGCTGGTGCCCAATTCGGCGCTGCACTTTGTGCCCGCAGGCTCGGCCGATCCCCGACGTCCGCGCGTTTATGTGCTGACCCGAGGCGAGCCGCGCCGCGTCTACGTGACCGTGGGCGGCAACGACGGCGCGCATACCGAAGTGTTCTCGACCGACCTCAAGCCCGGCGACCGGGTCATCACCGGCTGGCGGGATTCCTCGGCAGGTCGGGAACCTTAAGGCGTTTCAGGAATCTTTCACTCGGATTGCAGGAGTCCGACGCGCAAGTGCGTCCGGAACACGGCATCAGAAAGGTCCGAAGCGCCCTGACCGAGTTTTCAGCCCCGAGGCGCCCCCGTCGGACGCTGCCCACCGTCACTCGGCGGGAGGCGAGTGGTTTGCTGGCAGCCCTCGCCGCCACGTTCGGCCTGCCGCGACAGGTGCTTGCCGCAACATCGCCGCAAGTACATTTGGGGGCGCCGCAACCGTTCTCCTGGGATGTGCTGGTGGCGATGGCACGGAAACTGGCGGCAGCCCCTTATGTGGCGCCCAAGCCGACACCCAATGCCGCGCCGGACTATGACAGCGCCGTCAAGGCCACCTATGGCCCGGCAAAGACGCTTGCGGGCAATGTCCGCCTGTTCCCCGCCGCGAAGATCAACGCGCCGTTCCCGGTCGAGATCGCGCTGGTGAAGGACGGACAGGCCCGTCGCGTGGTCGATACCACCGGGCTGTTCGTGGGCAGCGCCCATTCCGATGCGGCAGGTTTCCGGGTGATGACGCCCGACGGCAAGTCCGATTGGCTGGCCTATATGGGCGCATCCTACTTCCGCGCCTCGGGCAGTCGCGACCAGTACGGGCTTTCGGCGCGCGGCATCGCCATCGACACCGGATCGAACCATGGCGAGGAATTTCCCAACTTCACCAAGTTCTGGTTCGAGGAAACGGGTGCCGACCGCGTGCGGGTCCATGCGCTGATGGAAGGCCCCAGCCTGACCGGTGCTTACGCCTTCGACTGCGCGAAGACCGATGCAGGCGTGGTGCAGGACATCCGCGCAACGCTGTTCCTGCGCAAGGACGTGGAACAGCTTGGCCTTGCCGCCGCCTCCAGCATGTTCTGGTACGATCAGGCCGATCCGCACAAGCGCCCCGACTGGCGCCCGGAAATCCACGATTCCGATGGCCTCGCGATCTGGTCTGGCAACGGGGAGCGGGTCTGGCGCCCCTTGCAGGATCCGGCAGGCGCAAAGATGTTCTCGTTCCGCGCCGATCATCCCAAGGGCTTCGGCCTGCTCCAGCGCGACCAGCATTTCGACCATTACGAGGACGATGGCGTGTTCTACGACAAGCGCCCCTCGCTCTGGGTCGAGCCACAGGGCGACTGGGGGGCGGGCGCGGTCTATCTCTACGAGATGCCCACGAAGTCCGAGACGCTCGACAACATCGCCGTGTTCTGGCGCGGCGATGCGCCTGCCAGAGCGGGCGAACGGCGCGATTTCGGCTATCGCCTGACATGGACCTCGAACGACCCGACGATCGATGCCAACGCGCGCTGCATCAACAGCTTCCTTGGCCCCGCGGGTATCCCCGGACACGAATACATCGCCGACGGCCTGAAATTCGTGTACGATTTCGCCGGTCCCTCGCTGAAAGGGCTGACCCGCGAGAGCGGGGTCAAACTGGTGTCGAGCGTCCCCCAGGCGGCACTGATCGCCGCCGAGGCCTATCCCATTGTCGGAACTGACGATATGTGGCGGGCCATGATCGATCTGAAGCCTGCGGGCCTTCCTGCCCCGGACTTCCGGCTGTTCCTCCAGCACGAGGGAACCGCCCTGACCGAAACCGTGATACAGGCTATCGAACCTTGACCATGACCGAACCTGCCGCCGCCCCCATGCTCCCGGCCGAAGCGCCGATGGAGATGCCGGTCCAGCGGCTCGACGGCAATCCGCCGGCCTCGCACGAAGTGCTCACCCGTCCGCACGGGATGCTGGTGAAACGCCTGCTGCTGATCGCGCTGACCGCACTGATCGGGCTTGCCGCCTCCAGTTCGGTGCGCATGGCCTTTGCGCGCGACGGGCTCGATGCCTTCGAGATCGCCCTGCTGATCTTCTTCGTGCCGCTGTTCTTCTGGATCTCGTTCGGATTCGTCACCTCAACCATCGGGTTTCTGAAGCTGATCAGCGGCGAGCATCCCGGCTTCACCGCGATCCCCAGCCCCGCCTCGACGCTGCGCCACCGCACCGCCGTGCTGATGCCGGTCTACAACGAGGACGTGGACGAGGTTTTCGCCCGCGTCCGCGCGATGACCACCTCGATCGCCCGCGCTGGCGGCGGTGAGTGGATCGACTTCTTTATCCTGAGCGATTCCAACCCCTTCCACGGCAAGCGCGAAGAGGCCGTGGCGCGCGAGGTCGCGGCTGAATCGCCGATCCCGGTCTATTACCGCCGCCGCGAGAAGAACACTGCGCGCAAGCCCGGCAATATCGCCGAATGGGTGCAGCGCTTCGGCGCGGCCTACGAGAACATGCTGGTGCTCGACGCGGATTCGATGATGAGCGGCAGCGCCATTGTCGGCATGGCCTCGATCATGGAGGAGCGCCCCTCGATCGGCCTGCTCCAGACGGTGCCGATGATCATCAACCCGACCACGCTGTTCCAGCGCTGGATGCAGTTCGCGAGCGAGGCCTACGGCCCCATCGCCTCGGCAGGGCTGCTGTGGTGGTCGGGCGCGGAGGCGAACTTCTGGGGGCACAATGCTATCGTGCGCACCCGCGCCTTCGCCGAAAGCTGCGGGCTTCCCGAACTGCCGGGCAAGGCACCGTTCGGTGGCCATATCCTGAGCCACGACATGCTCGAATCCGCGCTTCTGCGCCGTCGCGGCTGGGCCGTTCACATGGTGATGATCGGCGGCAGTTATGAGGAGTTTCCGCCCTCCATCGTCGACATGGCGATCCGTGACCGCCGCTGGATGCAGGGTAACCTGCAGCATCTGCAACTCCTTGGCTCGTCCGGCCTGCACTGGGTCAGCCGCCTGCACCTGCTGATCGGCGCGACCGCCTACCTCACCTCCCCCGGCTGGCTGCTGCTGCTGATCACCGCCATCGCCCAGACCGCGACGCTGGGCAGCGACGAGCGCTTTGCCGCCGCCACCCCGCCCGAAGTGCTGTGGCTGACGGTCATGCTGCTGTTCGGCCCCAAGCTGATGGGCACTATCTGGATGCTGGCCGACAGGGGCCGCCGCGCCGCTTTTGGCGGTACGCTCGGCGTCCTGAAATCGGTGCTGCTCGAAGTTCCGCTGGCCATCCTGCTCGCGCCTGTCACCATGGTCACGCAGACCAAGGCGCTGCTCGGGCTGCTCACCGGCATTTCCGCAGGCTGGACCACGCAGCAGCGCGGCGCGCGGCGCATCCAGGTACGCGAGATCGTGCCCGATCTGCGCGAGCACTTGCTGCTGGGCCTCGTATTTCTGGGGACATTCTTCATCGACAAGGTGACGGCGATCTGGCTCCTGCCGCTCACCATCGGCCTGCTCATCTCGCCCTGGCTGATCAGCCTGACCTCCAGCGAACGGCTCGGCACGAAGCTGCACGACAAGGGCTGGCTGCGCGTGCCCCCGCCACAGATTTCCGATCACGAGAACGGCCATCTGCTGACTGCGCCGCCCTCCTCCCCGCCGGAAGAAAGCCTGAATTCAGGCACCTGACACGCCCCTTTCGCAAGGCTGCGACCCTTTGGTACAAAGGTGAACCGCCGCCTTGTCACATTGTTCATGGCGCCGTCATGAGATCAGCATAATAGCGCGTCCCAGCCGCATTCTGCGGTGGAGCGCTGTTACATGTCCCTGCCTGCGACTGGTCCCGACAAACGACTTCTCGCCTCGATCCACGACGTAGGGCCGGGCGCTGCCGAGCGCGTCGCGCGCCTCGTCGATCTGTTCGAAAAACATCTTGGCACCGCGCGCTTCGCAATGCTGGTCGTCCCCGATCACTGGGGACAGCACCCACTTGCGGCAGACAAAAATTTTCAGACGCAACTGCGGGTCTGGGCAGAGCGCGGCGTCGAGATGTTCGTGCACGGATGGTTTCACAAAGACACGCAGCAGCATGCGGATGGGATGGCCCGGTTCAAGGCGCGTCATATGACCGCCGGCGAAGGCGAGTTCCTGGGTCTCGACCATGCGACGGCGCTGCAGCGCATGCGCGATGGCAAGGCGCTGATCGAGGACATCATCGGCCGCCCGACCGCAGGCTTCATCGCCCCTGCCTGGCTCTATGGCGATGGCGCCCGCGCGGCGCTGCGCGATGTCGGCTTCCCGCTTGCCGAAGATCACATGCGGGTGTGGGACCCGCGCGATGGCCGTGAACTGGCGAAAGGCCCGGTGATCACCTGGGCCAGCCGCTCGACGATGCGCACGGCCTCCTCGCTCGCCTTCGCCTCGCTTGCCCGGCTCGCCCTGCCGCGCCTCAACACCGTGCGCCTTGCCGTGCATCCCGGCGATGTCACCAAGGCTTCGTTGATCCGCAGCATCGATGCGACGCTTGCACGCTTCGTGCGCACGCACCGCCCCGCCCGCTACGCCGAACTGCTGGCCTGACACCCGATGTCCGTCGCGCTCCTGTCTCAAGTTGGCTCGCAAGTCTGCCGCGTCGCAGAGCGTCGTCACAGGACCGACATGACTTATCCGTACCAGCGGGCAGCGAGGCAGCCGCTGGCACACGCGCGAAATTCGCGGGCAATCCAGTCGCCGCAGGCAGGAGCGTCGCAATGACCGAACCGAACCAAGCTGCCGCGCAAACGGTGCGCCTCAGGATCGCCGTGCCGATCCACAGCCTCGATCCCGGCGGCGTGGAGCGCGTGGGCGTCAATCTGGCAGCCCGGTGGCATGAGGCGGGGCATGACGTCACGGTCGTGCTGGGCCGGATCGCCAGTCGTCACCTGTCGAGCGCGCCTTCGATCAACTACTGGCGCATTCCCAACCGCTATGCCTCGGTCGCGTGGGAAACGCCGTGGATGATCTTCACGCTGCTGCGCTATCTGCGCCGCAACGAGACCGACGTGGTGTTCCTTCCGGGTAATACCTATGCCATCGTCGGCGCACTCGTGCGACTGCTGGCCCCGCTGGTGCTGAAGCGTCGGATGCCGCCGATGGTCCTCAAGATCAGCAACGCACTGGAGCGGGCGGACATGCCCTCTGCCTTGCGGCGCGGCTATGCAGCGTGGCTGCGGCTGCATGCCCGGCTGTTCGACCGCATGATCGCGCTTTCCGACGCCATGCGCGACGAAGTGCTGCGCGCGACCACCGCCGCGCCAGAGCAGGTCTGCACGATCGCCAATCCGATCCTCTCCCGCCACCGCATCGAAACCCTCGCCCGGATCAGCCAGCCGGAGCGCCGCGATGGCGCCATGCACTTCGTCAGCGCCGGGCGACTGGTGACGCAGAAGAACTACCCGCTGCTGCTGCGCGCTTTCGCCGCCGTATGGCAGCGCGGCGACCGGCTGACGATCGCGGGCGAAGGCCCGGAACGTGCCCGGCTGGAACGCCTCGCGGCAGAACTGGGCATTGCCGCTTCGGTCGATCTGCCGGGGCATCTCGGCTCCGTCGACGGGCTGCTGGCCAAGGCCGATGCCTTCGTGCTCAGTTCCGATTACGAAGGCCTGCCCGGCGTCGTCGTCGAAGCGCTGGCAGCGGGTCTTCCGGTGGCCGCGACGGATTGCTGCGCCAGCATGTCCGGGCTTCTCGATCACGGCCGCATCGGCCTGCTGGTCGCCCCGCGCAATGTCGAGGCTCTGGCGGCGGCCATGAACGGCTTGCGCGACCACACCTTTTCCAACGCCGCCGCGCGCGCCGTTGCCGCCCGTTACGAGATCGAGGCGGCGTCGGTGGAATATCTCGATCTCATGGCGGACCTGAAGGGGACACGGGCCGCTGCAACCACCCCATCGCCGTCACCCCGGACCATGCCCCCCAGCATGGCCGGTGTCGATGGCCGGCGCCGCCGCGCGCTCTGACTCTTCGGGAGTTCCCTAGCTTGTCCGACACTTCTCCCGCCATGGCCCTGACCTTGCCCGGAACCGTGGCCAGTCCGGCACCGTCGCTGAACCTGATCCCGCAGGACCGCACCTCCAACCGGGGCCGCAATGCGCTGATCTCGATCGGCCTGTCGCTGGCCGTGATCGCGGCGGTCATCCACGAACTGGGTGGCCTCGATGTCCATCACCTGATCCGCATGGTGCCCACGCGCCCCGATTTCTGGCTGACCTTCGCGGCGTTCTATCTGCTGACGCCAGCCTGCGACTGGATGATCTTCCATCGGCTGTGGAGCCTGCCCGGCGCCGGATTCTTCGCGCTGCTGCGCAAGAAGGTCTATAACGAACTGCTGCTCGGCTATCTGGGCGAGGCTTACTTCTACACCTGGGCACGGCGTCGCGGCGCGCTGACCGACGCGCCGTTCGGCGGCGTGAAGGACGTGGCGATCCTCTCGGCAATGGCCGGGAACGGCGTCACCGTGGGCCTGCTGGCGATCATGCTGCCGCTGGTCGGCACGACCAGCCTTGGGCTCGATACCCGGATGCTGACGCTTTCCCTCGGCGTGATCGTGGTCATCTCGATTGCCGCCATGGCCTTTCGCAAGCGGGTGTTCACGCTTTCGCGCCCCGAACTTTGGATGATCACCCGCGTCCACCTGTTCCGCATCTTCGGCACGACCTTCCTGAACGCGCTGCTGTGGCGCATGGTGCTGCCGGACGTGCCGCTTTCGTGGTGGCTCTATCTCGCGACGCTGCGCCTGCTGGTCTCGCGCCTGCCGCTGGTGCCGAACAAGGATCTGCTGTTCGCAGGCGTCGCCGTGGTGATGCTGGGGCACGAGAAGGACATCGGCGAGCTGATGGCGCTGATGGCGGGCCTGATCCTCGTCGCCCACCTGCTGCTCGGCACCCTGCTGGCCGCACGCGACCTCGCCCAGCCGGAGCAAACGGCGTGAGCGCGCTGCTCGCCCTGCCGCTGCTGGCCGCCGCCGCGGCCGGACAGCCGCCCCGCCTGCGCTCGACGCCCGAACTGGGACAGGCCGAAGGGCGCTGCCGTGCCGACGAGCGTGGCCCTGCCTTTATGGTCAACGTGGCCGGGCTCAAGGACCGCGCCGGGATGCTCAAGCTCGAAGTCTATCCCGACAACGACACCGACTTCCTGGCCGACGACAATGTTCTGGTCAGCGCGGGCAAGACCTTCCGCCGCGTGGTGATGCCGGTTCCCGCCTCCGGCTCCGTCACCATGTGCGTGCGCCTGCCGGGACCGGGGCGCTATTCGGTCAGCCTGCTGCATGACCGCGATTCCGACCGCAAGTTCGAATGGCGTCATGACGGGATCGGCTTCGGCGGCAATCCGAAGCTCGGCTGGAGCAAGCCCAAATCCGCTGCCGCCAGCGCCGCAGCTGGCCCCGGCCTGACGCCGATCACCATTGTCATGAACTATCAACGCGGGTTCGGTATGAGCCCGCTGCCGACGAAGTAACAGGAGCAGATCGATGCGCATCGTCGATGTCTGTGCTTTCTACACCCCCCATGGCGGCGGCGTGCGGACTTATGTGGAACAGAAGCTCGCGGTCGGCCCGAAGCTGGGCCACGAGATCGTGATCCTCGCCCCCGGAGACCGCGACGAAGTGATCGAGCGCGGCCCGAACGCGCGGATCATCACGCTGAAATCGCCGCGCTTTCCACTCGATCGCAAGTACTGGTACTTCGCCGAGAGTGCGCAGGTCCACGACGCGCTCGATCAGCTCCGCCCCGATTTCGTCGAGGCGACCTCACCCTGGCGCACGGCCTCGCTTGTCGCCGACTGGCACGGCGATGCCCCGCGCAGTCTGGTGATGCACGCCGATCCGCTTTCGGCCTATGCCTACCGCATTCTCGGGCCGATCTTCTCGCGCCAGACCATCGACCGGCAGTTCTCGATCTTCTGGGAGCATCTGCGCCGCAATTCGCGCCGGTACGATATGGTCGTCTGCGCCAATGCCGATCTCGAACGGCGCCTGCGCGAAGGCGGCGTCCACGCGACGGCCACCATCCCGATGGGCATCGAGGCCGGGCGCTTCTCGCCCACGCACCGCGACGAGGCCCTGCGCGCGCGCATGCTCGCCGCCTGCGATCTGGGACCGGATGCCGCGCTGATGGTTGCGCTGGGTCGCCTTGCCCCGGAAAAGCGCTGGCCGCTGGTGATCGACGCGGTGAACGCGGCCAGTCGCCATGCACAGATCGGCCTTGTCATGCTGGGCGAAGGGCGCGAGCAGCGCACGATCCTGAAGCACATCGCGGGCAACCCGCATGTCCGCCTCTTCGCCCCTGAACGCGACCGCGAGGCCTTCGCCCGGATCGTCGCCAGCGCCGACGGCCTCGTTCATGGCTGCGAGGCTGAGACTTATTGCATGACCGCTGCCGAGGCGCGCGCCAGCGGCGTGCCGGTGGTCGTTCCCGATGCCGGCGGCGCAGCGGATCACGCCGCAGGCGGCGCCGGCCTGACCTATACCGCCGGCGATGCCGCGTCCGCCGCGAAAGCCATCCTCCAGATCGCCCGCGACCGCCCGCGTCCGGGCGCGGTCGCCCGCACCATCGGCGAGCATTTCGAGGATCTCTTCGCCTCCTACGCCATGATCGCCACGGGCCGTCGCCGCGCGGCATGATCCCATGCGCCGCACGCTAGCGGCGGGTGTTGCGCCGCAACGCGTCAACCAGCAGACGGAACGCCGCAGAAGGCTGGCGGCGACTGGCATAGTAGAGATGATAGCCTGCGAACGGCGCGCACCATTCGTCAAGAAGCGGGACAAGTCTGCCCGCCTCGACATGGTGTGCAACGCTGGCCTCCATCACAAAGCCGATACCGAAACCGTCAAGTGTGGCCTGCTCGATCATTTCGATACTATCGCACGTGAACTGCCCTTCGACCCGCACGTTGAGCGCGCGACCATCGCGCTCGAACTCCCATGCATAGAGAATGCCGCGGGTTCGCATGCGCAGGTTGATGCAGCGATGCGCCGCAAGGTCATGCGGCGTTGCAGGCGCGCCGTACTTCTCGATGTAGGAAGGCGCCGCATACGTCACCAACCGCATCGGCGGGCCGATGGGTATCGCAATCATATCCTTCGCGACGGACTCGCCGATCCGGATCCCTGCATCGAACCGCTCGGCGACAATATCGGTCAATCCCGCATCGACGCTGATCTCGACATGAATATCGGGATAGCTGGATAGAAACTCGGCCAGTACCGGCCAGAGCACCGAGCGCACGGCATGGTCCGTCGCTGTCAGGCGGATCGTCCCGGCAGGCATTTCGCGCAGTTCGGTCACTTCGCCGATGCCGCGCTCGATCTCGGCCAGTGCTGGGCGGATCGTCTCCAGCAACCGCTCGCCCGCCTCGGTCGGCGCGACGCTCCGCGTGGTGCGCGACAGCAACCGCACGCCCAGGCGCGCCTCCAGACGGCGCAGCGTGTGGCTCAGCGCGGACTGGGACGTACCCAGCCGCGCAGCGGCACGGGTAAAGCTGCCCTCGTCGGCCACGGCGATGAGAGCGGTAAGATCAGCAAGATGTTCGCGTTGCATTGATGAACATCTATCATGAGTTCGATGCGCCGACAGCCGCTAATCTTTACCTGACGACAGCTTACATTCACACTGCCAATGCCGTGCCCGAGACGGCACGACAATTGGCATATCCAGTTTCCCCGTAATGAGGACCCCCACCCATGAAGACCATCGGTTACGCCGCCCAGTCGGCCGACACGCCGCTTGCGCCCTACGAGTTCGAGCGCCGCGCGCTGCGCCCCGAAGATGTCGCCATCGAGATCCTCTATTCCGGCGTCTGCCACTCCGACCTGCACACCGCGCGCAGCGACTGGCCCGGCACGATGTACCCCGTCGTTCCCGGCCACGAGATCATCGGCAAGGTCATCGAAGTCGGTGCCGACGTCGTGAACTTCGCCGTCGGTGACAAGGTCGGCGTCGGCTGCATGGTCGATTCCTGCCAGGAATGCGACCAGTGCCACCACGATCACGAACAGTTCTGCCGCGAAGGCTTCACCGGCACCTACTCGGCCCCCAGCCGCGTCGACGGCACCGCCACGCAAGGCGGCTATTCGCGCCACATCGTCGTGCGCGAGGAATTCGTGCTGAGCATCCCTGAGGGCCTCGATATCGCGAAGGCCGCGCCGCTGCTCTGCGCCGGGATCACCACCTATTCGCCGCTGCGGACCTGGAACGTCGGCCCCGGCAGCCGCGTCGGCGTGATCGGCCTTGGCGGCCTTGGCCACATGGCGGTCAAGCTGGCCGTGGCGATGGGCGCTCAAGTTACCGTGTTCAGCCGCACGCCGGGCAAGGAGAAGGACGCCTTCGCACTCGGCGCCGAAGCCGTGCTGATCTCCAGCGATGCCGATGCCATGGCCGAAGCTGCCTCCAGCTTCGACCTCATCATCGATACCGTGCCGGTGCGCCATGACCTCAGCCCCTACACCCCGCTGCTCGACGTCGACGGCAGCCTCGTGATCGTCGGCCAGGTCGGCCCGGTCGACGAGACCAGCACCGTGCCGCTCATCATGGGTCGCCGCTCGATCGCCGGTTCGCTGATCGGCGGCATCGCCGAGACGCAGGAGATGCTCGACTTCTGCGGTCGCAAGAACATCCTGCCCGAAGTCGAGATGATCCGCATGGACCAGATCAACGAGGCGTGGGACCGCATGGAGCGCTCGGACGTCCACTATCGCTTCGTGATCGACATGGCGAGCCTCGCAACCGCCGCCTGATCGCGCGCTCACATCTGACAGATACTGAAGGGGCCGGATCGCCATAGGGGTGATCCGGCCCCTTTACTTGGGCCCTTTTACTTTGGTGCAGCGCGAATTGACGGCGGGCTTGCACGAAATTGCGTTGTCATGCTGCGCACAACCGATAAGGATTGCGTGCATGGCAATTCATCCCTTCCGGCCGCTGGCATCGTGACGCGCCGCCCCCCACCTCACATGATGTCGCACGGCTTGCCGGCGTCTCGCAGTCCGCCGTCTCGCGCTGCTTCACGCCCGGCGGCAGCGTCTCGCCCGCCATGCGCGAACGCATCGAAGTCGCCGCGCGCGAACTCGGCTATCGCCCCAGCCGCCTGCCCGGCATGATGCTGAGCGGCAAGACCGGGATCATCGCGGTGGTCGTCGGCAGCTTCGAGAACCCGTTCTACACCGCCACGCTAGGCGCCTTCACCCGCGCGCTGAAAGCTGCCGACCGGCAGGTCATGCTGATGCAGGTCGATAGCGACCTCGCGCTCGACGATGCCGTGGGCGAACTGGAGACCTACCGCGTGGACGGCGTGGTCAGCGCGCTCGCGGTGTCCTCGCCCGAAGTGGCGGAGCAGCTTGACCGCTACCAGTTGCCGATCGTCACGCTGAACTCGATCGTGTCGAGCGAATGGGTCCGCGTGGTCCAGTCCGACAACCGCGCGGCAGGCGTGAAGGCGGCGAACCTGCTGCACGAGTGCGGCGCAGCCAGCCTCGCCTATGTCGCGGGCGCGCCGGACAGCCTCTCGCAGATGGACCGCCAGCGCGGCTTCATCGAAGGCGTCGAGGCTCTCGGCCTCGGTTCCCCGCGCATTGTCGATGGCAACTACACCTATGAGGGCGGCTGGCAGGCGGGATTGGAACTCGCCAAGGACGATGTCCCCCAAGGGCTGTTCTGCGCCAACGACGTCACCGCTTTCGGCGTGATCGACGCCCTGCGCCGCACGCGCGGCCTCGAAGCCGGGCGCGACTATCGCATCATCGGCTACGACAATCTCTCCGCCGCGCGCTGGCGGGGCTATGATCTCACCTCGTTCGATCAGGATGTGGACGAGATGGCGCGCGTTGCGGTCGAACTGCTCGACACCCCGGAAGCGGGGCTGAACCCGGTCGAGGTCTGCGCCACGCTCCACCGTCGCACCTCCTGCTGAGAGCCGTTTGCGCATGCGTGATGTTGCCCGCGAGCTGCCCGGCTCGCTGATCCGCTCGATCGCCAATGCCGCGATGGGGACGCCCGGCCTGATCCCCCTGTGGTTCGGCGAAAGCGACCTGCCGACCGCCCCGGTGATCGTCGAGGCGGCGCGCGAAAGCCTGCTGCGCGGCGAGACGCGCTATGGCCCGAACCTGGGCCTGCCGGAACTTCGCGAAGGGCTGGACCGCTACCAGCGCCGCCTGTTCGCGACGAGCGCCGGTTTCGGGAACATCGCCGTCACCAGTTCGGGCCTCAACGCGCTGCTGCTCACGCTCTCCGCGCTGGTCGATCCGGGCGACGAAGTGATCGTGCCGGTGCCGACATGGCCGAACCTGCTGGCGATCCCCAAGGTGCTGAGCGCCACGGTGCGCGAAGTCCCCTTACGCCTGTCGAACGCCCGCTTCGATCTGCCGGTGGACGATATCCTCGCCGCCTGCACCGAACGCACGCGGGTGGTGCTCATCAACAGCCCCCAGAACCCCACCGGCTGGCGCATGCCGCCCCAAGACATGGCCCGCCTTGTCGAGGAACTGGACCGGCGCGGCATCTGGCTACTGGCGGACGAAGTCTATTCGCGCATCCTGCCCGAAGGCGTGGCGCCAGCCTCGTTCCTCGAACACTTCGACGAGCGCCGCCGCATCGTCGTGGTCAACAGCTATTCCAAGACCTGGTCGATGACCGGGTGGCGGCTCGGCTGGATCACTGCGCCAGCCGAACTGGTGCAGGCCTTCGAGCGGCTGATCGAGTTCAACACCTCCTGCGCGCCTGACTTCGTGCAGCGCGGAGGCCTTGCCGCGCTTGGCGAGGAAGGCGAAACTTTCGTCGCCATGCAGCGCGCCCGGCTGGAGGCGGCCCGGCTTGCCGCCATCGAGGTGCTGGGCAGCGATCCGCGCATCGAACTGCCGGAAATCGGCGGCGCGTTCTACCTGTTCCCGCGCATCGAGGGCCTGACCGACGGCGTGGCCCTCGCCCGCAAGGCCGTGGAGCTTGGCGTCGGCATCGCGCCGGGCGAAGGCTTCGGCGAGGAAGGCCGCGGCCACCTGCGCCTGTGCTTCGCCCGCGATCCCGCCGAGATCCGCACCGCGATGGAGCGCCTGCTCGAAGCCCTGAAGGCCTGAGAGTCCGTTTGAAAATTCGCGCCATGCGAATTTTCGCGGCACCGGCCCTCTCCCCCACCCTGCACCCAACGGTAGTATCCTGCGGGTGGCAGGGTGGGGGAGAGGGCCGGTGCCGCCTAAGCAAGCGTACCTTACACCGTCGCCGGTTGCGGGCGGTTCGCCAGCAGGTGATC
The DNA here is from genome assembly GCF_025340265.1 of Novosphingobium sp. 9. Taxonomy (NCBI): domain Bacteria; kingdom Pseudomonadati; phylum Pseudomonadota; class Alphaproteobacteria; order Sphingomonadales; family Sphingomonadaceae; genus Novosphingobium; species Novosphingobium sp. 9. Next base: position 1,706,903 of record NZ_CP022707.1, on the reverse strand, counting down.
GACCACCGAAGGATCAGCCAGCGTCGAGGTATCGCCAAGGTTCGACACGTCGTTCTCACCGATCTTGCGCAGGATACGCCGCATGATCTTGCCCGAGCGGGTCTTGGGCAGCCCCGGCGCGAACTGGATCACGTCGGGCGTCGCGATCGGGCCGATCTCGTGGCGGACCCACTGGATCAGCTCCTTGCGCAGCGAATCGTCGGGCTCGACCTCGGAATTGCAGGTGACGAAGGCATAAATGCCCTGCCCCTTGATCGGGTGCGGCATGCCGACGACCGCCGCTTCGGCCACCTTGGCATGGGCAACCAGCGCCGATTCGATCTCCGCCGTGCCCATGCGGTGGCCCGAGACGTTGATCACGTCATCGATGCGTCCGGTGATCCAGTAATAGCCGTCTTCATCGCGGCGGCATCCGTCGCCGGTGAAGTAATAGCCCTTGAAGGTACTGAAATAGGTCTGGAAGAAGCGTTCGTGATCGCCCCAGACGGTGCGCATCTGGCCGGGCCAGGATTCGGCGATGACAAGGCAGCCCTCGCCCGCGCCCTCGATCGCCTTGCCGTCGTTGTCGAGCAGCATCGGCTTGACCCCGAACATCGGCTTGCTGGCGGAACCGGGCTTGAGCGCTGTGGCACCGGGCAGCGGGGTGATCATGTGCCCGCCGGTCTCGGTCTGCCACCAGGTATCGACGATCGGGCAGCGTCCCTCGCCCACCACCTCGTGATACCACGACCACGCTTCGGGATTGATCGGCTCGCCCACCGATCCCAGCACCCGCAGCGACTGGCGCGAGGTCTTCTTCACCCACTCGTCGCCCTCGCGCATCAGCGCGCGCAGGGCTGTCGGCGCGCCGTAGAACGCCTCGACCTGGAACTTGTCGACGATCTGCCAGAAGCGCGAGGGATCGGGCCAGTTCGGCACGCCCTCGAACATCACCGTCGTCGCGCCATTGGCCAGCGGGCCGTAGACGACATAGGAATGTCCCGTGACCCAGCCGATATCGGCGGCGCACCAGTAGATCTGGCCGGGACGGTAATCGAAGACGTATTCATGCGTCATCGCCGCCCACACGGCATAGCCGCCGGTGGTGTGGAGCACGCCCTTGGGCTTGCCGGTCGATCCCGAAGTATAGAGGATGAACAGCGGATCTTCCGCGCGCATTTCCGCAGGCGCGCATTCGGCGCTCTGGTCGGCGACGCCCGAAGCCCAGTCGATATCGCGACCGTCCTTCATCGCAACCTCGGCGCCGGTATGCGCGAGCACGATTACCGTATCGACGCCGGGGCAGCGCTCCAGCGCCTCGTCCACGCAGGCCTTGAGTGCGATGGCCTTGCCGCCGCGCAGGCCCTGATCCGCAGTCAGCACGATGCGGCTGTCACAGTCCTGAATGCGGCCCGCCAGCGCATCGGCGGAGAATCCGGCGAAGACGATCGAGTGGATCGCCCCGATCCGCGCGCAGGCCAGCATGGCGACGGCTGCCTCGGGCACCATCGGCAAGTAGATCGTCACCCGCTCGCCGCGCTTGACGCCGCGCGCCTTGAGCAGATTGGCGAAACGGCAGACCTGCTCATGAAGCTCGCGATAGGTGATCCGGCGTACGTCATGCGTCGGATCGTCCGGCTCCCAGATGATCGCCACGGTATCCCCGCGCTCGGCCAGATGGCGGTCGAGGCAGTTGGCCGAGAGGTTCAGCGTGCCGTCGGTGAACCACGAGATGTTGAAGTCCGCCTCGTCAAAGCTGGTGTCCTTCACCACCGAGAACGGTTTGATCCAGTCGAGCCGCTGGGCCTCGTCTCGCCAGAAAGCGTCCGGGTCCTCGATCGACTGGCGGTACATCGTCTCGTACCGCTCGGCATCGATCAGCGCATCGCGCGCCCAGTCCTCGGGAACCGGATACAGGGCTTCGGCCATGGCGTTGTCTCCTCTCGCAAATTTCTGTGCGGCACCTCGCAGAGTGCCTTTGCGCACAGTCTTGCACATGGATGCCAACGCGAACAGGGGGTGAATCGTTGCAGGTGCGAAAGCGCGGGCAAGGTGTCCCGGCCCGGATACGATGGCATCCTTCAGACTCGGCATTTGCGCTGGATCAAGGCGGCGCGCCGCGAATGGCCGCATAAGCCCTGTGTCTCGTGATGGGAGCCTATGTGTCATGACCGATCCTGCCGCCGCAACTGTCCACAACAGCACCGTCCTTACCACCCGCGCCGGTCTCGCGCTCGACATCCGCTCGGCGCGCGCTTCGGACATCATCATGCTGGTGGACTTCTTCGACCGCGTTTCGGAGGATGACCGCCGCTTTCGCTTCCTCAGCGGCGTACGACATATCGGCCCGGTGCAGTTGCAGCCGATCATCCACACCGATCATTTCCGCACCGAATCGTGGCTGGCCTTCGATCACGCCAACGGACGACTGGTCGCCTCGGGCGTGCTGGCCTGCGACGGGCCGCTGGAGAACGCGGAAGTCGCCGTGTCGATCTGCGGCAGCCATCGCGGCCTCGGTATCGGCTGGGCGATGCTGGACTTCCTCGCCGAACAGGCCGCGCGCCGGGGCTGCCGCCGGGTATTCTCGATCGAATCGCGCGACAACCGCGCCGCCATCGAACTGGAGCAGGAGAAGGGGTTCGTCTCGGAGGTCTGCGACGACGACCCTGCTCTCGTCGTGCTCAGCCGGGACCTGCGCTGATCCGGTTTTCCACCGGATTGGTTGCACTATCATCCGTTTGGTAACGGCTTGGTAAGGGGCGGTGGTACATTCGGCAGGCATCCACTGGAGTGCCCCGCCCTTGGCTCAGTTCCCTTACCTTGACGACGAAGACGACGCGCAGCCCGAGCGTGATACGCGGGCGGAAGTCTCCATCGTGTGCGAGGCGCGCCAGGGCACCCGACCATGGCGCAAGGTGCGGCTGGAAGACCTCTCGCCCGGCGGCTTTCGCGTGGCATGGATGCCCGATGTCCGCGCCGACACGCCCTTGCGCATCCGTATCCCCGGCATGCAAATGCTGACCGCGAAGATCGTGTGGCAGCGCGACAATGCGCTGGGCTGTGCGTTCGAGGAGCCGCTCTATCCGGCGGTGTTCGAGCATCTGGTGCGCACTGCGGGCTGATCGCGCCTGCCGATTGTCTTTGCGAAGACTTCGCAAGCGGTTAGCATCTTCCCCATCGACATCGTTTCGAGGGGAAAACACGTGAAGTCGACTATCGCCTTACTGATGGCCCTGCCCACGCTTGCCTTGGCAACAACGGCCCAGGCCCAGACCGAACCGCCGCAACCGCAGATTCTCGTCTCCGCCACCGGCATCGCGCGCACCGCGCCGGACCGGGTGACAATCGGCTATACCGTGCGCGGCGAAGGAACCACGTCCGATACGGCCATCACGAAACTGCGCGACTCGGCGCTGAGGATCGAAGGCGGGGTCCGCAACCTTGCCAAGGATGCGGACCTGCATACGTCCGACCTCAACGTGGCGGAAATCCGCCCCAAGGAATGCGATGCCAACAACTACGGCACGCAGCGTCTGTCCGAAGGCCCCTGCGCCGTCATCGGCTATGTCGCGACGATGCCCGTGCAGGTCGAGACCGGCGATGTGGACGATGCGGGAACGCTGACCGGCCTCATCAGCCGTCTGGGTGGCACATACGTCGGGATCAGCCGCTTCTCGTTGCACGACGACAATGCCGCACGGGCCAAGGCTCTGGCGCAGGCCTTGGCCGATGCGCGCAATCAGGCGCAGATGATCGCCGACGGCTCGGGCCGCAAACTGGGGCCACTCCTGCGCGTGCAGGACGGGGATTATCGCAACGTCGCGCCGGAGCTCATGGTCACCGCCATGCGGGCTGGAGAAGCTCCTCCGCCACCCCCACCGCCTGCTCCGCCGGCACCGATCAAGGTCGGCATGAAGCCTGCGCCGATCGAGACGAGCGCACGGATCATGGTCTCCTACGCGCTGCAATAAGCGGGCCAAACGAAAAGGGCGGGAGCATCAAGCCCCCGCCCTTTCGCGTTTCGATCTCAACCGGTCGATCAGATGTGCGCCATCAGATGTGAAGCGCGCGACCGTAGGCGGCGAGCACCGATTCGTGCATCGCTTCCGAAATGGTCGGGTGCGGGAACACCGTCTGCATCAGTTCGAGTTCCGTGGTCTCCAGCGTCTTGCCGACGACGTAGCCCTGGATCATCTCGGTCACTTCCGCGCCGACCATGTGTGCGCCCAGCAGTTCGCCGGTCTTGGCGTCGAACACCGTCTTCACGAAGCCTTCCGGCTCGCCCAGCGCGATGGCCTTGCCGTTGCCGATGAACGGGAACGTACCCGCCTTGACGGTGTAGCCCGCTTCCTTGGCCTTGGCCTCGGTCATGCCGACCGACGCCACCTGCGGGTGGCAATAGGTGCAGCCCGGAATGTTGTTCCGGTCAAGGCCGTGCGGGTGCACGTCCTTGTTGCCCAGCTCCTTGGCAATCGACTCGGCGGTCGTCACACCCTCGTGGCTGGCCTTGTGGGCAAGCCAGGGTCCGGGGGTGCAGTCACCGATGGCCCACAGGCCCGGCACGCCGGTGCGGCCATAGTCGTCGATCTGGATGAAACCGCGGTCCAGCTTGGCGCCGACCTTCTCCAGCCCGACGTTCTCGGTGTTCGGCACGATGCCGACCGCCGAGATCACATGGCTGTAGGTTTCCTCGGTGATCTTGCCGTCCTTGGCCTTGATCTTGACCTTCACGTCCGCCGCGCCGGCCTTGACCTCCTGCACCGCCGCTTCGGTGAGGATCTTCATGCCCTGCTTGGTGAGCGCCTTCTCCATGAACGAGGAGACGTCCTTGTCCTCCACCGGCATGATCCGGTCGAGCATCTCGACGATCGTGACCTCGACGCCCATGTCGTTGTAGAAGCTGGCGAACTCGACGCCGATGGCGCCCGAGCCCATGACCAGCAGCTTGGTCGGCATTTCGGTGGGGGTCATCGCGTGACGATAGGTCCACACGCGCTTGCCGTCGACGGGAGCGAACGGCAGTTCGCGCGCCCGCGCGCCGGTGGCGACGATGATGTGCTTGCCCGAGATGGTCTCGGCGCCCTTGTCGCCCTTCACTTCGATCTTGCCGCCGCCCAGAAGCGTGCCGGTGCCCATGTGGACGGTGATCTTGTTCTTCTTCATCAGGTGCGTGACGCCCTGATTGAGCTGCTTGGCCACGCCGCGCGAACGCTTGACGATGGCGTCCAGGTCGGCGCGGATGTTGTCCGCCGCCAGACCGTAGTTCTTGGCGTGCTTCATCTGGTGGAACACTTCCGAGGAGCGCAGCAGCGCCTTGGTCGGAATACAGCCCCAGTTGAGGCAGATGCCGCCGAGCAGTTCGCGCTCGACGATTGCGGTCTTGAGGCCGAGCTGTGCGGAACGGATCGCCGCAACATAGCCGCCGGGGCCCGAACCGAGGACGATGACGTCGTAGGAATCAGCCACTGCTTCAAATCTCCTGATCGATCACGCGGGGACGCTTGTTCTCGTCCACCGCGACGAAAGTGAACACTGCCTGGGTCACTTTCACTTCTTCTTCCTCGTGGCGATGCCGGCGCCAGGCCTCGATCGAGATCGTCATCGAGGTGCGGCCCACACGCTCCAGCGTGCCGTAGACCGAAACCTCGTCGCCGATGCGGACGGGCGAGTGGAACTGCATCCCGTCCATCGCCACCGTAACGGCGCGACCGTGCGAATGGCGCGCGGCGATCAGCCCCGCGCCCGAGTCCATGAGGCTCATCAGCCAGCCGCCGAAGATGTCGCCATAGGCGTTGGCATCGGCGGGCATGGCCGTTACCCGGATCACCGGATCGCGGCCATTGTTCACGGCACGCGCGGGCGCGTCCATTTACGCGATCATCCCGAGCGGGTTCTCGACGAAGTCCTTGAACGCGGCCATCAGGCGTGCGCCGTCTGCCCCGTCCACACCGCGGTGGTCGAAGCTGCCGGTCGCGGTCAGGATGGTGGCAACGCCGATCGAGCCGTCTTCCATCACCCAGGGGCGCTTCACGCCCGCGCCGATCGCCAGGATCACCGACTGCGGCGGGTTGATGACGGCTGCGAACTGCGTGATGCCCATCATGCCCATGTTCGAGATCGAGGCGGTGCCGCCCTGATACTCTTCGGGCTTGAGCTTACCTTCCTTGGCGCGCTTGCCGAGGTCCTTGGTCATCGTCGCGATCTGCGAGAACGACTTGCCGCCCGCGTCCGGCACGATCGGGGTGATCAGGCCGTTGGGGATCGACACCGCGACCGACACGTCGGCGCGCTCGTACTTGATGATCTCGTCACCGGCGAAGGTCACGTTGCACTCGGGCACTTCGGCCAGAGCCATGCCGAGCGCCTTGACCAGCATGTCGTTGACCGACACCTTGATGCCGCGCTTTTCAAGCTGGGCGTTGACCTGCGAGCGCAGCGCCATCAGCTTGTCGAGCACCACATCCACCGTCAGGTAGATGTGCGGCGCTTCCTGCTTGGACTGGGTCAGACGCTTGGCGATGGTCTTGCGCATGCCCGAAAGCTTCTCGACCGTGTGCGGGACACGGGCATCGAGCAGCGCGCGGGTGCTGTCGGCCATCTCGACGCTCGACGTCGCGGCGGCAGGAGCCGCTGCGGCAGCGGGCGCAGCCTTGGGTGCAGCCGCACCGGGCTTGGCATTCTCGACGTCCGCCTTGACGATGCGACCGTTGGGGCCGGTGCCGGTCAGCGTCGACAGGTCGATGCCCTTGTCGGCAGCGATCCGGCGCGCGAGCGGCGAGGCAATCGAACGGCCTTCGGTCTTGGCAGCAGGTGCGCTTGCGGCAGGCGCCGGAGCAGCAGCAGCCTTGGCGGCGGCAGGAGCGGGAGCGGCTTCGGGAGCGGTGGGAGCCGGTGCGGGTGCTGCGGCGGGGGCGGCTTCGATCGAAGACACATCCTCACCTTCGCCGGCCAGCACCGCGATCACGGCTCCGACCTTAACGCCTTCGGTCCCCTCGGCCACCAGGATCTTGCCGATGACGCCTTCGTCAACGGCTTCGAACTCCATGGTCGCCTTGTCCGTCTCGATCTCCGCCATGATGTCGCCGGAGGAGACGGTATCACCCTCCTTGACGAGCCACTTGGCCAGCTTGCCTTCCTCCATGGTGGGCGAAAGCGCGGGCATCTTGATCTCGATGGGCATGGATTCTTTTATGTCCCTTGCTTGGGTTGGCTGGGGTTGCACCCTCCTTGGACAATCTGTCGCCTCCACACAAGCGGCTTTGCATCCCTATTACGCATTCCTGATGGCTTGCACGCAAAGCCCAATGGCCGGATAAGCGGCGCCCGAGAGGAACTTCATGCGCGTCTATCTGGTCATCATCGACGAATCCGACGAAGCGCTGGTCGCGCTGCAGTATGCCGCGCGCCGTGCCGCAAGCACCGAAGGCGTGCTGCATCTCCTCGCGCTCGTGCCGTCCCAGCCCTTCAATGCCTTCGCCGGTGTGCAGGCCACCATCGAGGAGGAGGCCCGCGCGCGCGCCGAAACGCTGGTGACGGCGGCAGCAGGCAACCTGCTCTCCCAGGGCGGCAAGATGCCGGTGATCTCGGTCAAGATGGGCGAGGACGTGAAAGTCGTGCGCAAGTACCTTGAGGAGCATCCCGAGGTGTCCGCGCTGGTGCTCGGCGCCGCCAGCGAAGGCTCGCCCGGCCCGCTGGTCTCGCACTTCACCGGCTCGGGCATGGCGCATATGACCTGCCCGGTGTTCGTGGTGCCCGGCGGCCTGACGCCCGAGCAGATCGAAAGCCTGAGTTAAACCAGACCGGCGGCGCCCGCTTCTGGGCGGACGCCGAACCGAGCTTATTTCTTTTTGCGCCCTTGATGGCGAATATTTGCCGGGCGTCCGCGCTGGCCGACCGTGTGACCGCCCTGCTTTCTGAAGGTGCCCTTGTGCTTGATCGGCTTGCCGCCCTGCGGGCGACCGCGCGGCTCGATCCGGCCACCGCCTACCTCCAGTTCGTACTTCAGCGAACCGGTCAGCGGATTGGCCTCGGCCAGTCGCAGCCGCAGGATCTGGCCGACGGAATAGGTCGTGCCCGTCTGCTCGCCTTCCAGCACCTGCGCCTTTTCATCGAAGGAGAAGCGCTCGTCGCCCAGCGTCGACACCGGCACCAGCCCGTCGCCGCCAAGGCCGACGATGGTCGCGAAGAAGCCGAACTTCTGGACGCCGGTGATGCGCGTGTCGAACACCTCGCCCACGCGGCCCGCCAGCCACGCCGCGACATAGCGGTCAATCGTCTCGCGCTCGGCCATCATCGCGCGGCGCTCGGCCTGGCTGATCGCATCGGTGATCCGCGTGAGGTCGGTCCGGTCGCGATCGGCAAGGCCTGACAGCGCGGGCAGATCGCTCTTGGGCGCGGGCTGCTCCAGCCCATAGGCATCGACCAACGCACGATGGACCAGAAGGTCGGCATAGCGGCGGATCGGCGAGGTGAAGTGCGCGTAGGAGCCAAGCGCCAGACCGAAGTGCCCTTCGTTGCGCGGGCCGTAATAGGCCTGCGTCTGGCTGCGCAGCACCGCTTCCATGATCAGCGCCTTCTCGGTCTCGTCACTGATGTCCTTCATCATGCGATTGAACAGGCCCGGCGTGATGACCTGCCCCATCGCCAGCTTCTTGCCGAAGGTGGCGAGGTAGTCCTTGAGCGCCATCAGCTTCTCGCGACTCGGCGTCTCGTGGATGCGATAGACCACGGGCGCGACCTTGGCTTCCAGCGCCTTGGCCGCCGCAACGTTGGCCGCGATCATGAAATCCTCGACCACGCGGTGCGCATCGAGCCGCTCGCGCAGCGCGATCTCGGTGATGCGGCCCTGCTCGTCCAGCTTCACCCGGCGCTCGGGCAGTTCGAGTTCGAGCGGATCGCGCGCCTCGCGCGCCTTGGCCAGCAGCTTCCAGCAGGCCCACAGGTCTTGGAGATGCCCAGGCGCCTCGCCCGCATCGATGCGGCGCTGGGCCTCCTCATAGGCGATAACTTCGTCGATGCGCACGATGGCGCGGGTGAAGCGCCATTCGGTGACGCGGCCCTGTGCATCGACCTTCATGTGGCAGGCCATTGCCGCACGGTCCTCGCCGCTGCGCAGCGAGCAGACATCGGCGCTGAGCACTTCGGGCAGCATTGGCACGACACGGTCGGGGAAGTAGACCGAGTTGCCGCGCCGCCGCGCCTCGCCGTCGATCGCGCCGCCGGGGCGCACGAAGAACGACACATCAGCGATGGCGACAAGCGCCTCGAAACCGCCATTGCCATCGGGCTTGGCACAGATCGCATCGTCATGGTCGCGCGCGTCGGAAGGGTCGATGGCGACGATCGGCAGGTGGCGCAGATCCTCGCGCTTCTCGTGGCTCAGGGGCAACTTCGCCGCGCGCTCGGCCTCGGCCAGCGTCTCTTCGGAGAAGTGGTTGGGAATGCCGTGCTTGTGGATCGCGATCAGGCTGAACGCCTTGGGCGCCAGCGGCTCACCCAGACGCTCGGTGACTTTCACCGAGGCACGCACCGAACGCCCGACCGGTTCGGCCAGCACCAGTTCGCCCGCCTCGGCCCCGCCCATGTCGGAAATCAGCGAGGAATTGCGGATGCGCTTGTCGACCGGGGCCAGCCACGCCTTGCCCTGACTGTCGATCTCGATCACGCCCAGCATCTGCTCGGCGCGCAGTTCCAGCTTCTTCATCGGCCAGGCGCGCCAGCCGGTTTCGCTCTCCTCGGTGCGCGACAGCACCCGGTCGCCCTTGCGCAGCGCCGAGCCGCGCGGGCCGCTTTTCGGTCCCTTCTCGACCAGACGGATACGCGGCGGCGGGTTGCGTCCTCGGGCGTCCAGGTATCGGGAATGGCGATGGCCTCGCCCTCGTCGATATCGACGACGCGCAGCACGGTGACGCGCGGCACGCCGCCCATGCGGTGATAGGCGGTGCGCCGGCCGTCGATCAGGCCTTCCTCGGCCATGTCCTTGAGCAGCGCCTTGAGCTGGATCTTCTCCGAACCCTGAAGGCCGAAATGCTTGGAAATCTCGCGCTTGCCTGCCGGTTCCGCCGAGTTCTGGATGAACTCCAGTATCTGCTCGCGCGAGGGCATGCCCGGCGCGGGGCGCGCGGGCGCGGAACGCTTGGATGCAGGACGGTTGAGCGAGAGACGATCGGAGCCGGGACGGTTTTTGGGAGCCATGACCCTGCCATGCCCCCTGCACCGCGCAATTACAATGGCCCGGCCAATTCAGCCCCTGCGCGGCACACCTTCGCGGTCAGAGGTGATCAGGCTCCGGACCATAGCGGTTGTCGCCATCGCTCGACGGCCAGACGCCGAACACCACGACGATCAGCAGCGGCAGCCAGCCCAGCGCACCTTGCGCCGCGAACTTGGCCTGATGAGCCTTTATGGACGCCTGCATCGCCACCGGATCTTCCGGCGTCAGGTGCGACATGTAGCTGACCATCTCGCCGATCATGCCGATGGTCAGGATTGCAGTTGCGCTCTGCAGCAGCACCACGATGGCAGTGATCCAGCCCGGCTTGCCCGAATCGTGAAGCCGCCGCGTGAACGACGCCGAGACGAGCAACGTCATCACCAGCGACAGCACGGCAGAGCCCCACATGGAGACGCGCATCATGCCCGCCATCCGGCCGAACATCGCATGCTGGATAGCCACCTGATCGGTCCCCTTGCTGGCGGCATGGAAGGCATCGACCGCCATCATGCCGCCTGCCACCATCGACAGGCCCATCGAGACGACGACCTGCACGATCACCAGAAACAGGATGTAGAACCAGAAGGTGGAGCGCGAGTCCCGTCCCGAAAACCGGGTCAGGTTGGCGAGATTATAGCGAATAGCCTCGAACACGCGCGCTCCCCCTCAAGCTGTCAGTCTTCCGTAAGATCAACCTTAGTACGATCGGGCAACATATATCCGCTCGACCGCCTCACGTCCCGTGAAAATGCATTCACCGGCAACGGGTTCGCCCACCAGCGGGGTGTTGCGGATGGTCAGCTTCAGTTCCTTCAGGCGCTTGACCACGCCTTCCAGATCCTCACCGGTCGGCCGCGCCCAGACCACTTCGGCCCAGCCGGGATAGCGCTTGTCTTCGGAGAAAAACGCGGCCAGCTCGTCGAAGGTCGAAACCTTGGTGATGTTCGCATCGCGGCGCGCCAGCGCCTCGGCATGGAGCGAGGCCTGAATGTCTTCCAGCTCCGCTGCGGCACGGGCGACGAAATCGTCCTTCGCCAGCGCCTCGAAATTGGCCTTGGCCGCCTCGTTCCACAACCTGTCGCGGCGCAGCATCGAGACCTGACCGCCTGCGGCATCGCGACCGCCGATCTCCAGGATCAGCGGCACGCCTTTCTTCACCCAGGCCCAGCGCTTCTGCGTGGCCTTGCCCGGACGCTTGTCGAGCAGCACGCGTACCGGCTCGCCCAGCGCGAACTGCGACACCAGCGACTTGCGCAGGTCCTCACAGTAATCGAGCAGTGCCGCATCCTCGTCGTTGTCGCGCAGCATCGGCAGGATGATGATCTGCTGCGGCGCAATCGCGGGCGGCACGCGCAGGCCGTCGTCGTCGCCATGGACCATGATGACACCGCCGACCATGCGGGTGGAGGTGCCCCAACTGGTGGTGTGCGCGAACTGCTGCTGGCCTTCCTTGTCCTGATACTGGATGCCCGCCGCCTTGGCGAACCCGGTGCCGAGATAGTGCGAGGTGCCCGCCTGCAGCGCCTTGCCGTCCTGCATCATCGCCTCGATCGAATAGGTCGCGACGGCACCGGGGAAGCGCTCGTTCTCGGGCTTTTCACCGGTCGTGACCGGCATCGCCAGCACGTTCTCGGAAAATTCGCGGTACATTTCGAGCGCGCGCAGCGTTTCCTTCAGCGCATCCTCGCGATCGGCATGGGCGGTGTGCCCTTCCTGCCAGAGGAACTCGCTGGTGCGCAGGAACATGCGCGTGCGCATTTCCCAGCGGACCACGTTGGCCCACTGGTTGACCATCAGCGGCAGGTCGCGCCACGATTGCACCCAGCGCGCCATCGCCTGACCGATCACCGTCTCCGAAGTGGGACGCACGATCAGCGGCTCTTCCAGCTTGGCTTCGGGATCGGGCACCAGCCCGCCCTTGCCGTCGCCGATCAGGCGGTGATGGGTGACGACCGCCATTTCCTTGGCGAAACCATCGACGTGCTCGGCTTCCTTGGCGAAGTAGGACAGCGGAATGAACAGCGGGAAGTAGCAGTTGTCGACACCGGCGGCCTTGATCCGGTCATCCATCAGGCGCTGCATGCGCTCCCAGATGCCGTAGCCCCACGGCTTGATGACCATGCAACCGCGAACGCCCGATTCCTCGGCCATTTCAGCCTCGGAGATGACTTCCTGGAACCACTGGGCGAAATCGTCCTCGCGCTTGATCGTGAGGGCGTGTCGGATGGCGGGCACTTGCGGCTCTTCCTGCTTGGGCGCGCGCCGGACCTCCCGGCGCGCTTCATCCCGCGATGCACTAGGACCAATCGACATTCAGCCCTGACTGCCTGCAAATGGCGATTTCCCGAGCTTCCGGTGCTCACGTACAAAAAAAGTACGCTGCGCTCCGGGTCTCGAAAAATCACCATTTTCGGCTCGTCATCTTCTGAATATCGATCGACCCTAACATGCGGGAGCGTCTGCGCTGGCCCTTATTTACCCAGCGCGTCAAGCCTCTTCTGGATTTCGGCCATCTGATCGCGCAGTGCGGAAAGGTCGGAGGGCGACTCTTCCGCAGCGGTAGCAGGCTTCGCCTCGGGCACTTCGGCCCCCGGCATGAAGGCCGAGGCCGCGGCCTTGAACATCGCCATATTCTGTTCCGCCAGCTTGGCGAGCGGGTTGTTACCCATGCTGTCCCCGAAGGCCTTGCTCAGCTTGGCCTGGTTGGCGCGGAAGTTCTCCATCGACGCCTCAAGGTAGTGCGGGATCAGCGACTGCATGGAATTGCCATACATTGCAATGAGTTCGCGCAGGAAGTTGACCGGGAGCATCTGCTCGCCATGGGCCTCTTCCTCCATGATGATCTGGGTCAGGATCGTATGGGTGATGTCCACGCCGGACTTGGCATCCAGCACCTTGTAGTCGATCCCCTCACGCGTCATCTTCGCGAGGTGTTCCAGCGTGATGTAGCTGGAGGTGCGGGTATTGTAGAGCCGCCTGTTGGCGTACTTCTTGATGATGACCGTACCGTCGTCGCTCTTGTCCGCCTTGGTCATGGCTGATCCTCTATCCTCTAGAGATCACACGGTATCATTCCACGTTATCGCGGCGCAACCGCTTTTGCTGCGCAGCAACACAACGAAATCACACCGTTTCGGTGAGAGCGACTGAAACGGACAGAATCGGGGTAAAAACGGACAGAAATCGACCTAGGCGAGAATGTCGAGCGCTGCGTCCCACACCAGCATGACGGCCCCGTGCCGCGCGGGATAATCGCGCGCCGCCGCAATCGCATCGAGGCCCGGCCATTCGGGAAGCGCGCCCTCCCCGCCAGCCAGCACCGCATCGCCTGCGCGGTCTGCCGGATCGTTTGCGCATCCATGCCCGCCGCATGCTGCGCGAAGATCGCCGCCGAAGCCTGCCCGATCGCGCAGGCCTGGCAGCGCAGACCCACCCGCGCGATCCGCCCTTCGCCGTCCAACGCCATCCCGAGTTCAAGCGTACTGCCGCAGCTTTTCGAACGGGCACTGGCGCGCAGCGGCACGCCATCGTCGAGCGGATGCTCGAACAGCACCATCGCAAGGCCGAGCACTTCGGGGTGTAGAGCACCGTCGCCATGTCAGTCGGCGCTGGCCGTACCCGCTTCGGTGTCGCTGCCCTCGCCCGAGGTCATCGCGTGGTGACGGTCCGAGATCATCTTCACCACCGCGCGGCTGCTGGCGTCGATGAAGGGATAGGTCCGCGCATCGACCATCCAGTCCGGACGGCCCTTCACCCCCCAGATCGTATCGTAGCCCAGCACCACTACCGAGAAGCCGAGCACGACCACGATCATGCCCTTGAGCGCGCCGAAGCCGAAGCCGAGCACGCGGTCGATGGGACCGAGCACCGAGGCGCGGCTGCGCTTGCCTGCCCAGCGCGCGACAAGGCGGACGATCAGGTAGGGCACCAGCAGCAGGATCGCGAAAGCCAGCACCGCTGCCGCCGAAGAACTCGACACATGCGATTCGAGCATCCGCGTCAGCGGCGTGTGGAGCCCCCTGATCGCCAGAATCGCAAAGATCCAGGCTGCAAGAGCAAGTATTTCCTGCACGAAACCGCGCAAGAAACCGATTATCGCGCCGATCCCGACGACAAGCAGGACGACAATATCAAAGCCAGTCATTTGCAGGCGAAACTAGGCTTCGCCGATGATCCGGTCAACGAGATTGGGCAGCATCGTCACCGCACGGTAGGTGATCTTGCCATCCGGCTCCGGCCCGCCTGCCGGACCAACCGCCCGCCCGAAACCGAGTTTCGCCGATTCGCGCTGGCGAATGGAGGAATGCGCGACAGGGCGCACCTCGCCCGCCAGCGAGACTTCACCGAACCATACCGCATCGCGCGGCAACGGCCTTTCGGACAGTGCCGAGATCAGCGCGGCGGCCACCGCAAGGTCCGCCGCCGGATCGGCCAGTCGATAGCCGCCCGAGACGTTGAGATAGACTTCCGCGCTGGAGAAATTCAGCCCGCAGCGCGCCTCCAGCACCGCCAGCAGCATCGCCATGCGCCCCGAGTCCCAGCCGACGACCGCACGGCGCGGCGTCGCGCCACTCTGCAACCGCACGATCAGCGCCTGAATCTCGACCAGTACGGGGCGCGTGCCTTCCATCGCCGGGAACACCGCACTGCCCGCCAGAGGCTCGTCCCGCCCGGAGAGGAACAGCAGCGAGGGATTGCCTACTTCGGCAAGGCCGTCGCCTTCCATCGCGAAGACGCCGATCTCGTCCACCGGGCCAAAGCGGTTCTTGAGCGAACGCAGGATGCGGTATTGATGGCTGCGCTCTCCCTCGAAGCTCATCACCACGTCGACCATGTGTTCGAGCACACGCGGCCCGGCGATATTGCCGTCCTTGGTGACATGGCCGACCAGCAGCAGCGTGACGCCGTTCTCCTTGGCATAGCGGATCAGTTCGAAGGCACAGCCGCGCACCTGGCTGACCGTGCCGGGGGCACCCTCGATCTGGTCCGAATGCATCGTCTGGATCGAATCGATGACGAGGATCGAGGGCGGCTCCATCATCCCCAGCGTCGTCAGGATATCGCGCACGGAGGTTGCCGCCGCCATCTGGATCGGCGCGTCGGAAAGCCCAAGCCGCGCCGCGCGCAGCCGCACCTGCCCCGAGGCTTCCTCGCCGCTGACGTAGACCGCCTGTCGCGGGCTGCCTTTCGCCGCGCCCTCGCGCGCCATGTGCGCGGAGACCTGCAACAGCAGCGTGGACTTGCCGATGCCCGGATCGCCGCCCATCAGGATCGCCGAGCCGGGAACGAGGCCGCCACCCAGCGCCCGGTCGAACTCGGCAAGGCCACTGGCGCGGCGCACCGGCATCTCGCCCGGCTGGTCGAGCGGCGTGAACAGGATCGGCCGCCCGCCCGAGGACAGATCGTGCTTGGAGGAAAACACCGTCTGCGGTGCCTCTTCGGCCAGCGTGTTCCACTCGCCACAATCCGGGCACTGCCCCTGCCAGCGGGTGGAGACGCCGCCGCAGGCGGTGCAGACATATCGACGCTTGGGTTTGGCCATGCGGCGGGCGTAACCGGAACAGATGCGGAACGCAATTGCCTTTTCCCCGTATGATCCCCATGCTTGGATTATGCGGCAGAAAGAACTGCGAATAGCTCTGGTTTGCTACGGCGGCGTCAGCCTGGCCGTCTACATGCACGGCGTGACCAAGGAACTGTGGCACGCCCTGCGCGCCAGCCAGACGCACTGGTCGGGCGAGGAACCGGAGGCCGGTGTCGCCGGGGTCTATCACCGCCTGCTGGCTGCCGTGAGCGAGCGTGGCCTGCGCCTCAAGGTGATGGCCGATATCGTGACCGGCGCCAGCGCGGGCGGGGTGAACTCGGTGCTGCTGGCGCAGGCGATCCACACCGGCCAGTCGCTCGATCCGCTGACCGCGCTGTGGCTCGAAGGAGCCGATGTCGACGAACTGCTGGACCCTGCGGCCAAGCCCGGCTCGGACCTTGCCAAGTTCTGGGCGCGCCCGCTGATCGAATATCTGCTGCGCCGCCCCGGCAATGCGGTGAGCGAGACGGTCGCCCCCGAAACGCGCACCGAAGTGCGCCAGAAGCTTTCCCGCCTCGTACGCTCGCGCTGGTTCGAGCCGCCGTTCGGGGGGACGCGCTTTTCAGGCCTCATGCTGCGCGCGCTTCAGGGGATGGCCGAAGGGCCGATCGGCCCGCCGCTGCTGCCCGAGCGTCATCCGCTGGACCTGTTCGTGACCGCCACCGATTTCAACGGCCATCTCGAAACGCTGCGCCTCAATTCGCCCCGCCTCGTGCGCGAGAGCGAGCACCGCGTCGGCATCGAGTTCCATGTCGGCAGGCGCGGCGCGGCGGCGGGCGAGACGGCAAGCCTTGCCCCGATCGTCGAACTGATCTTTGCCGCGCGCGCCACATCGGCGTTTCCGGGGGCCTTCCCGCCGCTGTCGCTGGCCGAGATGGACAGCTTTGCAAAAGAGCACGAACTTGACTGGCCCGAGCGCGAGGCCTTCCTGCGCCGCATCCTGCCCGAGCATGCGCGCGCGGGCGATCTAGACCGGGTGGCGCTGATCGACGGCTCGGTGCTGGTCAACGCTCCTTTCGCCGAGGCTCTGAAGGCGCTGCGCAACCGCCCCGCCGCGCGCGAGGTGGACCGCCGCGTCGTCTATATCGACCCGCTGCCCGAACGGCACAGCGCGCTGATCGAGGACAGCGAGGAACTGCCCGGCTTCTTTCAGGTGATCTTCGGCGCGCTCTCCTCGATCCCGCGCGAGCAGCCGATCCGTGACAACCTCGATGCCATCGAGCGCACCTCGCGCGAGCAGGCGCAGTTGCAGCGCATCGTGCAGGCGCTGCGCCCCGAAGTGGAAGACACCGTCGCGCGGCTGTTCGGCAACACGCTGTTCCTCGACCGCCCCACCCCGCGCCGCATCGCCGCCTGGCGCGAGAAGGCGCACGGCCGGGCGATGGAACAGGCAGGCTATGCCTGGCACGGCTATGCCCAGCTCAAGTTCGCCTCGGTCGTCGCGCAACTGGGCCAGCTGATCGAGCGGCTGCTCCCTCGCGAGAACAACCCCGGCGCGATCGTGATCGCCGATCATCTGATGGTGCATCTGAAAGCCAGCGGCCTCGATCACAGCGAAGCGCTGCGCGGCAAGGGGACGCCGGAGATGGCCGCATTCCTGCGGGCGCACGACCTGCCCTATCGCATCCGCCGCCTGCGCCTGCTCGCCCGGCGGCTGGCGCAGGACTGGGACTTCGACGAAACGGTGAGCGAGGCCGAGCGCGAAACCGCGCGCACGCTGATCTATCAGGCCCTCGCGATCTATCAGGAGAAGGAGCGCCTCTCGGTGCTGGGTCAAGACCTGTGCGAGACGGCTGGCCACGTTTTCGCGGAACCCGGCGCGGTGCTCGATGCCATCGCTGCCGCGCGCGAATTGATCGCCACCGATGAGCGCGTAGATACGATGCTGGCCGAAGCCATGGCCGACATGCCGCAACCGCTGCGCCGCAAGCTGCTGCTGACCTACCTCGGCTTCCCGTTTTACGACACGGTAACGCTGCCACTGCTGCG
Organism: Novosphingobium sp. 9; assembly: GCF_025340265.1. Lineage (NCBI taxonomy): Bacteria > Pseudomonadati > Pseudomonadota > Alphaproteobacteria > Sphingomonadales > Sphingomonadaceae > Novosphingobium > Novosphingobium sp. 9. The sequence continues at coordinate 1,689,138 of NZ_CP022707.1, read as the reverse complement.
CGGGGAAGGACTGACCGAGTTTGATCCGATCAAGGTCGATCGCATCTCACCCGAGGACTGCCGCAGCCTGATGTCCGAAGATGGGGAGAGCCCGCTGCGCGGTGCCGAGTTCTATCGCTTCGGCGCCTTCTTCAGCCGCGCCTATCGTGAGAACGATTACCTGTGGGGCCGCCTCCACGGCGCCGAGCGCACCATCGACCTGATCGCCTCGACACTGGAGGACGACAGCGCCCTGCCCCCCGCCGATCTGGCAAAGTTCAAGCGCGAAGCCTTCGCGGCCATTCTGGAGGAGGAAGACGGACGGCTGTGCGCGGACCCCTCGCTGATCGAGAGCATCCGCGCACGCCTGTCTGACAGTAAGCCCTGACCCGTTACTCGGTCAGGTCGTTCCAGGCGTCCTTGATCCGGTCGAAGAAGCCCTTGGACTGGGGCATTCGTCGCCGGTTTCGGTCGACTGGAGTTCGCGGATCAGTTCCTTCTGGCGCGCGGAAAGGCGCGTGGGCGTTTCCACCGCGATCTCGATCACCATGTCGCCGCGGCCACGGCCCTGCAGCACGGGCATGCCCGCACCGCGCTTGCGCAGCTGCTTGCCCGACTGGATGCCCGCCGGAATGTCGAGCGTGATGCGGTCGCCATCAATGCCGGGAATCTCCACCGCACCGCCCAGCGCCGCCGTGGTGAAGGTGATCGGCACGCGCGTCGAAAGCGTGGTGCTCTCGCGCTCGAACACCTTGTGGCGCTTCACATGCAGGAAGATATAGAGATCGCCCGGAGGCGCGCCGAACGGTCCGGCCTCACCCTTGCCCGAAAGGCGGATGCGGGTGCCCGAATCGACGCCCGGCGGGATCGTCACGTCCAGCTTCTGCGGACGATCGACCCGGCCTTCGCCACCGCAGGCGCGGCACGGCTTCTCGATCACTTCGCCCCGGCCATGGCAGGTCGGGCAGGCCCGCTCCACCACGAAGAAGCCCTGCTGCGCACGGACCTTTCCGTGGCCGCCGCACATGTTGCAGGTGCGCTTGCCGGTGCCGGGCTCGGCGCCCGAACCGTGGCAGGGCTCGCACGATTGCGAGACTTCGATCTCGATCTGGGTGTCCTTGCCGTGGAAGGCTTCTTCCAGGCTGATTTCCATATCGTAGCGAAGGTCCGCACCGCGACGCGCCTGCTGGCGTCCGCCTCCGCCACCGCCGCCAAAGGCGCTGCCGAAGATCGATTCGAAGATGTCGCCGATATCGCCGAAGTCGGCGCCGCCGCCCATACCGCCGGGGCCACCGCCACCCATGCCCTGCTGGAATGCGGCATGACCATAACGATCATAGGCCGCGCGCTTTTGCGGGTCCTTGAGGCAATCGTAAGCCTCGGAAATCTGCTTGAACTTCGCCTCGGCGGCGGCATCGCCCGGATTCTTGTCCGGGTGCCAGCGCATGGCGAGCTTGCGGTACGACGACTTGATGATCTTGTCGTCGGCGGTCCGCTCCACCTCGAGCAGTTCGTAATAGTCTATTTCGGTTGCTGACACGTCGTTTATCCCCTGGGGAATAACCTAAGCGCCACCGATGCGAATTGCACCGGTGGCGCCCGTGGTTTTCATCAGGACTCTGGATCAGCCCTTGGTTTCGTCGACTTCCGAGAACTCGGCATCGACCACATCGTCGTCGGCCTTGGGCGCGTCGGCACCCGGAGCCGCAGCCGAAGCCTGCTCCTTCTCGTAGATCGCCTGACCCATCTTCATGGCAACTTCGGTGAGCGCCTGGGCCTTGGCATTGATCTCGGCAGCATCGTCGCCTTCGAGCGCGGTCTTGGTCGCGGCAATCGCGGCCTCTACTTCACCCTTGAGCGAAGCATCAACCTTGTCGCCGTTCTCGGCCAGCTGCTGCTCGGTCGCGTGGACGAGGCTGTCAGCCTGGTTGCGGGCTTCTGCCGATTCGCGACGCTTCTTGTCCTCTTCGGCGAACTTCTCGGCATCCTTGACCATCTGGTCGATGTCGGAGTCCGAAAGACCACCCGAGGCCTGGATGCGGATCTGCTGTTCCTTGCCGGTGCCCTTGTCCTTGGCGGACACGTTCACGAGGCCGTTGGCGTCGATGTCGAAGGTCACTTCGATCTGCGGCACGCCGCGACGGGCCGAGGGAATGCCGACGAGGTCGAACTGGCCGAGCAGCTTGTTGTCCTGCGCCATCTCGCGCTCGCCCTGGAACACGCGGATCGTCACCGCCTGCTGGTTGTCCTCGGCGGTCGAGTAGACCTGGCTCTTCTTGGTCGGGATCGTCGTGTTGCGGTCGATCATCTTGGTCATGATGCCACCGAGAGTCTCGATGCCCAGCGACAGCGGGGTCACGTCGAGCAGCAGCACGTCCTTGACGTCACCCTGCAGCACGCCGGCTTGGATCGCCGCGCCCATGGCGACGACTTCGTCCGGGTTCACGCCGGTGTGCGGTTCCTTGCCGAAGAACTCCTTCACGACGTCGCGCACCTTGGGCATGCGGGTCATGCCGCCCACGAGCACGACTTCGTCGATCTCCGAAGCCGAGATACCGGCATCGGCCAGCGCCTTCTTGCACGGATCGATGGTGCGCTTGATGAGGTCGGCAACCATCTTTTCGAGGTCCGAACGCGTCACCGTCTCGACGAGGTGCAGCGGGGTGGTGGCGCCGCCTTCCATGCGCGCGGTGATGAAGGGCAGGTTGATCTCGGTCGAAGCGGTGCTCGACAGCTCGATCTTGGCCTTCTCGGCAGCTTCCTTCAGACGCTGCAGCGCGAGCTTGTCGGTCTTCAAGTCCAGGCCTTCCTTGGCCTTGAACTTGTCGGCCAGCCACTCGACCAGCTTGGTGTCGAAGTCTTCACCGCCCAGGAACGTGTCGCCGTTGGTCGACTTCACCTCGAACACGCCGTCGCCGATCTCGAGGATCGAGACGTCGAAAGTGCCGCCACCAAGGTCGTAGACCGCGATGGTCTTGCCGTCCTGCTTGTCGAGGCCATAGGCCAGCGCAGCCGCGGTCGGCTCGTTGATGATGCGCAGGACTTCGAGGCCGGCGATCTGGCCTGCGTCCTTGGTCGCCTGACGCTGGGCGTCGTTGAAGTACGCGGGAACAGTGATGACCGCCTGCGTAACCGTTTCACCGAGGTACGATTCGGCGGTTTCCTTCATCTTCTGAAGGATGAAGGCCGAAACCTGCGACGGGCTGTAGTCTTCGCCGCCGGCCTGCACCCACGCATCGCCGTTCTTGCCACGGGTGATGGTGTAGGGAACCAGCTCGGTGTCCTTCTTGGTCACCGGGTCGTCGAAGCGGCGGCCGATCAGGCGCTTCACCGCGAAAATCGTGTTGTCGCCGTTCGTCACGGCCTGGCGCTTTGCCGGCTGCCCGATCAGGCGCTCACCATCCTTGGTGAAAGCGACGATCGAGGGCGTCGTGCGGGCGCCTTCTGCATTTTCGATAACCTTGGGCTTGCCGCCGTCCATGACGGCGATGCAGCTGTTGGTGGTGCCAAGGTCGATACCAATTACTTTTGCCATTATCCCCATTCCTCACGTCAGTGGGTGACACCGCCCGGATCGCCTCCCGCAAAAGCGGCAAGACGCGTTGCGCGGCTCGGTGACGTTCAAGTCGTCGAACCGGCATATAGGTGCGGTTTTTGTTGGAACAAGCCCGATGCGCTGGCATTACCGCGCTCTATTTGAAACACTCTGGCGGGAGGAGCCCAAACCCATGAACATGCGCCATCACATTCGCGCTGCCGCGCTGGTTGCGGGCACCGCGCTGGCCTGCCTTGCGCTTTCGGGCTGCGAAAAGGCCAATACACCCACGGTGGAAGACAGCGCAGCCGCGCATGACAGCGCCTCGGGTAATCCGGTCGCTGTGCCGGGGCCTGACGCAAAGCCCGGCATTTCCGCCCGCAACGGCAGGCTGATACTCGCACCTGTCGCAGGCAATCCGGCTGCCGCCTACTTCACCGTGCGCAACGGCGGGACGAAGACGGCAGAACTGGTGAGCGTCCACATCGATGGCGCCAGTCAGGCGATGATGCACACGACCGACGGCGGCACGATGAAGATGCTGGACGAGGTGAAGCTCGATCCCGGCGCCGAAGTCAGCTTCGCGCCGGGCAAGATGCACGTCATGGTCTTCGGCCTGCCGAAAGACACCAAGGCAGGCACCAGCGTCGAGATGACGCTGACCTTCTCGGACGGCGACAAGCTCTCGATGCCGCTGCGCGTTCAGGCGATGGGCTCCGGCATGGATCCAGGCATGGCCGAGGCAACCGGCATGGGCGGCCCCGGTGACATGAATGGGATGCATCACTGACAAGCAATCACTGACAGGCGAAAGGCCGGAAGCGCAATGCTTCCGGCCTTTCTCATACCTAACGTCAGCTCTTCAGCAGCGCCGCGAACTGTTCGGGCGTACACAGTCCCGGATGGCTGGGCACCTTGCACGAGGCAGGGACCAGCGCGGGGTGATAGAGCCGCCCCGGCGCGCGCGGATTGCGAATTTGCTCCAGCGATTGCGCGCGGTAGGACAGGCGGATGAACTGCGCACCGCTGGCATCGTGCAGGCTCTCGATCACGATCGCCCCGCCCGGAACCGGATCGTCGGTGGCCACGCCCGGCACTTTCCAGTGAACGCCCAGCAGCCCGCCCAGATTGCCGACATTGCCGTCATGACCGGAAATGAAGGTGATCTTCGCAGGACCGGTGAGCCCTTCCATCACGATCGGCGCGAGGCCGGAGAAGCTCGCCTGCGCCACCGGACGCAGCCGCGCCATCAGCGAATATTCCAGCGCATGGAACGCCGAGAGGTCGGTCACGTCCTGCGCCGTCGCGCGGCCCCAGCCCACATCGGCCATCGGCTTGCCATCGGCATATTCCAGCAGCAGCGCCTGCCCCATGGTCGAGGCATAGTCGAGCGCGCCGGTCAGCTTGGGCTTCGAGGTCGGCGTGGTCCACTTCACGCCGGTCGGCTTCTGACGAACTCCGCAAGCGTCACCGCCGTCGGGCCCGCACAGGATCGCATCGACGCGGGCCAGCAGCGGGGCATAGCGCGCCTCCAGAGCCGCCACGCCGCCAGAACCCAGCGCCGTCTTCAGCGCCGCATCGCTGCGCGCCACATCGAACGTCGCGCCGTTGCCGATGGGCGAGAAGCGCGGATCGGTGACGTCCTGCGGCTTGTGATCGCTCGGCAGCTTGCAGCCCGGCGCCACGGCCCCCAGCCACGCCGCCGCCGTGGCGATAGTCCGCTGGTCGCTGTCAGCCACCGTGCGCACGGTTCCCGGCTTCGGGCAGCCCGAGGCAGGCAGCAGACCGGCGGCGCGCAAGGCCTTGCCGTCGCTGGCGCCCAGCCGCGCGATGGCATCGGTGCCGTGCGGCGTCAGCCAGCCGAACGCGACCGGCCACGAGGGCCAGTCCTGCGCGGCCATGCCTTCGGGCAGCGCCGGGTTCTTCGTCGGCGGCCGCACGCCATGGCGCTGGACCAGCACGACATGATCGACGGTCAGCGCAGGCGCCGCACTCGCCTTTGCAGGCGCAGCCATCGAGGGCGACGAAACCGTTCCCAGCAGCCCGAGGGCGAGCAGCGGAAGCGAGCGGAGCGGAAATCGGTTCAAGCGATGAGGCCTTTTCTGTTCGGACCGGGTGACAGCAAGCACAGGACCATCGTGCTGTCACGCGGCCCGCAAGGGAGCGACAGGCTCCCGTGGCAACGTATCATGACAGTTTTGTGATACTCGCTGCCGATAACGAGAGCGGTTACAATTTTAACAGGCCTTCCCCTGACCGACGTGATAGCGATCCCGGTCATGTCATCCCCCGATCCCGCCTCCACACCCCGCCCGCTGACGCAGGCCGAGCGCGCCCTCGCCGCGCCGGTGTTTCGCGGCGCGCTGGACCTCGATGCGGCGCGGATCGTGCGCAGGCGCTGGTGGCCGCTCCAGCCGCGCAACGTGGTGATGACCCCGCGCGGCTGCATCCACATCGCCCCGAACGCGCCCTTCGCGTGCGACTGCTTCGCCTCGCAGCGGCTATCCCTGCAGGCCTTGCTGATCCACGAACTGGTGCACGTCTGGCAGCACCAGCAGGGCGTCAACCTCCTGCTGCGCCGCATGCCGTGGAGCCGCTACGACTACGCGATCAAGCCCGGCTGGACGCTGGAGCGCTACGGCATCGAGCAGCAGGCGATGATCGTCGAGCACGTCTTCACCCTGCGCCACGGCGGTCGGGTTCCGGGGGCGCCGCCGCTGGAGACGTTGGAGAGCATCCTGCCGTTCTAGGGCTGTGGGGGCGGAGGCGGGTGGTCTGCAAGCGCCCCACGGTGGACATATCTCTCTCCTCTTCAGGGGAGAGATACGAAGGCTTGGCAGCTTGCTGCCTAGCCGTAGTTGAGAGGGGTTAGGTCGCGCGCTCCCCTCTCCCAACCCTCTCCCCTGAAGGAGAGAGGGCTATGACCGCTCCCCACCCTTCTTCGTCATTCCCGCGAAGGCGGGAATCCAGTCGCAACCTTGCGATGAAGGACACCTTCGCGCCTGCCCGCTAATATTCCCGCAGCGGCGCAATCTTGCGAGCGATCTCGGGTGCGAAGCGCTGCGCAGACTGGATTCCCGCTTTCGCGGGAATGACGAAGGTTTGTGCATTTTATCCTTTCAAAAAGGATATTAACGCGCGTTCTTCACGTCACTTGTAAGCTTGCCGGATCAGCAGTTGCGATCCCAGTAGCGGCGGCCGTCGTTATCGTAGCGATAGCAGCCGTGATCGTCCTTCTGTTTGGTCGAGCCCGCCAGGGCGCCCGCCGCCGCCCCGATCGCCGCGCCCGTGCCGACATTGCCGCCGGTCAGTGCGCCGACACCGGCGCCGACTGCGCCGCCCGCCACCGCGCCCTCGCCCGCATAGTTGTGCGCGCAGCCTGCCAAGCTCCCGGTTATGCACAGCGCACCTGCCGCTAGCAGCGGCAAAAGGATCGTCTTTTTCATTGTCGCTCTCCGCTTGGTTCCCGGTCGTCGTGCCGGATGTCATGCCGATTCAACGGCGCGGGTGAGCTTGCGGTTCCCGAAACGCAAAATGCCGGACGCCGGGCGGGACACTCCCGCCAGACGCCCGGCATCGCAATCCGGCGAACCGATAGAGCGCGTCAGTCCGGCTTCTTGGCCACCGCGACCATGGCGGGGCGCAGCAGGCGGTCCTTGATCATGTAGCCGGCCTGCAGTTCCTGGATGATCGTGCCCGGCTCGGCATCGGCGCTGGGCATCTCGATCATCGCCTGATGCTGGTTGGGATCGAGCGGCATGCCCATCGCGGCGATGCGGGTGATGCCGTGCGAAGCAAACACCTTGTCGATCTCACGCGAGGTCGCCTCAATGCCTGAGACGATGACCTTGAGCGATTCGTCTTCACGCTTGTCGGCGGGGATCGCGCTCAGCGCGCGAGACAGGTTGTCCGACACCGAGAGGATATCGCGGGCAAAGCCGGTCGCGGCATAGGCGCGGGCATCGGCGATGTCCTTTTCCAGACGGCGGCGCACGTTCTGCGTTTCCGCGCGCGCATAGAGCACGTCCTGCTTGGCGGCATCGAGCTGTTCGCGCAGCGCGGCCAGTTCGCCTTCCGAAAGCGAGGCCTTGTCGATCATATCCTCGGGCACGCCCTTCAGCTCTTCGGCCACGGCAGTATCTTCGGGCGACGGGGTCTTATCGTCGGTCATGTGTTCTCTTGTTCCAAGCTATCCGATGAGCTTGCCCAGGCTCTGGGCAGTGAAGTCCACCATGGGGACGACGCGCGCGTAATTCAACCGCGTCGGGCCGATTACCCCCACAACGCCGACCACCCTGCCCTCGCGGTCGCGATAGGGCGAGGCGATCACCGAAGACCCCGAAAGCGCGAAAAGCCGGTTCTCCGAGCCGATGAAGATGCGCGTCGAGCGCGCCTCGCGCGCCACCGCCAGAAGATCGGCGACCGACTGCTTGTTCTCCAGATCGTCCAGCAGAGAGCGCACCCGCTCCAGATCGTGCAGCGCGCTTTCGTCGAGCAGGTTCGCCTGCCCGCGCACGATCAGCACCGGGCGTTCGAGCGTGTCCTGACTCCACACGGCAAGGCCCCGCTCGACCAGATCGCGGCTGGCGGCATCGAGTTCGGAGCGACCCGCCGCGATCTCGGCCAGCATCGCGCGCCCCGCTTCGGCGAGCGTGCGCCCGGCCAGCCGCGCGGTGACGAAGTTCGAGACTTCCACCAGTGCGCTCGGCGAGAGGCTTTCCGGCAGATCGACCAGCCGGTTCTCGACCGAACCGTCCTCGCCCACCAGCACCGCCAGCGCGCGGTCGGGCGCGAGCGGGACAAGCTGCAACTGGCGCAGGCGCGGCTCGCGACGCGGCACCATGACCACGCCTGCGCCCGATGACAGGTTCGACAGCATCGAACTGGCCGCCTCCAGCGCCTGCTCGATCGGCCCCGGCGAAGAGAGCCGCCGCTCGATCGCGGCGCGTTCCTCCGGCGTGGGCTCGGCCACCTGCATGATGCCGTCGACGAACAGCCTGAGGCCTGCCTCGGTCGGCAGGCGCCCCGCGCTGGTGTGCGGCGCGGCCAGCAAGCCCACCGATTCGAGTTCCGCCAGCACCGAGCGGATCGAGGCCGAGGACAGGTTCACCCCACCGGCGCCCGACAGCGCCTTCGAGCCCACCGGCGCGCCGGTATCTATGTAGCCTTCCACCACGAGACGGAAAATCTCTCGCGCGCGGTCGGTCAGTTCGGTGATCGTCGGTGTGGCCATACGCCCCACTATGGCGCCAAGCGCCTTGCATAGCCAAGCCCGATGCGCGAAGGGCGCTGTCGAATCCTGTCCAGCGTGACACATTCCTGTGCAACGACATCTAATCGAGGAATTCCCATGCGTCCTTCCGGCCGTTCGCCCGACGAAATGCGTACCATCGAGATCCAGACCGGCTTTACCAAGCATGCGGAAGGCTCGGTCCTGATCTCCTTCGGCGACACGCGCGTGCTCGTGACCGCCTCGGTCGAAGAGAAGGTTCCGCCGTTCCTGCGCGGCAAGGGCGAAGGCTGGGTGACCGCCGAATACTCGATGCTGCCGCGCGCCACGCATACCCGTGGCAGCCGCGAAGCCGCCAAGGGCAAGCAGTCTGGTCGCACGCAGGAAATCCAGCGTCTGATCGGCCGCAGCTTGCGCGCCGTGGTCGACATGAAGAAGCTGGGCGAGCGCCAGATCGTGCTCGACTGCGACGTGATCCAGGCTGACGGCGGCACCCGCACAGCCTCGATCTCGGGCGCATGGGTCGCGCTGCGCCTCGCGGTCGACAAGCTGATGGCCGAGGGCAAGATCAAGGAAGACCCGATCCTGGGCCGCGTCGCTGCCGTCTCCTGCGGCATCTGCAAGGGCACGCCGGTGCTCGACCTCGACTACATCGAGGACAGCGCCGCCGATGCCGACGCGAACTTCGTGCTGATCGAGGGCGGCCAGATCGCCGAGGTTCAGGCGACCGCCGAGGGCGCGACCTATGACGAGGAAGGCCTGCTGCGCCTGCTGCGTCTGGCCCGCATGGGCTGCGACGGCATCTTCGCCGCGCAGGCCAAGGCTGTCGGCCGGTGAGCAGCGTTCCCCGCCTCGGCAACGAACGTCTCGTCATCGCCACGCACAATGCGGGCAAGCTGCGCGAGATGTCAGCGCTGCTGGCCGCGCACGGTGTGGACTGCGTTTCCGCAGGCGACCTCGGCCTGCCCGAGCCCGAGGAGACCGGCACCACCTTCATCGAGAACGCGCTGCTGAAAGCCCACGCTGCCGCCAAGGCTGCGAACCTTCCCGCGCTGGCCGATGACAGCGGCCTGTCGGTCGTCGCGCTGGGCGGACGCCCCGGCGTCTACACTGCCGACTGGGCCGAGCGGCAGTGGTTCGAGGGCGACAAGGGCCGCGACTGGTACATGGCCATGGGCAAGGTCGAGGGGCTGCTGTGCGAACAGGGCGCCGAGGTCGACCGTTCGTGCTGGTTCACCAGCGTGCTCGCCATCGCCTGGCCGGACGGCTCGGAAGCGGTCTACGAAGGCCGTGCGATGGGATCGTTCACCTGGCCGCCGCGTGGCAAGATGGGCTTTGGCTACGATCCGGCGTTCATCCCTGAAGGCTTCGACCGCACCTTCGCCGAGCTGGAACTGTCGGAAAAGCAGGCGATCAGCCACCGCGCCGACGCTTTCCGCAAGCTCGTGGCCGAACAGTTCCCCGGTTGATCTGATCCGAACAGATTACAGCGGGCCGCTTTCCTTGTCGGGGAGCGGCCCGTTTTACTGGTTATCCGGGCCGCTCGACATTCAGATGATGACGTGACGAAAATGGTGGGACTTCGAGACCCGGAGCGCAGCGTACTCAAAGTACGTGAGCACCGGAAGCTCGGAGAACCGCCATTTGCAGGCCGTCAGGGCTGAATGTCGAGTGGGCCTATCCGACCCGCTCGCCCACGATATTGCCGAGCGGGGCATAGCGGCACACCAGCCAGTCTGTCCCGCCCCGGCTGACGAGCGCGCAGCCGACCTCGGTGGTATCCGGCCAGATCATCTGCGTGTAGTGCGCCACCTCTTCCCACTGTCCATCGCGCGCGACGCGGGGGAATACGCCGGGGCGGAAATCGCGCTTCTCGTCGATGAAGTGCCCCATCATCTCTTCCAGCGTATAGGCACCCGCCGTGCCCTTCCACAGGTTCTCGCCCTCGCCCGGACGCGCGGCGTTGGCGGAATGCTCGAAGCGGTTCGCACTGGCGAGCTGCTGGGCATAGCGCTGGGCGTGATCGGCCAGCACCGGGTTCCACACCAGCGGCGCAAGGCCCTGCCGCGCGCGTTCGGTATTGTGGGCGCGCAGCAACCTTGCGGCAAAATCGGTGCGGTTGTCAGTAGGTGCGCCGTACCACGGCTCGATCTCGCGCCGCGCCCCCGGCCCCGCGCAAGCGGCGGCAAGGAGGGAAATCAGCGCGGCTACTCGGTGCTTGGTACGCATCTTTTCTTCTTCTACGTGTGCTCTTGCCGGTGCGACCCTGGGCGAGAGCTCTTGACTTCAACCAGCATTGCAGGCCTTGGGATGCCATGGCGCGCGCGCTCTATATCCATTGGCCCTTCTGTCTCGCCAAGTGCCCGTACTGCGACTTCAACAGTCATGTGCGGGACAAGGTGGAGCATGAACACTGGAAAACCGCTTTGGTTTCCGAGATGCGGCGCGAGCGCGAGATCTCGGGCCATGACGGCGCGCTGTCGTCGATCTTCTTCGGCGGCGGCACCCCGTCGCTGATGCCGCCCGCGCTCGTCTCGCACCTGATCGACACCGCGCAGGACCTGTGGGGTTTCGCGCCCGACATCGAGATCACGCTGGAGGGCAATCCCTCCTCGATCGAGGCGGCGAACTACACCGCGCTCGCCAGCGCCGGGATCAACCGCGTGTCGCTGGGCGTGCAGGCGCTCGATGACGAGACGCTGCGCTTCCTTGGCCGCCTGCACGATGCGCGCGAGGCCCTCGACGCGCTCGAAATCGCGCAAGGCCTGTTCTCGCGCGTCAGTTTCGACCTGATCTACGCCCGCCCCGGCCAGACGCTGGACGGCTGGCGCGCCGAACTGGAGCAGGCGCTGGCCTATGGCACCGGCCACCTCTCGCTCTACCAGCTGACGATCGAGCCGGGCACGCGGTTCGAGACGATGGTGCGCAAAGGCCAGTTCGCCCCGCTCGACGAGGATGCCTGCGCCGACATGTTCGCCCTCACCCGCGAGATGACGGCGAACGCGGGGCTTCCCGCCTACGAGATCAGCAATCACGCCCGACCCGGCGAGGAAAGCCGCCACAACCTCACCTACTGGCGCTATCAGGACTATTGCGGGATCGGCCCCGGCGCGCATGGCCGTCGCGGAGGCGTGGCGACCACCCGCCATCGCAAGCCGGAGAACTGGCTGGATGCCGTGGCCGCACGCGGCGACGGGATCAACGAGACGCGCGACCTCGGCCTTCGCGAACAGGCGAGCGAAGCGATGCTGATGGGCCTGCGACTGGCCGAGGGCGTGAACCTCGCAGCGCTGTCCACCCGCTTCGGCCTGCCGCAAGAGGCCTTGCACGATCCCCGCAAGGTGGCGTTCTACGAAACGCAAGGGCTGCTCTGGCGGCAGGGCGAGGTGCTCGGCGTAACCGAGGCGGGCATGGCTCTGCTCGACGGACTGCTGGGCGAGATCGTACCAGCCGACCTCGTTGAAAGCGCCGATCTGGTCGAAAGCGGACTGTCCTGAACGCCCCCTCTCCCACGCGCGCCGACATGCTGGAGGCCTGGGGCAACCATCTCACCCATGCCCGGCGGCGCAGCCCGCATACCGTGCGCGCCTATGTCGCCACTGCCGCGCGGCTGCTCGATCATCTGGGAGAGACCGACTGGGCGCGCCTTGCAACGCTCGAAAGCGGCGCACTGCGCGAGCAACTGGCCGCACGGCGACAGGCCGGGATCGGCAATGTTTCTGCCGCGCGCGAGCTTTCGGCACTCAAGGCTTTCCTCGGCTTCGCGCGCGAACAGGCGGGGGCATCGCACGCCGCCCCGCCGCGCCTGCGTGCGCCGCGCGTCAAGAAGGGCTTGCCCCGCCCGGTCACGCCCGACGAGGCGGTGAACCTTGCCGCCACGGTGGATGAGGACGCGAGCGCTCCGTGGATCGGCGCACGGGATCGCGCGGTGCTGCTGCTGCTCTACGGCGCGGGCCTGCGCATCGCCGAGGCGCTTTCCCTCAAAGGCGGCGACGCGCCGCTGGGCGAGACGCTCGTCGTGACCGGCAAGGGCGGCAAGCAGCGCATGGTGCCGATCCTGCCGATCGTGCGCGCCGGGGTGGAGGAATACCGCGCCAGATGCCCTTGGCCGCTGGACCGCGACGCCCCGCTGTTTCGCGGCGCACGCGGCGGCGCTCTGGCGCAGGGGATGGTACAGCGCGCGATGGCACGGGCGCGGGGCGTGCTCGGCCTGCCCGCCAGCGCGACGCCGCATGCGCTGCGCCACAGCTTCGCCACGCATCTGCTGGGCGCGGGCGCGGACTTGCGCTCGTTGCAGGACCTGCTGGGCCACGCCAGCCTCGGCTCGACGCAGATCTATACGAAAGTGGACGCGGCCACACTGCTCGACGTTTACCGCAACGCGCATCCACGTGAGGGTAACTCGTAAAGGCGGTTATCCCGGCTCGCGCGCCACGCGCGCCCGGCGCGGACGCCAGCGCAGCACGCGCCACAGATACCACACCACACCTGCGACGCCGCCCGCGATCGCGCCCCAGGTGATCCACTTGTCGGCCTGTGCGAAGCTGTGTCCCAGCCACTGCCCGCCCAGAATCAGCAGCGTGTTCCAGATGCCCGCGCCGAGGAAGGTATAAACGATGAACTTCCAGTGGCTCATGTGCGCCAGCCCCGCCGGAAGCGAGATCGTGGTGCGGAACATGGGCATGAAGCGCATGATGAAGACCACCCACTGGCCATGCGCGCGCATGAAGTGGCCGGCCTTCTCGATATCCTCCCACTCCAGCGTCACCCAGCGCTCCCAGCGCACGATCAGGGGTTTCAGGCGCTCGAAGCCGAGGCGGTCGGCGATCAGGAACAGGATGTAGTTTCCGGCGGTGGCGCCCACGGTGCCTGCGAACAGCAGCGGCGTGAAGCTCATCGTCCCGCGCGCCAGCGCCAGCCCGCCAATGCCCATGATCAGCTCGGAGGGGATCGGCGGAAACAGGTTCTCGAGCATCATCAGAAAGGCGATGCCCCAGTACCCTCCGGCCTGAACGAAATGCACCACCCAGTCGTTCACTCAACACCCTCCTGCGGGCACGCAGCCCTTACATCGCTGCGTGCCGGACCTCGATAGCATCCCAGATGCGCGCAGCCGTGTCGGTTCCGTTGAACCGGTCGATAGCCACGATGCCCGTAGGCGATGTCACGTTGATTTCGGTGAGCCATTTTCCGCCGATCACGTCGATACCCACGAAAACCAGCCCCCGCGCCTTGAGTTCCGGCCCCATCGCCGCGCAGATCTCTTCTTCGGTCGAAGTGAGTGTCGCCGCTTCCGCCGACCCGCCGACGGCAAGGTTCGAGCGGAACTCGCCCTCGCCCGGCTTGCGGTTGATCGCGCCTGCGAACTCGCCATCGACCAGCACGATGCGCTTGTCGCCCTCGGCCACGCCCGGAAGGAAGGGCTGGACCATGAACGGCTCGATCCAGGCGTTCTGGAACATCTCGATCAGCGCGCCCAGATTGCTGCCGTCGGCCGGCACGCGGAACACTGCCTTGCCGCCGTTGCCGTGGAGCGGCTTGATCACCAGATCGCCGCCGAAGCCCGCATTGACGTTGCGCTGCTGGAATTCGCGCACATCCTCGATCCGGCGCGCGACGAACGTGGGCGGCATGAAGCGCGCATAGTCGAGCACCATCACCTTCTCGGGCGCATTGCGCACCGAGGCGGGATCGTTGACCACCAGCGTGCGGCCTTCGAGCCGCTCCAGCAGGTGCGTGGCGGTGATGTAGCCAAGGTCGAACGGCGGGTCCTGCCGCATCAGCACCACGTCGATATCGGCGACCAGATCGATCAGGCGATAGTCGCCGCGCGTGAAGTGGGCGCCCGCCACGCGCTGCACCGTCACCGGCGCACCCCAGCAGGTCAGCCGCCCATTGGCGCCGAACGCGGCGTCATAGGCCAGCGTCTTGACGTCATAGTGGAACAGCTGATGCCCGCGCGCCTGCGCCGAGAGCATCAGCGCAAAGGACGAATCCCCGGCGATGTTCACGGTCTCGAGCGGGTCCATCTGGACGGCGATGCGAAGGGTCATGAAAAAGTCCGTTCCGGGCAGGGATTAGCTTTGCAGATTCTCGTGCGGCTTAGTCGGAATTGTGTGCGGTTGCGACCACTATTCGACACGGCGAGACGCGCAATCGTTCGATCCACGGTATCCGAAAACGCAAGTCGTGGGTGTTGGGCGCTGAATAACGCAAGATGGCGATTGTGTCGGACTTGGGAGGTTAGTTTCGGTCGCACCGGCCCACCCCGCTGCGACCAGGCTCGCTACGCTCTCCAGGTCTCGCTCCCCTCCCGCGGGCGGGAGTGGAAAGCAGTATTGCCCTCCCCCTCGGGAGGGCCGGAAGGCTTGGGAACGCAGTGACCTAGCCGGAAGGGGGTGGGCCAACCACAACGGTTGTTTGTCATAGCCCTCTCCCCTTCAGGGGAGAGGGTTGGGAGAGGGGAATGCGTGACCTAAACCCCTCTCAACTACGGCTAGGCAGCAAGCTGCCAAGCCTTCGTATCTCTCCCCTGAAGAGGAGAGAAGAATAGTCCGCTCGGGCGGCGCAACCCAAAACACCACACACCCCATCTAAACCCCCGGCTGCCACACATTGACGATCCGGCGCGGCCATGTGCCGGGGGAGACCAGCACTACGTCGATGCGCTGGCTGTCGCCGGGGCGGGCGTGGCGCGGCAGCGCCGCTTCGGCGGCGGCGGCCACCCGGCGTAGGCGCCACGCGTCGATCACGGTGTCGAGCGATTCGGCGCGGGCG
Source organism: Novosphingobium sp. 9 (assembly GCF_025340265.1). Classification (NCBI taxonomy): domain Bacteria; kingdom Pseudomonadati; phylum Pseudomonadota; class Alphaproteobacteria; order Sphingomonadales; family Sphingomonadaceae; genus Novosphingobium; species Novosphingobium sp. 9. The sequence goes on along the minus strand of NZ_CP022707.1, from coordinate 1,673,617 downwards.
CGCCACTTCACCTCGACCGCCGCGACCACCGTGCCGCGCCGCACCACCAGATCGATTTCGCCGCGCGGGGTCTTCACCCGGCGCGCGAGCACGCGCCATCCGGTGAGCCGCAGATACCACGCCGCGATGCTCTCGCCGCGACGGCCCTGCCGCTCTGCCCGGATGCGCCTTTCGGTCATTTCAGTTCGAGCGCGCGTGCATAGAGCGTCTTGCGGTCGAGCCCGGTCGCCTTGGCAACGGCAGCGGCGGCCTGCGAGGCCTTGGCGAATTGCAGCTCGGTCAGCAGCAGCGCATCGACGTCGATCTCGCCCAGTGGCTCGTCGCCCGGTGGCGCGATCACCAGCGCGATCTCACCCTTCGGGGGATGCTGCGCGTAATGTGCGATCAACTCTGCGGGCAGCGCGGTGCGGCATTCCTCGAACTTCTTGGTGAGTTCGCGCGCCACCGCCACCTCGCGCCCCGGCAGGACTTCTGCAATCGCGGTGAGCGCAGCCTCCAGACGCGGGGACGTTTCGTAGAACACCAGCGTTGCGGGCACCTTGGCGAGTTCGCGCAGCACGTCCTCGCGCGCCTTGGCCTTGTTGGGCAGGAAGCCTGCGAACAGGAAGCGGTCGTTGGGCAGCCCCGAGAGCGTCATCGCCATCACCGCCGCATTGGCGCCCGGCAGGCTGGTGACGGCAATCCGCGCGCCCTGGCGTCACGCACCAGCCGATAGCCGGGATCGGAGATCAGCGGCGTGCCCGCATCGCTCACCAGCGCGACGGGTTCGCTCTGCATCAGGGCCAGCAGGCGTTCGCGGTCGCCCTCGCCCGCATGGTCGTCATAGCGAATCAGCTTCTGCTTGATTTCCAGGTGATGCAATAACTTACCGGTGACGCGCGTGTCCTCGCAGGCCACCGCAGAGACGCCTCGCAGCACCTCCACCGCGCGCAGGGTAATGTCGCCCAGGTTGCCAATCGGAGTGGCCACGATATAGAGGCCCGGCAAAAGAGAATGTTCCATGTCGCCATTCATGGCGAGGCCACGCGGGAGCGGCAAGCGATGTTCCACAGCCGATTGAACGGCACCCTCAACCGACGGACCCTTCTGGCCGCCGGCGCACTGATGACTCTGGCCGCCTGTTCGGTCATTCCCAAGGGGCCGCGTTACACGCCCCCGCCACCGCCGCCCACCAAGGCGCCCAGTTCGAGCACGCTGCCGATGGACGGCGGGCAGCACCGCGTCGCTTTGCTGGTGCCGACCACCGGGCCGAATGGCGCGGCCGGACAGTCGATCGCCAATGCGGCGACGATGGCGCTGCTCGATACCGGCGCCAAGGACCTGCGCGTCACCACTTATGACACCGCGACCGGTGCCACCGCCGCCGCGCAGCACGCGCTGGCCGACGGCAACGGCCTGATTCTCGGCCCGCTGCTGTCGGACGACGTATCCGCCGTGATCGCCGTCGCGCGGCCCGCGCATGTCCCGCTGGTGACGTTCTCGAACGACGAGACGATCGCAGCCAAGGACGTCTTCGTGATGGGCAACCTGCCCGGCGCCTCGATGGCGCGCACGATTTCCTATGCCCAGAGCCAGGGCGTCAACGTGTTCTCCGCACTCGTTCCGCGCGGCGAATATGGCGACCGTGCCTCCGCCGCACTGCTCCAGACCGCGCGCGCCAAGGGCAGCAAGGTGCTGAACATGCAGACCTATGACCGCTCTGCCGCGTCGATCACGGCAGCGGCGCAACGCCTGCGCGCACAAGGCGGCTATCAGGCGGTGCTGATCGCGGACGGCGGTTCGCTCTCGTCCAGCGCAGCGACCGCGCTCAAGAGCAGGGGCATGCCCGCCGGATCGCCACGCCTGCTCGGCACCGAGCTGTGGAGCGGCGACAAGGCGATCACCGCCAACCCGGCGCTCAGCGGTGCATGGTTCGCCAGCGTGTCCGACGCGCGCTTCCCGCGCTTCGCCGCCAGCTATCGCACGCGCTACGGCAAGACGCCCTATCGCATCGCAACGCTGGGCTACGACGGCGTGCTGCTGACCCTGCGCGCCGCGCGGGACTGGCAGGCGGGGCGCCCCTTCCCGGTCTCCAGCCTGATCAACCCGGACGGCTTCCTCGGCCTCGACGGCGCGTTCCGCTTCGGACGCGACGGCGTGATCGAACGCGCGCTCGAAGTGCGCGAAATCCGCCCCGGCGGTGCCACGGTCATCAGCCCGGCGCCGACCAGCTTCGCGAAGTAAGGTAGGATAAGCGTGAAGCCGCGCTTGATCGCGGTTTCACGCACTGCTTATAGTCGCGGCCATGTCCGACGACCTCTTCGAGCAGCTTCCGACCGCAGCCGGCGAAACCTATGACGGTTCCGCGATCGAGGTGCTGGAGGGGCTTGAGCCCGTCCGCCGCCGCCCCGGCATGTATATCGGCGGCACCGACGAGCGCGCGCTGCATCACCTCGTCGCCGAAGTGCTCGACAACGCGATGGACGAGGCCGTCGCCGGGCACGCCAACCGCATCGAGGTGACGCTGGAGGAAGAACCGGGCACGGCGGGCCGCGTGACCATCACCGACAACGGGCGCGGCATCCCGGTGGACGAGCATCCGAAATATCCCGGCAAGTCGGCACTGGAGGTCATCCTCTCCACCCTGCACTCGGGCGGCAAGTTCTCAGGGAAAGCCTACGCCACCTCGGGCGGCCTGCACGGCGTCGGCATCTCGGTAGTCAATGCCCTGTCGGTGAAGACCCGCGTGGAAGTGGCGCGCAACAAGGAACTCTACGCGCAGGAGTTCTCGCGCGGGGTCACGCTCGGCCCGATCCAGAAGGTCGGCGCGGCGCCCAACCGGCGCGGCACCGCCGTCACCTTCACGCCCGACACCGAGATCTTCGGCGACCAGAAATTCAAGCCCTCACGCCTGTTCAAGCTGGTGCGCTCCAAGGCCTACCTGTTCGCAGGCGTCGAGATCCGCTGGAAGTGCGCGCCCTCGCTGGCCGGCGAGGACGTGCCTACCGAAGCGACGTTCCAGTTTCCCGGCGGTCTGGCCGATCACCTTGCCGAGCAGATCGGCAAGCGCGAATGCGTGACCACGCAGTTCTTCTCCGGTCGTCAGGACTTTCCCAAGGGCGAGGACGGTTCCGAGCAGGGCCGCGTCGAATGGGCGATCGCCTGGCCGCTCTACTCCGACGGCTCGTTCTCGTGGTACTGCAACACCATCCCCACGCCCGACGGCGGCACCCATGAACAGGGCCTGCGCGGCGCGCTGACCAAGGGCATCCGCGCCTTCGCCGATCTTGTGGGTCAGGGCAAGAAGGCCAAGGACATCACGCCCGACGACATGATCACCGGCAGCGAAGTGATGCTTTCGGTGTTCATCCGCGATCCCCAGTTCCAGAGCCAGACCAAGGACCGCCTCACCTCGCCCGAGGCCGCGCGCATGGTCGAGGCTGCCGTGCGCGATCACTTCGACCACTTCCTCACCGACAATCTGGAGCGCGGCAAGGCGCTGCTGGGTGCGGTGATGGAGCGCATGGACGAGCGCCTGCGCCGCAAGGCGGAGCGCGACATCAAGCGCAAGACCGCCACCAACGCCAAGAAGGTCCGCCTGCCCGGCAAGCTGACCGACTGTTCGGGCGAAGGCGACGGCGAGACCGAGCTGTTCATCGTCGAGGGCGATTCGGCAGGCGGTTCGGCCAAGCAGGCGCGCGACCGCAAGACGCAGGCGATCCTGCCGATCCGCGGCAAGATCCTCAACGTCGCCTCAGCCACGGCGGACAAGATCCGCGCCAATGCGGAAATCGCCGACCTCGGCCTCGCGCTCGGCTGCGGCACCCGCAAGGACTGCAACGCCGACAACCTGCGCTACGACCGCATCGTCATCATGACCGATGCCGACGTCGACGGCGCGCATATCGCCACGCTCTTGATGACGTTCTTCTTCCAGGAGATGCCGGACATCGTGCGGCGCGGGCACCTCTACCTCGCCCAGCCGCCGCTCTATCGCCTGACGCACGGCTCCAAATCCGCCTATGCCCGCGACGATGCCCACCGCGCCGAACTGGAAGCGACCGTTTTCAAGGGCAAGAAGGTGGAAGTAGGCCGCTTCAAGGGCCTTGGCGAGATGAACCCCGGCCAGCTGCGCGAGACCACGATGGCGCCCGCCAGCCGCTCGCTGATCCGCATCACCCTGCCGCCTGAGTACGAGAACCGTGCGGCGGTGAAGGACCTGGTCGACCGGCTGATGGGCCGTAACCCGGAGCACCGCTTCCACTTCATCCAGAATCGCGCCGGCGATCTCGACCGCGATCTGATTGACGCCTGATCCCGTTCGCGCCACCCTCTCGCCCCGCGGGAAACTGGAGGATGGGATGGCACATGGGCGGTTTCGCAAGTTCGCAAGCCTCTGGCTCACCACCCTCGCCGCCATGGTCGCGCTGGCAGTGAGCGCCCCGGCTTACGCACAGTCGGTGGATGAAGCGCTGTTGCGCCAGCGCAGCGACGATGTGCTGGCGGTGCTGGAAGGCCGAAAGCCCGCCGCCGAGGTGTTCGACGCGACGTTTCTCGCTGCCGTCTCCCCCGATCAGTTGAAGGCGCTCGCCGCGCAACTGAGCGAGCGGGCGGGACCGCTCGAAAGCTACGACCAGTTCAAGGTCGAAGGCCCTTACGCCGCCAGTGCCATGCTGCACTTCGCCAGGGGATCGGCGCCTGCGCATCTGGTGGTCGGCGGCGGCCCTGAACATCTCGTCGCCGGATACCGCATCTTCGCGCTCACGCTGAACGACGACAGCTTCGCCAGACTCGACGCCGATTTCGCCGCGCTTCCCGGCAAGAGCGGCTACGGCGTCTTCGCGCTCGACACGGCAACCGACAGCGCGCCCAAGCTGATCCACGGTCAGGATGCGCGCCATCCCTTCGCCATCGGCTCGACCTTCAAGCTCTACGTGCTCGCCGCGCTCGCACGGCAGGTCAAAGAGGGCCAGCGCAGTTGGAGCGACGTTGTGCCGGTCTCGGGCAAGTCCTTCCCCGGCGGCACCCTGCACGGCTTTCCTGATGGCGCGCCGGTGACGTTGCACACGCTCGCCAGCCTGATGATCTCGATCAGCGACAACAGCGCCACCGACATGCTGGTGCGCCTTGTCGGGCAGGACGCACTTGCCCGAGAAGTGACGCTCGCCCACCACGCCCATCCCGACGCGCTGCGCCCGTTTCTGACGACCGCGCAGTTCTTCGCGCTCAAGCGTGCGGGGCCGGATGCCACCGCGCGCTACGCCAAGGGTTCCCCCGCCGAACGCGCCGCCCAGTTATCGGCGCTCGACATGCGCGGCGTGGCAGAGGCCGATCCCGGCGCGGTCTTCGGGCGCGGCCCCGTCGCCATCGACGAGGTGGAATGGTTCGCCTCCCCCACCGACCTCGCCCGCGTAATGGAAGATCTGCGCGATCTGGACAGCCCTGAGGCCTCGGCGATCCTCACGATCAACCCCGCGCTTGATGCCCCGACACGGCAGAAATGGGCCTATGTCGGCTACAAGGGCGGCTCGGAAGATGGCGTAATCAGCATGACATGGCTGCTGCGCGCGCCCTCCGGCGAATGGCGCATCGTCACCGGATCGTGGAACGACAAGAAAGCGAGCGTGGATGAGGGCCGCTTCCAGTCACTGATGCTGCGCGCGGTGAAGCTGGCCGGGTAATTCCCGAAAATCGCTCGAAAACGCACTTGTGACGATGCCGGGTCAGGACCAAGGTTGCCGCGAATTTACGGAGTCCCACCATGACCGATCTCACACCCCACCCCTTCACCGGACGCTGCAACTGCGGTGCCGTTTCCGCCACGATCGACGCGCCGCCGCTGTGGGTGCGCCAGTGCTGGTGTGCGCAGTGCCAGCGGATCGCCTGCGGCAATGCCACGGTGAACGCCTCGTTCCCGGTCGAACATATCCATCTTGAAGGTGAGCTTGCATGGTCGCCCAACACGGCGGCGAGCGGGAATGTGGTCGAGCACGGGTTCTGTGCGAAGTGCGGGACGCAAGTGATGAGCCGCAATTCGGGACGCTTGCAGGCGCGCACGGTGCGCGTGGGCTTTCTCGACCAGAGCGACGCGCTGGTGCCGGATTCGGCGATCTGGCTGGAGGAGGCGCCCGAATGGGTGCGCGTGCCCGAAGGCATGGAAGGCTTCCCGCGCCAGCCGTGATGCACGCCCCTGCCCGCCATACCCGCTTCGCCGCGATCCGTACGCGGCTGGAGCGCTTCGCACCGCCGCCGGGGCCAGCCTCTTGGCTCTATGAGTTCGTGCTGTTCGGCTTCAAGCAGGGCTGGGCCTGCCTGTTCGGCGCACTGATGCTGGCGCTGCTGCTGGGCACGCACCTGTTCTATCCCGACCATGCCGCGCTGGCGCGGTACGACTTCCTGACGCTGTGCGCGCTTGCGATCCAGATCAGCATGCTGGCGCTGCGGTTGGAGACATGGGACGAGGCGAAAGTGATCCTGGCCTTCCATGTGGTCGGCACGGTGATGGAACTGTTCAAGACCGCGCACGGATCGTGGACCTATCCCGAAGGATCGGTGTTGCATGTCGGCGGCGTGCCGCTGTTCTCGGGCTTCATGTATGCCGCTGTCGGCAGCTATATCGCGCGGGTGTGGCGCATCTTCGACTTCCGCTTCACGCGCTATCCGCCGCTGTGGGCGAGCGGGCTGCTGGCGGTGGCGGTCTACGTCAATTTCTTCGCGCACCACTGGCTGCCGGACGTGCGGCTCGGCCTGTTCGCTGCGATGGCGTTGCTGTTTGTCCGCACACGCATCTGGTTCCGCGTCTGGCGCGAGGACCGCTGGATGCCACTGCTGCTCGGCTGGTTCCTCGTCGCGCTGTTCATCTGGTTTGCCGAGAACCTCGCGACGTTTTCGAACGCGTGGATCTATCCCAGCCAGAGCCATGGCTGGACCATGGTGCAGCCGACCAAGATGGGGGCGTGGTATCTCTTGATGTATGTCTCGTTCGTGCTGGTCGCCGCCGTCCACCGCCCGCGTGAGCGAGAGGCGACGGCAACGGGCATTCCAGCTTAACGGTACAGCAGCAGGTCCGCCACTTCGGCGCGCCACGCGGCCTCGTCGCGCGCTGCGATGGCATCGAGATCGGCAGGCGTCGAGGCCGGATTGTCCACCCATTCGCGCAAGGCAGGCCCACCGTTGATGACGTCGATCGCCAGCCGCTCGAACTCGTATTCGTAAGGAAAATCGCGCCAGAGCGGATAGTCGGGATAAAGCGTACGGATCGCCTTGAAGGCCAGCGCCTGCAAGCGCCACGGACGGAACGCGGCGTGATCGTAGAAGGCGCCTTCCGCGTGGATCATCAGCGCGTTGCACAGCTGGCCGTGGTGCTTGTGGAAGGTCGGCTCGAACCAGCATTCGCGGATCGCGCAGCCCGCCAGCCACTCGGGCGCGAAGCGGCGCATCTCGGCCAGCACGGCACCGGCATCCACATCGGGCGCGCCGAACAGCACTTCGAGCGGGCGCGTGGTGCCACGCCCTTCGGACAGCGTCGCGCCCTCGATCATCACCGTGCCCGCGTAGGCACGCGCCATGTTGAGGTTCGCCGCGTTGGGGCTCGGGTTGATCCAGAGACGATCCTGCGGCCAGCCATAGCCCGGCGCCGCCTCGGGCTCCCAGCCTTCCATGGCGATCACCCGGTAATCGACATCGAGATTGTAGTGGCGCACGAACCAGTGGCCCATCTCGCCCAGCGTCAACCCGTGCCGCATCGGCATTGGCCCGGCGCCGACGAAGCTCTCTTGCCCCGCCAGCAGCGTCGTGCCCTCCACCGGGCGACCGGCAGGATTGGGGCGATCGAGCACCCAGACGCTCTTGCCGCTCTCCGCCGCCGCCTCCAGCATGTAGAGCAGCGTGGTGACGAAGGTGTAGATGCGGCAGCCGAGATCCTGCAGGTCGAACAGGAACACGTCTGCGGTATCCATCATCGCCGCGCTGGGGCGACGCACTTCGCCATAGAGGCTGAAGACCGGGATGCCGTACTGCGGATCGGTCTCGTCCGCCGTCTCGACCATGTTGTCCTGCTTGTCGCCCTTCAGACCATGCTGCGGACCGAAAGCGCTGGTCACGTTGACGCCCGCCGCGATCAGCGCGTCGAGCGAATGGACCAGTTCCTGCGTCACCGAGGCCGGGTGCGCGACGAGCGAGACGCGCTTGCCGTCAAGCGGCGCGCGGAGCGAGGGGTCCGCCAGCAGGCGGTCGATGCCGAATTTCATGCGCCCTCGCCTGCCCCAAGGCGTGCGACGAAGCAAGCCGGGTCGTGGAAGTCGGGCTCCGCGCCGCCATGGGCCAGCGCCCAGTAGCTCTTGACGGTTTCGCTCATGCCTTCCGCGCGTTCCTCGATCACGGCGGTCATCCCGAGACGCCACGGACGCGGCGGCAGCGTGGCGAGCGGCACGGCGGCATCGAAGATCATCAGGTTGCCGCTGCCGCGAAGCGCGCAGTCGGCATCGCGCGGCATGGGAACCTCAGCCATGCCCTCGCGCCGCCCGGTGAAGCTGTAGGCGGCCCATTGTTCGGAGGGCGAGAGGTTCAGTTCGACATAGCCTGCACTGCCATCGTCAGACTGGAGAAACGCCTCGAAGCAGGTCGCCTGCCACAGACCGTCCGCCCGGCCGCGCCCGGCGAAGGGCGGCACCACCAGCGCGCCCGCGCCCTCGACTCGCCAGCGCAGCAGCAGCCAGCTGCCCTCCATCCCGGCGCCAACGGTGATGGCGCTGACGTTCAGCGGCGGGCGGGCAGGATGCGCGGTCAGGTTCAAGGGCGGTGCTTTCCGAAACGAGGTAGCCCGCTGGCTAACGCACGCGCCGTATCGCGTCGAGAGCAACCCTGTTTTGCGAATCGCTCTTGCCCCGCCCCGCCCTTCCTGTGCTAGACGCGCGCGCATCATGACACAGTACCAGTCCGATCTGCTCCGCCTGCTCGAAGAGCGTGGCTACATCCACCAGACCACCGACGCCGAGGGTCTCGACGCGCTTGCGGCCAAGCAGGTCGTGCCGGGTTACGTGGGCTTCGATGCCACCGCGCCTTCGCTGCATGTCGGCAATCTGGTGTCGATCATGCTGCTGCGCCGCCTCCAGCAGGCAGGGCACAAGCCGGTCGTGCTGATGGGCGGCGGCACCACGCGCATCGGTGATCCGACCGGCAAGGACGAAGTCCGCAAGATGCTGACCGACGACGCGATCGAGGGCAACATCGCCTCGATCCGCACCGCCTTCGAGCGTTTCCTGACCTTCGGCGATGGCCCGACCGATGCGGTGATGGTCAACAATCACGACTGGCTCGGCCAGATCGGTTACATCGAGATGCTCCAGCGCGTCGGCACGCACTTCACGGTCAACCGCATGCTCTCGTTCGATTCGGTGAAGCTGCGCCTTGAGCGCGAGCAGCCGATGACCTTCCTCGAATTCAACTACATGATCCTCCAGGGTTACGACTTCCGGCACCTCAGCGGCGCGCACGGCGTGCGGTTGCAGATGGGCGGGTCGGACCAGTGGGGCAATATCGTCAACGGCGTGGAACTGGCGCGCCGCATGGACGGCACCGAAGTCTACGGCCTGACCACCCCGCTCATCACCAAGGCCGACGGCACCAAGATGGGCAAGTCGGTCTCGGGCGCGGTGTGGCTCAACGAGACCTCGCTGCCGAGCTATGACTACTGGCAGTTCTGGCGCAACTGCGACGACCGCGATGTCGGCAAGTTCCTGCGCCTGTTCACCGATCTGCCGATGGACGAGATCGCCCGGCTCGAAGCGCTGGAAGGCGCCGAGATCAACCACGCCAAGGAAGTGCTCGCCAACGAGGCGACCAGGCTGTGCCGTGGCGAGGACGCCGCCATCGCCGCCGCCCAGACCGCGCGCGACACCTTCGCGGGCGGCGGCCTTGGCGAAGACCTGCCGACCATCGAGGTCGGCGCCGACGGCATCCGGCTTGGCGCGGCCTGCACCGAACTGGGCTTCACCGCCTCGAACGGCGAGTCCAAGCGCAAGATCGGCGAAGGCGCGGTCAAGCTGGACGACGAGGTGATGAGCGATCCTAATTTCCTGATAACGATTACACCGGGCAATACTTCCAAGCTCAGCCTCGGAAAAAAGAAGCACGGGATTATCAAGGGTATCTAACTTAATAGACTTGCGCCGGATCGTCGTTTTTCAGCGACGATCCAGTGTGCAATTTACAAAATCTTTGCCTTTTGCCGGCATGGTACCCGCTCCCCAAACGGACATGCGAGGACAACGGCAAAATGAGCGCAGGAGCGCAGCTCACCGTCACGGACATGCGGCGCGCGGCACGCCATCCGGTCGAGCACGCGGTGACGGCAGAGCACCGGTCATTGGGTGAGGTTCCCCTCAACATCGTTAACGTCTCGCCGCAGGGATTCATGATCTCGGGCGATCTCGGCCTCGAACGCGGCGAGCGCCTTGTCATGCGCCTGCCGGTGATCGGCCGGATCGAGGCGCATATGATCTGGGCCCACGAAGGCCGCGCCGGTTTCCAGTTCGAGCGGATCGTGCGGATCGACGATTTCCAGAAGATGGTCGATACGATGCAACCCAACCCAAGGCTGCGCCCCAAGCGCTGAGGCCGCGTAAGCGCAGTTCATCTGGACCGCTGTTCGCTTCACGCCTAGACACAGCCCATGCTGGACACCCTGTGGCATTTGCGCGGATCGCTGCCTTTGCCCCCTTCTCTTTCAGACGCCGAGGCGCTCGATCAGGTCGAGGGATTTCTGGCGGCCGAATGCAAGCAGGTCCTCGGGCGAGAGGCTGATCGACTGGCATTCCGGAGCGACATGTTTCGCGGAGAGCGAAACGCCGTTCTCGCGTTCTTCAATTCGGGCGAGTTTCAGATCACGGCCCGCAGCGCTGCTGGCGAACGCATGCTCGATTACGACTTGAGCGCGCGATACGGCTTCCTTGCCTGCGTGGTGTTCGCCATGTTTGCCGCCGGCATCGGTGCGATCGGCGATGGGCTGCGGGGTGCACTCATCGGCGCAGCGCTGGCGCTCGCATGGATCTATGGGATGAACAGGCTGACGGCCTCCATCCGCGTCCCCCATGCGCTCTCGAAAGTTGTCCTCCGAGGGCATGAGGAATGGAACGACGCCTGCCAGAAGCCGTGAGAATTTTGCACGACGCCGATCAAACGGCCATTCGCTGCGATCCATATGCGATTAATATTTGATGCAGGCGCACGCAGCGGCTTGGCAACCTGATCGGGCGCTGCCATGCGGGATGGCGTGAGTACGACCAGCACCCCCCGCCCCTGCCGAGCCGTTCGGCGACCAGTACGACGAACGCACATCTCCGCTGATCTTCCGCGATTTCCGGCTCTACTGGCTGGCCCGCTTCGCCTCGGTGATCTCCACCAACGGTATGGTCGTGGTGATCGGCTACCAGCTCTATGACGTGGCGCGCGGCGAATATGGGATGAGCATTGCGCGGGCCGCTTTCGCGCTGGGCGTGCTGGGCCTCGTGCAGTTCCTGCCGCTCTTCGTGCTGACGCCGGTCGCAGGCGTCGTCGCGGACCGCTTCGACCGTCGCCGCGTCGCCACGATGGCGATGATGATCGACATGGTCGTGGCGCTGGGCATGGCGCTCATCACCACATTCCAGATCCACAACCTCGGCGCGATCTATGCCTTTGCCGCCCTGCACGGCGCCGCCCGCGTCTTCGTGCGACCGGCCATGGCGGCGATTGCGCCCAATGTCGTGCCCGTGAAGGTCATGCCGCGCGCCATCGCCATGGGATCGATGGCGATGCAGATCGGCACGATGATCGGGCCTGCGACTTACGGCTTCCTGTTCGCGACGCACCCCTCGCTGCCCTACTGGGCGACGGTGGCGATCCTTGTCGGCGGTTCGGTGGCGACGATGGCGATCCGCCAGATGCCGCCGCCGCCCGAGGAAGCGCGCCGCACCCATCCGGTGCGCCAGATCGTCGATGGGTTCGTGTTCGTGTGGAAGGAGCGCTTCCTGCTGGGCTGCATCACGCTCGACCTGTTCGCGGTGCTGCTGGGCGGCGCGACCGCGCTGCTGCCGATCTATGCGCGCGATATCCTGCACGTTGGCGCCGAGGGGCTCGGCCCCATGCGCTCGGCCCCGGCCATCGGCGCTGCAATCGTGGCGATCCTGTTCTCGGTTCGCCCGCTGGCGAAGAATGTCGGCATCAAGATGCTGGTCGCGGTCGCTGTCTACGGCGCCGCCACGGTCGCCTTCGGCCTCTCGTGGAACTACTGGCTCTCGCTGGTGTGCCTTGCAGGCGTAGGCGCGGCGGACATGTATTCGGTGTTCATCCGCACGACGCTGACCCAGTTGAAGACGCCCGACGAGATGCGGGGCCGCGTCTCGGCGATTTCCGGCGTCGCCATTTCCGCCTCGAACGAGCTGGGCGAGATGCAGTCCGGCCTTGCCGCCTCGCTGCTCGGACCTGTCGGGGCTGTTGTGTTCGGGGGCGTGGGTGCGATAGTGGTCACAGGCATCTGGGCCTGGGGCTTCCCGGAACTTCGCCGGGCCCGGTCGTTTTCCCAGAGCGACGACGCATAAGAAGAGGGATTTTCCGCCATGAAGGCCGACAGCATTCTCGCCACCATCGGCAATACCCCGCATATCCGCCTCTCGCGCCTGTTCCCGGACCATGAGGTCTGGATCAAGGCCGAGCGTGCCAACCCCGGCGGTTCGGTGAAGGACCGCATCGGCCTCGCCATGATCGAAGCGGCAGAGGCCGATGGCAGCCTCAAGCCCGGCGGCACCATCGTCGAGCCGACCTCGGGCAACACCGGCATCGGCCTTGCCATGGTCGCGGCGGTCAAGGGCTACAAGCTGGTCCTCGTCATGCCCGAATCGATGTCGATCGAACGTCGCCGCCTAATGCTGGCCTATGGCGCCACGTTCGACCTCACCCCGCGCGAAAAGGGCATGAAGGGCGCCATCGAGCGCGCCAAGGAACTCGTCGAGCAGACGCCCGGTGCGTGGATGCCCCAGCAGTTCGACAATCCCGCCAACGTTGTCGTCCATGTGAAGACCACCGCGCAGGAAATCCTCGCCGACTTCGCGCAGGAGCCCATCGACGTGCTGATCTCGGGCGTCGGCACCGGCGGCCATCTGACCGGCTGCGCCGAAACGCTCAAGAAGAGCTGGCCCTCGCTGAAGGCCTATGCGGTGGAGCCCACGCTCTCGCCGGTGATTTCGGGCGGCCAGCCCGGCCCGCACCCGATCCAGGGCATCGGCGCGGGCTTCATTCCCGGCAACCTGCATACCCAGGCCATCGACGGCGCGATTCAGGTCGAAGCCGCCGATGCCAAGGACTGGGCACGCCGCTGCGCCACTACCGAAGGCATGCTGGTGGGCATCAGTTCGGGCGCGACGCTGGCTGCCATCGCGAAGAAGCTGGAGGAACTGCCCGCCGGATCACGCGTGCTCGGCTTCAACTACGACACCGGCGAGCGCTATCTCTCGGTGCCGGATTTCCTTCCGGAATAAAATCTCGCAGATACATCCTGAGGCCCGGACACACACCGGGCCTCAGTTGCTTTCACCGTCCCCCCTCCCCCAAAACGAACCGGGATCATCATGAGCACTCTTGAAACCGTTGCCTATTCGCACGCCGGCAAGGACCTGACCGGCTATCTCGCGCGCCCCGCAGGTACGCCGCGCGCCGCCGTGGTCGTCTTCCCGACCATCGCCAACGTCGATCCGCATATCGAACGCCGCGCGCAGATGCTCGCCGACCTCGGCTACATCGCGATGATTGCCGACTTCTACGGCGATCCGGTGGAGAGCTTCGAGGCCTCATTCCCGATGGCCGGCGCCCTTCGCGAAGACAACGCCTTCTACCGCGCGCGCATCCGCGCCGCTTTCGCCAAGCTGCGCGAGATCGCACCGGGCCTGCCGATGCTCGCCACCGGCTATTGCATGGGCGGCGGCGCGATTCTGGAAGCCGCGCGCGATGGTGAGGACATTCTCGCCCTCGCCACCTTCCACGCCACGCTGAGCACCGAGGCGCCCGCCGCGCCCGGCGGCATCAAGCCGCGCATTCTGGTCTGCCACGGCGATGCCGACCCGCTGGTCCCGCACGATCAGGTCATCGCCTTCTGGGACGAGATGAACGCCGCCGATGCCGACTGGCACTTCCACTCGTACGGCAAGGTCAAGCACGGCTTCACGGCAACCAAGAGCGACACGATGGGCAAGGACTTCCTCGCCTACAGCCAGAGCGCCGACCGCCAGAGCTGGACCTCAATGGTCGCGTTCTTCGACGAGACGCTGGGCTGATCGCAGCCTGAGGAATACCCCGTCGCCGCCCGAGCGGTGGCGACGGGACATCCCGATTTATTCCGCTACCCGCTCCGTTTTTTTTTATTCCGCTACCCGCTCCAGCACATCGCCGTCGAGCACGCGGTAGAAGCACGAAGGCGCGCCCGTGTGGCATGCCGGACCTTCGGGCAGCACGTTCAGGATCAGCGCATCCTGATCGCAGTCGACCATGATCGACTGGACGCGCAGGAAATGCCCCGAGGTCTCGCCCTTCAGCCACAGCTTGCCCCGCGAACGCGAGTGGAAGTGCGCCAGCCCGCTCGCCCGCGTCTTGGCGAGCGCTTCGGCGTCCATATAGGCGACCATCAGGATCTCGCGGGTCTCGGCGTGCTGGGCGATGGCGATCAGCAGCCCCTGCGCATCGAAGCGCGGCAGGAAGTTACGGCCCAGTTCGCGCTCTGCTTTCGTCACGTCGCTCATTTCGTATATTATCCCGATAGACTGCCATGGTTTTGTAATGTTGCACGATAACCACAGGCGTTCGCCAATATCCACAGCCCCTCGCGATTCCCCTTTCCAAGACCTGAGATTCGGAAGAAACAGGAGAGGCAGTCGGGGGGCTGCACTGACGGAAAGGCCGCTGACACACAAGCGCCAATGGTTCAGGGATGGCCGTGATCGACCCAGGGGGTCGGACCGGCCGCAAGGATTGAGGGATCGGACCAGACGACGCGCAGGGGGTCGTCTAATCGCAGAAATGCGGGGTCCAGCAGTTTCGTCACGTGGACGCCCGGAGCTAATCACTCCGGGCGTTTACTTTGTGGGGTGTTGCCAATGGCTCTTACCATCTTGCTCGCAGCCCAGGCGCTGACATTGCATCTGCTTTGCCCCGGACAAGGTCTGGATACCAAGGTCGGCGTCACCAGCGGGCAGGCTTTTGCCAGCAACGGTGCCAGCGCCACCGCAAACGTCTATCAGCGCAAGACCAACGCCTTCGACGATGAAATCGAGATCACCCTGACCAACAGCACCGCAAGTGTGCGTCTTCCAAGGTCCATCGTGCCCCCGATCCATGGCGGCAAGGACGGGTGGTTCGACGTGAAGGACCTCAAGGTCACGCCGGATGCCATCGACGGCAAGGTCCCGATCAATTTCACCAACGCCCCGCGCCTGCATATCAACCGAATCACAGGCAGCGTCGCCATCGAGGGCCGGGACGGGTCATTCAATGGCCTGTGCCACGCTTACGACCCCGAAACGGTGAAGCACGCCTTCTGAAGTGCGCTCACTCGAAGGCTGTAGAGCGCGACAGCGCATCCCACGCGTGCATCTCTTCGGCCATCGCCGACAGCTTCCGCTCCACGAGCCCGAGGGCATCCTCGCCCAGAAACAGACGCACCGGTGGATTTTCTGACTCGACCAGCGTGAGCAAGGCCTGTGCCGCCTTGGCCGGATCGCCCGGCTGGTTCCCGCTCTTGGCCTGACGGGCTTGGCGGATGGGGTCCATCACCGCATCGTAATCCGCAATGCTGCGCGCGGTGCGCTGCATCGAGCGGCCCGCCCACTCGGTCCGGAACTGCCCCGGCGCCAGCGCGGTGACCCGAATGCCGAAGGCCGCGACTTCCTTGCCCAGCGATTCGGAAATGCCCTCCAGCGCGAACTTGCTGCCGCAGTAGTAGCTGATCCCCGGCATCGTGATGAACCCGCCCATCGAGGTGACATTGACGATATGGCCGCCGCGCCGCGCGCGCATGCCGGGAAGCACGGCCTTCATCATCGCCACCGGCCCGAACACATTGGCGGCGAACTGGCGCTGGAGTTCGTCCATCGAGGATTCCTCCATCACCCCTTCGTGGCCATATCCGGCATTGTTCACCAACACGTCGATCGGTCCTGCGCGCCGCTCGGCTTCGGCCACCGCGCCCGCAATCGCCTCGAAATCGGTGACATCCAGCACCAGCGCATAGGCGCCCCCCGGCGCCAGTGCCTCGAAGGCCTGGGCATCTTCGGCGCGGCGCACGGTGCCTGCGACCCGGTGTCCGGCCTCAAGCGCCGCCGTGGCGAAGGCCTTGCCCAGCCCCGAACTGACGCCGGTAATCAGGAAAGTCTTGGGAGAGGCTGCTGCCATGGTACAACTCCATCATGAACACGATAACTATATCATGATATAATAAGTCTCATGCCCCATTTCAAGGACAACCCCGCCCCCTCTCCCCGAGGAGAACCACTGCGCCAGCGCGTGCTCGATGCCGCCGAAGCCCTCCTGCGCAGCGGCAAAGCGGATTTCTCGATGCGCGATCTCGCCGCCGAGGCTGGCGTGAGCTTCGCGACACCGTTCAACCAGTTCGGCAACAAGGCCGCGATCATGCATGCGCTGTCCGCCCGGCGGATCGACGCGATGGCCGAGCGTTTCGCGCAGGCGGAGAGGCCAGTTCAAGCGCTCGATCGCGTGCTGCTCGCCACCGCCACGGCCGCGCAGGTGATGCTGGAGGAACCGCAGGTCAATCGCGCGGTGATGGAATGGATCGGCACTGCCGCGCCATCTCCCGGCAATGTCCTCGAACGCTCGTCCGAACTGTGGCGCCTTGCGATAGCGCAGGACGCTGGCAAGACCTCTGCCACGGCGGACGAGGACAACCTGCCCAGACTGCTCGCCTTCGGATTTCGCGGCGTGCTCTCGTTCTGGACGGCGGGGGAACTGGCCGACGATGCGCTGGTCGAGCATGCGCAGGATGTCGCGCGCGCCATCATGGCAGGTGCAGCGCGACGGTGACAGGCTGATGCCCCCCTACCCCGGCAGGCCTTCATCCAGCACCCGCGCGTAGCACGAGATCGCGACCGCCTTCGCCCCTGCGCGCTTGAGCGCCGAGACGCAGGCGTTGCTGGTCGCCCCGCTGGTCAGCACATCGTCGACCAGCAGCACCTGTGCGCCGCGCAGCATGTCCTTGCGGCGCGGGTTCACGGTGATCGCGCCCGACAGCGCCCGCTCGCGCGCCTTGCGCCCCAGCCCCCCCAGCGACGGCGTGCGCTTGTGGCGCTCCAGCGCATCGACGATCAGCCGCGCGTCGCGCTCGCGCGCCACGCAGCGGCCCAGTTCCACCGCCTGGTTATAGCCGCGCTGCCACAGCCGCCAGCGATGCAGCGGCACCGGCACCACCAGCCAGCCCGGCCCGACATGCGGCACGCGCGCGGCCATCTGCCCCGCCAGCATCCCCGCCATCGCGATCTTGCCGCCGTGCTTCAACGCCAGCACCAGCTTGCGCGAGGGATCGTTATAGAGCGTCGCGGCGAATATCCCGTCGTGGCGCGGCGGCTCGGCAAGGCATGGCGCACAGATCGCGCCGTGCTCGATATCGCTGGAGAAAGGCCGTCGGCACAGCGCACAGGCAGGCTCTCCGGGAACCACCATCCCGCTCCAGCAAGCGGAGCACAGGCCGTTCTGCACGGCGATGGCATCGCCGCAGATCGGACAGCGCGGCGGGAACACCAGATCGACCACCGGCGCTATCGACTGCCACAGCACAACCCCGCCCGCGCAGCGCGGGAGCGTCGACGCTGCGACGGTATGGGCGACGGCAAGGGAGCGGAAGTCTCCATGCCCGAAGCCTATCGTGCCCGGCGAATGCGCCCAAGCCGGACCAGCCACCCTTACATAAATGTCATCGGCCCATGCCCATCGTGCATCCCGCGATCGACGCGATACGGTTGCGCGCGGCGGCGCAACGCGGCAGGGCAACCCCATGGCCAGCAAAGCTCCCCCCGCATCTTCTCGCCCACCCGCCGCCTCGCCCTGCGCAACCGCGCGCTGCGGCTCCAGCAGGCGCCCGACGCGCCGCGTTTCCTGATCGAGGACATGATCGAGGACGTGCTCGACCGTCTCGCCTTCCTGCGGCTGGAACCGAAGCGGGCGTTGGTGATCGGCGATTTCACCGGCGATCTCGCCCGCCAGTTGCGCGCACGCGGCGCCGAGGTGATCGAGGCAGAGCCCTCGCAAGGCTTCGACGAGGAACAGCCCTACCCGTTCGAAGGCTTCGACCTGATCGCCAGCCTCGGCACGCTCGACACGCTGAACGACCTGCCCGGCGCGCTCGTCCACATGCGCCGTGCGCTGGCGCCCGGCGGCCTGATGATGGCCAGCTTCCTTTCGGCGGGCAGCGTGCCGGTGCTGCGCGAGGCGATGCTGGCCGCCGATGGTGAACGTCCCGCCGCCCGGCTCCATCCCACGGTGGACGTGCGCTCGGGCGGGCAACTGCTCCAGCGCACGCTCTATGCCGATCCGGTGATCGATCACCGCGCGGTCCATGTCTCATACCGCTCGCTGCCACGGCTGGTGCAGGACCTTCGCGCGCTGGGTGCAACCAGCGTGCTCGCCGATCGCGGCCCGGTGCTCGGCAAGGCAGCCTATGCGCGCGCCGCCGAGGTCTTCGCAGCCGCCGGCGAGGACGGGCGCACGACAGAGATCTTCGAGATCCTGACGCTTTCGGGCTGGAAACCGAAGATCCCCGAGTTCTGATACGAAAAGAGGCGGCCGGATCGCTCCAGCCGCCCCTTCTGTCATTCTCTGCCCCAGTTAAGGGGGGCGCTTACTTGAGCGCGGCCTGCGCTGCGGCCAGACGCGCGATCGGCACGCGGTAGGGCGAGGCGCTGACGTAATCGAGGCCGACCTTCTCGCAGAACGCGATCGACGCCGGATCGCCGCCATGCTCGCCACAAATGCCAAGCTTCAGAGCGGGATAGGTCGCACGACCACGCTCGGCACCGAGCTGGACGAGCTGGCCCACGCCCTCGATATCGAGGCTGACGAACGGATCGCGCGGGTAGATGCCCTTCTCGACATAGGGGCTGAGGAAGCGCGCGGCATCGTCGCGCGAGACGCCCAGCGTGGTCTGCGTCAGGTCGTTGGTGCCGAACGAGAAGAACTTGGCCTCCTCGGCGATTTCCCCTGCCATCAGCGCCGCACGCGGCAGCTCGATCATGGTGCCGACCATGTATTCCAGCGTCTTGCCCTTTTCGGCGAAGACCTTCGCAGCGGTCTCGTCGACCACCTTCTTGAGGATCGCCAGCTCGCGCTTGGTCGCGACCAGCGGGATCATCACTTCCGGCACGATGGCTTCGCCCGATGCCGTAGCGACGTCGCACGCCGCCTCGAAGATCGCGCGGGCCTGCATCTCGTAGATTTCCGGGAAGGTGATGCCCAGACGGCAGCCGCGATGGCCCAGCATCGGGTTGAACTCGTGGAGTTCGTCGGCCCGGCGCTTGAGCGTGTCGATACCGATGCCGATGGTCTCCGAAAGCTCTGCGAATTCGGCATCGCCGTGCGGCAGGAACTCATGGAGCGGCGGATCGAGCAGACGGATGGTGACGGGCAGGCCCGCCATCACCTCGAAGATCGCGCGGAAGTCCGCACGCTGTTCGGGCAGCAGCTTTTCGAGCGCGGCACGGCGACCGGCCTCGTCCTCGGCCAAGATCATCTGGCGCACGGCCGAGATGCGGCCCGCATCGAAGAACATGTGCTCGGTACGGCACAGGCCGATGCCCTCGGCACCGAACTGGCGCGCCATGCGGCAGTCCGCCGGGGTCTCGGCATTGGTGCGCACCTTCATGCGGCGGATCTTGTCGGCCCAGACCATCAGCGTGCCGAAGTCACCGGCGAGTTCCGGCTCGATGGTCGGCACTTCGCCGGCCATGATCTCGCCGTTGGCGCCGTCCAGCGTGATGATGTCGCCTTCCTTCAGTTCGCGCGAGCCGATGCGAAGGGTGCGGTCCTTCATGCTGATCGACAGGCCCGAAGCGCCCGAGACGCAAGGGCGCCCCATGCCGCGGGCGACGACCGCCGCGTGGCTGGTCATGCCGCCGCGCGCCGTCAGGATACCCTTGGCCGCGTGCATGCCGTGAATGTCCTCGGGCGAGGTTTCCACGCGCACCAGCACCACCGCTTCGCCGCGCTCGGCCAGCTTCTCGGCGGTATCGGCATCGAGCACGATCTTGCCCGAAGCGGCGCCCGGCGAGGCCGGAAGCCCCTTGCCCAGCACGTCGCGCGGCGCATCGGGATCGAGCGTGGGGTGCAGCAGCTGGTCAAGCGCCATCGGGTCGACACGCAGGATCGCGGTCTTCTCGTCGATCAGGCCTTCGCCCACCATGTCGACCGCCATCTTGAGCGCGGCCTTCGCGGTGCGCTTGCCCGACCGGGTCTGCAGCATCCACAGCTTGCCGCGCTCGACGGTGAACTCGATGTCCTGCATGTCCTTGTAGTGCTTTTCGAGCAGCTCGAACACGGCAGCGAGTTCGCCGTAGGCGGCAGGCATCGCCTCTTCCATCGACAGCGGCTTGGCGCCCGCTTCCTCGCGAGCGGCCTTGGTCAGATACTGCGGGGTACGGATGCCGGCAACGACGTCCTCGCCCTGCGCATTGACCAGCCACTCGCCGTAATAGGCCTTGGTGCCGGTGGCCGGATCGCGGGTGAACGCAACGCCGGTGGCCGAGGTATCGCCCATGTTGCCGAAGACCATCGCCTGCACGTTGACGGCGGTGCCCCAACCGGCAGGAATGTCGTTCAGTCGGCGATAGACCTTGGCGCGGTCCGAATCCCACGAATCGAACACGGCGGCAATTGCGCCCCAGAGCTGTTCGTGAACGTCCTGCGGGAACGGCTTGCCGCCCTGCTCCTTGACGACGATCGCCTTGTATTCGCTGACAATCTTGCGCCAGTCGTCCGCCGTCATCTCGACGTCGTTCATGTAGCCGTTGTCTTCCTTGGCAACTTCCAGCGCTTCCTCGAAGAGGTGGTGCTCAAGGCCGAGAACGACGTCGGAATACATCTGCACGAAGCGGCGATAGCTGTCCCAGGCGAAGCGATCGTCGCCCGAGGTTTTCGCCAGGCCCTCCACGGTCTCGTCGTTGAGACCCAGGTTGAGCACCGTGTCCATCATGCCCGGCATCGACACCCGCGCCCCCGAGCGGACCGACACCAGCAGCGGATCGGCAGCATCGCCGAACGACTTGCCCACGCTCTTCTCGATATGGGCCAGCGCAGCAGCCGCATCGGCGCGAAGCTGGTCCGAGAAATCACTGCCCTCGGCAAGGTACTTCACGCACTCTTCGGTGGTGATGGTAAAGCCCGGAGGAACCGGCAGGCCGATCCCCGCCATTTCTGCCAGATTGCCGCCCTTCCCGCCGACAATCACCTTGTCCTTCGCACGCGGATCGTCGTGTTGGACGCCGCCACCGAACGTATAGACCTGACTGACCATGAATCCCCGGACTTCCCTTTTAGTAATTGTTCGCGTTCGGGCGCGAACGGAAAATCGCTAACCCTCGATCTTCGAGAAATCAGCGACATTGTGCACCGCAATACGGAACCTATCGAGCAGGTCCAGCCTTGCATTGCGTTTCAACGGATCTGAATCATTGACGATCACATCTTGGAAGAAGGCGTCGATAGGTCCGCGCAACGTTGCCAGCGCGCTCATGGCACTGGCAAAGTCTTCGGTTTCAACGGCCTGCAAGGCCAGAGGTTCCGCCTTGTCGAGCGCATCGCGCAAGGAACGCTCCGCCGGTTCGGGCTCGTAGCCCGCAGAGGCATAGACATGGCGCATATCCGCATCCTCGACGTTTTCGAGCGGGTCCTCGTCACCGGTATGCTGCAACGCATTATGCTGCGCCGCAGTCGAACCTGCCCAGTCCTCCTTCTTGAGGATATTGGCCGCGCGCTTGTAGCCTGCGAGCAGGTTCACGCCGTCCTCGGTGCCAACGAAGTCCTGCAGGGCATGAACGCGGGCGAGGTTGCCAACGATCTCGTCCTTGCGCTGCTTCAGCTTGAAGACCGCATCAATCAAATCGTGGCGAATACCAGCTTCACGCTGTTGAACCTTTAGACGCTCGACAAAGAACTCGGGTACGGCACCATACAATTCAGCCGAACAATGCGTTTCTACCCAGTCGACGTTTGCCTCGACCCCGATCCTGTATTCATTCTGGCGTGCAACCAAATGGGCAGCCCGCGCGGTCGCATAATCCAGTTCAAGGCGAAGCCTGTTAGCGAGCACAATCTCGATAATTCCTAGAGCTGCACGTCGTAGGGCAAACGGGTCACGCGAGCCGGTTGGACGCTCCTTGATGACGAAAAATCCAACCAGCGTATCCAGCTTATCCGCCAGCGACACGGCCACGCTGACCGGTGCGGTGGGGACGCCGTCGCCCTGACCGACCGGCTTGTAGTGATCGCGGATGGCGTCGGCGACGGCATCGGGCAGACCTTCGGCGCGGGCGTAATAGCCGCCCATAAGCCCCTGAAGTTCGGGGAATTCGCCGACCATCTCGGTGACGAGATCGGCCTTGCACAGACGTGCGGCGAGTTCTGCCTGATCGGCAAGCGCCTCCCTCTCCCCTTCAGGGGAGAGGGTCGGGGAGAGGGGATCGACGGCAGAGATGGCAGCAGCCCCTCTCCCAACCCTCTCCCCTGAAGGGGAGAGGGCTTAACAATGCCTTCTTCCACCAGCCAGCGCGCCAGCTTGGCCACGCGCTCGACCTTGTCGGCGACGGTGCCCAGCTTTTCGTGGAAGGTGATGCGCTCCAGCTTCTTCGCGTGTTCGGAAAGCGGGGTCTTGCGGTCCTGCTCCCAGAAGAAGCGCGCGTCGGACAGGCGTGCGGCGAGCACCTTGCGGTTGCCCGCGACAATCGCCTCGCCATGGTCCGCCGCCTCGATATTGGCGGTGCAGACGAAGGCGTCGGCCAGTTTGCCGTCCTTCTCGCACACGAAATACTTCTGGTTCACGCGCGCGGTGAGCTGGATCGTCTCGGGCGGGACTTCGAGGAAATCCTCGTCGAACCGGCCGAGCAGCGGCACCGGCCATTCGGTGAGCCCGGCGTTCTCGATCACCAGCCCCTCGTCCTCGACGAGCGTGAGCCCGGCAGCGGCGGCGGCATTGCGCGCCTCGTCGCGGATCAGGTCCTGACGCTCGACATGATCGACGATGACATGGCAGGCCGAAAGCTTGCGGGCATAGTCATGCGCGCCGCCGATGGTGATCTCGCCCGGCGCGTGGAAGCGATGCCCAAGCGTGACATAGCCCGAACGGATACCGCCGACTTCGCACTCGACAAGGTCCTCGCCCAGAATGGCGACGATGCCCGAGAGCGGACGCACCCAGCGCAAGGACTCGGTGCTGATCGAGGCGGCGCCCCAGCGCTGCGACTTGGGCCAGGGGAACGCGCGCACGATGGCGGGGATCGCCTCGGCCAGCACGTCCTTGACGGCACGGCCCGGCTTCTCAACCACCGCGAACCAGGTCGGCTTGCCCTTGAGGTCGCGGACTTCGAGCTGGTCCTTGGTCAGGCCGGTCTTGCGCAGGAAGCCTTCGAGCGCCTGCTCGGGCGCCGAGGCGGCAGGCCCTTGGTCTCCTCGCTCACCGCGGCGGTTTCGAGCGGCAGCCCGGTCGCGATCAGCGCGAGACGGCGCGGCGTCGACCACACGGTGATCGTGCCCAGCGCAACGCCGGCAGCGTCCATTTCCTTGCGGAACAGCTTTTCCAGATCGGCGCGCGCGCCAGCCTGCATGCGCGCCGGGATCTCCTGCGAACGCAATTCGAGAAGGAAGTCGGTCACAGGCTCCACTCCGGGTACTTTTCAGCCCATTCGGCCTTGTTCTTGTCGATCCATGCCTGACAGGCGCCCTTGGCCATGTCGCGCACGCGGGCCATGTAGCTGGCGCGCTCCTGCACCGAGATCACGCCGCGCGCCTGCAACAGGTTGAACAGGTGGCTGGCCTCGATCGCCTGATCGTAGGCGGCGAGCGGAACCTCGGCGGCGATGCAGCGCTGGCTCTCGGCCTCGGCGGCGCGGAAGCCCGCAAACAGGCTGTCGGTATCGGCGATCTCGAAGTTGTACTTCGACTGTTCCTGCTCGTTCTTCAGGAACACGTCGCCATAGCTGACGCCTTCGTTGTTGAAGCGCAGGTCGTATACGCGATCGACGCCCTGGATATACATCGCGAGGCGTTCGAGGCCGTAGGTCAGCTCGCCCGCCACCGGCTTGCAGTCGAACCCGCCGACCTGCTGGAAATAGGTGAACTGCGTCACCTCCATGCCGTCGCACCACACTTCCCAGCCGAGCCCCCAGGCGCCTAGCGTGGGGCTTTCCCAGTCATCCTCGACGAAGCGGATATCGTGCTTGAGCGGATCGACGCCAATCGCGGCAAGGCTCTGGAGATACAGCTCCTGCAGATTGTCCGGGTTCGGCTTCAGGATCACCTGATACTGGTAATAGTGCTGGAGCCGGTTCGGGTTCTCGCCATAGCGCCCGTCGGTGGGGCGGCGCGAGGGCTGCACGTAAGCGGCCTTCCACGGCTCGGGGCCGAGCGCGCGCAGCGTGGTGGCAGGGTGGAACGTGCCCGCACCCATGCGCATGTCATAGGGCTGGAGAATAAGGCAGCCTTGCGCGCTCCAGAAATTGTGGAGCGTCAGGATCATGTCCTGGAAGCTGAGCGGCTGAGTTTCGGCGGTCGACATCGAAATCCCGTCGGTCTTGTGTGATTGGGCGGCCTTTGGCGGATCGGCGCGACCAAATCAACTGCGCTGCGCCACCATGACGCAACCATATGTCCACCGGTTAGCACAGCGCGGCGTGAAACGTCACTTCGCTCGGGCAGGCTGAAATGCTGCGCGAAGAGATTTCCGGCCTGTGCGGCAGCATTTCCGGCCCGTGCGACAGCATTTCCGGTTCGACAGCGGCGCTGCGCCGTCGCATGGGAGCGGACATGATCGACCTTACCCGCCGCCCGATGGCGATTCTCTGTGCGCTTGGCCTCGCGCTTGCTCCTGTCGCTGCGGCGGCAGAGCAGGACACCCCTGCCGCGATCCCGCCCGCAGCGGCGCTGGCCGCCCCGCAGATCGAGGCGCATCCCGCGCTGTGGAAGGTGTCCGACGGAGACACCACCATCTACCTCTTCGGCACGATCCACCTGCTGCCGCCCAATGTCGACTGGTTCGAGGGGCCGGTCGCCAAGGCCTTCGGCGGCTCGCAGGAACTCGTCACCGAGATCGTCCAGCCCGATGCGCCGACGATGCAGAAGATCACGCTGGCTGCCGCCCGCCGCACCGACGGCAAGACGCTGCGCGCCACGCTCTCGCCGGAAGAAAAGGCGAAGTACGAGACCGCGCTGGCGGGTCTGGGCATTCCGGCGGGTGCGTTCGATAACGTCGATACCTGGTTCGCCGCCGTCACGCTGACCGTGCTGCCGCTGGTCAAGGAAGGCTATTCGACCGAAAGCGGCGTCGACAACCAGCTGGGCGCCAAGGCCGATGCCCGCCATGTGCCGCACAGTGCGCTGGAAACGGCGGAATACCAGCTTGGCCTGTTCGACGCCCTGCCCGCCGACGTCCAGCTTCGCTATCTCGACGATACGCTCGACAAGCTGCCCGAAGTGGGCACGGAACTGGGCAAGATGGTCAAGGCCTGGGAAGCGGGCGATGCCGATACGCTGGCAAAGATGATGAACGACGACATGACCGACCCGGTGATCGGGCAAGTCCTCCTCACCAACCGCAACCGCAACTGGAGCCAGTGGATCGAGCAGCGTCTGAAAAAGCCCGGCACGGTGTTCATCGCTGTCGGTGCCGGACATCTCGCCGGTGCCGACAGCGTGCAGGCGATGCTGGCGAAGGACGGCGTGACGGCGGTTCGGGTTCAGTGAAGTTGAACTTGCCGACGTTCCGGCGCGCCGCGCTGCTGCTTGCCCTGCCGCTGGCGCTGGCCGCGTGCGCGAAAGCGCCGCAGCCCGCGAACCCGGCGCTGTGGAAGGTCGAAAGCGCGAACGGCAAGATCGGCTATCTCTTCGGCACGATCCACACTGCCCCGCGCCCGCTGGACTGGCGCACACCGGCAGTCGGCAAGGCGCTCGACGCGTCGGGTACGGTAATGGTCGAAGTCGCCAATCTCGCCGACGAGAAGGCCGTGGCCGCGACGTTCGCACGCCTTGCCCACGGCGCAGGCGAACCGCCGCTGTCGCAGCGCGTGCCTGCTGCCGACCGCAAGGCGCTGGCCGCGCTCCTCGCCAAGGGCGGCTATCACGACGGCGACTTCGCCGCGACCGACACCTGGGCGGCAGCGCTGATGCTTGCGCGGATAGGCCAAGGTGCGGACGATGGGAAGAACGGCGTAGACCGCGCCATCATCGCCGCCGCGCCGCCACGCCCTGTCGTCGAACTGGAAGGCGCGGAAAAACAGCTGAGCCTGTTCGATTCGCTGTCGGAGGCGGACCAGCGCCAGTTCCTGAGCGAAGTCGTGCGCGAGGCGGATACACCGGACACCGATATCTCGCAGGACTGGGCGAAAGGCGACATGACCGCCCTCACCGCCGAGACCCGTCGCGGCCTGCTTGCGGTGCCGGACCTTCGCGCCGTGTTGTTCACCGGGCGCAATCGCGACTGGTCCGGCCGGATCGCTGCGGCCATCGCGACCGGCAAACGCCCGTTCGTCGCCGTCGGCGCTGCCCATATGGCAGGACCGGATGGCCTGCCCGCCATACTAGCCTCGCAAGGCTTCCGCGTCACCCGCGTCGAGTGAGGTCCGAAAACACGGGCCAGCTTGCCAATCGCCCCATTTTCGCGTAACGGCGCGCGCTTCCCGTCATGGTCATCCCTGGAGGCGTGGCGGGACGGTGCACAGCGATGGTCGCTGCTGCGCCGTGAACTTATCCAGTTTTGAAAGGCAAGTCCTATGAGCGATACGCTTAACCTGCCGGCCGAGACGCGCGAACGGGCAGGCAAGGGAGCCTCCCGTGCTCTGCGCCTCGAAGGCCGCGTCCCCGCCGTGATCTATGGCGGCAACGAAGCACCCCTCTCGATTCACGTCGAGGCCAAGGAGCTCGTTCGCCAGCTTGGCACCGGCCACTTCTTCAACTCGATCATCGAGATCGAAGTTGGCGGCAAGACCGTGCGCACGCAGCCCAAGGACGTTGCCTTCCACCCCGTCAACGAGCGTCCGCTCCACGTCGACTTCCTGCGTCTCGTCAAGGGCGCGACCGTGCACGTCAACGTGCCGGTGGTGTTCCAGAACGAAGAAGCCTCGCCGGGCCTGAAGCGCGGCGGCGTGCTGAACATCGTTCGTCACGACCTCGAACTGGTCTGCGATGCTGACAAGATCCCGCACGAGATCGTCGTCGACGTGACCGGCTTCGACGTGGGCGAATCGATCCACTTCAGCCACGTGAAGCTGCCGGCTGGTGCCGAGAGCGCCATCACCGACCGCGACTTCACGATCGCCACCATCGCCGCTCCGTCGGCGCTGAAGAGCGAAGAAGGTCAGGAAGAAGCCGCAGCCGAGTAATCGCGCCGCGCTTTTGCTGCTTTCGAAAGGCCCCGCCTGCCCCGGTTCGTTCCGGCGTGCAGACGGGGCCTTTCCCGTTTTGCGGCCCCGTTTGCGTCCTGCGGCCCCGCTTACACCCTTCGGCCTATGCGGAGCGCCCCTTGCGCGCTATCCGCGCCGCTCAACCATCTGACTATCGGGAATATCGCCATGCAGCTGTGGGTCGGCCTCGGCAATCCGGGCGCGCAATATGCGCTCAACCGTCACAACGTGGGCTTCATGGCGATCGACGCGCTGGCCGAGATCCACAATTTCGGCCCGGTGCAGAAGAAGTTTCAGGGCTGGCTGCAGGAAGGCCGCATCGGTCGCGACAAGGTCCTGCTGCTCAAGCCTGCCACCTTCATGAACGAAAGCGGCCGCGCGGTGAGCGAGGCGATGCGCTTCTACAAGCTGGAGCCCGATGCCCTCACCGTGTTCCACGACGAACTCGATATCGATCCCTTCCGCGTCAAGGTGAAGCAGGGCGGCGGTCATGCCGGACACAACGGCCTGCGCTCGATCGCCCAGCATATCGGCCCGGACTATCGCCGCATCCGCCTTGGCATCGGCCATCCCGGCCACAAGGATCGCGTGACCGGCTATGTGCTGGGCAACTACACCAAGGCCGAAATGGACCCGCTCGCCGACATGCTGGGCGCCGTGGCCGCCGAGGCAGACCGGCTGGTCGATGGCGACGATACCCGCTTCATGAATGACGTTGCCCTGCGAATGCGCGATTGAGCGCAGTTGCAAGGATCGGCGACACCTCCGCGATATCCGTTAACCTTTCAGAAACACGGTAATTCAGCCCCCTGAAGTGTCGGAACCGCTTACAAGTCACCGACCGCCGGAAACATATTAACCTTTATACTGCACGTATTTCCGTAGTTGGCACGGGGTTTGCGAAGGATGTTGGCAATCCATTTCGCAAACAGGGAACACTCGATATGATCCGCAAGACGCTCCTCGCCGCCGCGCTCGTCGCTGGTTCTTCGATCACTGCCGCCACTCCGGCGCTGGCCCATGGCGGCGGCTCTTCGGGCGGCTGCTTCCTGCTGATCTTCTGCACCCCCAGCTCCTCGGGCGGCTCGTCGTCGGGCGGCAGCAGCTCGGGTGGTTCGAGCAGCTCGTCCTCGTCGTCCAGCTCGGGCGGCTGGAGCTCCTCGACCTCGGGCGGCACCACGTCGACTTCGGGTGGCACCACCACTTCGGGCGGTACGACTTCGACCTCCGGCGGCACCACCACTTCGGGTGGTACGACCTCGACTTCGGGTGGCACCACCACCTCGGGTGGCACGACCTCGACTTCGGGTGGCACCACCACCTCGGGTGGCACGACCTCGACCTCGGGCGGTTCGACTTCGGGCGGCTCGTCGGGCGGCAGCACGGCCGTTCCGGAGCCGGGCATGCTCGGCATGATGGGCCTTGGCCTCGTCGGTCTGGCCGTTGCCCGCCGCCGTCGCACTGCTACCAAGAAGTAAGCGCTCCAGACGGAAGCCTACCGAAAGGCCCGCTCTACCTGTCCGGTAGAGCGGGCCTTTTCCGTTTCAGCTCGTTGCCGCCGCCCCGCGCATCCGCTTCACTTTGGCCAAAGCGGTTGCCAGCACCCTGTTCTGCGGCGCAGCGCTCGATGCCTGGGACAGCATCCTCTCCGCTGCCGCCAGATCGATCCCTGCATTCGAGCGAACCAGCCCGCCGACATAGAGCACATCGGTATCGTCCGGCGCGAGCGCCAGCGACTTGTCGGCATAGCCGATCGCCGCGGCATGCTGGCCCAGTCCGTCGCTGGCCAGCGCCAGCCGCTTGAACACTTCGGGATCGGGCGGACCTTCCGCCGACAGCTTGCCATAGACCGCCATCGCCCGGCTCCAATCGTGCGCGGCCATCGCTGCCGCGCCCTGATCGACCAGCGCCGTGTGCACCTTGAGCCGGTCGGGCTGGAGCCTCACAGCCAGCAACGGGGCTTCGGGCGCATGGATCATCCGCCCCGCCTTCTCCGCCATGCGCAGCGCCTCGGGGTTCACGAGGGCGGATTTCGTCAGCGGAAACAGCGTGTTCCACGCGCTTTGCGGATCGCCCGACTGCAACTGCGCGATGCCCAGCAGCATCTGCGAATAGGGATTCCCCGGCGCGCGCAATGTCGCGCGGTTGAGCATCACCCGCGCCTGCTCCGAATGGCCGGTGTGCAGCAGCGCCTCCGCATAGGACAGCCCGATTGGAGAGGCCGGATCGAGATCGCTGTCCTGATCCTGCAAGGTCAGGCGGATCTTCTCCCACGCCCCCTGCCGGTAGAGTTCGCGGATCTGGAGCACCTGCACATCGGGATTGTCGGGCGCGAGCTTGCCCGCCTGCGCCACGGCCTGCGCCTCATCGTCGAACGCGCCTTTCGCGTCGTACTGGTTGGCGAGTGCGATGACCGGCGCGATCTCTTGCGGGAACGCCGCACTGGCGGCGCGGTAAGCCGCGATGGCCGCATCGCCCTGCCCGCGCGCGGCAGCGATGTCGCCCGCCAGCACCAGCGTCTCGTAGGCTTTGGGGTCGCTCGCCTTCATCCGGTCATAGATGCGCGCCGCGCCGTCCACGTCGCCCGATTGCAGGCAGTAACGGGCATAGGCGGTTTCCAGCTCGGTATCGTCGCCGAGCGCGAGCCCCTTTTCGAACGAGAACACCGCGCCCTTCTCGTCCCCCAGCGCCAGTTGCGCCTGCGCCCGCACTTTCCAGCCTTCGAGCGTGGCGTCGGCGCCGATCAGCGACAGCGCCGCCTTTGGATCGCCCTCCAGCAAGGCCAGTTCGGCCCGCAAGGGGCTAAGCTGCGCCTCGTCTGCCCCGGCCTTCTGCAATCGCCGCAGCGTCGTCTCCGCGCCGTCGGGATCGTCCAGCCGCAGTTGCGCGCGCATCAGCAGCACCAGCATCGCAACATCGCCGGGCCTCTTGTCGAGCGCCTTCGAGAGCAGCACGCGCGCCGCCACGTAGTTCTCCGAGGCGAAATCGGCCTGCGCCTTGGCATAGAGCGTTTCGGGACTGTCCCCGCATCCCGCCAGCAAAGCGAGCGCCGGAAGCGGTGCGAGAAGGCGAACGAGAGTCCTCATGGCATCCTGCTAGGGCCGCAGCCCTGAAATTTCCGTGAAGGACAAGGCTTGGTCGCGCGCTGACAACTGGTCAAGCCGCGATACCGGCGCTATGGGCGGCGCATGTTCGCGCGACAGGCTGCGGGCGCGCGCCCGGCGCGGATGGTCGTCATCACTGGCCCCACCGCCCTGCCGGAGCCTTCGCGTACCCTCGCAGCCGCGCCAGAGGAGAATGACGAGATGGGTTTCCGTTGCGGGATCGTGGGCCTGCCGAATGTCGGCAAGTCGACCTTGTTCAATGCGCTGACCGAGACGCAGGCCGCGCAGGCGGCGAACTATCCGTTCTGCACGATCGAGCCGAACGTCGGCCAGGTCGGCGTGCCCGACGTGCGGCTGGACAAGCTGGCCGCGATTGCCGGCTCGGCCAAGATCATCCCGACGCAGCTTTCGTTCGTCGACATCGCCGGTCTTGTACGTGGCGCCTCGAAGGGTGAAGGCCTTGGCAACCAGTTCCTCGGCAACATTCGCGAGGTCGATGCCGTCGTCCACGTGCTGCGCTGCTTCGAAAACGACGATATCCAGCACGTCGACAACAAGGTCGATCCCATCGCCGATGCCGAGACGGTCGAGACCGAGCTGCTGCTCTCCGACCTCGAAAGCCTCGAAAAGCGCGTGCCCGCAGCCCAGAAGAAGGCGACGCAGGGCGACAAGGAAGCCAAGATCACCGCATCGGTGCTCGGGCAGGCACTGGACCTGCTGCGCGACGGCAAGCCCGCGCGCCTGACCCAGCCCAAGGATGAGGACGAAGCCCGCATCTTCGCACAGGCACAGCTGCTCACGGCCAAGCCGGTGCTCTACGTCTGCAACGTCGAGGAAGAGTGCGCTGCCGAGGGCAACGATTTCTCGAAGCGCGTGTTCGAGAAGGCCAAGGCCGAGAACGCAACCGCCGTCATCGTCTCCGCCGCGATCGAAGCCGATCTGGTCGGCATGGACATGGAAGAGCGCCTCGTCTTCCTTGAGGAAATGGGCCTGCACGAAACCGGCCTCGCGCGGATCATCCGCGCCGGGTACGAGCTGCTCGAACTGCTCACCTTCTTCACCGTCGGTCCCAAGGAAGCCCGCGCCTGGACCGTCCACAAGGGCGCCAAGGCGCCCGAGGCCGCGGGCACCATCCACTCCGACATGCAGCGCGGCTTCATCCGCGCCGAGACCATCGCCTACGAGGACTTCGTAACGCTCGGCGGCGAGAGCGCGGCCAAGGAAGCGGGCAAGCTGCGTCAGGAAGGCAAGGAGTATCTCGTAGCCGATGGCGACGTGATGCACTTCAAGTTCAACGTCTGATCCGCCTTCCTGTTCGGAAACACGAAAAGGCGTCGCGGTTGCGGCGCCTTTTTCGCATGTGCCGCATTTTCTTGCATGTTCACGCGATCTGCATGCTGAACTGTCATGATCGAACGGCTAAGCATCGGCCCATGTCGCGATTCGCTCCCCTGCTCGGCGCCCTGCTGGCGCTCTCGCCCGTTCCCGCTCTCGCCCATCAGGGAACTGCTCAGGCAGCAACGTCTTCGAGCAAGCGACCCGTCGTCATTCTGGTCTCCATCGACGGCTTCCGGGCAGATTACCTCCAGCGGGGTATCACGCCCAATCTCTCGGCGCTGGCGGCGAAAGGCATCTCGGCGGCGATGCGCCCCTCGTTTCCGTCCAAGACCTTCCCCAATCACTGGGCGCTCGTGACTGGTGAATACCCCGACCACAACGGCATCGTCGGCAACACCTTCGAAGACCCGCGCCGCCCCGGCGAGACATTCACGATGAAAAGCGATGATCCGTTCTGGTGGGACGAGGCCGAGCCGATCTGGGTCGCCGCCGAAAAGGCGGGCATCCGCACCGCGACGATGTTCTGGCCCGGATCGAACATCGGCTGGGGCGGCACCATGGCACAGCACGGCTATCCGGTTGTCACGGGCGGCACGCGCCCCGAGGACTGGCAGCAGTACAACGGCGCCGTCGATGCCACCCAGCGCGTCAATGCCGTGCTCGACTGGATGCGCCGCCCCGCTGCCATCCGCCCGCGCCTCGTCACGCTCTATTTCGACACGGTGGATACGGCGGGCCACATGTACGGCCCCGACGATGCCCGCACCAACGATGCGATCCACGACGTCGACAGCCACATCGGCGATCTGGTCGCGGGGCTCAAGGCGCAAGGCATCAAGGCCGACGTGATCGTCGTGGCCGACCATGGCATGGCAGCGATTTCCAGCCAGCGGGTGGTCGCGCTCGACAAGGTGGCCGATCCGGCGCTCTACCGGATCGTCGATTCGGGGCCTTTCGCATCGCTTCAGCCGACCGAGGGCAACACCGCGAAACTGGAAGCCGCCCTACTCGCCCCGCACGACCACATGCAATGCTGGCGCAAGGGCGAAATTCCGGCGCGGCTGCACTACGGCACCAACCCGCGCATCGCGCCCTACTTCTGCCTTGCCGAGACCGGCTGGCAGATCGCCGCCACCGCACCCACCGAGGAAAAGACCGGCGGCAGCCATGGCTGGGACAATGCCGCGCCCGAAATGGCCGCGCTGTTCGTCGCCGCAGGCCCCGACATCGAGCGCAAAGGCGCGCTCCCCGCGTTCGACAACGTGGACGTGGAACCGCTGGTGCGCGACCTCCTCGGCCTCGCGCCCAAGCCCGAGGCGGACGGAAACGATGCTCCGTTCAAGGCCGCGTTGCGCAAATAAGCGCTGGTTTGTTCTTAATTATGGCAGGCCATTGCCCCGTCGGCGGTGAAGACCACGCGGTGATGGGGATCATGGACGATCATGCGCGTGGCAAGGCCGTCCATCCCGTCGCCTGAATCCATGTCCGAAGGCTGGCGCAGGAAATCGACGGTATAGCGCAGGCCGACATAGCCGGTGCGCGCATTGTCGGTGATCTGGGCGGTGTCCTCCTGCGCCGCGAAACGCTGGAGATCACCATCGGCCAGCATGTAGCCATCCTGCGCCCCTGCGAAGAAGATCATCGCCGTCTGCCCATGCTTGGTGAACATGCAGCCCGGTCGATCGAGCCCGAAACGCGCGATCGCGGCGGCGTCCAGCGGCTTGGGCTGGATCGGCCTGAGCGGCGTCTCGTTCATCCGCTCCACCATCGCGATATCCTTGGCATCGGACGCGCGATCTTCAGGGGTGGGCTGGTGGTGGCAGGCCGTCAGCAAGGCCGCCAGAGCGATGGGGGTACAAAAACCGAGAAGACCTTTTCTTGTCATTTTCGTCCAAACAGCTTTTCGATGTCGTTGTGTGCAAGTTTAACCCACGTAGGGCGTCCATGGTTGCACTGGCCCGAACGCGGCGTGCGCTCCATTTCGCGCAGCAGCGCGTTCATCTCGGCCACCGACAAAGAGCGCCCTGCCCGCACTGATCCGTGGCAGGCCATCGTCGCCAGCACGAGGTCGAGCTTCTCGCCCAGCAGAAGCGCATCGCCGTTCTTCGCAAGGTCGTCCGACACGTCGCGCACCAGCGATTCGATATTCGCCTTGCCCAGCACCGAGGGCACGCCGCGCACCAGCATCGCGGCGGGGCCGAAACGCTCCAGCACCAGCCCGAAGCGCGCCAGATCCTCCAGCTTGTCCTCCAGCGCGTCGCAGGCGACTTCCTCCAGTTCGACGACTTCGGGCAGCAGCAGCGCCTGCGTGCGCTTCATCGCATCCTCGGCGCCCGCCGCTTTCAGGCGTTCGAGCGTCAAGCGTTCATGCGCGGCATGCTGGTCGACGATGACGAGACCATCCTCCGCCTCGGCGATGATATAGGTGTCGGACACCTGCCCGCGCGCCACGCCCAGCGGATAGCGCAGGGCTTCCTCCTCCCCGGCGGCCTCTTCGGGCAACGTTTCGGCGCGCCCCGAAGGTTCGGCCATGACCGACTGCTCATAGCTGCGCCAGACCTCTCCCGCCTCGGAAACGCGCGAGGGCTCGTAACGCGTTTCCGAAAAGCGTCCCGAAGTCGGGGCATATTCGCGGGCAAACAGCGATCCGATACTCGGCGCAGGTTCGGCACGGGATGGAGCGACCGGCTCGACCTGCCAGTTGCCCATCGCCCCTGCCGAAGGTGGCTGCGCACTGCGCTGGCCCGCGCCTTCCAGCGCATGACGCAGCGCGCCGACCAGGAAGCCACGGATGAAGGCCGGATCGCGGAAGCGCACTTCGGTCTTGGCCGGATGGACGTTGACGTCCACTTCCTCGGGCGG
Source organism: Novosphingobium sp. 9 (assembly GCF_025340265.1). Taxonomy (NCBI): domain Bacteria; kingdom Pseudomonadati; phylum Pseudomonadota; class Alphaproteobacteria; order Sphingomonadales; family Sphingomonadaceae; genus Novosphingobium; species Novosphingobium sp. 9. The sequence goes on along the minus strand of NZ_CP022707.1, from coordinate 1,638,702 downwards.
AAGTTCAAGAAACAGCGCCAGCACCGCATGGCGATCGCGCGCCAGCATGTCGGAATAGGCACCGCGCACCGCCCCCACCAGCAGGCGATCCTTCACCGGGCGGCCATTGACGAACAGGTACTGGTGATCGGCCACGCCGCGATTGTAGGTGGGCAGGCCCGCCACGCCGGTCAGCCTGCAAGGGCCGCGCTCGGCATCGATCAGCACGCCGTCCTCGGCCAGTTCGCGCGCGATCAGGCGGGCAACGCGCGCCGCCAGTTCCTCGCGCGGCTGCACCGCAATCACCCGGCGCCCGTCATGCTCCAGCGTGAAGCCGACATCGGGCCGCGCCATCGCCAGACGCCGGACCACATCCTGACACGCCGCATATTCCGACCGTGCCGAGCGCAGGAACTTGCGCCGCGCAGGCACTTTGCCGAACAGATCCTCCACCCGGATTCGTGTGCCGGGCGGCAGCGCGGCAGGCTCGTCCACCGCTACTTGCCCGTGATCGACCACGCGACGCCAGCCCTCTTGTGCGTCGTGCGGGCGGCTCTCGATGGTGAGCTTCGCCACCGAGCCAATCGAGGGCAGCGCTTCGCCGCGAAAGCCCAGCGTGGCGACCAGTTCGATCGCCTCGTCCGGCAGCTTGGAGGTGGCATGCCGCTCCAGCGCCAGCGCGATCTGGTCGGGCTCCATGCCGCAGCCATCGTCCGTGACTTCGATAAGGTCGAGCCCGCCCGAGACCAGCCGCACGGCGATCTCGGTACTGCCGGCATCGATCGCATTCTCGACCAGTTCCTTGAGCGCGGCGGCGGGCCGCTCCACCACTTCGCCCGCCGCGATGCGGTTGACGAGATGTTCAGGCAGACGGCGGATCAGGCGACGGATGGGGGGCATATGGAAAGAATCGGTCCTTGGTTCGGAAGTGATTCGCACGGTGAAACAAAAGCGAAAACGGACGTTCAACAGAGGCGATTCGCGCCATTACGCCACAGGCTTCGCCGGCAAATGCGCCGTTGGGGCACACTATAGGCGAACTGGCGTCAATTCGAGACGAACGGGCACAGATTCCCCCTGCTTTTTGTCACAAAATTTTGGCGTTTGATCCCGCCATCGTCTAAGGGAGGCACCTTCCATGCCAACCTGCCCTTGGCGGATTCCCGATGGTTCGGGATCGGATCGGGGCAAGAAACGGATTTGTTGATGTCCTCGCTCATGTCGCGATTTTTCAAACTCGGTTCCCAGAACATGGCGATCGACCTGGGTACTGCCAACACGCTGGTCTACGTTCAGGATCGCGGCATCGTCCTGAACGAACCTTCCGTGGTCGCGATCGAGACGCTCAACGGCATCAAGAAGGTCAAGGCCGTCGGTGACGACGCCAAGATGATGATGGGCAAGACGCCTGACAACATCGAAGCGATCCGCCCGATGCGCGACGGCGTGATCGCCGACATCGAAATTGCCGAAGAGATGATCAAGCACTTCATCCGCAAGGTGCACGGCAAGAAGAACCTGTTCCGCTATCCCGAGATCGTGATCTGCGTTCCCTCGGGCTCGACCTCGGTCGAACGCCGCGCGATCCGCGATGCGGCCAGCAACGCCGGCGCCAGCCAGGTCTACCTGATCCTGGAGCCGATGGCGGCAGCAATCGGCGCCGACATGCCCGTGACCGAGCCGGTCGGCTCGATGGTGGTCGACATCGGCGGCGGCACCACGGAAGTCGCCGTGCTCTCGCTGCGCGGCCTGGCCTACACCACTTCGGTGCGCGTCGGCGGTGACAAGATGGACGAGGCGATCGTCTCGCACGTGCGCCGTCACCACAACCTGCTGATCGGCGATGCCACGGCAGAGCGCATCAAGAAGGACTACGGCATCGCCACGATCCCCGCCGACGGCGTGGGCGCGACGATCCACATCAAGGGCCGCGATCTCGTCAACGGCGTGCCCAAGGAAATCACCATCACCCAGGCGAACGTCGCCGAGGCGCTGGCAGAGCCGATCGGTGCCATCGTCGAAGGCGTGCGCATCGCGCTGGAAAACACCGCGCCGGAACTCGCCGCCGATATTGTCGATCAGGGCATCGTGCTCACCGGCGGCGGCGCGCTGATTCAGGGGCTGGACGATTACCTGCGCGAAGAAACCGGCCTGCCGGTCAGCGTCGCCGAAGATCCGCTGTCGTGCGTCGCGCTCGGCACCGGCCGTGCGATGGAAGACCCGGTCTATCGCGGCGTGCTCATGTCGGCCTGAGCCGACACGACGAACCGTTTGAGAAATCGCGGGATACGGGGTGCAGGCGCTTGATGCCGGCGCCCCGTATCCGCATCATGCTTAATGCCGGGTCGCATGTGGCCACCCGGCTTCGATCGAGGGAGTTGAGAGCGCATGGCGCCGCCAGCCAACCGGCGCACCGGCTTTTCGCGCAGGGCGCAGTACTCGACCTTTGCCAGCTACATCGCGTGGTTCGTGGGTGTGGCGGTGGGCGTCATCCTGCTGGTGGTCTCGCTGACCAGCCCCGAAAGCTTCGCCCCGCTCCGCACCCTTGCCGCAGACGCCGGGGAGCCCGCCGCGAGGACCATCGCGAACACGCGCGCCGGTAGCCTCGACTGGATTCGTACCGTCTCCGGTTTCTTCCAGACCGGTGGCGAGAACGCGCGTTTGCGCCGTGAACTGGCCGTCGCCAAGGTCCGTCTGGTCGAGGCGCAGGCGACGGTTAACGAGAACCATCGCCTCAAGGCCCTGCTCCAGCTCGGACAGGACGACGATACCGTCGTTGCCTATGGCCGCCTGACCAGTTCGACCTCCTCCAGCGTGCGCCGTTATGCCACGCTCGGCGCCGGGGCCGACAAGGGCGTGGTCAAGGGCATGCCGGTGCGCTCGCGCCTTGGCCTGATCGGCCGCGTGCTCGAAGTCGGCGCGCGCAGTTCGCGTGTGCTGCTCATCACCGATACCGAAAGCGTCGTGCCGGTCCGCCGCGTGACCGACGGCGTGCCCGCCTTCGCGCAGGGGAACGGTGACGGCACCATCCGCATCCGCCTGATCAATCTGGGGCTCAATCCGCTCAAGGTCGGTGATGTCATGGTCACGTCGGGCTCGGGCGGCCTCTATCGCCCCGGCACGCCGATGGTGGTCATCATCAAGCTGCTGCGCGACGGCGGCATTGCCCAAGTGCTGACCAACCCGTCCGACAGCGAATTCGTGCTGGTCCAGAAGACCTGGGCACCGCCGACACCGCCCGCGCATCAGGATACCGAGGCGACCGGTACGGTCGAGACGGCCGACGAATCGAGCGCTGCCGCCGCCAGCGACGCTGCCGCGCAGACCCACGATCAGGCCGCCGACTGATGAGCCTGCTCCCTTCCGCCCGCGACCGGCTTGGCGGGCGGCCGCGGATCAACCGGGTGCCCTCGCCGGTCCTCGCCCATGTGGTGCCGTGGCTGACCATCGTGCTGTGCTCGATGGTGCCGGGCTGGCTGCTGATCGCTTCGGCCCCCGTGCTGCCGCCCTTTGGTTTCCTGACCTATCTGGCCTGGCGGCAATTGCGCCCCGGCCTGCTGCCGATCTGGGCAGGCCTTCCGCTGGGCTTCGTGGATGACTTGTTCAGCGGACAGCCCATCGGCTTTGCAGTCCTGAGCTGGTCGCTCGCGGCCATCGCGCTCGATCTCGTCGAGACCCGCCTGCCGTGGCGCAATTTCATCACCGAATGGCTGGTGGCGGTCTCGCTGGTGATCACCTATATCCTGCTGGGCCTTGGCGTCGCCGATATCGACGGCGCCCATGCCATGGTGCAGGTGATCGTGCCGCAACTGGTGATCTCGCTGCTGTTCTACCCCCTCGTCGGCCGCGTCATTGCCGCTGCCGACCGTTTCCGTCTCAGGCCTATCAGATCCGCACGATGAAGTTCCGGTTCCGTTTCCAGCGTCACGTCAGTCCGGCAATCCTGCGCAACAGCTTTGACCGCCGCAGCCTGCTGGTCGGCGGCATTCAGGGCGGTGTCGGCGTGCTCTTGGCCACCCGCCTCGGCTATCTCGCCATTGCCGAGAACGCCAAGTACGAGCTTCAGGCCGAGAGCAATCGCGTGAACCTCACGCTGATCCCGCCGCGCCGTGGCTGGATTCTCGACCGCAAGGGCATCCCGCTCGCCTCGAACCGCGCCGACTTCCGCGTCGACCTGATCCCGAGCGCCTGACCGATCCCGCCCACACCCTCGAGACGCTGGGCAAGCTGCTCGACCTGACGCCGGTTGACTTGCAGGACCTGCAGGACAAGCTCGACAAGTCGCACGGCTTCACGCCCGTCGAAGTCGCCACCGGGCTCGACTGGGACAAGTTCGCCGCCGTTTCCGTGCGCCTGCCCGATCTGCCCGGCGTCATCACCCAGCGCGGCTATTCGCGTTTCTATCCCACCGGACCGGCCGTCGGCCACCTCGTCGGCTACGTCGGCCCTGCCTCTGCCGAAGAGTACGAGAAGGACCACGATCCGCTGCTCATCACGCCCGGCTACAAGGTGGGCAAGGATGCGCTGGAAAAGGTCTACGAGAAGGACTTGCGCGGCACGCCCGGCGCCCGCCGCGTCGAAGTGACCGCATCGGGCCGCATCGTGCGCGATCTCCAGACGCGCGAGGATATTCCCGGCAAGACGATGCGCCTCAGCATCGACGCCGATCTTCAGGACTACGCGGCGCGCCGAATCGGCCTCGAATCGGGCTCCGTCGTCGTCACTGACTGCGCAACCGGTGATCTGCTGGCGATGGTCTCGATGCCCAGCTTCGATCCCAACAGCTTTTCCGACGGTATCGGCCGTCTGGAATGGAAGATGCTGTCGGACGACGACCATGTGCCGCTGCGCAACAAGGTGCTGCGCGGGCTCTATCCCCCGGCTCCACGATCAAGCCGACGGCGGCGCTTGGCTTCCTCGAAGCAGGGCTTGATCCCGAAGCCAGCGTGGTCTGCAACGGCGGCCTGCGCGTGGGCAACCGTGTGTTCCACTGCTGGAACCACCACGGCCACGGCTCGGTCAACATGGCGCACGCCATCCGCCAGAGTTGCGACGTCTATTTCTACTACTTCGCCCAGAAAATGGGCATGGACGTCATCTCCAACATGGCGCGCCGCATGGGCCTTGGACAGAGCTTCGACCTGCCGGTGCTCGGCCAGTCATACGGCACCGTACCCGACCCTGCGTGGAAGCTGCGCAAGTACGGCAAGGAGTGGCAAATCTACGATACCGTCAACGCGACGATCGGTCAGGGGTACTTCCTCGTCAATCCGTTGCAGCAGGCGGTGGTGGCCACCCGCATCGCCACCGGCAAGAAGATGATGCCGCATATGTTCCATGGCGCTCATGACGGGGATGTTCCGTCGCTTGGCATCCCGCAGGATCATCTCGCTCTGGTTCACGAAGGTATGCGGCGTGTGGTCAACGGGCCGGATGGAAGTGCTCCACGCGCCAAGCTGCCGTTGCCCGACATACAGATGGCCGGCAAATCCGGAACAGCTCAGGTCGTCGGCCTTCAGCATGGTAACGGCAAGGGCGGCCTCTGGAAGAACCGCGATCATGGCCACTTCATCTGCTTCGCGCCATTCGACAACCCACGCTACGCCATAGCCGTCGCCATCGAGCATGGTGGAGGATCTCCCTCTGCATACCCCATCGCGCGCGACGTGATGACCTATCTGTTCGACAAGGACTTGGGCATGAAAGCGCTTGAGGAATTGGAAAAAGGCTGGGGTGGCACACCGAAGCAGCGGCTTGATGCCCGCTTTCGCCAGTACGTGGCCGAATACGGCACCGGAGCCCCCAAGGTTACGAATGCCGAAGAGGCTGCGGAGGTCCAGCAGGTGGACAACACCCAGAACGCCCCGCAGCCGATCGTAAACGATGCGCAGTCGCCAGCGCCCGAACCGGTCAACGTGACACCCAACGCGCCCAAACCGGCTGCGCCCGTCATTCAGGCTCCGTCGGCGCGGCCGACCAACGGAGGCGGACAGTGATCAGCCGCTCGATCGTTCCCGACATGATCGCGCGCCAGCCCTGGCGCATGATCCTGCCGCTGATGGGCCTCGTCTCGCTGGGCGGCGCGGTGCTCTATTCCGCTGCCGGTGGGCACTGGGAGCCCTACGCCATCAATCATCTGATGCGCTTCGTCGTGTTCCTGGGCATGGCGATGGTGATCTCGCGCTTCAACCGCGATTTTTTCCGCAACTGGGCCTACCCGATCTACGGCGCCATCGTCGTGCTGCTGGTCATGGTGGAAGTGTTCGGCGCGGTCGGCGGCGGCAGTCGGCGCTGGCTGAACCTGGGCTTCATGACGCTCCAGCCCTCGGAACTGATGAAGCCCGCCATCGTGCTGGTGCTGGCCAAGTTCTACGAGACCTTGCCCCCGCCGATGACCGCCAGTTGGCGTGGTCTTGTGCCCGCAGGCGTGCTGATCGGCATTCCCGCCGCTTTCGTGATGCTCCAGCCCGATCTCGGCACCGCCCTTGCCATCTGCTTTGGCGGCGCGGTGGTGATGTTCCTGGCGGGTCTGCCGATGTGGTGGTTCGTCAGCGCAGGGCTCGCCGGGATAATCGCGGCGCCCCTCGCCTTCTTCTTCGCGCTGCACGATTATCAGCGCAACCGCGTGCTGATCTTCCTCAACCCGGAAAGCGACCCGCTGGGCACCGGCTACCACATCACCCAGTCGAAAATCGCCATCGGCTCGGGCGGCCTGTTCGGCAAGGGCTTCGGCAACGGCACGCAGAGCCACCTGCAATACCTGCCCGAGGCCCATACCGACTTTGTCTTCGCCACCATGGCAGAGGAATGGGGCATGCTGGGCGGCCTGTTCGTGATCGGCGTGTTCAGCATCATCATCTCGTGGGGCCTTGGCGTCGCTCGCCGCTCGCAGGATCGCTTCTCATCCTTGCTGGCGATGGGCATGACGGCAACGGTGTTCTTCTACGTCGCGATCAACCTGATGATGGTCATGGGCCTTGCTCCGGTGGTCGGAATTCCGCTCCCCTTCATGAGCCACGGCGGCACCTCGATGATGACCAACATGATCTGCCTTGGCACCGTCATGGCCGTGAACACGTGGAACCGGGGGCCGAAGACATTAAATTGAGGCCGAGCGCATTTTTCCGCTTTTCATACTCGGAACAATCGCTATAGGAGCCTCTCCGCCGCCGAATCGGCGAGGACAGAAACCCTTCCACCAAAAGGGTTTTTACCTCAAACGGCAAGGTAGCGTGGACGCATAGCTCAGTTGGTAGAGCAGCTGACTCTTAATCAGCGGGTCCTTGGTTCGAGCCCAAGTGCGTCCACCAAACCTTACCATCCTGCGGTTACCCGTGGGGACGCATAGCTCAGTTGGTAGAGCAGCTGACTCTTAATCAGCGGGTCCTTGGTTCGAGCCCAAGTGCGTCCACCACCCCCCTTTTTCCTACATATCTGGACCGCCAAGCAGGCGGTGTAATCCATTCAAAGCGGGCGCTCGCTCACGCGGATGAAATCTCGATCCCGTAGTGCGACGTCAGGCGTGACAGCACTTCCGGTGTCAGCGGCGTATCGAAGATCAGCCCGCAGCGGTCGTCCGCCACCCAGCACACCTTTGCGGAAACGGCCTTGAGGTCAGCGATTCGCAGCGACACCGCCTGCCCTTCGACCGGCGCGCGCGCACCGCTGACGATGCAGCAGCCACCGCTGGACAGGTTGCCGATCTCGACGCTGGCGACATGCCACGAAGACTGGCGAAAGCGGCCCGACAGCAGCACTTCGTGTCGCTTGGCCCGCCTGTTGTCGTCGTTACCCGTCATGCACTTGTCCCGCCTGATATCGCCAATCTCTTTGCCATCGGCGGGTAAAACAAAGGTTTAGGGAAACGCGTTCAGAGCTCCTCTCCGGAGGGCGCAGCTGACGGGCCATCCGTCGGCACCGCCCGCATTCCGGCATCGATCTGCGTGTCGATTTCCTTGGCGGTCTTGCCGATCGACTGCTGCGCCTCGGAATAGCGCTCATCGAATGTCGGCTCGCGGTGGCAGCCGCCGAGGCAGGCTGCCCCGGCGACCACTGCAAGCAAAGCGATCCGCTCCCGCCTTAGCCGACGCATCAGTAGTCCTTCTTGATCTTCACGCTGAAGCTGGTGGTGTTCGAACCACCCGCCTGGCTGATCACCGAAAGCCACTTGGTCAGGCTGATTTCCAGCTGCGTGGCAGTAAAGCCGCGCGCGTCGGTGATCAGTTCGACGTAGATGTCATCGGTGATGTACTGCCCCGCCGCCAGCGCCGTGCCGCGCCCGGTGGTCTCGTCAGGGCCGAGGATACGCAGGCGGTCGATGCCCGTCGCCGAACGCAGCTTGCCCAGCGGGTTGAGCCCGCCGCCCGAACCGCTCAGCGAATTGAGCGAGGCCGCCAGCTGCACGGCCTGCAACGCCGAGAGGTTGGACACCGAACTGCCGAACAGGATGCGCGAGACGATCTCGTCGTTGGGCAGGCTGGGCGAGGACGAGAAGGTGATCTGCGGGTCGTAGGCACGACCGGAAACGCTGACCGTCACGTCCACATCGTCGATAGCATCGGTCGCGGTGATCGCCACGCTCGGGTTGATCGGCGTCTCACCGGTGAACGAAACGCGCCCTTCGGAAAGCTCGAACGAGCGGCTGGCGAAGCCCAGCGTACCACGGATCAGGTTGATCTCGCCCGACAGGCGCGGATCGGCGCTGGTGCCCTGGATCGCCAGCTTCGCGCTCCATTCGGATTCAAGACCCATGCCCGAGACATAGAGCTTTTCGGGCGCGCGCAGCTTCAGGTCGAGGCGGATCAGCGAGAAGGCACTGGTGCCCGATGGCGCAGGCTCATCGCCGGTGATGCGCTTGGGCATGTTGTGCGGCTTGAAGCGAACGCCCGTCAGCGCCGGAACCTGCGCCGCGCCTTCGCGAACGATGGTATAGCGCGTTTCGGGCAGCGTGATCGTGCCCGAGAGCAGCGCGGGCTGCCCCACCTGCTTGGTCAGGTGCAGCGTGCCGTTGGCTGCCGCCGAGATGTTCTCGCTCTTGGCCAGCTGGGCGTTCTTCAGATCGACCGAGACGTCCATCGGATAGCCCTGCTCCGCCGAGAGCCCGACACGACCGCTGGCGCTGACGCTGCCGTCGCCTGCCTTGCCCGTCAGGCTGTCGAGCACGAACTGGCTGCCGTCGAAATGGCCGTCCATCGAGATATTGCTGAGACGCGTGCCGTAGGTCTGGTTCTCGTAGTTGACGCCGCGCGCCTTCACCACGCCGTTGACGCAAGGCGCCGCCAGCTTGCACGAGAAGTCCGCCGCAAGGCCGACCGGCCCTGTGAAGCGCTGGCCGGTAGCCCCTGCGAACGAGAACAGCGTGTCGCCGGGACCGTTGTAGCGGATACCGCCGCCGAGCTGCGCCTGCTTCATTTCGGCCACCCAGTCGCTGCCGCCCGGAATGGCGCTGAGCGTCGTCACCAGTCGCCCGATCACCGCGCCACGCTGGCGGATCACCGCGCGCACGTCCGCACCTGCGGTGGACAGCTTGCCGACAAAGTTTATGTCGACCGGCGTGCTGATCGTTGCCGAGGTGGTGCGGGTGAAATTGTTGATCGAAAGCTGCGCATCCACCTGCGGCATCGCGCCGGTTGTCACCTGCTCGTAGTCCACACTGCCGCTGGCCGTACCGCCGATGCCCATATCGGCGACAAAACCGTTGGCCAGCGCCATGTCGATCTTTTCGAGCCGCGCCTGCATCTTGATACCCGGCCCGTAGGAACCGCTGAGGCGCGCCGTGCCCTGATTGCCGAACGTCAGCGTGGTGGGCTGGAGTTCGTACCCCGCCTCGGTCGGCACGATGCGGGCGGGCGATGCGGTCTTCACATCCACCCGCGCACACGCCCGTCCAGTGCGACGCGCCACAGCTTCGGCTGCAATTCGGCATTGGCGGCAAGCCGGAACGGCACACCGCTGACGCCCTCGACCAGTGCCTTCGCGCGGCCAGTGCCGTTACGATAATCGACGATCACACGGGCGGCGGCGAGTTCGAGCGCACCAAATGTCGTGCCCGAAACCTGTGCGTCGGCCACGACCTGCGGCTGATCGGTCAGCACCGCGCGCCCGTCGATGATCGCCGAGCCGATGGTCAGCTGCGCCGGTCCCTTGAACACCGCATCCTTGGCGCGCAGGTTGAAGTCCACCGCCTGATACTTGCCTTCGGCGGAGAGTTTGAGCGCACCGCCGATGCCGTTGCCTTCCGCGGTCAGTTGCCCTGCGAACGGCCCGCTAGGCACCTGCTGGATACGGCCCGCGAAATCGACGCCCGACAGGTTCGCGCTGTTGATCTGTATGGCCAGCGCTTTGCCCATGCCGAGCGTCACGTCGGCCTTGAGCGGGCCGTAATCGGTGTCGCTGGTCATCGCCAGACGATACCCTTCACGAACGCCTGTTACGCGCGCATCGACATTGGCGAGGCCGACACCGAAGCCCGGATGCTCCGCCGTGACGTGCGCGTCGGGGTTCTGAATAGTGCCTTTCACGTTGACGCCGATGGCGCCGTAGCGGTCCGACGTGCCGCTGGCGACGAGCGCGATGCGTCCGCTCGGCGACCAGCTGCCATAGCCGCCACGCACCGCCAGATCCGGCGCGGCAAGGCGCAGGTCCGAGAAATGCACGACGCCGTCGGTGCCATACTTCACGTTGGACGAGGCCGCGAAATTACCGCCGAGATAGGTCTGGAGACTGTCGTTCAGCAGCTTGGTCGAGCGCGCCCGCACGGTGCCCTGCAAGGCGAAGGCACTGCCCTCGCTCTTGAGCTTCATGTCGGTGGTGATGTTGAAAATGCCGACGCTGTCGAGCCGGTAATTGTCGATCCGCCCGTCGATGGCGCCGGTGTAGAGCCCTTTCGCGGTATCGGCCACGACGATCACCTTGGCATCGATCCGGTCGGATTTCAGGCGCAGGTTGTCGGACAGCACACGACCGCCCTTCACGGCCAGATCGCCGTTCAGCCGCACGTTGGCAAGCGAACCGCCCGCAACACTGTCGAGGCCAGTGATGCGGCGCACACTGGCCGAAACCGGGATCAGGATGCGATCGGCATTGACCGTTGCGGCGCCCGAGGCATGGAGCCCTTCCAGCCCCATATCGTTCATCACCAGCCGCTGCGCATCGATCACATAGGCGACCTTGGGGTAGCGAACGCGCCGTCCAGCGTCAGGTTCGCGCGCATGCCCGCCCCGCTCAGGTTCGGGGCGATGGCCGTGGCCTTGCGCAGCACGAAGGCCAGCTTGAGATCGCCGAACGTGTTCTGCCCCAGATCGACGACACCGTTGGGCGTCAGCGAGAAGGCATCGCTGGAAATTAGGCCGGAGACCGTCGCACGGCGTTTCTCAAAGGCAGCGCTGAGATCGACGTCGGTAATCGGCCCCAGCAGCGCCGCGCTTGGCCCCGTGACGAGCTTCGCGATCTGCGTCGGCCCCTTGATGTGGAAGGTGCCATTACGCGCTTCCAGCGCGAGATCGGCTAGCTTGCCGCCGCCCAGTTGCCCGGTGAGATGACCGTTCCAGGTCGCCCAGTCACCCTTGCCGTCGATCCGCAGCGTCATCGGCTGCTTGAGCCCGCCCATCGTCGCGATCAGGCCGCCCGTGGGCGCCTCGACGTCGAGGCCGATGGCTAGGCGATTCTTGTCCGGTACGGCATCGAGGTTCAGGCGGAAGCGATCACCGCCCTCCTTCCCATCGACGGCAATCGTGCCGCCATCGGCATAGACCTGCGCCCGGCCATCCGAGATATGCGCGCGGCCATCGACCGTAACGATGCGCAGCTTGCCCGCGACCGGCGCCTCGGCGACGAAGCGGTCCACTTTCAGGCGCCCTACGTCGATATCGAGGTCGGGCAGCAACGGCGCGTTGGGATCGGTCGGCGTCTGCTTGAAATGCGGCGTGCGGCGCAGGACAACGCGCTGCGCCGTGGCGCTGCGCACGTTGACGTGGTTGTCGAGGTACTCGAACGGGCGCCAGTCGATATTGATCTCGGGCGCGAACAGGAACTCTCCCTGCGGATCGCGCACGGACAGATCGCGCAGTGTCATCTTCGAGTAGAGCGATCCGTCGATCCGACCCACGGTGATCCGCATGCCGTTGGCGAACTTCAACGCGCCGATCTGGTCGGCCACGAAGCGCCGCCCCGGCCCGGTGTTGATCCCGAAGACGATCAGCGCCGCCAGCGCGATCACGCCCAGGATCGCCGCGATCACCGTCTTGAGCAGGCGCATGCGAACGCGCTGCCAAACGGTGCGGCGGGGCGATGTCAGATCGTCTTCGCCCATCGTTTCAGATCCGGTCGCAGCGAACTGATCTTCAGGCCCATGATCCCCGGCCTCACGGGTGTTGTCCCCGTTCATCGATCCCGTGTCGTTCGTATCGTCCGTGCCCGCCATCAGAATGCCTGCCCGATCGAGACATAGATGTTGAGTCGTCCCTCACCCGGACGCCGGTCGATCGGTGTCGCCACATCGAGGCGGAACGGGCCAAAGTTGGTGTAGAAACGCCCGCCGATACCCACGCCATAGCGCAAATCGTTGAACTGCGGCGTGGTCTGCGCATAGGCCTGCCCGGCATCGACAAAGGCGACAACGCCGTAATTGCCGAAGCGATAGCGCGCCTCGACCGAGGCTTCGTTCAGGCTGCGCCCGCCGACCGGCTTGCCGTCCGGCGCCTGCTCGCCCAGCGACTGGTACGCATAACCGCGTACCGAGCCACCGCCACCGGCATAGAGCCTGCGCGAGGGCGCGATATCATAGAGCCCGGAGCCCTGGATCGTCGCCAGCCGCAGCCGGCCCGCCAGCACGAAGCTGTCACCGAAAGGCTGATAACCGGACACATCGAGCTGGCTGCGCACGTACGGATTGAAGCCGGAGCGCAGCGTCGTCTCGGGCTCTGCGAACAGGGTGACGCGATAGCCCTTGGTCGGGTTCATCAGGTTGTCGCTGGTATCGTAGCCGATCTGGCCGCTGACCCCGGCGACATAGAAGGTGTGCCGGTCGCGCGTCTGCGTCGAGGGCTCGTAATCGGTTTCCGCCGTGCCCAGAACCTCCACGCCATAGGCATAGGTGATCTTCTTCTGCCAGATATTCGTCGAATCCCGGCTGATCTTGGCGGCAATGCGCCCGGTATAGGCGCTGTAGGCGTCGTAATCGTTGTGGAAGGCTTCCGCGACCAGTTCGAACGTGCGATCCCGCTTGCCCGCGTTCGAGCGGCGGAAGGTCAGCCCTGCCCCCTGCTGCAACGTACCGGCCAGCACATGCGCGATCAGCGCGCCTTCGGGCGGGAAGATGTTGCGATGAGTCCAGGTCGCCTCGGCCGTTGCGCCCTCGCCCGTCGCATAGCCAAGCTGCGCGGCGATGGTATGCGAGGGACCTGCATCCTGCTTCACGTCCAGCGTGACGTATTCGGTGCCATCGGGCGCCTTCTCGCCGCTGTCCTTGGGTTCTACAGTCACGGTCGAGAACAGGCTGGTCGCCACCAGCGCCTTGCGAAGATCGTCCACCTTGCGGCTGTCGTACAGTTCACCGCGCTTGAAGCGCGAAAGCACCGCAACGTGCTTGGCATCGAAGGCCAGATCGCCCTCGGTGGTGAAGCCCCCGAAGCTGCCCCGCGCGCCGACATCGACCGGCAGCGTGTAATCGCCCTTGCCGGTATCCTCATCGAGCAGAATGTCGCGCTGGCCGACCTTGGCGAAAGGATAGCCGTTCTCGGGCAGGACCACGGCGATCTGCGCCTCGGCGCCCTGCACCCGGTCCGCCACGATCGGCTGCCCGACCTTGAGCGCGACGTTTTTTGCAATCAAATCCGCAGGGATCGTCGTCCCCGCCTGAACGTCGATCGAGGCAAAAGTGTATCGCGTGCCGGGCGTCACCGTGACGCTCGCCTTCAGCGGACCGCCGGCCTCATCTGCCGGGTCGATCCGGGTCCGCACCACCGGCGAATACCACCCCTGCGAGGCCAGGATGGTCTCCATCAGCTTGCTGTCCTCGGTCAGCCGCGCCGACAGCATCGCGAGGTTCGCCGCCTTGCCATGCCCCTTGTCGAGCGCCGAGAGCGACTTGAACTGGCTGGCCATGTTCGTGTCGGTCTCTTCATCGGCGTTTTCGAGGCCCTTGAGCACCGTGACATAACGCACTTCCGGCTGCTTGGCGTTCTCGTCCTTGGCCGTGAACTGAACCGGCGTCACCTCGAAGCTGTTCAGGGCCGGGAGCGGCTGCGACAGTTCGGGATCGCTGGAGGGATTGGCAGCGACATCCGCAGAGGTGCCCTGCGATGCGGAAGCATTCGCCGCTGCGGTCGCAGGAGAAGCTGCGGCAGCGGACTGCGCCTTGGCCGCCTGCCCATCCGCAGCCGGAGCCGCTTGCTCGCGCGCCATGCGGGACTCGAAATCGCCGATCGATTCCAGAGGCTTGTCCATCTCCGGATCGTCTTGCGGCGAAAGCGCGGGCACGGCGCCGTTGAATTCCTGATCGGTGATGACCGGATCGACCTTGGGCAGCGGCACGTCGGCTGGCGCTGCCGGAACCGGGACCTTGCCCGCCTCCAGCGAGACATCGGCATCCTGCGCCTGCGCCCCGTCCGGCGCGGCGTCAGGCGCGGCGCTCGGTGCCGAAGGCTGCTGCGCGGTATCGGCCTTGGCCGCATCGTCCTTTGCCGTATCCTGCGCAATGGCAGGGACGCTCGCCAGCGCCAGAACCGCGACGAGCGTCAACGATCCCGCCTGCACTCCGCGGGCCTGCGCAAAAGCCTTGCGCACTCTGCGCCGGGAACCAGCCGCCTGATGGTCCATTAGCCAAGACATGCGATATGTGACGAGTCATCCCCCTCATGAGATCGGACACCTGTCCATAACGGATAGTCCGAATCTTCCTGAATACGCCTATCGCATTGCAACACCGAAAGTTCCCGAAAGGCCAGCCCGCGCGTGATGAATCCGGCAACCGATCCACAACAACATCCCCCCGGCGCCTTTGCGCGGGCGCCCTGGCAGATGCCGCTCTCGGCCTGGCGCCGCGTGCTGAAGCGCGTATGGGTGATGATCGGCTTTCACGAACTGGCCCTGCTTTCGGCAGGCCTGGCCTTTTATACCTTCCTTGCCATCACCCCGCTGATCGCCGCGACGGTCATGACCTATGGCCTTATCGGCGATGTGCAGACGGTGCGCGGGCAGATGGAGGCGATCGTCAAGGTCGTGCCCGGCGACGTCGCCCGCCTGATCGAGGCGCAGCTCATGCAGATCGTCAGCACCAGCCACGGCGTGACCGGCTTCGCCCTGATCATCGCGCTTTTCTTCGCAATCTATGGCGGCATGCGCGCTGCCAACGGAATGATCAGCGCGCTCAACATCATCAATGAGGAGCGCGAGACCCGCAGCTTCATAGCGCTGTGGATGCGCGCGGCCTCGCTGACAGTCGCCGCCATCGGCCTTGCGCTGACGGGCGTTCTTTCGGGCGGCGTCTTTGCGTGGCTGCAAACACAGGCAATGTACTACCTCGGCGATTCCACCGCGCTGTTCTTCAAATGGCTCACCTGGGCGCTGGCGGTGACGCTGGGCTCCTGCGGCTTCGCTTTGATCATGCGCTATGGGCCGGATCGCCGCCCCGCCAAGTGGCGCTGGCTCGCCCCCGGCTCGCTGCTGGCGACGCTACTGTGGATTCTGGTCTCGTTCGGCTTCTCGCTCTACGTCGCCTATATCAGCAACTACAACGCCACGTACGGCTCGCTGTCGGCCATCGTCGTGTTCCTCATGTGGCTGTTCCTCAGCGCCTACGGCGTCCTGCTCGGCGCCCTGCTCAACGCCGAGATCGAACGCCAGACCTTCTGCGATTCGACCGCCGGACCCGACCGCCCCGCCGGGCAGCGCGGCGCCGTTCTGGCCGATGTGATCGACGACCGCATCCCGCGCCTGCGCGATCTTCAGGCCCGCAAACGCCGCCGCGCGGACGAGATTCGCCACGAGGCGGACGACGGCCTCTGACAATCTCCTTGCATCACGATGTGATATTCGCCACATGGAAATCACATCATAATGTGCGAATGAGATTTCAATGTCCGGCAACATCATCGATCAGGTCCGCCGCCTCGTCAGCGAAGGCGGCATGAGCAAGGCGGGCCTTGCGCGCGCCGCAGGCCTTCACGCCAACACCTTGCGCGATTGCGCCGAGGAAAGCTGGAATCCCACCGCCGATACGCTCGGCAAGCTGGAGCGCTTCCTCGCCTCGAACGACGACCGCCCGGTCCTCGTCCCATCGAGGAGATCATCGACGAGGCGCGCAATGGCCGCATGTTCATCCTCGTCGACGATGAAGACCGCGAGAACGAAGGCGACCTCATCATCCCCGCGCAAATGGCGACGCCCGCTGCGATCAACTTCATGGCCACGCACGGTCGCGGCCTGATCTGCCTTGCCCTCACCGGCCGCCGGATCGACGAGCTTGGCCTCGACCTGATGAGCCGCAACAACGGCACCCGTCATGAGACCGCCTTTACCGTCTCGATCGAGGCGCGCGAAGGCGTGACCACCGGTATCTCCGCCGCCGACCGCGCGCGCACCGTCTCGGTCGCCATCGACGGCACCAAGTCGCGCGAGGATATCGTGACGCCCGGCCACGTCTTCCCGCTGCGCGCCCGCGAGGGCGGCGTGCTGGTGCGTACCGGCCATACCGAGGCCGCCGTCGACATCTCGCGCCTCGCCGGGCTCAATCCGTCCGGCGTGATCTGCGAGATCATGAAGGACGACGGCACGATGGCGCGCATGGACGACCTGATGGCCTTTGCCCGCCTTCACGATCTCAAGATCGGCACGATCCGCGATCTCATCGCCTATCGCCGCCGCCACGACCGCCTGGTCGAAGCGCGGGGCGAGCGGACATTCCGCAGCCGTCATGGCGGCGAATGGGTGGCACGCACCTATCACAACCGCGCCACCGGCGACGAGACGCTGACGCTGATCAAGGGGCGCCTTGATCCCGACAAGCCCACCCTGGTGCGCATGCATGCGCTGTCCATGTATGCCGACGTTCTGGGCGAAAATGCTCCCAACCGCACCGGCCTGCTGCATCGCGCGATGGACATCATCGCCGAGGAAGGCCAAGGGGTGATCGTCCTCATCAACCGGATGGGGCAGACCGCATCGACGGCGGCGCCCGCGCCCGAAGCCGATGAACTGCGCGATTACGGGATCGGCGCCCAGATCCTGGCCGAACTGGGAATCCACGACATGATCCTGCTCAGCAATTCGCGCCATTCGCTGATCGCCCTGGAGGGCTACGGCCTTACCATCGCCGGTGAACGCCCCATTCCGCTGAACCCCACCCCTACCGCGTCGCTCGCCGACGTCGCCTACGGAGCATAAGATTCATGGCCCGCTTCCTCATCGTCGAAGCCCGCTTCTACGCCGCCCTCAACGACATGCTGGTGAACGGCGCCCGCGCCGCGCTCAAGGCTGCCGGTCACAAGGCGGACGTCATCACCGTACCGGGCGCGCTGGAAATTCCCGCCGCGATCTCGCTGGCGGATGCGACCGGCGACTATGACGGCTACGTCGCGATCGGCGTCGTCATCCGTGGCGAAACCTACCATTTCGAGATCGTCGCCGGAGAATCCGCGCGCGGCATCATGGCGATGACGATGGACGGCCTTGCCATCGGCAACGGCATCCTGACCGTCGAGAACGAAGCGCAGGCCATCGTCCGCGCCGACCCCGCCCAGAAGGACAAGGGCGGAGAGGCCGCCAAGGCTGCGCTGGCGCTCTACGAATTGCGCGAGAAGTTCGGCGCCTGATAGCCTGAACACCGAGAGAAAGCAGGGGAAGAGCCCGAGCGCATCCGGCTTCTTCCCCGTGGCATGTCCAGAAACGCAATCGCTTGGACAGTCGCGCCCGGCTTGCTAGGGCAGCGGCATGGCAAGGATACTGGTGATCGAGGATGACGAGGTTACAGCCCGCGTCATCGTCGAGGAATTGCAATCGCACGGACAGGAAGCCGAACACCGTGCGACCGGCGCCGAGGCCATCGCCCGTGCCGGGGAGGTCTCGTTCGACTGCCTTACCCTCGATCGCATGCTGCCCGACATGGACGGGCTTGAGGTTCTGGGCGAATTGCGGCGCCTTGGCGTTACCGCCCCCGTGCTGATGATCAGTGCGCTCAGCGATGTCGACGACCGGATCGCCGGTCTGCGCGCCGGTGGCGACGATTATCTGGTCAAGCCCTTTGCGCCGAGCGAAATGGCCGTCCGGGTGGAAGTCCTGCTGCGTCGCGCAAGCGCCGGCGGTGTCGACGAGCCGGTAATGTTGCAGGGCGGTGGGATCGTCTTCGATCTGGTACGCCGCAGCGTTACCATCAATGGCGAACCGGTAAAGCTGTTGCACATGGAATTGCGCCTTCTCGAATTCCTTATGCGAAATGCCGGAGAGGTCGTCAGCCGCCGCATCATCTTCGAAAAGGTCTGGGGGTATTTCTTCGATCCCGGCGCGAACCTCATCAATGTCCATATCGCTCGCCTGCGCCGCAAGCTGGACCAACCCGGCACCCCTTCCCCGATCGTGACGGTGAAAGGCGAAGGATACCGTTTCGATGCCGGATAGCAGCGTTTCGGACCGCCCCTCGGATATCGGCCCGAACACCGCCGAAACCCGAACGCCCGGCTTTGGACTGAGCGACATCGCACGCCCCTGGCGCCTGCGTTTCGCTGATATCCGCAACACCAGCACCTTTCGCCTGACCGTGGTACTGGGCGCCATCGCGATAGCGGGCGTGGCGCTGTTGATTCTCGTCATCTACCTGTTCAGCGCCGACCAGATAAACGCGCGCACGGACCGCATCCTCAAGCGCGAGGCGGTACGCATGCAGTCCATCCCATCTGAAGACGTGCCGCATGAAATCGACTCCTCACTCGCCCGCGATATCAGCGGACTGAACTATTACGCCTTGCTGGATTCATCCGGGCACCGAATTGCCGGAAACCTGACAGCGCGGGTCAGCGCCCTGAACCGTCATCCGCACGACCTGGCGGCCCAGCCCGGAATCCGCACCGCGATAAGGCTGCTTGCCGTACCTGTCGGCAAAGGGGACATGCTTCTGATCGGAAGGGATATCACGCTTGTGGTCGATCTGCGCCAGCGTGTGACCGTTATTTTCGTGGCCAGCGGCCTTGTCATCCTGTTGCTGATGCTGACGCTGGGAACCGCACTCAGCCTGGCGCCGCTTCGACGGGTAAGCCACTTGCAGAACGTCGCTCGCCGGATCGCCGCCGGCCGCTTCGACGAGCGCATGCCGCTGACCGGCCGCGACGATGAGTTCGACCAGTTCGCCCGCACCGTGAACGCCATGGTCGAGGAAGTGGCACAGGTGGTCAACCAGACAAAATCCGTGACTGACGCGATCGCCCATGACCTGCGCACCCCCTTTACGCGCGTACGCGGACGGCTTTCGCAGATCCGCACAAAAAACGAAGGGAATCCTACGCTCGTCAGCGCGCTCGACGCGGCGATCGGCGATCTGGATCACGCTCTTGGGCGCTTCGCAGGCCTGCTGCGCATCTCCGAAATCGAGGCCCGTACCCGGCGAGCCGGTTTCGCCCCTGTAGATGTGGGCGACTTGCTGGCGACGCTGATCGACCTTTATCGTCCCTTAGCCGAAGAGCGCACCCAGAACCTTACCTGCCATTCCGCCAGCGCCCTGTGTCTGTTTGCCGATGGCAGCCTGCTGTTCGAAGCGCTCAGCAACCTGCTCGACAATGCGATCAAGTATGCGCCGACAGCCGGGCATATCTCGATCTCTGCTTCACGGGATGTTCGCGGCGCCGTGCGCATCACGGTGGCCGACGACGGCCCCGGCATCGCCCCCGGAGAGCGAGCGACAGCCCTCCATCGCTTCGAGCGAGGCATCGTCGGCAGCGGCATTTCGGGATACGGCCTCGGCCTCAGCATAGTTGCTGCGATTGCTCACTTGCACCAGTTCGAGCTGGAGCTTCGAGATAACGAACCCGGTCTTGCAATCGCACTGGTGACACCACCGGATGCCGTAATCGCTCCGCTTCCAGGTGAATTTTAATTCACTAGCGCAAACTCGCACAGAGGCCGATCTCGCGACAGTTCGATGGTGCAGTGCGGCACGACATGACGCACCGCACTCTACCTGTTCTGCTTTGACCCGAGATGGCCATGCTCCAAATCGTCAAGATCGCACTCAGCAAGCCGCTGACATTCGTCGTCCTAGCTATTCTGATCCTGATCGGAGGTGTCACCGCCTGGCTTAAGACACCCACCGACATCTTCCCAGACATCAAGATCCCCGTGATCGCCGCCGTATGGTCCTATCGCGGCCTGCCGCCCGAGGACATGTCCGGCCGCGTGATTTACTATTACGAGCGTTCGCTGTCCTCGACTGTCAACGACATCGACCATATCGAGAGCCAGTCGCTGAACGGCATCGGTATCGTAAAGATCTTCTTCCGCCCCGGTGTCGACATCCGCACCGCCACCGCGCAGGTCACGTCGATCAGCCAGACCGTGCTCAAGCAGATGCCCCACGGCATCACGCCACCGCTGATCCTGAACTACAACGCCTCGACCGTGCCGATCCTGCAACTGGCGCTTTCATCCAACCATCTCTCGGAAAAGCAGCTGTTCGACAGCGGGCAGAACTTCATCCGCCCCGCGCTTGCCTCGGTGGAAGGAGCTGCCATTCCCTCGCCCTATGGCGGCCGTGAGCGCCAGATCCAGATCGACCTCGATCCCCAACTTCTGGCCGCGCACCACCTTTCGGCCACCGACGTCGGCGAGGCACTGGCCGCGCAGAACCAGATTACCCCCGCCGGCACAACCAAGATCGGCCGCTACGAATACGATGTCAGCCTGAACAACAGCCCCTCTGCGGTCGATGCCCTCAATTCGCTGCCGATCAAGACCGTGGACGGCGTGACCGTGCTGATGAGCGATGTCGCCCATGTGCGCGATGGTTCGCCGCCGCAGCGCAACGAAGTGCGTGTCGACGGCCACCGCTCGGTGCTGATGACCGTTCTCAAAGCGGGCTCGGCATCGACCCTGACGATCGTCGATCAGGTCAAGGCCATGCTCCCCAAGCTGCGGGAGACGCTGCCCAAGAATCTGAAGATCGTCACCCTGTCCGACCAGTCGCTGTTCGTGAAGGCCGCAGTGTCGGGCGTCATCCGCGAAGGTGTGATTGCCGCCGCACTCACCAGCCTGATGATCCTGCTGTTCCTCGGTTCCTGGCGCTCGACCGTAATTATCGCCGCATCAATTCCGTTGGCAATCCTGGCTGCGGTTGCCGGGCTCTCCATCACCGGCGAAACGCTGAACGTGATGACGCTGGGCGGCTTGGCGCTCGCGGTCGGCATCCTCGTCGACGATGCGACCGTCACCATCGAGAACATCAACTGGCACCTCGAACAGGGCAAGGGCGTGCGGGAGTCGATCCTCGATGGCGCTCGTCAGATCGTCGGCCCGGCGTTCGTCTCGCTGCTGTGCATCTGCATCGCCTTTGTGCCGATGTTCTTCCTGCCGGGTATCGCAGGCTATCTCTTTGCGCCCATGGCCAAGGCAGTGGTCTTTGCGATGATCGCCTCCTTTGTTCTCTCCCGCACGCTGGTGCCGACGATGGGCAACTTCCTGCTGCGTGCCCATGCCGGGCCGCACACCGCCGAGGTCATGGCCAGCCACAACGCAATGGCGGGACGCCCCGAGAGCCACAATCCGCTACGCCGCTTCCAACAGGGCTTCGAGAAGCGTTTTGAGGCCGTGCGCAGCTGGTATGTCGAATTGTTGACCTTCGTGCTTGAACGCCGACGCGTGTTTGTACCGGGGTTTCTTGCCGTGGTACTCGTCTCCTTCGCCCTCATCCCGATGCTGGGACGCGACTTCTTCCCCTCGATCGATGCCGGCCAGATCGACCTCCATGTACGCGCGCCCGTCGGCACCCGTCTTGAGGAAACTGCCGCGCTGTTCGATCATGTCGAGGCCCGCATTCGCAGCACCCTTCCGCTAGGGCAGATCGCCTCGATCGTCGATAACATCGGCCTGCCGGTCTCCGGCATCAACCGTGCCTATTCCAACGATGGCGGCGTCGGCCCGCAGGACGGCGACATTCTGGTGACGCTTTCCAAGGATCACGGACCCACCGCCGATTACGTGAAGCAGTTACGCAAGGTTCTGCCCGACACGTTCCCCGGCTCGACCTTCTCGTTCCTGCCGGCTGACATCATCAGCCAGATCCTGAATTTCGGCTCACCTGCGCCGATCGACGTCATGGTGACGGGGCCGAACACCACGGCCAACGAAGCCTACGCCCAGGAACTGGTGCGCAAGATCGGCCATGTCGCTGGCATCGCCGATGTTCGCCTGCAGCAGGCAGAGAACTATCCGGAGCTCAAGGTCAACGTGAACCGTGCCGAGGCTGATCGCGATGGAATCACCGAAGCGGACGTGACGAACAGCCTTTCGGTGGATCTCTCCGGTTCGTTCCAGGTCGCGCCCACCTTCTGGCTGAACCCGAAGAATGGTGTGTCCTATCCCATCGTCGTGCAGATGCCGGAATATCGTACCGACAGCATGTCTGCGATGGATTCGATCCCCGTGACAGGCAGCAAGGGCGCTTTCCAGACGCTGGGCGGGATCGGCCAGATCGTGCGCAAGCCTTCGCCTGCGGTGGTTTCGCACTATGCCGTGCAGCCCGCCTTCGATGTCTACGCCGCACCACAGGGCCGCGATCTTGGCGCGGTAGCTGCCGATATCGATACGATCCTGAAGGACACTCACGCCGATCTTCCGGCAGGTGCCAGCGTGCATCTACGCGGGCAGGTGGAAACGATGAACACCGCCTTCACCGGTCTGTTGCTGGGCCTCGCGGGTGCCATCGTGCTGATCTACCTGCTGATCGTCGTCAACTTCCAGAGCTGGGTGGACCCTGCGGTGATCGTCTCGGCACTGCCTGCGGCACTGGCCGGGATCGTGTGGATGCTGTTCGCCACGCACACCCCGCTCTCGGTGCCTGCTCTCACCGGCGCGATCATGTGCATGGGCGTGGCCACCGCAAACGCCGTGCTGGTAGTCAGCTTCGCCCGAGAGAAACTGCTCGAACTGGGCGACGCCACCAAGGCCGCGCTTGCGGCGGGTGCAACGCGCTTCCGCCCCGTCCTGATGACCGCGCTGGCGATGATCATCGGCATGGGGCCGATGGCCCTCGGCCTTGGCGATGGTGGTGAACAAAACGCTCCCCTCGGCCGTGCCGTGATCGGCGGCCTCATCTGCGCGACGATGGCGACCCTCGTCTTCGTGCCGGTGGTGTTCTCGATCGTCCATCGCAAGTACCGCCCGGCGCCTTCGCCCGACACCGTACCTGACCATTCCACCTCCTCCGATCTTCCCCAGGGAGACATCGCCCATGCATGAATCCACTCCCCAGCAGGACACCGCGCGCGCGCCGCGTGGCCTCAAGACCGCTGGCATCGTCGCCGTTCTCATCGCAGCTGGTGTCGTTGCGACCGGCGCCGTCAGCCGCATGAACCAGCACCATGCCGCCCAGCACTGGGCCGATGCGCGCACAGTGCAAAGCGTCCACCTCGTACCTGTCGGCGCCAACGCCAAAAGCCATTCGCTGTCGCTGCCGGGCACGATGGCAGCCTGGAACGAGGCCAAGCTGTATGCCCGCGTAAACGGCTATGTCGGCAGCTGGTCGAAGGACATCGGCGCGAACGTTGCTGCCGGAACCGCACTGGGCACGATCGACACGCCTGAACTGGATCAGCAGATCGCGCAGGCCCGCGCCCAGCTGGCACAGGCCAATGCTGATGCAGGTCTCGCCAAGACGACCGCAGCGCGCTGGAACGACCTGCTGTCTTCCAACTCGGTCTCACGTCAGGAAGCCGACGAAAAGAACAGCGATTCAGCAGCAAAAAGCGCCGGAGTTGCCGCAGCCAAAGCCGACCTCGACCGTCTGCTCGCCCTCAAGAGCTATACCGTCGTGCGTGCGCCTTTCGCAGGCGTCGTCTCGGCCCGCAATGCGGACATCGGGGATCTTGTCGGTCCAGGCGCCAGCAACCCGCAACCGATGTTCGAAGTGGCAGACCTACACAAGATCCGCCTTTACGTCGGCGTTCCTCAGGACTTCTCTGCCGCTATCCATGACGGTCTCACCGCCACGCTGACAACGCCAAGCTATCCTGGCCTGACGTTCGCCGCGCACGTCGTGGGCTCGGCCGGTGTCATCAACACCGGCAATGGTACGCTCAATGTCCAGCTTCTGGTCGATAACCCCGACGGTAAACTGAAGCCCGGCGGCTATGCCGAAGTCGATTTCGACCTGCCCGGTGACGTCCACACCGTGACCATCCCTTCAAGCGCACTGATCTTCCGTTCTGCCGGCACACAAGTGGCAACCGTCACGCCCGATCATCGCATTGCCCTGCACAACGTCACGCTCGGCCGCGATATGGGCAGCACCGTGGAAGTGATCTCCGGCGTGTCGCAAGGCATGCAGGTCGTCGATAATCCGGCGGATTCAATCACACAGGGCCAACAGGTCCAGGTGGAGAACGCGCATGGCTGACCGTTCCGCGGGATGGCGTGCCCTCACGCTGGCAGTGCTGGCCTCCACTGCACTGGCAGCCTGCTCGCAGGCCCCCGCCTATCATCCGCCGATCGTCACGGCACCTGCTGCCTACAAGGAGGCCGGGCCATGGCAGCCCGCCTCCCCCGCCTCCCCGGCTATCTCCGGCGCATGGTGGACAGTGTACGGCGATCAGACCCTGGATGGGCTGGAGACGAAGATCGGCAGTGACAACCCCACGTTGCAGGCGGCCTTGGGCCGTTATCAGGAAGCACAAGCCGATCTGAAGGAAGCGCACTCGGCGGCGTTGCCCCATATTGGGCTGGGCGCCGATCCGATGTATGATCGCCAGTCTGACAATCGTCCGCTGAGAGGCAGCACCCAGCCGGACACCTACTCCGACGACGCCTTGGGCGGTGCAGTAAGCTACGAGGTCGACCTGTGGGGGCGGGTCAGCAATTCCGTCGCCGCAGGACGCGCGGACGCGCAGGCCAGTGCCGATGACCTTGCCGCGATCCGTCTCAGCCTGGAGGCCGAGCTAGCGCATACATATGTGGAATTGCGCGGTGATGACCGGCAGATCGAACTGCTGCGTGAAACGGTCGATGATTACAGCCGCGCCGATGCGATGACCCGCCGCCGTTTCGCAGATGGCATCGCCAGCGGCATCGAGACAGGCCAGTCGGGCACACAGTTGCAGGAAGCTCGTGCGCAGCTCGCGGACCTCAACAATTCGCGCGCCCTGCTGGAACATGCGATAGCCAGCCTGATAGGCACACCTGCCAGTTCCTTCTCACTGGCCGCGTCCACCCAGATGCCCACCATACCGGACACGCCCGTTGGGGTGCCGTCCACGCTCCTGGAACGTCGCCCCGACGTTGCCGCTGCCGAGCGGCGCATGTTCGCGGCCAACCGGCGTATCGGCGTCGCCAAGGCCGCATTCTTCCCCCAACTGATGCTCGGCGGCGAAGGTGGGCTGGAGAACACCGGCATCGCCGGACTGCTGAGCGCATCCAACATCTTCTGGTCGCTGGGACCACGCGCCGTGCTTTCAGTCTTCGATGGCGGCAAGCGTCACGCCAAGGTCGAAGAGGCTCGCGCGCAGTGGACACAGGCAACGGCAGACTACCGCACTTGCGTTCTCGATGCCTTCCAGCAGGTCGAAGACAGCCTCTCGCGCCTGCATCACCTGGGCGATGAGACCAGGGCCGAAACTGCGGCACAGCAGCAGGCCGGGCAAACAGAACAGCTCAGCCTCAATCGCTATCGCAAAGGCGCCGAGGACTACCTTACTGTCGTCACCACACAAACGACTGCATTGCGGGTCCGGCGCGCAGTGATCGCACTCGACACACGCCGTGTCGAGGCCAGCATCGACCTTATCCGCGCACTCGGCGGCGGCTGGACACCTGCCGCCTGAAACAACCCCTGGCGCTCTCGCTCAACGGGCCGAAGAGGCAGACTGCGGGCGGTGACATCCGTTTCTCGCCCGCAACCGCCCCCAACATCTCGAAGAAAATGCAGATCATTGCGCCCTGCTTTTCAACACCACCCAGCGACCATCCAGCACTCGCTGGGCGTTTTCGCGCATTTGAGCGGGGCGGCGGCTACCATGAAGAGGAGGTGAAAGTATGCCCAGCATACGGCAGCCATACAGGAAGCAAGAGCCGATCCCGGCAGCTCGGCCTCCGTTGCTCAGCACTACCATTAGCTTTGCACTGCATGCAGGCAGAATGATGCGCCCTTGATGACTTCAGCAACCCGCAGGCTGAAAGAGCACTATCTTTCTAAACGCTCGCCCAAATAAGCCGAACGATTCCAACAATTTCAGAAAAACCGTTTGAAAACAGTGGTAGCGGAGGAGGGACTCGAACCCCCGACACGCGGATTATGATTCCGCTGCTCTAACCAGCTGAGCTACTCCGCCACATCGTGATCTTCAGCCAGTGAAGATGCGATCTGGTGCACCGTTGCTGCGGTGCAGGCCGCGTCCTCTAGGGGTGGGTCGCAAATTGGTCAACAGGGAAAATGACCTTCAGCGACGAAAAACAATCGTGCGCAACGGACGCCACAATCCCTCCTCCCAGGCATAGAGCCCGAAGCCCTGAAAGCGGAACAAACGTGGCCGGAAATTCGCGGCGAGTTCGCCCTGCAAGGCGCGCGCAAGACGCGTTTCAACCTTGTTCTGGATGGTAATATGCAACCGGAGAGGCTGTGCATCCTGACGCGAAAGCAGACCGTGCATTCGCTCGGCGATATCGGCGTGAAGATCCACCATCTCCGGCGAATTGACAGCAAAGGCGGTGCCGTTTTCGAGCTTCATCACCCCGCAGATCTCGGCATGGGGCGACGGCTTTGCAGCAAGGCCTGCCAGCACCTGCACCACTTCCGCCTCGACCGAGGGCGGCAGCGCGTGGAACAGCGTCACATGGGCGCGCAACCGGTTTCGCTCGGGCGGATAATGCTGCTGACGCAACTGGTCTGCCCAGCCCTGGACATCAGGCGGCAGTTCGGCAGTAACGAGCAAGGGCGCCCCGCGCCTACGCGAAGAGGCGAGCCCTTCGTCGGGGTGCGGAAGATTGGGATTACGCATCAAAGGCCCCGGACACACGCACAAGGATCATTCGGCGGATCGTGCCATGAGGTGCACGCGCTTTGCAACCGCCGGTGCCACAAGGCCCACTTTCCAGCGGGGCTGCGTATCAGCTACAAGCGCCTCTCGATCAATTGCAGCTGGCAGCTGCCTTGCGCGTCCGAAACGTCACCGTGGCCGTGTTGACACCGACCTTGCGCTCGATCTGCACGAACAGCAGCCTCACACCGCCCTTTTCATCGAAACCGAGCATCCGGGTATAGGGGAACTGGTCACGCGTATCCTTCGCAAGCACGAGCCTGTTTTCCCGCGCCTGCCGCGCATAGAAATCGACAATGGAATCGACCGAGCCACGCGTTGTGAAGCGATAACGATAGCCGCATTCCACCTTGAAGCTGCGGTCCGGCGTCACGTCGGCATCGGGCATGGGGTGCCGAGCGACGAGGAGGGCACAGCTTGCTGCGGCAATTGCTGCGCCTGCTGCGGCGTTTCCGCCGACGCCGCAGCGAGCGGCGTCAGAATCATCAGTGGAGCCAGAACCGGCGCCAGAACGTATCGCATGACCTCTCCAGAAAGACTGTCCGTGCCGCCCGCATGGGCCAACCAAGCGACTAGGAACGCCGGGCTGAACGGTGGATGACTCCCCTACTCGCGCCCGGCTCCACGCACCCGCGCCCTGTCGCTCACATATCGCCCCGCGCGCGGCGAATGGCGAACCACTTGGCCACGTTGCGGTTATGCTCGGCCAGCGTATCGGCGAAGACATGACCGCCGGTGCCATCTGCCACCATATAGAGCGCCTTAGTCGCCGCCGGGTGCAGCACCGCCTCGATCGAGGCGCGGCCCGGATTGGTGATGGGGTGCAGCGGCAGGCCTACGCGAGTATAGGTGTTGTAGTCGTTGACCGCCTGAATTTCCGATTGCTTGATCCGGCGCCCCAGCGGTTTGCCCCTGGTGATCGGGTAGATGATTGTCGGATCGGCCTGAAGCAGCATGCCGGTGCGCAGGCGGTTGGAATAGAGCCCGGCCACCATCGCACGCTCGGAGGGCTTGCCGGTTTCCTTCTCGACGATGGACGCCAGGATCACGGCCTGCTCGGGCGTCTTGACCACGAGGTTGGCGCCGCGCTTCGCCCAAAGTTCCTCGACCGTGCGGGCCATGCCCGCCTGCATGCGACGCAGCACCGATTCGCGGGTTTCGCCCTTGTCTATCAGATAGGTGTCGGGAAGGACCGAGCCCTCTTCAGGCACGGCGAGATTGCCGGTCAGCTGCTTGTTCGCTTCCAGCCGGTCATAGACCATGATCGAGGGCATCCCCTCGGGAATGGTCACGAAGCGCTGGACCATGTCATCGCTGGTGATGATCGCCAGCACCCGTGCGGCGCTGGCGTGAGCGGGGATCGCGAACTCGCCCGCCTTGATCGCCCCGCCGCCGCCAAACACGCGGGCCCGCAGGGTGAAGCCGGTCGCCGAGCCGATCAGGCCCTTTTCCTGCAACCGCGCAGCGACAGTTGGCAGCGTGGCGCCGCTGGGCACCAGAAAGGTCGCATCCTTCTTCAAAGGACCCGAACCGTACCAGCCACCCAGCAGCCAGACTATTCCTGCAAGAGCGCCAACGGCAAGCGCCGCAGTTCCGACGCAGCCGCGACGCGACAGCATCAGTCGATCTTGCGCATCACCAGGCTGGCGTTGGTCCCGCCAAACCCGAAGCTGTTGTTGAGCACGGCGCGCACTTCGCGCTTCTTGGCAACGTGCGGCACCAGATCGACGCCCTCGCAGCCCTCGTCAGGCGTATCGAGGTTCAGCGTGGGCGGCACGATCTGGTCGCGCAGCGCCAGGATGCAGAAGATCGATTCGACCGCACCGGCACCACCCAGCAAGTGGCCGATGGCCGACTTGGTCGAGCTCATCGAAACCTTGCCAATGTCATCGCCGAACAGACGGCGCACCGCGCCCAGTTCGATCGTGTCGGCCATGGTCGAGGTGCCGTGGGCGTTGATGTAGTCGATGTCGGCAGGCGTCATGCCAGCCTTCTTCAGCGCCATGGCCATCGAGCGGTAGGCGCCGTCGCCATCGGGATGCGGGGCGGTGACGTGATAGGCATCGCCCGAGAGGCCATAGCCGATCACTTCGCAGTAGATCTTCGCGCCGCGCGCCTTGGCGTGCTCGTACTCTTCGAGCACCAGAACACCGGCGCCCTCGCCCATGACGAAGCCGTCACGGTCCTTGTCGTAGGGGCGGCTCGCCGCCTCGGGGCGATCGTTGAAGCTGGTATTGAGCGCGCGGGCCTGCGCGAAACCGGCAATGCCGATCGGGCACACGGTCGATTCGGCGCCGCCTGCCAGCATGATGTCGGCATCGCCGTCCTTGATCATGCGGGCCGCGTCACCGATCGAGTGCGCGCCGGTCGAGCATGCGGTGACGACCGCGTGGTTCGGCCCCTTGAGGCCGTACTTGATCGAGACCTGACCCGAGATCAGGTTGATGAGGCGCCCGTGCACGAAGTGCGGCGAGACGCGGCCGGGGCCCTTCTGGTCGAGCACCAGCGATTCGCTTTCAATGCCCGGCAGACCGCCGATGCCCGAACCAATCGAGCAACCGGCCATGAGCTTATCTTCCTCGCTCATGTCGGTGAGACCGGCGTCTTCGAGCGCCTGGCCCGCGGCATCGATGCCGAACACGATGAACGGATCGACCTGGCGCTGGATCTTGTGATCGACGCGCTTGTTCGCGTCGAAGCCATACTCGTGATCGGCAGGCTTCACTTCGCAGGCGATCGTGCACTTCTGCCCGGCCGTGTCGAACTTGGTGATCGTGCCTGCGCCAGACTTGCTGGCAAGGATGTTGGCCCAGGTGGTCTCGACGTCAGCTCCCAGCGGGGTGACAAGACCAAGTCCGGTTACGACGACGCGACGCATTCACGCTCTCCAATTGGCGGCCTCCAATTGTGGCGGCAGGCCAAAAAACAACACAGGGCCGAAGCGGCTTCACTCGGCGAAGGCACGATGTAGCCATCACCAGCCAAGACGGCAACAGGCCCGCCCCCTTAGAGGGCGAGCCTGTCGATTTCAATCCGGGTTCCGGCAAAAGACCGCCTTTTGCAAGGCGGCCCCACCCGGAGCAAAGGCTGAAAGATCAGCCCCAGGGATTAACCCTTGTTCTCGTCGATGTACTTGATCGCATCCGAGACGGTGCTGATCTTCTCAGCAGCATCGTCGGGGATCTCAACGCCGAACTCTTCCTCGAAGGCCATGACCAGCTCGACGATGTCGAGCGAGTCTGCGCCCAGATCGTCGATGAAGCTTGCATCTTCGGTGACCTTGTCGGCTTCGACGCCCAGGTGCTCGACGACGATCTTCTTAACCCGATCCGCAGTATCGCTCATTCTAAAATCCCTTCACACATCCGGAGGATCAATAAATTCAGAGTTCGCCCTAGTCAGAACCCGGCGCGCTGGCAAGAGGGGCCGACACAGGTGTTCCCCGGCGCAAACGCACCTGATCGACGAGCGTTGCCGCAAACCCGCTCAAACGTCGAATGTCACCGTGCCACTGGCGTCAACGGACCATTGTTCGTTCCACGCGATTTCCCAGGCATTGCCTTCAGGATCAGCGACATAGCCGCGCCAGCCGCCATATTCCGGCGCATCCGCGGCGCGCAGCAACGTGCCGCCCGCCGCGACCAGCCGATCCATCAGCGCCTCGACCGCCGCCTGACTTTCGACGTTGTGGGCCAGTGAAAAGCTGCCCGCAGGCGCACAAGCACGCTTCATGTCGCCTTCCAGCTGCGCCTTTTCCCACAGCGCGAAGGTGAGCGAGCCCATCTTGTAAAACGCCAGATCGTCCATCTGGAAATCCGGCTCCCAGCCGAACCCCTCGCGATAGAACGCCTTGGCCCGCGCCACGTCGTCGCAGCCCAGCGTCACGAACGAAATGCCGATCATGCCTGCTTCCCTTTCCCATATGACCGGAGCAACGACCGAAACCGCCCATCTGAAACGACAGACGCCCGTGCCGCTCTCCTTGCAAGCCAAGGGAGTAGCACGGGCGCTGCTATCGACAACCGGGCATTCGCCCGGCGCACATCGGAACGCGAAGGGTCAGCCCGCGCTGGGCGTCACCACGTTGCCAGCTACCGCAGGCTTCTGCGGCTCGACCACGCGCATATGCAGTTCGCGAAGCTGACGGGGCTCTGCCGGAGTCGGCGCGCCCATCAGCAGGTCTTCCGCGCGCTGGTTCATCGGGAACAGCGCCACTTCACGCAGGTTCTGCGCGCCGCACAGCAGCATCACGATACGGTCGACGCCAGCTGCCATGCCGCCGTGCGGCGGGGCGCCGTACTGGAATGCGCGGTACAGACCGCCGAAGCGCTCCTCGACGTCGGCCTTGGTCAGACCCACCATCTCGAAGGCCTTGACCATCAGTTCGGGGCTCTGGTTACGGATCGAGCCCGAAGCGATCTCGAAGCCGTTGCAGACCAGATCGTACTGGTAGGCCTTGATCGTCAGCGGGTCCTGATTCTCCAGCGCTTCCATCCCGCCCTGCGGCATCGAGAACGGGTTGTGCGCGAAGTCGACCTTCTTGTTGTCCTCGTCCCACTCATAGAACGGGAAGTCGACGATCCAGCACAGCTCGAAGCGGTCCTTGTCGATCAGGTCCAGCTGCTCGCCGGTACGGATACGGGCGAGCCCTGCCAGCTTGGCCGCCTGCTCTTCCTTGCCCGCCGCGAAGAACACGCCGTCGTTGGGGCCAAGGCCCAGCGCTTCGATCAGCGCGGCAGTCTTTTCCTCGCCGTGGTTCTTGGCGATCGGGCCGCCGGGAACGCCGTCCTTGATATTGATGTAGCCAAGGCCCGAATAGCCCTCGCCGCGTGCCCACACGTTCATCTCGTCGAAGAACTTGCGGCTGCCCGCACCTGCGCCCGGTGCCGGGATCGCGCGGATCTTGCCGCCGTTCGCGACGATCCCTGCGAAGATGCCGAAGCCCGAATCGACGAAGTGCTCGGTCACATCCTTGATGATCAGCGGGTTGCGCAGGTCCGGCTTGTCCGAGCCGTAGTCCAGCATCGACTGGGCGTGCGGAATACGGCGGAAGCTGCCAGCCGGGGTGACCGGCTTGCCCTCGGCGAAATCGGCGAACACGCTCTGGAGTACCGGCTCCATAGTTTCCCAGATTTCTTCCTGCGTGACGAAGCTCATTTCGAGGTCGAGCTGGTAGAATTCGCCCGGCAGGCGGTCGGCACGCGGGTCTTCGTCGCGGAAGCAGGGCGCGATCTGGAAGTAACGGTCGAACCCGGCCACCATCAGCAGCTGCTTGTACTGCTGCGGCGCCTGCGGCAGCGCATAGAACTTGCCCGCGTGGATGCGGCTTGGCACCAGGAAATCGCGCGCGCCCTCTGGCGACGAGGCGGTCAGGATCGGCGTCGCATATTCGGTGAAGCCGATGCCTTCCATCTTGCGGCGCATGTCCGAGATGATCTTCGTGCGCTTGACGATGTTGGCGTGGAGCGTCTCGCGGCGCAGGTCGAGGAAGCGGTAGCGCAGGCGGATGTCTTCCGGGTACTCCTGCTCACCTGCCACCGGCATCGGCAGTTCCTCGGCCTTGCCCAGCACCGTGGCGGCGCGGGCATAGACCTCGATCTGGCCGGTCGCGAGGTTCGGGTTCACCGTGCCTTCGCTGCGCGCCTTCACCACGCCCTCGATCGTCACGACCGATTCCGCACGCAGCGAATCGAGCACGGCCAGCGCCGGGCTGTCGCTGTCGGTCACGACCTGGGTCATGCCGTAGTGATCGCGCAGGTCGACGAACAGGACGCCGCCGTGATCGCGCTTGCGATGGACCCAGCCCGAGAGGCGGACAGTCTGGCCGACCTCGGCAGAGGTCAGGGCGCCGCAGGTGTGGGAACGATAGGGATGGGTCATGGCGTGTCCGCGTGATTGTCGGGTGAAGCGTGTTGCAAGCCGCGCCCTCTAGTCCAGAGCCGCCGCGATTTCCAGATGCCGCGTGTTTTTCGCATCAACAAGACCGCACGCAAGCCCCCGGCGCCTCTATCCTTTCGTCCGTGGAAACCTTGATCCGCAATACGGATGAAACCACATGCGGTTACACCCTCTTTACGGGTGCCACCAACGAAGAAGACCGGAGATATATCCGAAATGACCGGCGAATCCGCCGAAAACCGCCACCGCGAGGACGATGCGGCGCGCGAAGAGTACACCGGCACCGAAAGCTCCGACGAGTTCGCGTGGCACTTACCCCTACCCGGCTCGCATGTGACCGGCAGCCAGTTGCGCCGCCGCCTGATCACCCCCGAGCAGGTCGCCGAAGCGCTCGAACCGGACCGCCCCAAGGGCCTGACCGGACTGTTGCAGAGGATTTTCGGTCGCAGACAGCGCTGAATCGTGACAGTGCCCTCCAGCGCCGGTTGATCGCCGTTCATCTTCGTCGTAACGCCACCGACACATGAAGATACATCCGCTCATCACGACCTCCGACACGCTCGCCGAACTGTGTGAACGCCTCGCGAAATCCGAATTCGTGACGGTCGATACCGAATTCATGCGCGAAAACACCTATTGGCCCGAACTCTGCCTCGTGCAGATCGCCAATACCGAGGAAGCGGCGGCCATTGATCCGATGGCGGAAGGTCTCGACATGACCCCGCTCTACGACCTGCTGACGCGCAACGAGGACGTCCTCAAGGTCTTCCATGCCGGCGGTCAGGATGTGGAGATCATCTTCAACGCCACCGGTCGCACCCCGCATCCGATCTTCGACACGCAGATCGCGATGATGGCGATCAGCCAGTCCGAACAGATCGGCTATTCCAACCTCGTCGAATCGTGGCAGGGTCTCACCATCGACAAGGGCGCGCGCTTTACCGACTGGTCGCGCCGCCCCCTGACTGAGCGTCAGATCGAATATGCCATCGGCGACGTGACACACCTGTCCAAGATCTTCCCCAAGATGCTCAAGCGCCTGATCAAGACCGGGCGTGGCCAGTGGCTGGACGAGGAAATGGAAAAGCTCGCCGATCCCGAGCACTATCGCAGCGATCCCGCGCAGGCGTGGAAGCGCATCAAGGCACCGGGCCGCAATCCGCAAGTGCTCGGTCGCCTGAGGGCCATTGCCGAATGGCGCGAGATCGAAGCGCAGGGCAAGAACCTGCCGCGCGGCCGCATCGCCCGCGACGAGACACTGGCCGACCTCGCCAGCCACCCGCCCAAAACCCAGGCCGACCTCGCCAAGGTGCGCGGCCTCTCGCAAGGGTGGAAGGACAACGAGATCGGCAAGCGGCTGATGAATGCCATCGCCAAAGCCCAGCCGATGACCGAGGACGACATGCCCCCGCGCACCCCGCGCGGCGCGCCGCTCGGCAAGGAAGGCGTGCTAGTCGCGGACCTGCTCAAGCTGCTACTCAAGATCCGCGCGCGCGAGATCGACGTCGCCGCACGCCTGCTTGCCCGCAGCGACGAGCTGGAAATGCTGGCCTCGGGCGTGCGCAAGAACCTGCCGGTGCTCACCGGCTGGCGCTACGAGGTATTCGGCCACGATGCGGTCGATCTGGTCGAGGGCAAGCTCGCCTTCGCGGTCGAGAACGGTCGCCTCAAGATGACTCACGTCGACGATGTTGTTGATGCCGCGCCCGCCGCCCCGGCAAAGGACGCCGCCCCGACGACCGACGCCTCCCCGACAACAAGCGACTGAGCCGGAGAGGCTCGGAACGCATGACGGTCTATCAGCCCACGCTCAAGCAGCTGCAATATCTGGTTGCGCTGCATGAGCATGGCCATTTCGGTCGCGCTGCCGAAGCCTGCTTCGTCTCGCAGTCTACTCTGTCGGCGGGCCTGCGCGATTTGGAAGCGCTGCTGGGCGTCGTACTGGTCGAGCGCACCAAGCGCGCCGTCCGCTTCACCCCGCTGGGTAATGCGGTGGTCGAGAAGGCCCACCGTATCTTGCGCGAGACCGAGGAACTCTCCGAACTTGTGCAGTCCAGCGGCAAGCCGCTTTCGGGCGAAGTGCGCATGAGCGTGATCCCCACGATCGCGCCGTTCCTGCTGCCTCGCATGCTTCCGCGCCTGCGTCGCGAGCGGCCAAGCCTCAAGCTTTTCCTGCGCGAAGAGCCCAGCCAGCAGGCGATCGAATCGCTCCATCACGGGCGCGCCGACTGCGTGCTGCTCGCCCTGCCCTTCTCGACCGGCGAAGTGGAGAAGGAGACGATCGAACTCGACGCCTTCTTCGTCGCCTTCCCCGCCGACGATCCGCGCGATCCCCCGGCGGAAGTCCGCCCCGAGATCATCGACGAGAACCGCCTGCTCCTGCTCGAAGACGGGCATTGCCTGAAGGATCACGCACTCGCGGCCTGCAACCGCCCCGAGCTGCGCGCCTCTGCAACGATGATCGGCACCTCGCTGCACACGCTGGTGCAGATGGTCGATAACGGCCTTGGCCTCACGATGCTGCCTGAAATGGCGATCGACGCGGGCATTCTCAACGGGACGGACGTGGTCGCCCGTCCGCTGATCTCCCCCAATGCCAATCGCGAGATCGCGCTGGTGTGGCGCAAGAACTCTCCGCGAGCAGACGAATTTCGCCTGCTCGCGGACGAACTGCGCGCCGGCTAATCAGGTAGACTTGGCCTTGCGGCGGAGCGTCTGCAAGGCCACGCCGATCGCGGCAATACACAGCCCGAGCGTCGAAACCCCAGTCCAGCCATATGCATGCCACACCGTCGTCGCCGCGCCGGACGCCGCCGCGCCTGAAAGGAACATGCTGCCCATATAGACGGTGTTGATCCGTGACCGCGCCTCGGGACGCAGGGCATAGATAATGCTCTGGTTCGACACCTGGCAGGACTGGATCGCGAAATCGAGCAGCACCACGCCAACAATCAGCCCGGCGATCGACTGCCAGAACGCGAACACCAGCCACGAGGCGAACGTCAGCACCGTTGCCGCCACGACCACGCCATGCGGGCCGCGCCTGTCGGCAAAGCGACCAGCCAGCGGGGCTGCCAGCACACCTGCCGCGCCAAGAATGCCGAACAGGCCTGCCGCCTGCGGTCCCATCGCGAAGCGCGGCTCCTGAAGGTGCAGCGCCAGGATCGTCCAGAACACGCTGAACACGCCGAACTGCGTGCACTGGGTATAGGTCGCCAGTCGCAGCGCGGGAAGATCGCGCCACAGATGCCACATCGAGGCCATGAGCCCGCCGTAACTCATCCCCGCCCGATCCGGCTGTGAGCGCGGCAACATCACCGCCATCAGCCCTGCCGCACCGAGCGCCAGCGGCACTGCCAGCCAGAACATCTCGCGCCAGCCCCAATGCTGGGCGACGACACCTGCAAGGGTACGGCTAAGCAGGATACCGCAGAGCAGTCCAGCCATCGTGACGCCGACCACGGACCCGCGCTTTTCCGGCGGGGCGTGATTGGCTGCGAAGGGAATGATCTGCTGTGCGACCGAGGCCACCACGCCAACGGCCAGCGCGCCTGCCAGCAGGATACCGCTCGTCGGTGCCCATGCCGTCAGTGCGAGCGCCAGCGTCAGGGCCAGACACTGCGCCACGATCAACCGCTTGCGCTCGACCAGATCGCCCAGCGGCACCAGCACGAACAGGCCGAAAGCATAGCCAAGCTGGGTTGCCGTGGGGACATACGTCACCAGACTGCCCCCGATCTCTCGCTCGATCTGCCCGATCATCGGCTGGTTGTAGTAGATGTTGGCCACCGTCAGCCCCGCTGCAACGGCGAGCGCATAGACAACCGAGCCGGTCAGAACCGGAGGCGTCTTCATGCCTTCAGCAGCGTGATGCGCATCGGTACGGCGAGAGGGAGTGGTGGCGATGTCATGGCTCCTGTTGCTGACCTCCCCCGGTCAGGCTCCACCTGAGGAGCGGGCAGCATCATGCCAAGCGCAAGCGGGACAACCTAGATTGCAATGAACGCAACCCGTGCCATCAGTCCATGTGCTTGAGGCCGACCCGCAGGTAATCCCAGCCTGTGATCAATGTAAGCGCAGCAGCCGCCCACAGCGTCACAAGACCAATGGTGTGGGGGATATTCATCTCGATGCCGATGGTCACGTTCCACCATGGCATTGCGCCCCCCAGAATCAGCGCGCCCAGCGAAACCAGCTGGAAGGTCGTCTTCCACTTGGCCAGCCGACTGACCGGCACCGAAACCTGCAGCCCCCCAGAAATTCGCGCAGGCCCGAGACTGCAATCTCGCGAATGAGAATGATCAGACCGGCGATCACATGCATGTCGCTGACATAAGGTCCAGTCAGGATGCCCTGTGCCGTCAGCACCAGAATGACCGCGGCGACCATGATCTTGTCGGCGATGGGGTCGAGGAAGATGCCGAGCCGCGATACCGCGCCGCTGGCGCGCGCCAGATAGCCATCGAAATAGTCGGTCAGCCCCATCAGGCAGTACAGCGCGAAGGCCAGACCGTAGCCCAGATGCCAGGTCGGCCACCACAGCCAGAAAGCCAGCAGCGGGACAGCGAAGATGCGCGAAAGCGTCAGGAGATTCGGGACGGTCAGCATTCTATGAAAGGCCATAGCGCCGGTCTCCCCCCGAAAAAGGCCCCGCTTCCCGAAAAAGGGCGAGATCCTGAAAAAGGACACCGAGCGTCGCGACAGTGTGGCAATAAAGTGGCGATCAGGGCTTGTGCCCTCGCCTCAGGCCATTAAGTGTCCCGGGCAAGCCACAGCGGCGAGTTGAAAAAGGCGCGTTCAAGCAAAAGTCGTTATGACCACCACGACCCAACTGATCCGCGCGCGCCGGTTCCTGCCCCTGTTCCTCACGCAGCTTCTCAACGCGTTCAACGACAACCTGTTCAAGAACGCCATGGTGCTGTTCGTGGTATACAGCGTATACCATTCCGAAGCGCAGGAGGCGCGCTTCAGCGCCATTGCCTCGGCAATCTTCATCATTCCCTTCTTCGTGCTCTCGGCCATCGCCGGGCAGCTTGCCGACATGCGCGACAAGGCGAGGATCATCCGCCTTATCAAGCTGTGCGAGATCTTCATCATGGCAGCAGGCGGCACGGGGCTGGCACTGGCCTGGCAGCATATCGCGCTGGAAACGGTCGCCATCCCACTGATGCTGCTCGCGCTGTTTGCGATGGGGGTTCATTCGACCTTTTTCGGCCCGATCAAGTACGCCATCCTGCCCCAACACCTGCATGCAAACGAAGTGCTGGCAGGCACCGGACTTGTCGAGGCGGGCACGTATCTGGCTGTGTTGGCAGGCACCATCGTCGCAGGCTGGATCAGCGTCGATACCGCAGCGATCATGGTCATGATAACGGCAGTGATCGGCTATCTTGTCAGCTGGCGAGTGCCCCCCGCCCCTCCGATGGGCGAATGCGAGCCGCTGGACTATCACTTCATCCGCGCCTCGATCCGGCTGGTGCGCACGACCATGCACGATCGCCGGGTATTTCTGGCGATCTGCGCGATCAGCTTCTTCTGGGCGATCGGCACCGTGCTGTTCGTCCACTTCCCGCCGCTGACCAAGAACATCCTTCAGGCCAGCAAGGAAGTGGCCAGCCTGTTCCTGGTGATCTTCTCGGTCGGCGTCGCCATCGGCTCAGTCATCATCAACGCCCTGCTCAAAGGCAAGGTTTCGGCACGATGGTCACCCGTTTCGGTGATCGCAATGGGGGTGTTCCTCGTCGGCTTCGAAGTGGTGTGCAACGCCTGGGTGCCGCATGCTCCCAAGGGGCACCTGATGGATGTCTCCACCTTCCTCGTCCAGCCGCTGGCGATCCCGCTGCTGGGCACGCTGCTGGGCATTGCCGTCAGCGGCGGCATGTTCGTGGTGCCGCTCTATGCTTTCCTCACCACCTTCGTCGACAAGTCGCAGACCGCGCGCACGGTAGCTGCAAACAATGTCGTCAATTCGGGCGCGATGGTTCTGGGTGCAGCGATGACCGGCGTGATGACGCTGATCGGCCTCAGGGTGATCGACCAGTTCCTGGTGGTCGCCGCCAGTTGCCTTGCCGCAGCGTGGCTCGGCCTGCTGCTCTATCGCGCCGAACGCGCCGCGCACGAGGACTGAGCCAGCGCCACCGCCGCTCTCGGCACGGCAATATTCAGGGCGTAGCCCTCAGGTCAGATAGATCGTGATCGCCGCGAAGCATGCGCCGTAGGCCTGCGCGAATCGCTGCCAGTCCCGCCCGGCCCCGTTCCAGCGCCGCTTCGCCTGTGCATTTTCAGCTGCAACCCCATCCGGAGCCGCCCAGCCTTCGGCCTCGACCGGGCGCCTGCGCACATGCGGCGGCAACGAACGACGGAACCAGTGCCGTGCCGTATCGTCGGTCAGAACAAGTGCGCGTCGTTTCATCGTCTGCATGACGTGCAGTTAAGGATTTGTTTACCTTTATGCCAAGCACGCAAATGCACCTTTCCCGAAACGGGACGCGTGTCTGGACAAGTCGTTGAACGAGGAACCTTTTGCGCATGACAAAAGGGCCGCCTTTACGGCGGCCCTTCCGGGAGTCTGTCAGTCAGACTGTTCGCAAATCGCGAATTATCGGCGCCCGACCATCATCCAATTCGTCAGATCTTGTCGCCAAACGCGCCCTTGACCTTGCCAACGAGATTCTGCGCCTCGCCCTTGGTTTCCTGCGCCTTGCCTTCGGCCTTCAGCGCCGGATCGTCCTGGGCATTGCCGACCATCTGTTTGACGTTGCCGGCGATTTCGTTGCCGATGCCCTTGGCCTTGTCCTTGAGTTCACCCATGGTGCTGCTCCTTGTGGTTGGTTGTTTCCAGCGCGACCGAGCCATCGGCCGCTGTCACAAGGAAAAACATGCAAACGGGCGGATTGTTCCGGCCACAAGCTACTTCTTCGCCAATCCCAGAATGTAATCCCACTCCGAGGCCGTGACTTGCGCAACCGATAGGCGCGAAAGCCGCACCAGTTCCATCTCAGCCAGATTCGGGTCAGCCTTGATCTCGGCCAGCGTCACCGCGCGCGGCAGCTTTTCGATCGGCTTCACTTTCACCGCCGCCCACTTACCGGTCTCGTCGGTCGGGTCGATCAGGCCTGCCGCACTGATCTCGGCAATCCCGACGATCTCCTTGCCGATGTTGGAGTGGTAGAAGAACGCCCGGTCGCCAACCTCCATCGCGCGCAGGTTGTTCGCCGCACGATGGTTGCGCACGCCGTCCCAGGTCCCCTCCCCCTCGCGCACGAGATCGCGCCAGCCATAGGCGTCGGGTTCCGATTTCATCAGCCAGTAGCGCATTGCGTAAAGCCCTCGCCTTTCCGTTTCGCCCTGCGGCGCGATGCCTTATGGAAGGCGCATAGCGATTCACTCGCGCAAGACAACGCGATTCAACCGCTCACCCAAATGCGATATGCGTCGCACATGACAACTCCCGCCGCACGCTGGCGCTTTCGTCCCGGTCACGGACAAGGCCCACGCCCTCGCAGCGGATGCGACACTGGACACGGACTGACAGATGGACCTTGCACAGATTCCTGTTCTCAGCCTTGAGAACGACACCGCCGAATTTCCCGCCCGCATCGGCGAGAGCTTTCGCACCTTCGGCTTCGCCATGGTGCGCGACCACGGCATCGACCTGGCACTGATCGAGCGCGCCTGGGACCTTACCGCGCAGTTCTTTGCCCTGCCGGTCGAAACCAAGATGCAGTACTTCAAGACCGGCCAGGGCGGCGCGCGCGGCTACACCCCGTTCCGCACCGAAGTGGCCAAGGGCGCGAAGGAAAAGGATCTTAAGGAGTTCTGGCACGTCGGCCGGGATCTGCCCGCAGGCTCGCCGCTGGCTGCCACCATGGCCCCCAACATCTGGCCCAGCGAGATCGACGGTTTCGAGGAGACCTTCACCGAGCTTTACGCGCAGTTCGACAAGGCCGGAGCCCGCATTCTTTCCGCGATTGCCATAGACCTCGGCATCGGCGCCGACTGGTTCGATCCGGCGATCGAGGACGGCAATTCGGTGCTGCGCCTGCTCCACTACCCGCCGATCGGCGAAGGCGCTGGCGGCGCGATCCGCGCTGGCGCGCATGAGGACATCAATCTCATCACCCTGCTGCTCGGCGCACAGGAAGCAGGCCTCGAGCTGCTCAGCAAGGACGGGCGCTGGCTTTCGGTCGCCCCACCCGAAGGCGCGATCGTCATCAACATCGGCGACATGCTGCAGCGCCTGACCAACCATGTTCTGCCTTCGACCACGCACCGCGTGCGTAACCCGGACGGCGAGCGCGCGTCGCACAGCCGCTACTCGATGCCGTACTTCCTGCATCTGCGGAGCGATTTCCCGTTCCACACGCTGCCCGGCTGCGTCTCCGCCGAAAACCCCGACCGCTATCCGGTCTCGATCACCGCGGACGACTATCTGCAGGAACGCCTGCGCGAAATCGGCCTGATAAAGGCCTAATTGCCCCTCGGGGACCAACATGTTCAGGGCATGGGAAGCACACTGCTTCTCATGCCTTGCCTCTTCCGGAAGTCTCTACTGGTGCGCGAAATCTCCAGCGTATTACGCATATTCACGCATTGTGATGATTTAACCGAAATTTCAGACCAATCGGCCTATCCCTGTGTGCTGGAAATCAGGGGATCGCAGTGGCCGTCTTTTCGTTCTTGAAGAAAAACCTTGTCGGTAACACGACCGGTATCGGGACCGAGGCTGCAAAAGTCGATGTCGTAGCGTTGGGTATCGTTTCGGCCTCGATCATGCTGTTCATCGCCACGGGCGTTTCCGTTGGCCCTCACGTGATCGACGCCCTTGCCGGTCGGGGCCAGGGGCCGCAGAACTTCATGGTCGACGCGTTTCTCCTGAACGTCGCGATTCTGCTGTTCGGATGGAGTCGCTATCGCGATCTGCTCAAGGAAGTCGAAACGCATCGGGCTGCGGAAAACGACGCCCGCCAGATCGCGCGGACCGATGCCCTCACCGGTTTTCTGAACCGGCGGACCTTCGCGGAAGTGACAGCTTCTCTGCTCGAAAATGCAGGCCGCGACGATCGCATCGTGGTTGTCATGATGATCGATCTGGACAACTTCAAGCAGGTTAACGACTACCACGGCCATCAGACCGGCGACCTCCTTCTGCAGGAAATCGCCGCTCGCATAGCCTCGATCGTTCCGGCGGGCGCCGCTGTTGCCCGAGTTGGCGGAGACGAATTCGCGCTCTCGATGTCCTTGCCGGAGAATCGTCTGGAAACCGCCGATCATGTTGCAGACCAGATCGTGCGTGCGGTCGGTTCGGGGACGATGATCCGCAAGCTCAGCCTGGGTGTCAGCGCCTCGGTCGGGATCGCCCGTAGCGATGTCGCCAGCCGGGCCCGCCGCAACAATCCGAGCGAGCCGATCGATCCGCGCTCGATGCTCGATATGGCCGACATTGCCATGTACCATGCCAAACGCAACGGCCGGAACGGACACTACTGGTTCGAGGCCTCGATGGCCGACGAGATGCGTATGCGCGGCCAGCTGGAAGCGGGCATCCGCGATGGTATCGCGCGCGGCGAATTCGTGCCGTTCTACGAACAGCAGATCGATCTCGAAACCGGCACGCTGACCGGTTTCGAGATGCTCGCGCGCTGGGACTCGCCCAGCTTCGGCTTGGTCTCGCCCGACCTGTTCATTCCGATTGCCGAAGAAATCGGTGCTATCGGAAGTCTTTCGGAAAGCGTGATCCAGCAGGCGCTGGAAGATGCGATGGGCTGGGACGCCTCGCTCTCGCTGTCGGTCAACATCTCCCCGCTTCAATTGCGAGATCCCTGGTTCGCGCAGAAGCTGATGAAGATGCTGGCGGAAGCGAATTTCCCGCCGCAGCGTCTTGAGATCGAAATCACCGAATCGTGCCTGCACGAGAACATCGCCCAGGTCCGAACACTGATCGCCAGCCTCAAGAACCAGGGCGTGCGCGTCAGTCTCGACGATTTCGGCACCGGCTACAGCTCACTCGCACAGCTGCGCAACCTGCCGTTCGACCGCATCAAGATCGACCGCAGCTTCGTAACCAACCTTACCGAGAACGAGGACAACGCCGCAATTGTCCACGCCATCGCGCTGCTCGGCGAAGGGCTCAACCTGCCAGTGACGGTGGAGGGCATCGAAACCGGCGCCATTCTCGAACGTCTGCGTCAATATCGCGCCATCAAGGGCCAAGGATACCTATATGGTCGCCCCCGCCCGGCCAAGGACTTGCAGGAATGGCTGGTCAAGCACGGTTCAAGCCTGCCTGCCGCCACAGTCGCCGCCATCCGTCCGCAACTGACCCTGGTCGATAAACCCGAACCGGACAAGCCAACCCAGACAGGCAAGCGCCAGATCGGAAACCGGTAGACCGGCCTGGCGCCACTGGACCTGAGGCGTCCGAGCGCATACATCGCGCCCATGCGGATCGACTTCACCAAGATGCACGGGCTGGGCAACGATTTCGTCGTGCTCGACGCACGCGAAGGCCGTGCTCCCCTCCCGCCGATCGACGCGGCATTCGCGGCCGCCATCGCCCATCGCCACACCGGCATCGGGTGCGATCAGTTGATCGTGCTCCAGCCGTCCGAAACCTGCAACTTTACGATGCGTATCTTCAATGCCGATGGCAGCGAGGTGGAGGCTTGCGGCAACGCCACCCGTGCGGTTGGGCTGCTGCATGGCACGCCGGCACGGATCGAGACGCGTGGTGGTGTGGTCAGCACGCGGCCTGACGCAGCCGGCATCTCGGTCGAGATGGGCAAGCCCCGGTTCGACTGGGAGGCGATCCCGCTCGGCTATCCGATGGACACCCACGCGATGCCGGTCGCCTGGGAAGAGCTGGTCAACCCGATCGCCGTCAATGTCGGCAATCCGCACGTCATCTTCTTCGTCGCCGATCCCTATGCCATCGACATGGCCCGGCTCGGCCCATTGGTCGAGACCGACCCACTGTTTCCCGAGCGCATCAATGTAAACGTCGCGGCCATCACCGCGCGCGATGCGATCACCCTGCGCGTGTGGGAGCGCGGCGCTGGCCTGACGCTCGCCTGCGGGACCGGCGCCTGCGCAACCGCCATCGGCGCCATGCGGCGCGGGCTGGTCGACCGGCGCGTGACCGTGACGCTTCCCGGCGGCCCGCTTGTGATCGAGTGGCGTGAGGATGACGAGATCGTGATGACAGGGCCTGCGGTCGAAGCCTATCGCGGCAGCTTCGATCCTGCCGCATTCGGGCTGCGCGTTTGAGCCTTGAAGTCCATTCGCTGGGCTGTCGGCTGAACCTTGCCGAAAGCGAAGAGATGCGTGCGCTGCTGGCCGCCGAAGACAACCTCGTCGTCGTCAACTCCTGCGCCGTCACCGCCGAGGCCGTTCGCCAGACCCGGCAGGCGATCCGCCGGGCCCGCCGGGCCCGTCCCGACGCCCGCCTGATCGTCACCGGCTGTGCAGCCGAGGTCGAGCGCGAGATGCTGGCGGCCATGCCCGAAGTCGATGGCCTTGTTGCCAATACCGCCAAGCTCGACCCGCGCGTCTGGAACGCCGCGCCTGCTCCCCCGGTTCAGGCAAGGCGCGGCTACACACGCGGTTTTGTGCAGGTACAGAACGGCTGC
Organism: Novosphingobium sp. 9; assembly: GCF_025340265.1. NCBI lineage: Bacteria > Pseudomonadati > Pseudomonadota > Alphaproteobacteria > Sphingomonadales > Sphingomonadaceae > Novosphingobium > Novosphingobium sp. 9. Next base: position 1,593,974 of record NZ_CP022707.1, on the reverse strand, counting down.
GACCACGCCTGCACGTTCTGCGTGATCCCGCAAGGGCGCGGCCCCAGCCGCTCGCGCGCGGTGGCAGACGTGCTTGCCGATGTGTCAGTCCATGTCGAAGCGGGCGTTCACGAAGTGGTGCTCACCGGCGTCGACCTCACCTCGTGGGGTGGGGACCTGCCCGATGCCCCGGCGCTCGGCACCCTGTGCGCAGCGATCCTCGCGCGTTTCCCCCAGCTCGCCCGGTTGCGCCTATCGTCGGTGGACGGCGCCGAAGTGGACCCGCTTCTGTTCGAGCTTCTGGCCTGCGAGGCACGGCTGATGCCGCACCTGCATCTCTCGCTCCAGCACGGCAACGATCTGATCCTCAAGCGCATGAAGCGCCGCCACTCTCGCGCACAGGCACTCTTGCTGGTCGAGGGGCTGAAGGCCCGCCGCCCTGAGATCGCCATCGGCGCCGACCTCATCGCTGGATTTCCGACCGAGGATGAGCAAGCCCATGCCGACAACCTCTCGATAATCTCCGCGCTGGAAATCGTACACGGCCACGTCTTCCCGTTCTCGCAGCGCCCCGGTACTCCCGCAGCCCGGATGCCGCAGGTCCATCCTGTGACGGTGCGCGAACGCGCCGCCCAATTACGGCAGAGAGTCGCGCAAATCCGCGAAAGCTGGCTTGCCAGCCACGTGGGCAAGACGCTAACCGTGCTGGCCGAACGCGGCGGCACCGGCCATGCGGAGAACTTCGCCCCCGTGCGTCTCCCGGCAGGTACGGAGGCCGCACCCGGCACCTTGCTCCAAGTGGTGCCGACAAGAGTTTTTGAAGGAATACTGGAATGAGCAGCGAGACCCCTCCGGCAGAACCCGTATCGGGCGCCGTGCAGGATGACTGGTCCGGTCGCCTGCTGGGCGGTTTCCGTCGCACCTCCGAGCGCCTTTCCGGCAACCTGGCCGGGATCGTCGGCAAGACCCGCCTCGACGACAGCCAGCTCGACGATCTGGAAGACGCGCTCATCATGTCGGACCTCGGCCCACGCGCGGCCGCCCGCATCCGCGCGCGCCTTGCCGAGGAACGCTTCGAACGCGATGCAGACGAGCGCGCGATCATGGAAGTGGTCGCCCGAGAAATCGCCGAAATCCTGCGTCCAGTCGCCAAGCCGCTGGACATCATCGCCTTCCCGCGTCCGCAGGTGATCCTCGTCATCGGCGTCAACGGCTCGGGCAAAACCACCACCATCGCCAAGCTGGCTCACCTGTTCCAGGAACAGGATTACTCGGTGATGCTGGCCGCCGGAGACACTTTCCGTGCCGCCGCCATCGGCCAGCTGAAAGTCTGGGCCGATCGCCTGTCGATTCCCATCGTCACCGGCCCCGAGGGCGGCGATCCGGCCTCAGTAGTGTTCGATGCCGTCAAGGCCGCGACCGATACCGGTATCGACGCGCTGATCGTCGACACCGCAGGCCGCCTGCAAAACAAGCGCGAACTGATGGACGAGCTGGCCAAGATCCGCCGCGTGCTGGGCCGCCTCAATCCCGAAGCGCCGCATGACGTGGTGCTGGTGCTCGATGCCACCAACGGCCAGAATGCGCTCTCGCAGATCGAGATCTTCAAGGAAGTGGCGGGCGTTTCCGGCCTGATCATGACCAAGCTGGACGGCACCGCGCGCGGCGGCGTCCTGGTCGCGGCGGCAGAACAATACGGCCTGCCCATCCATGCCATCGGCGTCGGCGAAAAGATCGACGACCTGCGCCCCTTCAATCCCGACCTGCTCGCGCGGGTGATCGCCGGAATTGCGTGACCCATTCCATGACTACACAAACGCCTGCCGAAAACACCAAGCCGAAAAGCTCCTGGCTTAACCTCGTCGTCGATTACGGGCCACTGCTCGTCTTCTTCCTGGTCTATCGCCACTATGCGCCCAAGCAGGACACAGACGCCGTGGGCACGATGCTGGCGATCACCCGCAGCACCATAGGCTTCATGATCGCGACAGTGGTGGCGCTGATCGTCTCGAAGTGGCGGCTAGGGCGAATTTCGCCGATGCTGTGGCTAACGACGGTGCTGATCATGGGCTTCGGCACGCTCACCATCCTGCTGCGCGACCCGATCTGGATCGAGATCAAGCCTACCGCTGTCTACCTGATGTTCTCGGTGGTGCTGTTCGCCGGGCTGTTCCGGGGCAAGCCGATGCTGCGCTATCTGCTGGAAGCCGCGTTCGAGGGGCTGACCGAGGAAGGCTGGCTGAAGCTCTCGCGCAACTGGGCGTGGTTCTTCCTTGTGCTGGCCATCGCCAACACTGTGCTGGTCTACACCGTCAGCTTCGACGTCTGGCTGAAGGCGAAGGTCTGGGGCTTCACGACCGCCTCGTTCCTCTTCACATTCTCGCAGATCCCGCTGGTGATGAAGCACGGTATGGGTGAGGACGCGAAGGACCAGGTAATCGAGAACCCGCCGCACGACTGATCCTGCGATTACGGCGGTAATACTGAGAACGGCTGCTCGTTCGCCTCCCTTTCCTGGGTTTCACCTCGATGCGCCCCATCATTGTCGTCGGCCGCACAAACAAGGCCCGCGAATCCGACTCTATCCGGCAAATGCTCGCGATGCTGGAAGCCTGTGGCCGTCCGCTGCTCTGGTTCGATTCAGCCTATTTCAGGTCCGAGACGGACATTGCGATCAGACTTGCGCGGCTGGCTCCCTCGCTGGTCACCACATCGGGCGAGCACCCTTTTTCCTGCGTAAAGCGCTGGCAACGCCGTTTGCTGCGACTGATCTGCATCCTTGCCGACAACCGGCGCTACGATCACCTCTACACACGGTGTTTCGGCGTCGCGGCCAATGATGCGCGACAGCTCAGGAGCATGCTGGCCAAGCTGCCAGAGGGCCCAGCCGATTTCGTCACCCATTCAGCGGGCGGCGTATCCGTCACCATGCTCGCGGGGCATCCCAAACTCGGACGGGTCGCCTGCTTCGGCTACCCGTTCCGGCATCCCGAACGCGCTCAGGAGCCTTATCGCATCCGGCATCTCGCCAGCGTGACGACGCCACTACTCATCCTTCAGGGTGAGCAAGATCCCTATGGCGCCAATCCTGCCGAGTTCGGATGCCATCTGCCCACCCATGCCCAGATCGTAACGCTTGCCTGCGATCATGACTGCGATGCGCTTCCCGCCCCTGAGTTCGCCCGCGCCCTGCAAGTTCTGTCGCAGTTTCTGGACAACCCTGTGCAAGCCTGAGCGCACCCAGTTTTCCTACAGCCTGTGATCGTGCCATGAAGAAACCTGTAGGGAGCACGCGATCTCTGGCATCGTCGGTTCAGACGACAACGCAGCGTTCCTGCACGACTGCGAACGCCGCAGATGTAGCGTTGATGGCAGAGGGAGAAAGAGCCTCAGGACCGTGTCAACCTGAGTGTCACCTTACGCACAAATCTCGAACAGCCGCCTGGCGAGGCAGGTCAGGACGACACAAAAGACCGTTCAAATCTCGAGCTGGCTGCCCAGTTCAACCACGCGGTTGGTAGGCAGACGGAAGAACACCATCGCACTGGCGGCATTGCGCATCATCCACGCAAACAGCTTTTCGCGCCAGATCGCCATGCCCGGTTTGTCCGAGGGGACAAGGGTCTGACGCGAGAGGAAGAAGCTGGTCTTCATCATCTCGAACGGACCGCCGCACAGCTGGTTGTGCGCAAGTGCGGCAGGCACGTCGGTCTCTTCCATGAAGCCATAGCGCAGCGACATGCGGAAGAAGCCCTGCCCCAGTTCCTGCACTTCATAGCGCTCGGTCGGCTCCACATAGGGCACGTCCTGAACTTCGACGGTCAGCACCACCACCCGCTCGTGCAGCACCTTGTTGTGCTTGATGTTGTGGAGCAGCGCCGAAGGAACGCCCGCAGAGCTCGACGCCATGAAGATCGCCGTACCGGGAACACGAGTCGCCGAGCCATGCGCGCTCTTGGCGAAGACGTTGAGCGGGAGCGCCGCCTCGGTCATGCGCTGGCGCATCAGGCGGCGGCCCTTGTTCCACGTCGTCAGCAAGGTGAAAGCGATACCGCCGATCATCAGCGGGAACCAGCCACCGTCCGGAATCTTGGTGGCGTTGGCGGCAAAGTAGCCGCCATCGACCACGAAGAAGGTCAGGATGACCGGCGCTGCCAGCCACCACTTCCAGCGCCAAAGTACCAGCACCAGTACGCTCATCAAACAGGTGTCGATCAGCATCGCCCCGGTAACCGCGATACCGTAGGCCGACGCGAGATTCGAGGAGTTCTGGAACACCAGCACCAGCGCGATGACACCGATCATCAGCGCCCAGTTGACGAAGGGGATATAAATCTGCCCAACCTCATGCTCGCTGGTGTGGCGGGTCGATAGCCGCGGGATGAAGCCCAGTTGCATTGCCTGATGGGTGATCGAGAATGCACCGGAGATCACCGCCTGGCTGGCAATGAACGTCGCACAGGTCGCCAGGATCACTAGCGGCAGGCGCAGATGATCAGGTGCGAGGTTGAAGAACGGGTTGCGCATCGCTTGCGCGGCCATGTCGTCATCGAGGCCGAGAATCATCGCGGCCTGCCCGAAATAGTTGATCAGCAGGCAGGGCATGACGAAGGCAAACCACGAGACGCGCAGCGGGCTCCGCCCGAAGTGCCCCATATCGGCATAGAGCGCCTCGGCGCCGGTTACCGCCAGCACGACCGATCCGAGAGCCAGAAAACCCAGCACCTTGTCGGTGAGGAAGAACTGGATCGCATACCAGGGATTGAGCGCCACCAGCACATGCGGAAGCTGCACCAGATGATAGATCCCGAGAATCGCGAGAACCGAGAAATAGAGCACCATAACGGGCGCAAAGAACGCACCGACCTTGGCGGTGCCGCTCTTCTGGATCACGAACAGGCAGACCAGCAGGACCAGCGCGATCGGCATGACAAACGGCGCAAGGCTGGTCTGGACTACGGTCAGACCTTCAACCGCTGAGAGCACCGAAACCGCAGGCGTAATCATCGAATCGCCGTAAAACAGCGACGTCGCGAAAACGCCCAGCAGCACGACGAGACCGGAATAACGCGACTTGCGGATATGTCCGGAAATCAGCGCAACAAGCGCAAGGCTGCCGCCTTGCCCCTTGTTGTCAGCCCGCATCAGCACGGTGACGTACTGCAGCGCCACCACCAGCGTCATCGACCAGAAGATCAGGCTGACGACGCCAAGGATGTGCAGTTCGTCAATCGCCAGCGGATGCGGACCAACAAACGTCTCGCGAAAAGCGTAGATCGGGCTTGTGCCGATGTCGCCGAAGACGACACCGATAGCCCCGAAGGCCAGCTTCGTGAGATTGCCCGAACCATGTCCGTGGCCTGTAGCGGCAGCCGGCGCCGACGTGACGGTGGTCACGGCCAGCGGGGTATCGGCTCCCTGCGAAGTAGCATCACTCATTCATGCGCCCCGTCATGGGATCCGGAAGCGCCTTCGCGCTCGGGCAAGGGGTGGCCGTTAGCAGCATGCGACGGGCCAAGCAACGTTACTTAACCGATTGTCAGCTTGGAGGTTGCGAGCGGGATAGAGCAAAACGGATATGATCTATGCGAATCTATCGCAGCCGACCGACAGAGCAGGCGCAAAGACATATGCACTTGCTTGTGCACCCTGCAGTCGCAGGCATCTCATCGGCGTAGATGGAAAAGGGAGAAATGGGGCGATCGATGGGGTTCGAACCCACGACCTCCGGTACCACAAACCGGCGCTCTAACCAACTGAGCTACGATCGCCACACTTCTGCAAAAGCCACCGTTGCGGTAAGCTTCGCGGGAGCGGCGCCTTTGCACCAGCGCGGCCTGCTTGCCAAGCGAAAAACGCACCCGAGACAAACAAAGGTCGATTTTCTTGAGCAGGCCGCCGTTATACCAAGCAAGTGATGAAAATGCCTTGCGAATCGACAATTGGGGAAGGCCTCGCCGCACGGGCTCTCCAGCGCGTGCCCTCCCCAGGATCGAAATGTTCCTTCAGCGCGGTTTCCTGGACGCCGACCACTGTCGCGATCTTATTACGCTGATTGAAGAACAACACCGTCCTTCCACGCTCGCCGACCACAATGGTGATCGCAAATTTCGTACGAGCTCGACTTGCGATCTGGCGCCAAGCGAGCCCGCCGTTGCACACTTGGCCAACAAACTGACTGAACTTTCCGGCATCGATCCGATTTATGGAGAGCCACTTCAGGGGCAACGTTATGAGCCGGGGCAGGAGTTCAAGGCCCACACAGACTATTTCGAGCCCGCCAATCCAGACTTTCAGCGCTATTGCGCCATCGCCGGCCAGCGCACCTGGACCTTCATGGTCTATCTAAACAATGTCGAGGCTGGCGGAGCGACCCGCTTCAAGGCGATCGACAAAGTCATCCAGCCTGAAGCCGGGAAGCTTGTCGCGTGGAACAACCGGCGCCCCGACGGCTCACTCAACGCTGCCACACTTCATCACGCGATGAAGGTTCGCAAAGGCAACAAATATGTGATTACCCGCTGGTATCGTGAAAAGCCCTGGGCGTAATTCTCCATATCCGCGCCAAGGTGTCGCGATAAGGCGGAGCGAACCGAACCGAACTGTCAGCCTTGCAAATCAATGCACAAAAAAAGGCGGTCCGCAGGGACCGCCTTCTTCATGCCCATAAAGGACGTCTCGAACTCAGTTCTTCTTGAGCGAAAGACCACCGAAGCGCTTGTTGAACTGCGCAACACGGCCACCTTCCTGCAACTGCTTGGTGCCACCGGTCCATGCCGGGTGCGACGTCGGGTCGATGTCGAGCACCAGCGTGTCGCCTTCGCTACCCCAGGTCGAGCGGGTCTGGAAGGTGGTGCCGTCGGTCATCTGCACCGTGATCATGTGGTAGTCGGGATGGGTATCGGCCTTCATGTCGTGTCTCTTTCGCATCTGGCCGGTTCCGACCGGCCTGGCTTGGAAAGCGGCGCCCATACAGCGTCCCCCGCAAATTGCAAGGGGAACTCCGCCAAGGCGCCGGATATAGCGGGATCAGGCGTCCGCAATCATCGCGGTGAAGTTGACCTCGCAGGTCACCTTGTCACCGATGGAGGCCTTCCCCCAGAACTTGCAGACCCGCGAACGCTTCTGAACGAAGCCAGCGCGCAGGTCGAGCAAATTGCCCGGCGTTACAGGGTTGCGGAACTTGGCTTCCTCGATCGCCATGAAATAGACGAGCTTACCGGTTCCGGCGAGCCCGAGGCTTTCGATGGCAAGGATACCAGCCGCCTGCGCCAGCGCCTCGATCTGCAAAACACCCGGCATGATCGGCCGGCCCGGAAAGTGCCCCTGGAAGAAATCCTCGTTGAAGCTGACTGCTTTCACCGCATGGATCTCCTCCTCGTCGAAGGAGACCACACGGTCGACCAGCAGCATCGGGTAGCGGTGCGGAAGCGCCGCCAGGATCTTCGCGGTATCGTACACCGTCTCGTTACCGTCGCTCATGCCGGATACGTTCCTGCGATCAGCGGCCGGTCGGCGCCGCGGTGCCCGAAGCGGCAGGCGCCTGCTGCGCTGCGGCCTGCTGCTGTGCGCGCTGTTCACGAACCTGACGCGGCTCCCAGCCAGCAGGCGGAACCAGCTGCGCCGAAGGAATAGCGGCGTTGAGGTCGTTCAGGATGTCCTGATTGAGGTTGTACGCACCGCCATTGAGTGCAAGAATCGCGTCCGGCGACAGCAGGATCGAGACGCCCTTCTTGCTCATCGCCGACTTCACGGCATCATTGAGCTTGTCCTCGATCTGCTCCTGCACGTACTGCTGCGAGAGACCGACGGGCGCCAGAATCTGCTGCAGTTCGCGCTTGCCGTTCTCCTGGATACCCTGGATCTGCTGCGCTTCCTGCTGCAGCTGGGCATCGGTTGCCTTACCACCCGAACGATCGGCATTGAACTTGTCGATCAGCGGCTTGAGCTGGGCATTGATCGCATCGCTGCGGGTCTTCGCCTGGTCGAACTGGGTCTTGTACGTGGTCTGGCGCTGCGTCTCGGCCGTCTGATAGGCGGTCGAGTTAGCGACGATGGCATCGAAATTGGCGATACCCAGACCCTGCACAATCGTGCCGCCGGCGGCCGGAGCAGCCGCCGCTGCTGTCGGCACAGGAGCGGCCTTCTTCGCGGCAAACGCGGGCTGAGCCGAGACGGCGCCCAGAGCGACAGTTGCAACCAGCAGGGTTGCCTTCGAGATGGTCTTCATCAGAATTGGGTTCCCACGTTGAAAGTGATAGTCTTCGTATCGTCGCCGTCTTCCTTGAGCAGCGCCTTGGCAAGGTCGATGCGCAGAGGTCCGAAAGGCGAATTCCAGTTCACGCCGATGCCGACCGCAAGACGCGGCCTCCAGCTGTCACCGACATAATACTCGTTGAAGTTGTACAGATACTCACCGGTTGGCACGTTCGCACCGCCCGTTTCGGAGTTGGTCGCGCTCGTAACGGTCGAGGTCGTGCCGTCGGTATTCGTCTGTGTGTAAGTTGCGATACAACCCGTTGTACAGTTCGACGTCTTGGGCGCCTTCACGCCCCAGACCGCGCCTGCATTCACGAAGACAGACGGACGCAGGCCCATATCGCGCGCACCGGCACCGAGCGGGATCTCCATTTCGGCACGAGCAAGGTAGTAATATTTGCCGCCCAGCGCGTCATCCGTCCAATCACTGCGCTTGGTGGATTCGACACCATCGGTGATCGGTTTGCGCAGCACGCGCGGACCGATACCGCGAATGTCAAAGCCGCTCATCTGAGGCGAGCCAAGGAAGAAGCGATCCGTCAGACGAACGTCATCGCCATCGTATCCGACGATAGCGCCGCCTTCGGCAGACATCGAGAAGATGAAGCCGCTACCCACGTTCCAGTACTTCGCGGCCTGCGCGCGTGCCTTAACGTAATGAACGTCGCCACCAAGCCCCGAAACGTCGAGGTTGATCGACGCCGAGATACCCTTCGTAGGCCGCATGCGGTTATCGAGGGTATCATAGATCAGCGAGCCACCGACAATCGAGCTGAGGCGCTTGCCCACTGCGTCGCAAAGATACTGACCTGCATAAAGCGGGTCACACGTCAGCTGGCTGGGATCAAGACGATACGAATAGTACGTGCTCTTATCCAGGGAAACGTCATCGTAGTTCAGCGTATAACGAGCAATCGCAGTCAGGAATTCCGTCAGCGGCACGCCTGCGCGAACCTGGAAACCAGTGGTTGATTGCTCGTAGGTCGTATTGCGGTCCGAATCGAGCGTGTTCCAGCTGTTGTAGTCGCGGCGATAGATATCGACGCCCAGCGAGATGTTCTTGTCGAACAGATAAGGCTCGACGAAGCTGGCCTGCACTGACTTCGAATAGTACGAATAGCTGCCCGACAGGCCGACCGTCTGGCCGCGACCACGGAAGTTACGCTGCTGGATGGAGGCCTGGAAGATAAAGCTTTCGATGCTCGAGAAGCCTGCCGACAGCTGGAGCTGACCGGTCGGCTTCTCTTCCACGTTGGCTTCGAGGATAGCGCGATCAGGGGCACTTCCGGGCTTCTGCTCGACCTCGAACTTCTCCTGAAAATAGCCGAGCGACTTGATGCGATTGGTCGAACGCTTGACCTGCAGCGAGTTGAAGGCATCGCCTTCCGACAAACGAAACTCGCGACGGATGACCTTGTCCTGCGTCAGCGTATTGCCATTGATGTCGATCTTCTCGACATAGACGCGCGGGGCTTCCTGGATGAGGAAAGTGATCCCCATCGTCAGGTCGTCCTTGTTGCGATGGTACTGCGGCTGAACGTCAGCGAAAGCGTAACCGAAGGCGCCTGCGGTCTCGTTCAGGTTGTCGATCGTGTCTTCGACCTGCTTGGCGTTGTACCAGTCGCCCTTGTGCATCGGCAGCGTCTTGGCGAGGCGTTCACCGTCGAAGTCACGGATCTGGCTATCGACCTTCACATCGCCGAACTTGTAGCGCTTACCTTCCTCCACCACGTAAGTCATGATGAAGTCCTTCTTGTCCGGCGTCAGTTCGGCGACTGCCGAAACCACGCGGAAGTCAGCATAACCCTGCGTCAGATAGAACTGACGCAGCTTCTGCTGGTCGAAGGCCATACGATCGGGATCGTACGTGGTGCCCGAGCTGAATACACGGAAGAAGCGCGACTGCTTGGTCATCATCTGCGCACGCAGTTCCGCGTCCGAGAAGTGATCATTACCGATGATATTGATCTGCCGCACCTTGGACTTGTCGCCCTCGGTGATCTCGAAAACGATATCCACGCGATTCTGGTCAAGCTTGACCATCTTCGGCTCGACCGTTGCGGCATAGCGTCCCTGACGCTTGTACAGCTCGATAATGCGGGCGACGTCGGCACGAACCTTGGAGCGGGTAAAGATCTGGCGCGGCGCGAGCTTGATCTCCGGACGGATCTTGTCGTCCTTGATGCGCTTGTTACCCTCCAGAATGATCCGGTTGATCACCGGATTTTCCTTCACCTGAACCGTGACATTACCATCGTCATTGCTGACCTGGACGTCCGCAAAGAGTTCGGTCTCGTAAAGGTCCTTCAGCGCCTGGTCAGCCGCCGATTTGGTGTATTGCTGGCCAACGCGCAGCTTGATGTAGCTGAGCACCGTCTGCGGCTCGAGGCGTTCAGCCCCCGTGACCTGCAGCGACTTGATCGTCACCGCAGGCTCGGGCGCAGCAGCAGGCGTCGCCGCGACAGCAGGCGCGGCGGCTGGGGCCGGCGCAGCGTCCTGGGCCATGGCGGCAACTGGCGTGCCGGCAAGGATCGTGGTGCCGAGCAGCACGGCCGCAAGATGCGGCGAGCGTCGGGCTTCAGTACTGCGACCCATTTCCCATCCCATCATTCTACGCAAAATCCCGTAAGCACTAACGCGAGGACCCATCACCGCCCTGACAGGCTGCCTGCCCGCCCGGCAAGCAATCGAAGCCATCTGCCTGATGGCGTGAAGGCAATCAAGCAAGCAAAGTCGGCAAGAGTATGTCGCTGGTAAAATTTCTCCAGGCTATCCACCGAATATCGGCAGCGAAGCCAGATCATTGACGGTCACGAACAGCATGAGCGCGAGTACCAGCATCACGCCGGTGCGGATAGCCCATTCCTGACTGCGAGCCCCCAGCGGCCTGCGACGAACGAATTCGGCCACGTAGAAAGCCAGATGTCCGCCGTCCAGCCCTGGGATTGGCAGCAGGTTGATGAATGCCAAATTAATCGAGATCAGCGCCACGAAGTTGACGAACTCGGGCCAGCCTAGGCTGAATTGCTCGCCAGAATATTTCGCGATCTTGATCGGACCGCCCAGTTCCTTGACCGAACGCTCGCCGGTAACGATCTGACCAATTCCATCCAGCATCGTGCGCATCAGCGACACGCTCTGCGACGAAGCGAGCCCCACCGCTTCAAATGCGCCGACAGGCACTATCCGTCCTGGACTATTGGCAATCCCCAGTCGTCCGATGGTGATCCTGCGCCCTTGCTCATCAAGAGCAGATGCAGCTTCAAGATGCACCTCCATCGCCATCGACTGCCCACTTCGGTCGATCACGACGTTGACCGTACGCCCCGGATTGGGAGACACTGCATCGATCAGATCCATGAAACTGCGCACCGGGCTGCCATCGACGGCGACGATCCGATCTCCGATCTGCATGCCTGCATACTCGGCTGGAGAATCCTTCGAGAAGCGACCAATCACCGCCGGCATGTAATCCACGCCAAGGTCGGCAACACGCGCGACATTACCGAATTGGTCGGAAACTTCCTGCGCGGACAAATGTACCGGCAGCACAAAGTCACGCCCATCTCGCTCAATCGCAAGTGGCAGTGTCCGCCCAGGGTACGGCGCCACCAGAGGCGCAATGTCGGTAAAACTTGCGACCTTCTGCCCGTCCACCGCAAGAACGCGATCTCCGACACGCAGCCCTGCGTCGCGGGCATCCGAATGCTGCGCAAAACCCAATACCACCGGGTCCGCCTCAACCCTGCCATAGCCATAATTGAACGCCGCAAAAACCGCGATGGCCAGCATCAGATTCGTCATCGGGCCCGCGAGCACGATCAGCGAGCGCTGCCACAATGGCTTGGCATGAAATGTCCGTGCCCGCTCGGCAGGCGTCAGCCCATCCTCGCGTGGCGAGGGAGCACTCGACGGATTCATGTCGCCTGCAAACTGCACATAGCCACCAAGCGGCAGTATCGACAGTTTCCAGCGTGTACCGCGCTTGTCGGTCCACCCGACGATCTCGCGCCCGAACCCGATAGAGAAGGCGTCGGCCTTCACGCCGAACAGGCGACCGACCAGATAGTGCCCCAGTTCGTGGAACAGCACCAACGGGCCGAGCACCAGAGCAAAGGCAAAGACGGTGGTCAGCAATCCGGGTGCGCTCGTCATATCAGGTCGCCTCGGTCAATTCGCGCGAACGGACACGCGCCTCGGCATCCACGGCGAGTACGTCGGCAAGGGACTGCGGCGGAGGCGGCGCATAGCGGGAAAGGACATCCTCCACTTGTGCCGCAATACGCGTGAATGAAATGTGACCATCGAGGAACGCGGCCACCGCAATCTCGTTCGCCGCGTTCAGAACGGCGGGAATTGCACCGCCCGCCAAAGCGGCTGCGCGCGCCAGACGCGTCGCCGGAAAACGTACTTCGTCAGGCGCCCGGAAGGTAAGCTCGCCAATCGCGGCAAGGTCCAGGGGCGCGCACGGCGTTTCCATACGCGCGGGGTAAGCCAGGGATGAAGCGATCGGCACCCGCATATCGGACGGCCCCAGTTGCGCCAGCGTCGATCCATCGCGGTACTCGACCATCGAATGTACTACCGATTGCGGGTGAACGATGATCCGAAGCTTGTCGAGGCCGACGGGGAACAGATGATGCGCCTCGATCAGTTCAAGCCCCTTGTTGAACATCGTCGCCGAATCAACGCTGATCTTGGCGCCCATCGACCAGTTGGGATGGCGCACCGCTTCCGCCGGTGTCGCCCTTGCCAGTTGCTCTGCGGACCAATCTCGGAACGGGCCGCCACTGGCAGTCAGCGTGATCCAGCGCACATCCTCAAGATCGTTGCCCTGCAGGCACTGGAAAATCGCGTTGTGCTCGGAATCGACCGGCAGCAGTGTTGCCCCGTGCCGTGCCACCGCCGCCGTCATCACTTCGCCCGCAGAGACCAGCGCTTCCTTGTTGGCCAGCGCGATCACCCTGCCGCGCTCGATCGCTGCCATGGTGGGCGCAAGCCCTGCACAGCCGACGATGGCCGCCACAGTGACCTCGGCATCACGCGCGGCAGCTTCGATCAGAGCCGCAGGACCGCCAGCCGCTTCGATACCGCTGCCAGCCAGCGCTTCGCGCAGAGCGGGCAGGCAGGTTTCATCCGCAACAACCGCCAATTCCGCTGCGAACTCCCGTGCAAGCTTTGCCAGTTCGACAGCATTGCCATTGGCCGTCAACGCGACGGCCCGCCAGTTCGGGCGATCACGGCGGATCAGATCAAGCGTCGAGGCGCCGATCGACCCGGTCGCGCCCAGCACAGTGATGGAGCGCTGGCTCATAGATAACCACCTGCACGCAGCGCCGAGAAATAGAGCCCGAGCACGAAGCACAGCGCCAGCAGACCATCGACGCGATCAAACAGCCCGCCGTGACCGGGGATCAGGCCGCTGGAATCCTTCACGCCCGCGCGGCGCTTCATCCAGCTCTCGAAGAAATCACCTGCCTGCGCGACCACGGCAGCCAGCGCGCCTTCCAGCAGTGCTGCACCGACGACGGCAGCGCCGAGCGGGTATCCGGCCCACCAGAAGCTGGCGACCATGACGGCTCCCGCCAGAACCATACCGCCGATCAGTCCAGCCCAGGTCTTGGATGGACTGATGCGCGGGGCGATCTTGGGGCCACCAAAGGTCCGCCCGCTGAAATAGGCGCCGACATCGGTCGCAATCACGAGCCCAAGTAGCACGAGCACGGCCATCGCGCCCATCGGCGCATCACGCAGCAGCGCCAACGTCGCCGCAGCGATGATCACATAGATGATACCCGCTGCATTCCACAGGCCGCGCTTTACCGGACTTGGCGTGATCGCGTGAACGAGCCGCACCCATTCCCAGAACACACCTGCCGCCACCGCGATCACGAAACCGCGCCAGAACAAACCGCCCAGCCATAGGGCGCTACCGGCAATCGCCAGCATCACGATCGCGGAAAGGGTGCGAACCTTGAGGTCGGACTTGCGCCCTTCGACCTTGGCCGAAATTCGCTCAGCGTCCGCCATAACGGCGCTCCCGATTTCGGAAATCGTCGAGCGCCTCACGCAGATGCTCGACCGTAAAGTCCGGCCAGAGCACTTCAGTGAACATCATTTCGGCATAGGCAGCCTGCCACAGCAGGAAGTTCGACAGGCGCACTTCGCCCGAAGTGCGGATCAGCAGGTCAAGCGGCGGCATATCCGCCGTATCCAGCTGCGCGGAGATGCTCTCCGCCGTGATCGGCCCCAGTGCCGCCGCCTTGGTGGCGGCACGGGCGATCTCATCCTGCGCGCCGTAGTTCAGCGCAACGGCCAGCGTCGTGCCGGTGTTCGCGGCGGTCTTGGCCACCGCACCGTCGATCAGTTCGACCAGATCGGGGCGGAAAGCACGGTAATCACCGATGATCTTGAGGCGCACGCCCGCCGCTGCGAACTCGTCGAGGTCGGACATGATGAAGCGCTTCATCAGGCCCATCAGGTCCGAAACCTCGTCCTCCGGGCGCCGCCAGTTCTCGGTGGAGAAGGCGTAAAGCGTCAGCGCTTCCAGTCCCAGTTCGCGGGCGCCGCGCACGATCCGGCGCACCGCCTCCACGCCGCGCTGGTGCCCCAGCGCACGCGGAAGATGGCGCTTCTTCGCCCAGCGCCCGTTGCCGTCCATGATGATGGCGACATGCCGGGCGCCCACGACGACGTCCTTCTTGGCCATCAGGCCTCCCTCACCCCGCAGAAACCCGACATCACTTGCCGAGGATTTCCTTTTCCTTCGCACCGAAGACTTCGTCCAGCGACTTGATGATGTCGTCGGTCAGCTTCTGGACCTCGGTTTCACCGCGCTTGCGCTCGTCTTCCGAGATTTCCTTCTTCTTCTCGTCCGCCTTGAGGTTCTCGATACCGTCGCGGCGCACGTTGCGCACGGCGACACGGGCCTTCTCGGCGTAGGAGCTGGCGAGCTTGGCCAGTTCCTTGCGACGCTCCTCGGTCAGATCGGGGATCGGCAGGCGCAGCGTGTTGCCGTCGTTGATCGGGTTGAGCCCCAGCCCTGCCGAGCGGATCGCCTTTTCGACCGGACCGATGTTCGACTTGTCCCACACCTGCACCGAGAGCATGCGCGGCTCGGGCGCCGAGAGCGTGGCAACCGACGTGATCGGCATCGCGCTGCCATAGACCGTCACCATGATCGGTTCGAGCAGCGCGGTGTTCGCGCGGCCCGTACGCAGACCCGAAAGGTCATGCTTGAGTGCTTCGATCGCGCCGCTCATGCGACGCTCGAGATCGGCCTTGTCGTACTTTGCCATGGTTCAGGCTCCTTTCTGGACGAGCGTCTGGGTGCCTTCACCGGCGAGAACGCGGGCCAGATTGCCCTTCTCGCGGATCGAGAACACGACGATCGGAATATCGTTGTCGCGGCACAGGGCCACGGCGGAAGCATCCATCACCTTCAGATTGTCAGCGAGGACACGATCGTAATCGACTGTATCGTAACGGGTCGCAGCCGGGTTCGTCTTGGGGTCGCAGTCATAGACGCCATCGACGCTGGTGCCCTTGAGCAGCGCGTCGCACTTCATCTCGGCCGCACGCAGGGCAGCACCCGAATCGGTGGTGAAGTACGGCGCGCCGACGCCCGCCGCGAAAATCACCACGCGCCCCTTTTCGAGGTGACGTTCGGCACGGCGGCGGATCACCGGCTCGCAGACCTGATCCATCTGCACCGCAGACTGCACGCGGGTTTCCACGCCCAGCTGCTCCAGCGCGTTCTGCATCGCCAGCGCATTCATCACCGTCGCCAGCATACCCATGTAATCGGCCTGCGCGCGGTCCATGCCCTTGGCCGCACCGGCCATACCGCGGAAGATATTGCCGCCACCGATGACGAGGCAGACCTCGAGACCGGTCTCCTTCGCCGCCTTCACTTCCTTAGCCATCTCGGACACGAAGTCTGGGTCGATGCCGAAAGGCTGGCTGCCCATCAGAACCTCACCCGACAGCTTCAGCAGGACGCGTTTGTAGCGGGGGGCACTCATGGTTTCAGGTTCTCCTGGGGGACAGACGGCCCCGGCTGTAGGAGCGTGCGGCGTCCTTGCCAAGGGGTTGCCCTGTGGAAGGCGCTCCTCTGGACCGTGGAGGCCTCTCCGCTCAGCCGTTCAGACGCTCCATCTCGACATCGTAGGCCACCCTCGCCAGCGCCACCTGCGCCATCCGCCGCTCCGCCCAGTCGATCATCGCGCGCAGCGAATCGAGCAGTTCGGCGCCCAGCGGCGCGATGGCGTAGCTGACCGAAACCGGCACCGTAGGTACGACCTGCCGCAGCACCAGCCCGTCGCGCTCCAGCGAGCGCAATGTCTGGCTCAGCATCTTCTGCGAAATCCCCTCGATCCGCCGCCGCAGCGCGTTGAAACGCATCTCGCCAGTGCCGAGCGTGGTGAGGATCAGCACGCTCCACTTGTCCGCCACCCGGTCCAGAAGCTGCCGCGTGGGACAGTCCGCCGCATAGACATCGGGCGCCCGCAAAGGGACCTCGCGGTCCAGTGCGGTTACTTCCGGGTGACCCGGTGCGAGCAAAGTGCCTTCTTGCATAGACGCCCTCTCTATCACACCTGGTCACTATCAGTAACCACCAAGGATTGTCCCATGAAGATTGCCGTCCTCGGCGCCAGTGGCCGCGCCGGATCGCAGATCGCCCTCGAAGCCGCAGCGCGCGATCACGAGGTGCTCGCCCTCGCCCGCCATCCGGAAAAGATCCCGACTGCCGCGGGAATCACCCCGCTTGCGGCCGATGCCGGCGATCCCGCAGCCCTCGCCCCGCTGATTGCCGGGTGCAATGCCGTTGTCAGCGCGCTGCATTTCGACGTGACCGCCGAAACATTGCTCTCCGCCATCCGCAGCGCCGGGGTTCCCCGCCTGCTGGTGACGGGCGGCGCGGCCAGCCTGCTCGGCCCCGATGGCCAGCGCCTGATCGATTCGCCCGACTTCCCGGCAGAGTGGAAGCCCATGGCGATGGGCGGCATTGTCTTCCTCGATGTCCTCAAAACGACGACCGACATCGACTGGACCTTCTTCTCGCCCGCCGCGCTGATCTTCGAGGGCGAACGTACTGGCCACTATCGCACCGATACCGATCACCTCGTCACTGATGCGCAGGGCGAAAGCCGCATCAGCTTCGCCGACTACGCCATCGCCATGATCGACGAACTGGAGGCCCACAAGCACAGCCGGGCACGCTTCACCGCCGCCTACTGAAGCCCCCGCCACGACAGCGCCCACATCGCAAGGTGACACCTTGGTTGACACAGTTGACACGGTTCAGGGATGAAATGTCACCTTGGCCCGAACCGGCGGATTTCAGCCATTCACCCGTCACCTTGCCCGCCGGAAGTGTCACCTCGCCATTTGCGCAAGGTGACACTTCGCACGCGGCATTGCGGGCAGGCACACCTGCTCTCACAGAGTGAACGTCGGCACCGTTCGGCAAGAGGCAATCAGCAAAGTCCATCGCGGCATCCTACCGCGAACGATGCCCTGTAGGAAAACGGACGCGGCGTAGCCCCGAGGCGTGAGCGCACAGAAAAAGGGCCGGGAAGCCATCGCTCCCCGGCCCTTTTTTCCATTCCGGTGACCTCCTCCCTGCGCGGGTGGGGATCAGCCGCGAAGATCAGCCTGCAACAGCAGCGGCAACCTCGGCAGCGAAGTCGGTGACTTCCTTCTCGATGCCTTCGCCGAGCTGGAAGCGCACGAAGTCCTTGAGGACGATCTTGGCACCGGCTTCCTTGCCGGCAGCCGCCACGACCTGGTCGATCGGGTCTTGTTGTCCATCACGAACAGCTGCGAGAGCAGTGCGTTTTCCTTGGCGTACTTGGCGATCGCACCGTCGACCATCTTGGCCTGCACGGCTTCCGGCTTGCCAGACTCGGCGGCCTTCTCCTCGGCGATCTTGCGCTCGCGGGCGATCAGGTCGGCGTCGAGATCGTCAGCGTTCAGCGCGAGCGGGAAAGCCGCTGCGATGTGCATGGCGATCTGCTTGCCCAGCGTGTCGAGCACGTCGGCAGGAGCCGACGATTCGAGCGCGACGAGCACGCCGATCTTGCCGAGGTTCGGTGCGGCGGCGTTGTGCATGTAGGGAACGATCAGGCCTTCCGAGACCGAAACCGTCTTCATGCGGCGAACCTGCTGGTTCTCGCCGATGGTGGCAACGTTGTTGGTCAGCGCGTCGCTGACGGTGCCGCCGGTCGGGTAGGCAGCAGCCTTGAGCACTTCGACGTCGTCGCCATCCACGCCCAGCGCGACTTCGGTGGTCTTGCGCACGAAGTCCTGGAACTGGTCGTTCTTGGCAACGAAGTCCGTCTCCGAGTTCACCTCGACGGCAACGCCGCGGGTGCCGGTGACGGCAACGCCCACCAGGCCTTCAGCGGCGGTGCGGCTCGACTTCTTGGCGGCAGCGGCCAGACCGCGGGCGCGCAGCGCGTCCACGGCGGCTTCGAGATCGCCACCGGTTTCGTCGAGGGCCTTCTTGCAGTCCATCATGCCGGCGCCGGTGCGCTCACGCAGGTTCTTCACGTCTGCTGCGGTGTAAGCCATCGCTCAAAATCCTCTTGTCTGGTCAGGCCCCGCACAAAGGAGGCCCGTTAGGTTCATTCCCGTAAAAGTACGGGGGCCCTGAATATGGGTTGCGCGCCGGGCCCTCGTGGACCCGGCGCGCGACAATTCCATGACGAAGTTGTCGTCGCCGGGAGCCTATCAGGCTTCGGCGGTTTCCTCGACCGGTGCGTCCAGTGCGCCGAGGTCGACACCGCTGTCGATCACGCCGTCACGGTGGCCCTTGGTCGCAGCCTGCGCAATGGCCTCGCAGTAGAGGCGAACGGCGCGGCTGGCGTCGTCGTTGCCCGGAACCGGGAACGCGATGCCCTCGGGCGAAACGTTCGAGTCGAGGATCGCCACAACCGGGATACCCAGGGTGTTGGCTTCCTTGATCGCGAGGTCTTCCTTGTTGGCGTCGATCACGAACATCACGTCGGGGATGCCGCCCATGTCGCGGATGCCGCCGAGCGACAGCTCAAGCTTGTCGCGCTCGCGCGTCAGCTGAAGGACTTCCTTCTTGGTGAGACCGGCGGTGTCACCCGAAAGCTGCTCTTCCAGCGCCTTGAAGCGCTTGATCGACTGCGAGATCGTCTTCCAGTTGGTGAGCATGCCGCCCAGCCAGCGGTGGTTGACGTAGTGCTGGCCGCATGCCTTGGCAGCCTGAGCGATCGGCTCCTGCGCCTGGCGCTTGGTGCCGACGAACAGAACCTTGCCGCCAGCCTGGACGGTGGCCGACACGAAGTCGAGCGCACGGGCCATCAGGGGCACGGTCTGCGACAGGTCGATGATGTGGATGCCGTTGCGCGCGCCGAAGATGTACGGCTTCATGCGCGGGTTCCAACGGTGGGTCTGGTGACCAAAGTGTGCGCCAGCTTCGATCAGCTGCGACATGGTAACGACGGGAGCCGCCATAAATACTTCCTTTTCCGGTTCAACCTCTGGGATGCTGGAACCGTGCGGTAGCCCGAAGGGCCTGGTCCGCTGCGGCACCGGTATGTGTGCATCCCATGTGGAGTGCCGACCCGATTCGCGTACCGACAATTCGGCGCCAAGGGATCGAACGCGGGCCCCTTACGCGCAAAAGCCCGTCAACGCCAGCACCAATTCACCGCAGCCACCGCACCTGCCGCCGCGAGATGCCCTGCAAATCGCGACAAGTCGGGAACGCGGCCATTCCTGCGGCTTTCCCCTGTGGAAAACACGCAATAGTTAACGGATCGCAAAGACAGTCCGCCCTCCGGGTCGGACGAGATGGAAAGGGGGAATGGTCGCCGGAAGTGGCCATTCGGGGGCATCACGACTGCGATTGCAGGAAAGGAACCTCGATGACCGCCCTCGCCCCGATCCTGTTCGCCGCCGCTGCCGTGATCTGCATCGCCTTGGTACGCCGGACGATGCTTGCCAACGGGTCGGCCATCCACGCCCTGTACCGCGAATGGCTCAGGCGGCAGGAGCCGCTTCATCTCGAAACGCACTGGGTCGATACCGCGCGCGATCGTCAGGCGAATACGCGGCGCCAGAGGATTCGTGTATCCGGTCGAGCAGACAAACCGGCTGGCGCGAATCCCTCGGGGCGCCATCACAAGGCGATTCCCAAGCCCGTCACGCATCGCCTGCATCAGGCCCGCCAGCGTCAGGATGATGCCGCGTAAGGCGGGTTAACGTTCTAAAATCGCGCATTTCTTTCTTGAGGCGCGAGACTTGTTCCACCCTTGTTCCGCATTTCGCTTGACAAGGACGGAACAAAAAACGAACAACAGCACATCGGAACATTCAGAGAACCAAGTACCAATCACCCAGTGGCAGACCGCATTGGACAATGCGATGGAGCCCGAAGGCAAAGGATCAGGTCATGACTGCGTTCGCCGCCAGCCTCTTCACGCTCGCAGCCCTCTTCTCGGGGCTCGTCATCGCTCTGGCATGGTTGACCCATGGCCGCAGGGCACTCGGCCTCGGCAGCCGCATCGTGCATTGCTCCGGGGAACTGACCGTCACCTGGAAGCGCGTCGAGCGCGTGGCCATGCCGATCCCGGCACAGGCCCCGCGCCCGCGCGGGATCAGTGGGCGCCGTCGTCCGGCAACGCTGCGCTCGCCCCGGCTGGAGTGGCTTTCGCCGGAAAACCTTGCCGCTTGACGCGCAGATAGGTGATCAGGCCCAAGGGCAGCAGCGCGAGGTAGAAGACCGTCAGGCCTACCAGCGTCAGCCAGGGCTCGATCAGCAGTGCCGAGACGGTCAGGCCAACCAGCGCAATCAGTCCGATACGCACACCGCGCGGCGGGCTGAGACGCGACCAGCTGAGCGTTGGCAGGTTCGAAATCATCAGGAAAGCATTGATCAGCATCCACAGGCTGACCACCACAGGATTGGCGAACTCGGGACGGCTGGTGCCGATCCACAGGTACATCGGCAGGAACGCGAGACCAGCGCCCAGCGGTGCCGGAACGCCGGTCAGGAAGCCTGCCGACTTGTGCGGCTGGTCCAGCATGTCGAGCCGCGCATTGAAGCGCGCCAGACGCAGGACACAGCAAATGGCAAAGGCGAGCGCCGCGATCCAGCCCAGCCCCGGCAGCGCATTGAGCGTCCACAGATAGACGATCAGCGCAGGCGCCACACCGAACGAGATCGCATCGGCAAGGCTATCCAGTTCCGCACCAAAGCGGGTCTCGGCCTTGAGCAGGCGCGCGGCGCGCCCGTCGATCCCGTCAAGCAGTGCCGCGACGATCACCGCCTGCACCGACTTTTCGAAATCTCCGGCAATCGCAAAGCGGATACCGGTCAACCCCGAGCAGAGCGCTGCCGCCGTGATCGCGTTGGGCACGATCGCCCGAACCGACAGGCCCGCAGCAAGACGCCGACGCGGCCAGCGGCCTCGGGCATCGTACATGTCAGCGGCATCGTCGAGCATATCGTCCTCGAAGCCATCCGCCGCCTGACCGCTCTCCCCGCGATCCATCACTGCGCGATGCCTTCAATCACATTGCCCGTACCGATACGCCCCAGCACGGTTTCGCCCGCGACGATCTTCTGGCCCATCAACACCAGAGGCTCGGTGCCTGCGGGCAGATAGACGTCGACGCGGCTGCCGAAGCGGATCAGACCGACACGCTGACCGGCAGCGACTATATCGCCCGGCTTTACGAACGGCACGATGCGGCGCGCGACAAGGCCTGCAATCTGCGTGAAGCAGATCCGCACGCCATCGCTGCGCTCGACGAGGATATGCTGACGCTCGTTCTCCTCGCTCGCCTTGTCGAGATCCGCGTTCACGAACTTGCCGGGAATGTAGACGACGCGGCGCACGGTGCCGCCGATCGGCGTGCGGTTGATGTGAACATCGAACACGCTCATGAAGATCGAGACGCGCGTGACCGGCGTGGCATCGAGCGGACGCGTGCCGCTGCCATCGTCCATGGTCATCTCGCGCGGGGGCGCGACCTTCTGGATCAGCGTGACGAGGCCATCGGCGGGCGCGACGATCGCTGCATCATCCTGCGGCGTGACGCGCACCGGATCGCGGAAGAAGGCCAGGACGCAATAGGTGAGCACGGCCAGCGGCCAGCCAAACCACGGCCCCCAGATGATCCATACCACCAGCGCGACCGCACCGGCGATGGCACCGAACTTGCGACCTTCGGGATGAACCGTCGGCCAGCGCCAGGACGCTTCACCGCGCCCCTGATTATCGAGAATATCGTTGGACATTGTGTGCATCTACGGGCTCCGCGAAAGGACCGCAATGGGCGCGGACACGAAGACCGGATGTCTTCCGACGAGACCGGGTACAAACCCGGCAAACAGCTCTGTAAGGTGAGTTGCGCTTTTCCTGTTCCCCTTGCGGGGTGGCTCTCAGAGCGAGGGAAGCTGGTGGTGGACAGAGCTGGATTCGAACCAACGTACGCTTGCGCGGGCAGATTTACAGTCTGCTGCCTTTAACCACTCGGCCATCTGTCCACACCAGCTTGCTGGCTTGCAAATCCTTTCGGATCCGCGATTTGGAGCGTTCCGAAGAGCGCCCCGTGCCGAGGAGACGCGCCTTTGCCGAAGCTTCTCTTGCCTGTCAATGCCCTCGCTGGCAGAGCGGACCAGAAATTACGATTTTTTTGCTGAAAGGACGTTTTGATGAGCAATCGTGGCCGTGGTCGCGCCGGGACCTATGGAGGATCCGGTGATGACACCCGCGACAATGGCAGCGGCGAAGGCGGCACGCGCAAGCGCGGCGCACTGCGTGGCCGCGCCGGACGCATGCAGGGCGGCCGTGGCAGCGGTCGCGGAAGCAGCGGTTCGGTGCGCCTGTGGGGCCGTCATGCCGTGGAAGCGGCGCTGAAGAATCCCGAGCGCCGCCATCGCAAGCTCTGGGCGACTCGCGAAGGCGTCGCGTCGCTGGATGGCGAACTGCCCGACGACTTCCCGGTCGAATGGGCACAGCCTGCCGATCTGGCGCGACTCGTCGCCCGCGACGCGCCGCATCAGGGCCTCGTGCTCGACTGCGACCCGCTGGAGGACATCTTCCTTGAAGACGTGCTCGATGGCGATGCCTCGCGCCCGGTGCTGGTGCTGGATCAGGTGACCGACCCGCACAACGTCGG
Source organism: Novosphingobium sp. 9 (assembly GCF_025340265.1). Taxonomy (NCBI): domain Bacteria; kingdom Pseudomonadati; phylum Pseudomonadota; class Alphaproteobacteria; order Sphingomonadales; family Sphingomonadaceae; genus Novosphingobium; species Novosphingobium sp. 9. Next base: position 1,570,574 of record NZ_CP022707.1, on the reverse strand, counting down.
CGCCATCCTGCGCTCGGCTGCGGCGTTCAACGCCTGCGCGATCGTGACGCAGGATCGCCATGCCCCGCCCGAATCGGGCACGCTGGCCAAATCGGCTTCGGGAGCGCTTGAAGTGGTGCCCTGGGTGCGGGTGGTAAATCTGGCCCGCGCCCTGGAGGACATCGCCGAGGCCGGTTACTGGCGCATCGGTCTGGACGGGGCGGCCAAATCGACCCTGCAAGGCGCCCTGCCCGCTGGCCCTGTCGCACTCGTGCTCGGCGCAGAAGGTGACGGCATGCGCCACAACATTGTCCAGCACTGCGACGCGATCGCCAAGTTGCCGATCAGCGAGGCCATGGAAAGCCTTAATGTCAGTAATGCCGCCGCGATCTCGCTCTATGCAGTTGCTACGCGTGTCATCGATGCCAGCGAGGGCGGATAAGGGATAATCGCATGGAGGCGCTGTAACGGCGCCTCCCCTCTAGCCCGGAAGGGCGAATATCCTGACCAACAAAAAACGCCGCGTGAACCGAAGTTCGCGCGGCGTATTTGTGCGACCCGGGAGGCAGTGCCGGGTCGCCGGAACAATCGGTCTTAGTTGACCGCGTCCTTCAGGCCCTTGCCGGCCTTGAACTTCGGCTGAGCCGAAGCCTTGATTTCCATCGGCTCGCCGGTGCGCGGGTTGCGACCGGTCGACGCCTTGCGCTTGGCGACCGAGAACGTGCCGAAGCCGACCAGACGAACTTCGTCGCCAGCCTTCAGCGCGCCGGTGATCGCGTCGAACACGCCTTCAACAGCCTTGGTGGCGTCGCTGCGGGTCAGACCGCTGGTTTCAGCGACCGCGCTGATCAGATCGTTCTTGTTCATTATGGGAACCCCCTAGCCTTTCAGTGGAACTATGGTTGGTGGGAAAAAACTTCAGCTGCCTCTCGAACGGCACGGAATTGAGCCAATTTTGACGACGGTGTCAAAGCCTAAACTGGCCGAAACTCGCAGTTTATCGTGTTTCTCCGTCGTTCGTAGCATCGAATGGAGGGCAAGAGGGATAAGCACCCCGCCTGACGCTCCGACTCGCCGGCTCATTAGGAAACAGCCAACGGGAACTTCAAGCGGCCCGATTGACCACCCTGGCGGTTATCCACAGGCCCGAAGCCTGTAAAATGCGTGGTTTACTGCGGATAAACCACAAGCAAGAAAGGGGTGACCCGGTAGACCGGATCACCCCTTCCTGAAACGCGCCTTTGCAGGGCGGCGTCGTTCGTGACCGAACGATCAGCCTTCTGCGCGGGTGTCGCGACGCTCGGCGATACGCGCGCGCTTGCCGGTACGACCACGCAGGTAGTACAGCTTGGCGCGACGCACGACACCGCGACGCACGACTTCGATCGAATCGATGTTCGGCGAGTAGAGCGGGAATACGCGCTCGACGCCTTCACCGAAGCTCATCTTGCGCACGGTGAAGTTCGAACCCATGCCACGGTTCGAACGCGCGATGCACACGCCTTCGAAAGCCTGGACGCGGGTGCGGGTGCCTTCGACGACCTTCACGCCGACGCGGACGGTGTCGCCCGGACGGAATTCGGGAATGGTCTTGCCGGCCTTGGCGATTTCTTCGGCTTCGATCTGCTGAATCAGGTTCATGACCTGGTATCCTCATGCTTTCGCCGCGCGCCAGAGGCAGATCGGCCCCGAACGTCACCACGACGTTCCCAAAGGTCCGGCCTGCGTGACCGAGTATCCTGCTCCGCCTGGAGTTTCCTCCATGAAGCAATCTTCGCATGATCCCCCGATCGCAGCACTTCAGGGATCGTGCGCCCTTCCCATTCGACGGGTCGGGTATAGTGCGGGTACTCGAGAAGGCCGTCCTCGAACGATTCCTCGGTCCCGCTGGAAGCCGCGCCCATTACGCCGGGAAGCAGGCGAATGCAAGCGTCGAGCAGCAGCAGCGCGCCGCATTCTCCGCCCGACAGGACGATGTCGCCCACGCAGACTTCCTCGACCTCGCGCCCCTCGAAGATGCGCTCGTCGAAGCCTTCGAAGCGGCCGCACAGGATGGTGACGCCCGGCCCTGCCGCGAGTTCGCGCACGCGCGCCTGCGTGATCGGCTTCCCGCGCGGCGTCATCGCCAGCACCGGTGCCTCGGGGCTGATCGTGCGCGCATGGTCGATCACCGAGGCGAGCACGTCGACCTTGAGCACCATCCCTGCGCCGCCGCCTGCAGGCGTATCGTCGACGGTACGATGCTTGTCGGTCGCGAAGTCGCGGATCTGCACCGCGTTCATCGCCCAGTCCCCGCGCTCCAGCGCGCGCCCGGCAAGGCTGACGCCCAGCGGACCGGGGAACATCTCGGGATAGAGCGTAAGGACAGTGGCGTTGAAGGTCATCGGAAAGCTCGCATCATTCGGCGAAGGCCGCGACGACCACCAGCTTCTCGTCGTCCCATTCGGGAACGGCGGCAGCAATCATTGGCACCATGAAGCGCTGGCGACGGCCCTTCTCGTCCGGTTCGGCGCGCTCGATTTCGAGCACGTCACCGGCACCGAAGTTCTCGACCGCGATCACCACGCCCAGCGCCTGCCCGTCGTCCGAGACGGCGGGAAGCCCCAGCAGGTCGGCGTGATAATACTCGCCTTCTGCAAGGTCCGGCATGGCCGAACGCGGAACGGTCAGCACGGTGCCGCGCAGTTTCTCGGCCGCGGTGCGATCCTTCACCTCGTCGAAGCGGGCAATGGCGCCGCCCTTGCCGTCGTCGCGCAGCTTGGAAAGCGTGAGCTGTGAATCGTTGAAGGCGCGGTAGCGCTTGAGCGCCGCCACGCCTTCACCGAACAGCTTGAGGCGAACTTCGCCTGTCACGCCATGCGCGCCGGAGACGGCGGCAAGCGTGACAGGGCGATCCTTCGAGCTGGAAGCCAAGACTTACGCCTCGGTCGATTCCTCAGCGCCCTCGGCAGCCGGAGCTTCCTCGGCGGGAGCGGCCGCTGCAGCAGCAGCGGCCTCTTCGGCCTCACGGATCTTCTCGGCGCGCTCTTCTGCACGCTCCTTGGCCTTCTTGCCCGGCTCTGCCTGCTTCGGGTTCACGGTAGCCTTGCGCTCCTTGATGCCGGCCTTGTCGAGCAGGCGGGCGACGCGGTCGGTCGGCTGGCCGCCAACGCTCAGCCAGTGGCGAACGCGGTCTTCGACCAGACGCACGCGGTTCTCGTCGTCCTTGGCGAGCAGCGGGTTGTAGGTGCCGACCTGCTCCAGGTACTTGCCGTCACGCGGCGCGGTCGAGTTGGCAACGACGATCTTGTAGTACGGACGCTTCTTGGCACCGCCGCGCGAAAGACGAATGGAAACGGACATGTGATTCTACCTTCCTGTGAATTTTCGAAAACGTGTGATTATTTCTTCAGAAACTTGCTGAGATCGGGAGCGCCGCCGCCGAGACCGGGCATGCCACCAAGGCCACCTGCACCACCCGCGCCAAGCCCGTCGAGACCCGGCATCGCACCGCCAAGGCCGCCCTTGCCGAACATCGCCGCGAGCCCCTTGAGGCCGCCCATCTTCTTGATCTGCTTCATGGCCTTGGCCATTTCCAGATGCATCTTGAGCAGCTTGTTGACGTCCTGCACCTGCGTACCCGAACCGTTGGCGACACGGATCTTGCGCTTGGCGTTGAGCAGCGCCGGGTTCGCGCGCTCCTTGGGCGTCATCGAACCGATGATCGCATCCATGCGCAGCAGAACCTTGTCGTCCATGCCCGACTGCTGCATCGCCGCCTTGGCCTTCTTGAGGCCCGGCATCATGCCTGCCAGCGCACCGAGGCCGCCCATCTTCTGCATCTGATTAAGCTGCGTGCGCAGGTCATTCATGTCGAACTTGCCCTGCTCCATGCGCTTGGCAAGGGCCTCGGCTTCCTCGACCTTGACCGCTTCGGCGGCCTTCTCGACCAGGCTGACGACGTCGCCCATGCCCAGGATACGGCTGGCGACGCGGCCCGGATGGAACACTTCGAGCGCGTCCATCTTCTCGCCGGTACCGGCGAACTTGATCGGCTTGCCGGTAACGGCGCGCATCGACAATGCCGCACCGCCGCGTGCATCGCCGTCCATACGGGTCAGCACGACGCCAGTCAGATCGACCTCGCCCGAGAACGACTGCGCGACGTTCACCGCGTCCTGACCGGTCAGCGAATCGACGACCAGCAGCGTCTCACGCGGGGTGGCGATCGCGGCCACCGCCTTCATCTCGTCCATCAACTGGGTGTCGACGTGGAGGCGACCCGCAGTGTCGAGCAGCAGCACGTCCACGGCCTGAAGGCGGGCGGCCTGCATGGCACGCGTGGCGATCTCGGTGGGCTGCTGCCCGGCGATGATCGGCAGCGTGGCGACCGAGACCTGCTCGCCCAGCACGCGAAGCTGCTCCTGCGCCGCCGGACGGTTCACGTCCAGCGAGGCCATCATCACCTTCTTGCCGTGCTTCTCGCGGAGAAGGCGCGCGATCTTGGCAGTGCTGGTGGTCTTGCCCGAGCCCTGAAGGCCGACCATCATGATGACGACCGGCGGCACGGCTTCCAGATCGAGATCGGCAGGCTTGTCGCCGCCCAGCATCTCGACCAGCGCATCGTTGACGATCTTGACGACCTGCTGGCCCGGCGTAACCGAACGCAGCACCGACTGGCCGATGGCCTGTTCCGTCACCTGATCGACGAAGCGGCGGACCACCGGCAGCGCGACATCGGCTTCCAGCAGCGCGATGCGCACTTCGCGCATGGCGTCGCGGACGTCCTGCTCCTTGAGCGCGCCGCGACCGCGCAGCTTGTCGAAGACGCCGCCGAGACGATCCGAAAGAGAGTCGAACATGAAACCCGTTCCTCAACTTCGTTCGGCCCGAGTCACTTGCCCGGACCTTTCCAGCAGCGCCGCAAGGCGCCAGATCAAGCGGCGTGAATACGCCAAAAAAGCCGGTGGGCGAAACCTCGCTGACCGGCTGATGCATGAGCGTTATAGCGAAAAACGCCGGTGGACGAAACCTCGTCAACCAGCGTATCGCATCATGCGAAACTGCAATGTGTTTTGAAATGGTGGAGCCTAGCGGGATCGAACCGCTGACCTCCTGCATGCCATGCAGGCGCTCTCCCAGCTGAGCTAAGGCCCCAATCATTTCAACTAGTTACCCCTGGGAGGAGCAACCCGTTTCCCTCGTTTCGGAGCGTTCCGGAGAAGCACCGCCGCTTGGGAGGCCGCCCTCTAAGCGGGCTGGAAAAAGTTGGCAAGAGAAAAAATTCGAAGGTGCGATTTTTTTCGCCTGCCCCTTCGGCAACCCTGCCAACCTCCCCCAAAACAAAAAGGGCGGCACCGAACCGGCACCGCCCTTTTTGCTGGATCAGGGGATCAACCGATCAGTTGTCGTGATCCTCATCGTCGTCACCGCCGCCGATGCCCAGATCGTCGTCACCGCCGAGATCGACATCGTTGTCGGGCGAATCGCCGTCCTCGTCGATGTCCAGATCGTCATCGGCCAGATCGGTGTCTTCCTGCTCGACCGATTCCTTCTTCTGGATTTCCTCGAAGGGAATCGGCTGCTTGGACTTGAGCACCGGCTCGGGGTTCCAGGTATTGCCGCATTCGATGCAGGTTACCGGATCGTCCTTGCCCAGATCGTAGAAGCGGGTGCCGCATTTCGGGCAGCCGTGCTTGGCGCCCCACTCAGGCTTTGCCATGAATAGTCCTCGAAGATGGCGCGGGCATGCAGGCCCGGGCGTGAAAATCTTTGTACTTGATGGAAAGAGCGGCGCGCAAAATCAAGCGTTCCGCTCACATCAGGGCGCGCGCCTTGCCATAGGCGGCCCCCGCTGTCAAAAGCCGCCCCGATTTTCGCCGTTTTGCGGCATCGTTCGCCTGTCAGCATTCGCCCTTAGGAAAGACCTGCCCTCGTGAGTCACGCCGATCCCGCCCAGATGCGCCCTCGCCGCTTCCTGCCCTCCGGCCCACTGAAGGGCCGAATCCGGGTTCCGGGCGACAAGTCGATCAGCCACCGCTCGATCATGCTGGGCGCGCTGGCCGTGGGCGAGACGAAAGTGACGGGCCTGCTCGAAGGCGAGGACGTCCTCTCCACCGCCGCCGCGATGCGCGCCATGGGCGCACAGGTGGAGCGCACCGGCGAAGGCGCATGGTCGGTCCATGGCGTCGGCGTCGGCTCGCTGCTGCAACCCAAGGCACCGCTCGACATGGGCAATTCGGGCACTTCGACGCGTCTGCTGATGGGCCTTGTCGCCACCCACCCCATCACCGCGACTTTCGTGGGCGACGCCTCGCTTTCCAAGCGCCCGATGGGCCGTGTGATCGATCCGCTCTCGACGATGGGCGCCAGCTTCGAGGCCACCGATGGAGGCCGTCTTCCCCTTATCCTCAAGGGCGCCTCGCCCGCCGTGCCGATCCGCTATCGCCTGCCGATGGCCTCGGCACAGGTGAAGAGCGCGATCCTGCTGGCCGGCCTCAACACGCCGGGGATCACCACCGTGGTCGAGCCCGTGCCGACCCGCGACCACTCCGAGCGAATGCTGCGCGGCTTCGGCGCCGAGCTTACGGTCGAAACCGACAGCGACGGCGCCCGCGTCATCTCGATCCGGGGCGAGGCGGAATTGCAGCCCCAGACCATCGAGGTTCCGGGCGACCCTTCGTCGGCCGCGTTCTTCATCGTCGCGGCGCTGATCGTGCCGGGCAGCGAAGTACTGATCGAGAACGTCGGCCTCAACCCGACCCGCGCCGGGATCATCGAAGTGCTGCGCCAGATGGGCGGCCATATCGAGGAAGTGAACCCCCGCGAAGTCGGCGGTGAGCCGGTCGCCGACCTGCTGGTCAAGCACTCGGCGCTCAAGGGCATCGACGTCGATCCCGCCATCGTGCCTGCCATGGTCGACGAGTTCCCGGTGCTGTTCGTCGCCGCCGCGATGGCAGAGGGCGTCACCACTACCACCGGCCTTGAGGAACTGCGCGTCAAGGAATCGGACCGCATCGCGGTGATGGCGACGGCCCTCGCCGCAGCGGGCGCCACCGTGCGCGAGACCGAGGACGGCATGGTCATCACCGGCACCGGCGGCGAGCGCCTGCCCGGCACCGCACACGAGATCGCCACCCACCTCGACCATCGCATCGCCATGTCGATGGCCGTCGCCGGTCTCGTCAGTCGCGAGGGCGTGGAAGTGGACGACGTGCGCCCGATCGCCACCAGCTTCCCGGTGTTCGAATCGATGCTCGAAGGGCTGGCGGGGGCATGAGCAGCCTGAGAGCAAACGGGCTGATCGTCGCCGTCGACGGGCCGACCGCCTCGGGCAAGGGCACCATCGCCCGCGCGCTCTCGGCACATTTCGGCCTGCCGCATCTCGACACCGGCCTGCTCTACCGCGCGGTCGGCTATCAGTGCTTCCTCGACGGCGGCAACCCGGATGACAGCGCCGCAGCCCTCGCCGCCTGTTCATTCCCCGATGCGCTGCTCGGCGACCCCGAACTGCGCTCCGAAGCGACCGGCGGGCTGGCGAGCCGCGTCTCGATCCATCCGGCAGTGCGTCAGGCGCTGTTCGAACGCCAGCGCAGCTTCGCGACGCAGCCCGGCGGCGCCGTGCTCGACGGACGCGACATCGGCACGGTGATCGCTCCCGAGGCCCCCGCCAAGCTCTTCGTCATCGCCTCGGTCGAAGCCCGCGCCCAGCGCCGCTTCCTCGAAATGCAGGGTCAGGGCCGCAAAGTTGCGCTGGCAGACATCGCCGCCGACCTTGCCGCACGCGACGAGCGCGACCGCAACCGCAAGGACGCCCCGCTCGTTGCCGCTGACGATGCCGTGATGCTCGACACCTCCGATCTGGGCCGCGACGAGGCGATCGCCCGCGCCATCGCCATCGTCGAGTCGGCAAGGGCAGCCGCGCGGGACTGACCGACGCGATTGCGGCCAGGCCTGTCCGGTGACAGTATCGGCGGCAGGCAGCGGCGGAGGGAGTCTCCGCCTTTTCGCGCAAGGCACACCGGTAGTCCGCCTTGCGGCTGTCAGGCGGTGGGCGGAGAGGCCGCCTCCGCAAGCCGGGCGCCGCCGATCCACTCGCCCGGACCGCCCGCGTCGCCCACCCCCTTTTCCAGGCGCCGAGCGCCCCAAATCCCTTGCATTTTGCCTGTCTCAGGCGTAAGCGCCGCCGGTCTGGTCGGGCCTCGCGCCTGAACGGGCGCCGTGTCCGGCATCCGGCCGCCACGGCAGTTCGGCCCTTTTGGCCCGCACGTCGCATGGGGCGGCTTGCGGAGAAAGACCGGCGGAGAAAACCGCCTGGCCGGTAAAATCGTACGAAACAGGAACCTGATACCCAATGGCTACTTCTGCCAATCCGACCCGCGACGATTTCGCGGCGATGCTCGACGAGCAGCTCGGCGGCGCTGCCGACGACGGCTTCGAGGGTCGCGTCGTCAAGGGCACCATCACCGCCATCGAGAACGACAAGGCCGTCATCGACGTGGGCCTGAAGAGCGAAGGCCGCGTGCCGCTTCGCGAATTCGCCCGTGGCGAGGACGAGCACGGCCTCAAGGTCGGTGACGAAGTCGAAGTCTACGTCGACCGCGTCGAGAACGCCGACGGCGAAGCGATGCTGTCGCGCGACCGCGCCCGCCGCGAAGCGGCCTGGGACAAGCTCGAGAACGAGTTCGGCGAAGGCAAGCGCGTCGAAGGCGTGATCTTCGGCCGCGTCAAGGGCGGCTTCACCGTCGACCTCGACGGCGCCGTTGCGTTCCTTCCCGGCTCGCAGGTCGACATCCGTCCGGTGCGCGACGTCGCCCCGCTCATGGATGTGCCGCAGCCCTTCCAGATCCTCAAGATGGACCGTCGCCGCGGCAACATCGTCGTGTCGCGTCGCGCCGTTCTCGAAGAGACCCGCGCCGAGCAGCGCAGCGAGCTGATCGACAAGCTGAGCGAAGGCCAGGTCATCGAGGGCGTGGTCAAGAACATCACCGACTACGGTGCGTTCGTTGACCTCGGCGGCATCGACGGCCTGCTCCATGTCACCGACATGAGCTACAAGCGCGTCAACCACCCGAGCGAAGTGATCGCCATCGGCGACACCGTGAAGGTCCAGATCATCCGCATCAACCAGGACACCCAGCGCATCAGCCTCGGCATGAAGCAGCTGGAGAGCGATCCGTGGGAAGGTGCATCGGTCAAGTACCCGGTCGGCGCCAAGCTGCAGGGCACTGTCACCAACATCACCGAATACGGCGCCTTCGTGGAACTGGAAGCCGGCATCGAGGGCCTCGTCCACGTGTCGGAAATGTCCTGGACCAAGAAGAACGTCCACCCCGGCAAGATCGTCTCGACCTCGCAGGAAGTCGAAGTGGTCGTGCTCGAAGTCGATTCGGAAAAGCGCCGCATCTCGCTCGGCCTCAAGCAGGCTCAGCAGAACCCCTGGGAAGCCTTCGCCGAGAAGCACCCTGTTGGTTCGCAGGTCGAAGGCGAAGTCAAGAACGCGACCGAGTTCGGTCTGTTCATCGGCCTCGACGGCGACGTGGACGGCATGGTTCACATGTCGGACATCGCATGGGGCATCTCGGGCGAGGACGCTCTGGCCCTGCACCGCAAGGGCGAGCAGGTTTCGGCCGTGGTTCTCGATGTCGACGTCGAGAAGGAGCGCATCTCGCTCGGCATGAAGCAGCTTGAGCGTGGCGCTCCGGCAGCCGGCATTGCCGCTGCTGGTGGCACCCTGCGCCGCGGCGAGACCGTGACCGTCACCATCCTCGAAGTCCGCGACGGCGGCCTGGAAGTCCAGGCTGGCGAAGATGGCGCCACCGGCTTCATCAAGCGTTCGGACCTCGGCCGCGACCGCGACGAGCAGCGCCCCGACCGCTTCCAGGTTGGCCAGAAGCTCGACGCCATGGTCACCGGCTTCGATCGTTCGAAGAAGCCGAACTTCTCGGTCAAGGCCCGCCAGCTGGCCGAAGAGAAGGAAGCCGTGGAGCAGTACGGTTCGTCGGACTCGGGCGCTTCGCTCGGCGACATCCTGGGCGAGGCTCTGAAGGGCCGTTCGTAAGATCGGACCCAGCCTCACCGTCAGGTGAACACAAAAGCCCGTCCGGAGAAATCCGGGCGGGCTTTTGCTTTGGCGCAGACGTGATAGGCTTTGCACCATGACTTGGCGCGACACCTTGCAGGCATCGGCTCCCTATACCGCCCCGATTGCGGGAGGGCTGCTCCTGCTTGCCTGGGTAGACATCATCGCTGCGCCTGCATTCATCGAAGACGCTGCCGTTTTTCTCGCTCTGCCGCTCTGGCTCATCCTGATAGCGCTGTATTTGCGCTCCGCCTTGAAACCCGACGGCGTCGCGACGAACACGCGCATCACGGTCGCAGGACGCACGATCTGCGCGCTCGTGGGCATCACCTGCGGTTACATGTTGTATGCCGGAGACTGGCATACCGGGCGCGAACTCGCCCTGCCTCTGGTCATGCTGAGCGCACAGATCGCGTTAGCGAGCAGGACCTTCTCGCCTGCCCTTCCCGAAGGTACATCCCAAACACCTTCCTATTGATGCTGCGAGCCCCTAGATCTCCCCTCCAAGGAGATCACCCATGACCGCAGCACTCCAAGTCCATCAGTTCCCGTGCCTGTCCGACAACTACGGCTTCCTGCTCCACGATCCCGCGAGCGGCGAGACGGTATGCATCGACACGCCCGATGCGGCGGAATACCTCGCACAGGCAACCCGCATGGGCTGGACGATCACGCAGGTCTGGAACACCCACTGGCATCGCGATCATGCAGGCGGGAACCTTGCCATCAAGGCCGCGACGGGCTGCACGATCAGCGCGCCCGCAGGCGATGCCGGAAAGATCGAGGGCGTCGACCGGCAGGTTTCGCAAGGTGATACTCTGCGCATCGGTGCCTATACGGCGGACGTGATCGACGTGGGCGGCCACACCCTCGGCCATGTCGCCTACCATCTGCCCGAAGCGAGTATCGCCTTCGTGGGCGATTCGGTCTTTGCTCTTGGCTGCGGACGCATGTTCGAGGGCACGGCGGAGCAGTTCTGGGCCAGCATCGAGCGGATCAAGGCACTGCCGCCCGAAACGCTGCTCTACTGCGCGCACGAATATACCGAGAGCAACGCGCGCTTCGCACTGCATGCGGACCCTCAGAACGCCGCCCTCGCCGCCTATGCGGACGACGTGGCGCAAGCGCGCAAGGAAGGTCGTGCCACCGTGCCGACCGTGCTGAAGCGCGAACTGGCGAGCAACCCCTTCCTTCGGGCCGATGAGCCGGACCTCCAGAGCCACTGGGGCATCGCCGGAGATGCCATCGCCACCTTCGCTGCCCTGCGCGACGCCAAGAACACGTTCTGACGGCGATGCTGCGCCCTCTCCTCCTCGCGGCCTCGCTCGGCGCGGTTTCAGTCCCGGCATGGGCCGCACCGGTCGTCGTGACCTCGCCTCAGGCCCTCCCCGCCGACCACGCACATCCCCGCGTGTTCCTGGGCGGCAGTATCGACATGGGCCATGCCACCGACTGGCAGGCGGACCTGATCGCCGCGCTCAAGGATCAGGACGTCACCGTGCTCAATCCGCGCCGGGCGGACTGGAACCCGGCGTGGAAGCCCGAGGCCTCCGATCCGAACTTTCGCCAGCAGGTGGGGTGGGAACTCGCCGCGCTCGACAGCGCCGACGTGATCGTGATGTACCTCGCGCCAGGAACGCAGAGCCCGGTCAGCCTGATGGAACTGGGCCTCCATGCCCGCGACGGCAAGCTGATCGTACTGTGCCCGCAAGGCTACTGGCGCAAGGGCAATGTCGATATCACCGCCGCCCGCTACGGCGTGCAGCAGGTGGCAACGATGGACGAACTGATCGCGGCGACGAAAGCGCGGATCGCCGAGTGGAAGAAGGGGCGGAAATAAGGCGCCTCAACGCCCGATCTGCCGTGCCGGAACGCCGACAACGGTAGCGCCTTCCGGTACGTCTTGCGTGACAACGGCGCCGGCGCCGATCACGCATCCGGCACCCAGTCTAAGACCCGGCAAAACCGAGGCATTGATCCCGATAAACGCGCCCTCGCCGACATGAACCGCGCCCCCGAGCCGCGCGCCGGGGCACAGATTGGCAAAGGGGCCGACCACGCAATCATGATCGACACTGGCTGCATGATTGACGATCGTGCCATCACCGATTGCGGCGCGCGGGCCGAGGATGGCCCCCGCCAAGAACATAGCCCCCGATCCGACAATCGCGCTGGGCGAGAGGATCGCCGCAGGATGGCAAACCGTCGCGGCCTGCGAGCCCGCCTCCTCAAGCCGCCGCGACACACTCTCACGCACGCTATTGTCGCCGCAAGCGATCACGAAGGATGAGGCGGATTGTCCATCGATGAGATCATCAAGAGAACCGAGATAGGGACAATGGAGCAATGCGACAGGGCCATGAAGGGCAAGGCTCGCATAGCCTTGTACCATCATACCTGAGAGCAGTGCCGCCTCATAGACGACGCTCGCATGCTGCCCACTTGCGCTCGATACAATGACCAGTGCCATGCGGGCTCCTTTTCCCTACCCGATCAGCCTACGCCCCGATTGCACAACAAAAAAAGCCCCCGACCCGAAGGGCGGAGGCTTTCGTGTTCTTGTTGCGAACCTTCCGGGAAATCAGATCCCGGCGATCGCCTGATCGACGAGGCCCTTGTCCGCATCGGCGCCGTGGTTGGCGGCGATGACGACGCGCGAGGCTTCGGCGGCAGCCTTGGCGGCCTGGTTCTGCAGACCGATCACGGCAGCGCGTTCGGCAGCCGAAATCTTGTCTTCGGCCATCTTTTCGCGGCGGGCGATCGTCTCTGCCGTGTCGGCCTCGGCCTTGGCGACAATGGCGCCTGCTTCGTGACGGGCATGTTCGAGCATGGCCGCCGCTTCCTTTTCGGCGTTGGCGATACGCTCGGCATATTCATGACGGAGCGCCTCGGCCTCTGCGCGCAGGGTGCGGGCTTCTTCGAGCTGGGCCTTGATCTCGGCGATCTTGCCGTCGAGCCCGCGGCCGAGCATCGCGGGGACACCCTTCCAGACCAGAATGATCAGCAGCACCAGCATCGAGGCGCTGACGATGGCCATCGGCGGGGCAATACCCAGCAGACGGGGTTCGGCGTGCACGGCGTCATAGGGCGAGCCGGCAGCGGCGGCGGCAAGCGCCAGCAGCATGGTATTAGCCATGAACGAGGCTCTCCTTGACGGCGGCGCGGACAGCGGCGTCCTCGACGGAGAGGCCCGCCACGCGCGCAACGATGTCGCGAGCGGCATCTGCGGCCACGTCCTCAATCTCGGCAGCCGCCGAACGGCGGGCTTCCTCGATACGAGCCTCGGCCTGCGCAATGCGGGCATCGATGGTGCCCTGCGCGGCGGCAAGGCGGTCGGCGGTGGCGGCCGAAGCCTTGGCACGCGCCTCGGCGATCAGGCCCTGGGCCTGCGCACGGTTCGCGTTTTCACGCTGGCGCCATGCGGCCTCTTCGGCATCGGCCTGGTCGCGCGCCTGCTCGGCGGCGCGCAGGTCGTCGGCAATCTGCTTGTCGCGCTGCGCAACCGTATCCATGACCTTGGGCACCATGCCCCGGCCGACCACGAAGAAGGTCAGCCCGAAGAAGATCAGCAGCCAGAAGATCTGGCTGGAATAGGTCGCGGCTAGCTGGTCGATCTGAGGCATTGGTCAGCCCTGTCTCGAAGTGGCCGTGAAAAATCCGGTCCGCCCGCCCCGCATCTCGCCAAAGGCCGAGAGGGAGCGGACGGACGAAACGTTCGTCGCTGGTGCGATCAGGCGAAGATCAGCAGCGCGGCGATGACGAACGAGAGAAGACCGAGAAGCTCGGCACCGGCGAAACCGATGAAGAGACGGCCCTGCTGCGCGTCGGCAGCACCGGGGTTGCGCAGCGCGCCTTCAAGGAACTTGGCGAACACGTTGCCCACGCCGATCGAGGCGAGGCCGCAACCGATCGCAGCGAAACCGGCGCCGAGCAGCTTTGCAGCATCTGCTTCCATTACAAAAACTCCCTTTGGTAGAAAATCGAGCGAGATAAACTCAGTGAAGGTTCTCGGCGTCGTTGAGATAGACGCAGGTGAGAAGAGCGAAGACGTAGGCCTGGATGCCGGCAACCAGCAGTTCCAGCGCGCAGATGCCGATCATCAGCACGAAGCTGGGAATGCCGGCGACCGCGAACAGGCCGATGTTGGCGTTGCCCGAGCTGATCACGAAGCTCGAAAGCACTTCAAGCAGGACGTGCCCGGCCATCATGGCCACGAAAAGACGAAGGCCGAGGCTGAACGGACGCACCAGGAACGAGACCAGTTCGACGAAGAAGATCGGAACGATCATCGCCACGGGCGTACCGTGCGGCACGAACAGCGAGAAGAAGTGAAGCTTGTGCTTGGCGAAACCGACGACCAGCACGATCGCGAACGACAGCAGCGCCAGAACGCCCGTCACCGTGAAGTGGCTGGTAAACGTGAAGGGATGCACGCCGAGCACGCCGAGCGGCATCAGGCCCAGGAAGTTCGCAAACAGGATGAACATGAACAGCGAGAAGATGTACGGCACATACTTCTTGCCGTTGGGGCCGACGTTGGCGGCCAGCATCCCGGCGACGAAACCGGTGAAGGTCTCCACCGCCATCTGCCAGCGACCGGGCACGACCTGGCGCTTGAGGCCACCGGCCACGAAGACGATCAGCACAACCGTCGCCAGCGCCATCCACAACGCGCTGTTGGTGAAGGCGACATTATAGCCCGCAATGTTCCATCCATCCGAGCCGAACAACGGCTGGATGGTGAACTGGTGCATCGGATCGACCTTGCCTTCGGCTGCCACCTGAAAAAATCCCGTCGCCTGCGAGCATAAGCGCCCCTCCTGGCCCTTACCACAGGGTCATTCAGGACGCTTGCTCGTAATCCTAAGAATGTTCCTGAAGCCGACGAATATCCCGAAGAACATCATCGACAACAGACCCCAGGGCGACGTTCCGGCGAAGCGATCAATCACCCAGCCAAGAAACAGTCCGCCCGCAAGCCCCCCCAGCAGTTCGGCGAGGACGCGATTGCCGACACGATAGTTCTCGTCGGCTTCCGCACCCCCTACCGGCCGGTTGCGCGCATCTTCCCGCTGCCTGAGAGCCTTGAGCTTCTCATCCAGCGCATCGATACGGGCATCCTCGCCAACAGGGTCCTGGGCAGACGGCTCGTCGTTCATGTCAGGCTCCTCACAATACAGGGAACGCTTGGACACGCACAACGGCTGCCTGCCGAAGGCGCCGACCCCTTAGGGTGCCCCCCCAGTTGAGTCAACCGCACCTCCCAGCGGGTTTGCGCCCACTTGCGAGCTATCCGGGCCGTGACGCCCGATGCAAATTCAGCCGACGCGGGAAGATGCAATCATATTTCTGACGGAAAACAGAAAAATCCCGCAGAATTGCGCGGGATTGGCTGGAACGTATCCGTTCCGTGACCAAATCCGGGGGCAATGAACAGGGTAGGACAATTCGTCCCGGATCAGGGACAGGGCCAGACCGGCTGCGCAGGTGCATTCAGCGCAACCGATCGGCACCGATGTATCAGGGGCAGCGCGGATCGCGGTCAGGCGCACCGGCGCCGCGCGTCTTCCAGCTGCCGTCGGGCGCCTGATACTTCTCGCCCGGCTTGGTCTCCGAGATCAGACGGCAGGCCGAAACGAAGGCAAACTCCTCGATCGTGCCCTTGCCCGCAGCGCCCTGCGTGTAGACGGCGCGGCGCTGGTTGTTGATGTCGCGCACCATGGCCTTCACATCGGCGCTCTGGTTGCCGACGACACCGAGATAGCCGTCAGCCTGCTCACCCACCTGCCCGGCCGCGCGTGCGGCGGCGTAAGCGGGGCTGCGGCTCTGGGCCATGGCGGGAGCGGCGGCAAAGCCCGTCACCACCAGTGCGGCGGCAGCGAGGCCGGTCATCGCGAAACTGCCGGAACGAAGCATAGTCATCAGAAGATATCCTTGTTGTCGTCGATCGTCTTGGCCGCATCGGCAGCCAGCTTGTAAATCACTTCCTGGCGGATATTCACGTTCAGCTCGATCACGATCGGCTTGTCGGGCGCGGTGACATTGATGCACCCGCCCAGCAAGGCAGACGAGCCGGCCGCCACCAGCACCGTCCCGGCACGAAGCCCGCGTGAGGCCAAATGCCTTCCGAGCCACTGCCTTCCGATCTGCTTCATTGCCCTGCGCGCCTCGAGAGACTCACCTGTCGATGAAGCGGTCGATACATACGACGTCATGGTCTTTTCTCGCTGTCTAAAGGCTGAATGTTGGAGGAGGTGGAAGGGACAGGGGGTGGAGGCGCCACAAGTACCGGCGTTTTCACCGGCTTGCCGTCGGTCCCGATCAGACCGAGCGTGCGCGGATCGGTCACGAAAGTCGGATCATAGAGCGAGCGGACCGAGCCGAACAGCGAGAAGAACGGCGCCTTGATATTGACGATGAAGCGGATGGGCAGCTTGGCGATACGCTTGGTCAGGAAGTTCTGCTTCGCGCCATCACCCTGGCTGAGCCCGTCGAAGCGGATGCGCGTCAGGATATCGCCGGAGAGCGAACCGCCCAGATCGATCTCCATCGCCTTGTACTTGACCGAGCGCAGCGCCTGGAAGGCGAAATTGCCCATCGTGCCCAGATCCTTGTAGGTCAGCGCGCCCAGATAGGCGACCGAGCCGCCCGGATCGCGTGAGCGCAGTACGCCCTCCTCGATCCGCCCGCCATTCTGGTCGAACACCAGCGGCACTTCGCCATCGAACACGCCGGTCGCGTTGATATTGCCGACCTGAAGGTTCTGCACGAAGGTCGCCGCGTTCAGGCCGGTGACCTTCAGCGTATAGCGCCGCGTCTCGGCAATCCCGAGGCGCATGGTGGTGGGCAGCAATTCGAGCGTGCCGTCCATGAACGGCCACTTCGCGCCGTTCACCTGCAATTCGTGCCCCGGTTTGATCTGGTACGACAGCACCCCGTCCGACACCGCGATGCCGGGATTGATACCCTTGATCGCGACACTCTGGTTCGGCGCCGTCACCAGCCCCAGCAGGTCGGTGAAGTGGATCGTGCCCGAAAGCCCCGTCACCGGACCGAAGGCGGCGGCAAAGTCCAGCCCCTTGGAGGCGAACTGGCCGTGGCTGGTCACGCCCTTCGCATTCCAGTCGATCCGGCCCGAGCCCGTGACCGTGCCCTTGAGATCGGAGACGATACCCAGCGCCAGTGAGGAAAGCTGGGCTGCCTGAAGCTGCTTGTCGAACGTGATCCCCGGCACCGCAAGGTCGGCATGGCCCGAGGCATCGCGCAGGTCGTGCAGGATCGAGACTTGCGTGACCAGCCGATGCGTACCCGGCTCCAGCAGGCGGGCTTCGGCGGTGATGCGGTTGTCGAACAGGCGCAGCGTGCCGCCTTCCGCCACCAACGGCTCGAACCGGCTGACCTTTTCGCGATCCTGCAGGCGGAAGCTGGCATCGCTGAGCGTGAGCGCCCTTGCGCATAGGCCCACTTGCCCGCCGTATCGTGCAGGTCGAGCGGCACGGCGGCAAGCGAGACGTCCGCGCCGCCGAAAGTGCCCGCGATATCCTTGCCCAGCTTCGCTTCCAGATCGGCGACGTGGAACAGCGAGGCACTCTCCTGCGGCCCCAGCGCGATGCGCAGGTTCTGCGCCTTGACCATGCCCGGCCACGCGAAGCCGACCGGGCCGCTGGCGATATGCACCGGCGTCGCGCCAAGCTTGCCGGTAAGGTCGAGCGCGGAAACCCCGGCGGCGACATGCCATGCCTCGCCCTGCCGGGTGACGATGGGCTTGCCCGGCGTCGGGCAGACCGAGAGCTTGCGCGCATCGAGCGTCAGGTTGGCCAGCGTCAGGCCATCGAACGAAATGTCCGTGCAGCGCTCCCACAGCGCCAGATCGGCGCCTGCCGAGACATGCCCGTCGAGCGGGATCACCAGATTGCGCGCCTCACCGCCCGGCAGCGCGCCGCTCAACCTTGCGGCACCACCGAAGGTCAGCGCGCCACCGGGGGCCTGATGGACACTGAGGCGCGGCAGCGCTGCCAGCGCATTGCCCGCGCGGTACTCCTCCATGGAAACCTGCAAGCCCAGATGGCCATCGCGCCCGGCTTCCATGCGGCCGGTGATCTTCGGCAGATCGACTCCGCCGGTGAAGAAGTTTCCGCTCATACGCGGCATGCCATGGCCCGAGGTCAGCAGTTGCAGCCTTGAGAGCGCGAGCACCGTCTGGCCGCTACGCCCGGTCAGCGTGCCCATCGGCACCACCAGGCTGTAGCCATCGACACTGCGCCGCGCGACCATCTCGGCCTGAAAGCGACTGCCGCGCCCTTCGCGAACGAGCGCGCCGCGCATCTTCTGGAGCAGCGGCACCAGCAGTGTGCCCTCGCCCGCCGCCTGCACCTTGGCGAGCGCGCGATCCGGCGCGTCACCCGGCACAAGGCCGGTGCCAGAGACTGTCCCTTCGGCATCGAAGTGCGCGAAGTTCGCGCTCCCTCGCCCCTGCCCGTCGAACGTCAGGGTTGAGAGCCGGGCAAAGTCGGTAACGATACCCCTCCGGTCAGGGTATAGCGTGCCGTCACATTACCGCCGCGCAGGCTGGCGCGCACGCTGCCCTTGAGGCTGGCGGCGCGCTGGCGATCCAGCGAGAAAGCCCCGGCTGCAATACCCAGCACCGCATCGCCGCCATCGAGATGCTGGTCGAGCGTCAGCTTCGCCTGCACCGCGCTTTGCGCCAGCGTGAAGCCTTTTGCGGGGCACGAAGCCGAAGCCAGCCGGATCGGCCCTTCGAACGAGGGGCGCTCCGCCCGGACCCACAACTTGCCATAGGCGGTCAGCTTGCCGGTCTGGCAGCCATTGACCTTCAACCCCGGCGTCAACGCCGCCAGCGTGCCCGTGAAGCCGCCGCGAAGCTCGCCCTGTCCTTCCAGCTTGAGCGCCACGCGGCCCTGATCGGCATCGATCAGCGCCCGCCCGTCGCGCACCGCGATGTCCAGATCGGGCAGGCGAAACGGTTCCTTGCTGCCAGTGAACAGCACCTTGTCGAGCGCGCCGAAGCTGGGCTTGCCGTGATGGACGGTGCCATAGAGGCGCGGTGCGACCAGCGTGATCCGCCCGATCCCCGGCAGCCCCCACCACAGCCGCGTGGCGACATGGACTTCCTTGACCGTCAGGTCGGGCCGGGCCGGATCGCCGATCACAAGGTCGGTGATCACCTGCTCGGACGGGCTGATCGTGCGCACTTTATACTGCGCGGGCAGGCCCATGGCCTTGAGTTCGGAGGCGATCAGATCGTCGGCGATGCGCTTGCGCAGCACCCAGGCCGTGCCGCCCGCCGCCACGCCGACCAGCAGCACGGCGACCACGGCCCTGCGCCAGACGCGCGTTTTTCCGCCGCGATGCAGTGCATCGTCGCGCTCTCCCGCAGGCAGGCTCTCGCCCTCCGCCTCGCGGGTCCAGTCGTCGCCGGGATTATCCTTATCCGCCATTCGTTCCATCACTTGCGCCGGGCCGCGACGAAAGGCAATGTCTCACTGCCGATGCCGGACGATACGCCTCTCTTCGCCGACATGCCCGCAGCGCACCCCGCCCCGCGCGACCAACGCGATTCGGCGCCTGAGGTTTCCACAAGCCGTGTTGCAAAACCGGGTCACGATCCCTCCGGCCACCGTCAGCGCCTGCGCGCGCGGCTGCTCGACGGCGGGGCCGAGGCGCTGGCCGACCACGAGGTAATCGAACTGCTGCTGATGCAGGCGGTGCCCCGGCGCGACATGAAACCGCTGGCGCGCACGCTCCTCCAGCGCTTCGGCTCGCTCGCCGCCGTGTTGCAGGCCGATGCGCGCACGCTCACGGGGCACCCCGGCATGGGCGAGGCGACGGTTGCCGCGCTCAAGATCGTCACCGTCGCCGCCACACGCCTTGCCCGCCAGAAAGTGCGCGAGGCGCCGGTGATCGGATCGTGGCAGGCGTTGATCGACTATCTCACCATCGACATGGCGCACCTGACGGTCGAACGCGTGCGCGTGCTCTATCTCAATGCCCGCAACATGCTGATCCTCGACGACATGGTGGGCGAAGGCTCGATCGACGAGGCCGCGATCCACCCGCGCGAAGTGATCCGCCGCGCGCTGGACCTTGGCGCGACAGCGGTGATCCTCGTCCACAACCACCCCTCCGGCTCCCCCCAGCCCAGCCGCGCCGATATCGAGATCACCAACCGCATCGCCGAAGCCGGTCGCCTGCTGGGCGTCACTGTCCACGACCATGTGGTGATCGGCCGCGAAGGGCACGTCAGCCTGCGCGCAGGGGCTGATCTAGACGGGGATCAGACACCCCGTCGCGCGACCGTCATTCAGCCGAAAAGCGAAAGGCCGGCCCCTGATGGAACCGGCCTTTTCTTTGTTTGGCAATGGCCTGCGATCAGTACTTCAGACGTAGTCTTCGGTATCGATGGTCTTGCGGATCACTTCGGGATAACGATGGCCCGAGACGGTCTGCTGGTTGATCAGATCGCCCGCGCGGGTCAGGATCGCCGCCGAAATCTCCAGCGCGGCCACCGCGTGGTTCTGTTCCCAGTGGGCGATCGAGCGGGTGCCGGGGATCGCGTGGATGTGCCCGGCCTGCGCCAGAACCCAGCCGTTCGCCAACTGCGCCGGGGTAATCCCCGCTTCTGCCGCGAGCGCATCGAAGGCGTCGATCAGTTCGCGGTTGCGGGTCCAGTTGGTGCCCTGGAAGCGCGGCATACCGCGACGCAGATCCTTCTCGACCAGCGTCTCGATATCCTTGAGTTCACCACCCAGCGCCCCGCGGGCAACCGACGAAAAAGCCACGAGCGCGATGCCGAGCGCGCGGGTGGTCTCCAGCACGCCCAGTTCGACGTTGCGCGTCCACAGCGAGTACTCGGTCTGCACCGCCGCCACCGGATGGACGGCATGGGCTTCGCGGATATGCGCCGAAGACCACTCCGAAACGCCGTAAGCGCCGATCTTCCCGGCCTCGATGGCGCGCACCATGGCGCCCACCGAGTCCGCGATCGGCACCTTGGGATCGAAGCGGTGCATGTAGAACAGGTCGACATGATCGGTGCCCAGCCGCTTCAGGCTGGCATCGAGCGAGGCGGTGATCGCATCGGGGCTGCAATCAATCCCGCGACGCACGCCGTCGACGATGATCCCGGTCTTGGTGGCCAGGAAGAATTCGTCGCGGCGATCCATGATCGCTTCGGACAGGATCTCCTCCGACACGCCCATTCCGTAGATATTGGCAGTGTCGAAGTGATCGCAGCCGTTATCGAGCGCGTGGCGGAACAGGGCCACGGCATCCTCGCGCGAGGGCGGCGTGCCATAGGCCCAGGCCACGTTCATGCAGCCCAACCCCATCGGGTTGAGCTGCTTTCCGGCGAGGACGCGTGTACGGCTCATCAGGACCAGCCGTCCTGCGCTTCGAGGCTGGCGGCCAGTTCGCCGATCACGCGGTAGCAATCGAGCACCGACGAGATCGAGCTGTTGGGCTGGCGGCCTTCCTTGATCGCGGCGATGAACTCGCGGTCCTGAAGCTCGATGCCGTTCATCGAGACGTCGACCTTCGAAACGTCGATCGGCTCTTCCCGGCCGGTGACGAGATCGTCGTAGCGCGCGATGTAGGTGCCGGTGTCGCCGATGTAGCGGAAGAAGGTGCCGAGCGGACCGTCGTTGTTGAACGACAGCGCGAGGGTCAGGATCTGGCCTGCCTCAGTCTTCAGCTGGATCGACATGTCCATGGCGATGCCCAGTTCAGGGTGCTTGGGACCCTGCAGCACGTTGGCGGCGATCACCTTCGAGCCGGTCATGTACTGGAAGATGTCGATCGAGTGGGCCGAGTGGTGCCACAGCAGGTGGTCGGTCCACGAACGGGCCTCACCCTTGGCGTTCATGTTCTTGCGGCGGAAGAAGAACGTCTCGATGTCCATCGCCTGGATGTTGAATTCACCGGCGTCGATCTTGTTCTTCACCCACTGGTGCGAGGGGTTGAAGCGGCGGGTGTGGCCGACCATGCAGACAAGGCCGGTTTCCTCAGCCTTGGCGGCAACGGCCTGCGCATCGGCCCAGGTATCGGCGGCGGGGATTTCCACCTGCACGTGCTTGCCCGCGTTCATGCAGGCGATGGCCTGCTCGGCGTGCATCTGGGTGGGCGTGCACAGGATCACGGCGTCGACGTCGGGCAGTGCCAGCGCTTCTGCAAGATCGGTGCCCGAGTGGGGCGCGCCGTACTTGGCGGCGACTTCCGCTGCCTGCTCTGCCGAGCGCGAAATGACCGAGGCGATTTCAACGCCGTCGATGTTCTTGAGGCCGTCGAGGTGCTTTTCACCGAAGGCACCGGCGCCGATAAGGGCGATACGCATGGATTTCTCCTTTGTGGGAATGCGTCTTGAAAAGGGGAATGCCCGGCGGCTCGGGAAAGAGCAACCGGGCAGGCAGGGTTTGGATCAGCCGAGCGTCACGTCGTGCGCGGACGCCGCCGCTTCCAGCGTGTGGCTGGGCGGCACTTCGCCATCGACCGGTTCGAGCACGAGGTGCCCGATGGCGGTGTTCGAGCACGGTACGTGGTAATGGCGGTGGAGCAGCTTGGTCTCGCGCCCCATGGCGCCGCGCATGATCAGCCACATGACCATCTCGATACCTTCCGAGCCGGTCTCGCGCAGGTATTCGATATGCGGGATCTTGCGCGCTTCCTGCGTGGTGCCGACCAGCTTGTCCATGAAGGCATTGTCCCACTCGGCATTGATCAGGCCGGCGCGGGGGCCCTGAAGCTGGTGGCTCATGCCGCCGGTGCCCCAGATCTGGACGTTGAGGTCTTCGGGGAACGACTGCACCGCACGCGCGATCGCCTCGCCCAGCAGCCAGCAGCGGTTGCCCGACGGCGGCGGATAGGTAACGACGTTGACCGCCAGCGGAATGATCTTGCACGGCCATTCGGGCACTTCGCCGAACATCATCGAGAGCGGCACGGTCAGACCGTGATCCACGTCCATCTCGTTGATGACAGTCATGTCGAATTCGTCGAGCACCAGGCTCTGGGCGATGTGCCAGGCGAGGTCCGGGTGACCTTCGACGTCGGGGACCGGGCGCGGGCCCCAGCCTTCGTCGGCGGGCTTGTAGCGTTCGCCACAGCCGATCGCGAAAGTCGGGATGATCTTCATGTCGAACGCCGAAGCGTGATCGTTGTAGACCAGGATCACGACGTCGGGCTTGACCTCGGGCTTCTTCAGCCAGTCACGCGTCCAGTCGTAGCCGGAGAAGATCGGCGTGAAGTAATCGTCGCGCTCCTTGCCCTGATCGGCAGCGACGCCAAGCAGGGGAACGTGGCTGGAGGCGACGCCAGCGGTAATGCGGGCCATCTCAGTGGGTCTCCGTAGTCTTGTCAGCGGGCGTCAGAACGGGGGCGTCAGAACGGCATCGTGCGCCTTCGCCTCGTTCTCGCGGATCGAGCGCTGCCCTTCGGGCGAGCGGCCACCGGCGTTCATCATCGCGGCGTAATCGGGCACGGTCATGCCGGTCATCGTCGAGACGGCCTGCAGGAACGACTGGCCATCGGTCGAAAAGACCTTGGCCATGAAGTAGATGTTGCCGCCAAGGTCCAGAAGCCGGTTGTAGTCGCGGTCGAGCACCGCCTGCTTCTGTTCCGGGGTCATCGGGAAGCGGTCGAGATAGGCAGGCTCGTCGGCCAGCCACTCGGCGCGGCCCTCGGGCTTCATCAGCGTCATCGCGAACTGGTTGAGGTGATAGCCCCGGCGCGCGCGTGCTGCGGTGAACACGCGGGTGCCCGGAATATCCTCGAAGTCGGCGAGATACTCGTGAATGTCCACGTAGCCGCTCACGGCCGCTCCTCCTTCAGACCCTTTGCGTTCAGCCGGGCATCGAGGCGCGGGAACACCGTGCGCACGTTGCCCTCGAAGATCATGTGGCGTTCGTGGTCCGAGATATCCAGAGCATCGACATAGCGCTTGGTATCGTCGAAGTAGTGCCCGGTCTGCGGGTCGATCCCGCGAACGGCGCCGACCATTTCCGAACCGAACAGGATGTTCTTGTTCTCGATCACGTCGGCCAGCAGGTTGATGCCCGGCTGGTGGTAGACGCAGGTATCGAAGAACACGTTCTTCATGATGTATTCGTCGAGCGAGGGCTTCTTGAGCATGTCCGCCAGACCGCGATAACGGCCCCAGTGGTAAGGCACCGCGCCGCCACCGTGCGGGATGATGAAGCGCAGCTTGGGGAACTTGGCGAACAGATCGCCCTGCATCAGCTGCATGAACGCAACCGTGTCAGCCGCCAGATAGAAGCCGCCGGTCGCGTGCATCGCCGGGTTGCACGAACCCGAGACGTGGATCATCGCGGGCACGTCCAGCTCGGACATGACCTCGTAGATCGGGAACCAGTATTCGTCGGTCAGCGGCGGATGCTCGAAGTGGCCGCCGCCCGGATCGGGATTGAGGTTGCAGCCGATGAAGCCCAGCTCCTCGACGCAGCGGCGCAGTTCCTTGATCGAAGCGGTGAGGTCCGCCTTCGGGCTCTGCGGCAGCATGCACACGCCCACGAAGGTCTCGGGGAAGAGGTGGACGACGCGGGCGATCAGGTTGTTGCAGTGAACCGCCCAGGCCTCGCTCATCGCCTGATCGCCGATGTGGTGGGCCATGGCGCTGGCCCGCGGCGAGAAGATCGTCAGGTCCGCGCCGCGCTCCTTGATGAGCTTGAGCTGGTTCTGCTCGATCGTCTCGATGATCTCGGCATCCGAGATTTCGGGGTACGGCGGAGCTTCCTCGCCTGCCTTGAAAGCGGCGATCTGCGCCTCGCGCCAGGCGTCGTGCGCCTTGGGGAGGACGGTGTAGTGTCCGTGACAGTCGATGACGCGGGTCATTGTTCGCTGTGTTCCTTCCAGCCATTCGTCGCGGTGATCGCCGCGAGTTTTTCATTGAATCCTTCCGGCACGGGCCGGATTCCGAGCCCGCCGAGCGAGCCCTGCCACGAGACCGTGCCTGCGGTCATGCGCGGGGCGATGCCCAGCGCGTCCAGCATCAGCGCGGCCTCGGCCATTTCCGCCGAACGACGCGTGCCGTGCACGATCATGCGGTCGAGATTGTAGTCGGTACGCTGCGGCCAGCTGATCGTCTTCTCGCTGGCATCGAGCGAGGCGAGCACTTCGTCGGCCACGCCCTCGGCCTCGGCGGCCATCATCATTTCGGCGGTGAGCGCTTCCAGTCCCTTGACCATGACCGAGCGCACCAGCTTGATCGCCGAGGCCCGCCCGACATCGGCACCGACCGCGCGAATCTTGGCAAAGCCCGCAGCGCCGAGCGCCTGCACGGCCTCCTCGGCATCGGGACCGGCGACCAGCAGCGGCACATTGAGGCGCGCCGGATCGACAGGCGCCATCACCGCGACATCGACGTATCTACCCTTCCCGGCATTCACGAGTTCGGCATTCGCCCGCTTGGTCTGCGGCGCGATCGAGTTCATGTCGCAGAACAGCGCGCCCTTGCCCAGCAGCGGCGCGGCGGCAGCGGCCACATCGCGAGCGGCGTCGGCAGTCACCAGCGAGAGCACCGTACTCGCTCCGTCGAGCGCCTCGGCCAGACTGTCGCAGGCGATAACGCCGAGCGAAGTCATCTCGTCACGGCGACCCGCTGCAATATCGAAGGCGCAAGCCTCGGATTCCCAGCCTGCGACACGCGCAAACGTCGATCCAGCCTCTCCGAAGCCTATAAGGGCAATGGTTTTGCTCATGGCGCCTCATGTGCCCTGCGAGGCGGAAAGCCGCCAATCGAAAGTGGCCGGGCGGTATAACCTGTGCCTAATCACCTGCACTCGGATACCGCCTTCGAACTACCCTTCCTCGATGGCCGCCGCCGCCAGATCCTCGAAGAATTCGCGCTGGACTTCGGTCGGGCGCAGCGAGCCGCGCGTGGTCATGCCGATCGTGCGGTGGAAGCCCTTGGGCGGGCGCCCCAGTTCGCAGAGCCACCCGGCCTGCACTTCCACCGTCACCTGGTCGGGCGAGAGCAGCGCGATGATGTCGCTCTCCAGCATGATCTGGCGCATCATCATCACCGAGCCGGATTCGATCGGCACCGCGGGCAGCGGTACGCCCGCCGCTGCGAAGAACCGCTCGCAACTGTCGCGCAGCGGCGCCCCCTGCGGCGGGAGCACGATGGGATAGGCCGCCAGTTGCTCCGGTCCCGCATCCGAGCCTGCCAGCGGATGCCCGACGCGCCCGAAGAACGCCGGCATGTCATCGAACAGCGGGTGCTGGGCAAGGTCGGTTTCGATCAGCGGATCGCGCAGTGCGCCCACCATCACGTCGAGCGTGCCGCTGCGCAGCGGCTCGACCAGTTCCACGCGCGAGCCTTCGACGATGGTGAGTTTCACCTTGGGCCGCCGACGCATGAACCGCGCCACCGCACGCGGCAGCACGCGGGCGCGAGAGAGCGGCATGGCGCCGATGGTAATGCGCCGGGTCTCGTGGCCGCGCAGCGCGTCGATCTCGGAAAGGCCCGTCTCCAGCTCCACCTTCGCCAGCCGGAACTCGCGCGCCAGCTGCGTACCCGCCTCGGTGGTGATCACCACCTTGCCCCGGCGCACCACCAGCGGACGGCGCAGTGCCAGCGACAGGTCGTTCACCGCGCGGTGGATCGAGGGGAGCGACAGCCCCGTCGCCTGCCCTGCCCCGGCATAGCTGCCGGTTTCCGCCAGCGCGAGCAGCGCGCGCAGGCGGCTCATGGTGACGTGCGGGCTCTGCACATGTTCCAGCGCGGCATGGATGCGCGGCGCGAAGGCCTCGCCCGCCTGCGTCGGGATCATGCCGTCATGCCGTCGCTCGAACAACGGCATGCCAAGCTGCGACTCGAGTCGCCCCAACGCCTGTGTTATTGCGGGCTGGGACAGATTCACGGCCATCGCGGCGGCATTCACTGTGCCCAATTCCGCGATTTTCCCCACGGCACGCAAGTGCCTGAGGTTCAGGTTCCAGATCTCCATGACGCATCACTTAGCCAAAACCTATCGCCAAGCCAAAGTTTCTCTTTCACCCTTGACGCGTTCGCTCCCATCTAGCGCAGGGTAGAGAAGGAGTGACCTGATGAGTGGTATTGTCGTCCAGAACATCGAACGCGCGGACCAGGACGTGATCGACGGCCTCGCCGCCTGCGGCGTGGCGACCGTGCATGAAGCGCAGGGCCGCACCGGCCTGCTCGCCAGCTACATGACCCCGATCTATCGCGGCGCGCGCATTGCCGGATCGGCCGTGACGATCAGCGCCCCTCCGGGCGACAACTGGATGGTCCACGTCGCCATCGAACAGCTGAAGGCCGGTGACGTGCTGCTGCTCGCGCCGACCAGCCCCTGCGAGGACGGCTACTTCGGCGACCTGCTCGCCACCAGCGCCATCGCCCGCGGCTGCCGTGGCCTGATCATCGACGCCGGCGTGCGCGATGTGCGCGACCTGACCGAGATGGAATTCCCCGTGTGGTCCAAGGCGATCCACGCGCAGGGCACGGTCAAGAACACGCTTGGCTCGGTCAACGTGCCGGTCGTCTGTGCCAACGCCGCCGTCCAGCCGGGCGACGTGATCGTGGCCGACGATGACGGCGTGGTCGTGGTGCCGCGCGAAAAGGCCGCCGAAGTGCTCAAGGCCGCGCAGGCCCGCGAAGCCAACGAAGGCGAAAAGCGCGAGAAGCTGGCGAACGGCGTGCTCGGCCTCGACATGTACAAGATGCGCGAGCGTCTTGAGAAGGAAGGCCTGAAGTATGTCTGAGACCTTCTCCCAAGCTCCAGTCATGTGGATGCGCGGGGGAACGTCCAAGGGCGGGTACTTCCTGAAGGATGACCTGCCCGCAGACCCGGCCGAGCGGGACGCGTTCCTGCTCGGCGTCATGGGATCCCCCGACCCGCGCCAGATCGACGGCATGGGCGGCGCCGATCCGCTGACCAGCAAGGTGGGCGTGGTTTCGAAGTCGGACCGCGAGGGCATCGACGTCGAGTATCACTTCTTCCAGGTCTTCGTGGATCAGGCGATCGTCTCGGACGCGCAGAACTGCGGCAACATCCTTGCCGGGATCGGCCCCTTCGCCATCGAGCGCGGCCTTGTCGCTGCCACCGGCGACGAGACCAAGGTGACGATCTACATGGTCAACACCGATCAGGTCGCCGTCGCCACCGTGCAGACGCCGGGCGGAACCGTCACCTACAAGGGCGATGCGAAGATCGACGGCGTTCCGGGCAGCCATGCCCCGGTGCCGCTGGAATTTCGCGACACCGCCGGGTCGATGACCGGCGCGCTCCTGCCCACCGGCAATGTTGTGGACGAAGTCAACGGCGTGAAGGTCACGCTGATCGACAACGGCATGCCCTGCGTGGTCATGAAGGCCGAGGATCTGGGCGTGACCGGCTATGAGGACCGCGAGACGCTCGATGCGGACAGCGCCCTCAAGGAAAAGCTGGAAGCGATCCGCCTGGCCGTGGGCGAGCGGATGAACCTGGGCGACGTCAAGGACAAGTCGGTCCCCAAGATGTTCCTCGTCTCGCCCCCGAAGAACGGCGGCGCGATCAACACCCGCAGCTTCATTCCGCACCGCGCCCATGCGACGGTCGGCGTGCTGGCGGCGGTCACGGTCGCAACGGCGGCGCTGCTCGACGGTTCGCCTGCTGCGGAAGTGGCGCAGATCCCGGATGGCGCGCGCAAGACCCTTTCGGTCGAGCATCCCACCGGCGAGATGAGCTGCGTGCTCGAAGTCAACGAAGCGGGCGATGTCACCAGCGCCGCGCTGCTGCGCACCGCGCGCAAGCTGATGGATGGAATTGTCTATGTCTGATCGTATCCTTTCCTGGCACGGCGCGCCGAGCAAGCCCGCTTTCACGCCGCCGCCCGGCGCCATCGACGCGCACTGCCACGTCTTCGGGCCGATGGCGCAGTTCCCGTTCAGCGCCAAGGCGAAGTACCTGCCGCAGGACGCGGGGCCGGACATGCTCTTTGCCCTGCGCGATCATCTGGGCTTTGCCCGCAACGTGATCGTTCAAGCCAGCTGCCACGGCACCGACAACGCCGCAACGCTCGACGCTATCGCCAAGAGCGGCGGCAAGGCGCGCGGCGTGGCGGTAGTCGATCCGGACATTTCGGAAGCCGATCTCCTCGCGCTGCACGAAGGCGGGATGCGCGGCATCCGCTTCAATTTCCTCAAGCGCCTTGTCGACAACGCCCCCAAGGACAAGTTCCTCGAAGTCGCCAGCCGCCTGCCCGAAGGCTGGCACGTGGTGATCTACTTCGAGGCCGATATCCTTGAGGAACTGCGCCCCTTCATCGATGCGATCCCGGTGCCGGTGGTGATCGACCACATGGGCCGCCCGGACGTCAGCCAGGGGCCGGACGGCGCCGACATGAAGGCGTTCCGCAGCCTTCTGGAAAGCCGTGAGGATATCTGGTTCAAGGCCACCTGCCCGGATCGCCTCGATGCCTCGGGCGATCCGTGGAACGACTTCGCCAAGGCCGTCGCGCCGCTGGTGGCGGACTATCAGGACCGCGTGATCTGGGGCACCGACTGGCCGCACCCGAACATGCAGGACAACATCCCCGACGATGGCCACCTCGTCGACATGATCCCCCGGATCGCGCCGACGGCAGAGCTTCAGGAGAAGCTGCTGGTGACCAATCCGATGCGGCTCTACTGGCCCGAGGAACTCTGACACGAACAAGCCCCGGCGGATCACTCCACCGGGGCTTTTCTTTTTGCTCCAATCGGTTGCTCAAGCCGGTTCAAGCAGCATCGTAGCCCCTGCCGTGTTCGAGATCGGCGCGTGGTAATTGCGGTGCGTCTCCACCGCGCTGCCCCCAGCGCCCCGCGCGCGGCGATCCAGTTGACCAGTTCGACGCCCTGCGCACCCGACAGCCGGATGATCTCCTCGATGCTGTCCGCCGCGATCCGGTCGGGGTCGCTGGCCAGCCGGTCCATGCACAGGCGGTCGTATTCGGGGTTGAGGAAGCCCGCCCGCTCGCCATCCAGCTGGTGCGAGAGGCCGCCGGTGCCGACCACCACGATGCGCTCGTCGCCCTGCCATCTGGCCAGCGCCCGACCGACACTGCGGCCGAGTTCAAGGCAGCGGCGAGCGCTGGGCAATGGGAACTGCACGGTGTTGATCGCGATCGGCACCAGCTTGACCGGCCAGGCATCGCAATCGGGATAGGCCAGTTCGAACGGGATCGACAGCGCATGATCCACCAGCATCGACTGGCATGTCGTGATGTCGAAATCATCGCCGACAAGCTGCTCGATGACATGCCACGAAAGCGCGGGATGGCCGGAAAAGGGTTTGAAAACAGGCAGTCCCCAGCCCTCGTCCTTGTTGAAGTATTCCGCCGCCGCGCCGACCGCGAACGTCGGCATCTTGTCGAGGAAGAAGTTCAGCCCGTGGTCGTTGTAGAAGCAAACGGCGACGTCCGGGCGGGTTTCGGCGAGCCATTCGCGGACCGGGGGTAGCCGTCGAAGAACGGTTTCCAGTACGGGTCCTGCTGCTTGCCGCCGAAGATCGCCCCGCCGATCGAGGGGACGTGGCTGGTGAAGTATGCACCGACGACTTTTGCCATGATCTTATGCCTTTCCCTGATCGATGAGATGCTGGCGGAACGCCTCGACGCTCATGCCCGTCTGCTGCGCGCCGATGTCCTGCACATTGAGCCCGAAAATGCCCGCCAGCTTGGCGAGATAGTAGATATTGCCGCCCGCCTCGATCATCGCCAGCACGTTGCGCGATCGGACCGCCTCGCGCTGCTGCGGCGTCAGGTGGAACTGCGCGCAGTAGGCGTCCTCGTCCTGACGGAAAGCCACGCGATTGCGGGCATCGTTGAAGGAAAAGCACATGGCATTGAGCTGGTAGCCCTTCGCTGCGGCTACGCCGTCGAAGAACGGTGTGCCCGGCACCGGGGAATGGGTTTCGTGCCTTTCGAGCGGCGGAATTTCCGCCTCGGCAGCTGTAGTCTGGTTCATCGTTGCGCGGCTCCTTCTCCCGGTCTCGATAGCCCCGGATGCCGCGCCGCCTGACGGCGATCCTTGACCTCGATCAAACTGCGGTCCGCACAGCCTTTCGTACGATCAGGATTAGCCAGATATTATCGCGCACAAACACCTCTACTCCGGCGCGGGCATCCACAGCATCGTATCGTCGCGCGCCACCGCCGCGATCGACAGCCCGGCGGCATGGGCACGGCACACGGCAAGGTCGGTCGGCGCCGAGATCGCCACCAGCAGCGGCACGCCTGCGCGCGCCGCCTTCTCGACCAGCTCGTAGGAACAGCGCGAGGTCATCACCACGAAGCCCACGGATGGATCGCGCCCTTCCCTCGCCAGTGCGCCCAGCAGCTTGTCGAGCGCGTTATGCCGCCCGACATCCTCGCGCACGAGAAGCAGCGTGCCGTCCTCTCCCGCAAAACCAGCGGCATGGCTGGCGCGGGTCTCGCGGCCCAGCGGCTGGCGCTCACGCAAGGCGTGGAGCGCGCGCGCGATGGCTTCGGGCGTGGCGCCGGTTCGACGCTCCAAACCGGGCAGCGGACGCAGCGCCGCCTCGACACTCTCGATCCCGCAAATCCCGCAGGCGCTGTCGCCCACCCGCCCCCGCGCGCGGCGCATCACCGGTTCGAGACGATGCGCAGGCAAGGTCACGCGCGCGACGTGCCCCGTGCCCCAAAGCGCATCCTCCACGGCGTGCAGCGCGATGGCGCCGATCTCGGAGGCTTCCGCCAGCCCCTCGCCGAGCAGGAAGCCGGTGACGAAATCCTCAAGATCGATGGGCGTCGCCATCATCACGGCATAGGCCATGCCGTTGATCTCGATGGCGACCGGCGCCTCGACCGGCAGCGCGATCTCGACCGGATCGCCGGCAGTCCCGTCATAGGCGCGGCGGCGGGCCGGGAATGTCGCGCTTCCGCTCACGGCTTTTGCGCCATCGCCTGCCGGATCGCCGCTTCTGCCAGCGGCTGCATCGCGGCGTAGCCCGCCGGATTGGGATGCACGCTGTCGAGCCCGAGTTCGGGCTTCAACGCCCCGATGGATCGGCCAGCACGCGCGCATAGTCCACGAAGACGATCCGGTGCGCTTTCGCATAGGCGGCCAGACGCGCGTTGATCGCCGCGATCTCCGCCCCCTGATCACCGACTTCGGGCCGCCAGTTGAAATAGCGCGTCGGCGGTATCCCTGCGAGCACCACGCGGATGCCGTTGGCCCGCGCGAGTTCGACCATCGAGACGATATAGCCATAGATCTCGTCCGGCGTTTCCGGCCCGGTATTGCCCGCCACATCGTTCGTGCCCGCCATGATATGGACGACAGCCGGATGCAGCGCGATCACGTCCGAGCGGAAGCGCAGCAGCATCTGCGGTGCCGTCTGCCCGGAGATGCCACGCCCGATGTGATCGGTCCGATCACGCAGATAGGGCTCGCGCGCCCAGTTCTGGGTGATCGAATCGCCCATGAACACCACGCGGGCGGGATCGTCGTGCCCTGCAAGCGCCTCGTTCTCGGCCCGGTAGCGGGCAAGATTGCCGAAATCACCCGCAGGCATCTGCGCACGGGCGACCATTCCCAGCGGCAGCGCGCCGAGCACAAGCGCCACCAGCGGCACCGCTATCCATTTACGCATCGAGTCTCCAACGTCATCGGGCGGCAGGAGAAATATCCTGTCCCGCCGGAGTTGAACCCAGCCTTTAGGCCCCGCCTTCAGGCCACCGCTAAATGGCCTATGCCCCATCGTCCAGCAGCATCGCCCGGAAACGGGCCGCAGCGGGGGTGAGCGTTTCCTTGTGGACCATCCACAGGTCGCTGGTGAACGGCACGTCGAGATCGCGAAACACCAGCCGCTCGACGCTGATGCGCGCGAGCGAGTTGGACACCACCGTCAGCCCGAAACCCGCCGCCGTCAGCCCCAGCAGCGTGGCAAGACTGGACGCCTCCAGCACCACATCGGCCTCGAACCCCTCCGCCCGGCACAAGGCCACAAGGTGATCGGCAAAGCCCGCTGCCCGGCTGCCGCCATAGAACACCAGCGGCTCGCCCCGCAGATCGGAAACGCGCGGGCGCCTGTCGAGCGTGGCGAACCTGTGGTCATCCCGCATCGCCACGACCAGCCCTTCGCGCATCAGGCATTGCGAGACGAGACCCGCCGGCAGCGGCGGATCGACCAGCGAACGCACCAGCGCGATGTCGATCTCGTCGCGCACCACGCCATCGATCTGAAGGTCGCGGGCGAGCTCGTGGAGATCGAGCCGGACCTGCCCGTTCTCCTGCCGGAAGCCGGACAGCGCCTTGACGATGCGCGGCATGAACGGGACCGAAGTGGAGAACGACAGCGACAGCCGCCCGATCTCGCCACGCTGCGCCCGGCGGGCGGTGAGCATGGCATGCTCGGCCTGATCGAGCGTCGCCTGCGCTTCGGGCACGAACTGGCGCCCGGCGACGGTCAGCTGGACCCGGCGGCTGGTGCGCTCGAACAGCTGCACGCCCAGTTCCTCTTCCAGCGCGCGCACCTGCTGGCTGAGCGGCGGCTGCGAAATGCCCAGCCGCGCCGCAGCCCGACCGAAGTGCAGTTCCTCGGCGACGCACAGAAAATATCGCAAGTGTCTCAGATCCATGGCATCAATTCGTCCAGCCTATCGATCCAGCCGTATTATATATTGGACACATTCCTGACCAGAGGCCATCCGAAGCGTGAAAGCGCAACCATGCGTGCTCAATTTCAGCCGAAGCGACCGGGAATGCCCGGCAAAGCCCGGAACCGTTGCCCCTTGAACGACAGGGCTACAGCGACAGGCTTGGCCTGTCGCGCTGTTTCTGTTGGGCGACCGACGCCGGTCCATCGAAATTTCGGGTTGAGGATTTGCTGTCGTCCGGTGGCCCCTCCACCTGTGCCGGACGGCCTTTGGAGTAGTCGATGATTGGAATCGTCAAGACCGCCCTGCACCGCCCGTTGACGTTCATCGTCATGGCGATCCTGATCGCCATCGGCGGCACCATTGCCGCCCTGCGCACGCCGGTCGATATTTTTCCCGATATCAAGATCCCCGTGATCGCTGTCGCCTGGCAGTACTCGGGCCTGCCGCCGCAGGACATGTCCGATCGCATCGTGACACCTTTCGAGCGCGTGCTCACCACCACCGTCAACGACATCGAGCATACCGAAAGCCAGTCCTACCAGGGCATGGGCGTCGTCAAGATCTACTTCCAGCCGACCGTCGACATCCGCACGGCAACCGCGCAGGTCACGTCGGTCTCGCAGACGATCCTCAAGCAGCTGCCCGCAGGCGCAACGCCGCCGCTGATCCTCAACTACTCCGCATCGACCGTGCCGATCCTGCAGCTGGCGCTGTCGGGCAAGGGCCTGTCGGAAGGCCAGCTGTTCGACATCGGCATGAACCAGATCCGCACGCGACTGGTGACAGTGCCGGGCCTCGCCATGCCCTACCCCTCGGGCGGCAAGACCCGCCAGATCCAGATCGACCTCGACCCGCAGGCCCTGCAGTCGAAGGGGCTTTCTGCGCAGGACGTCAGCAACGCCATCGCCGCGCAGAACCAGATCAATCCGGCCGGCTTCATCAAGATCGGGCCGACGCAGTACTCGGTCCAGCTCAACAATGCACCCGACACCATCGACGGCCTGAATGACCTTCCGGTGAAGGTGGTGAACGGCGCGACGATCTACATGCACGATGTTGCCCACGTCCGCGACGGCAGCGCCCAGCAGCAGAACGTCGTCCATGTCGAGGGCACCCGCTCGGTACTGCTCACCGTCTTCAAGAACGGCGCGGCATCCACGCTCGCGGTCGTCAACGGCGTCAAGGCCGCCCTGCCCAAGATCCAGCAGACGCTGCCCGACACGCTGAAGATCCTGCCGGTGGGCGACCAGTCGATGTTCGTGAAGGGCGCGGTCGAAGGCGTGGTCCGCGAAGGCGCGATTGCCGCTGCGCTCACCTCGCTGATGATTCTGCTGTTCCTCGGCTCGTGGCGTTCGACCGTGATCATCGCGCTCTCGATCCCGCTGGCCATTCTGGCGGCGATCGCGGCGCTGGCGGTGTTCGGCCAGACGCTGAACGTGATGACGCTGGGCGGCCTCGCCCTCGCGGTCGGCATCCTCGTCGATGACGCAACCGTGACCATCGAGAACATCAACTGGCACCTCGAACAGGGCAAGGGCGTGGTCGAGTCCATTCTCGACGGCGCCGCCCAGATCGTGACCCCGGCCTTCGTCTCGCTGCTGTGCATCTGCATCGTGTTCGTGCCGATGTTCTTCCTGCCCGGCGTTGCAGGCTACCTGTTCGTGCCGATGGCGCTTTCGGTGGTCTTCGCGATGGTCGCCTCGTTCATCCTGTCGCGTACCCTGGTGCCGACGATGGCGATGTACCTCCTCAAGCCCCACGCCACCCATGGCGAGGACGTGCACAACTCGGGCTCGCCCACCTCGCGCAATCCGCTGGTGCATTTTCAGCGCGGGTTCGAGAAGCGCTTCGAGATCGTTCGCGGCAACTACGTGGCGCTGCTGCGCCGCGCGCTGGGCGCCCGCAAGCCGTTCATGATCGGCTTCCTGGCAATCGTCGTGCTGTCTATGGGTCTCGTCACCCTGCTGGGCAGCAACTTCTTCCCCAACGTCGATTCCGGCCAGATCATGATGCACGTCCGCGTTCCCGTGGGCACCCGCATCGAGACCGCTGCGTCGGACTTCGAGAAGATCGCCCAGCAGGTGCGCGAGACGATCCCGGCCGATCAGCTGGCATCGATCACCGACAACATCGGCCTGCCGGTCAGCTCGATCAACACCGTCTACAATGCCAGCGGCACCATCGGTCCGCAGGACGGCGACATGATGATCACCCTGAAGGAAGGCCATGCGCCGACCGACGGCTGGGTCAACACCCTGCGCCGCGAACTGCCGCGCCGCTTCCCCGGCACGACCTTCTCGTTCCTGCCCGCAGACATCACCAGCCAGATCCTGAACTTCGGTTCGCCCGCCCCGATCGACATCCAGATCTCCGGCAAGGATCCCGAGGCCTCGCGTGAATATGCGCACAAGCTGATGGCCAAGCTGAAGGCGATCCCCGGCATTGCCGACCTGCGTCTCCAGCAGCCCGAAACCAGCCCGCAGCTTTCGGTCGATGTCGACCGCAGCCGCGCCGGCCAGTACGGCCTCAGCGAAAAGGACGTGACGACCAGCCTGGGCAACACCCTTGCCGGTTCCTCGCAGACCGCCCCGGTCTACTACGTGAACCCCGACAATGGCGTGTCCTACGCCGTCGTCGCCCAGACGCCAGACTACATGGTCAACACCATGAGCGACCTCAACAACGTGCCGGTCTCCGGTTCGGCAGGCGTGCCCACGCAGTTGCTCGGCGCCGTAGCGACGATCAAGCGCACCGGCACGGCCGCTGTGGTCTCGCACTACAACATCGCCCCGGTGCTCGACGTATACGCCACGCCTTCGGGCCGTGACCTCGGCGCGATCGCCACCGACATCAACAAGGCCATCAAGTCGCTCGACAGCGCCGTTCCCAAGGGTTCGACGGTGACGCTGCGCGGCCAGTACCAGACCATGAACACCGCGTTCTCGGGTCTGGGCTGGGGCCTGGTCGGCGCCATCGTGCTGATCTACCTGCTGATCGTGGTGAACTTCCAGAGCTGGCTCGACCCGTTCGTCATCATCACCGCGCTGCCTGCGGCTCTCGCCGGTATCGTGTGGATGCTGTTCACCACCGGAACCACGCTATCGGTCCCGGCGCTGACCGGCGCGATCATGTGCATGGGCGTCGCCACCGCCAACTCGATTCTCGTCGTCTCCTTCGCCCGCGAGAAGCTGGCCGAGACCGGCGATGCCATCGAGGCGGCGATGCAGGCCGGCATGGTCCGCTTCCGCCCGGTGCTGATGACCGCGCTTGCCATGATCATCGGCATGCTGCCGATGGCGCTCGGCATGGGTGACGGCGGCGAGCAGAACGCCCCGCTCGGCCGTGCGGTGATCGGCGGCCTGATGTGCGCCACCATCGCCACCCTCTTCTTCGTTCCCACCGTGTTCAGCTTCGTCCATCGCCGCGTCACCCGCGACGAAAAGACCCCCCAGACGGAAATGCAGCCCAGCCATGTCTGAAACTCCCCTTCACGAAACCGAGGGCCCCAGCGCCCGCACCCTGAAGATGCTCGGCCTGGGCGTGGCGGTGATCGCCGTCGCCGTCGTCGGCTTCGGCACCATGAGCCGCCTGCGCGCGACCGGTGATCTCAAGACCGTGGCGGCAGACGCTTCCATCCCCACGGTCGCGGTGATCCACCCGGCCAAGGTGACGGGCGACGGCTCGCTGGTCCTGCCCGGCAATGTCCAGGCGTGGAACAGCGCGGCGATCTTCGCGCGCACCAACGGCTATGTCCGTTCGTGGAACGCCGACATCGGCGACAAGGTGGGCGCGGGCCAGACCCTCGCGGTGCTCGACGCGCCCGACCTCGATCAGCAGCTGGCGTCGGCCAAGGCGGACTATCAGACCGCGCTGGCCAACCAGAAGCTCGCCGCCAGCACCGCCAAGCGCTGGAAGAGCCTGCTGGCGCAGGATGC
The DNA here is from genome assembly GCF_025340265.1 of Novosphingobium sp. 9. Classification (NCBI taxonomy): domain Bacteria; kingdom Pseudomonadati; phylum Pseudomonadota; class Alphaproteobacteria; order Sphingomonadales; family Sphingomonadaceae; genus Novosphingobium; species Novosphingobium sp. 9. The sequence goes on along the minus strand of NZ_CP022707.1, from coordinate 1,532,966 downwards.
CGTCTCGCAGCAGGAAACCGATGAGAAGGCCGGTGACTATGCCGCCAAGACCGCACTCGCCAATGCCGCGCTCGCCAAGGTGCGCGAACTTCAGGCGACCTACGGCTTCACCCGCCTCTCGGCGCCGTTCCCCGGTGTCGTGACCAGCCGCTCGGCCCAGATCGGCGCGCTGGTGGTGGCAGGCAATGCCGCCTCGCAGCCGCTGTTCACCGTGTCCGACATCCACCAGATGCGGATCTACGTGAAGGTGCCGCAGGTCGATTCCGCCCGCCTCAAGGACGGCGACACCGCCACGCTGACGCTGCCCGAATATCCGGGCCGCGAGTTCCCGGCGATCGTCAAGCGCAGCGCCGGATCGGTGGACCAGCAGTCGGGCGCGGTGCTCGTCCAGTTGCAGGCCGCCAACCCCGACGGCGCGCTGAAGCCCGGCGCCTATGCGCAGGTCCACTTCAACGTGCAGGGTGACACCTCCGCCCTGACCCTGCCGGGCAGCGCCGTGCTCTACACCGCCAGCGGCCCGAACGTGGTTGTGCTGGGCAGCAACGATCAGGTCACGCTGCATCCGATCACCATCGCGCAGGACATGGGCAAGTCGGTGCTCGTCTCGGTCGGCGTGAAGCCGGGCGATGCGATCGTGGATTCGCCGCCGGACTCGATCGCCAACGGCGACAAGGTCCGCGTGCAGACCGCTGCGGATGCCGGCAAGAGTGCCGAAACTGCTACGAAAAGCGCACCTGCGGGCAGCAAGTAAGACCATGCGGCTCTCAACTCTATCAAGAGGGGCTCTGTCCCCGCTGGTGCTGTTCGCGGTAGCCGGTTGCTCGATGGCACCGGCCTACCACGCACCCCAGACCGCCGCCCCTGCCCAGTTCAAGGAAGTCGCCGGGTGGACCTCGGCGACCCCTGCCGACGGTGCCGATCGCGGCGCCTGGTGGACCGTGTTCAACGATCCGGTCCTGAACGATCTCGAAGCCAAGGCCGCCGCCGCCAGCCCGACGCTGGCGGCAGCCCTCGCCCGCTACGATGCCGCCACCGCCTCTGCCCGGATCGACGCTTCGGCGCTCTATCCGCAGATCGGCGCCAGCGGCAGCGCCGAACGCGCGCGCGTCTCGAAGTACCGCGTGCGCTCGACCGGCACGTCCTCGACCCAGAACGACTACATTCTGGGCGGCAGCCTCGATTACGAACTCGACCTGTGGGGCCGGGTTCGCAACACGGTGAAGGCCGGGCGCGCCGAAGCCGCCGCCAGCGGTGCAGACCTTGCCTCGGCCCGCCTCAGCCTGCAGGCGCAGGTGGCAGACGCCTACTTCCGCCTGCGCGGGCTCGACGCCCAGCAGGACCTGCTGGTGCGCTCGGTCCATGCCTATACCAAGGCCTACAAGCTCACCGAAGCGCGCCATCAGGGTGGTGACGCCTCGGGCATCGACACCAACCGCTCGCTGACCGTGCTGGCCAATGCCAAGGCGCTGGTTTCGACCACCGCCAACCAGCGCGCCGCGACCGAGCATGAACTGGCGGCACTGACCGGCGCCGTCGCTTCGACCTTCTCGGTTCCCGTACAGGTCGAGACGCTGGCCCCGCCGATCATGCCGGTGGCAACGCCTGCCGTGCTGCTCCAGCGCCGCCCGGACATTTCGGCGGCAGAACGCCGTGTGTTCGCCGCAAATGCCGAGATCGGCGTCGCCAAGGCCGCCTACTTCCCGCAGATCTCGCTGGGCGGCAGCGGCGGTTTCGACACCACCGGCCCGGACTTCCTCGGCGCACCGACCAGCTTCTGGGGGCTCGGTCCGATCAGCGCGGTCCTGTCGATCTTCGACGGCGGCGCGCGCAAGGCCAAGGTGCGCATGTCGCGCGCCGAATACGAGGAGGCAACCGCCACCTATCGCGGCACCGTGCTCTCTGCCTTCCAGGAGACCGAGGACGCGATCGCGGCGATGCACCACCTGGCCGATGCCAGCGCGTCGCAGCACACCGCCGCCACCGCCGCGCAGAAGACCAGCGATATCGCGATGATCCGTTACCGCGACGGTGCATCGGACTATCTCGATGTCGTGACGGCACAGACCGACGCGCTCAATGCCGAGCGCACCTATATCGCGGTGCAGACCGAGCAGATGCAGGCCGCCATCGCCTATGTGAAGGCCATCGGCGGTTCGCCGGATGCTGCGGCAACGCCAGCGGGCGCACCTGCCAACGGCGGCTGATGCCCAAGCAGCATCGCTGAAAACGAAAGAGCCCCCGGCACGCGATGTGCCTGCCGGGGGCTCTTTCGTTTTTGCGCTATCGGTCCATCATTCGGGCAGCGGAATGAACTCGTGCTCGCCGGGGACGTGATCGAAGCGGTCGGCCTTCCAGTCGGCCTTGGCCTGCTCCAGCCGCTCGGGCGAGGAGGAGACGAAGTTCCAGAAGATGTGGCGCTGTTCGGGGAACGGCTCACCGCCCACCAGCATCACCCGCGCCGCGCTCTCGCCGCGCAGCACGATCTCGGCGCCGGGCTTGAACACCACCAGTTCGCCCTCAGCGAAGGCCCCGGTCTGCCCTTCGACGGCGACCGATCCCGACACGACGTAGATCGCGCGCTCGACATGTTCGGCGGTCAGGCGATAGCGGCCACCGGGCGCCAGCAGCAGTTCGGCCTCGATCAGATCGGAGTAGGTCTTTACCGGCGAGGTCATGCCATCCAGCGTACCGGCAATCACCGTCAGGCGCAGGCCCGCATCCTCGGCGAAAGGAATGTCATCCGCCTTGTGGTGCGAGAAGTCCGGCGCGATTTCCTCGGCATGGGTCGGCAGCGCCACCCAGGTCTGCAAGCCCAGCAGCTTCGCGCTGCCGTCGCGGGCATCGTCGGGGCTGCGCTCGGAATGGACGATGCCGCGCCCGGCGGTCATCCAGTTCACCTCGCCGGGGCGGATGCGCTGGAGCGAGCCGAGCGAATCGCGGTGCATGATCTCGCCCTCGACCAGAAAGCTCAGCGTCGAAAGACCAATGTGCGGATGCGGGCGCACGTCGAGACCGGTGCCTGCATCAAATGCGGCAGGGCCCATCTGGTCGAGGAAGATGAACGGCCCCACCATCCGGCGATGGTGCGAAGGCAGCGCGCGGCGCACCTTGAAGCCATCGCCCAGATCGCGGACGGGCGGCAGGATTATGGCATCGACGCCATCGATTTCGGTGGGGCGAAGGGTCATGGCTTGTATCTCCGGTCGTCGGTGCGGACGCAGCCGTCCGCTTGACCAACGCTCTACCCGAGCCTGCGGTGCCGAATAAGTGGGATAAAAGCGACGATCATGTTCGAAACTCTCGAACGTTTGAGCACACCACCGGGAAGAAGTGGCCCGGCCGCGCTTCCGGGGACGGGGGATGGGAAGAAGCGCGCCGGGCCTATATTCCCCGGTGCGGGCGGCACGCGGGGAAACTGCATTCACCGACGGAATACGAACCGCCAAGGCCGTATTCCACAAGGCGGACGGTATCCTCGCATGACAGATCCGCCGCCCGTTTTTTCACGCACGAAGCCACGAGGCTCCGGGCGATACAGGAAGTTTGGGGGAAACTTCTGTACCACTCGGTAATTTAAGACGGACAGAAGAAATTCAAGAGGTCAAAAGTCACCGGATGCAATTATTTTGCAATCCGCCGCAACGTGCGGTGACGTCTTGCCTGTTTGTGCGCTTTTACGCGCTGGGCCAGCAGGCCAGCGTCGTCGCGACGATCTGCTTGAGCGTCTCGGGCTCGGCGCCGGAACCCGCGCGGACCGACAGTCCCTGAAGAACCGTGGTCAGATAGGCGGCAATGGCGGCAGGTTCGACATGGGCGGGCAGATCGCCCTCTTCGCGCGCCTGCTCCATGCGGCGGATCAACGCGGTCTCGGACGACTTGCGCCGGGCGATCACTTCCTCGCGAATCGCTTCGGCCTCGGCCCCGCAGGCCACCGAGCTGATGACGCCAAGGCACCCTTGCGGATCGCGCTTGCCGCAGTGTGTTTCCAACGCGCCGCTCAGCAGCACTTCGGCAACGCCGCGCGCGGTCGGCTCGGCCAGAGCACGGCCGATATAGGCCAGCTTTTCCTGCTCGTAGAGGTCGAGAGCCTTGCGAAACAGCGCTTCCTTGTTGCCGAAGCAGGCATAGAGGCTGGGCTTGGTGATCCCCATCGCCTCGGTCAGTTCCGCCAGCGACGCGCCTTCATAGCCGCGCAGCCAGAAGACGCGCAGGGCCGCGGAAAGCGCGGTGTCGGGATCGAATTCACGCGGACGACCGCGTGTCGTGGTTGCGGAGCATTCCATACCAGCCGGTATATAGGCGCACGGCAGGGCATCGTCCAGTGGACTCCCCCTTCCCGCCCCTCGGCTCATCCGGAACCATCCGCCCCCACGCCGGGTTGTCCAGGGCAGAAGCGATCCGCCCATGACCAGACCCGCGGACATTCAGGCTCCACAAGAGAGCACCCACAGGACAACCGGAGACATCACCATGGCCGAAGCCGATACCGCGTTCTTCACCGACGTCACCACCCTGCGCGAACGCGCGCGCAAGTCGCTGGGCGAAGGCCCGGTCACGCCCACATACGAAGGCGGCGTGGAGCAGGCGATCGATCTGCTGCAGGGCGCGCTGGCGACCGAGATCGTCTGCGTGCTGCGCTACCAGATGCACGCCATTTCCGCCTCGGGCATCGATTCCAAGACCGTCGCGAGCGAATTCGAGGAACATGCCCGTTCGGAAGCCGAGCACGCAAAACTGCTGGCCGAACGCATCGACCAGCTGGGCGGCGTTCCAAACTTCAATCCCGAAGGCCTCGCGAGCCGCTCCGCCACCGAATACGGCAAGGCCGGCAATCTGGTCGAGATGATGAAGGAAGACCTTATCGCCGAGCGCGTGGTGATCGACCACTACCGCGAGCTGATCCGCTATTTCGGCGACAAGGACCCGACCACCCGCATCATGCTGGAGCACCTACTGGCCGATGAGGAAGAGCACGCCGCCGACCTGCATGACCTGCTCGTCGCGCATCAGGGCAAGCCGTTCCTCAAGGACTGACGCCCGAAAAACCGGCGCCGCTGTCCTCAAGGGTCCACGGCGCCGGTTTCAATCCTTGGTCAGCCCCGTGCGGCAGGCAGCCGCACGGTGGCGGCCATACCCCCGCCGGTCCGGTTCTCCAGCGTCACGATCGCGCCGAAGGTCCCCGCCTGCGCCTGCGCGATGGTCAGACCGATGCCGGTGCCGTTGGTATTGAGGCTGGACGCGCCACCCAGCCGCCAGAACGGATCGAAGGCTCTGGCCAGTTCCTCCTCCGGCAATCCCGGCCCGCGATCGAGCACCCGGATCACCACATCGCGCCCTTCGATGGCGCATTCGACTTGCGCCCCGCCGCCGTACTTCACGGCATTCTCAACCAGATTGTCGACACAGCGCTGCAACGCATTGGGCTTCACCCGGACATTGGCGCCGCACCCTGCGGTGAACTTCACATCGTGCCCGAACTCGGCGGCATCCTCGGACAGGCTGGAGAGGAAGGAATCGAGATCGACGGTCGACCACGGCTCGCGCGCCTCGCTGCTGCGCGCAAGGTCGAGGCCATCGCGCACCAGTTCGCGCGTAGCCGCAAGATCGGCGATCAGGCGCGCACGCAAGGCCTCGTCCTCGACCTGCTCCAGCCGCAGCCGCAAGCGGGTGAGCGGGGTCTGGAGGTCGTGCGTCACGGAAGCGAGAATCTGGGTGCGCTCCCGCAACCCTTCGCGCACACGCTCCTGCATGAGGTTGAACGTGCGCAAGGCCGTGAGCACCTCGCTCGGCCCCTTCTCGGGGATCGGCTCGGCATCCTCGATCAGCGAGAACGCCTTCGCCGCACGCGTCATGCGGCGCAGGGGCGCCGTGGCGAAGCGGGCCGCCAGCACCCCGAGCGACACGCTCGCGATCACCATCAGTTCCAGATAGGGAAAGCCGAGCACGGGCTGATGATCGTCCCGCGCGGGCGGTTGTACGACCGTGAAGGCGCGCACCTGCCCCTTGGTGTCCCGAAAGGTCACGAACCAGCAGTCGGGCATCTGCACGTAGCGCATGCCCGCAGCCCGGACCTGCTGATCGAAGCGGCCGAAACAGACCGGCCCGGCGATGACCATGACCTTGGCCTGCGATCCGGCCGGAAGGCGATCCTGCAAACGCTTCGAATAATCCGCATTGGGGCGCGTCATGTGCCAGCGCGTGCTGGCGGCACCCGCGCCCAGCACATACCCTGCGTCCAGCACCTTCTTCGTGCGAACCGGGTCGCGCTCCCACCGCTCGGCGATATCGGCGGCGCTCAGCAGCGACTGGTCGATCTGGTATTCGTGAAAGTGATGCTCGCGCAGCTTGATCGAGACGAACATCGCCGCCATCGCCGAGGCCGCCATGCCGATCGCCAGCACCATCGCCAGCCGTCCGGCCAGCGAGGCGAAGAACGCGGAGACATGGGAGAAAATCCGCCAGCGCGCGACCGGGGGCGACAGGGTTGAGCGGTTCATGCTGGCTTGCCTTACTCGAAGTGGACCGGCCCCGGCAGCACGTACCCCTCGCTGCGTACCGTCAGGATCAGGTCACTGCCGCCCGCCTCACTCGCCAGCTTGGTGCGCAGGCGGCTGATCTGGATGTCGATCGAGCGGTCGAACGCCACGGTCGCGCTGCGCTCGGGCAGCAGTTCCTCGCGGCTCAGCACCCGGTTGGGGGCCTCGATAAAGCGGCTGAGCAGGCGGTATTCCGCCGAGGACAGCATCACCAGCCGATCCTTCGCGCCGATCAACCGCCGCTGGTTGAGATCGAGCCGCCACGGTCCGAACCGCGCCAGCCGCGCGGAGCGCGGGCGGGCCTCGTCGATCACGCGCGAACGGCGCAGCAGGTTGCGCACGCGCGCCAGCAGTTCACGCGGCTCGAACGGCTTGGTCAGGTAATCGTCGGCGCCCAGTTCCAGGCCGAGGACCCGGTCGATCGGCGCATCGCGCGCCGTCACCATCATGATCGCCCCCTGATACCCTTCGGACCGCAACTGGCGACACACATCGATGCCATCGCCATCGGGCAGGTTCAGGTCGAGGATCAGCACGTCCGCAGCCTCGCCCGCCAGCGCCGCGCGCAGATCCGCGATACTGCCTACGGCTTCCACTGCCTGCGGTTCTCTGGCAAGCTGTGCCGTAATCAGTTCGCGGATATCCGGATCGTCCTCGACCACGAGGATACGTCCGCCGCCCATGTCTGTCTGCGGGGTCATGAAAACCGGCATAAACGCCCCATTCGCACACGTCTCCTTACCCGATACACAATGAAACAATGCGCTACGGCAGGCAACTTGACGATACCAGCCGGTGATTGCCTCGAACTGCCACATCGCACAATAGGGCCCAAATCTTTGCATGAGCCATCTTCTTCTCCGCATGAGCCAGGGAGTTTTCCGGGTGCGTAGCCCTATCAGCCACATCGCTCTCGCCGCCGCGCTCGGCGTCGCCACGCTGACCGTTTCCGCCTGTTCGCAGAGCGGGCACCAGATGCCCCAGCAAGGCCCCACCGAAGTCGGTGTCGTCACGCTTCAGGCCCAGCCGGTCACGATCTCGCAGGAAATGACCGGGCGCATCTCGGCCACGGCCACTGCCGACGTGCGGCCGCAGGTCAACGGCGTCATCATGGCGCGGCTGTTCACCGAAGGCTCGATCGTCAAGCAGGGGCAGGCGCTCTACCAGATCGACCCGCGCCTTTATGCAGCGGACCTCCAGACCTCGCAGGCGCAGCTGGAGAATGCGCGCGCCACGCTCTATACCGCGCAGGCCAAGGCCCGCCGCTACAAGTCGCTGAGCGACAACCAGGCCGTCAGCGCGCAGGATATCGACGATACCATCGCCGCCGCGCGCGAGGCTCAGGCCAGCGTCCACCAGTACGAAGCCGCGGTGAACAGCGCCAAGGTCAGCCTGGGCTACACCAAGGTCTACGCCCCGATCACCGGGCGGATCGGCCGTTCGGCCTATACCAAGGGCGCGCTGGTAACGGCCAGCCAGACCGACGCGCTGGCCACGATCACCCAGCTCGATCCGATCTATGTCGACATCACCCAGTCTTCGGTCGATCTGCTCAAGCTGCGCAAGGCGCTGGCCAAGGGCAATATGCTCCCCGCCGAGGCCGACGTGACGCTGAAGCTGGAAGACGGCACCGACTATCCGGTCAAGGGCAAGGTCGAGTTCAGCGAGGTCGATGTCGATCCCGATGCCGGGACCGTGACGATCCGCGCCCGCTTCCCCAACCCGGACGGCACGCTGCTGCCGGGCATGTTCGCGCGGGTGGAAACGCCGCAGGGCGTCGTGCCCAACGCGATCCTTGCCCCGCAACAGGGCATCAGCCGCGACGCCAAGGGCGACGCGACCGCGCTTGTAGTCGACGCCAGCAACAAGGTGGTCCAGCGTCAGGTCACGCTGGGTCAGGCGATCGGCAGCAAGTGGCTCGTCACGGGCGGCCTGAAGGCCGGTGACAAGCTCATCGTCGAGGGGACCGGCAAGGTCCAGCCCGGCGCTTCGGTCAAGCCGGTCGAAACCAAGCTGGACAACTGACACCATGGGATTCAGCCGCTTCTTCGTAGACAGGCCGATCTTCGCCTACGTCCTAGCCATCGTCGTGATGATGGCAGGCGTCGGCGCGATCATGAGCCTGCCCATCGCCCAGTACCCCGATGTCGCCCCCCCGTCGGTCTCGATCAGCGCCACCTATACCGGTGCCTCGGCCCAGACGCTGGAAACCAGCGTCACGCAGGTCATCGAGCAGCAGCTCACCGGCATCGACAACATGCTGTACTTCTCGTCGACCTCCGACAGTTCGGGCTCGGCGCGGATCACCGTGACCTTCGCCAAGGGCACCGACCCTGACGTTGCGCAGGTGCAGGTCCAGAACAAGGTCCAGCAGGCCAACTCGCGCCTGCCCACCACCGTCCAGCAGACCGGCCTCACCGTCACCAAGTCGAACTCCGACATTCTGCTGGTGGTCGGCCTCTATGACGAGACGAACCGGACCACGTCCAGCGACGTGGCCGACTATCTGGTCTCGAACTTCCAGGATTCGATCGCGCGCGTCAGCGGTGTCGGCACCGTGCAGGTGTTCGGTTCCGAATATGCGATGCGCATCTGGATGGACCCGGCCAAGATGGCTGCGGCCCAGTTGATGCCCTCCGACATCGAGACTGCGCTTGAATCGCAGAACGTCGATCTGGCCGCCGGTCAGCTGGGTGACCTCCCCGCAGTCAAGGGCCAGATGCTCAACGCCGTGGTGCGTGCCAAGTCGCGCCTGCAGACGCCGGACCAGTTCCGCAACATCGTCGTCAAGGCGACTACCGAAGGGTCGGTGGTCAAGCTGGGCGATGTCGCGACCGTCGAGCTGGGTCAGGAAAGCTACACCTCGGTCGCCAAGTTCAACGGCCATCCCGCATCGGGTATCGCCATTTCGCTGGCTTCGGGTGCCGACGCGCTGAAGACCACCGCTGCCGTCAAGGCGGAAGTGGCCTCGCTCGCCAAGAACCTGCCCACCGGCTACAAGATCGCCTTCCCGCGCGACACCAGCACCTTCGTGAAGCTGTCGATCCATGAAGTGGTCGAAACGCTTATCATCGCGATCATTCTGGTCGTGCTGGTGATGTACATCTTCCTGCAGAGCTGGCGCGCCACGCTGGTCCCGGCGATCGCCGTGCCCATCGTGCTGCTGGGCACTTTCGGCATCCTTGCGCTGTTCGGCTATTCCATCAACACGCTGACGATGTTCGCGATGGTGCTCGCCATCGGCCTGCTGGTCGACGATGCCATCGTCGTGGTCGAGAACGTCGAGCGCATCATGGAAGAGGAAGGCCTCTCTCCGCGCGAGGCGACGATCAAGTCGATGAGCGAGATCGGCTCGGCGCTGGTGGGCATCGCCATGGTGCTGTCCGCCGTGCTGCTGCCGATGGCCTTCTTCGCAGGCTCCGTCGGCGTCATCTACCGCCAGTTCTCCGTCACCATCGTCTCGGCCATGGCCCTGTCGGTGCTGACCGCGCTGGTGCTCTCCCCTGCCCTGTGCGCCACTGTCCTTCGCCACACGCACAAGGCCGGCGACGATGCCCATGAGCCGGTTCAGCCCGGCATTCGGGGCAAGCTCGGCTATTGGCGCGGCCGGTTCTTCGGCGGCTTCAACCGCCGGTTCGACCGCATGTCGGAGCGCTACATCTCGGCGACGCGTTCGGTCATCCATCGCCGGGGCCTGCACCTGATCGTCTATGCCGCCATCGTCGGCGTGATGATCCTGCTGTTCATGCGCCTGCCTTCCGGCTTCCTGCCCACCGAGGATCAGGGCGCGGTGATGGTGATGTACCAGCTGCCCGCCGGTGCCACCAACGAGCGTACCGAAAAGGTGCGCGACGAGGTGGAAAAGGTCTTCCTCCAGAACGAGAAGGCCGATGTTTCGGGCCTGTTCACGATCGCCGGTTTCAGCTTCTCGGGCTCCGGCCAGAACGCCGGCATGGGCTTTGGCATCCTGAAGGACTTCGACCAGCGCACCGCCTTCAAGGATTCGGCCACCGCCGTTTCCATGCGGGCCATGGGCCAGTTCGCCAAGATCCGCGATGCGCAGGTCTTCGCGCTGACTCCGCCCGCGATCAACGGTCTGGGCCAGTCAAACGGCTTCACCTTCGAGCTGCTCAACACCACGCACATGTCCTCGGCTGACTTCAAGGCGGTGCGCGACAAGCTCATCGCCGCCGCCGCCAAGGACCCGATGCTGGCGCAGGTGCGCATGAACGCCCTGCCCGATACGCCGCAGCTGCGCATCAACTTCGACGATGCCAAGCTCGCCGTGCTGGGTCTTTCCGAAGCCAATGTCACCGCCACGCTCAGCTCGGCCTGGGGCGGCACTTACGTCAACGACTTCGTCGACCGTGGCCGCGTGAAGCGCGTCTACATCCAGGGCGATGCGGAGTCCCGCATGCTGCCCAGCGATCTCGACAAGTGGTACGTGCGCTCCACCAGCGCCACCAATACCGACGGCACCTCGACAATGGTTCCCTTCTCCTCGTTCGCCACCGCGAACTGGGACGTGGGCGCCAGCAGCGTCAGCCGCTTCAACGGCTTTGAGTCCTACGAACTCAACGGTCAGGCAGCGAGCGGCTACAGCTCGGGCGCGGCCATGGCCGAAATGGTGAAGCTGCAGCAGCAGTATGCGCCGGGCACCAGCTATGCCTGGAGCGAGCTGTCCTATCAGGAAAACCAGTCGACCGGCCAGCAGGGCAAGCTCTACGCCCTCTCCGTCTTCGTGGTGTTCCTGTGCCTTGCCGCGCTGTACGAAAGCTGGTCGGTGCCGCTCGCCGTCATGCTGGTGATCCCGCTGGGCGTCATCGGCGCGGTGCTGGCAGTGTGGGCGCGCGGTCTGGAAAACAACATCTACTTCCAGGTCGGCCTGCTCACCACCATTGGCCTTGCCGCCAAGAACGCGATCCTGATCGTCGAATTCGCCGAAGCGGCTCGCCGCGAAGGCAAGGACTTCCTCGATGCCGCCATCGAGGCGGCGCGGGTTCGTCTGCGCCCGATCCTGATGACCTCGATCGCCTTCATCGCCGGCGTGTTCCCGCTGGCCGTCGCCTCCGGTGCCGGTGCGCAGAGCCGTATCGCCATCGGCACGGCGGTTCTGGGCGGGATGATCACGGCCACCGTGCTGGCGATCTTCTACGTTCCCATGTTCTTCATCGTCGTCGCCCGCCTGTTCCACCGCAAGGCGGACGGCCAAGACGACAACCGGGTTGCCACATCCCCCGCCACCGAGGGCAACCCGGCCCCATCTCACGAGGACAACGCCTGATGCGCCGCGTCGCACTCCTTCCGCTGCTCGCGCTGAGCGCGGCCCTTGCAGGCTGTAACCTGGCGCCGCATTACAAGGCTCCGGCCAACCCCACCCGCCCGAATGGCCGCAAGGCGCGGCCTATGCCCCAGCGCAGGCGGGTGAAGCCGGGATGCCCTGGAAGCAGCTGTTCGCCAATCCACGCCTCCAGCAGGTGATCGCGACGGCGCTGGAAAAGAACCAGGACCTGCGCGCGACGCTGGCCAATGTGGCTTCGGCCCGCGCCGAATATCATGTCGAACGCTCGTACCAGTTGCCGACGCTCGCCGCGTCGGGCTCGGGCAGCATCCAGCGCCAGATCGACCATGGCGGCAACGCCAGTTCGGGAACGCAGGCCGGCAGCTCCACGGTCGGCGGCGGCTACCAGAGCTTCAGCGGCAGCGTGGGCTTCAGTTCGTTCGAGCTGGACCTGTTCGGTCGCCTGAAGAACCAGAGCCGCGAGCAGTTCGAGACTTACCTGTCGAGCGAGTCGGGCTATCGCTCGGCGCGCCTGACCCTGGTCGCCAACGTGGCCACGGCATATGCCACGCTCGCCAGCGATCGCGACCTGCTCAAGCTGGCGCAGGACACCGCGACCAGCGCGCAGCGCACGGTCGATCTCAACCGCACGCTGTTCAAGTCCGGCCTCGCCGCCGGATCGGACATCGCCACGGCAGAGACGGTGCTGGAACAGGCCAAGTCCGATGTCGCCTCGCAGACGACGCTGGTGGCGCAGGACCGCAACGCGCTGGACCTGCTGGTGGGCGAGCATGTCGGCGACGACCTGCTTCCCGCCTCGCTGTCCGAACTGGACACCACCATCGGACAGGTTCCTGCGGGCCTCTCTTCCGATGTCCTGCTCCGCCGCCCGGACGTGGTGGAGGCCGAGCATTCGCTCAAGGCCACCTATGCCCAGATCGGCGCTGCTCGTGCGGCGTTCTTCCCGACGATCTCGCTGACCGGCGCGCTCGGTGCCGCCAGCACCGCGCTCAGCAGCCTGTTCGACAAGGGCAACCTCATCTGGTCCGCCTCCAGCAGCGTCAGCCAGACGATCTGGGGCGGCACCAACAAGGGCAATCTGGAATACGCCAAGGCACAGCGCGAGTATTATCTCTCGCAATATCGCTATGCCGTGCAGTCCGCGTTCAAGGACGTGGCCGATGCCCTCGCCCGTCGCGGCACGATCACCGATCAGCGCCAGGCGCAGGATCGTCTGGTCGATGCCTCGAACCGCTCGTACAAGGCCTATGACGATCAGTACCGCGCAGGCACCGGCACGCTGATCGACGCCCTCAGCGCCCAGCGCACGCTCTATTCGGCCCAGCAGACGCGGATTTCCACGGTGCTGGCGGACCTGACGAACCGGATCACCGTCTACAGCGCGATCGGTTCGGACGACAGCCTCGGCAAGCTGCCCGATCTCACGTACGAGGCTGGCGACGGCAAGACGGCGCCCTGACGCGCTGCTTCAGCCGTCTTGCGCGAATCACGAAGGCCCCGCCGCTCCACCCGAGCGGCGGGGCCTTTCCGTTTACGGCAGTTTCTTCGGGCGGCCTCAAGCAAGGAAACCATTGCCTGCGCCCTGTCTGCGCGCACTAAGTGACGCATCGCAGGCCAAGTTCGAAATTTCCTCCCGGCGTACTTTTGTTATCGTCTCCGGTAAGGAGATTGCCGATGGTACTGACGTCACGCCCCACCCAGGTCCCCGAGGAACTGCACCTGATTGATCGCCCGGAACTCGGGCTCAAGGGCGTGATTGCGCTTCACAGCACCTCGCTTGGGCCTGCCGCCGGTGGCTGCCGCTTCTGGACCTATGCCTCGCACGAGGCGATGGTCGAGGATGCGATGCGTCTGGCGCGCGGCATGAGCTTCAAGAACGCCATGGCAGGGCTGCCCTTCGGCGGCGGCAAGGCCGTGCTGGCGCGTCCCTCGGGCGATTTCGACCGCACCGCCGTATTCCACGCCTTCGGTGAAGCCGTCGAGGCGCTCGAAGGCCGCTATGTCACCGCCGAGGACGTGGGCACCACGATCCCCGACATGGTTGCCATTCGCGAGCGCACCCGCAATGTCGCAGGGCTTCACGCGGAGCCCGGCAGCGCGGGCGGCGATCCTTCGCCCTTCACGGCGCGCGGCGTGTTCGAATCGCTGCGCGACCTGTCGCAGACCTTCCTCTCGCTCGACCTTTCCAAGGCGCGCGTCGCCGTTCAGGGCACCGGCAATGTCGGCGGCTATCTGTGCCGCATGCTGCGCGAGGCAGGCGCCGAAGTGATCGTCACCGATATCGACGAGGCCCGCGCCGCGCGGCTCGCCGCCGAGATCGGCGCGACCACCTGCGCCCCGGACGAGATCCTCTTCGCCGATGCCGACGTGCTGGCGCCCTGCGCGCTCGGCGCGATCCTTGACGAAACCTCGATCCCCAAGCTTCAGGCCCGTCTGGTCTGCGGCGGCGCCAACAACCAGCTTGCCACTGCCGAGGACGGCGAGGCGCTCAAGGCCCGCGGCATCCTGTTCGCGCCCGACTACATCGTCAACGCGGGCGGGATCATCAACGTCTCGGCCGAGTTCCTGGGCGAGACGCCCGCGCAGGTCGCCGAGCGTGTCGGCCTGATCGCACCGCGCGTCGTCTCGGTGGTTCGCCGCGCGCAGGAGACCGGTGAAGCGATCAATGTCGTCGCCGACCGCATGGCGCAGGACGTCATCGACAAGGCCCGCCTGATCCCGGCGTAAAGGCGCCTCGCCGCCAAAGAATCGCTTCGCGCACGGCGAAACGCGCGATTTTCCACATCCCACGGGTCATCCGGCCCGTGGGAAACACGCTTCGTCGCACCTCTAACATCGACAGCGCCGTTTCACGCGTCTATGGGGGCCGTTCGAATACGGATCGCACCGCCTCTCAGGAACACCCTGAGGGGCGGAACGGTCGCATAACTAGGGTAGAAGCACGTAATAGGCCGGCGCCGGGCAGCGCGCTTCGGCCTCGCTTTGATTTGCATGCCTTTCGGGTTGCAGCCAAAGCGGGATCGAAGCATGACAGCTCCCGGATTGCGTCGGTCGGCACGCCGCCCCGGACATTCCGTCCGGTCCTGGCGCGTCTGCATGAAGGTCGCATATGAGCTGGTTTAACAAGGTACGCACATCCCTTGAGGGACTGAAGAAGCGGGACACGCCCGATAACCTGTGGATCAAGTGTCCCGGTTGCGGCGAGATGCTCTTCGCGCGCGAATACGAGGAGAACCTCTCGGTCTGCCCGCGCTGCGATCATCACGGCCGCATCGGCGCACAGGCGCGCATCGACCAGTTGATGGACGCAGGCTACGACCTGCTCCCCGCCGTCAAGGTTCCCGAGAACCCGCTGAACTTCCGCGACAGCAAGAAGTATTCGGACCGCCTCAAGGCCGCCCGCGCCAGCAATCCGTTCCCCGATGCGCTGACCGCCGCTGCCGGCAGCATCGACGGCCACCGCGCCGTGCTCGCCGTGCAGGACTTCAAGTTCATGGGCGGCTCGATGGGCATGGCCGTGGGCGAAGGCTTCGTCACCGCTGTGGAACGCGCGATTGCCGACAAGTGCGGCTTCGTGATGGTCACCGCCGCCGGTGGCGCGCGCATGCAGGAGGGTATCCTCTCGCTCATGCAGATGCCCAAGACCACCGTCGCGCTGCGCCGCCTGTCGCGCGCGGGGCTTCCCTATATCGTCGTGCTGACCGATCCGACCACCGGCGGCGTCACGGCAAGCTACGCCATGCTGGGTGACATTCACCTGGCAGAACCCGGCGCGCTCATCGGCTTTGCCGGACAGCGCGTCATCCAGGACACCATCCGCGAGAAACTGCCCGACGGCTTCCAGCGCGCGGAGTATCTCTATGACCACGGCATGGTCGACATGGTCGTGCCGCGCAAGGACATGAAGACCACTCTCGCCGGGCTGCTCGGTTATCTTGAACGAAAGGACGTTGCGTGAACATCGATAGCGCGCTTGTACGCGAGCTGGCCGAACTGCTGGCCGAAACCGGACTGACCGAAATCGAGGTCGAGGACGGCGAACGCAAGATCAAGGTCGTGCGCCAGCTCGCACAGACCGTGGTCGCAGCCGCCCCTGCCCTGCCGATGGCCGCTTCCGTCGCCGCAGCGCCTGCCGCGCTCGACGTCGCACCTGCCGCTGCTGCAGCGCCGGTCGATGCGGTCAAGTCGCCGATGGTCGGCACCGTCTACCTCGCGCCCGAGCCTTCGGCTGCGAACTTCATCAGCGTTGGCCAGCAGGTCAAGGCGGGCGACGTTCTGCTGATCGTCGAGGCGATGAAGGTCATGAACCAGATCACCGCGCCCAAGTCGGGCACCATCACGTCGATCCTCGTCGACAACCAGCAGCCGGTCGAATTCGACCAGCCGCTCGTCGTGATCGGCTGAGGGCGGTAGCTCCATGGCCATCAAGCGCCTCCTGATTGCCAACCGCGGCGAAATCGCGCTGCGCATCCACCGCGCCGCGCGCGAGATGGGCATCGAAACCGTCGCGGTTCACTCCACCGCCGATGCCGACGCCATGCATGTGCGTCTGGCAGACCACGCGGTGTGCATCGGCCCGCCCGCCGCACGCGATTCGTACCTGAACGTCGCCGCGATCATCTCGGCTGCCGAGATCACCGAGGCGGACGCGATCCACCCCGGCTACGGCTTCCTCTCCGAGAACGCCAACTTCGCCGAGATCGTCGAGGCCCACGGGCTGATCTGGGTCGGTCCCAAGCCCGAGCACATCCGCACGATGGGCGACAAGGTGGAAGCCAAGCGTACCGCGGGGGCTCTCGGCCTGCCGCTGGTCCCCGGCTCGCCCGGCGCGATCGAGGACGTGGCAGAAGCCAAGGCGCTTGCCGAACAGATCGGCTATCCGGTGCTGATGAAGGCGGCTTCGGGCGGCGGCGGTCGCGGCATGAAGGTGGTGCAGAACGCCGACGAGCTGGAAAGCCAGATGTCGCAGGCGCGTTCCGAGGCGAAGGCCGCCTTCGGTGACGACACGGTCTACATGGAAAAGTACCTCGGCAACCCGCGCCACATCGAGTTCCAGGTGTTCGGCGACGGCAAGGGCCAGGCGATCCATCTGGGCGAGCGCGACTGCTCGCTGCAGCGCCGCCACCAGAAGGTGCTGGAAGAAGCCCCCTCGCCCGTCATCACGCCCGAAGAGCGCGACCGCATGGGCGGCGTCGTTTCCAAGGCGATGGCCGACATGGGCTATCGCGGCGCCGGCACGATCGAGTTCCTGTGGGAAAACGGTGAGTTCTACTTCATCGAGATGAACACCCGCCTGCAGGTCGAGCACCCGGTGACGGAAGCGATCACCGGCCTCGACCTCGTGCGAGAGCAGATCCGCGTTGCCGAGGGCAAGCCGCTTTCGGTCACGCAGGATGCGGTCGAGTTCAAGGGCCACGCCATCGAATGCCGCATCAACGCGGAAGATCCGTGGAACTTCACCCCCTCGCCGGGTCAGGTGACGAACTACCACGCGGCAGGCGGCATGAACGTGCGCGTCGATTCGGGGCTCTACTCGGGCTACCGCATCCCGCCGTACTACGATTCGATGATCGGCAAGCTGATCGTCTCGGGCCGTACGCGTGAGGGCTGCATCATGCGCCTCAAGCGCGCGCTCGAGGAAATGGTGATCGATGGTGTGAAGACCTCGATCCCGCTGCATCAGGCGCTGATGGAAGATCCCGAATTCAACAGCGGCGATTACACCATCAAGTGGCTGGAGACCTGGCTGGCCGAGCGCGACGCGTAAGCGTTGCGAGCGGACAGACAGTCACGACACGGATAAAGACCGATGATCTCGTTCCTTGAATTCGAAAAGCCGATCGCCGAACTGGAGGCGCGCATCGCCGAGCTGCGCGCCACCGCAGAGAACGGCGATATCGACATCACCAGCGAAATCGGCCGCCTTGAGAAGAAGAGCGCCGCTCTGCTCGAGACGACCTATGCCAAGCTGACGCCGTGGCAGAAGACGCAGGTCGCCCGCCACCCGCAGCGCCCGCACTTCGTCGATTACCTGCGGATGATCTTCACCGATTTCATCCCGCTGGGCGGCGATCGCAACTTTGGCGAGGATGCCGCGATCATCGGCGGCTTCGCCAAGCTGGGTGAGCGCCGCGTCGTCGTGATCGGCCACGAAAAGGGCCACGACACCGCGACCCGCATCAAGCACAACTTCGGCATGGCCAAGCCCGAAGGCTACCGCAAGGCGATCCGCCTGATGGAACTGGCCGACAAGTTCGGCCTGCCGGTGGTCTCGCTGGTCGACACCATGGGCGCCTTCCCCGGCATCGAGGCCGAAGAGCGCGGTCAAGCCGAAGCCATCGCCCGCTCGATCGAGGCCTGCCTTGCACTCAAGGTGCCGATGGTCGCGGCCATCGTCGGCGAAGGCGGCTCGGGCGGCGCGGTCGCGCTGGCGGCTTCCGACCGTGTGCTGATGCTGGAGCACTCGATCTATTCGGTGATCTCGCCCGAGGGTGCCTCCTCGATCCTGTGGCGCACGCCGGAAAAGGCAGCGGACGCTGCGGAAGCGATGAAGGTGACGGCGCAGGACCTCCAGAACCTGAACGTCATCGAGCGTATCGTGCCCGAGCCGATGGGCGGCGCCCACCGCGACCCGGAAGCGACCGCCAGGGCGCTGGCCGAAGCGATCGAGGCCGAACTGGCCGTGCTCGCCAAGAGCAGCGGCGAGGCCCGCATGGAAGCGCGCGAACAGCGCTTCCTGGCCATCGGTCGGCTCTGAGCCAGCGGTTCAGACCAATTACAAGCGGGCGCGCGGTTCCACCGGGCGCCCGTTTTGATTCAGATCAATGGCGCTGGCCCCGTCACCCTCTAGCGGCCACTCTTTTGAAAGGGGCACCATGTCCGACGAAGAATACGTATACGACGAGGACAGCGGCGAGTGGATGTCCGCTTCGGATTTCGCGGCGAAGCAGCACGCCGCCTCGCAGGTCGAAGTGCGCGATGCAGTGGGCAACATCTTGGCCGATGGCGATCAGGTGACGCTGATCAAGGATCTCGACGTCAAGGGCGCGGGCCAGACGCTGAAGCGCGGCACGCTCATCAAGTCGATCCGCCTGACCGGCGATGCGCAGGAAATCGACTGCCGCTTCGATGGCATCAAGGGCCTCGTCTTGCGCGCAGAATTCGTCCGCAAGCGCTGAGGCCAATCGACATTCAGCCCTGACGGCCTGCAAATGGCGATTTTCCGAGCTTCCGGTGCTCACGTACAAGAAGTACGCTGCGCTCCAGGTCTCGAAAAATCACCATTTTCGGCTCGTCATCATCTGAATGTCGACAGGCCCCAAGGATATCCCTCAGGCGATCTCCAGCATCGCCCCGGCGAAGTCTTCCTCCGCCACCGTCTCGATTGGCCGGACGATGCCTTTCGTCAGGGCCGCCGGGACGGTGACGCGGAAACCGCGTGCCAGCAGGCCGTCGATGGCCCACTTCACGCAGTAATCGGCGGCCACCCCGATCACGGTCACGTCCCGCACGCCCTCCTCTGCGAGCGCGGCGAAGAAGTTCTCGCGCTCGATGCCTGCTCCTTCCCCCCCTGACTTATCCGGCATGCGGGCATCGTGGAGCGTCACGACGTCCTCCTCCCACATGTCGAACACGCCCTTCTCCAGCCGCCAGACCGGGATTGCGGCGGGCACGGCGCTGACCGGAACGACGTTCTCCCAGCCATGCGTATGCTTCACGCAGTGGATCGGGAACGCCTCTGCCTCGGGCGATCCGGCATAGACCTCGGGCAGATGGGTATCGAAGGTGAACAGCACGCCTGCGGTCGCCTCGGGATCGAGGCCCGCCAGCCATTCGCGCATCGGCGCCGCCAGTTCGTCCGCCCCCGCAACGCTCAGCGCGCCATCGGCGTCCATGAAATCGTGCTGCGTGTCGATGACGACGATGAAGCGGGGCTCTGGGAAACAGGGCTCTGGGGTCACGGTAGCCAAGTGGCATCTCCTGCAAGTGCGCGTGCCGGACGGTGAATTGACATGGCCACGCGCGCCTCACAAGTAAACCGTTCAGGTTCAAAAGGGAGCAGGCCGGGCCGATCATGGCAGTCACCGATATCGCGACGCGTACGCACAATCACAATTTCCGCCTCGATCCCATCGTCCGCAGTCTGCTCGATACCGACTTCTACAAGCTGCTGATGTTGCAGATGATCCGCCATCTGCACCCCGATACGCAGGCCACCTTCTCGGTCATCAACCGCTCGACCGAAGTGCGTCTGGCCGACGTGATCGACGAGGGCGAACTGCGCGCCCAGCTCGATTTCGCGCGCTCGCTGCGGTTCACCAAGAAGGAACTGATCTGGCTGGCGGGCAACAGCTTCTACGGCAACAAGCAGATGTTCGCGCCGGACTTCATCGAATGGCTCAGCACCTTCCGCCTGCCCGACTACGAGTTGCGCAAGGTCGATGGCCAGTTCGAACTGCACTTCGACGGCCCGTGGACGCATACCTCGATGTGGGAGATCCCGGCGCTGGCCATCATCAACGAGCTGCGTTCGCGCGCGGCGATGCGCGACAAGGGCCGTTTCGCGCTCGACGTGCTCTATGCCCGCGCCAAGGCCAAGCTGTGGGAGAAGGTGGAACGCCTGCGCGAACTGCCGGATCTGCGCCTTTCCGACTTCGGCACCCGCCGTCGCCACGGCTTCCTGTGGCAGCGCTGGTGCGTGGAGGCGCTGAAGGAAGGCCTCGGTGACCGCTTCATCGGCACCTCGAACGTGCTGCTCGCCATGGATGCCGATCTCGAAGCCATCGGCACCAATGCCCACGAACTGCCGATGGTGGCCGCAGCGCTTGCCGAAACCGACGAGGAACTCGCCGCTGCGCCCTACAAGGTGCTGCGCGAATGGCAGCAGCACTATGGCGGCAACCTGCTGATCGCCCTGCCCGATGCCTTCGGCAGCGCCGCATTTCTGCGCGACGCGCCTGAATGGGTGGCCGACTGGACCGGCTTCCGCCCCGACAGCGCCCCGCCGATCGAGGCGGGCGAGCAGATCATCCGCTGGTGGCAGTCACAGGGCCGCGATCCGGCGGGCAAGCTGCTGATCTTCTCGGACGGAATGGACGTCGGCTCGATCGAGCAGGTCTATCGCCACTTCCACGGCCGGGTGCGCATGAGCTTTGGCTGGGGCACCAACCTCACCAACGACTTCCGCGATTGCGACCCGGACGGCGCCCACGATCTGGAGCCGATCTCGCTGGTCTGCAAGGTGACGAGCGCCAACGGGCGCCCCGCCGTCAAGCTGTCGGACAACCCGGCCAAGGCTACCGGCAAACCTGCCGAGATCGCACGCTATCTGCGGGTCTTCGGCGAAGCGGGCCACCAACGCCGCGCCGTCGAGGTCTGAGGGAGGCGGGGAGCCGAAACGGCTCCCCTTCCCGGTCAGCCGAAACGACCGGTGATGTAGTTGCTGGTGCGCTTGAGCCGGGGCTTTGCGAACAGCGTCTCGGTCGGCGCGAACTCGATCATCCGGCCAAGGTACATGAAGCCGGTGTGATGCGAGAGGCGCGCGGCCTGCTGCAGGTTGTGGGTGACGATCACCACCGTCAGGCTGGCCGAGAGTTCCTCCAGCGTCTCTTCGAGGCGCGCGGTGGACACCGGATCGAGCGCCGAGGCGGGCTCGTCGAGCAGCAGGACTTCGGGTTCCACCGCGATGGCGCGGGCAACGCACAGGCGCTGCTGCTGGCCGCCGGACAGGCCAAGGCCGGAACTGTGCAGCTTGTCCTTCACCTCGTTCCACAACGCCGCACGGGTCAAGGCGCGCTCGACCACCTCGTCCATCTCGGCGCGGCCCACCTTGCGGTAGAGACGCACGCCGAAAGCAATGTTGTCGTAGATCGACATCGGGAACGGCGTCGGCTTCTGGAACACCATGCCAACACGCGCGCGAACGTCCGCCGCGCGCATGTCGTGCAGCAGATCCTCGCCTTCGAGCAGTATCTGGCCTTCGGCGCGCTGGCCGGGATACAACTCGTGCATGCGGTTGATCGTGCGCAGCAGCGTGGACTTGCCGCAGCCCGAAGGCCCGATAAGCGCAGTGATCTTGTTGCGCGCGACCGGCAGGCCGACGCCGTGCAACGCCTTGGCCTGACCGTAGTAGAAATCGAGGTCGCGCACTTCGAGGTGCAGCTGCTCGGCAGGCGGCGGGACGATGGAGACGCCCTCGTCCTCCTCAAGGCCGGGAATGGGCGACTGGGTCACGGTGGGGATCATCATGGTCTGTGTCTCCGGCTGCCGATCAGGCGGCCCGCGATATTGGCGAGGAGCACGGCGAGCGCGATCAGCAGCGCGCCTGCCCAGGCAAGTTGCTGCCAGTCGGGGAAGGCCGACAGGGCAAACTGGAAGATGGTAGTGGGCAGGCTCGCCATCGGGTCCGACGGGTTGGCGGCGAGGAACTGGTTGCCCAGCGAAGTGAACAGCAGCGGCGCGGTCTCGCCCGAGATGCGGGCCAGCGCCAGCAGGCCGCCGGTCAGGATACCCGGTCCTGCCGCGCGCCAGATCACCGTGCGGATCACGAAGCCGCGCCCGGCGCCCAGCGCCATGCCGGCCTCGCGCAGCGCATCGGGCTGGAGCGAGAGCATGTCCTCGGTCGTGCGCACGACGATGGGCGTCGCCAGGAAAGCCAGGGCAACGGCGCCCGCATAGCCGGAGAACCCGCCGAACGGCGCGACCATGATCTCGTAGACGAACAGGCCGACAAGGATCGAGGGCGCGGCGAGCAGCACGTCGTTGAAGAAGCGAACCACCGTGGCGAGGCGGCCCTTGCGGCCATATTCGGCAAGCCAGGTGCCCGCCAGCACGCCGACGACCAGCGCGATGACCATGCCCAGCGCACACATCTCGATCGAGCCGACGATGGCATTACGCAAGCCGCCGAGCGAGCCGGGTGCAGGCTGGTCCACCGTGAACAGGTCGAGCGAGAGCGCCGGAACGCCTCTGGCTACCAGTTCCCACAGGATCAGCGCCAGCGCGGCGAGCGCCACCAGCGTGGCGAGCACGCAGGCGCCTGCGAACACGCCGCTGACGATACGGCGGCGGCGGGCACGCGGCGATTGGGCGGCGGACAAGCGTGAAGCGGACTTGCTCATGCCGCCTTCTCCCCGATCAGCAGGCGGGCAATCGCGAGAACGCCGAAGGTGATGCAGAACAGCACGAGGCCCAGCGCCATCAAGGCAGCGCCGTGCAGCGCGCCGGTCGCCTCGGCGAATTCGTTGGCGATGGTCGAGGCGAGCGTCGAGCCGCTGTCGAACATGGAATGCGGAAAACCGTGCGCATTGCCGATGATGAACGTCACCGCCATCGTCTCGCCCAGCGCGCGGCCCAGCCCCAGCATGACGACACCGATCATCGAGCGGCGCACGTAAGGGATCAGCACCGAGCGCGCCGTCTCGAACGGCGTGCAGCCAAGGCCATAGGCGGCCTCGCGCAGGGTTGCCGGGACGGTCAGGAACAGCTCGCGGAACACCGAGGACATGTAGGGCAGGATCATGATCGCCAGGATCACGCTGGCGGTGAAGATATTCGCGCCGTTGGGCACGCCCTGCACCAGCTTGCCCCACCATGTGTCATCGCCTGCGGCGAGCAGCAGCGGCACCTGCACATGCGCGGCAAACCACGGAGCGAAGACGAACAGGCCCCACATGCCGTAGACGATCGAGGGAATGCCGGCGAGCAGTTCGACCGCGACGGCCACCGGTCGCGCCAGCGCGGGCGGGCAGAACTCGACGAGGAACAGCGAGACGCCCAGCGCCAGCGGCAGCGCAAGGATCAGCGCCAGAAACGCCGTGATCAGCGTGCCGACGATCGGCCCGGCCGCGCCATAGACGTCAGTTACGGGATTCCATTCGCTGGAGGTCAGGAACCCGAAGCCGAAGGTGGAAAGCACCGGCCAGCCGCCGATGGCGAGGCTGACGATCACGCCCGCGAGCGCTGCCAGCAGCAGCGTCGCCGCGCTGGCGCAGGCGATCCGGAATACCGTCTCGGCAAGGTTGCCGGGGGCCACCCGGCCTTGTGTCGTGGCAGTCATCGCGATGGCCCTGTTCGGCAACGTCTTGGAACTTGTCGGGAAAGGCAAGACCCCGGTGCGATGACCGGGATCATCCTTCAAGGCTTACTTGGCCGCCGGGTGTAGACCGGCTTGCCATTGGCGACAATGCTGGTCTGCCACTGCTGGCGCACCATGGCCTTCACCGAATCCGGCAGCGGCACGTAATCGAGCTTCTTCGCGGTATCGTCACCCGAGGTATAGGCCCAGTCGAAGAAGGCCAGCACCGCCTTGGCGCGCGCGGCATCCTTGGGCTGCTTGTGCATCAGGATGAAGGTCGCGCCGCTGATCGGCCAGGTGTCCTGCCCCGGCTGATCGATCAGCATGATGTAGTTGCCGGGCGCCTTGCTCCAGTCCGCACCCGCTGCCGCAGCGGCAAAGGCATCGGCGGTCGGCGCCGGATAGTTGCCCGCCTGGTTGCGCAGCAGCGCATAAGTCGCGCCGTTCTGCTTGGCATAGGCATATTCGACATAGCCGATGGCGCCCACGGTCTGCTGCACGAAAGCCGAAACGCCGTCGTTACCCTTGCCGCCAAGGCCGGTCGGCCAGTTCACGGTATCGCTGGCGCCCACCGCCGACTTCCAGCCCGCGCTCTGCGAAGCGAGGTAGGAGGTGAACATGAACGAAGTGCCCGAACCGTCCGAGCGGTGAACGACGGTGATCGGCAGCTTGGGCAGCGCGACACCGGCATTGAGCGAGGCGATCTCGGGATCGTTCCACGTCTTGACCTTGCCCTGGAAGATGTCCGCCAGCGCCTGGCCGGTCAGCCTGACCTGCCCCGGCTTGATGCCCGGCAGGTTGATCACCGGCACCACGCCGCCGATCACGGTCGGGAACTGGTAGAGGCCGTTCTTTTCAAGCTCTTCGGGCTTGAGCGGCTTGTCCGAAGCGCCGAAATCGACGGTCTTGGCCTCGATCTGCTTGATGCCGCCGCCCGAACCGATCGCCTGATAGTTCACCGCGACGCTCTTGGCCGAACGATAGGTCTCCGCCCACTTGGCATAGACCGGAGCCGGGAACGTCGCGCCCGCGCCGTTCAGCGCATTCGCCGCGCCGGACTTGCCGCCACAGCCGGAAAGACCGCTGACCATTGCCACGGCGCCAAGCGCGAGAATCATACGACGGTTCATCATGTGTCCTTCATGGAATGCACCCTGCCGATCGCGATTTTGTGGCCCTGCGGCCCCCTTTCCCGGCGAGTCCTCCGAGCGGTTACACGTGTTTTACGACTGATTTGTGACAGGCTGTCATCAAACTGAAGTGCGCCATGCCAGCGTCACGTATTGACGCCATTGCCACGCTGTGCAGACTTTCCCGGACAACGGCGAAGGCGCAGTCAAACTCAAGGACTTATTCGCTGGGCAGCAAGACCTGAGACGTATTTTCGCGGCAAAGTACGCATCGAAAAATCACCGCGGCACCGAAATGCGCTGAGCCTCGAACAGATGATCGGCCCCGACATCGTCCCGGCGCCCGAGGCAGCCCCTTGAAGAACCCTCACCGTTCTTGACGGTGCCTGAGGGGCATGACGACTCTTGCCGTCATGCCCCTCTTTTTCCATCAGCGATTATCGAGCCGCATCAGCCTGTGATCGCAAACTTCTTCGCACGATTGGCCACCTTGGGTTCGAGCGCGATCGCTGCCTTCACGTCTGCCTCGCCCTCCGCCTTTCGGCCCTCCCGCTCACGCGTCAGCCCGCGCATGTAAAGCGACCAGGCTTCCTTGGGCTGCTTGTCGAGCACCGCGTTATAATCGGCCTCGGCCTTGGCGTATTGCCCCATGCGGAAATAGACCAGCGCGCGGCTATCCAGAATCGAAGGCGCTCCGCCGCTCCGTTTCACCGCCGTGTTGCAATCGTCCAGCGCCTTGTCGAGTTCGACATTGGCCAGAGCCCGCGCCCAGCAGCGATTGTTGAGCAGCCCCTGCAGGCGGGAGTCATTGCGATGGTACTCGATCACATCGTTCAACATGGTGATTGCCCGAAGCGGCTGCCCCAGCTCCTGGAACAGCGTGGCAAGCGTGGCCGCATCCAGCGAAGCCGAATGCGTTACTTTCGCGGCCGCCTGCGCATCTGCGAGCGCGCCGGCATGATCGCCCTCGGCCATCCGCGAGAAGCCCCTGCGCACCAGCAGATCGGCATCGGTCGGGTCAAGCTCCAGCGCCTTGGCATAATCCCTTTCGGCGAGATCGCTCTTGTCCTGATCGGAATAGGCATCGGCGCGGGCTTTGTAGTAGGCCGCATTCGCCGGCGCGAGACGGATCGCATCGGAGAGATCGGCGATCCCGCCGTCCAGATCGCGCTGGGAAAGTCTCGCCGCCCCGCGCCGTGCAAAACCGTCCGCCGTGGTCGGCGCGGTAGCATTGTCGAGCGCATCGACCCGGTGTGTGCCGGTCGGCAGCGCCAGCGGCTTGTCGCTCGCTGCGACACCGTCTCCCTGAAACGGTTTCCCGCCGGTATAGGTGAAATAGATCTGCTTCTGCCGCCGGGCGACGTAGATGTGATGGGCCAGCATGTAATCCGCGCCCAGCAACATGTCCGGACCATCGCCTCCGGCCACGATCGGACCATCGATCACCATGATGCGCGATCGCAGGATCTGCTCGTTACCGATCGAGACGTTGTCCACCGTCACCATCCACCCGCCGTTCAGATGCCGACCGATGCCGCCGATGCCCGAGACCGGACGCACACTGGGGCCGTTCAGGTCGATTCCGGCCTTGATCGCGGCATCCTTGCTGATGACCGAGGTTGGCGAGCCGGAATCGTATTCCGCCTTCAGCTTGGCGCCATTGATCGTGACCGGCATCCCGAACTCGTGATCGTGCGGGTCGTCCCCCGGCAGGAGCGGCACTGCGAAATAGGAGCCGCTCTTGTCCCAGTAGGTCATCAGCGTGTGATCGCAGCCCTTGGGATAGATAAGCTTGACCGATCCATGCGCCAGATCGAATTCGGTATCGGCAATTGCCAGAAGGTTGCGCCCCAGCAGGGCATTGCCGGTATCGCTGCCGCCGACGATGAACTGCACATTCTTCACATCGTTCGCGGCGATCGTGAACGATTTCGCCGTGGCCACTTGCGCACTCGTCGATCCGCCCACGCCGACCATCCGGAACCAGTAGGGGAGATCGGACAGCGGTAAACTGAGTTCCTTCGCCTTGGCCAGAGGCATGAAGCTGAAGAAGGCACCGCTATCCAGCCAGAAGCGATAATCGCTGCCGTTGATCTTGACCGGCACCGAAGCACGCAAGCCCTCCATCGTCACGGGAAGGTCGGCGATAATGCCAATCTGACAGGCTTTCGGCTGTCCCGGTTCCGCTGCCTGAGCCTGCGCCGGAACCAGCGCTGCCATGCCTGCCAACACCGCCAGCGATCCTGCCGAAACTGCGCCCAGCATGCGGTACTTTTTCAACGTCATGAACACCCCCACCCGCCGCCAGCGTTCTGATACGGCGCGCCATTTACATGCGCTTACAACTTCCGGCATGCCAGTGAAAATTTGGTATTCTATCAGGTGTGTAGCAGTTTCTTTGCCGGCCCCTGCCGCGCGCGCCGTCAAGTCTTGCGGCGCGCCCCATCAAGAGCACGCACGCCTTGCATGAGATTGTGCAATTGCAACATGAGGCGATTCACGCCACGTAATGCCATGCTCGGCCCGCAGCCCTTTCCAGGAGTTTCCATGCCCCGTTCGACACTCGTGATGTTCGCGGCCTCGCTGGGCTTCTTCTTCGTGACCGCGACGACATTCACCTCGCTGGGGTATGAGCTGTACACCATGGCACCGCAGCTGGGCTGGTCGCAGGCAGCGGCGGGCTTCAGCTTCTCGCTGCTGGGCCTTGCCTGCGGCCTTGGCAGCCCGCTTGTGCCGGTACTGATGAAGACGATCGGTTCACGCCTGACCATGGTGGCGGGAAGTCTCGTCCTGTCAGCGGGCTTCTTCATCGCCGCCTCGGTCCACAGCCTTGCGCTGTTCTATGTCGCGACGACCCTGATGGGCGTGGGTTTCTCGCTGGTGGCCCCCGCTCCTGCGGTCGATCTGCTGGCAAACTGGTACGGTACAAAATCCGACCGGATGATCGGCTTCTACTTCATGTTCGGCGCCGCGGGCGGTATCGCCGGTCCGCAGATCGTCAATGCGATCTTCACCGCGACCGGGGACTGGCGCCTCAACTGGTCGATCATGGGCGTCGGCTCTCTGCTGCTGGCGCTTGTCTGCCTGCTGTGCGTGCGCGACCGCCGCGTTGAAGACGAAACCGCTGCCGCCTCTGACGCTCCTGCTCACAGACCCTCGGCCTGGACGGTCCGAATGGCGCTGCGCAGCCCGGCCTTCCTGCTCATCGCAACGATCATCACGGTCGTGCAGATGGCCGTAACCTCGCTGCATTCGCTGCTGGTGACGCATATCGCACACCTTGACGGCAGCGGCAGCCGCGGCGCGCTGGCGATGAGCCTGATCGCGCTGGCCGGTGCAGGTGCCAAGGGCGTTACCGGCTCGATTTGCGAGAAGGTCGATCCCAAGGCCATCCTGGTGGTCGGCCTCGGCGTGCAGACTTGCGCGATGCTGGCGCTCTGGGCCACCGGGTCCGACCTTGTGGCGACCGGCGCGGCCATGGTTTTCGGGCTTGGCTGGGGCCTGGCGTGGCTCTCGGCGCACATCCTGATCCTGCGCTACTTCGGACCACGCATCGCAGGTGACATGGTTGCCATGGCCACCACCGCGACCACTGTCGCCGTGCTTGGCCCGGTGGGCGCAGGGCGCGTGGCCGACGTGACCGGCAGCTATGCTCCGGCGCTGCTGGTCTTCGCCATCCTGCTCGGCATCACCATGATCGCTGCGCTGCTGTTCCTGCGCGCACCGAAGCGGGTAAACGCCGATGCACCGGCGGACGGCGAAAGCCTTGGCGAAGCGCTGTCCTCAACGATGATCGCGGCCGAATAACCGTCCAAAAACCTGCAACGAATCCCCGATGGCCCGGCCGTTTGTGCCGGGCTTTTTTTGCATCCCCCCACGCGCTGGCGATCAACAGTTCATGCGCGACCGGGCGCGAGCGCTCTGCCCGGCTGAGCTAGGCCAAAGCAGCACCGCAACGCCAGCAAAGGGACACCGCTCGCGATGACCAACACTCTGATCTTCGTCGATT
Organism: Novosphingobium sp. 9; assembly: GCF_025340265.1. Lineage (NCBI taxonomy): Bacteria > Pseudomonadati > Pseudomonadota > Alphaproteobacteria > Sphingomonadales > Sphingomonadaceae > Novosphingobium > Novosphingobium sp. 9. The sequence continues at coordinate 1,503,913 of NZ_CP022707.1, read as the reverse complement.
TCGCCACCGACGATCCCGCCGCCGCAGGGGAATTCTACGCCGAAGTCTTCGGCTGGGAGAACGACGCCCGCCCACACGGCATCTATCACCGCATGGTCCCCGGCGGCTTCTTCCAGCACAAGGACGGCACCAACAGCCAGATCGGCAACCTGCACTTCGGCGTGTTCGACGCGAAGAATGCACGCCCCCACCCCAATCCCGAAGGCGTGGAACCGCGCACGCTCTCCACCGATGGCCGCAAGGCGCGCATCTGGGTGCTGGTAAGCGATGACGACGATCCCGAGCGCATCCTGTCCACCGCCGAGAAGCTGGGCGGCAAGGTCCTGTGGCGCAACCATTACTGGGCCGAGTTCAACGGCTACAACGCCGCCTTCGCCGATCCGTGGGGCAACGAGATCCTGCTGTGGATCAAGGCCGGTGAGAACCCGCAGATCCCCGCCGATTTCACCCGCGAATAAGGGCGTCGGCAAGCGCGAAACCCGCCCGATGGAGCGCGCATGACAACTTGTTGTGCGCGCGCCCGCAAGACCGGAAACGCGCTTCGCATAGCCTGACATCGCCACAAGCACACGCGACACAGAACGGCACCTAACGGGGGTAGAGCGGCCTGCAGATTCTGCACAGGCCGCCCCGGTGTCCGCCCACAGGAGTTCAGATGGCCACGTCCAGCCTTTCCCCCGCATCCCCTGCCGCTCCGCTTCGCGAAGCTGTGAAGCCGAGCGCGCTGCATCACCTGCGGGCAACGCCCGAGACGATCCACTGGGGCTACTTCTCGCCGGAAGTTCCGCCTGCGCTCAAGGTCAAGAGCGGCGACCTCGTGATGGCGCAGGCCGTCACCCACCATGCGGGCGACGATCCGGATCTGATGTTCGACGACGACATCCGCCGCATCTTCACCGAGGTCGATCCCGCCACCCGCGCGCCGGGCTGCCACATCATGACCGGGCCGATCTATGTCGAGGGTGCAGAACCCGGTGACATGCTGGAAGTGCGCTATTTCCAGATGACGCCGCGCTTCAACTACGGCTCCAACCTGCAGGCCGAATGGGGGCACCTTTACAAGGAGTTCGGCGAAACCGAGCGCGTCACGATCTACAAGCTCGATCCCGTCGCCAACACCGCCAGCGCGCTCTATGCCTATGACATCGAAGGCAAGTACGGCGCGCCGGGGCGCATCACCCAGTGCCCGACGTGCGACCGTTCGCCCGCGCTTCCCGGCATCACCGTGCCTGCGCGCCCGCACCTGGGCACTGCAGGCGTGGCGCCTGCCGTCAACGAGCCGGTCAGCACCATTCCGCCCGGCCTTCACGGCGGCAACATCGACAACTGGCGCATCGGCGCAGGCGCGACGATGTTCTACCCGGTGCAGGTCAAGGGCGGCCTGTTCTCGATCGGCGATCCCCACATCAGCCAGGGCGACGGCGAGATCAGCGGCACCGCCATCGAGGCTTCGCTCGACGTGCTGTTCCAGATCATCGTGCGCAAGGACTTCCAGTTCCCCTCGCCGCTGCTGGAAACGCCCGACTACTGGATCGTCCATGGCTTCGGCGAGGACCTCGATCAGGCGATGAAGTGCGCCTCGGTGGACATGCTCCACCTGCTGACCGAACATCAGGGCCTTTCGCGCCATGACGGCTATTCACTGATGAGCGTCGCCGCCGACTTCGGCGTGACGCAGGTCGTCGATGGCACGCAGGGCATCCACTGCAAGATCGAACGCCGCATCTTCCCCGAGAAGGGCGTGTTCAAGGACCCTGCATAAGCTACAAGATTTCCCGCGACGGGTTCCCAGCCCCCGTCGCGGGAAAACCTCTGAAGAGGACGAGGAAAGCGTGGAATACGAAACGATCGAAGTGCGCCCCATGACCCGCCGCATCGGCGCGGAGATCTTCGGCGTCGACCTGACCCGCCCGCTCGGCAACCAGACCTATGCCGAAGTACGCGAGGCGCTGCTGCGCCATCAGGTGATCTTCTTCCGCGATCAGCAGATCGACCACGACGCGCACAAGGCCTTCGGTGCCGCCTTCGGCCCGCTGGCGATCCATTCGGCGGTCAAGGGCATTGACGGCTACCCGGAAATCGTCGCGATCCACGCCGATGAAAACAGCAAGTTCGTGGCGGGCGAGGACTGGCACTCTGACCTGTCATGCAACGAGGAGCCGCCGCTGGGCTCGATTCTCTACATGCACACGCTGCCGTCCGACGGCGGCGATACGCTGTTCGCCAGCATGTACGATGCCTATGAGGCGCTATCCCCGGCGATGAAGGCGTTCCTCGATCCACTGACCGCCGTGCATGACGCGAACCCGGTCTACAAGGCGCTGTTTCCCGACGATCCGCGCACTTATCCGTGCAACACCCATCCGGTGATCCGCACCCATCCCGAGACCGGGCGCAAGCTGCTCTTCGTCAATTCCTCGTACACCACCAAGATCGCCGAGCTGGAGCCGGGCGAGAGCAAGGCCGTGCTCGAATACCTGTTCCAGCATGTGAAGAACCCGAACTTCCAGGTTCGCTTCCGCTGGCAGAAGCACTCTATCGCCTTCTGGGACAACCGCTGCACCCAGCACTTCGCGACGTGGGACTATTTCCCCGACGTCCGCTCAGGCTACCGCGTGACTGTGGCGGGAGACCGCCCGTTCTGACGCGTCAGAGACAAAGCCCTTCGGGTCGCATTCGCGGGGCTTCTGGACGTTACGCTGACTGGATTCCCGCCTGCCCTATTGGGCAGTTTATCCTGAGCGGCCGGTCTGCCGGCCAGCCGAAGGGCGGGAATCCAGATGCGCGGACTTCTCCGCCAGCAACCTCCATCACCCCGTGAACAGCGCCTTGCGGATCACCGCGTGGACGCCGTAGTTGCCGTTCACCACCTGACTTACCCCGAAATCCACGCCGACTGACAGGAGCGAGATCGCCTCGTCCTCCGTCAGTTGCTTGGTGGTCATCAGGAAGCGGCGGGCCTTGCGGAAGGCATCGCGCATGGCGGCATCGAGCGAGCTTTGCTTGTAGACCTCGCTCTGCGCATCGTCGCCCAGTTCCTTGAGGTAGTCGGGATGGCTGAAGCCCATCACCACCCATTCAGTATCGGTCTCGATCAGCGGATAATCGACATCGCGTAACGGCCCGGTCAGATCCGCCGCGCGGTGATGGACGATCTGGATCAGCCCGGTCATCGAACACTCGATGGCGGTGCCGCACAGTTCGCTGTCGCCTTGCGAGGCATGGGGATCGCCGAGCGACAGCAGCGCGCCTGCCACCTGCACCGGCAGGAAGATGCGTGAGCCGGGGCCGGTGCGCCAGTTGTCGAGATTGCCGCCGAACGAGGCGGGCGGCACCGAGTCGACCAGACCGCTGTGCGCGGGCGCCACCGCGATCACCCCGAAATGCGGGCGGATCGGGATTTCGACATCGCGCAGGATATCGTAGTTGCGCTCGATGGTGTCGGGATCGACCGGCACGCCGGGATAGTCGTAGCGCTCGTGGACCACGCCCGAAGGGTCGGTCTGCGGTGTCCAGCGATAGGAATAGACCGCGTGGGCGGTCGGGATGCGCCCGCCTGCGGCTTCGACCTCGTAGATCGTCACAACCTCGCGCATGCGCGGTTCGGTGAGCAGGTCCTGAAAATGGAAACCCCAGTAGGTTGCCGCGTTCGATCCGAACGACTTGCCCGCATAGCGCGAGTTGCCGCTGGGCCGGGGCTTGAGATCGAGCACGCGCACTTCGACCAGATCGCCCGGCATCGCGCCGTCGATGGCGATGGGGCCGGTGCAGATATGCACGCCGAAGCCCTCGCCCGCGCCGCGCCCGAAAGCGGAGGCGTCCATCGGCCCCGCGCCGCGCCGCTCGATGGTCTTGCCGTGCTCGTCCCAGTGATAGACGCTCTCGACGCCGGGATCGCCCTCGACCATGCGCTCGGGATCGTCGTTGGCGTGGTGCGTCAGCGTCTCGATCGTGACGAAATCGCCCGAACACACGGTCAGCGCCGGTTTCAGGTTGCGGCTGAAGTAGCCCCAGTGGACGTTCTCGGGCGTCGCAGGCAGCACATGGTGACGGCTGGCCGCAGGATGCACGGGCAGGCGCGTGGGCACGGCATCGGGCGCCGGAGCCGTCGCTTCATCGGCGATATCCTCCACCGCATCGAGGCCATCGTCGGCGGGCAGACCATCGTCCTCCCGCGCCGCGCTGGCGCGACGGGCGGGCCTGCCACGGCGCAGGGTCTTGGTCTCTTCGAGTGCTTCGGCAGGCGCCTTGCGATATTCGCGCGGAGAGATGCAGTACTGCTCGCGAAAGGCGCGGCTGAACGAGGCGCTGTCGTTGAAGCCCCATTCGAACAGGATATCCGAGATCGACTTCTGGACGTGGAGCGGGCTGCGCAAGTCCAGACGGCAGCGTTCGAGACGGCGCACCTTCACGTAGTGGCCGAAGCTGTCGTTGATCGATTCGAACAGCTTCTGGAGATAGCGCGGCGAAATGCCATGCTCGGCGGCGACCATCTGGTAGTTGAGATTGGGGTCCGACAGGCGGATCTCGATGGTCTGGAAAATGCGCTCCAGCAGCGCCGCACGCATGCCTGCCGCACCGCCCATCGCCTTGGGCGGGGCATTGTCGAGCAGTGCCGTGACAAGAAATTCGGGGAACGCCAGTTCGACCGGGCGGGCCTGATCGGGCGTGATATCGCTGATCGCGTCGGCCAGCGAGCGCAGCATTCCACCGAACACGCGCGCCGCGCCGCCGTCGGTAGCAATCTTGCGCGGGGCACTGCCGATCGGCCCTTTCAGGCGCTGGCTGATCTCGCTGTGCGGCACCTGCACGACAAGGCTGCGATTGTCTCCCGAGAACGCGAAGTGGACCGGCGTGTCGCCCTTGCCGCAGATGATATCGCCATCGCCCATCGTCAGGGTCTGCGTGCCGTCGCGCACGCTGGCCTGCCCATCGAGCACCATGACCAGCCAGTAGGTGGCAGGCTGGTCGCGGAAATCGACCGACCAGCTCTGCGCGGTGCCGGTCACGCGGGTAAAGGCGATGTCGGTGCCCGAGCGGAACTGGATCAGCTCGCCATAAAGCGTCGCCTCGTCCACCTCGTCGAGCGTGATCGACAGGCGCTTGAGCGCGAACCGCCAGGCATCCCGGCGCTGCTCCTTGGGGTAGACATTGGTCGTTATGCGCAAGCGCTGATCATCCCGGTGTGTCTGTGCACCCTGCACCCGATATGGCCGCTCGGATTGACATGGCGGCCTTGGCGCAAGGGTCTATCGAGCGCTCGTGACGGCGACAAGACCTCTTTCAGTACCGCCCGGTTCGTAAAACCGGAGCGCCCCGTTTCAGAACTGTCCGATCAGAACGGGGACTCGTTGTCGCCATAGACGCTGGTCGGCCCGTCACTGGCGGGGCCACCTTCCGCCCGCCCGCAGATCGCCAGCATCGTCAGCGCATAGACGAGCGCGCTGGAGGCAAGATCGGCTCCGGTCGGACGCCAGCGCGGCATGCCGGTGGTGACGGCGGGAATGCGGTGCATGTTGAACACGTTGTGATCGCGCCACATGCTGGAATAGACCGGATGCGCGGGCTGCAGTTCCTCGCCCCGCGTCAGTTGCGTTGCGGCGGCGACGGCACCGACCAGCGGCGCGACTTCGGCAGGGTTCGCCTCGAAGCCGTGGCGCACGACCACCGGCTCCACCTCGAAGCCTGCAAGGTCGAGCCCGCGCATGGCGGCGGTAATCCCGTGCATCGCCTCGGCCGCCTTACGACGGGGGCTGAGCGAAACCTCGATATAGAGCGCGCAGACTTCGGTGCCTGCACCGAAGTCGATCGGCATGCCGCCGCGCACCGAGGCGATCTGGACCTTGGGATGGATCGCGCCGCTCAGCGTCTCCATAACACTCTCGCGCTCCCAGTCCTGCCCCCAGGCGTGGAGCGCGTCGATTACCGCGCCCAGGCGATAGATCGGATTGGGATGCTCGGCGGCGAACTCGGGCGCGTCCAGGATCGGGGTGAACATGCCCTGCCCGAAGATCGAGACCTTGAACAACGCATAGCCGCAACCCTGCCAGGTCAGGCCAAAGTCGGTGCCTTCCGCCGCGATCGCATAGTCCGGCGCGACCCCGCCGTGATGGAACAGGTAATGCGCGCCAATGTCCTTGCCGTTATAAGCGATGCCGGAGAATTCCTCGATCGGCTCGGGACCGATCTCGCCGGGACAGGCGGTGATCCAGGTTTTGCCCGCGAGCGCGATCCCGGCCTTCTTCAGCGCCTTGGTGGCGATCAGGAAGCACGACATCGGCCCGCGATCGTTGCTGACCGGATAGCCGCGCAGGCGTCCTTCCTCGTCGAGCCAGCACTTCGACCATTCCGGGTCCGCCAGCGTGCTCTCGCGGTAGCGGAACCTGTCATGTTCCGCGATGCCGCTGGGGCTCTCGGTATCGAGATGCGCGGTGAACAGCAGGTTCGCGCCGCCGCCGTGTACCGGAATGCCCTGCCCGCCGTATTCTCCGATCACATTGGGCCGCTCGGGCGTGGCGCCGACCAGACGCGGGCGGAAGCCCTCCGCCTTCATCCAGTCATGCACATGCATCGCCGCCGCCAGTTCCTCGCGCGAGCGGCTGGGGATATTACCCAAAGTCAGCGCCAGTTCGACCAGTTCGTCGGTGTCGATTGCGGCTGCGATGGCAGCGCACTCCTCCTCGCTGACCGTGTAGGGCGCAAGGGCGGCATCGGCGAAAGGCTGGGTCATGATTACTCCTTTGATCCGCTCTCGCGGATAGGCGGCACCGGCCCGCGCCCCCACCCACCACCCTTAGACTACTAACGTCGGGTGGTGGGTGGGGGCGCGGGCCGGTGCCGCATCTCAAACTAACGCCACGCCGCGATCACATCGGCGCTGGTGGTCAGCAGGCCGATGTTCTTGCGCAGCACGTCGAGCGTGCCTGCATGCAGCGCCGGTTCGTAAGCGGCGCAGGCATCGCTGGCTAGGAACACGTTGTAGCCAAGATGGAACGCGGTGCGTGCCGTACAGTCAACACAGCACTCGGTCGTAATGCCGGTCATCACCACGGTATCGATCCCGCGCGCTTTCAGCTGCGCATCGAAATCGGTGCCCGAGAACGCATCGAACAGCAGCTTCTCGATCTCGATATCGCCGCTCTCGGGGAACAGGCGCCAGTAATCCTCACCGCCCGAGCCTGCGCGGCAGATCGCCTCGCCGCCCGCTTCGCCGCGCCGCTCCATCAGCAGCTTGAGCGCGCGACTGTCACTGTCGGGCCGGGTGACGACGCGCAGGAAGGCGATGCTCGCCCCGGCCTTGCGGGCTGCCGCGATCATCGGCTCGATCCGGTCGATGGCGGCATGCGCAGGTGCCAGATCGACACCGAACGAGCCGATCAGGCCCTCGGGCGCGGCAAAGTCCACCTGAATGTCGACGATGACGAGCGCGGTGCGCGCCGGATCGAGCATCGGCGGCAGGTCCGCGCCCGCGACATGCGGCAGGCTCTCGACCGAGGCGATGGTGAGGTCCGTCATTCGCTGTGCCTCAGCCGTGGCTCGGCACGTTGACGCGTCCGGGGAACCGCTCGCGCAGCACCGGGAGCACCTTTTCGCCGAAGATCGGAATGCCCGTGTGATAGTCCGGGAAAATCAGCATCAGGCCGTCGGTTTCCGCCTGCTCGAACAGTTCGGTGAGCTGCTCGATCACGCTTTCGGGCGTGCCGAGCGCCGCCGACGTCATGAAGGTGGAGCGCGCCTTGCGGGTGAAATCGTTCTCCTTGCCGATCTCGGCATCGAGGAAGCCGTAAGCGCGCATCATGCCATGCAGCGCCTCTTCGTCGAGTCCTTCGCGGAAGTGCCCGGCCTGTGCCTGCGCGGCCTCGTCGGTTTCGCCGAACACCACCGTCATCATCGAATAGGTCCGCACCGCGCGGCCCAGCTCGGCGGCATCGGCCTTGGCGGCACGGCTCGCCTCGCCCAGGGACTTCGCATCGGCGCCCGACAGGAAGATCGCGTCCATCTCCTTGGAGGTGAAGCGCATGCCCTTCTTCGAGGAACCGGCGCAGACGAGGAACGGGCGCTTTTCAGGCTTGGGCCAGGAATGGCAGTCTTCCAGCTGGAAGTACTTGCCGTTCATCGTCACCGAATCCTCGGTCCACAGCCGCTTGATCGCGCTGATCCATTCCTGCGCGAGGTCGTAACGGCCATCATGGTCGACATCGTCGGGCCAGGCGCCCATCTGCGAGAACTCGCCTTTGTACGATCCGGTCACGACATTGAGGCCCGCACGCCCCTTCGACACCTGATCGAGCGTCGCCATCATCTTGGCGACGACGGCGGGGTTCTGGAGGATGGTGTGGATCGTGGTCCAGACCTTCACCTTGCTGGTCACTTCGGCCAGCGCCGCCATCAGCACCACCGGATCGAGCGAATGCTCCCAGTGCTGGGTCTCGCCGCCGTAGCCGCGAAACTTCGACATCGACATCACGAAGTCCAGCCCGGCTGCCTCGGCCAGCACCGCACACTGGCGGTTGTAGGCATAGGAGCCGTCCAGTTCGGGCTTGTTTTTCGAGAGAATCCAGCCTCCGTTGGCGACCGGCAGGAAGATGCCAAGATCCTTGCCGCCGTGGTCGGACGGCATCCCGAAGGGGGTCTGTTCAAACTGGGTCATCGTGATCTCCCTCGGGGCATCCGGCTTTCTGGTCTGACAGCATAAGCCTTCGCAGGCGCGCTTCTTGACTCGAAACGCCCGTTCTGTTGCGCAAGGCCTTGTTGCACCATGCGCCCGTCTACAACAAATGCAGGCGGATGAGGCAAGATCGCACGCATTCGCTCGCCTAGCCTTTTGCACGACAAGCTCGTCACGGGAGACACGTTTCATGACCACCTGGCTCATCACCGGCATCGGCAACGGCCTTGGCCGCGAACTGGCGAAGGCAGCGCTCGCGCGCGGCGATACCGTCGTCGGCACCAGCCGCCGCAGCGAGGATGCCGAATTCCTCGCCCTCGCCCCGGCCGCGCGCATCTGATCGCGCTGGACCTCAAGGACGAGGCCGCCATCATCGCCGCCATCGCCGAAGCCGAAGCTCTGACCGGCGGCATCGACGTGCTGGTCAACAACGCGGGCTACGGCATGCTCGGCGCGATCGAGGAAGTCTCGCTGGAGGAGGCGCAGGCGCTGTTCGACGTCAATGTCTTCGCGCCCTTGCGGGTGATCCGCGCGGCCCTGCCCGCGATGCGGGCGCGCAAGGCGGGACATATCATCAATGTCACCTCGGTCAGCGGCCATGCGCCCTGGGCGGGCACCGGTATTTACGGCGCCAGCAAGTATGCTTTCGAATGCATCGGTCAGACTTTGGCGCAGGAGGTCGGCCCGCTCGGCATCAAGGTGATGAACGTCGCCCCCGGCGGCCTGCGTACCGACTTCGCGGCGGGCGGGCTTGCCCTTTCGGAAGCGGTGATCCCCGATTACGACGAAACCGCCCATGTCGCGCGTCGGATGCTGACCGCAGGCGCGGGGCAGGAAAAGGGCGATCCGGTCCGCGCCGCCGCCGCGATCCTGAAGGCGCTCGACGCACCCGAGCCGCCGCTGCATCTGTTCCTGGGTGCGGACGCGCTGCACTATGCCGAAGACCAGCACGCCTTCGTGGGCCAGCAGATGGCGGACTGGAAGGACGTCTCGCTCTCGATCGCGTTCGAGGAGGCCTGAACGCTCTTTCCTTGCCTCCCCATGTCGTCATTGCCGCCTTCGCAGGGATGACGACGGTCAGGGCATAACAAAAAGAAGGCCCGCCGCCGACCGGGAGGAGTACCGGACGGCGGCGGGCCTTTCAGCATGCCGGTCACGCGCGCTTCCATCTGCGAAGCGCGCGTGACCGGCGGTTCAGCCGAAGCGATAGGCGGAGACATCCGCCATCATGACGTTATCGGTGAAGACGCGCGTGCCCACCTCTCCGGCACCGGCGCCCACCGCCACCATCAGCGGCAGCAGGTGTTCCTCGCGCGGGTGCGAGGCGCGACCGGCGGGAGCTTCCGCCCAGCGGGCCAGCATGGTCTCGCGCTGCTCGGGCGAAGAGGTCAGCGTATCGGTCAGCCAGGCATCGAAGATCGCCGAGGGCTGCTTGGCCGCAGGCGTGCGGAACGCGCGCATGTTGTGGAAGCTCATGCCCGAGCCGACGATCATCACGCCTTCCTCGCGCAGGGCCGCCAGCGCCTTGCCTGCCGCGATATGCTCTGCCGGATCGAGGTCGGACTTGAGCGAGAGGGTGACGACCGGGATCGAGGCTTCCGGCTCGATCAGCAGGAACGGCACGAACACGCCGTGGTCATAGCCGCGTGCCGGGTCGATCTTCACCGGCAGCCCGGCGTCCGCCAGCAATCCGGCGACACGGTTCGCCAGTTCTGGCGCGCCCGGTGCCGGGTACTTCAACTCGTAGGTATGCGGCGGGAAGCCGTAGTAATCGTAGATCATCCCGGCGTCTCGGCGGTGGAGACGGTGAACACCGCCTCTTCCCAGTGGCCCGAGATGATCAGGAACGCCTTGGGCCGCTCGGGCAGCGTGTCGAGCAAACCGCGCAGCCACGCGGCCGTCTTGTCCCAGGTGTCGGCAGGGCCTCCCATGACCGACCAGTCCATGAAGAAGCAGGGGCCGCCACCGTGCGGAATGAAGAAGCTGGGCATCTTGGTTACGGTCTGGGTTGCAGCGGTGTCGCTCGCCGTATCGACGGTCATGGCAATGTCGTCCTGTCGCTTGGATTGAAAGGCGCGAGGCATGTCGCGCCGACCCGTTCTGTCTACGCCCGGATTTTCGGCAAACAGGCGCTCCGGCGCAAGTCCCATGACTTGATCGTGCGCGCTCGAAAACTTGGAAAACCGAGGAATCGCTTGGGATAACGGCCCTTCCCGGCATTTAATCATGGTCAAGGACACGCAGGAGACCTGCCATGACATCACGCCCCGCCAGCCGCGCCTCTTCGGCCCCCGCTTCGGCCCCCACTTCGGCCAACGCCACCAAAGTCGCGATCGCTGCCACTGTCGGCAATACCGTATGCCTGACCGCCGCCATCAGCGCGACCTTCGGCACGTTCCTCGTGCCGATCGCGCAGGACTTCGGCTGGCCGCGCGCGCAGGTTTCCGGCACGCTGGGCCTGATCGCGCTAGTCTCCGCCGTCGCCTATCCGCTGATCGGCCGCGCGATCGACCGCATCGGCGCGAGGCCCCTGCTGATCGGCGGCAACCTTGCACTGGGCGTGCTGATTTTGCTGCTCTCGCGCGTCCCGGCGAACACCACGCTGTTCTACCTCCAGTTCGCGCTGATGGGCCTTGCCGGTGCGACCTGCGCGACGCCGATGATCTCGAAGGTCGTCTCCAACTGGTTCGACGGACGGCGTGGCCTGATGCTCGGCCTCACCGCAGGGCTTGGCAATGGCCTCGGCGCCACCCTGCTGCCGATCGTCGCGGGCATCCTGCTGCCGATGATCGGCTGGCGCGATACGTATGCGGTGCTCGGCCTGATCGTGCTGGCGCTGGGGGCGCCTGTCCTGATCGCCTTCCTGCGCGATGCCCCGAAGGCACCATCGACAGCGAAAGCCCGGCGACTCCGGCCACCGGCATGTCCTTGCGAGAGGCGGCAGGCACGCCGCGCTTCTGGATCATGCTGATCGCGGTTGCAGCCGGGGCGGGAGGCATGACCGCCGTGTTCACCCACGTCGTGCCGATGATGACCGATCGCGGCTTTGGCCTTGCCGAAGCGACCGGCGTGATCGCGATCTTCGCGCTCGTCACCGCCAGCTGGCAGATCGTCACCGGCGCCCTGCTCGACAAGGTGCGCAGCCCGCTGCTGATCGTGCCGATGTTCGCCTCGGCCATCGCCGGGCTGCTGCTGCTGGAATTCGGCAAGGGCATGATGGAGACGAGCGCGGCAGGCGTGCTGCTGGGCATCGGCATGGGCGCCGAATATGCCGCTCTGCCCTACTTCGCCTCGCGCTACTTCGGGCTGCGCAGCTATGGCACCATCATCGGCGCGATGTATTCCGCCGTCATCATCGCGCAGGGAGCAACGCCCGCGCTGATGGACATGAGCTTCGATGCCAGCGGCTCCTACGCCCATTCCGCCCTCGCCATCTGCGGCGTGCTCGGCGCGGCGATGCTGCTGCTGTTTTTCCTCCCCGGCCTGGGTAAAGTGGCAGCCCGCGAAGAGCCTTCCAATGCCCGCGAGCTTGACATGAGCAACCGCCTCGCGCTCGCCGCCAGCGCCTGAAGAGAGCTGCCCTTGCGCGAGAGGTTAGCCTCCCGCGCAAGGGCTGGCCTCACCCCACCAGCGCGTCCACGTCCGCGCGTATTGGCATCGAGGGCGCCGCGCCCTTGCAGCCCACCGAAAGCGATGCCGCCGCGTTGGCGTAACGCAGCGCCGCTTCCATTCCGATCCCCAGATCGATGCACGCGGCCAGCACGCCGCAGAAGCAGTCTCCCGCACCGCTGGTATCGACCACTTCGGGCGCTGCGAAGGCCGGTGCGAACACGATATCCTCGTGCGTCACCAGCGCGCTGCCGCCTGCCCCCAGTGTCACCACCACCGACTGACCGGCGCGGGTCAGCAACCGCCGCACCACGTCCAGATCCTCGACACCCTGCGGTTCGCTGTCTAGGCCGAGGAAGTCCGCGCACTCGCTCTGGTTGACGATCAGCACGTCGACCAGCGGGAACAGCCGCGCGGCCTCCGGCACCGCTGGCGCGGCGTTGAGAATCCGCGTGAGGCCCGCCGCGCGATCGCTGGCGAACAATCGCTCCATCTCGGCGATGTCCACTTCGTTCTGGGCCAGCAGCACACGCGTTTCGGCGTCGATCGCCTGCCATGCCGCTTCGGGCCGAGCGCGCAGGTTAGCGCCGGGCACGACGGCGATCATGTTCTCACCCGCCGGTTCGATCAGGATCGTCGCCCGCCCGCTCGGCACGTCGGCAAGCACATCGAGCGCGGAGACATCGACACCCTCGGCCACCAGCGCAGCCCGGAGCATCGCGCCTTCGGCATCGTCACCGATCGCTCCTGCCATGCGCGTCCCGGCCCCGAAGCGCGCGGCGGCCACCGCCTGATTGAGCCCCTTGCCACCCACCGCCATATCGGCCCCGGTGGTCAGCAGCGTCTGCCCCAGGCCATTCGCGCGGGCAGGCGCAGCGCCGTATCGTGGTTGAGCGATCCGAAGACGACGACACTCATGCAGGCACTCTCCCGTTGGAAACGATGGTTCATCTCTGCCATCGGCGCGCCCCGCAAGGCTTGATCTCCAGTGCCGTTTTGCTTGGCGCCGTTCGCCGGGCGGGAGGCGCACGCGGGCAAGTTTGGGGGTCCAGCCGATCAAGACCGCAAGCCCGCTTCACGATAGCATCCGGGTCATAGGATCAAGCCGACACGGCACCACAAGGGACTTTCGCCATGACCTCAGCAACCAACGGCGGCCGCATGCCAAACAGTTTCTTCGATTCGCTCGCCGCTTCGGCGCAGGAGATCGATACCGCCTGCACCCTGCCGCCGGAGTGCTACACCGGCGCCGATTTCTACGAGTTCGAAAAGGACGCGCTCTATATGCGCGAGTGGCTGTGCGTGGGCCGCGAATCGTTCATCCCCAATCCGGGCGACTTCTTCACCACCAGCATGGTGGGCGAGCCGGTGATCGTCTCGCGCACGCAGGCCGGAGAGATCGCGGCGATGTCCGCCGTGTGCCAGCACCGCGCGATGCTGGTGGCCGAAGGCAGCGGCAATGCCCGTGGCTTCCTGTGCCCCTACCACCACTGGAGCTATGCACTCGACGGTCGCCTCGTCGCCGCGCCCGCGATGAGCAAGACCTGCAATTTCGACAAGGCCGCCAACAGCCTGCCGCGCTTCAAGGTGGAACTGTGGCTGGGCTTCATCTTCATCAACTTCGACCAGAACGCCGCCCCGCTCGCGCCGCGCCTTGCCGACGTGGAAAAGGCCATCGCCGGATACGATCTCGCCAATGCGGAAGGCCCCCGCCCCGGCCCTGCGGATGTCCATCCGTGGAACTGGAAGGTGATGTTCGAGAACAACAACGACGGTTATCATGCCAGCCGCCTGCACGCCGGGCCGCTGCATGACTTCGTGCCTTCGGGCAAGGCCGAGTTCCCCGAGAGCGATCCCGCCGATGCCGGGTTCCTGCGCTACAACGGCACGCTCCACAAGGACGCCAGCTTCAATGCCACCCAGCGCGCGGTGCTGCCGGTGTTCCCCGGCCTGTCGGAAGAAGCGCGCAACCGCTTCACCTTCGCCAACGTGCCGCCCTCGCTCAGCCTCGTCATGACCAGCGACATGGTGATCTACCTGATCCTGCGCCCCAACGGCCCGGAATCGCTGGAGATGGACACCGGCCTGCTGTTCGCCCCCGGCGCGATGGCGGACCCCACGTTCGAGCACAAGCTCGACATGAACATGCGCGCCACCTCGCACATCATCGCGCAGGATTTCCACGTCGACGAGCTGGTACAGGTCGGCCTGCGCTCGCGCTTCGCCCCGCGTGGCCGCTATTCCTGGCAGGAAGGCGCGCAAGTCCAGTTCAACAAGTGGCTGGTCAAGCGCTACCTCGAAGCGCGCGACGGCGGCTCGGCAACGCCAGCCCCGCTTCCGGTCGAACCGAAGGTCGGCGTGCTGGCAGGTTGAGCCCGTCCGGAGACGACAGCCGCCGGGTGACGGGTGAAAGCCCGGCCTGGCGGCTCGACACGACAGACCTTCCCGAACACGAGCGCACCGCCGCGTGGGTCGATGCGATGGCACGGCTGCGCCTGCCCTTGGTGCGCCCGCTGCAGGATGCACCGATGGCGGGGACTGTCACCGTGCTCCAGTCCCCCATCGGGCTGCACTTCGCCCGGCTGGAATCCGACGCCCTGACTATCGAAGGGCGATCCGAGCAGCAGGCCGAAGGCTTGTGGCTGGCGGTCGTGCTGGAAGGCGAGGCTCAGCTTTCCGGTCCGGGCATCGCGCTGGAGATCGGCCCCGCGCAGCTTGTGCTCGGCGTCAACCGCGTGGCGTCCAGCCTTTCGTTTTCAGACCGTTACCGCCTGCTCCTCGTGCAGTTTCCCGCCATTGCCGTAGCCCCGCGCCTGCTCGCCCCGCCCGGCGCCCCCCTGCTGGGAATAGATGCGAGCCTCGGCAGCGCGGCGGTGTTCCGCGCGATGCTGGCCGCCGTGGGCGAGCGGCTCGACGATCTCGACGCCGAAGCGCTGCGCCCGATCGAATTGTCCGCGATCGAGTTCCTCGTCGCCACCCTGGCCGCACAGGGCGGGCAGCAGGCGCGCGGCGGCGCGGACGGCGCGCGTGCGGCGCTGCTCCAGCGCATCCTGCAACGCCTCGAAACGCTGCTTGGCCAGAGCGACCTGACGATGAGCGCGCTGGCGCAGGATGCCGGGATTTCGCCGCGCTATCTGCGGCGGCTGCTCTCCGCGCAGGATCTGAACTTCGCGCAAGTGCTGCGCGAGCGGCGGCTGGCGCGGTGCCATGCCGATCTTATCAGCCCGCTGCATGCCCAGCTCTCGGTTTCCGAAATCGCCTTTCGCTGGGGCTTCAACGATGCCGCGCACTTCTCGCGCGCGTTCCGCTCCCGCTATGGCCTGAGCCCGCGCGAGCACCGGCGCGGCGGCGCGGGCGGGGGCGGGGGCGGGCGGAGCGCGGATTGACAGGGCCTGCGCCGCAGATTACCCAAACGGCATGGCAAGCACCCTTCCTTTCGTGAAGTCCTATTACCGCCGCTGATCGGCGGTGGGTTCCTTGTCATCCTTCAACCGCCGCGTGACCGGCGGTTGACCTTTCCAGAAAGATGATCTCCCGGCCCGCGCGACGCTCTTTTCCAGAGGTCATAGCATCATGCCGAGTTCGCCTTCTCCCTCACGCGCCCGCCCCACTCTCGGCCTGTTCGGCTATGGCGCGTTCGGTCGCCTGATCGCCACTCATCTTCGCAACCATTGCGACTTGCGCATCGTCGATCCGGCGAACCCGCAAGCCTCTCCGCAAGAAGCCGCCGCCTGCGACGTGGTGATCCTCGCCGTGCCGGTCCGCGCCATTGGCGAGGTATGTCGCACGATCGCCCCGCACTTGCGCCCCGGTACGCTGGTGGTCGATGTAGGCTCGGTGAAAGTGCTTCCCGCCGAGGCGATGCTGCGTGAACTGCCTGCGCATGTCGACGTACTGGCGACCCATCCGCTGTTCGGCCCGCAGAGCGCGCGGGAGGGTCTTGCCGGCCATCGCATCGTGCTGTGCCCGCTGCGGGGCCGTCGGCATGGGCGCATCGCCGCGTTCCTGCGCCGGGTGCTGGGGTTGCGCACGCTACTCTCGACACCGGAGGCACACGACCGCGAGATGGCGATGACGCAAGGCCTCGTCCACCTGATCGCAGGGGCCTTCGCGCGGCTCGATCTGGCGCCGGGGCGCTTCTCCACCCGCAGCTTCGACCTGCTGGCGGAAGCAAGCGCGATGGTCTGCGGCGACGCGCCCGATGTTGCCCGTGCCATAGCCTGCGACAATCCCTTTGCCCATGCCGCGCGCGAGGCCTTCCTCACAGCGCTTGTCGAACATGCCGACGATCTCGCCGCCCCAGACAGACGAAGGCCGGACAGCATCCCGCTACCCGGCCTTCATTTTCGTGCGATCCCCAAGGGCTTCTCGCCCTCAGTCCATAAGGCTCAGTAGGGCTTGTCGCCCTTCACCCACAGGCGGTGCATGGTGCGGTAATACTTGGTGTCGTCGAAGCCGGTGCCGGTGTGCAGCGTGCAGCGGTTGTCCCACATCAGCACGTCGCCGACCTGCCAGTCATGCGTGTAGACGAACTTGTCCTGCGTGCCGAACTCGACCAGTTCGTCGAGCAGCGCCAGATCCTCGGGATCGTCCTGACCGATGATCTTCTTGACGGTGCCGGTCGAGACCCACAGCGCCTTGCGGCCGTCTGCCGGGTGCGTGCGGATCAGCGGGTGGATCACGTCGGGGTTCTCGGCCAGCAGTTCGGGCGTCAGTTCCATCTTGGCTTCGAGGCGATGCACCATGAAGTGCTCCCAGCTGTGATGCAGGGTCAGCTTCTGGAGTTCTTCCTGACGCTCCGCCGGAAGCGCGTCATAGGCCGCGACCATGTCCGCCAGCATCGTCTGGCCGCCTTCCTCGGGCACTTCCACGCTGTAGAGCATGGTGCACATCACCGGTTCTTCCTTGTAGGAATAGTCGGTGTGCCAGCCCACGCCATCGCGGTGACTGCCGATGCGGTTCGAGAGGATGTAGATCTTCTCGAACCCGTCCATCACGAAAGCCTTGTTCGTGTGATCCTCGGCCTCGCCGAACATCGAGACGAAACGCACCAGGTCGCCCGGTTCCATCGACTGGCCGCGCAGCAGGATCGCACCCGAATGATGGAACTCGTCGACCACGGCTTTCAGCGTATCCTCGTCGGCGCTGGCGAGATCGACGTCATGGATCACCGCACCGAAATTGATATCGTCGCGGAAAGGCGTTGTGCGAAGGCGCGGGAGGGTATCGGTCATGGCGGTCCATTCCTTACTGCATCTATGCCGCATGGTCTAAGCCAGAGCGCCCCTGCCCGTCTTGTTTCCATCGGCCCGAGGTCTTGACCGTTCGCGTCCCGTGAAATGTCTCGATGACACGCAATGCAAGACTGGCGGCGCGAGCGATCAAGACGAACGCGACGGCGCACCGCCATTGTTACAGCGTCACAGTCCTGTTCCGAAAGGTGCCGCCTTGCCCTTCCGCCCGCTTTGCCTTGCCCTGTTCGCCGCGCTCGGCCTCTCCGCGATCCCCGCCCATGCCACCCCCGACTCACCGGCAGTAAAGATCGCGCAAGGCACGCTCTCCGGGCTTTCCGGCGAGGGCATCGAGAGCTTTCGCGGCATTCCCTATGCCGCGCCGCCGGTGGGCGACCTGCGCTGGCGCGCGCCGCAGCCCGCCGCCGGCTGGAGCGGCACGCGCGATGCCACCCACTTCGGCGACGACTGCATGCAGGACCTGGCGCACAACCACCTGCCCGCAGGCCACGACTACAAGGCCAGCGAGGACTGTCTCTATCTGAACGTCTGGCGCCCTGCCGGCGTCCGCAAAAGCGCGAAGCCGCTGCCGGTGATGGTGTGGATCTACGGCGGCGCCTTTATCATGGGATCAGGCTCGATGCCGGTCTACGACGGCTCGGCATTGGCGCGGCAGGGCGTGATCGTGGTGACGCTGAACTATCGCCTCGCCCGCTTCGGCGTGTTCGCAACGCCAGCGCTCTGCGCGCAACATCCGGGCGAGGCCTGCGGCAACTACTGGCTGATGGACCAGATCGCCGCGCTCCAATGGGTGAAGCGCAATATCGCAGCGTTCGGTGGCGATCCCGCCAAGGTGACGATCTTCGGCGAGTCCGCTGGCGCCGTCGCCGTCTCGACCCTGATGGCGGTGCCGCCTGCACACGGCCTGTTCCAGCGCGCGATCGCCGAGTCCGGCTCGCCGCGCCGTTGGCTCCCGCCGCTGGCGGTGGCGGAAAAGCAGGATCTTGCATGGGCAAAGAGCAAGGGCGTGACCTCCGACAATCCCGCCGCCTTGCGCGCCCTTCCCGCCGAAACGGTGCTCGACGCGCCGGTCACGCAAGTCCGCGAACCGATGATCGACGGCAAGCTCATAACCGAAGCGCCAGCGATCGCGTTCGCGCAGGGGCGTTCCGCAAAGGTGCCCCTGCTGATCGGCGCCAACGACTGGGAGGAAAGCCTGCTGCGCTGGATGCCCGGCATTGCCGAAGCCAAGCTCAAGAGCCTTGGGCCCGATGCCGACAGGGCGCTGGCGCTCTACGATGTGGCGACTGTCGGCCAGGACAAGGCGATGACGCGGATGTGGGGCGATGCCGCGATGGTCGAGCCTGCCCGCGCCACTGCCCGCCTTTCCGCAGCAGCAGGCAATCCCACCTACCTCTACCGCTTCGCCTACGTGCCCGAGGCGCAGCGCAGCGTGCGCCCCGGCGTCGGCCACAGCGACGAGATCGAGTTCGTGTTCGATACGCCGACCGACGCCTCCAAGCCCGGCTGGACCGCCGGGGACGAGGCCACCGCGAAGCTCACCTCCGCCTATTGGGTCGCCTTCGCGCGCACCGGCAATCCCAATCATGCAGGCGCGCCGCAATGGCCGCGCTTCACTGTTTCCGATTCCGCACAGATCGCGTTCACCAACACTGGCCCGAAAGTTCTCAAGGACTTCGAGAAGCAGCGCCTCGATTTTCTTGAAGCGCACGCCGCCAGCGGTGATCCCTACGCAACGCAAAAATAGCCGACCGGCAATTCCCTTTCGCGCAGAGTCCGTTATGCATCGCGGTGCAACAACCGCGTGGCCATAAAGGCGCGCTACAACAATCGATTGAGAGGTTCGTCATGCACCGCCGTCTTGCATCTACGTTGTCCGTTTCGCTGGGCGCCATCGCGCTTGTCCTCACCGCTGCCGCCGCGCAGGCCAAAGGCAGCGAGGCCCCGCTTGCCGCCGCCGAGGCGAAGGCCGACAAGACGCTCGCGCAGATGACGCCTGCAGAAAAGACGGTGCTGACGCATGGCATCATGGCGCTTCCGCTCGGCCCCACTCTGCCGACGCTGCCCGAAGGCGCGATCTGGGGCGCGGGCTTCATCCACGGCATTCCGCGTCTGGGCGTCCCCGCGCTGACCGAGACCGACGCCAGCCTCGGCGTCGCCTACGTCATGGGCATGCGCAAGGACGGCGCCACCGGCCTGCCCTCGGGCCTGTCGATGGCGTCGAGCTGGAATCCCGAAGCGCTGCGCAAGAGCGGCGCAATGATCGGTTCGGAAGCACGCGCCAAGGGCTTCAACGTGCTGCTGGCAGGCGGCGCCAACCTGATGCGCGACCCCCGCGCGGGCCGTACCTTCGAGTACTTCTCGGAAGATCCGCTGCTGACCGGCGATCTCGTCGGCGCGGCAATCGGCGGCATCCAGTCGAACCACATCATCTCGACGATCAAGCACTTTGCGCTCAACGGACAGGAGACGGGCCGCAAGTTCGTCAGTTCGCAGATCAGCGATCCCGCCGCGCGCGAAAGCGACCTGCTGGCTTTCCAGATCGGCATCGAGAAGGGCCAGCCGCTCGCCGTGATGTGCGCCTATAACAAGGTGAACGGCGCCAGTGCGTGCGACAACGACTACCTGCTGAACACGGTGCTGAAGAAGGACTGGGGCTACAAGGGCTTCGTCATGTCGGACTGGGGCGCGGTACCCTCGCTGGAAACCGCGATCCACGGGCTGGACCAGCAATCGGGCGAGCAGCTCGACAAGCAGGTGTGGCTGGACAAGCCGCTGGCCGCAGCCGCCGCGAAAGACCCGGCATGGGCGGCGCGCCTCGATGACATGAACCGCCGCGTGCTCACCTCGATCTATGCGGCAGGGCTCGACGCCAATCCCGCCAAGCCCGGCGGCGCCATCGACTTCGAGGCTGATGCCAAGATTTCGGGCGACATCGCCCGACAGGGCATCGTCCTGCTGCGCAACGAAGGCGGCGCGCTGCCGCTGGCAGCCTCGGCCAAGCGCATCGCGGTGATCGGCGGCTATGCCAATGCCGGGGTGCTGACCGGCGGCGGCTCCAGTCAGGTCCACGGCAAGGATGGCCCGGTCGTCACGATCCAGAGCGGCGAGCACACCGGCTTCGATGCCCTGATCGCACCGACATGGCAGCCTTCCTCGCCGATGCAGGCGATCAAGGCGCTCGCCCCCGGCGCCACCGTCACCTACCGCAGCGGCGACGTGATCGCCGATGCCGTGGCGCAGGCGAAGAAGGCCAACGTGGCGATCGTGTTCGCCGTGAAGCCGTCCTCCGAGGGCTTCGATCAGGCCGACCTTTCGCTGCCTTACGGTCAGGACGAACTGATCGCTGCCGTCACCGCTGCCAACCCGCACACCATCGTCGTGCTGGAAACCGGCAACCCGGTGGCAATGCCCTGGCTCGACAAGACCGCTGCGGTGATGGAGGCATGGTTCCCCGGCGCGCGCGGCGGCGAGGCGATTGCCGATGTGCTGTTCGGCAAGGTCAACCCTTCGGGCCACCTGCCGATCACCTTCCCCAAGAGCGTCGATCAGTTGCCGCGCCCGGTGCTGGACGGCTATAACGAGTTCGAGCCCAATTTCGCGGGCGATCCGCCAACGCCCGACGCCAGGATCACCGCTGACTACAACATCGAAGGCTCGGACGTCGGCTATCGCTGGTTCGCGCGCAAGGGCGAAGCACCGCTGTTCCCGTTCGGCTTCGGCCTGTCCTACACCACCTTTGCCTCGACGGGTCTGAAGACCGACGGCAAGACGGCCAGCTTCACACTGTCCAACACCGGCAAGGTTCAGGGTGCGACCGTGGGCCAGCTCTACATGGTCTCGCAGGCCGGGACGCCCCGCCAGCGCCTCGTCGGGTTCCAGCGGGTCGACCTTGCGCCCGGCGCCTCGCAGAAGGTGAGCGTCACCATCGACCCGCGCCTGCTGGCCGAATGGAAGGACGGCGGCTGGACGATCGCGGCGGGCGACTACACTTTCGCGCTGGGTTCGGACGCACAGCATCTGGGCCAGCCGGTGAAGGTCCACCTCTCGGCGCGCAGCTGGAAGGACTGAGGACTTAGAGCCGATCGAGATTCAGATGATGACAAGCCGAAAATGGTGATTTTTCGAGACCCGGAGCGCAGCGTACTTCTTGTACGTGAGCACCGGAAGCTCGGGGAATCGCCATTTGCAGGCCGTCAGGGCTGAATGTCGATCGGCTCTAGGGGGAGCGCACCCTGCGCTTCCCCATTCCCCTTACGGCGCGACGATCACGCGCACGCCGTCACCGCGCAGGCGCGCCAGCGTTTCCGGTTCGATCCCGGCATCGGTGATGACCAGATCCACCTCGTCCAGCCCGCAGACGATCGCGCCCGAGGAATTGCGGAACTTCGAGCTGTCGACCAGCAGGATCACTTCCTCCGCCCGGTCCATGAAGCGGCGTTCGGCGGCGACGAGGATCACGTCGTGCTGCATCACGCCTTGCGGGCCGACCGCCGCCGCGCCCATGAACAGGCGCGGGGCATGGAAGCGCGGCATCGAATCCTCGCCCGCAGGTGCCAGCACGATGTTCTGCTCGCGAAACACCGTGCCCGAGGGCAGCAGCACCCGCGTATCGATCTGCGGCAGCAGCGCATCGACGATGTGCAGCGAGTTGGTCAGCACCTGAAGGCCCAGCCCCGCCAGATGCGGGCACATCTGCAGCGTGGTGGTGCCGCCATCGATCATCACCCCTCGCCCGGCGAGCACAGCGCTGCCGCCGCGCGGCCGATCGCCTGCTTGGCGGGCAGGTGCTGGGTGATCGACTGGATGAAGGGCGTGCCGCGCAGGGCATCGCCCTTCCCCTCGCCCTGCTCGTCCTCGGGCAGCTTGGCGCCGCCGTGGACGCGCAGGATGCGGCCATCGTTCTCCAACCGCGAAAGATCGCGCCGGATCGTCGCCGGAGAGGCTGCCAACCGCGCTTCGAGGTCGCGATAGCTGACGAAGCCGGTGGCGGCCATGGCCTCCAGGATCAGCCTCTCGCGTTCCTCGGCATGCATTGCGTAGCTCACTCCACTCCGGTTCCGTAGGCGGCGGGACGATGCACCGTGGCGGCGCCTTCGCCGCTGGCGGCACGTTCGGCCTCCAGCTGTTCGAGCGACTTGCCCTCGTTGCGCGGCGCCCACAACATGCCGACAATCCCGCTGACCGCAAGGAAGCCCGTAAGGATCCACGCCAGCTCGGTAAAGTCGTTTGCCGCCAGCGCAGGAACGGCAAGGCTCCACAAGCCAAGGCCGATGCGCACGATCGCGAAGGACAGCCCTTGCGCGGTCGAGCGGATGGCGGTGGGGAACAGCTCGGCGCTCCACAGCTGGAAGAAGCTCTGCGCGCCGAAGCCTCCGGCAATGCCCATGATGACGATATGCGCGATCACCACTTCCAGCTTGAAGCCGAACACCGCCAGCAGCGCCATGCCGATCACATGCATCACTGCCGAAATGCCGAACAGCTTGCGCTGGTCCACCTTGTCGGCCAGCGGCATGAACACGAACAGGATCGAGAGCATGCCGATGAAGAAGTAGCTGGCCGGCAGCACCGTCGCGGCCCACGCTGGCAGATGGTTCTGCTCGATCAGGTAGGGCGTGAAGAAACCGTTGTAGCCCGCCCACAGGTTCCACATGCCGTACATCACGACGAGGTACATCACGGCGGACAGGTGCTTTGGCGTCAGCACCGCGCTCCAGCCCGGCATTTTCGCGCCGGTCTGCGCCGCGCTGCTCGCCTGCTCGGTCCAGCGCTCGGACTCCTTCATCTGCGAGCGCAGGAAAGTGAGCGCCACGGCCAGCACCAGCAGATGGATGAACAGCCAGCGCACGCCGTCGATACCGAAGGGCTTGAGGAAATAGGCCGCCAGCAGCACCGCGACCGGCCCCAGATACCACAGGATCTGCGCGACACCCGAATGCGCGCCGCGCTTGTCGTCAGGAGCGCGCTCGGCGATCAGCGACCAGCTGGCAGGAATGTCCGCGCCCACCGCCAGCCCGACCAGCAGAAAGCCGACGATGATCATCCACGCCGCCGAGGCAAAGACCAGGAACAGCATGCCGAACGCATAGAACAGCATATCGTACTGGTAGATCTTCTTGCGGCCGAACAGATCGCACAACCGCCCGCCGATCAGCGCGCCGACGCCCGCCGAAATGGCGTTGGCGGAAAAGGCGCCGATCAGGCCGATGAAGCTGTCGGTCAGGTGGTACTGTTCCTTCCACAGCGCCAGCGCGACCGATCCCGAGACGATGGACCCGGCATCGATATAGTTGGCCAGCCCGGCAAGGATCGTGTCCCGCCAGCTATTGTGCTCTCCCGCACTCATTGGTTCTCTCCCGCAAGGTTCGTTCTGTTTATATCTTCGATGCGCGTGCAGCCGGTCAGCGCCATGGCGACGCGCATTTCCGCCTCGATGATCGAGAGCGCCTTTGTCACGCCCGCCTCACCGCCCGCGCCCAGCGCATAGACCCACGCGCGGCCCAGCAGCACGCCCTTCGCGCCCAGCGCCAGCATCCGCACCACGTCGAGGCCGGAGCGGATGCCGCCATCGGCCAGCACCGTCAGCCGGTCTCCCACCGCATCGGCAATGGGCGGCAGCGCCCGCGCGCTCGACAGCACGCCGTCAAGCTGGCGCCCGCCATGGTTCGAAACGACGATGCCGTCCGCACCCAGCTCTGCGGCTTCCTTCGCATCCTCAGGGTCGAGAATGCCCTTGATGACCAGCGGGCCTTTCCATTCGGAGCGGATGAAATCGAGATCGCGCCAGTTGATCGAGGGATCGAAGTTCTCGCGCATCCACTTGAAGAAGTCCTCGATCCCGGTGTTGCCCTTCAGGACCGGGGCGACATTGCCCAGCGTATGCGGGCGCCCGTGGATGCCCACGTCCCACGCCCAGCCCGGCCGGGCCATGGCCTGCGCCACGCGCCAGGCCGCGCCCTTGAGACCGCCCGATCCGGCAAGCCCTGTGTGGTAATCGCGATAGCGGCTGCCCGGCACCGGCATGTCGACGGTGAACACCAGCGTCGAACATCCCGCTTCGACGGCCTTGGCCATCAGTTCCTTCATGAACACGCGATCACGGATCATGTAGAGCTGGAACCAGAACGGACGGCTGGCGGCTTCGGCCACTTCGCCGATGTCGCAGGCGCCCACCGTGGACAGCGTGAACGGCACGCCCGCCTTGTCCGCTGCGCGCACCGCCTGCTTCTCGCCGCGCCGGGCGTTGAGGCCCGCCAGCCCGATGGGGGCCAGCGCCAGGGGCAGGCGCCAGTCCTGACCGAACAGGTTCGTCGACAGGTCGATGTTCGACACGTCGCGCAGCACCCGCTGACGCAGCGCGAGCCCGGCAAGGTCCGAGACGTTGCGGCGCAGCGTCTCCTCGGCATAAGAGCCGCCGTCGATATATTCGAACAGGAAGCGCGGCAGGCGACGGCGCGCGGCCTCGCGGAAATCGGCAATCGAGGCGGTGATCACGCGGCGGCCTCCTGCGCGACGTGCGTGCGCCACTTCCGACGGTAGCCTTCGAGATCGCCTTCCAGCGGCTCGACCAGCGTCAGCCCGCCGCTGGGTTTGAGCAGCGGATTGATAAGCCGCAGCGCGCCGAACGAGACGTCATTGTGCGCGTTGGCGACATAGACGTCGGTGCTGGGTCGCAGCGCCGCCAGCGCGCGCACGAAGACCTGCGCCTCGGCAAAGCGCCCCTCCACCAGCAGGCGCTCCTTCGAGCCGATCAGGTCGAGCATCGTATCCGCCACCAGCGCGGCGTAGAGGCAGATCGCGGCGCGGCGGGCGTACCATGTCCCGGCCCATTCCGCCGGACGATCGAGCCATGTGCCTTTCCCGTTCGGGAACGGTCCGAAACCGGGGGCGAGTGTCGGCAACATCATCGTGCCGCGTGCCAGCAGGCCCGGAACCGCCTCCATCAGCAACGGCTGGTCGGGCTTGATATCGACCCGGCGGGTATCGATCTGGATCACCGATTCGATCTCGCGCCCGCCCATGAAGCGCGCAGAAGGCACCGGCCAGCCATAGGCATCGACATTAACCAGCGTGTCGCGCCCGGCAGGCAGCGAGGCCATCGAGAAATTCTCGTTCGGCAGGCGCATGCCGATGAACCAGGTGCCGGTCGACAGGATCGTCGCTTCCTTGCGTGCGATATGCTGGAAACCGCGCGCCGCCAGCAGCGCCGCGTTGGAATCGTGCAGCCCCGCCAGCACGCTGACCTCGCCGCCCAGCCCGGTCATCAACGCGAGTTCGGGACGCAGCGTGCCCACCACTTCGCTAGCCTTGACCACCGGCGCGAACCGGCGCGCATAGCCAAGCCGCTGCGCCATCGGCGAAAAGCGCGCCTCTCCCGGCGACCACAGATCGGTGTGACAGCCAAGGCTGGTCACTTCGCTGACCGCCGTGCCCGACAGGAACCAGGCCCAGTACTGCGCCCAGGGCACCAGCGTCGCCTCGGCCATCGCTTCGGGATAAGCCTGATCCATCCAGTAGACCTGCGCGCCAAGATTGAGCCCGTCCGGCAGGGCGGGCGAGCCGGTCACGGCGAAGGCGTCGCGCTCCTCGCGATAAGCGGACATGACCTCTGGCGGGATCGGCTGCTCGTAATCGAACGGCGCGAACAGCGCCCCCTGCATGCCGGAAGCGTCGGTTCCCAGCGCCACCACGCCCGCGCCATGCGCCACCGGCACGATCGCCTCGATCGGATTGCCGCGCAGCGCCGCCAGACACTCGCGCAGCCACGCGCCGATCCCGTCGATGTCGAGACGGCGGATGCCGCCCTCCTCCCGCACTTCGTTGGGGCGCACCATGCGCTCGGTCATATGCCCTTCGCGCGTCCAGCATGTGACCTTGCTGAGCGTCTTGCCGATGTCGACGACGATGGTGGTGCCTGACCTGCTCATGGCGATTCGCAAACCTCTCCAATGTGTCTCAACGGCCGTATTTCGGCCTGCCGAGCGGGATTTCCCTTATGCAGGCTCGCCTGCATTGATGACTTATAGCCCGCGCGGCACAGCCGTGCATGACAATTTATGATCGCAATTCGTGATTGCTATTGATTGCTTTCTATCGGATACGATTGCTCAAGCAAAGCACAAATGTTAGAGAGGAGCCCATGAACACCATCACCGAAACCCGCCCAAGTTCGGCCGGAAACCCCGGAAATCCGGCCAACGCGATTCCCTTTGCCGTGCCGACCAGCCGCTGGGACGAATCGGTTGCGGCAACGCTCTCACCCGAAGCGCTGCTGCTCTACCGCTCGAACCTGCTGGGCTCGGATCTCACCGTCACCAACTTCGGCGGCGGCAATACCTCCGCCAAGCTGACCGAGACCGATCCGCTTACCGGCAACCCGGTGGAAGTGCTGTGGGTGAAGGGTTCGGGCGGCGATATCGGCTCGATGAAGCTCGATGGTTTCGCCACGCTCTATCAGGACAAGCTGCTCGGCCTCGAAGCGCACTATTCCGGGCCGGACGATGACGACAAGATGGTCGGCTTCCTGCCGCACTGCACGTTCAACCTGAACGGTCGCGCCGCCTCGATCGACACCCCGCTGCACTCGCTGCTGCCCTTCGCCCATGTCGACCACGTCCATCCCGACGCGATCATCGCGCTGGCCGCGAGTTCCGGCGGCGAAGCGGCGACGCAGGCGATCTGGGGCGGCAAGATCGGCTGGCTGCCGTGGAAGCGCCCCGGCTACACGCTGGGCGTGATGCTGCGCGATTACGTTGCCGCCAACCCGCACCTCGAAGGCGTGATGCTGGCCGGACACGGCATCATCTGCTGGGCCGACAGCGCCAAGGCCTGCTACGAGCACACCGTCGAGCTGATCGCGGACGCCGCGAAATACCTCAATGCCCGTCTCGAAACCGCGCCCGCATTCGGCGGTGCGATCCACCAGACCTCTCCGGATCGCGCAGCCCTTGCTGCCGACCTTATGCCGCGCCTCCGGTCCCAGATGACCGGCGCGCGGCGTAAGGTCGGCCATTTTTCGGACGATTCCGAGGCGCTGGAGTTCGTCAATTCGGCCGAGTTCCTGAAGCTGGCGGACCTTGGCACATCGTGCCCCGATCACTTCCTGCGCACCAAGATCGCGCCGCTCACCCTCGATCCCGAGCGGCTTCAGGACGATGCCTATCTGGCGCAGAAGGTCGCCGATTACCGCGCGATGTACGCAGCCTATTACGAGCGCTGCAAGCGCGACAATTCGCCGGCGATGCGCGATCCGAACCCGATCGTCGTCCTCGTTCCCGGCATCGGCCGCATGACCTTCGCCACCGACAAGACCACCGCGCGCCTTGCGGGAGAATTCTACGGTAACGCCATCAACGTGATGCGCGGTGCCGAGGCCATCGGTGACTACATCGCGCTCGACGAGCAGGAAGCCTTCGATATCGAATACTGGCTGCTCGAAGAGGCCAAGCTCCAGCGCATGCCCAAGCCCAAGCCGCTGGTCGGGCGCATCGCCCTCGTCACCGGTGGCGCGGGCGGGATCGGCGCGGCAACTGCCGCTCGCCTGCTCACCGACGGCGCCTGCGTGATGCTGGCCGACCGCGACGCCAACGCCGTGGAGGAAGTTCGCGCCGGGTTCGCCAAGCAGTATGGCCGCGATGTCGTGCGCGCCGTCACCTGCGACGTGACCGACGAGGCGCAGGTCGCCAATGCCTTCGCCGCTGCCGCGCGCGAATTCGGCGGGCTCGACATCCTTGTCGCCAATGCCGGGATCGCCTCTTCCGCGCCGCTGGAAGAGACCACCATCGAGCTGTGGAACCGCAACTACAACGTGCTGGCCGAGGGTTATTTCCTCACCAGCCGCGCCGCCTGGCCGCTGCTGAAGGGCATGAAGGAACAGGGCGGCGCGTCGGTGGTGTTCATCGGCTCGAAGAACGGCGTGGCCGCAGCCACCAACGCCAGCGCCTATGCCTCGGCCAAGGCGGCGGCGAACCACCTCGCCCGCTGCCTCGCGCTGGAAGGCGCGCCTGCCGGTATCCGCGTCAACGTGGTCAATCCCGATGCCGTCATCCGTGGCAGCCGCATCTGGGATGGCGACTGGCGGAAGGAGCGCGCAGGCGCCCACGGCATCGATGCGGGCAAGGAACTGGAAGAGCACTATCGCCAGCGCTCGATGTTGAAGCGCGACGTGCTGCCCGAGGACATCGCCGAAGCCGTCTATTTCCTTGCGAGCGACATGTCGGCAAAGTCCACAGGCAACATGATCAACGTCGATGCGGGCAACGCGCAGGCTTTCACCCGCTGAGGACGCGCAGCGCTGACACCTGACGGGCGGGGCATGGCCGCAAGGCCGCCCCGCTCCACGGCCCAAAAAGAATACGGAAGAGGATAGACCCATGAGCAACCTGCCCATCTCTCGCGAGCTGATCGACGAGGCCAACGCGCGCCAGATCGACGCGCTGGAGGACGAATATGCCGCGCTTGGCCGCAAGCTGGAGCGCGCCGGTATCGGCATCGACGCGATCAAGACGCGCGTCGCCAACTTCTCCGTCGCGGTCCCTTCGTGGGGCGCCGGACGCGGCGGCACGCGCTTTGCCAAGTTCCCGATGGCGGGCGAGCCGACCAATATCCAAGAGAAGCTGGAGGACTGCGCGGTCATCAACCAGCTGGGCCGCCTGACCCCGCGCGTCTCGCCGCACTTCCCGTGGGACAAGGTTAGCGACTACAAGGGCCTGCGCGAAGAAGCAGCAAGCCTCGGCCTCGGCTTCGATGCGGTGAACTCGAACACCTTCCAGGACCAGCAGGATCAGGCGCAGACTTACGCCACCGGCTCGCTGTCCTCGACCATCGAGGCGACCCGTCAACAGGCGGTAGAGCACAATATCGAGTGCATCGAAATCGGCCGGCAGCTCGGCGCGACCGACCTCACCGTTTGGGTGGGAGACGGCACCAACTTCCCCGGCCAGCAGGACCTTGGCCGCAGCCTCGACCGCTATCTCGAAGCCGCCGCACAGGTCTATGCCGCACTGCCCGATGACTGGCGGATGCTGCTGGAGCACAAGATGTTCGAGCCCGCGTTCTACTCCACCGTCATCAACGACTGGGGCTCCTCGATCCTCGCAGCGCAAGAGCTTGGCCCCAAGGCCAAGTGCCTCGTCGATCTGGGCCACCATGCGCCGAACGTGAACATCGAGCAGATCGTGGCGCGCCTGCACCGCTTCGGCAAGCTCGGCGGTTTCCACTTCAACGACAGCAAGTATGGCGACGACGATCTCGATTCGGGCTCGATCAATCCGCACCAGTTGTTCCTGGTATTCAACGAACTGGTCGAGGCCGAGCTGAACCCGCGTGACGGGTTCAAGCCCGCCTACATGATCGACCAGTCGCACAACGTCACCGATCCGATCGAGTCTATGCTGTCTTCCGCCGAGGCGATCGGCCAGTGCTTTGCCAAGGCGCTGCTGGTCGACCGCGAGGCGCTGCACCTCTCGCAGGAGGCCAACGACACGATGATGGCCTTCCAGGCGCTGCGCCGGGCCTACAACGTCGATGTCTCCCCGATCCTCGCCAAGGCGCGTCTGGAAGCGGGCGGCGCCATCGACGTGCTGGGCACCTACCGCGAAAGCCGCTGGCGCGAACGCAAGGCGCAGGAACGCCGCGCAGTCGGCCTTGGTGCGGGCATCGTCTGAGGACGGCAAGGCCCGCAACTACCGGTCTTCCCATGGCACAACCCCGGCCCCGCTGACTTGCGGCGCCGGGGTTGTGCTTTTGGGCGCAAAACCTCAGATCTCCAGCTGGCTGCCCAGTTCGATCACGCGATTGGTGGGCAGCTTGAAGAACTCCATCGCGGTCTGGGCATTGCGGACCATCCACGAGAACAGCTTCTCGCGCCAGATCGCCATGCCGGGACGGCTGGAGGCGATCAGGGTCTGGCGCGAGAGGAAATAGCTGGTCTGGGCCGGACGGAACGGCGCCCCTGCGCGGTTCTCATTGGCGAGCGCTGCGGGAATGTCGGCCTCGTCCATGAAGCCGTAGTGCAGCACCATGCGGTAGAAGCCATCGCCCATGTCCTCCACCTCGCTGCACCCGGCCTGCGGGACATGCGGCACGCCCTCGATCACCACGGTGAGGATCACCACCCGCTCATGCAGGATGTGGTTGTGCTTGAGGTTGTGCAGCAGCGCGGGCGGAATGCCCTCCACGGTCGAGGCGAGGAACACCGAGGTGCCTGGAATACGCGGCACCTTGCCGCGCGTGGAGGCAAGGAACACACCGATCGGCAGGCTGTCCTCGGCAAGGCGGGCGCGCACGATCCGCCGTCCGGTCGCCCAGGTGGTGAGCAGCGTGAAGACGATCCCGGCGATCAGGATCGGGAACCAGCCGCCATCGGGAATCTTCGTGACGTTCGAGGCGAAGTAGGCGCCGTCGACCAGCAGGAACAGACCGGTGATCCCGCCTGCAATCGCAGGGTGCCACTTCCACACGCCAAACATCAGTACACTCAGCATGCAGGCGGTGACGACCATCGTGCCCGTCACCGCGATACCATAGGCGGCGGCAAGGTTGGTCGAGCTGTGGAAGCCCAGCACCAGCAGGACCACCATCGCCAGCATGCCCCAGTTGAGCAGCGGCACGTAGATCTGCCCGGCGGCCTTCGCACTGGTGTGCAGGATCTTGAGGCGCGGCAGATAGCCCAGTTGCACCGCCTGCTGCGAAACCGAGTAGGCGCCCGAAATCGTCGCCTGACTGGCGATAACCGTCGCCGCCGTCGCCAGCACCACCAGCGGCAGGCGCGCCCAGTCGGGTGCCAGCAGAAAGAACGGGTTCGAAATCGCATCCGGCACCCGCATCACCAGCGCCGCCTGCCCCAGATAGTTCAGGATCAGGCACGGAAACGCGACATAGAGCCACGACACCATGATCGCCCGGCGCCCGAAGTGCCCCATGTCGGCATAGAGCGCCTCGGCACCGGTCACGGCAAGGATGACCGAACCGAGCGCCAGGAACGCCAGTACCGGATCGGCGAGGAAGAAGGCCACGGCATGGGTCGGGCTCAGCGCTGCCAGCACCTGCGGCGTCTGGGCGATGGAAACCGCGCCCATCACGGCCAGAATGGCGAAGTAGACAAGGATCACCGGCCCGAACAGGCGCCCGACCGTTGCCGTGCCATGCGACTGGATCGAGAACAGCGCGATCAGGATGACGATCGCGATCGGGATCACCCATTCCCCGAACGCCGGGCTGACGATGGTCAGGCCCTCGACCGCCGAAAGCACCGAGATCGCCGGTGTGATAATCGCGTCGCCATAGAACAGCGCGGTTGCCGCGACGCCCAGCATGATCACCACGGGCATCCATTTCGTGCTGCCCATACTGCGCTGGATCAAGGCCAGCAGCGCCAGACTGCCGCCCTCGCCCTGATTGTCGGCGCGCAGCACGATCAACACGTACTTGATCGTGACGATCAGCGTCATCGTCCAGAACATCAGCGAAATCACACCGAACAGGTGGGGCACGTCGGTCGCCATCGGGTGGTGCCCAATGAAGCTCTCTTTCAGCGCATAGAGCGGCGAGGTGCCGATATCGCCGAAAACGACGCCGATCGCGCCAAGAGCCAGGGCCGCGAGGCTTTCGCGATGGGTTCCATGTTCGGCAGGCTGTGCCGCTGATGTATCGTGCATAGGCCTGAAATACCGCTCTGCAATGCGTTGCACCATTGTCTTTACGCAAACTTTATGCCGGCATGATGGCTATTGCACGAAGGCAACGAACAGCCGATGGCCGTTCGATCCCTTGCATCAGGAGCAACAATGACGGACCGCTGGGAAGGCATCGAGGAAGCAGTGGCGATTGCCGACTGCGGCAGCTTCGTGCGCGCCGCAGAGCGCCTCGGCACGTCCACCTCGCGCGTCAGCCGGGCACTGGCGGCGCTTGAGCAGCGCCTCGGTGTGCAACTGTTCAGCCGCACCACCCGTGCAGTGGCGCTCACCGATACCGGCCGTTCGATGGTCGAGCGGTTCCGCCGCCTGATCGAGGATCGCAACGATGCCTATGCCGTGCTCGAACGCCAGAGCGAACCGCAAGGGCTGGTCCGCGTCACCTGTTCGACTGCGCTGGGGGTGCATTTCGTCGCCCCCGT
This sequence comes from Novosphingobium sp. 9, assembly GCF_025340265.1. Classification (NCBI taxonomy): domain Bacteria; kingdom Pseudomonadati; phylum Pseudomonadota; class Alphaproteobacteria; order Sphingomonadales; family Sphingomonadaceae; genus Novosphingobium; species Novosphingobium sp. 9. The sequence goes on along the minus strand of NZ_CP022707.1, from coordinate 1,471,266 downwards.
GCTCACGGCCTGTGCGGTCGAGTTCCCGCGCCTTCAGGTCGATCTCGATCTGTCCAACCGGGTCATCGACATCGTTGGCGAAGGCTTCGATCTGGCGATCCGTACCGGCACGCTCAGCGACAGCCGCCTGATCCGCATCCCCGTCGGCTCGCGCCGGTTCCTGACGTGTGCGGCCCCTGCCTATCTCGCCCGTCGCGGAACGCCGGTGGACATCAAAGACCTTGCCCGCCACGATTGCCTGACCGGCAGCACCCGCGCCTGGCACCTGAGGGTAGGAAGCGAGATACGCAGTTTCCGCCCCCGAGGACGAGTGCGGTGCGACAACGGGCAAGTCGTGGCGGACGCCGCGATTGCCGGGCTCGGCATCTGCCACCTGCCCGAGTTCTATGTCGACGATGCCTTGCGCACCGGCAGGCTGGTGCGTCTGCTCGACGACGCGCAGGCCGAGGACGAGCCGATCTGGGCCGTCTATCCCGAACGCCGCCACCTGCTGCCCAAGGTTCAGGTCGTGATCGAGCGCCTGCGCGAAGGCTTGCGCGGCGGGGTAGCCCCCACCGCCCTGCCCTGAGCCCTGCCCTGATTATTCTGACTTAATCACGACGCCCCGATGATGGGGGCGCCATTACGGCACGTCGTCAGAACGTCGCCGTAACGCCGAAGAAGCCGTAGATCGGGTTGCCGCGCCCGCTGGCATTCGGGGCGTCCTTCAGGAACCTGCCGTTGATCAGCCAGGCCGCCCCCGTCTCCAGTCGCAGAAACTGCGGGACGATCCAGTAGCGCACGCGCCACTCCACCTGCTGCCCGGCGAACGTACCCGATTTGCCGGTGGCGTCCCTCACACCGGTATTGGCAAAACTGTCAGTGGCGCTGTCCAGCCACATCGCCCGATAGGTAAGGTTGCCATCCGTCCGCTTGCCGTGCGCGAAATCCAGCCGGACACCGGGCGAGGAGATGTTGCTGCGCGACAGCGCGCCATAGATGCTGGTCGGCCCCCAGTCGGGATTGCGCGCACCGAACAGGCTGTCGAAGCGATTGTACGATCCCTTGCCGTTGTCACCGCTGGCACGGTCGTAGACAAGCTTCACATGCGGCTTCCACGGCCCTGCGAACTGATAACCCAGCTCGGCGTGAACATAGTATGCCGACACGTCCAGCAGCGCCGCATTGGCCGCCGTGCTCGCCCGCACGGAACCGAACTGATAGTCCGCCTCCACCTCGAAATCGGGCTTGCCCGCTTCCGGGTTCATGAACAGACGCAGGCCCGGTGTGTAAAGCTGCCGGTTCTTCGTCGCGAGGCTGGGCGAATCCCGTTCGTTCAATCCGAGAAAATACAGATCAAGATTGGTACGTCCGACAAGCTGCGGCTTGGCAAGATAGGCGCCCCAGAACTGCAGGTCGAAGCTCTCGCGATCCCAATGAACCGAATTGTCGACAAGCTGGTCGATCGTACTGGGCAACCGGGTCAGCGGCAGAGTGTAAAAAGCGGTGATCTTCGTCTTGTCCGCCGTCGTCACATCGAAGCGGATGCCGGTATAGGCATTGGTGTCGTTGCGGAAATTGTTGCGCGCGATCAGGCGCCGTGCGCCGAATTCCATAGTAAAGCGCCCCGCCTGCACACTGGTGTCCGAGCCTTTGCCCAGTACATGGCCTAGATCCAGCCCGACATAGGCCTGGATCAGTTCCATCGCGTTGACATCGTTGACGGTAACCGGCGTCTTCGTGTTGTCGAAGTAGATACGCGAATCCATCAGTTCGCCGCCGATGCGAAAGATGCCGGGTGGTATTCGGCTGCAAGCGTCGTTCGCAGCGAGAGGATGGTGTCGCTCGGATTGGCGGTGCTGCGAAAATCGTTGCCCAGCGATTCCATGCGTGCGCGTATGCTGGCCGAAAGCGTAAAATCGTCGGGGTTGCCGATCGCCTGCTGAAGCGTTGGCGGTTGCGGAGCGGCAGCCTGGGCAGGCGTGTTCGATGCCAGCGGCATCGCCGTATCGGCCATGGACGAAGCAGGGCTCTGATCCGCGTCCGGATCGACGCTCTTATCGAGATTGACCGCTGCGGACGTGGGAACCGCTCCGTCGGCGCTCCCATCCTGCGCAAAAGCAGGCAAGGCCTGAACGGCAGCGACGGTGGCCAGAAAGCCGCCCATCACAAAAGGTAGACGCCTGAACATGCGAATCGCTCCTCACAACGATATTGGGTTCAGCCGCATCCGGTGGTCCGGTCCGCGTCCGACACCCCGGCTGCCGTCTCCTGCGGCAGTGGCGGGGCAGATGGTCTGGGGTAGGCCGAACGTGGTCTCAGCCGCTGCGCAGGCGGCGCTTTTCGGTGACGTCGATCTGCACCACGCGGTCTTCATGCACGGTCAGCGAGATCGTGCCATAGCGTAGCGACAGCAGCGCCTCGCGGATCGTGGCGAGGCTTTCCTCGACGTGTTGCGATTTCTGCCCCGAACCGGTGGCGGCGGGATCATCCTGCATGAGCGGATCCTTCCTTGCTGGGAAATACCATGGCGCGCGCAAGCTGCACGCCAATGCGAAGTCCGGCGGCAGGCGCCGGAGCCTCTGCGGGAACGTCGACCTCGATCGGGCGGTCCAGCCCCTCGATGCGGCCCTCGACCCGCCAGTGCCCACCCTTGCGGTAGGTCTGGTGGACGAGCAGCGGCAGGGAGCCGGGAGAACCCGTTTCGCACAGCCGGGCATCGTGCGGCCGGAAATGCAGATCGGCCGGGCCTTCGACAAGGCCATCGAGCGGCACCCGGATCGCCTGTCCCGCGAAGAAGGCCTGCCCGCCCTGAACGCTCACACCGATACGGTTGGTCTCACCCACAAAATCGGAGACGAAGGCGCTGCCGGGCGCGGTGTAGATGTCTTCGGGCGCGCCGACCTGCTCGATCACGCCGTGATCCATCACCACGATACGATCGGCCAGTTCGAGCGCCTCTTCCTGATCGTGCGTCACGAAGATCGAAGTCAGTCCCATCTGCTCGTGCAAGCTCCGAAGCCAACGGCGCAAGTCCTTGCGAACCTTGGCATCGAGCGCGCCGAACGGCTCGTCCAGCAGCAGCAGGCGCGGCTCGACCGCGAGCGCGCGGGCCAGTGCCACGCGCTGGCGCTGGCCGCCGGAAAGCTGCGCGGGCACGCGGTCTCCCAGATGGCCAAGCTGCACCAGTTCGAGCAGTTCCTGCGCCCGCTCGCGGATTGCCCGTGCCTTGGGCCGTTCGCTGCGCTTGCGGACGGACAGGCCAAAGCCCACGTTGTCACGCACCGACATGTGCTGGAACAGCGCATAGTTCTGGAACACGAAACCGACCTTGCGGTCCGCCACCTTGCGATGGGTGACGTCCTCGTCCTCGAACAGCACGCGGCCGCTCTCGGCAAATTCAAGCCCCGCGATGATGCGCAGCAAGGTGGTCTTGCCCGAGCCGGACGGTCCCAGCAGGGCCAGGAACTCGCCGTCGTTGACGGTCAGGCTGACGTCGTTCAGCGCCGCGAAGGTGCCGAAGCTTTTCGAGATGTTTTCCAGGCGGATCAATGTCTGGCCCTTTCATGGATATCGAAGCGCCACTCCAGCAGGCTCTTGAGAGCCAGCGTCACGAGCGCCAGCATCGCCAGCAGCGAGGCGACGGCGAAGGCGGCCACGAAGTTGTATTCGTTGTAGAGGATCTCGACATGCAGCGGCATCGTGTTGGTCTCGCCCCGGATATGGCCGGAGACCACCGAAACCGCGCCGAATTCCCCCATGGCGCGCGCGTTGCACAGCAGCACACCATAGAGCAGCCCCCAGCGCACATTGGGCAGCGTGACCCGGCGGAAGGTCTGCCAGCCGCTGGCGCCGAGCGAGAGCGCGGCAAGTTCGTCGTCGCGCCCCTGCTCGCTCATCAGCGGGATCAGTTCGCGCGCCACATAGGGGAAGGTGATGAACACCGTCGCCAGCACGATGCCGGGCACCGCGAAGATGATCTGCACGCCCTGATCGGCCAGCCACGGGCCAAGCAGTCCTTGTGCGCCGAACAGCAGCACGAAGATCAGGCCCGAGACCACCGGCGATACCGAAATCGGCAGGTCGATCAGGGTGATCAGGATGCTCTTGCCGCGAAAGTCGAAGCGGGTGATCGCCCAGCTCGCGGCAAGGCCGAACACGACGTTGAGCGGTACGCTGATCGCCGCGACCAGCAGCGTCAGCTGGATCGCCGAAATGGCATCAGGGTCGACCAGCGCCTCGAAATAGGCGCCAAAGCCCTTGGACAGCGCCTCGACGAACACCACGATCAGCGGCGCCAGCAGGAACAGCAGCAGGAAGCCCATGGCAAGCGCGATCAGCGCCCCACGGCCAAGCCGGGTGCCTGCAGAGGACAAGGCCCGGCTCATGCGGCACCTCGCTTGCGGGTCCAGTACTGCAGCAGGTTGATCAGCAGCAGCAGGATGAACGAGGCCACCAGCATCACGCTGGCGATCGCGGTCGCCCCGGCATAGTCGAACTGTTCAAGCTGGGTGACGATCAGCAAGGGCGCGATCTCCGACTTGTAGGGCATGTTGCCGGCGATGAAGATCACCGAGCCGTATTCGCCCACCCCGCGCGCGAAGGCCATCGCAAAGCCGGTCAGCAGCGAGGGGCCGAGCGCGGGCAGGATCACCTTGCGAAAGGTCTGGAACGGCGAGGCGCCCAGCGTCATCGCGGCTTCCTCCACATCCACGCCCAGATCGGCCAGCATCGGCTCGACCGAGCGCACCACGAACGGCAGCCCGATGAAGATCAGCGCCACGATCACCCCGATCGGCGTGAAGGCCACCTTGATCCCCAGCGGCGCCACCAGCGCGCCCAGCCAGCCGTTGGCCGCCCACAGCGAGGTCAGCGCGATACCGGCAACCGCCGTGGGCAGCGCGAACGGCAGATCGACCAGCGCCCCCATCAGCTGGCGCCCCGGAAACTCGTAGCGCACCAGCACCCAGGCAATGGCAAGGCCGAACACGGTATTGATCCCGGCCGCCGCCAGCGATGCCCCGAAGCTGAGCTTGTAGGCATCGAGCGCGCGTTCGGAGAGGCCGACCGCCATGAAATCGTGCCATGTCATCCCTGCGGCGCGCAGGAACAGCACGGCCAGCGGGATCAGCACGATGATCGTCAGCCAGGCCAGGGTAAAGCCCAGCGTCGGTGCGAAGCCGGGGATCGCGGTCTGCCGCAGCCACCGCCGCTTCGCCTTGGGGTGCGAAGGTGGCGGGGGCTGCAAAACGGTCTCGTCCGGCATCTGCAGTTGCCTGCTCAATGCAATGTCCATGGGAGAATGCCTTATTGCTTGGCCTGCGCAAAGATCTTGTCGAACACCCCGCCGTCCGCGAAGAACTTGGTCTGCGCAGCCTGCCAGCCGCCGAAGTCCTTGATCGTCACCAGATCGAGCTTGGGGAAGGTCGAGGCGTATTTCGCCGCCACCTGCGGATCGCGCGGACGGTAATAATGGCGCGCGATGATTTCCTGTGCGGCGGGCGTGTAGAGGAACTTGAGATAGGCATCGGCGACGGCCGTCGTGCCGTGCTTCCTGGCATTGCCGTCCACCACCGCGACCGGCGGTTCTGCCAGGATCGAGATCGAGGGTACGACGATGTCGAACTTGCCCGCGCCCAGCTCCTTCTGCGAGAGGAACGCCTCGTTCTCCCAGGCCAGCAGGACATCGCCCATGCCGCGCTCGACGAAGGTCGTCGTCGCGCCGCGCGCGCCGGAATCGAGCACCGGCACATGGCGGAACAGATCGGTCACATAGGCCTGCGCCGCGGCATCCGAGCCCCCTGCCTTGCGGCCATAGGCCCAGGCGGCAAGGAAGTTCCAGCGGGCGCCGCCGCTGGTCTTCGGGTTGGGCGTGATCACCTCGACACCGGGCTTCGTCAGGTCCGCCCAGTCATGGATGTTCTTGGGATTGCCCTTGCGCACCAGGAACACGATGGTCGAGGTGTACGGCGCGCTGTTGTCGGGCAGCTTGCTTTCCCACTTGGGGTCCAGCAGCTTGGTCTTCTGGGCGATCGCGTCGATATCGTAGGCCAGCGCCAGCGTGACCACATCGGCCCCCAGCCCGTCGATCACCGCGCGCGACTGCTTGCCCGAGCCGCCATGGCTCATGTTGATCTTCAGGGTCTGCCCGCCGTGCTGCGCCTTCCACTGATCGGCAAAGGCATCGTTGAGATCGCGGTACAACTCGCGCGTCGGATCGTAGGAGACGTTCAGCAGTTCGATCGAGGCCGATCCGCCGCCCTTGGCATCGTGGCCGGAACCGCATGCACTCAACAGCGATGTGCCCGCAAGCAGCCCGGCCAGCGCAACGACGCGAGCAAAGCGAAAACCGGCACGGGATTTACCCTGCGCCTTGGCGGACTTCGACATGGCATACTCCCCTATCTCTAAACTCGATAAACTCTATCGAGTTGATAGGGAATAGCAAGGGCCTTGTTTCAGGCCATTCTGCGCACGAATCCGTCACTTTCTTCGCCGTTTGCGAAATCGTCCTCGCTCGCGCCACCCCGCAACGCATCCGCCAGCGTGCGCGAATCGAGCACGCTCCGATAGGCATCGTAAGCGGCGCCGAACTCCCGCCGCAGCGCGCACTGCGCCTCGCTAGGACAATCGTCGCACCGGCGATAGGACTGGCGCGACAGGCAGGACAGCGGCGCCAGCGGCCCTTCGAAAAGGCGCAGGATTTCCCCGAAAGTCACGGTATCCGCAGGGCGCAGCATGACATAGCCGCCGTATTTTCCGCGCTTGCTGTCGAGGACACCGGCTTTCTTGAGGTCGATCAGGATCTGTTCGAGGAACTTGTGCGGGATCGCATAGCGCGCAGCGATGTCCGCACTCGCCGTTGCCTCACCCTCGGGTGCGCAGGCCAGCGCCAGAAGAGCGCGGAAGGCGTAACGGGCCTTGTTCGAAATCATGCCATTTCCCTATTATGCGGGTAGGATATACGAATTCGCGTAAAAAGCCAATCCGTCAGAAGAACAGTACCCGTTCGACCAGCAGCGCAGTCAACAGGCACAGGAAGATCAGCGGCAGTCCCAGCTTGGGAAAGTCGCGGAAGCGATAGCCTGCCGCCCCCATCACCACCGTGTTGTTATGGTGCCCGAACGGCGTCAGGAAATCGAGCGAGGTGCCGATGGCGACCGCGATCAGCAGCGGTTCGACCGGCAATCCGGCCCGTGTCGCCAGCCCCGACGCGACCGGGCTGAGCACCGCAGCCGTCGATACATTATCTACGAATGTCGTCAGCGTCGCCGCCATCAGCAGGATCACCGCCGTTACCGTCAGCGGACCGCCCACCGGCATGGCATCGATCAGGGCATTGGCGATCACGTGCGCGGCGCCTGTATCCTGCACGGCCTGCCCCAGCGGGATCATGCAGGCCAGCAGGATCACGATCGTCCAGTTCACGTCCTGCATGGCATGGCGCAACCGCAACGAGCCCAGCAGCGCCATTGCCACCACCACGCCGCCAAAGGCGATCTCGGGCGGCAGCCAGCCCAGCGCGGTGGTCGCGACACCGATCGCGAAGATCACTGCGCTGCGATAGGCGTCGGGCTGCATCCGCTTGGCGGGGCGCGCCGAAAGCGGCAGCAACCCGGCTTCCGCAGCGGCCTCTTCAAGCGAGGTCCGCTCACCGGTCAGCACGATGACGTCACCCAGGCCGATCTGGAGATCGCCAAAGCTTCCCTCCACCCGATGGCGGCGACTGGCCAGCGCCACGACCGACACGTCGTGATCGCTCAGCAGATCGAGCGCGCCGAGCCGCGAGCCCATCAGCATCGAATCGGGCATGACCACCGCTTCCAGCCGGTCCTCGCCCCCCGGCTTGCCCGTGCCCAGCCCGGCGTCGACCAGCCCGCGATCCTGCAGCACCTCGACCGTCTCCATCCCGCCTTCGACCAGCAGCATGTCACCGGCAGCAACGGTAATCGCCTCGCGCCGCGCAAAGACATGCGCGCCGTCGCGCAGTACATCGTAGATCGTCAGGTCATGGCGCCGCTCTGCCTCGGGCAGGGTCAGGCCTTCCAGTGCGCCGGGGCGCACGCGCATCTCGAACAGGAAACGGGAGGGGGTCGGCGTCACCGTGCTGGGCACACGGCGCAGACGGCGGAACGAATGCGGCCCGATCAGCACCAGCCAGGCAACGCCGATGATCGTCACCGGAATGCCGACATAACCGATGGTGAAGTAGCCCATGCCACCGCCGGTTTCGCGCACCATCCAGTCGTTGACGATGAGGTTCGCAGGCGTACCCGTCAGCGATCCCATCCCCCCAGCAGCGTCGCGAAGGACAAAGGCATCAGCACTCGCGCCACCGGGATCTGCATCCGCGCGCAGACCGAAAGCGCCACCGGGAACACCAGGGCCAGCGCGCCGATGTTGTTCATGAAGATAGACACGAAAGCGCCCAGTCCGCAGATCACCGCAAGGACACCGCGCTCGCTGCCGAAGCGCGAGACGGTCCATTCCGCCAATCGCTCCACCGCGTGACTGCGGGCGAGCACCGAGACGAACAGCAGCACCTCGACCACCGTGACGACCGCCGGGTTGGCAAAGCCTGCAAAGGCATCGTGAAACGGCACGAGCCCCAGCACGAGCGCGCCGGTCAACCCGGCGACGGCGACATGCTCGACCGGGAACCTGTCCAGCGCAAAGGCGATGAACATGGCCGAGAGCAGCAGCACGATGGCGATCTGGTCGAATGTCATGGGCCTTTGCGATAGCCCGAGATCGGCCCGATGCAAACGCCGTGTCGAAAAGCCGCAAGCGGTTTTCGCATTTACAATTCGACACATCGGACAAGAACGCCGGTTGCAACGGCACGGCACAAGGGGCGCCCTCAAGGAGTTCCCCCATGCCTCGATTTAGTTCCTTCCGTTTCACCAGGGCCACCTGCGCCGCGCTGGCCATCGGCCTGCTGACAACGCCCGTTTTGGCCCAGTCCGATCCGCACCACCATGATGACGGCCATGGCGGCGGCTATGATCAGGGCCACGGCACACCACCGGGCGATGGCCATGGCCAGCCTCATGGCGGCTATCCCCACGGTGGCTATGCCCACGGTGGCTATCCGCATGGCAGAGTGCCTCGGGGCGTAGTTGTAGTCGATCGCGGCCATCCTGGCTGGTGGCGCGGCACCCCGGCTTTTGCCGCCTTCTACGGCCCGCGCCCCGGATACTACTACGCGCCGGGCTACGGCTATTACCCGGTCCCGGTCGGCTACGCAGGGCGCGCCTTTGCCGTCGGCGTGGTGCTGCCGATGCCGATGCGCAGCTACGTGGTGGTCGAGCCCGCCGCTTATGGCCTTGCTCCCGCACCGATGGGCTACGGCTGGTATTTCGCAGGCAGCAGCTTCGTCATGGCCTCGACCGCCCACGGGACGATCGTACGGGTCGTGGCGGGCGGCTGGTAACGCCGCTTTCACACGCCCAACATTTCCTTTGGCGAGCGCGTTTCGCCCATACCCCGCATAGCTGCGCCGGTCCGCCGCCGCGCAGATATGCGGGGTTTTCGCGGCATCGGACCGCGCCGCCCATCCCCGCGATGCGTGATCTGCGACGAACGGTGCGTCGAAATTCCAATTGACACCAAAACTCGACCACGTAGGTAGAGATTGAAGCGAGCGGGTGGCCGGCCCCTCCCTCGCGCCCCGACACATCCTGTCGGGATATCCAGACCCGGCCCGCGGCTTTTGACCGGGAAGCAGCTTGCTCCGCGATACCAACGGCTAAAGCGCGCGATGCCAGGGCGACCACGCCAGGCGTCGTGTTCCCTCTCAACGGGGTGATACGACGATGCACGACCAGACCACGCACATTTAAGGGCCGCCGCGCCCGCCAAACAACCGGCGCGATGACGCGCGCTCCTCGTCGGCCTTCTGCTGCTTGCCATGCAGGCATCGATGCTGCGCGAGCGTGCCTTGCACGCCCTATAAAATCCTCCGTCCGGCCTGACTGTTCGCCGCCGCGCCTATCGTTGCGCGCCCGGCACACGCCTGCCCGGACCTGCCGCGATGCGCCTTCAAACCAGCAACACAGCGCCTCCGGCCCCTTCATAAGGTTCAGGAAATTCCATGCTTACCGCCTCGACGCGCCGCAGGGCCAGCGCCCTCTGTGCCCTTCTGCTTTCCACCGCGCTTACCGCCCCGGCCTTCGCTGCCGATGACAAGGAGGTCGCCGTAGCTGCGGCACCGGCCACCGACAGCGCAGAGGGCGCGGACGGTGCCTCCGGCCCCGCCATTGTCGTCACCGCGCGCCATCGCGACGAAAGCCTGCAAAGCGTACCGCTGGCGATCTCCGCCGTCAGCGGTGCCGAACTCGCCGCCAAGCGCCTCGATCGCGTATCCGACTATGCGATCCGCATTCCCAACTTCAACGCGCTGCAACAGAACACCCGCGTCTCGGCGCTGTCGATCCGCGGCCTTGGCGGCAACGCCAGCAACGACGGCGCGGAAGGCGGCGTCGGCCTGATCGTCGATGGCGTGTTCTTCACCCATGTCGGCTTCAGTTGGCTGGACTTCGTCGACCTCGAAAGCATTCAGGTGGTGCGTGGCCCGCAAGGGACGCTGCTGGGCAAGAACACCACCATCGGCGCGGTGATCGTCCAGACGCAGAAGCCCAGCTTCGATCCCTCGCTGACGCTCACCGGCACGTATGGCAACTATGGCGCGAAACAGCTTCGCGTGAACGCCACCGGTCCGATCATCGACGACAAGCTGGCCTATCGCCTGACCTTCGCAACCAGTCAGGGCGGCGGCTGGATCAGGAATGCCTACGACGGCAACAAATACCTCGACAACAACCGCTGGTCGCTGCGCGGGCAACTGCTGTTCACCCCGACGCCCAACCTCTCCTCGCGCCTGATCGCCGAGCATTACGAGAGCCGGGAGTACAACAACTACTACCCGTTGTCGCCGACGTGAACCAGAACCTCAATCTCGACGGTTCGGTCCTCTCGCAGCGTACGGCCAGCTGGACCAACAAGCTGGAGAGCCGCTTCGGCTATACCCCCAGCTTCGATGCGCCCAACAACGCCAATCTCGACAATCAGGGGCGGCTCGTTTCCAAGGTCGATGGCCTGTCCAACGAAGTGAACTGGGATCTGGGCGGCGTGAAGCTGACCTCGGTCAGCGCCTGGCGGCGGCTCTATTTCCGCCCCTACAACGACAGCGACAACAGCCCCTACGACATCTATCGCGGCGGCTACGACGTGGACGTGAACCAGTATTCGCAGGAATTCCGGCTCGCCTCGAACGGCACTCACGCGATCGACTGGCAGGTGGGGACCTACTATCTGCACGAGGATCTGCGGAGCAACCTGCGCACGATCTACGGCTCGGATGCCAGCACGTTCTTCCTTGGAAGCGGGACCGACAGCGCGATCCTGAACGACGTGGAATACGACCGCGACGGGCATCTGCACATCGATTCCATCGCCGGGTTCGGCCAGCTGACCTGGCACGTTACCTCAAAACTCTCGCTGACCGGCGGCCTGCGCTACAGCTACGAGAAGAAGAGCGTGAACGTGGCGGGCTATCAGGCCGCCGGAGCCGACGTTTCGGGCGCGAGCCTGACCAGTCGCAACGCCTTCCTCGCCTCGCTGGGCGGGACCACGGCAGCGCAGGCAGGCGCCTACGACCTTTCTGCGGAAAGCGACCGCGGCTCGTTCTCGTGGCTGGTGAACCCGGCCTGGCAGGTGAACGAGAACGTGTTGCTCTACGCCTCGGCCAGCCATGGCGAAAAGTCGGGCGCAGCGAACACATCAGCCACGTATGCGCAGGCCAACGTGATCCTGACCAAGCCCGAAAAATCGACCGACTTCGAAGGCGGCATCAAGACCACCTGGGCCAACGGGCGCGTCACCGCCAACCTCAACTTCTACAACGACACCATCACCGACTATCAGAGCAACCGCATCGACACCTCGAACCCCTCGTTCGGCACGTACCTTGCGAACGTCGGCAAGGTGCGGATGCGCGGGTTCGAGTTCGAGGCGAGCGCGCGACCGATCCCGGTGCTCTCGATCAACCTCAACACCTCGTACAACGATGCCAAGTACCTCTCGTACGACGATGCCCCGGCGCCGCTGGAGTATCAGGCGGCGCTCGGCGGATCGAGCGCGACGCTCAGCCTCACCGGCTATCAGGTGATCGGCGCGCCGAAGTGGACGGTTCAGGGCGGGCTCGATCTCGACCAGCCGCTGAGCGACCATCTCTCGCTGACGGCCTATGCCAACACCAGTTGGCGCAGCCGCACGGCGATGATCAATCCCCGCTCGATCTACGGCTGGCAGGACAATTACGCCGTGCTCGACGCCGGGATCGGCGTGAAGGCGCCCGACGGTTCGTGGAGCCTGCAGGCCTGGGCACGCAACCTCACCAATACGCATTACGCGGTGTCCTATGGCTCGGCCAGCGCCGCCGCGCCCGTCACCGAAGTGCTCGGCAATCCGCGCACGTACGGCGTGACCTTCAGCCACCGCTTCTGACCCGCCGCCCCCTCGCAGGAGACCGACGATGAACTCGATCACCGCATCCTTCGATGCCGCTGCACCAGCCAACGACGATCTGGTGCAGGACGGCCTACAGATCAGGCAGACCAGAGCCGACCCATCCGCGCAACCCCTGCCGACCCGCCGCCTGCTGGCCTTCTCCACGCTGTGGATGCCGCTCGCTGCCGTGGAAGTGCCGCTGAGCACATACGTGCCGCCGCTCTACGCGGGCGCCTTCGGGCTCTCGCTGGGGACGGTGGGCCTGATCTTCCTGTTCGCGCGGCTGTGGGATGCGGTGATCGACCCCGGCATCGGCATCCTGTCCGACCGCACCCGCAGCCGTTTCGGCAGACGGCGCCCGTGGATCTTCGCGGGTGCGTGGATCTTCGCCTTCGGCGCGGTAGGCGTGTTCCTGCCGCCTGCATGGTTCGGCCCGCTGGAGTTCAGCGCCGCGCTGTTCACGCTCTATCTCGGCTACTCGATGATGGCGACACCCTATTCGGCGTGGAGCGGCGAGCTGTCCGCCGCCTATCACGAGCGCACCCGCGTCGCCAGCTATGGGCAGGGGCTGATGTCGGTCGCGCTGCTGCTGGCGCTGGTAGTGCCCAGCCTGCTGGCACAGCGCTTCGCGCACGAGCCGCGCTATCAGCTCGCCTCGATGGGGATCATGGTCTTCGTGCTGCTGGCGGTCGCGCTGCCCTTCTCCCTGCGCGCGCTGCCCGAACCGGCCAGCACCGCACCGCCGCGAGGCGAGCGCACCGGGTTCTGGCGCACGACCTCGCTGGTACTGGGCGAAAAGCTGCTGATCCGCGTGCTCGCCTCGAACTTCGGCATCCGGCTGGCGCAAGGGACGCGCACCGCGCTGTTCGTGTTCTTCGTCGCGCACTACATGGGCAGCCCGGCGTGGGCGCCCGCCCTCTTCCTGCTGCAGTACGTCTTCGGCATCATCGCCTGTCCGATCTGGCTCGCCATCGGCCGCCGCATCGGCAAGGGCCGCGCCGCCGTTGCCGGGGAGCTGACGCAGGTGGCGATCAACTTCGCGCTCCTGCTGGTGACGCCGGGCGCCTGGCCGCTGCTGTTGCTGCTCACCGTCTCGCAGGGCCTTGCGCAAGGATCGGGCAACCTGATGCTGCGCGCGATCGTCGCGGACGTTGCGGATTCGCACCGCCTCAAGACCGGGCACGAGCGGACCGGGCTGTTCTATTCGGTGTTCTCGCTGTCGGACAAGGCCGCGCTCGCCGTCGCCGTGGGCATCGCGCTGCCGCTGATCGGCTGGCTGGGCTTCGACCCGCGCGAGGTCAATCCGCCCGAAGTTCTGGAGCACCTGAAGTACGTCTTCGCGCTCGGCCCGGTGATCGGGCATATCATTTCTGCGAGCATCATCCACGGTTTCCCGCTCGATGAGAAGCGCCACGCCGAAATCCGCGATAGCCTCACCGCGCGCGAATCGGGTGCTTCCGTTTCTGCGCCCACGACATAATCCCCCAAGAGAGGTCCATCCCCCCTATGATCGACAAGTCTTCCCTCGACCGCCGCTCGCTGCTGGCCGGTGCTGCGGCAGGTGCCGTGGCGATCGCCGCGCCCGCCGGCGCCGCCCGCGCCGCGACCGGAACCCGCCCTTACCCCGACGTGATCTTCATCATGGCCGACGACATGGGCTATGCCGACCTGTCGATCACCGGATCGCACCATATCCGCACACCCGCGATCGACAGCATCGGCACGGGCGGAACCGTGCTGCACCAGTCCTATTCGAGCAGCCCGGTCTGTTCGGCCAGCCGCACCGCGATCATCACCGGGTGCTATCAGGGCCGCTTCCGGGTGGGTCTGGACGAACCGCTCGCCGAACTGCCGCCGGGGCTTGGCCTGCCTGCCGACCGCCCCACCCTGCCCGGCCTGTTCCGCAAGGCGGGCTACCGCACCGCGCTGGTCGGCAAGTGGCACCTCGGCACACCGCCGCTCAACGGTCCGCTCGAACACGGCTACGACAGCTTCTACGGGATCGTCGAAGGCGCAGCGGACTACTTCATCCATCACACCGTGCATGACGGAAAGCCCGTGGGCATCGGCCTCGCGCAGGGCGACAAGCCGCTGGAGGCGACCGGCTATCTCACCGATCTGTTCGGCGCACAGGCCGTGAAGGAAATCGAGGCAGCAGGCGACAAGCCGCTGTTCCTCAGCCTGCATTTCAACGCGCCGCACTGGCCCTGGGAAGGCCGCGAGGACGAGGCCATCGCCAAGACCCTGAAGGACAGCCGCGACACCTCGGGCGGCAATCTCGCCAAATATGCCGAGATGACCCAGATCATGGACGAGAACGTCGGCAAGGTCCTTGCCGCGCTCAAGCATGCCGGGCGCGAGGATGCCATCGTCGTCTTCACCAGCGACAACGGCGGCGAGCGCTTTTCCGAGACCTGGCCCTTCGTCGGCCAGAAGGGCGAACTGCTCGAAGGCGGTATCCGCGTGCCCGGCCTTGTCCGCGCGCCGGGCAGGATCGCGGCAGGCTCCAACATCGACCAGCCGATCGTCGGCATGGACTGGCTGCCCACCCTCTTCGCGCTCGCCACCGGCAAATCGGCGGACGGCACGTTCGACGGGCTCGACCTTTCGCCGCAACTCACCGGCAAGGCTGCACCGGTCGCGCGCACGATCTACTGGCGCTACAAGGCGAACGATCAGGCCGCCGTGCGTCAGGGAGACTGGAAGTACCTGAAGCTGGGCGACAAGGAACACCTGTTCAATGTCGTGCAAGACGAGCGCGAACGTGCCGACTTCTTCGACGTGAACAAGGACAAGGTGAAGGAACTCAAGGCCTTGTGGGACAAATGGAACGCCCAGATGATTCCCTATCCGCTCGGCAGTTTCTCCGAGGACGTCAAGAAATGGTATCCCGACCGATACTGATACTTTTCGGCCGAAATAGAGTGGCTGAAATCCGCCATTCCTGACAGCGGCAGGCCTGCTTTTTCCTGCGACGAAGCGAAAAAAGCAGGCTTGCACATTATACTCAACCTAGTAACTTGAGTTTCAGAAATCGGAGTGATCGGGCCGGTTTCAGCAGTAATCCCGATCCGCGGCTTTTGATCGGACAGCAGCTTGCTCCGCGATACCAACGGCTAAAGCGCGCGATGCTGAGGCGACGACGCCAAGCCTCGCGGTCCCTCTCGAACGGCAAGAGGTGATGCGATGCGCAAACTTTCCCTGACGCCCTGATCGGGCACGAAACCCGGACCTTGCGTCCGGCGCCGGACCTTCCACCCGAAGCCCGGCAATCCTCTCGAACATATCTGCCTGCACCCGCCCATCCCACAAGGCCCGATGCGGCCCGGCGGCGTGCACCCTGAAGAGACAAGACCAGGAGAGTTTCATGACCGATTTCGTTGCGACTTATCCGAACGCCAAGGACCCGACTTCGCCGCTCGACATCCGCCCCGTGGCCGGACGCATCGGCGCCGAGATCCGCGGGATCGACCTGTCAGGTTCGCTCGATGCCCCCACCGTCCAGGCGATCGAGGAAGCGCTTGTGCGCCACAAGGTGATCTTCTTCCGCGATCAGCAGCACCTCGACAATGCCGAGCACGAGGCGCTCGCCGCGCTGTTCGGCGATCCGGTGGCGCACCCGACAGTGCCCGTCGCCGAAGGCTCGAAATACCTTCTCGATCTCGACAGCCGCGAAGGCTACGCGGCATCGAGCTGGCACACCGACGTGACCTTCACCGACGCGTACCCGAAGCTCTCGATCCTGCGCGGCATCACCATTCCCGAAGCGGGCGGCGATACGCTGTGGGCCAATGGCGAGACGGCCTATGACGAATTGCCCGAACCGCTCCGCCAGCTGGTGAACACCTTGCGGGCAGTCCACACCAACGATTACGATTATGCGGCCTTCCTCACCGCCGGGGTCGACGGCAAGGACGATGCGGCGCTGGCCGAGCGCGAGAAATACCAGAAACAGGTCTTCGCCTCGACGATCTACGAAACCGAGCATCCGGTGGTCCGCGTTCACCCGGTTTCGGGCCAGCGCAGCCTGCTGCTCGGCCATTTCGCCAAGCGCTTCGTGGGGCTCAATGCAGCCGATTCCGCGCGGCTGTTCGGAGTGCTGCAGGACCACATCACAAGGCCCGAGAACACCGTGCGCTGGCAGTGGCGCCCCGGCGACGTCGCCTTCTGGGACAACCGAGCCACGCAGCACCGCGCGGTCGCCGACTTCGGCCTCCAGCGCCGCACCCTGCGCCGTGCCACGGTGAAGGGCGACGTTCCGGTCGGCATCGACGGTCAGCGCAGCCGCACCGTGCGCAAGGAGCGTGCGGCCTACGAAGCGGCGGAATGATCTGAAGCCAAAGCCATCTTCTGCGAGTCCTGAGGCCCCTTGAACCCTGGGGGGCACCTCGCCGGAGCGTCGGTGTCCCCATGACCGGCGCTCCGGTTCTTTTCCGCCTCACCAGAACACCATCAACATGGAGCTTGCCTCAATGTCCCTGACCATCCAGTCCCATGGCCGCGTCGGTGCCGAAGTGCTCGGCGTAGACCTCTCGCAGCCCCTCAACGAAGCCCAGTTCGCCGAAATCCGCAGCGCCTTTGCCGAACATGGCGTGATCTTCTTTCGCGACCAGTCGATCTCCGAGCAGGACCACATCGCCTTCGCGCGCCGCTGGGGGCAGATCAACATCAACCGCTTCTTCACGCCCCATGCCGCCTATCCGGAGATCGCCATGGTGGTGAAGGAGAAGCACCACCGCGACAATATCGGCGGCGGCTGGCACACCGATCATTCCTATGACGCAGAGCCTGCGCTCGGCTCGATCCTCGTCGCGCGCGAACTGCCGCCCACAGGCGGCGCCACCGCCTTCGCCTCGATGTACAAGGCCTATGACGGACTGCCGCAGCGCCTGCGCGATCAACTCGAAGGCCGCAACGCCGTGCATTCGGCCCGCCACGTCTTCGGCAGCAAGGCCTACCCCGCAGAGTCGGGGCAGGACACGCGCGGCGAACGGATCGGCAATTCCGCCGCCGCCGACGTGCTCGACGATGTGGTCCATCCCGTCATCCTGACGCACCCGCTCAGCGGCAAGAAGGCGATCTACGTCAACCCCGGCTTCACCCTGCACATTCAGGGGATCGACGCCGAACGCTCGAAGGAACTGCTCGCCGAAGTCTACGAACATGTGACCAGCGAGGACTTCATCGAGGACTTCCACTGGCGCGACGGCTCGATCGCGTTCTGGGACAACCGCGCGACCTGGCACTATGCCTACAACGACTATGCCGGGCACCGCCGCGAGATGCACCGCATCACCATCGAGGGCGAGGCTCTGGGATAGTCAGCATCGGCACAGACAGGAATATCCATTTCGCGCGATCTACCCGGAACGGATATTAACGGATCGCTTGCCATTGCCCGCTAGATACAGGCCATGCGCCTCGCGACGATCACCAACTGGGCCTATGGGGCCACCGTGCTGTTCACCTTCGTGTCCGGCACCACGATGCTGCTGGCCTCCGGCGCGCAGGAGCGCGAACGCGTTGCCGTTGAGCAGCGCCAGGCCCTCGACGAGGCGACCGAAAAGCTGGACGAGGAAGTGTTCGGGCTGACCGACCGCGCGCGCCAGTATCTCGATTCCGGCGATCCTACGTATCGCGTGCTTTATGGCAGCGAACTGGCAGCGCTTGGCCCGGTCGAAGTGCGCATCCGGCATATCGGCGATGCCGGGGCCCGCCCCGATGAACTCGCCGCGCTCAAGGACGCCATGCACTTCGCCGATGCCCTGCACGACGAGCAGGCCGAGGCGATTGCCCTGCACGACAAGGGCAATCAGGTCGATGCCCGCCGGATGCTGTTCGGTGCGGAGTACGAGCGCGAGCTGGACCGCGTTCAGTCCCTTCTGGGGGCGTTTCAGTCCCGTCTGGACCAGCGTACCGAAACGCAGGTTGTCGCAGCGCAAGACGTTGCACGGAAATGGAAATCCGTTTCCGAAGCGGTACTGGTGCTGACCGGACTGCTGTTCCTTTGCGTCCTGTATTTCGTCTTCAAGCGCCGCGTGCTGCACCCGGTGGTGAAGCTCTCCGATGTCGTTAACCGACTGGCGGCGCAGGACTATGCAGTCGAACCGCCGGCGCTCGGTCAGATCGACGAGATCGGCGACATGGCGCAGGCTATCCGCATCTTCCGCGAGAATGGTCTCGAACGGCAGAAACTTGAAATTGAACGCGAAAACGACCGTGCCATCCGCGATCTCCTGGCCCGGATGACCCAGCGCATGCAGGGCTGCGACACCTTGCCCGATCTCAAGGAAGTGGTGCGCCGCTTCGTTCCCGAGATCGCCCCCGGCCTCGCAGGTGCCCTCTACCTTCTCGACGAGGCGCGCGGGGTCGTCACCGAAGGCTGCGCATGGCTGGAGCCGCAGCGCTCGCGCACCGAATTCGCACCGCTCGCCTGCTGGGCGCTACGGCGCGGCCTGCCGCATCGCCCTGCAGGCGCACAGATCGACGTGCCCTGCGGCCATATCCAGATCGGTGACGCTGCAGTTCCGGACACGCTCTGCCTGCCGCTGACCGCGCACCGCGAAGTGCTGGGCCTGCTCTATTTCGAACCGCGCGACGGCACCGAGATCGGCGCGATCACGGCGGAAACCTACCTTCGCATGCTGGCCGAAACAATCGGCCTTGCGCTGGGGAACCTGCGCCTGCGCGATACCTTGCGCGCCATGGCGATGGCCGATCCGCTCACCGGCCTCGCCAATCGCCGCCGCCTTGACGAAGTGCTCGAAGTGCGCGCGGTCGAGGCTGAGAAGCTCGGGCAGCCACTGTCCTGCGTGATGGTGGACGTCGATCACTTCAAGCGCATCAACGATACGCATGGCCACGAGACCGGCGACCGCGTGCTGCGCGAGATCAGCGCCGTGCTCACCCACGCCACGCGCGAGGACGGGCTTGCCTTCCGCCACGGCGGCGAGGAGTTCCTGCTGCTGCTACCCGGCCTCGACGCCGATCAGGCCGCCGCTCGCGCCGAGGAAATCCGCGCCCGCATCGCCGAACTGCACTTCGAAGTCGGGGGCAACGCCATCGGGCCGGTCACGGTATCGGCAGGCGTTGCGAGCACGCCGCTGCACTGCCCCGCCGACCGCCTGCTCCAGACCGCCGATGCCGCGCTCTACCGCGCCAAGGCCGCCGGGCGCGACCGGGTTTCGGTAGCAGCGCGCCGCAAGGGGCTTTCGGTAGCCTAAGTCGATAGGCTTATCATCTATATGATATTGCTATGTAAAAATTCCATTTCACAGGTTCGCCCATACCCTGTCTGACACGCCCTGCCCCGGACAGCATATCCCCTCATTCGGCGCATCTACCCGCTGCAAAAACCGATGCAGCTTCCGGTCCTTCAGGCAGACGCCCAGATCATTTGCACACCTCTGCCAGACTTTCGATGGGCTTGGGCGAAGGCACGCCGGATAGGTCGATTCCCTCAGCACGCGCAGTGCGCTCCATAATCCCGCCCCCGCCCGGATAGGCTGCGGCCCTCGCATAGGCCGGGTCATGCTCGGCGCCTGCGAGCGTCACATAATGGGCGCCCGCTGCATCCAGACGCGCCAGGACCTGCGGCAGCATCAGGGCCGACCACGCACCGATATGCGTCAGCAGAACTTGCGGCACCATACGCCCGTAGACGCGGTGCGACGTCGCTTTCATCCACGCGATACCGTCGTCCACGCCTTGCAGGTACTGCACCTTCATTCGGGCAATCGTGGCATCATCCCCTCTGGCCCGGCAGCGGACATAGGCATCGGTATAGGCCCAGTCGCTGAAGGCGACGCTGACTTCAGCGATATGATAGCCCCGCCCCGTCAGGAACGAGAGGGATGCCGCGTGCTGCGCAGCGTCCTTTCCGGTCGAGAGATTGGGATAGCGGAACCAGTGCCAGTCCGCCCCCGGCATCGCGGCCGCGACGGCGGGTTCGCCCGCGATGACATCCTCCTCCCAAGCCTGCAACGACGCGGCGCGTCCCAGGTTCATATGGCTGAAACTGTGATTGCCGAGCGGATAGCCCGCCTTGCGCCACAACGTGAGCACCGCCTGCGCATCCCTGTCGTCCGCCAGCTTCTGCGCATTCACGAAACCGAAGGCTTCCGGAACATGGTGCCGTTCAAGCGCGTCCAGATAGGCCCGAGCGATCTTCGCCCGCGTCTGGCCAGCCGGCAAAGGGCCATGCGCAGGAAGATCATCCACCGTGATCGCGATGTCGAAGCGTTCCCTTGCGCTTGCAGGATTTACGCCGATCGCCGACAGGGCGACCAGAGCGAGGGCATATCTCCAGACCATGTCAGCAGCCCTCCTACTTCGCCACCGGGCCGAGCAGATCGGCCTCGACGATGCTGAGATGCCAGCCCGCGGGAACGGCATCTGCGCCCACGCTGGCGGCAACCTTGTCGTTCTTCACCTCGACGATCTTGCCGAAGGCGTCCCGATCCGCCGTCGGTCCGGTCAACGCGATGCGCAGCCTTGTGCCCGCAGCGCCCTTGCCCATCGGCAGGCTCACATATCCGAGAGACTTGGGCGTTTCGCCTTCGTAGATGACCTTGCCGTCCAGTGTGACCTGGATCGGATAGCTGCGGATGCGCCAGCCGGTGAGGCGCAGCGAGAGTTCCGCCACGGACTGCGGCTTGGCAAAGCGATACTCGATCCACGCCGTATCGGGCTTGCCGTCGCTGCTCCAGGTCGTCGCCTCGTTGTCGTCATGGCTCTTTGCCGCGTTGGTCTGGTTCGATCCGGCGGTGATCGCGACCGGGTGCAGGGTGACGAACCGGGGCACTACGGAATCGCCCGGCGGCGTAGGCCCGCGCGAGAGGTCGGAAGGTTGCGCATCCTCCGCAAACTGCGTCGAGAGACCGCCCTTCACCGGCGCGGCCACCGTCTTCAGATCGATCGAGGCGCTCTTGAGGCCGGGAGAACTGGCCTCAAGATGGACCGAGCCTGCCTGCGTGGTCGAGCGCACCAGTACGCGGTTGACGCCCAGTTCGACCGGTAGATGTCTGGCGAGAATATAGTTGTCTTCGCCCCGCGCCGTACCGGCAAAGCTGGTCGTTCCCGCATACGTCGGCGCCATGACCGCCTGCGTCGGGCGGGGCCTGCCCGAACTGTCCCCTTGCGCGATACCGCCGCGCCATTGCGCAGCGCCGGTCAGCGTGAAGTCGACCGGATTGAACGCGGTCGGCACGCGCTGACCCTTGCCATCCACCACTTCGACATCGACCAGCGCAAGATCGGTGCCATCGGCCACGAAGCCGCGCGGGCCGGTGCGCGGCGTCAGCCGGATGGCGACCGGTGCGCCTGCCGTGGTCAGGTTCTCCTGTGTGGTCGTGCCATCGGCGAACGTGGCCACGGCCTTCAGCGTGCCGGGCCTGAAATGCACATCGGGGAAGGTGAACAGGAAGCCGCTGTCGCGCTGTCCCTGTCCCAGCGACAGGCCGTTGAGGAAAAGCTCCACCCGTTCGGCATTGGCCACGACGTAGACCGGCTTCACCGTGCTTTCCGGATAAGTCCAGTGCCCTAGGATATGGAGATGATGCCCCCCGGATTCGACCCAGCCGTCCCACATCGCCTGATGCACGAACCACGGGTCCTTGGGCAGCCGCACCGCATCGACCACGCCCGAGCGGCGATAGTTGTTGTCGCCCCGGAAATGCGAATTGGAATCGGTAAAGCCGATCTTGACCCCGCCCGCACTCACGCGATCGCCGCCGCCGGGGCGTTGCTGATAATAGTCCCACCAGCGGCGCACGTCCTCCACCGCCATGCTCTCGACATTGCGGTTGTAGTCGGGCGCGTCCTTGTGAAACGGCGGCGTCCAGTCGTCCTGATAGGCGCGCGCGGCCTCGTCACGCGAGTATTCCATCGCCCAGAGCGGCTTGCCCGCGCTCTTGTTGATATAGAGCATCTCGCCGCCGTACTCGGCGCCGTTATTCGCAGGATCGCTGCCCAGCATCTCGCGGGCACCGATGGCGCGGCCTCCATGCGGGTCCCAGCGTGCCTTCAGCGCGCGCATCTGCGCCATATGCGCATCGGTAATGCCGTGATTGCCGCTCTCGTAGAACAGGATCGAGGGATTGTTGCGGTTGTAGATGATCGCATCGCGCATGACCTCGACCCGCTGGTCCCAGCGCCGCCCGGTGGGATCGCCTTCGGAATCCCCGGCGGGCATCGCCTCGATCAGCCCGAGCCTGTCCGCGCTTTCAATATCCTGCTTGGCAGGCGTCACATGCATCCAGCGCACCAGATTGCCGTTGCTGCCGGTGATCATGCCGTTGGACAGATCGCTGACCCAGGGCGGCACATCGGGTCCGACAGCCGCCCATTCATTTGTCGAGCGCTGCGCATAGCCCTTGAGCTGGAGCACCCGGCCGTTCAGCCGCACCTCGCCATGATCGAAGCGGGTCTCCCGAAAGCCGGTCCGGGTATCGATCGCGTCGATCACCTTGCCGCCGGCATCGGAAAGGATGCCGGTAACGGTATAGAGATAGCCGTAGCCCCAGCTCCAGAAGTGAAGCCCGGACAGTCGCTGCTGCGCGTGAAGCGTCACCGTCGCGCCTGCCGCCAGCGTTCCTCGCTCACCCTCGAAGCGGGCGACCTGCCGCCCCTGAAGATCGCGCACCAGCACCGAATAGCGCACGTCCATCGGCTTGGCCGAGGCATTGCGCACTTGCGCTTCGGCATGGACCGTCGCGGCGCCATGCGACACGTCGTAGGCATCCGCCCAGATATAGCTGCCGCTCGTCCCCAGCGAACTGTACAACGGCAATGTCTGATAGACCGGGCCGGTCAGATGCAGCCGCACCGACTTGTTGATCCCGCCGAAGTTGGCGTAGAAGTTCTTGTCTTCCCACTGGAACTTGGTGTTCGTCGCGCGCTCGCGATAGTCCCAGTGGTTGTCCACCCGAACGGCGACCACGTTGTCCCCCGGCTTCAGCGCCGCCGTGATATCGACCCCGAAGGCCATCACCCCGTTCTCGCTGAAACCCAGCTTTTGCCCGTTGACCCAGACCTCGGCCGCCTGCCGAACGCCCTGGAACTCCAGCAGCGCTTCCCCCTTCGGTGCATCGGCAGGCAGCGTGAAATGCTTGCGATACCAGATGATCCCTTCGGCATGGTCGTGCCCGTCGATGGCGAAGGCCTGATCCTCGTTGAAGGCATGCGGCAGGCTTACCGGCTTCCAGGCGCTGTCGTCGAAGGCAGGCGTCGCAAAACCGGCGTTGTCTGCCACTGCCATGCGCCAGTCGCGATCGAAGTTATAGCTCTGTCGCGGTGACACGGTCGCAACAGAAGCGCGCTGCGCCATGGCACTTGTGGTCAGGCCAATACCTATCGCCAGCGCACTTGCCAAAAATGCCCATGATCGCCGCATGGCATACCTCTCCGTAACAATTTCGCGCAAACAGCCCGAAACTCCCATTATATGTTACGAAAGACCATAATATGAAACAACCCTCGCGCATAGCCCTATTCAAGATAAAGGTAAGGCCAATACCGCAAACCGGGAGCACCTGGCCTGCCTTGAGGTCAGATCAGGAACCTGCGGTTTACCTCAAAGCCAAACATGGTCTCCGGGAAGGGAGCGTGTCGGGATTTGAAGGCGGGGCGATCGAGGCTCGCAGTTCGCCAGCACGGACGGAACCGCTCTCATTCGAACGCACAGTCTTAAGCATTCGATGCGCCTGCACGGCAACTGTTGTGGCTACGCTGTAATCGACAGCTTCTTCCGCTCGTTCCAGCGTCAGCGCATCCGGCGCCATATTCACAAAACACGCGAGCGAGCGGCAGAACGCGTTCATGAGATCGAGAGGTTCCACAACCCTTTGCGCAGGCACGTGAGGAACGAGACTGTCCCATCCCGCACAATTCGAGCGGTAAGAAATTCTAAAATCGGAAGATCTTCGGAAACTACCGGTTGCTCAGAACCGAACGGTTACTCAAAATGCCACCTGTTTTCAGTACATGTCATCATACAAAGGCCAGCGAGCCGCATCGCGACAGGAAATACCATTCCCCATTGGCCTCCCGCACCAGTTCGTCCGAGAAGCCGCCCACCATCACTGTCTCCCCTCGCTCCCCGGTGTGGAGTGTCACCACGCTTTGCGCGCGAGCATGGTCCGGGCTGTCGATCTCGACGAGGATATTGGTCATGACATGGCGCGTGACACGCGCCGGGCGATCCCGAAAGAAGGCGAGGATGGCCTCGCGCCCGATGACCGGACGGTCGGGATCGGTCGGTCTTGCGAAACGCCCTTCCAGCACGAACATCGCCGCCACACCTTGTGCGTCATGCCCGTCATTGGCCGCCGCGAAAGCAACGATCCGCCGCGCTATGGCATGTTCAGCGAGCATGCGCTCCAGCCGGTCTATCGTTTCGGTCATCGCACGGTTGCCCCGTCCGTCTGCGACACCGACGTCTCTGGTGCCGACACCTCTTTTATCGGCCCAGTTTTTATCGGCCCCGCTTTTATCGGCATTGCCATCCACGCCAGCAGCGCCGCGCTGACCGCATCAGGCGCTTCCAGCGGAGCCATATGGCCCGCACCTTCGAAAATCACGAACCGCGCTTCTGGCAAAGCCGCGACGATAGCCTCATGCTGCTCGGGAGGGCTCCAGCGGTCGTCACGCCCGACCCCGATCAGCGCCGGACAGGAGCCCATGTCACGCAAGGCGGCAAGGCCCGCCATCGCATCGGGCCGGGCCAGCAGCGCCGCGATCTGCGCCCGGTGGATCGCCGGAGTCATTCGCTCGACCATGGCGTAAAGCGTCTCGCGCAAAGCCTCGTCTTCGGCAAACCGCGCTTCTCCCACCATCGGCGGCAGCCAGGCATCGGCCAGCGCACGCATGCCCTGACCCGCGGAAATATCCAGCATGACCTGCCGCTTCTCGGCTTCGCCCGACCGGACCGGATGCGCGCCCGTATCGAGCAGTGCTAGCCGCGCGATGCGATGCGGCGCAAGGCGAGCGACTTCCATCGCCACGCGCGCGCCCATCGAATGCCCCGCCAGCGAGAAACGCAGCGGCCCTTCGGCCAGAACGCGCTCTGCCATCTGCGTGATCGACGCCCGTTCCCCCGGATCCAGCACCATCACCCTGTAGCAAGGAGCCAGTGCCGCGACCTGATCAGTCCAGATCGCGGCATCGCACAGCAGGCCCGGCAACAGGATCACGGTTTGGGGATCGGAAGAGGAGGCGGTCTCGTCGGTCATGCCTTTTCGCTTACGCCCGTGCCACGCGCCGCGTCGTATTGAATACGCCGCCCGCGTTATACCGTTCCGGCATGCCTGCGTCCGTTCCTGCAAGAAGACCGCATGCCTTCCGTCTCGGACCAGAGCGCCCTTTGAGCCCTCAGAAAGAGAGCGAGCGTTTCCTGGAGGCAATCAGTCACATCCGCCCCGAGGCAAGCCGGGTGAGCCTGAGATTGACGATGATCGCATCGTGATCTCCGGCATTCTGCGCATGCTGAGGACAGGATGTCGCCCGCGCGTTTGGGCCATGACCTCAAAAGTTCACGCTGGACGGAAAACCCCCGATCGGCGCACAAGCAACCGCGTGAACGATCTCGCGCGCCATTCTGAGCCTCCCACAGCCCATGCAAAGCCCGGCGCCCCGGCCCACATCCTCGTCGCTGTGGGCGAGAATGCGAACGCCCGCGATCTCGTGCGGGTCGCCCACCGCATGGCCGACGCGATGCAGGCATCGTGGAGCGCTGTTCATGTGGAGACGCCGCAGGCTGCGCGCTTTTCCGTTGCGGAGCGCGAACGGGTAAGCGCCGCCCTGCATCTCGCGACGACGCTCGGCGGCCATGTCGCCACACTTCCGGCGAGCTCGGTCTTCGATGGCCTGCGCCGCCGCGTCAGTACCACCCACGCCACCCAGCTGATCCTCGCAAGATCGCCCCGCTCATGGTGGCGCAGGCTACGCCGGGATACCATCGTTGACCGGCTTTTGCGCGAGGCTCCCGACATCACGCTCCATGTCGTGCCTGCTGCATCCGAACCGAAGCAGACGCCCTTGCACCGCATGCCCCAGGACATGCCTTCGGCACGCTGGCAGGGTTATGCGCTATCCCTCGGGCTGGTTCTGGCGGTCACACTGATCGGCTGGGGAATCCTGTCGACCGGAAACATTGCCGATCTGGGCTTGCTCTACCTGCTGCCCGTCATGGTTGCAGCGACCCGGTACGGCCTGCAGGTCGGCATTACGACAAGCCTGGCCTCCTCGCTCATCTACAACTTCTTCTTCCTGCCTCCCACCCGCACGTTCACCATCGAGGACCCCCGCAATCTCCTGACCGTGCTGATCCTCCTGGCCGTGGCGGTCGTCATCAGCCAGATGGCCGCGCGGGTAAGAGACCACGCCTTGCAGGCGCAGGGCAGCGCGGCGCAGAACAGCACGCTGGCCGGCTTCGCCGGACAGCTGGCAGCGATAGTGCGGATCGAGGAACTGGCTACACTGCTCTGCACCGAAATCGCGGCACTGCTCGATGCCGACACGATCTTTCTGATGGCCGACGAAACCGGAGCCGGTGCCCAGCCCTTCTCCCGGCGCTGGAGCTGGCCAACCGGCGCAAGGCTGGAACTGCTCGATCTGATTGCGGCCGAATGGGCCTATCAACACCGTCTCCCGACCGGACGCAGTTCCGATACGGTGACATCTTCGGAATGGCTGTTCCACGCAGTCGGCTCAGGCGAACGCCCGATCGGTGTGTTCGGGATTGCCCGGCGCGATGCCGCCTTGCCGATACGCGCCGATCACCTCCCCCTGCTGCACAGCCTGCTCGATCAAGCCGCACTCGCACTCGAACGGATCGTGCTGGAGGAAGAGATGGCCCAGCTTTCCCAGGCCCGCGAGCGCGAGCGGCTACGCCATGCCCTGCTCTCCTCGGTCAGTCACGATCTGCGCACACCGCTGACGACGATCATCGGGACGCTGGCCGCCATTCGCCCCGACGAACCGCAACAACAGGCGCAGATCGCCACCGCACGCCGCGAGGCCGGGCGCCTTCACCGCTTCGTCGTCAACCTGCTCGACATGGCCCGCATCGAGGCCGGCGCGGTGCAGGTGCGGATCGAGCCGGTCGCTCTCGACGAAGCTCTGGCGGAAGCCTTGCAGGAGTTGCGTTCCGTACTGGTCGATCAGATCGTGCTTCAGGACATGCCCGCCGACACGCCGATGGTCATGGTCGATCCGCATCTGCTGCACCTGTGCCTTACCAACCTGATCGGGAATGCCGCGAAATACGGAACCGAAGATGGCCCGATCGAGCTTCGCGCGATCCGTCACGCACACGGCCTCGATCTTGAAATCACCGATCACGGTCCCGGCATCCCCGCAGGCGAAGAGATCCGGATATTCGAGACGTTCGCGCGCATCGAAGGCTCGGACCGGACCGGCGGCACCGGCCTCGGCCTTGCCATCGTACACGGTTTCGCAATGGCCATGGGGTTGAGCGTTCGCGCTGCCAACCGTATCGACGGCAGTTCCGGCGCCCGCTTCACCCTGTCCTTTCCGGCGCCGTTGCTGAAGGAATGGCCCCAGCCATAGTGCCTGTGATCTCGACCGAACCCACCATTCTCGTCGTCGATGACGAACCGGCCATCCGCCAGTTACTACGGGCGGAGCTGTCGTCGGCGGGCTATCGCGTCGCCGAGGCCATGACGGCGACCGAAGCGCTGGATGCAGTGGGACGGGAATGCCCCGCGCTGATTCTGCTCGACCTTGGATTGCCCGACCGCGACGGGCTGGAACTGATCCCGCTGCTGCACGAGCGGACCGGGATCGTCGTAATTTCAGCCCGCGATGCCACCGAGCAGAAAGTGGAAGCGCTCGATCTCGGAGCGGACGATTATATCTCCAAACCGTTCGACAGTGCTGAAGTGCTTGCACGGGTCCGCACGGCGCTGCGCCATCGTGCCCGCTCCGATGTCTCTGCCGCGCCGATCGGATACGACGGGCTGGAGATCGATCTGGCGATGCGGATCGTGCGGCGAAGCGGTGCGGAAGTACACCTTACCCCCAAGGAGTTCGGCTTTCTGGAGGAACTGGCGCGCAATGCCGGACGTGTCGTCACCCACGCCCAGTTGCTGCGCGCGGTATGGGGGCCGGGGCACGAACAGGATGTGGAATATCTGCGCGTCGCCGCGCGCGCCATCCGGCGCAAGCTGGAGGTCGATCCCGCAAGCCCCCGTCTGCTGCGCAATGAGCCCGGCATCGGCTATCGCCTGATGCTGCAGGCCTGATGCTGCAAAATTGAGCCGACGGTATCCGTTCAGGCGAGAATGCGCGCTTCCATCAGGTCGATCTCGCGCAGCAGCTTGCGGGTGATCTCGGTGCCGATCTCCTGACGGCGCGCCATATCCGAAATCGCCCGGCGTTCGGCGCGCAAGCCTGCCAGCCGCAAGTGACGCTCAACCTGTTCGCGCAGGCCCAGCGAGAGACGCTCCTCTCCTTCAAGGCTGCGACTGTCGATGCGCTGGCGGTAGGCGTCCATGATCCGGGCGGCGACAGTGACGTACATATCGGCATCGTCCTTGCCATGGGCCATCGTGTGCTCGGCAAGCTCGACAGCGGCAATCGCCGCCTGCGCCGCCGCCACGCGTGCCGCATCCTCTTCTGCCGCGTGCGATGGCTCGGGCGGCAGGGTCAGTCCGTTCAGCAACCATGGCAACGCCACGCTGGCGACCACCAGCGAGAAGATGATGACACCCATCGCCAGCAGGATGGCCAGACTGCGCGCCGGGAAGGCCGAGCCATCGGGCATGGCCAGCGGCAGCGTCAGCACACCCGCCAGCGTGATCGCGCCGCGCACGCCCGCGACGGACATTGCCGCGACGATGCGCCAGTTGGGCGAACGATGCCGCTCTCCGGCGCGAAAGAACGTCAGGCGCAGCGAGACCCACACCCACACGAAGCGCAACAGCGCCAGCCCCACGTTGATCGCCAGCACATAGACCGCCAGCCAGCCGACATGCAGATGCCCCGTCACCTGCACGATCTGGCGCGCGCCTTCGAACACCACCGGCAACTGTTCGCCCAGCAGCACGAAGATGATGCCGTTGAGAGTGAACTGGAGCATGTCCCACAGGCCTGTGCGACGCAGGCGCGTATTCGCCTCGATCTCGCCGGGCACCTCGACGAAGCCCATCGTCAGACCGGCGGCGACAGCGGCCAGAATGCCCGAACAGTGCAGATGCTCGGCCAGCAGATAGGCCGCAAAGGGGATCAGCACGCTGACCAGAACCTGCGCGCCATCGTCATTGCCGTAACGCTTGGTGATCCAGCTCTTGATACGCGAAATACCCCAGGCGACCAGCACGCCGGAGGCGAGCCCACCCAGCGACATCCACAGGAAGCTCAGGGCCGCCGCCTTGATCGAGAAGGCTCCGGTCAGCGCCGCCGCAATCGCGAAGCGCAGGCAGACAAGGCCGGACGCATCATTCAGCAGCGATTCCCCTTCGAGGATATGCATCATCCGCTTGGGGATAGGCACGCGCTGGGCGATGGCGGACACCGCGATCGGGTCGGTGGGAGAGACGACGGCGGCCAGCGCAAAGCAGACCGCCAGCGGCATCGCCGGGATCAGCCAGTGGATCAGGAAACCGACGCCCAGAACCGTGAAGACCACAAGGCCCAGCGCGAGTTCGAGCACGGTCTTGCCGTCGCGGAACAGTTCCTCGCGCGGGATACGCCAGCCATCGATGAACAGCAGCGGCGGCAGGAACAGCAGAAAGAAGAGGTCCGGGTCCAGCATGACCCGCCATTCGCCCGTCAGGCCGATCACCGCGCCAAGAGCGATCTGGAACAGCGGGCGTGGAAACGGCAAGGGCACGATCCGCGAGATGGTGCCGCTGACGATGACGGCCAGCAGCAGGATCAGGACTATCGTGACGGTTTCCAAGAATGTCTCCAGCAGGTTGAAACCCGTTGTCGCGGACCGGCCGCGACGGGTCAACCCGGACCGGACCTTTCAGGCATCATACCAAGGCGCTAAGATGCTGACGCATCACGCCTTGGCAATGCTCAAGCGCCGCACGAGCTTAACCAAAGCTCGATGACTCAAGATCATCAAGCTTTGGTATCAGGGATGAGCAGCCGCCGCTCCGACGCTTGCCGCATGGGCCACCGGCACGACCGGGGTCGAGGCCTTGGCGTAAAGCTGATAGGCCGAAACCGCCAGCACCAGCGCCAGCAACGGCCTCAGCAGATTGTCCGAAGCCCGGCTCGACAGCATGCTGCCCACGATCACGCCTGGAACGGAGCCCAGCAGCAGGCTGAGCAGCAGCACCAGATTGACATCGCCAATGATCCAGTGACCGAACCCGGCGATCAGCGCCAGCGGCACGGCATGAGCGATATCCGAACCCACGATGCGCGTGATCGGCAGACGCGGGTACAGCATCAGCAGCACGCTCATGCCGATGGCCCCGGCGCCGACCGAGGAGATCGAGACCGCCGCGCCGATCGCCGCGCCCAGCACGATGGTCCCCAGCGTCACGCGCCGAGGGGGGCCCATCGGATCGAGGCCATGGGCAAAGCCGATCAACTGGTTGCGGAACAGCACCGTTACTGCGGTGATCGCCAGCAGCACCGAGAGCGCGATCATGATGCCATGCTCGCTGGCCGGGCCGACATCGCCGAACCACGCCAGCAACCCCAGCGTCGCCAAAGCCGCCGGAACGCTGCCGATCGCCAGACGGCGCACGATGTCCCAGTCCACCGAATCGCGCAGGCCGTGAACCGCCGAGCCGGTGATCTTGGTGGCCGCGGCGAACAGCAGATCCGTGCCGATGGCGGTCTTGGGGCTGACGCCGAACATCAGCACCAGCAGCGGGGTCATCAACGAGCCGCCGCCAACGCCCGTCAGCCCGACAAGCAGGCCGACCAGCAACCCTGCGGCTGCATGCAGAAGATCGAGATGTGGCATGGTGTTCGTCTTGTAGCCCTGTCAGATGCCGACCTGCCGCAACCTGTCGGGGCTCGGACATTCATCGCAAACCACGATATGTCCAGCGGCGAACAGCGCAATAGGCGATTTGCTTGTACCCTCGGTAGCGGGGCTTTTGGATAGACCTATCCGTTTCAAATCATATCCTTTTCTGCAAACGCCGCCAAGTGACGGGCCAGCGCATGGCCCGCCGATCCCGGCGCCGTGCCCGATGGCAGGCACAGCAGCATGCGCCGCGTCGCCCAGGCATCCGTCAGCGCGATCACATCGAGATCCATCGAGGCGGCGAACCCGCGCGCAGCCATCAGCGGCAGCACGCCAAGGCCGAACCCCGCCTCGACCATCCGGCACACGCCATCGAAACTGCGCACCTGCATATGCAGGCGCAAAACCCGCTCCGCGCGCGAGGCCTGCTCCAGCAGCAGCGTGGTCAGCGCAGTAGAATTGACGAGGCCCACGAAATCCCGCTCCTGCACTTCGGCGAAGGCAATGCTGTCCCGGTCGCCGAACATGCCGCGCGGCGCCAGCAATGCCAGATGATCGGAACGGTAGGGGATCGTCTCCAGCGAGCCTGTCGCCGTGCCGCCGATAACGATGCCAAGGTCCGCCCGGCCCTCGCTTACCGCACTCACCACATCGCAACTGAGGTTTTCCTCCAGATCGAGGCGCAGATCGGGGCGCTGGGCAGCGAAAGCCGCAAGATCGGCGGGCAGAAACTGGGTAATCGCCGAGGGATTCGTGTGGATGCGGATCGTGCCCCGCATACCGCCCGCGAAGTCCGCCATCTCGCTGTCGATGGCGCGCGCCTGTTCGAGCAGGTTTCGCGCACTCTCAAGCAAAGCCGCTCCTGCCGGTGTGACGCTAAGCCCATGGCGAGACCGGCGAAACAGCTGGACGCCGAAACGCTCCTCCATCGTGGCGATACGCCGTGAGGCCGCCGCCAGCGCGAGGTTCGACTGCTCCGCCGCTTCGCTGAGCGTACCGGTTTCGGCTGCGCGAACGAACAGTCGCAGAGTTACCAAGTCCCGGATCAGAGCACCGATCTCCTTCTCCAAGTTTCGCAAAACGCGAAACCAGTTTTGCCCAATCGGCGATATACGCGCGAGTTTCCGCACGCAATAAGGTTTCCAACAAGGCGTTTTTTCAGGCGCCTTTCGAAAAAGAGAAAACAGGAGAGGAATACGATGCCCTTTCGCGCTGTCGCCCCGCGCCGGATTATGTCTCGTCCACTTTTCATGCGGTTGCTGGCCTCTGCCGCGCTGAGCTTCGGCGCTGCGAGCTTTGCCGCGCCCGCGATGGCGCAGGCGATCGACGCAGGCGACTACGTGCCCGCCCCTCCCGGCACCCAGCTCGCACTCGTCTACATGCAGTATGCCCATTCGGATTCGCTTTACGCCGATGGCAAGAAGGTGGACGACGACGCCAAGCTCGATACTGCCGTCGCCATCGCGCGTTATGTCGGGTTCACCAAGATCGCCGGAATGACGCTGGATTATCAGGTCCTCCAGCCCTTCGGCCATCTGGAAGGCGGCGGCTCCACCAAGAGCCTTGGCAAGACCACCGGCTTTGGCGACACCATCCTTGTCAGCACCCTGTGGCTCTATGAGAACAAGGACAGCCAGTCCTACTTCGGCGTCACGCCCTACCTCTATATTCCGACCGGCGACTACAAGGCCGAGCGCGGGCTGAACATGGGCGAGAACCGCTGGAAAGGCTCGTTCCAGGCGGTCTATTCGCAAGGATTCGGCAAGCATTTCGTGGCCGAAGTGGCTGGTGACGTGATGGTCTACGGCAAGAACACCGATTACGGCGCATCTTCTTCCACGCTGACCCAGAAAACCACCTGGCGCGTGCAGGGCTTTGCCCGCTATCTCATTGACGACAAAAACGAAATCAATGCCCGCCTGATGTACGTCGGCGGTGGCGAGACCAAGATCGACGGCATCGCGCAGGACAATCGCACCGGCACCACCTCGGTCCTCGGCACCTGGCGCCGCACGCTGTCGCCCAAGTGGCAGCTGATGACGCAGGTCGGCACCGACCTGTCGGTAGAGAACGGATTTCGCGAGGGAATTCGCGGCCAGCTGCGCATCCTGAGGATCTTCTGATCCCTTCCGGCGCGCCGCTCCCCAACCGGGGGGGCGCGCCGGACAGAAACGACAGAGACGGGGCAGAAACGCCCCCAGAGCATACACCGAACGACACAGAACGCCCGAAGGCGGTTCGCGAAACGTCATCGTGAACACGGACGCGAATATTGGGAAAGAGGATCGAATGGACAACGTACTCGATACGGTACGCCTCGCGCGCGTGCTCAAGGACCATGCCGCCGGCGCCATCGATCGCCGCAGCTTCATCGGCCGCGCCATGGCCGCAGGTGCAGCGTTTGCCCTCGCCGATGCCCTGTGGCTGTCGGGCGGCAAGGCCTTCGCGCAATCGACCCGCGAAACCTCGCCCGTTGCCGCTGCCGACTATATCGTGATCGGCGCGGGATCGTCCGGCGCGACGCTGGCAGGCGAACTGGCCAAGCGCACCGATGCCTCGGTGCTGGTGCTCGAAGGCGGCCTGTCCGATCTCAACCCGCTGATCACCGATCCCTCGCAGTGGCCCGCCGCGCTCGCCTCGCCGTTCACCAAGACCTACGAGACCGCGCCGCAGATCCACGCCCAGAACCGCGTCGTGCCCTATCCGCGCGGCGAAGGCCTTGGCGGCTGCTCCAGCGTCAACTGCATGATCTACTGCCGCGGCTCGGCCAAGGACTATGACGACTGGGACTACAACGGCGCCACCGGCTGGGGCTGGGACTCGGTGCTGCCCGAATACAAGGCGCTGGAAGACTGGCAGGGCGGCGCCAGCGCCCTGCGCGGTGCAGGCGGCCCGCTCCACGTCACCCAGCCCGATCCGGCCAAGGGCCACGAAGGCGCGCGAGCGTTCATGGAAGGCGCGAAATCGCTCGGCTACCCGGAGACGAAGGACTTCAACGGCGGCACGCTGGAAGGCCCGGCCTGGGTGAACTTCACCGTCTATGCGGGCAAGCGCCAGAACACCGCCGTCGCCTTCCTGCGCCCCGCCATCGATGCGGGCCGCAAGCTGACGGTGCTGACCGAGGCCCCGGTGCTCAAGCTGGTGATCGAGAACGGGCGCTGCGTGGGCGTGCAGTATCTCCACGCCGGGCGCCCGGTGACGGTGCGCGCCAACAAGGAAGTGATCCTCTCGGCAGGCGCGGTCATCACCCCCAAGCTGCTGACGCTGTCGGGCATCGGCGAGGCCGCGCACCTCAAGCGTCTGGGCATCACCCCGGTCGTCGACCTGCCGGGCGTCGGGCGCAACCTACAGGACCATGTGCTGGGCGCGGGCGTCAACTTCGAGGCCAAGCACCCGGTGCCGCCCACCAACTACAACCACTCCGAAGTCTACATGTGGTGGAAGTCCACGCCCGATCAGCCCGCGCCGGACATCAACGCGCTCTACGTCAGCGTGCCCTTCGCCACCAAGGAGCTGAAGCTCCAGCAGACCCACGGCTATGCGATCCTGTGCGGCGTGATGCGCCCCAAGTCGCGCGGCGCGGTGACGATCACCTCGGCCGATCCGCGCGCCAACCCGGTGATCGATCCGAACTACCTGCAATCGGGACAGGACCTGATCGCGCTGAAGGCCGCGACCAACCTCGCGCGCGAGATCGGCAATTCGGATGCCTACAAGGATATCCGCAAGTCCGAACTGATGCCCGCCGCCGCCGTCGACAGCCCCGAGGCCTATCGCGACTTCCTGCAGAAGTCGGTCTCGACCTACTTCCACCCGGTGGGCACTGCGAAGATGGGCACCGACGCAGAATCCGTCGTCGATCCGCAACTTCGCGTCTACGGCATCGAAGGCCTGCGCGTCGCCGACGCCTCGGTGATGCCCACGATCACCACCGGCAACACCAATGCGCCCTCGATCCTGATCGGCTGGCGCGGCGCCCGGATGATCGCGGGGTGATGGGGTGGGCTGGCGCTTTGCGCGTCAGCCCTGCGACAGTGCGCGAGTTTTGGCGGCGGACAGTTCCGCCGCCACTTCGTCCACGCTTAGCGTCCATGCGGCAGGCAACCAGCCGTCGTAGTCGCGACCGCGCCGGACAGGCGTCACCAGCCCGGACTCCGGCGTATAGGTCCAGACCACAAACCGAACCGTGCGAGACGCTTTTGACTGAAACACCCAAAGCCGGTCGATGTCCTCCCATCGATAGCTACACTCCGACCGAAAACACCGCTTTACGCGAAAGCCGGTGCTGTCGATGACCAGTCTGTTCGGCTGAACGGATGCGAGCATCGCCGAAACCAGATTTGCCGCCATCGCAACGACAACAAACCATCCAAGTGCGTGTATCTCCCACGTCGGGTGGCGGCTGGTTCCCGACGTGCCAGTCATCCAGAAACCGACTGCACCGAAAACTGCCGATCCCAGAGCCTTGAGGAAAGCCTTGCGTCGTGAGCCGTCGATCACAAACTTGCTATTTGCCAAAGACATAGATGGCGATGCATTCCGGGTAGCGGTTAAATACCCTCAGCTTAGCTTCAAAATTCTCGTCAAGGAAAGCGCTTCCGTCCCTCGTTTCGTCATCCCCGCGCAGGCGGGGATCCAGCTGGCGTAACCCGGCAGCGTCCGATCCGGTCGAGGGCGTGGATCTGGATTCCCGCCTGCGCGGGAATGACGAAACGAGGGACGCGCCGTGCAGCCTTGGCTTCAATTCCGAACGCCCTGCTTACCGCAGTTCTCCGCCCCACACACTTCCCCCGCTCAGGCTGGGCGAGGGTGGCGGGAGGCGCATGCAATGGAGCCCCCTCTCCCCTACCCCTCCGCCGTCACGCAGGCGATGAAGTTGCGCACGGCGGGGCTGAGCGCACCGACGCGGCGGTGGGCGACGACCATCTGGGCGCGGGGGCCGTCTCCGGCGATGCGCGCGTAAGTCACGCCCTGCGTGTGCAGCTGGCACATCGATTCGGGCACCAGCGCCACGCCCACGCCCGCCGCGACGAGGTTCACGGTCGAGGCCATCTGTGGCGCCTCCTGCGCGATGCGAGGCGAGAATCCGGCGTTGCGGCAAGCGGCGATGATGCTGTCGTAAAGCAGGCGCCCGTTGCTGCGCGGGTAGAGGATGAAGGGATCGCCCGCCAGATCGACCAGATCGACTTCCGCCCGCCCCGCCAACCGGTGCCGCGCGGGCATCGCCACCCACAGCGCCTCGTCGGGCAGGCGGCGAGTGACGAGGCCGTCGGTCTCGCCCAGCGTCGGACGCAGGAAGGCGACGTCGAGGCTGCCGTCCTCCAGCGCTTCCAGCAGCCGCACGGTGGTCTGCTCGACCAGCGTGATCGCAAGGTCGGGGTGCCTCTCCCGCAACCGCCCGATGATGCGCGGGACCATCGGGTTGAACGAGGCCGAGCTGGTGAAGCCGATCGAGAGGCCACCGATCTCGCCCCGCGCGGCGCGCCTGGCGGCGTGGATCGCCTGATCGGCAGCGGCGAGCGCGGCCTGCGCATAGGGCATGAA
Organism: Novosphingobium sp. 9; assembly: GCF_025340265.1. Classification (NCBI taxonomy): domain Bacteria; kingdom Pseudomonadati; phylum Pseudomonadota; class Alphaproteobacteria; order Sphingomonadales; family Sphingomonadaceae; genus Novosphingobium; species Novosphingobium sp. 9. The sequence continues at coordinate 1,434,281 of NZ_CP022707.1, read as the reverse complement.
GGCGCGCCCCGCCTCGGTCAGCTCCACCCCGCGCGTCAGGCGGTGGAACAGCTGGGTGCCCAGTTCGCTCTCCAGCGCCTTGATCTGCTGGCTGAGCGGCGGCTGCGCGATGCCGAGGCGCTGCGCGGCGCGGGTGAAGTGCAGATCCTCGGCCACGGCGAGGGCATAGCGAAGGTGCCTGAGTTCCATATCCAGATCTAATCGAAATCTACTGAAACCGCTATTAGACCATATGGCGAGGACTGGCTATCCCGACATCAGACGAGGCGAGACGACGCCCACCCGGAGGATGAACATGAAAGTCGATTTCAGCCGCAATTTCATTGGCGGCGCCTGGGTCGATCCGCAGACCGACGCGAGCCTGCCGGTGATCGAGCCTGCCACCGGCAAGAGCTATGGCGAAATTCCCGACAGCACCGAGGCCGATGTCGATCTGGCCGTGCGCGCCGCGCGCAAGGCCTTCGACGAGGGTGCCTGGGGCCGCACCACCGCCACCGAGCGCGGGCGGATGCTGACGCGTCTGGGCGATCTGATCCTGTCGAACGCCGCCGAGCTTTCCGCCATCGAGGCGCGCGACACCGGCAAGCCCAAGAGCGTGGCCGATGCCGATATCGTCGCGCTCGCCCGCTACTTCGAGTTCTACGGCGGCGCGGCGGACAAGCTACACGGCGAGACCATTCCCTACCTTTCGGGCTATCACGTCGGCGTGATCCACGAACCGCACGGCGTCACCGGTCATATTCTGCCGTGGAACTATCCCGCGCAGATGTTCGGCCGCACCCTCGCCCCTGCGCTCGCGGTGGGCAATGCAACGGTGCTCAAGCCTGCCGAGGACGCTTCGGCCAGCGCGCTGCGACTGGTGGAACTGGCCGCCGAAGCAGGCTTCCCCGAGGGCGCGCTGAACATCGTGACCGGACGCGGCGCCACGGCGGGCGCAGCGCTGGCGGCGCATCACGGAGTGGACTTCATGTCGTTCACCGGATCGCCGCAGGTCGGCCAGATCATCCAGAAGCTCTGCGCCGATCACTACATCACCTGCACGCTGGAACTGGGCGGCAAGAGCCCGCAGATCGTCTTCGCCGATGCCGATTTCGACGCCGCGATCCCGGTGATCGTCAAGGCCATCGTCCAGAACAGCGGCCAGACCTGCTCGGCAGGCAGCCGCCTGCTGGTCGAGCGCTCGGTGCACGACCAGTTCGTCGCACGCCTCGCCGCCGAGTTCGAGAAAGTGCGCGTCGGCGCGCCGGAGATGGACCTCGACTGCGGACCGATCATCACCGCCAAGCAGCAGGCCCGCGTCCAGAGCTTCCTCGATCAGGCGGCGGCGGACGGCATCCCGGTGCTGGCGCGGGGCAAGCTCGATGCGGGCGTGGCGAAGGACGGCTTCTACGTCGCCCCCACCCTGCTCGGCCCGGTGCCGCGCGACAACGTGATCGCCAACGAGGAAGTGTTCGGCCCGGTGCTGACGGTGCTGCCTTTCGACGACGAGGCGGATGCCGTGGCCCTCGCCAACGCCACCGACTACGGCCTTGTCGCCGCCGTGTGGACGCGCGACGGCGGGCGCCAGATGCGCATGGTCAAGCGCGTGCGTGCAGGCCAGGTCTTCGTGAACTGCTACGGTGCGGGCGCGGGCATCGAACTGCCCTTCGGCGGCGCGGGCAAGAGCGGCCATGGCCGCGAGAAGGGCTTCGCCGCCCTTCATGACTTCAGCAAGACCAAGACGATGGTGCTGAACCACGGCTGATTGATCACACGGATACGCCCGACGGGTCGCAAACGCCGGGTCTACGAAATTCAAGGCATACCCAAGGAGTAGAGGATGGAACTGCAAGGCAAGGTCGCGCTGATTACCGGCGCGGCAAGCGGCTTCGGCGAGGCGATGGCGCATCGCTTCGCCGCGCTGGGCACCAAGGTCGCGATCGTCGATCTCAATCTGGAGAAGGCGCAGGCCGTCGCCGACGCTATTACCGCTGAGGCAGGAGAAGGCACCGCGATCGCCCTGCGTGCCGACGTCAGCAAGCGCGCCGATATCGAGGCGGTGGTCGCCACCACGGTCGAGAAGCTGGGCGTGCCGCAGATCGTCATCAATAATGCCGGGTATACCCACAAGAACCAGCCCGCGCTGGAAGTGGACGAAGAGACCTTCGACCGCGTGCTCGCCGTCAACATCAAGAGCGTCTACCTGATGGTGCAGTCGGTGGTCCCGGCGATGCGCGACAACGGTGGCGGCGTGATCCTGAACGTCGGTTCGGTTTCGGGCATCCGCCCGCGCCCCGGCCTTTCGTGGTACGCAGGCTCGAAGGGCGCGACCAACGTGCTGTCCAAGGCGCTCGCCGTCGAGTTCGCGCCGATGAACATCCGCGTCAACGCGATCGCCCCGGTGATGGGCGTCACCGGCATGCTGGCCGACTTCATGGGCGTGCCCGACACCCCCGAGAACCGCGACAAGTTCATGGCCTCGATCCCGCTGGGCCGCCTGTGCCAGCCGAACGACGTGGCCGAAGCCGCGCTCTACCTTGCGCAGGCGGACTACATCACCGGCGTCGAACTTCCCGTCGATGGCGGGCGTTCGGTCTGAAGACAATAGGCCGGGCGAAGGGGGGCGCCCGGTGTCCGAAATAACAAGAAACGGAGTGAACAAGGATGCTGGAAGGTAAGGCCGCCATCGCGCGCGACAAGGCGCAGCCGCTCTCGGTCGAAGACGTGGTCTTCGGCGAGCCGCGCGCCGACGAGGTTCTGGTGCGCATCGTCGGAACCGGCGTGTGCCACACCGACATGGTCGTGCGCGATCAGGGCTATCCGGTGCCGCTGCCGCTGGTGCTCGGTCACGAAGGCGCCGGCATCGTCGAGAAGGTCGGCGCGGGCGTCACCACGCTGAAGGCGGGCGATCATGTCGTTCTGGCGTTCGGTTCGTGCGGCGTGTGCGGCAACTGCCGCTCGGGCCTGCCGGGCTATTGCAGCGAATTCTACGACCGCAACTTCAAGGGCGCGCGCATGGACGGCAGCCAGTCCACCTGCGACTGCCATGGCCACGACCTTGGCACCGCATTCTTCGCCCAGTCGAGCTTCGGTACGTATGCCATCGCCACCGAGCGCAATGCCGTGAAGATCCGGCAGGACGTGCCGCTGGAACTGATGGGCCCGCTGGGCTGCGGCATCTCCACCGGCGCGGGCGCGGTGCTCAATGCGTTGAAGCCCCATGCGGGTTCATCCATCGCGGTGTTCGGCGCAGGCTCGGTCGGCCTCTCCGCCGTGATGGCCGCAGCGGCCGTCGGTTGCACCAAGATCATCGTCGTCGATCTGCACGATTCGCGCCTTGAACTGGCGAAGGAACTGGGCGCGACGCACGTCGTCAACGGCGGGCGCGAGAACACCGTCGAGGCGATCCGCGCGCTCACCGATGGCGCGGGCGTGAACTTCACGCTGGAATGCACCGGTGTCTCCAAGGTGCTGGAACAGGCCGTCGATGCCCTGAGCATTCCGGGCACCTGCGGGCTGATCGGCGCCGCCAACATGGGCGTATGCGCCAGCCTCGACATGAACACGCTGCTGTTCGGTCGTACCGTGCGCGGCATCATCGAAGGCGACAGCGTGCCGCAGGTGTTCATCCCGCAGCTGATCGACCTGTGGAGCCAGGGCAAGTTCCCCTTCGACAAGCTGGTGAAGTTCTACCCGCTCGAAGAGATCAACCAGGCCATCGCCGACAGCGAAAGCGGCGTGGTTCTGAAGCCTATCGTTCGCCCCTGACATTCGACTTGAAGGATACAGTCATGACTGACCAGACCACCCTTGCGAAGCCCGTCAGCGTGGACTTCGCCGCTCCCTACAAGCTCTCGATCGCCGGCAAGCTGATCGAGGCGAACCGCACGTTCGACGTGCTGAACCCGGCCACCAACGAAGTCTTCGCGCAGGCGCCCGAAGGCTCGCCCGAGCAGCTGGAAGAGGCCATCGCCGCCGCCAAGGCCGCCTTCCCCGCCTGGGCCGCGCTCAGCTGGGACGAGCGCGGGGCGATGATCGAGGCCTATGCCGATGCGCTCGAAGCCCACAAGGACGAGCTGATCACGCTGCTGACACTCGAACAGGGAAAGCCGCGCCACTCGATGGCCAAGGGCGAAGTCGAGGCCGCGATCTTCTGGGTCCGCGAAGTCGCCAAGCGCCGCCTTGAGCGCGAGATCCTCGAAGACACGCCCGACCATGTGGTGGAGGTCGATCACACCCCGCTCGGCGTCGTCGGTGCGATCACCCCGTGGAACTTCCCGGTGCTGCTGGGCCTGTGGAAGGTCGCGCCCTGCCTCGTCACCGGCAACACCATGGTGATGAAGCCCTCGCCCTACACCCCGCTGTGCACGCTGCGCTTCGGCGAGATCGCGCAACAGGTGTTCCCCGCAGGCGTGCTCAACATCGTCTCGGGCGGCAACGAACTGGGCCAGCAGATGACCGAGCACCCGGACATCGCCAAGATCAGCTTCACCGGCTCCACCGCCACCGGCAAGAAGGTGATGGCCTCGGGCTCGACCAACCTCAAGCGCATCACGCTGGAACTGGGCGGCAACGATGCCGCCATCGTGCTGGCCGATGCCGACTGGGAAACCATCGTGCCGACGCTGTTCTGGGCCGCCTTCGGCAATTCGGGCCAGTGGTGCATCGCCTCCAAGCGCATCTACGTTCACCGCTCGATCCACGCGCAGTTCGTCGAGGCCTTCGTCGCCTTCGCCAAGGACAAGACCGTGGGCAACGGCATGAACGAGAGTACCGATCTTGGCCCCATCCAGAACCGCATGCAGTACGACAAGCTGCGTGACCTGTTCGCCGACGTGAAGGCGAACGGCTACAAGGTGCCGCTGGGCGGGACCATCGACGAGAGCCTTGCGGGCAACTTCGTGCCGATCACCGTGGTCGACAATCCGCCCGAGAACAGCCGCATCGTGCAGGAAGAGCCGTTCGGCCCGATCCTGCCGATCGTCGCCTTCGACGACGTGGAAGAAGTGATCGCCAAGGCCAACGCCAGCCCGTTCGGCCTGGCAGGCTCGGTCTGGGGCCGCGATCGCGATGCCGCCATCGCCGTGGCCCGCCGCCTCGAAACCGGCACCGTGTGGGTCAACGAGATCCACATCCACGGCATCGACATTCCCTTCGGCGGCCACAAGCAGTCGGGCATGGGCGTGGAGAACGGCGCCGAGGGCCTCGCCGAATTCACCAACACCAAGACCTACATGTTCCACAAGTGATGGAACACGCCGCCGTCCCGTGTGCAGCCTCTCTCCTCCCGGCAGCACTCACCACGGGGCGGCGGCGCGCTTTGTATTCCTGACCTGCCCGTTCCTTATCCCACGGAGACCGACCCGATCATGCGCCCGCTCGAAGGCATCACTGTTGTCAGCCTCGAACACGCCATCGCCGCGCCTTTCGCGACGCGCCAGCTGGCCGATCTCGGCGCCCGCGTCATCAAGGTGGAGCGCCCCGGCGCCGGTGACTTCGCCCGCGCCTATGACGAGCGCGTCAACGGCATGGCCTCGCACTTCGTGTGGACCAACCGCTCGAAGGAAAGCGTCGCGCTGGATCTGAAGTCGGAAGGCGGCCTCGAAGCGCTGCGCCGTCTGGTCGCCAAGGCCGATGTGCTGGTGCAGAACCTTGCCCCCGGTGCCTCGGGCCGCATGGGCTTCGACTTCGCCAGCCTGAAGGACACCCATCCGGGCCTGATCGTCTGCGACATCTCGGGCTACGGGCAGGACGGCCCGGACCGCGACCGCAAGGCCTACGACCTGCTGATCCAGGCCGAATCGGGCTTCCTCTCGGTGACCGGCACGCCTGACGAGGTGGTGAAGGCGGGCTGCTCGATCGCCGATATCGCGGCGGGCATGTACGCCTACACCAACATCCTCGCCGCGCTGATCGAGCGCGGGCGCACCGGCAAGGGCCGCCACATCGACGTCTCGATGCTGGAGGCGATGGCCGAGTGGATGGGCTTCCCGCTGTACTACGCCTTCGAAGGCGCCGCGCAGCCGCCGCGCAACGGCGCCTACCACGCGACGATCTACCCTTACGGCCCCTTCCCCGCCGCCGATGGCGAAGTGATGTTCGGCATCCAGAACGAGCGCGAATGGGCCTCGTTCTGCGCACATGTCCTCGGCCAGCCGGACCTTGCGACCGATCCACGCTTTTCCCCCAACTCGGCCCGCTCTGCCAACCGTGCGGAGCTGGGCGCGATCATCGGGGAAGTGCTGGGCGCCATGGCCGCCGAGGACGTTCTGGCCGCGCTCGACAAGGCGCAGATCGCCAATGCCCACGTCAACGACATGGCCGGACTGTGGTCGCACCGCCAGCTGGAGGCGCGCAACCGCTGGCGCGAGGTGATGACCGAAGCAGGCCCCGTGCCCGCGCTGCTTCCCCCCGGCCAGAGCGATGCCCGCATGGACCCGATCCCGCGCCCGGCGAACACACCGCCGCGATCCTTGCCGAGATCGGCCTTGCCCATGTCTGACAGGCCCATGCATAATCCCGGCATGTCGGACACCGCACAGGTCATCGAGACGATCAGCGCCGCGCGCCACTTCCTGTTCGTGCCCGGCAACCGCGCCGACCGCTTCGACAAGGCGGGGGGCAGCGGCGCCGACCTTGCGATCCTCGATCTCGAAGACGCAGTGCCGCCCGCCGAAAAGGACGCCGCACGCGAAGCCGTGCGCAGCTGGCTCGATGCGGGCGGCCGCGCGATGGTGCGCCTCAATGCCTCGGACACGCCATGGTTCGCCGCCGACGCCGTGCTCGCAGGGCATCCGAACCTCACCGGCGTGATGATGCCCAAGGCCCGCGCCGACGACCCGGCGCTGGTGGAGCTTGCCGCGCGTGTGCCGGTGCTGGCGTTGGTCGAGAGCGCCGCGGGCGCTGCCGATCCCGAAGCGCTCGCCCGCGTGCCCGGCGTGGTGCGGCTTGCCATCGGCACCATCGACCTTGCGCTCGACCTCGACCTGCCCTCGGGCGACGCGAACGCCACGGATCGCGCCTTCGACCCGCTGCGCCTGCGTCTGGCCATTGCCAGCCGCGCCGCCGGGATCGCGGCCCCGGTCGACAGCGTGACGCCCGACTTCCGCAATGTTCCCCTGAACGAAGCCGCGATGCGCGTCGCCCGCGCGCTGGGCTTCACTGCCAAGATGTGCATCCACCCCGCACAGCTGGCCCCGGTCGCCGCAGCGCTCGCGCCGTCCGAAGCCGAACTGGACCGCGCGCGCCGGATCGTCGCGGCGGATGCGGCGGCAGGCGGCAGCGCCGTCGCGCTCGACGGCGCGATGGTGGACCGCCCGGTGGTAGAGCGCGCCCGCCGACTGCTGCAACAGGCGCAGCGCTGAAGGTTCCCGCATCGCCACCCGCGAATGCTGCAACTGCGAAGAGACAGTTTGCACGCGGATGGACGATCCGGAACGTTACGATCTGCAAAGCATTGAGCTAGAGCCCCTTGTGCCCGGCGTTCGCGTGGCGCCGGTAACTGCCCTCTAGCCGATGAGCTTGCCGATGGCCGACGATACCGCCCCCGCAAAACCCAGATCGTGATCGTCGGCGGTGGTGCAGCCGGGCTGGAACTGGCCGCGAAACTGGGCAAGCGCTTTGGCCGCAAGCATCACGACATCATCCTTGTCGAGCGCAACCGCACCCATATCTGGAAGCCGCTGCTGCACGAAGTCGCCACCGGCGCGCTCGATGCCAATATCGACGAGGTGGGCTACCGCGCCCACTGCCACCGCTTCGGCTATCGCTTCTTCAACGGTACGCTCGAAGGCGTGGACAGCGCCGCGCGCGAGATCGTGATCGCCCCGCTGATCGACGAGGACGGGCGCGAGATCATTGCCCGCCACCGCATCCGCTATGACTACCTCGTGCTCGCCTATGGCTCCGTCACCAACGATTTCGGCACACCGGGCGTGCAAGAGAACTGCATCTTCCTCGACAGCCGCAAACAGGCCGACCGCTTCCGCGACAAGCTGCTCGACCATTGCCTGCGCGTCTCGCGCGCGCTGACCGACGATCCGGGTGCCGACGCACACGTGCGCATCTCCATCGTCGGCGCGGGCGCAACCGGGGTGGAACTGTCCGCCGAACTGTTCAACGCCGCCGAGGCGCTGGCCTATTACGGCCTCGAAGTCTTCGATGCCAGCCGCCTGCAGGTCACGCTGATCGAGGCAGGCCCGCGCATCTTGCCTGCCCTGCCCGAACGCCTCGCCGCCGATGCCCACGCCGAACTCGAAAAGCTGGGCGTGCGTATCCTCACCGGCACCGCCGTCACCGAGGTAACGCGCGATGCCATGGTGCTGGCCAATGGCGAACAGATCGCGTCCGACCTGGAAGTCTGGGCGGCGGGTGTGAAGGCCGCGCCGATCGCGGGCCAGCTGGGCGAGCTGGAAACCGCGCGCGGCGGCCAGATCGTGGTGCGTCCCACGTTGCAGAGCACGGTGGACGACCGGGTCTTCGCGATGGGCGACTGCGCCTTGTGCATCCTGCCCGGCAACGAGCGTCCGGTGCCCCCGCGCGCACAGGCCGCGCACCAGATGGCGGCAACCGTCTACGAGAACCTCGCCCGTCTGATGTCCAGCCGCCAGCCGGTGGACTTCGTCTATCGCGACAAGGGCTCGCTCGTCTCGCTCAGCCGCTATTCGACGGTCGGCAACCTGATGGGCTCGCTCGTCGGCGGGGCGATGGCGGTGGAGGGGCGCATCGCGCGCTTCGTCTATGCCTCGCTCTATCGCATGCATCTTCTGGCGATCCACGGCTGGATCAAGGGCTCCGCGCTGATCGTGGTCGGCCACGTCAACCGCATCGTGCGCCCGCGCCTGAAGCTGCACTGAGGAAGAGCGCGCGGCCTGCCGAATACATCGCCCTCAAGCTGTCTCACCACCGGGACAGCTTGGGGGCCATCGCCCTCCCGGTCCTATTCCCTCGTTTGCCAGAGCGCCTAACCTCCTCCCCACGCTGCCCCGCCAGAGGCACGCAACAAGGAGAGAGATGAAATGGCCAAGACAATGAAAGCTGCCGTCGTCCGCGAGTTCGGCAAGCCGCTCACCATTGACGAGGTTCCCGTTCCCGAAGTCGGCCCCGGCCAGATCCAGGTGGCCATCCAGGCCTCGGGCGTGTGCCACACCGACCTTCACGCCGCCGAGGGCGACTGGCCGGTCAAGCCCAATCCCCCGTTCATTCCCGGCCACGAAGGCGTGGGCTTCGTCAGCCAGGTCGGCGCGGGCGTGAAGCACGTCAAGGAGGGCGATCGCGTGGGCGTGCCGTGGCTCTATTCGGCCTGCGGCCACTGCGTACACTGCATGGGCGGCTGGGAAACCCTGTGCGTCGAACAGCTCAACACCGGCTACTCGGTGAACGGCGGCTTTGCAGACTACGTGATCGCCGATCCCAACTATGTCGGCCACCTGCCCGACAACATCGGCTTCAACGAGATCGCCCCGGTGCTCTGCGCGGGCGTCACGGTCTACAAGGGCCTGAAGATGACCGACACCAAGCCGGGTGACTATGTGGCGATCAGCGGCATCGGCGGCCTCGGCCACATGGCGGTGCAATATGCCAAGGCGATGGGCCTCAACGTCGCGGCCATCGATATCGACGACAAGAAGCTGGAACTGGCGAAGAAACTGGGCGCGACGATCACCGTCAACGCACTGCACGAGGATCCCGAAACGGTCATCAAGAAGGAGACCGGCGGCGGCGTCAACGGCGTGCTGGTGACGGCGGTGAGCGAAAAGGCCTTCGCGCAGGCGGTGAACGTGGTGGCACGCGGCGGCACCGTGGCGCTTAACGGCCTGCCGCCGGGCGACTTCCCGCTCAACATCTTCGGCATGGTCCTGAACGGCATCACCGTGCGCGGCTCGATCGTCGGCACCCGCAACGACCTTCAGGAATCGCTCGACTTTGCCGCCGACGGCAAGGTCAAGGCCACCATCGAAACCGCCAAGATCGAGGACATCAACACGATCTTCGATCGCATGCACAAGGGCCAGATCGAAGGCCGCGTGGTGATGGACCTCACCGCCTGACCTCAGGAAACGGGGTGACGGTGGAAAGCCGCGCCCCGTTTACCGGAAACAGGCATCGGTGCTCGCTCCATCCGCGCGCCCCTCGCGGGTTGTCGTCAGGAACGGATGGAGCGACGCCGATGCCTCGCCCGAGAACGCAGCCTTATCGGGTCGCAACCTTCCGAAAGGCGCTTGAACGGTGGCGTGGACGAATTTGCCGCACACTGAATGGCGAAGAAGAGTGGGGAGCGGCATAAGCCCTCTCCCCTTCAGGGGAGAGGGTTGGGAGAGGGGAATACCCGGCATAAGCCCCTCTCAACTACGGCTAGGCAGCAAGCTGCCAAGCCTTCGTATCTCTCCCCTGAAGAGGAGAGAGGATATGTCCGCTAAGGGGTGCTAACATACTATCCGCATTTTTCCACGCGGCATAGAACGGCTCCCGAAGGATCATCCCTCCGCCGCCCTGCCCCGGATTAGCCGGTCCACCAGTGCGGCGGCGGTGAGGTCTCCGGTCACACTGCACAAGGTGATGATCGGATCGGGCAGCGCGATCACCGCCACGTAGAGCGGCAGGATCGCCATCGGCGCGCCCAGGAACTGGATGCCGGGGCCATAGATCGCATAGATCACCGCCGCGCCGGGAAGCCCTGCGCCCGAGATCGTGCCCAGCACCACCGCGACGCCTGCCAGCACCAGTTGCAGCGGCCCCGGCTCGATCCCCACGGCATGCGCGGCGACAAGCACAGCGGCGACGGCGTGCGCTGCGGTGCCGAGGCGGAAGATCGAGACCGCCAGCGGGATCACCAGCCCCGCGACGTCCTCCGAAATGCCGAGCCGGTCGACCGCCGCCTCGATCATCGCAGGCGTCGCCGCCATCGACGAGGAACTGCCCGCCGCCAGTGCCTGTGCAGGCGCGATGGCGCTGGCGAAGCGCTTCAGGCTGCCAAGGCCCGCCACCCGCACCACGACATAGCACAGCGCCGTCATCACGATCGTTGTCGCAAAGCACAGCGCGATGAACACGCCGAGCACCCGCGCGACGCCGAAGCCGGAGTCCAGCCCCAGCCCGATCGCCAGCAGGAAAATGCCGAGCGGCGCGGCCATCAGCACCCAGTCGACGATCTTCATCATCGCCTGGGCGATCTGCGAGAGCACGCGCATCACCACCGGCTCGCCGCCGTCCGCCTCACGCGAGAGCGTGGCGATGGCGGCGCCGAAAGCGAGGCCGAACACCACCAGCGGGAAGATCTGCCCTCCGGCAGCGGCCGCCACCGGGTTGATCGGGACGATGGCCAGCAACTGGTCGGCAAGCGAGGGCACCGCATCGGGCTTCTGCCCCGCCAGCAGGCTGTCGAGCGCGTGCGAGGGCAGCGGCCAGATGTGTAGCGCCGCCTCGGTCATCACCGTGCCGATGGCGGCAGCGACCGCCATCGCGACCAGGAAGACGACCAGTGTCAGTCCGATCAGCCGCCCGCCGCGTCCCTGCTGCACCGCGCTGGCGACGCCGTGGACGATCATCGCGAAGACCAGCGGGATCAACGTCATCTGCAGCGCATGGACCCACATCTGCCCCAGCGGCAGCAGCGTGCGGGCCACGCTCACCAGCGCGGGCACATCGCTCCAGCGCAAGGCCACGCCCGCGATCACGCCTGCCACCAGCGAGGCAAGGACCAGTTGTGCACGCGTCATTCGTCGAAAATCCCCAACCACCCGGCCAAAAAGGCAATCCGCTCCGATAGAAGCAGGGTGGACATACCGGCAAGCCTGCAATATCTCAACTCATGTGATAGAGTTAAACACCCTACCCGCCGGAGTTTGCCGATGAAGTCTGCGCTGGTCGTCCGCCATGTCCCGCACGAGGGCATCGCCGGCTACCGCGCGCCGATCGAGGCGGCAGGCTATGTGCTCGATCGCGTGGACGTGACCGATCCGGCCTTCGCCGCGATGGACCTGTCCGCGCCCGACCTGCTGATCATGATGGGCGCGCCGATGAGCGTCTACGAGCAGGACCATCACGCGTGGATCGCCCCGCAGATCCGGCAGGTCAGCGCCCGCATCGAAAGCGGCCGCGCGACGCTGGGCGTGTGCTTCGGCGCACAGATCGTGGCGGCGGCGCTGGGCGCCGAGGTCTATCGCGGCCCGGCCAAGGAAGTGGGCTTTCACCCCGTCGCGCTGTCCGATGCCGGGGCGAGCGGTCCGCTGCGTCACTTGCGCAACGTGCCGGTGCTGCACTGGCATGGCGACACTTTCACCCCGCCCCCGAACGTCGAGCATCTGGCGAGCAGCGACCTTTACGCGCATCAGGCCTTCCGGCGCGGTGAACATCTGCTGGCCTTGCAGTTCCATGCCGAGATGGGCCTCGACCCGCGCTTCGACACCTGGGTCGATGCCTGGCCGGACGATTTCGCCAAGACCGGGCAGACCGCCTGCTGCCTGCGCAACGCTTACGCCAAACACGGCCCCGGCGCTGTCGAGGCAGGCCGCGCGATGATCGCGGAGTGGCTGGAGGCGCTCTAAGCCCCTGTTACTTAGGCTGGCAGCGCGGTTACGAGCGTGCGCAGCCGCTGGTCGATATCCTCGGGCAAGGCCACGTCGTCGCGGTGGTAGTCGCGCAGGCCCTTGCAGGTCTGCTCCACCAGATCGTCATGAAGACTGCCCATCAAGCCGTTGATCGCACTCAGAAAGCGCGACATGCGATAGCGATCCTCGTCCGGCGCGATGGTGCGCCAGGAATCGTAGAACGAGACCTGCCGGCTCACCACCTTGCGCATCATGTGAAAGACGTGGCCGGTGGGATGCCCGCCTTCGGTCCAGCGGCGAAGTTTAGCGAACTCGGCGCGGCGGAAGGCGAGGAACCCGGCAGCATCGTCCAGCTCTATCCGGTCGATCTCGCGCCGCACGAGCGCCCAGACCGGCCATGTCACCAGCAGGCGCAGCAGCAGAACATGGCCCAGCACCGTCATGCGCCGCCCATTGCGGAAGGCATCCTGCAAGTGCCCCATCAAGGCCACCGTCCAGCGAAACAGCAGCGGCGCCTTGTGCCGCTTGCCATAGAGCACAGAGGCGAAGCGCAACTGCTTGTAGCTGGCGCGGATATGCTTGTAGCGCACCCGCGATTCGCGCGGCAGATCGCCGCTGGCCATCAGCGTGCCGAGCAGTTGCGCGATCTCGGCGCGCGGTGCGCCCTCTTCCCAGAACTGGCGGCACAGCGCGAAGCAGCCCCGGATATCCGCCTCGGTGCAGGCGATGGGAAGCGGATCGGGAAGGCTGACGACGGGATCGACCACGTCGTTCATCTCCACCGCCTCGAACATCGCCGCCATCACCTGCGGCGGATAGGCGCGCGCGGTCATGCAGGCGCTTCCTGCACCGGCTCATGGCTGAGGCTCGCCCGCTTGCGGTAGGCATCCCAGGTCGGGATCAGCATGAACAGCGCGTTGAGCATGACCCCGCCGACATAGGCAAGCCCCGCCCCGGTCACGCCGAACAGGTGGATCAGCACGAACAGCAGCACCGCATAGCCTGCCGCCGCCGCACCTTGCGCGAACAGCGCCGCGCGCTGGCGCCCGGCCATGTAGAGCAGCGATTCGAGCGGGAAGCTCGCCATCGTCACGATCAGCGAGGCGGTCATCAGCTGGAGCAGGTCGTAGGCGGCAAGATAACGCTTGCCGAATACCGCCGCGATCACCGGCTCACCGCCCAGGATCACCACCAGCAGGATCACGAAGCCCATTGCGCCGGACATCAGCGCGCTGCGGATCGCCAGCTGCCAGGGGTGGCGGCTGGAGGGATCGAGGCGCATGATCTCGGGATAGAAGCTGCGCGACAGCAGATCGGCAGGCTTGCTCGCCGAATCGAAGAAGGTCGCGGCGATCTTGAACAGGCCCGCGCTAGCAGGCCCCAGCAGCGCGCCGACGATCAGGTTGCTGACCGGCCCCCATGCGGCCCAGATCGAATGCGCGAAGTTGGTGGTCCACACGAAGTCCCAGGCGCCCGCGATGCGCTTGCCCGGCCCCATCAGGCCGGGACGCAGCGCGCCGCGGATGCCCCGGCGGCGCAGTTCGACCACCGACATCGCCCACAGGCACAGGTCTCCGGCAAGGTCGCCGACATACCAGGTGAGGACGAAGCCGGGGAAACCCAGATGCCCGAAATACGAGATCAGGCCGCCGACGGCGCGCAGGATCGGGGTAACAAGCTGCTGCAGCGCGATCTGGTCGAACCGGTCGAGCACGCGCAGGATGCCGGTGGGCGTCGCCGCCGTCATCGTCGGGATCAGGGTGCAGTAGAACAGCGCCAGGTTCATGTCGGCGGCGGGAATGCTCAGCCACTCGCCCAGGAACGGCAGCAGGATCATGCCGCCCGCCATGCCGATCAGCCCGCTGGCAAGGTCCAGCCCGAAGGCGAAACCGGTAACGTCCTTCAATTCGTCGATGGCGCCGCGCCCGAAGGCCGGGGTGCCGTAGCGCACGATGAACTGCCAGGTCTGGAACTTCACCAGCGCACCCACGCCATTGGCATAGCTGTGGACGATCACCAGCGTACCGAACAGCGCCGGGGTCAGCCCGCGCCCCGCGCAGGCCAGCGCGATCAGCCCCAGCAGCGCGCCCATGAGCTTGCCCGAGCCGAGGTAGGAGGCATTGCGCACGATGGCGCGGAACACGCCATCGGAAAACCAGTGCTTGGGATTGAGGCTTCTGCTCACGCAGCCGGGCTCCCGAGTTCGATGAGCTTCGCGGTGATCGCCGCCTTGGCCTGTGCGAGCACCTGCTCCAGCGGCTGATCGGCGCTGATGTCGACGATCGGCGCGCCCTCGAACGTCAGGCGCGGCACGTCGGCCACCTTGCGGGCCAGCGAGGACGGGCGATGATCGGGCTTGCGCGCCAGAGCCACCTCCAGCGAAACGTTGAGGCGGATCACCAGATCGGGCCGGTTCGCCACCATCGCCGCATAACGGCGATATTCCATGCGCTTGAGCACGCCGACCGGACCGCTGTCGGACGCCCCGGCAAGGCCCAGGCCGTCCATCGGCCCCGGCACCTTGAGCTGCGGAAACCGGTCCGCGATGATCGTGTTGCCCGCGCGGCGCAGGCGCATCATCCGCGCGAAGCGGCGCACCCGGCGCATCGAGAAGCCATAGATCACCAACGCCGTCGCCAGCCCCGGCCCCTTGTCCGTCTGCGCCTTCTGCGCGCGCGAATGGATCGACTTGTCCAGCTTTCGTCCGAACATCGGCAGGCGCGCGATCTGGCGCCCGATATTGCCGGACTGCTTGCCAAGGTGACAGATCTGCGCGGGGCGGGTTTCGGCCAGCCAGTCGCGCAGAACCTCGGTCACGGTGGACTTGCCGGAGCCATCGCACCCGACGACCGCGATCAGCGGCGGAAGAGGAGTTGCCTTCATGCTGCGCCCGTTATCGCAAACCGGCGCAGCCGTCACCTGCCGATGCCATACCTGTCGTCAGGTTGTGTACGCTCAGGCCTCGATGCCGTGGCGGCGCAGCACCGCGAGCACCGATTCCAGCACTTCGCCATAAGGCCGCGTGGCATCGACATCGACGATCTGCGCGCCTGCAAAGCGCAGCGTGGGGACCACCGCGATCTTCTTTTCCAGAAGCGCGCGCTCGTGATCGGCCTTGCGAGCGATGGCGGTATCGACATCGACATTCAGGCGGATCACCACGCTCGGGCGATAAGCGGCCATGTCGCGATAGAGCTGGCGCTCGCGCTGGGCGAGGCGCTCCACTGCGGGGGTGCCGCGACGCAGCCACGACAGGCCCGGCCCGTCGAAGCTGCCGGGGACTTCGGCCTGCGGATAGCGGTCGGTAATGACGGTCACACCCTGCCGGCGCAGGGCCAGCGCCTGCTGGAAACGGCGGCGGCGCACCAGCGAGAGGCCGAACATCGCCATCGCCGTGCCAAGGCCGGGCAGGCGCTTTTCGGGATTGTCGTGCGCCTTCTTCGCCTTGCCGGTCAGGAACCGTTCGGCAAATGCGCCGATCACCGGCATCTCCCCGATGCGGCGACCAAGGTCGCCCGTCCCCAGCCCGAGGTAGACCGAGCGCGTCGGCGCACGGCGATCGAGCAGTGTCACCAGATCGCGCGCCAGCGTGGACTTGCCGGAACCGTCGCAGCCGATCAGCGCGACGCACGGGGCAAGGCCCGTCTCGGCGCGGGCGGGCGTGAAGGTGAGGCCGGTATCGAGCGGCGTGCGAAGGGCGATCTCGCTGGGCGACTGCTGTACTGTCATGTTCTTTTATGCCGTTACTGGCGCTGGCCCGGCGACTTTCGCAGGCATTGGCGCGCGGCCCTTCACCGGGGCCGTTGAGGCGCTCTACGCCGCCAAGCTGATGCGAAGCTGATGACACAAAAAAGACAGTTTCAGATGCAACTTTTCCCGCTTACCCTCATTCGCGCGCGGCGCGTCATCCGGTGATTGGGGCGGGGGATTGGCGATCCCCCGCGAAGCTGGCATACCCGGCACAACCCGCGATAATCGCAGACCTTTCCCATCGGAGTCCGTGCCCTGCCCCGCCTGCTCGTAGCCGAAGACGATCCCGACCTCGGCAGCGCCATGAAACGCGCACTGGAGCTGGACGGGTACGTCGTGGATCTTTTTACGCGCGGCGACGATGTGCTGGAGGCGGCCAGCGTCAATCCCTACGACGTGCTGTTGCTGGACATCGGCCTTCCACGTCTGTCGGGAATCGATGTGCTCAAGACCCTGCGCGGCGAAGGCAATGCCGTGCCGGTGATCATCATCACCGCCTTCGACCGCACGCAGCATCGCGTCGCCGGACTCGATGCGGGCGCCGACGACTATGTGGTGAAGCCTGTCGATCTGGAGGAACTGGCCGCGCGCATCCGTTCGCAGCTGCGCCGTACCGACCGGCGACAGGCCGACAGCCTGAGTGTGGGCGATGTCACGCTCGACTTTACCGGACACGTCGCGCTGCTGGCGGGCGAGCCGGTGGCGATCACTGCCAAGGAATACCGGGTGCTGGCCCTGCTGATGCGCCGCGCCCGCCGCTTCGTCTCGAAAGCGGACCTCGAAGGCGAGCTGTACGATCAGGACCACTGGGTCGAATCGAACACCGTCGAAGTCGCGATCTCGGCGCTGCGCCGCAAGTTCGGGCGCGATTTCATCCGCACCGCGCGCGGGCTTGGCTACATGGTGGGCGGCAGCCAGACATGAAGCTGCGCTCCTCGCTCACCATCCGGCTCTATCGCCGCGTACTGATCCTGCTGGCGCTGACCGGCCTTGGCATGGGCGCGATCCTCTATGTCGTCGCCGATCACGAGATCGGTCGCGCTTCGGATGCGCAGCTCGTCAACGCCTCGCGCCTGCTCTATATGCTGATGCAGGACGATGTGGCGGGCGAGATCGTCGCCAACGGCCGCGGCCTGCAAGGCGGCGGCGACCCGCTGCTGTCGCCCTCCGAGCGCCAGGCGTTCCACGCCTCCTACGACTGGTGCATGTTCGCGGTGTTCTGGGAGGATCAGCCGGTCGCCCAGTCCGGCTGGGGTGCGCCCATTGCCAAAGTCCCCCGCCGCCCCGGCCTTCATAATTTCAAGGCGGTAGGGGATCACTGGCGCAGCTACGGCCTTGTCGGGCACGATCCCCGCCTGCTGATCGTCGTGGCGGAACGGCAGGAAATCCGCGAGATTTCCCCCTCACGCGTCCTGCGCGAACTGGCCATTCCGCTGATCGCCCTGATCGCGGCCAGCATGGTCGTCCTGTGGTGGACGCTGCGCCGCAGCCTGTACGAAGTGCAGCGCCTTGCCACGACGCTGGGCGCGCGTTCGCTGGCCGATCTGCAACCGCTGCGCCCGCGCGAATGGTCGCGCGATCTTGGCACACTGATCGTCGCGCTCAACAAGCTGTTCGTGCGGCTGGACAAGGCCTACGAGCGCGAGCAGGCCTTTACCGACGATGTGGCCCACGAGTTACGCACGCCGCTCGCCGCGATCCGCGCGCAGGCGCAACTGCTGCGCCGCACCGCCCCGCTCGCCACCACCGAGGAGACGACGCGCCTGATCGCCACGGTAGACCGCGCCAATCACCTGATCGACGGGCTGCTCACGCTGGCGCGGCTCGATTCGACGGTCGTTTCCAGCCGCTCGGTGGACGTGCACCAGCTGATCGCCGAAGTCGTCGCCGAAAAGCTGATCGAACTGCCGCCCGATGCAATGGAGTTCACCGTCGCGCCAGACCGCATCGTGCGCTGGCGCTGCGATCCGGCAGCGCTCCAGATCGCCGTCGCCGCCGTGATCGACAATGCCGCCAAACATGCCCGCGAAGGCGGGCGGATCGACATCGCCGTGACCCGCAACCTCGACCGTCTGACCATTGGCATTGCCGATCGCGGCCCCGGCGTGCCCGAGGCCGACCGCGAACGGCTGATGCATCGTTTCGAGCGCGGCGAAGGCAGCACCAGCGGCAGCGGCCTTGGCCTCTCGATCGCCGCCAAGGCCATGGCGCTCAGCGGCGGCACGATCCGGCTGGAGAACCTGCCCGACCACAAGGGCCTGCTGGTCGTGCTGGCGATCCCCGAGCTGGTGCCTGAGGAAGGGGCCGAAGGCGAATAGCCGGCCTCAATCCGATGCGAAGGCGAACGGCACGCCGCTCTCGCGGTACTTGTCCGAGCGCAGTTCGCGCCCGATCGGCGGGGCCGAGCGCGCGATGCAGTGCGGGCGATGGCACAGGCGGCAGGCGACACCGATGGGCGTCGGCGCCGCGCCTGTCAGCGCATCGGCATAGACCAGCCGGTCCAGATGCTCCTCCGCGCAGGCCAGCGCCACCGCCCGGCGCAGGCGCGGCGTCTCGTAACTGCCGCCGCCCGCCTCGACCGTGCGCGCGATGGAGACGAAGCGCTGCCCGTCGGGCAGTTCGATCCGCTGCGCACGGACTCGCGCGGGCTCGGCAAAGCTCTCGTGCACGTTCCACAAGGGGCAGCCGCCGCCATGGTGCGCGAAGGGAAAGCCCGCGCCGTCGAGCCGCTTGGTGACATTGCCCGCCGCATCCACCCGCACGAAGAAGAACGGCACGCCTTCCTCTCCGGGTTTCTGGAGCGTGGTCAGGCGATGGGCGACCTGCTCGAAACTGGCGCCGAACTCGCGCCCCAGCGCTTCCAGATCGCAGCGGGTGCGCCGCGCCGCGCGCAGGAACGTGCGGTAGGGCATCGCGAAAGCCCCGGCCCAGTAGTTGACGAGCGCGCGGCGCGTCATCACCCGAGCATTGGCATTGGAGAACGTCCCTTCGCGCAAGGCCGCCGTGATGACCGGCGTCGCCTCCAGCAGCGCCAGCTGGATCGCCAGCTGGAAACGCCGCGCCGACGCATCCAGCAGGTGGCTGACGAACAGCTGCCCGCGATGGGCATCGTGCCAGCGCCGCGCGCCCATGATCGTGGCGGGATCGACGAAGCGCACCGTCAGGCGGTGGCGCTGCTCCAGCCGCGCGACGAGAGCCTCGATCCCCGGCGTCTCCTGCGCGACCTCGGTCGCGTGGTCGTCGATCGCCGGGAAGCAGTTGCGGCGCGAGGCCAAAAAGGCGCGCGATTCGGCCACCGGATCGCTGGCAGGCGCCGCGCCACCCTCCCCCTCGCCTTCGCGCCGGGCGGCGAGCGCCAGCTGCTCCTCGCGATAGGAGGTGTGCAGCCGCAGCAGCGCCTCGGCGAACCCCGGATAGCTGGTGGCGATGTCCTCCACGTCGAGCGCGGGCAGGTCGATGTCCGCGAACATCGGCTCCTTGAGCACCGCCTGCAACCGCGCCGAGGCTTCGTCGGTGCCACCATCGACCAGATCGGCAATGTCGATGCGGTAGTTCGCCGCCAGCTTCAGCAGCAATTCCGCCGTCACCGGGCGCTGGTTGCGCTCCATCAGCGCGACGTAGGAGGCAGAAATCTCCAGCCCTTCGGCCATGTCCGCCTGCGTCAGCCCCAGATCGCGCCGCACCCGCTTCAGGCGCGGCCCCATATAGATCGACTTGCGCGCCATCGGTTACTCCCGGTCTGGTTTGCAAATTCGGCGCAGCCGAATTTGGGCGGCACCGGCCCTCTCCCCACCCTACCACCCAACGGTAATATCCTGCGGGTGGTAGGGTGGGGGAGAGGGCTGGTGCCGAACTGAAATGCCCCCTTCAGGCATTTTCCAGCAAATAGCTGTTCACATCATTACAACATTACAATCCAGTTTTGTAAAGTTTGACATCTCCACACCGCAACGCATGTCGCTCCGCACAAACCCGTGGCACCTCCCGAGGCACAGTTTCTCGCAACAAGAGAGTGCCCGATGACCTACCAGACCGACATCACCAGCCTTGCCTCGCTGATCGCCGGGAACGGCGCGCCGTGGCAGGCGATCGACGCGGAGGCGGCCACCCGCATGCGGGCGCAGAACCGCTTCCGCACCGGGCTCGACATCGCGCGCCACACCGCCGCGATCATGCGCCGCGACATGGCCGCCTACGATGCGGACCCGGCGGCCTACACCCAGTCACTCGGCTGCTGGCACGGCTTCATCGGCCAGCAGAAGCTGATCGCGATCAAGAAGCACTTCGGCACCACCAAGGGCCGCTACCTCTATCTTTCGGGGTGGATGATCGCAGCGCTGCGCAGCCAGTTCGGCCCGCTGCCCGACCAGTCGATGCATGAGAAGACCAGCGTTCCTGCGCTGATCGAGGAGCTTTACACCTTCCTGCGCCAGGCCGATGCGCGCGAGTTGGGCCTGCTGTTCCGCGATCTCGACAAGGCGCGCGAGGCGGGTGACGAGATGGAGGCCAGGCGTCTCGAACACGCGATCGACACGCATGAAACCCATGTCGTGCCGATCATCGCCGATATCGACGCGGGCTTCGGCAATGCCGAGGCGACCTATCTGCTCGCCCGCCGCATGATCGAGGCCGGCGCCTGCGCGATCCAGATCGAGAACCAGGTCTCGGACGAGAAGCAGTGCGGCCATCAGGACGGCAAGGTCACCGTCCCGCACGAGGACTTCCTCGCGAAGATTCGCGCGGTCCGCTATGCCTTCCTCGAACTCGGCGTCGATGACGGCGTGATCGTGGCGCGCACCGACTCGCTGGGCGCGGGGCTGACCAAGCAGATCGCCTTCACGCGCGAGCCGGGCGACCTTGGCGATGCCTACAATCGCTTCCTCGATTGCGAGCCGGTGGCGCCGTCGGATATCGGCAACGGCGATGTACTGATCACCCGCGACGGGCAGCTGATGCGCCCCCGGCGCCTCGCCTCGAACCTCTATCAGTTCCGCCCCGGAACCGGCGAGGACCGCTGCGTGCTGGATTGCATCACCGCGCTCCAGAACGGCGCGGATCTGTTGTGGATCGAAACCGAGAAGCCGCACATTGGCCAGATCGGCGGGATGGTCAGCCGCATCCGCGAGGTGATCCCCAATGCCAAGCTGGTCTACAACAACTCGCCCAGCTTCAACTGGACGCTGAACTTCCGCCAGCAGGTCTACGACCGGTGGGCCACGGAAGGCCGCGACCTGTCGGGCTACGACCGGGCGAAGCTGATGAGCGTGGACTACGACGGCACCGAACTGGGGCAGGAAGCCGACGAGCGCATCCGCACCTTCCAGAAGGACGCGGCGCGCGAGGCGGGGATCTTCCACCACCTCATCACCCTGCCGACGTACCACACCGCCGCGCTTTCGACCGACAATCTGGCGCGGGAGTACTTCGGCGAGGCGGGCATGCTCGGCTACGTCAAGGGCGTGCAGCGTCAGGAGATCCGCCAGGGCATCGCCTGCGTGAAGCACCAGAACATGGCCGGCTCCGACATCGGCGACGACCACAAGGAATACTTCGCCGGCGAAGCCGCACTCAAGGCGGGCGGTGCCGACAACACGATGAACCAGTTCGCGGCGTGAATTGTGCGCGAATACCTCAATTGACAACCCCACCGAAGAAGAAGGAGACTAGACATGACTGAACCCCAACGTGCCCGCGCGGTCTTCTCGACCGAGGATTTCCAGCTGCTGCGCACCGCTGTCGCGCACTATGCGCGCGAGATCGGCGAGTTGCCGGAATCCTCGAAGTACGCGCACTTGCTGCACCGGCTGGGCCGAGTTCGATAAGCAGCGTCCGATAAAGCCCTGTAAAAGAGCAAAAACCGACCAAGAGAGGATGAAAGCCATGGCCACCAGCGCAACTCTTGCATCCGGCGCACGCCCCGATGCCCCCTTCGAGACCGAGCACCTCGTCTCTCGCGCAGGGCTCCACGTAGCGGACGAACTCGCCCGCTTCGTGGAGGAGGACGCGCTGCCCGGCACCGGGATCGCGCCCGAGGCCTTCTGGCAGGGGCTGGCCGATCTGATGGCGCGCTTCACGCCGGAAAACCGAACCCTGCTGGAAACGCGCGACAGCCTCCAGCACCAGATCGACCAGTGGCATCGCGCTCATCCCGGCGCGGGAACCGGTGCCCCGCGCGCCTTTCTGGAAGAGATCGGCTATCTGGCGCCGGAACCTGCACCTTTCACGATCGGCACATCGGGCCTCGATCCCGAGATCGCCACGCTGGCAGGGCCGCAACTGGTCGTGCCGGTGCTCAACGCGCGCTTCGTCCTCAACGCAGCCAATGCGCGGTGGGGAAGCCTCTACGATGCGCTCTACGGCACCGACGCGCTGGACGGCGCGCCGCCGCCGCACGGCGCCTTTGACCGGGCGCGCGGCCAGCGGGTGATCGCCTGGGCGAAAGCTTTCCTCGACGAAGCCGCCCCGCTTCGCGAGGGCTCGTGGGCCGGTTGGACCGGCGGCGAACCCCAACTCGCCGATCCGTCGCAACTGGCCGGGCGCAGCGGCAGCAACCTGCTGCTGCGCCGCCACGGCCTGCATATCGAACTGGTGATCGATCCGGCGCATCCGGTCGGCCGGATCGACCCGGCAGGCATCGCCGACGTGCTGCTCGAAAGCGCGCTCTCCACCATCGTCGATCTGGAGGACTCGGTCGCGGCAGTCGATGCCGAGGACAAGGTTGCCGCCTATCGCGGCTGGCTGGGGCTGATGCGCGGCGATCTGACCGCCCACTTCGTCAAGGGCGATACCCTGATCGAGCGCAAGCTTTCCGGGGATCGTACTTATGCCACGGCGGCAGGCGAGACGTTCGTCCTGCCGGGGCGCAGCCTGCTGCTGGTCCGCAATGTCGGCCACCTGATGACCACGCCCGCGATGCGCCTGCCGGACGGGAGCGAGGCGTTCGAGGGCCTGCTCGATGCGGCGATCACCAGCCTGATCGCGCTCCACGATATCCGGGGCAGCGGGTCCATCCGCAACAGTCGCAAGGGGGCGATCTATATCGTCAAGCCCAAGATGCACGGGCCTGCGGAGTGCGCCTTTGCCGATGCCGTGTTCGATGCGGTCGAGGACATACTCGGCCTGCCGCGCCACACCATCCGCATCGGCGTGATGGACGAGGAGCGGCGCACCAGCGCCAACCTCGCCGCCTGCATCCATGCGGTGAAGGACCGGGTGTTCTTCATCAACACCGGCTTTCTCGACCGCACTGGCGACGAGATCCACACCTCAATGCTGGCAGGCCCGATGCGCCGAAAGAGCGGCATCCGGCAGGCGGAATGGATCAGGGCCTACGAGGATCGCAACGTCCAGATCGGCCTTGCCAGCGGCTTTGCAGGGCATGCGCAGATCGGCAAGGGCATGTGGGCCGCACCCGACCGGATGCACGCGATGCTGGCCGAGAAGCAGGCCCACCCGATGAGCGGGGCCAGCACTGCCTGGGTGCCCTCGCCCACCGCAGCCACGCTGCACGCGACGCACTACCACCGCTGCGACGTGGCCGCGCGCCAGCAGGCCCGCGCCGCCGAGCCGGTAGCCTCGCTCGATACCCTGCTGGAAGCACCGCTGGCGATGGACCGCTGCTGGCAGGCCGAGGAAATCTGGGAGGAACTGGACAACAACGTGCAGGGGATCCTGGGCTATGTCGTGCGCTGGATCGATCAGGGCGTCGGCTGCTCCAAGGTGCCCGATATCCACGACGTCGGCCTGATGGAGGACCGCGCGACGCTGCGCATTTCCTCGCAGCATATCGCCAACTGGCTGCTCCACGGGGTGATCTCCGCCAGTCAGGTCGAGGATTCGCTGCGACGCATGGCCCGCAAGGTCGATGGCCAGAACGGGGGCGATCCGGCCTATCGCGCGATGTCGGGTCATGAATGTACGAGCCTTGCCTTCCGGGCCGCCCACGCGCTGATCTTCGAGGGTACGCACCAGCCCAACGGCTATACCGAGCCCCTGCTTCACGCGTTCCGACGCGATCTGAAGGACAGCAATACCACCGGGCAATAACCGGGGCCCCCGATAACGAACCGGGGATGCCGGACCGCTTGCGCCAAGCCCCTTGCGAGCAGCGGAACACCGGCGCTACACTGGGAGCGCCTGATCGGGCCGAGGGCAGTTGCCGCCCCTCGTCTTTCGATCAGCGCTCCCGGTTTTTCGTTTCAGGATCATCCCTCGCGTGAGCATCGCCTGCCCTTCCCCGATCCGCAGCGCGCCCACGTGCCTGCCTGGTGTTCGGGTGGCGGTTGCGCTGGTCATGGCGCTGTGCGCACTACTGCTGGCGCTGGCCCCTGCCTTTGCGGGCGCGGCGCCGATGCAGATGGGACCGATGGATATGGCGCCCCACGGCCATCACACGATGGCGTCCGAAGAGACCCGCGCGCCCTGCTGCGACGACACCTCTCCCGGCGACATGCACCACGATGCGGCGGCAACGCTGCACTGCCTCGCCTCGTGCCTGATGGCAGCGGGCGTGACCGTGCCCGATCTGCCGAGCGCGATTCCGGCGCAACTCGATCCGCTTGCCCCCGAAACGCGCGCGCTTCCCGCCCTTGCCCTGCGCCGTCCCGCCGCGCTCGATCCTCCCCCACCGCGACTGTCCTGAGCCTCGACATCCCGGCCCGCCCCTAAAGGCGCGCCGGACACGAAGATGCTCATCCCGGCGCCGCTGTGCGACCGGAGAGGACAGACAGATGACCGATACCGCATTCGACCGGCGCGCCCTGCTGGGCCGCGCCGGAGCCATCGGCGGAGCGCTGGGCGCCTCGCTGCTGCTGCCGCGCTGGGCCATGGCCCAGACCGACCATTCCCACCACACGATACCGATGACAGGCGGGCCCATGACGAACGGGCCGATGCCTATGAACACCGCCGATGGCACGCTCTCGGGCGAGCACATCGCCCTCACCATCGCCCGCACGCCCTTCATCGTCGGGCGCCGCACGATGCAGGCGACCTGCGTCAACGGCACCGTCCCCGGCCCGCTGATCCGCCTTCGCGAAGGGCAGGACGCCGCCATCGACGTCACCAACCATCTCGACGAGGACAGCTCGATCCACTGGCACGGGCTGGTGCTGCCGTTCCAGATGGACGGCGTTCCGGGCCTCTCGTTCCCCGGCATCCGCCCCGGCGAGACCTTCCGCTATCGCTTCCCGGTGCACCAGTCGGGCACCTACTGGTATCACAGCCACTCGGGCGGACAGGAAGGCACCGGCCTGATCGGCCCGCTGGTGATCGACCCCGCCGGGCCCGAGCGCGTAGCGAGCGACCGCGAGATGATCCTCGTCCTCTCGGACTGGAGCGCGCTGTCGCCCATGGCCATGCTCCACAAGCTGAAGGTCGATCCCGATGTGTTCAACTTCCAGCAGCAGACGCTGACGCAAAGCCCCTCGGGCAAGCCGATGCCGCTGTCCGACCGGCTGCGCTGGAGTCGCACGCGCATGTCGCCCACCGACATCGCCGACGTGACCGGGTCCACCTATACCTATCTCGTCAACGGGCACGATCCGCTCGCCAACTGGACCGGGCTGTTCCGCGCAGGGGAACGCGTGCGGCTGCGCATCATCAACGCCTCGGCGATGACGATCTTCAACCTGCGCATCTCCGACCTGCCGCTGACCGTGATCGCGGCGGACGGCAGCGACGTGAAGCCGGTCGAGACCGACGAGATACAGATCGGCGTTGCCGAAACCTACGACGTGATCGTGACCCCGCAGGACCGCGCCTATACCCTCGTGGCCGAGAGCATCGACCGCTCCGGCATGGCCCTCGCGACACTCGCGACGCGTCCCGGCATGACCGCGCCGGTGCCAGCGTTGCGCAAGCCCCCTCGCCTCACCATGCGCGACATGGGCATGGGCGATATGGGGGATATGCAGGGCATGAGCGGCATGTCGCACATGGAGATGGACCATGGCTCGATGACAATGCGCGATCCCGCCAATGCGCCCGGCATCGATCTCAATCCCGGTGTCGACATGATCGCGCCGATGCCTGCCGATCGCATGGGCGACCGGGGCCTCGGCCTCGAACATGTCGACCACCGCGTGCTCGTCTACACCGATCTCGAAGCGCCAGAACCGCGCGCCGACGTCACTGCACCGACGCGCGAGATCGTCGTCTACCTGACCGGCAACATGGCGCGCTACATGTGGTCGTTCGATGGGCGCAAATTCTCGCACATGACCCAGCCGATCCGCCTCGAACGCGGAGAAAGAGTTCGCTTCAAACTGGTCAACCTGACGATGATGACCCATCCGATCCACCTGCACGGTTTCCTGTTCGATCTTGCCAACGGCAAGGGCAACCGGGCGCCGCGCAAGCACACCGTCAACGTGCTGCCGGGCGGCTATGCGGCGTTCGACCTTACCGCCGATGCGCCGGGCGACTGGGCGTTCCACTGCCATCTGCTGCTGCACATGATGGCCGGGATGTTCAACGTCGTCTCGGTGCGTCCGATGGATGGAGGCGCCGCATGATCCGCGCTCTGCTGCTCGCCGGGGCCTGCTGGGCGCTTCCGGTTTCCGCTATGGCGCAGACCTCGGGGGATCAAACGTCGATGGACGACATGGCGGGCATGGATATGTCGGGGATGGACATGGGCGGCCACGACCATGCCGGGCACGCCGGGCCTAAACCGCCTGCGTCACCGGCTCCTTCGCACGACATGTCGGAGATGGATGGCATGGATATGCCTGCCTCACCCGCGACAGAACCGAAGCAAGGCCCGCCCCCACCCGTTGCGCTCTCCGGCCCGGCGCACGCTGCCGATGCGTTCTATCCGGCGGGTGAAATGGCCAGCGCGCGCATGGCGATGATGCACGAGATGGGCTCGATGCCCTCCACCATGGTCCTGCTCGACCGGCTGGAGGCCCAGTCTGGGAAAGGCACAGACGGCTGGGCATGGGAAGCCGATGCCCGCACCGGCGGCGATACCGACCGTCTGTGGATCAAGAGCGAGGGCGAGGCGGCCTTCCACGGCGGGCTCGACAGCGCCGAGGTTCAGGCCCTCTGGAGCCATGCCATCGGCCCGTGGTTCGATGCGCAGGCAGGCGTGCGCGAGGTGATCGCGCCCGGCCCGAACCGCACGCAGGCCACGGTCGGGATCGAGGGCCTGGCGCCCTACATGTTCGACGTGGAAGCTCGCGCGTTCCTCTCCACCCATGGCGAGCTGACCGGACGGATCGAGGCCGATCACGACATCCGCGTGACCCAGCGCCTGATCCTGCAACCGCGCATCGAGGCGAATGTCTCGGCGCAGGACATGCCGAACCTGCGCACCGGCGCGGGGCTCACCTCACTCGAAGCGGGCCTGCGCCTGCGCTACGAGGTCGCCCGTGAATTCGCACCTTACGTGGGGGTGGAATGGCAGAAGAGCTTCGGGCGGACGGCTGACTATATGCGCGCCAGTGGCGATGATCCCGACCGGCCCGTCGCCGTGATCGGCATTCGCGCCTGGTTCTGAAGATACGTTCGGCCCGCGGCGAGAGTTGCGGGCCGAAGCGGCTCGAAAACGCCTTAACCACGCGGAAGCGTCACCGCACCCGGCACACCGACGAAGCCCATCGCGCGCAGCAGGTCGGCCATGTTCTGCGCATCGCTGGCAAAGCGCCGCGTCCAGTCGGCATTGCCGAGCAGGCCCAGCGCCGAGCGTTGCAGCAGGCTGGAGGCATGGAGCGTGTCCTGCACGAACTCGTCGGGGATCGCGCGCGATTTCTTGCTGGAGACAGGTGCAGCATCGCCGTGTGAAACACCGTGATCGACGCGCACAGTCACTTCGCTCGCGACCGTTTCCGACTGGAATTCGTACATCATCCGTCTCCCGCCAGCGCTGCAGCAAAAAGCCCGCAGACGCTGCGGCGCGCGAGGCTTGCGCGCCATATGCAGGGGGAACGGCATAGACGGAATTTCAGTTCCCGGCGCTGTCACAAAGTCCTGAATAATCAGGCACCGAAAGCTAATGCGGTTTGCCGCATTTTCCGAGTCATCAGGTGATCCGCCTGATCAGAAAATGCTCTAGGCAGCCGCCAATTCTCCAGCAGCACCGTTGTAAGCGCCCTCGTCCAGAATGCCCTCGCGCTTGGCGACGAGCGTGGCGACCAGCACCTGCCCTGCCACGTTCACCGCCGTGCGCCCCATGTCGAGGATCGGGTCGATGGCGAGCAGTAGCCCTGCGCCCTCCAGCGGCAGGCCCAGCGTCGAGAGCGTGAGCGTGAGCATCACCACCGCGCCGGTCAGCCCCGCCGTCGCCGCCGAGCCGACGACCGAGACGAACACGATCAGCAGATAGTCGATCGGCGCCAGATGGATGCCGTAGAAGCCCGCCACGAAAATCGCCGAGAGCGCCGGATAGATCGAGGCGCAGCCGTCCATCTTGGTGGTCGAGGCCAGCGGGATCGCGAAGGCGGCATAGCCCTTCTCAACGCCAAGGCGCTCGGTCACGGTCTCGGTGACGGGCATGGTGCCGACCGACGAGCGCGAGACGAAGCCCAGCTGGATCGCCGGCCAGGCCTTGGCGAAGAACGCGCGCGGGCTCAGGCCATGGGCCAGCAGCAGCAGCGGATAGACCACCAGCAGCACCAGCGCGAGGCCGAGGTAGATCGTCGCGGTGAACGTGCCCAGACGCGCCAGCGCTTCCCAGCCATAGGTCGCGACCGCCGTGCCGATCAACGCGGCCGATCCGATCGGCGTCAGGCGGATGATCCAGCCCAGGATCGCGCGGACCACCGCCAGGAACGAGCGCACGAAGGCGAGGAACGGCTCGGCCTTTTCGCCCACTTTCAGTGTCGCGAGGCCCACCGCGATGGAGATTACCAGGAGTTGCAGCACGTTGAACGAGAGGCTGGTGGACACGCCGCCGTCCGCCGTCAGCTTGCTGGAGCCGGTCAGCGCGAGGCTGTTGCCGGGGACGAGACCTGTCAGGAAGTCGAGCCAGCCGCCCACCGAATCGGGGCGTGTCGGCGGCGTTGCGGCAGGGCCGATGCCCACGCCCGGCTGGAACACGAGGCCGATGGCGATGCCGATGGACACCGCGATCAGCGCGGTGATCGCGAACCACAGCAGCGTCTGCCCCGCCAACCGCGCGGCATTGTCGAGCGCGCGCAAGTTGGCGATCGAGGCGACGATGGCGGTGAACACCAGCGGCGGCACCACCGCCTTCAGCAGCGTGACGAAGACGCTGCCCAACGTCTTCAGCGTCACCGCCAGCCAGTTCAGATCACCGCCGCCAGCCGGTCCGATCGCCCGCGCGGCCACACCGAGCGCAAGCCCTGCGACCATGCCGACAAGCACCTGAAACCCGAAGCTGCGGTAATTGATAGTCATCTGGAACGTCCCGTCTTCAATCCTTCCAGATAGGGCATAGCGTCGCCCACATGCAGCAAAGCAATTGTTTGCAACCGCAAAGCGCGGCGAAATGCACGCTTTGCCGAAACTTCATCGCTCCCCCTTCACGCGAAAACTGCAACCATTCAGGCCCAAGAGGTGCGGATCACGCGTCCTGAAAACAAGCGTTCCAGCCAGAATATCGTGCAATCCACGCTTGCGCTGTGTGAAAGCGACCATCAGGTAACCAACGCACAAAGCCAGCCCGGAGAGCACCTTGGCGAAATAGCGCCCGGTGCCACGGGCAAAACTGATCCTGCGGCCAGCCTCGTCGGTCACGACCAACCCAACCGCCAGCTTGCCGAGCGTCGCCTGCCATGAAGAGCTCTCCGTTAGCGCATAATAGAGCCAGTGCAGCAGCAACAGCAGGCCGGTCCGCTTGAGAAGCGCAGCCAAATGGACGACGGAACCACCGACCCGCGTCCATAAGGGCGGGTATCCGTCGCCCAGCGCAAGCCGCAGCACGGTGCCCAGCGCAAGGAGCACCAGCCCATCCACGGCGGCAGCCAGCACGCGCCACCAGAACCCTCCGTAAGGCGACATTTGCATGCCCCTTACGCAAACACCCGCTCATCCATCGCGACCAGCTTCGGATCGCGCGTCTTGTAGACGAGCGTGCGCGCCACGATGTCGTGCAGGCCCTGCTTGCGCTCGGTGAAGGCGACCATGATGTAGCCGATGCACAGGATCAGGCTGGAGAGGATCTTGGCGAAATAGCGCCCGGTCGCCCTGCCGAAGCCGATGCGCTGGCCAAACTCGTCCGTCACGACCAGACCGACTGCCATCTTGCCCAGCGTGCCTTGTGTGGGCGAACTTTCCATGATTGCGAAGTAGAGCCAGCTGAGCACCAGACTGATGCTGGTCGTCAGGGCGATGATGGCGAAGTTCGCGCCGGTCTGGTCCATGCCGCCCATTACCGAACCCAGACCGATTCCAACGCCCATGATGGCGCCCAGGACACTCATCACCACCTGCATCACGATCGCGTCGATGAAATAGGCGAGGACCCGCCACCAGAAACCGCCGTAAGGCACCATGATCTTTCCCCCGTTCGTGCGACAAGGCCATCTTGGGCGATGGCCTTTCTCAGCGCGAAGTTGTTTCACAAGGCACCCGAAATTTCAAAGCATTTCCGAATCGTATCACGCAAGCGCAACATCGCGGGGGAGCCAGAGGACAGCGCCCCGATGCCGCCGCCCACGCCCGACCGCAGCCTTTTTGGCCCGTCCCTGTCGGGAGCGCCCCGCCGCCCCGGACTTGCCGTGCAGGCACTCTTGCGCTAAGGGCGCGCGGATTTTGCGGTGCAGCGACGCACCGTCCTGCCCCTCCATACCGAAGGCAAAACGCATGTCCGCCCCGCTTCCCTTGCGCAATATCGCGATTATTGCGCACGTCGACCATGGCAAGACCACGCTCGTCGACCAGCTGTTCCGCCAGTCCGGCACCTTCCGCGACAACCAGCGCGTCGAAGAGCGCGCGATGGACTCCAACGACCTCGAAAAGGAGCGCGGGATCACCATTCTCGCGAAGCCGACCTCGATCGAGTGGAACGGCTATCGCATCAACATCGTCGACACCCCCGGCCACGCCGACTTCGGTGCCGAAGTCGAGCGCATCCTCTCGATGGTCGACGGCGTCGTTCTGCTGGTCGACTCGTCGGAAGGCGCGATGCCGCAGACCAAGTTCGTGACCGGCAAGGCGCTGGGCCTCGGCCTCAAGCCGATCGTCGTCGTCAACAAGATCGACCGTCCCGATGGCCGTCACGCCGAAGTGCTCGACGAAGTGTTCGACCTCTTCGTCAGCCTCGACGCCAACGACGAGCAGCTCGACTTCCCGGTGCTCTACGCCTCGGGCCGCAACGGCTACGCCAGCTACGATCCGGACCTGCGCGAAGGCACCCTGACCCCGCTGTTCGAGAAGATCGTCGAGCACGTTCCCGCGCCCGATCTCGACGTCGATGCGCCGTTCTCGTTCCTGGCGACGCTGCTGGACCGCGACAACTTCATGGGCCGCGTGCTGACCGGCCGCGTCCAGTCGGGCACGCTGAAGGTCAACGACCCGATCCGCGCCCTCGACATGGACGGCAAGGTCATCGAAGTGGGCCGCGCCACCAAGGTGCTCTCGTTCCGTGGCCTCGACCGCGTTCCCGTGGACGAAGCGCGCGCCGGTGACATCATCGCGCTGGCCGGCCTTGAGAAGGCGACCGTCGCCAACACCATCGCCGATCCGCAGGTCACTGTGCCGATCAAGGCTCAGCCGATCGATCCGCCGACCCTCGCCATGCGCTTTGCCGTAAACGACTCGCCGCTCGCGGGCCGCGAAGGCGACAAGGTGACGAGCCGCATGATCCGCGACCGCCTGATGCGCGAAGCGGAAACCAACGTCGCCATCCGCGTCACCGAATCGGCTGACAAGGACAGCTTCGAAGTCGCCGGGCGCGGCGAGCTTCAGCTTGGCGTCGTCATCGAGACGATGCGCCGCGAAGGTTTCGAACTGGGCATCAGCCGTCCCCGCGTGCTGTTCGGCACCGACGAGAACGGTGGCCGCACCGAGCCTTACGAAACCGTCGTGATCGACGTGGACGACGAGCACTCGGGCACGGTCGTCGAGAAGATGCAGCGCCGCAAGGCCGAACTGACCGACATGCGTCCGTCGGGCTCGGGCAAGACCCGCATCACCTTCTCGGCCCCTTCGCGCGGCCTGATCGGCTACCACGGCGAGTTCCTTTCGGACACGCGCGGCACCGGCATCATGAACCGCCTGTTCGAGAAGTACGACAGCCACAAGGGTCCGATCGAAGGCCGCCAGAACGGCGTGCTGATCTCGAACTGCACCGGTGAGGCCGTCGGCTACGCGCTGAACTCGCTCGAAGATCGCGGCGTGCTGTTCATCAAGCCCCAGGAGAAGATCTACGAGGGCATGCTGATCGGCGAGAACGCCAAGACCGACGATCTCGAAGTCAACCCGATGAAGTCGAAGCAGCTGACGAACTTCCGTTCGACCGGCAAGGACGACGCCATCCGCCTCACCCCGCCGCGCGTGATGACGCTGGAGCAGGCCATCGCCTACATCGACGACGACGAGATGGTCGAAGTCACCCCGCAGTCGGTCCGTCTGCGCAAGGCGATCCTCGATCCGAACGAGCGCAAGAAGCAGAGCCGCAAGAAGAACGACTGATCCCAGCCGTTCCGATATCGGCGCTTGAGCGGCGATGACAGACAAGAGGGCGCGAGGCTTCGGCTTCGCGCCCTCTTTCGTTTGCGCGCAGCACGTGCACGAAGTCTCCTCCCGTCCTCGCAAGGCGCGCTTCTGTTCATACACAGATATACAAACCTGAACGGAAACTGCCAGACTTGCTCCAATCCCGTTCAGCGAGACTCGCCTAGAAGCATCTTCGACAACGGACGAAACCCCGGTCATCCGGACCGGCCCGTCCGCTCCCCGGCCTTATCGCCGGGCTCGCAATAGGAAGGAGTTTCGACCATGACCATTTTCCGGAAGGCGACCCTCGCCACCGCCCTTGCCGCCACTGCTGTCGTTGCTACCGCAACCCCCGCGATGGCACACCCTTACGGCGGATATCACGGCCGGGGCGACAACACCGCCGCCGTCGCCATTGGCGCGGGCATCCTTGGCCTCGCCGTCGGCGCCATCGCCGCCTCGTCCTCGAACCGCGACCACTACCGCGACGACCGCTATTACGACAGCGGCTATGCCGAGCCGGTCTATGCCGAACCCGTCTATACCGACGGCTGGTACTATCGCGACGGCTACTACTGGGACCGTGACGGTGGCCGCCACTCGCGCGACGATTACGCCCGCTTCCACCGCGACGGCTATGGCCGCAACTACGACAACTACCGTCGCGGTTACTGACCCCTCCTGAGGAGCCGGGGAAGACAGGGTTAGCCCGACTTCCCCCCGGCTCACGAGGCGCCCGGTTCCCGTTCTCCCCTACTGCGGGAACCGGGCGCTGCCTCGCGAAGACGCTGAAACCATGAGCTTTCGCGCCCCGCCAAGACGACGACAGCACCATCGAAACGATGGCGAACAACAGACTGGCGCAACACGCCCCTCGATTTGTCGCAGATTGTCGCAAGGTTAAGTTGGGGTTCACTGGACGAACCCCATTTGGACATCACACCTACACAAGGTTCGCCCGCCGACGCGCCGTACTCGGACTGGCAACGGAAGGGAGCACAGATTATGAAGACGCTACTCACCAAGATCGGTCTTTCGACGGTACTGGCCGCGACCGCGCTGACCGCCGTGACGCCTGCCATGGCCCAGCCCTATCGCCATCGCGATAACACCGGCATCGCCATTGGCGCCGGTATCCTCGGCCTTGCCGTGGGCGCCGCCATCGCCGACCGTGGCGATCGCTATTACTACGATCGCGACTACTATGCCCGCCGTCACTATGTGCGCGTCGAGGGCCGTCCCGGCTACTACTATTATTACGACGGTGCACCCCGCCGCTACTATCAGGATCGCTACTATGACCGCTATTACGCGCCGTACTATCGCGATCACTACTACAGCGGTCGCTGGTATGGCGAACCGCGCGGCTGGCAGCGCGGTCCGGGCTGGGACCGTGGACGCGGCCCCGGCTGGGATCGCGGCCATGACCGCCGCGACTGGGATCGCGGTCACGACCGCGGTGCCTGGAACCACGGCCATGACGACCACGACCGCGGCCACTGGCGCCGCTAAGCGCTGGCAGCAGGAACACACAGGATCAGACCGACCGGGAAATCAACCCGGCGAATCCCCAAGTGCGTAACCTCAAGAATACTCAGGCCCCCGTATCGGTGCGATACGGGGGCCTTGTTCATATCGGCCACTCCGGCCCGGTCTCCGAGTACGTGACGAATTTGCAACGATCCACAATCGTGTCGCCCTGCATACCATTGCGGACACCGTGCCGCCTCGCCAAGCGGGCGACGGGCCGCTATGGGACGCGCGTATGAATACCGCCGACCTTCGCATCGCCCTGTTCTCGGGCAACTACAATTACGTTCGCGACGGCGCCAACCAGGCCCTCAACCGCCTTGTCGGCTATCTGCTGCGTCAGGGTGCGCAAGTGCGCGTCTACGCCCCGACCGTCGCCAATCCTGCGTTCGAACCGACCGGCGACCTTGTCGGCGTACGCGCGGTTCCGATCCCGACGCGTTCGGAATATCGCTTCCCACTCTCGATCTCGGGCAAGGCCCGGCGCGACCTCGCCACCTTCGCGCCCAACGTGGTGCATGTCTCCTCGCCCGATCCGGTCGCCCATCAGGCGCTGACCTGGGCGCGTGACCGCGACCTGCCGGTGCTCGCCTCGGTCCATACCCGTTTCGAGACGTACCTTCGCTACTACAACATGGCCTGGCTGGAGCCGGTGATGGAAGCGGCACTGCGCCGGTTCTACCGCCGCTGCGATGCGCTGGTGGCCCCGTCCGAATCTATGGCGCAAGTGCTGCGCGAGCAGCGCATGAACTATGACGTGTCGATCTGGTCGCGCGGCGTGGATCGCGAGATCTTCCATTCCGGCCGCCGCGATCTGGCGTGGCGCCGCAGTCACGGCATCGCCGACCACGAGATCGCCATCGGCTTCCTGGGGCGCCTGGTCATGGAAAAGGGCCTCGACGTCTTCGCCGATACCCTCGACGAACTGCGCGAGCGCGGCATTCCCTATCGCGTGCTGGTGATCGGTGAAGGCCCCGCGCGCGACTGGTTCGAGGAGCGCGTTCCCGGTGCCGCTTTCGTGGGCTTCCAGCAGGGCGCAGACCTTGGCCGCGCGGTCGCCTCGATGGACATGCTGTTCAACCCGTCGGTGACGGAGACCTTCGGCAACGTCACTCTGGAAGCCATGGCCTGCGGACTGCCCGTGGTCGCCGCCGCCGCGACCGGCAGCCAGAGCCTTGTCGACGATCGCGTTTCGGGGCGCCTGCTGCCGCCGGGTGCGATCCACCAGATGGCCGAGGCGATCCGCGCCTATATCGAAGACCCCGCCCTGCGCGCCGCCCATGGTGCCGCAGGCGAGGCGCGCAGCCTCGAATTCAGTTGGGACCGCATCAATCAGGCCGTGGCCGATACCTACGTTCGCCTGCTGCGCCAGAAGGCTCGCGCCCCGCGCTAATCGTCAGCGCAGCACGCCACGCGCGCGCATCCGCACCGAAAACCACAGCAATGCCACCGCGACGACCCAGATCGTCGCGGTCATCGCCAGATTGCCGGGGCTGTGCATCGAGGCGGGCATGTCGCCAGTCAGTTGCCACGCCTGATTGACAGCCAGTCCCACCAGCGAGATCGCGAAAGCCCCGATCGCCCAGCGAGAGCGGGCCAGCAGCAGCAGTGCCCCCAGCACGCCGCCGCCCACGCCCGCCGCCCATGTGGCATAGATCCACGCAGGCGCTGCATTCAGCCAGTCGATCATATCGGGCGGCATCTGCGCCATATAGGCGGGGTCGCGCGTCAACGTCATCCAGAAGTCCAGACAGCCGAAGGCGTTCCACAAGAGCGCCAGCACGGCCACCAGCCAGTACCCCCAACCCGCACGCACACGCGTCTGCAGCCCCATGGCCTATCCTCTTCCCCGTTGCTCGCATCCGTCGGCAGCGGTTTTCCACTGCCCCGACTACGCCCATCTGATTACGCTGGCCCGCAAGCCGGTGCAATCTTTGCGTATCGTCGCTAGATAAAGACGATGTCCGACCTGTTCCCCGATGCCCTGCCCTCTTCCGGCAGCACCGACGACACCCCGCGCGAGGATGCGCCGCTGGCCGACCGGCTGCGCCCGCGCACGCTGGACGATGTTGTCGGGCAGGAGCATCTGACCGGCCCCGAAGGCGCGATCGGGCGGATGGTCGCAGCGGGGCGCCTGTCCTCGATGATCCTGTGGGGGCCGCCCGGCACCGGCAAGACTAGCACCGCGCGCCTGCTCGCGGCCGCCGTGGGCATGCGCTTTGCCGCCGTTTCGGCCGTATTCTCGGGCGTCGCCGACCTCAAGAAGGCCTTTGCCGAGGCCGATGTTGCTGCGAAGGCCGGGCAGCGCACGCTACTGTTCGTTGACGAAATTCACCGCTTCAACCGCGCCCAGCAGGACGGTTTCCTGCCCTTCGTCGAGCGCGGGACGGTAACGCTGGTGGGCGCGACGACCGAGAACCCCAGCTTCGCGCTCAACGCCGCACTGCTCAGCCGCGCACAGGTACTGGTGCTCCACCGCCTGACGCCCGAGGCACTGGGCACCCTGCTCGACAAGGCCGAAGCGCTGGCAGGTCCGCTGCCGCTCGATCCCGAGGCGCGCGACGCGCTGATCTCGACGGCGGATGGCGACGGGCGTTTCCTGCTCAACCAGGCAGAGACGCTCTATGCCGCCGGGATCGAGGAACCGCTTACTCCCGCCGCGCTCGGCAAGTTCCTGCAACGCCGCATGGCGGTGTATGACAAGGACCGCGACGGGCACTACAACCTGATTTCCGCCTTCCACAAATCGGTGCGCGGGTCCGATCCGCAGGCCGCGCTCTATTACATGGCGCGCATGCTGGTGGCGGGCGAGGAGCCGCTCTACATCCTGCGCCGCCTTGCCGCGATCGCCAGCGAGGACATCGGCCTCGCCGACCCGCAGGCGATGGTGCAGGTGATGGCGGCCAAGCAGTCTTTCGAGTTCCTCGGCCTGCCCGAGGGCGAACTGCCGCTGGCGCAGGCGGTGGTCTATTGCGCCAGCGCCCCCAAGTCGAACGCGTCCTATCTCGCCAAGGCCGCGGCGATGGACCTTGCCCGGCAGACCGGATCGGTGCCGCCGCCAATGAACATCCTCAACGCGCCGACCAAGATGATGAAGGATCTGGGCTACGGCGCGGCCTATCACTACGATCACGACCAGCCCGACGCGTTTTCGGGCGACAACTACTGGCCCGACGATGTGCCCCCTCAGGACTTCTACCAGCCCAACGAGCGCGGGTTCGAGCGCGACCTGAAGAGGCGGCTGGACTACTGGGCCAAGCTGCGCTCCGAGCGGCGCGGCGGATAAGCGCCCGCACTCCGGCATGTCGCGGTTCTCGCACTTCATGGCGATCGACTGGTCAGGCGCGCTCGGCCCTCGCCAGAAAGGCATCGCCGTTGCGATCTGCGATGCTGCGGGGGGCGAGGCCTCTGCCCGTGCTCCCCGCCTGCTGACGCCTGCCGATCACCGGTACTGGTCGCGCGGGGCGTGCTCGACCTGCTGCTGCACCGGCTGCCGCGCGATACGCTGGTTGGGCTCGACCTCGGCATCTCGCTGCCCTTCGCCGATACCGCGGCGTTCTTTCCGGGCTGGGCGGAGAGCCCCGCCGATGCCCGCGCGCTCTGGGCGCTTGTGGAAGCGACCTGCGCGGGCGATCCCCACCTCTCAGTCTCCAGCTTCGTCGATCACCCGGTGCTGAGCGCCTATTTCCGGCGACACGGCGGGCGTGAGGGCGAACGTTTCCATCTTCCCGACGCTACGCATCGGCGCGGTCGCCTGCGCGTGACCGAAGCGGCGCAGGCCCTCGCCGGGTGCAAGCCTTACTCTAACTTCAACCTCGTAGGCGCCGCACAAGTCGGCAAATCGAGCCTTTCCGGGATGCGGATGCTGCATCGGCTGGGCGGCGCCCTGCCGGTCTGGCCCATCGACCCGCTGCCGCGCGAAGGCTCGGTGGTGACGGAAATCTATACGACGCTGGCCGCTGTGGCTGCCGGGCGCACCGCCTCGCGCGCCAAAGTGACCGACCGGACGATGCTCGACACCGCGCTGGAGACGCTCGGCTCGCAGGGCCTCGGCGGCACCGGCCCGATCGACGATCACAGCGCCGATGCGCTGATCACCGCCGCGTGGCTGCGCAAGGCCTCACAAGACGCAGGCCTTTGGCACCCCATCGGCATGACCGCCGACATCGCCCGGACCGAGGGCTGGACCTTCGGCGCCGCCTGACCCACATCAGTATAGAAACACCTTGCAGGAGAGCGCCTTGGAATTCGACTTCACGCAGATGGCGGGACCAGACCGCTACAAGCTGCTCGCCTCCAGCGTCACCCCCCGCCCGATCGCATGGATCACCACGCAGACGGCGGATGGCAGGCGCAACTGCGCGCCGTTCAGCTTCTTCAACGCGATGGGCGGCAATCCGCCGCTGCTGGTCGTGGGCATGATGCGCCGCCCCGATGGCACCCACAAGGACACGCCCGCCAACATCCTGGAGACCGGCGAGTTCGTCGTCCACCTCGTCAGCGAGGCGATGGCCGGGGCCATGAACCTCACCTGCATCGATGCACCGCCCGAATACGACGAGATCGACATGGCCGGCCTTGCCACAGCGCCTTCCAGCGTCGTCGCGCCGCCGCGTCTGATCGATGCGCCGGTGGCGATGGAGTGCCGTCTGTTCCAGACGGTCGAGGCGGGCACGGTGACAATTGCGCTGGGGGAAGTGCAGCGCTTCCATATCAAGGACCACCTGATCGATGCCGAGAAACTCTATGTCGATACGCTGGGCCTGAACCTTGTCGCCCGCATGCACGGCGGCGGCTGGTATTCGCGCCAGACCGACCTGTTCAGCATGGATCGCCCCAGTTTCGCCGATTGGCAGGCCCGGCACGAAGTTCCGCCATCGTGACGGGCTCGCGCCGATCCATTTTTACGCATTATCGCTCTGGCCCACAGGCGAAAGGCTTGATAAGGGCAGCGAACCAAGCGCCGGCTTAGCTCAGTTGGTAGAGCACCTGATTTGTAATCAGGGGCCACGGGTTCGAATCCTGTAGCCGGCACCATTTTCCTTCCTCGACCTTCCGTTCCCCCGGTATCCTGTCAGCGACCGCGGCTAGAGGTTCTTGCCCAGCATGCGCGCGACCTTGCGCCCGATCGGGAAGCGCAGCAGCGTCTGCGCGACGGCGTAGCGCACGGGATTGACATCGAACTGCTCACCCGGCTTGGCGCGCCAGTTGGTCTGGGTGGACTTGCCGAACTGCGTATCGTTCTTGGGGCGCTCGGCCGTATAGTAATACAGCGCGATCGACTTGCGGCTCTGCCCTTCGGGGCACGCCAGCGGTTCGGGATGGCCATGATAGGATTCGTCGGTGGTCGAGAACAGGGCGAGACGATTGAAGATCGGGCTGATCTCCGCGCCCTTCGTCTGGACCTTGGCATCCCACAGTTCCAGCGCGCCATTCCACTCCGGCTGCCAGTCCTTGTTGAGATAAAGCAGCAGGTTGACGCGGCGGTGCAGGTTCAGTCGCTTGTGCCAGTTGAAGTCGGTATGCAGCTTGAGAAAACCGCCCGTGCCGATCTCATGGGTGCCACCGCCGAACAGGAAGGGATCGGGGATAAGCCCCTTGATGCCCGTGACCTTCTCCAGAAACCGGATGAACGCCGGAGAATGCATGTCCTCGATCAGCGCGCGGGTCACCGGCCCCATGACATTCAGGTTGGACTGGCGCCGTTTGAGAAGCGTATTGTAGGTGCTGGCTTCCATTTCACCGGGATGCGTGACGAATTCGTCCAGAATCTGATCCAGGATTTCCGTCTCGAAGAAATTGTCGATATACATATTCGGGAAAGGCTGTGCCGACTTGTAAGCCTGCGCCAGTGCCTCGACATCATGACGACCAAGGTTGGTCAGGTCTACTCGTGCAACCATGCTAAACGCTCTCAAAAAGGATACGGAACACCGCAACGAATTCATTTTGCTTGCGGAACGATGTATAGACGCTCCTTGAACCTGCCGCCCGGTACAAGCATGCCGCCGATTTCTTCCGCAGCGCAGCATGTTTATGTAGAAACCCGCATTTTGTCACGCTGAATATAGAGCCTGTTTCATTGCGGTGACGACATCCGACAATCGGGAATTACAGTAGGTGAAGGCACAAGCTACGGAAATGCACCATCCGCCCGGTGCCCCTGCCCTGCCCCTCGGCGCGGGACACCGTGATCGAAGAGGCGGACGCTGAACTGCGGGTTTTTTCATGTATGCTCTCGAAGGAAAACCACGGAAAAACGCGTTTCCATGGCAGCGGGGCGATTTAGGCTTTACAGCAGTCACGTTACCGCCGCACACGCTCTGAACACCGTTTTCGTGCGACATACAGCCGATGGAAACGCTGCATAGGCATGTGAATGCGATGCAGCATAATCGGCCTGAGCCGCATGATCGACGTCCTGAAACACGGCACATCGGCCGACGCATGATCGGCAAAAGGCAAGGGAAGTCTTCATGAAACCGACCACTCTCACCCGCTTCCTGCTGGAAGAGCAGCGCCGCCCCGATTCCACCTGCCCGCCCGAACTGCGCCTGCTGATCGAGACTGTCGCGCGCGCCTGCAAGACGATCAACCATGCTATCGGCAAGGGTGCGCTCGGCGGCGTGCTGGGCAGCCTGGGCACCGAGAATGTGCAGGGCGAAGTCCAGAAGAAGCTGGACGTGCTGGCCAACGAACTGCTGGTCGAGGCCAATGAATGGGGCGGCCATCTGGGCGGCATGGCGTCCGAGGAAATGGACACCATCCACCCCATCCCCAACCGCTTCCCTCGCGGCGAATACCTGCTGGTCTACGATCCGATCGACGGGTCGAGCAATGTCGATGTGAACCTGTCGGTGGGCACGATCTTCTCGGTGCTGCGCGCGCCCGAAGAATGCGCCGGGCGCGAAGTGCGCGAGGAGGATTTCCTCCAGCCCGGCACCTCGCAGGTCGCCGCCGGCTATGCGATCTACGGACCGCAGACGCAGCTCGTGCTGACCATCGGCACCGGCGTCTACGAGTTCACGCTCGACCGTGAGCTTGGCGCCTGGATCATGACCGACGGGCCGATCAAGATCCCCTCGGGCAACTGCGAGATCGCCATCAACATGGCGCGCCGCCCGCAGTGGTCGCCCGCCGTCACCCGCTACATCGACGAGCGCCTGACCGACGGCACCGGGCCATGCGGTCGCGAGTTCAACATGCGCTGGACCGGCTCGATGGTGGCCGACGTCCACCGCATCCTGAAGCGCGGCGGCGTGTTCCTCTATCCCGCCGACCACCGCACGCCGGGCAAGGCGCGCCTGCGCCTGCTGTATGAAGCCAACCCGATGAGCTTCCTGATCGAACAGGCGGGCGGCACCTCGATCGACGGCACCACCCGCATCCTCGACGTGCAGCCCACCGGCCTGCACCAGCGCGTCGGCCTGATGCTGGGCGACAGCGAGCATGTGAAGGTGCTGGCCGAAGCCGAGGGCGCGCTCGCCGGGGCCTGACGCTTACCCGCGATCACCGCCAGACAGGAAAGGCGCGGGTTTCGGTCCGCGCCTTTCGTTTGTCTGCCGTCGGCGATCTGTGGATCAGAGCAAGCCGATCAGAACGTCTCGCCCACCAGTTCCTCGCTGCGCGCCCACAGCGCCTTCGCCTTCTCGGGATCGAGCGCATAGGCGCGCACGCCGTCCATGCTTTCGCCCTCGTGGACTTCGGCCACATGGCAATCCTCGCAGTAGTGACCGCCGACGTCATCCGCCGAAGCGACCACGCCTGC
Organism: Novosphingobium sp. 9; assembly: GCF_025340265.1. Taxonomy (NCBI): domain Bacteria; kingdom Pseudomonadati; phylum Pseudomonadota; class Alphaproteobacteria; order Sphingomonadales; family Sphingomonadaceae; genus Novosphingobium; species Novosphingobium sp. 9. The sequence continues at coordinate 1,392,086 of NZ_CP022707.1, read as the reverse complement.
CCAGACCGAGGTCGCCGCGCCCTGGGGGATCGTTTTGAGCTGGAATTTCGGCAGACCTGCGGCGGCGTTGCGCTCGTCCAGCGAGGTCACCAGCGCCTCGACCTCGCCTTCGCCCAGATGCCGCGCCAGTTCGGTTTCGAGGATGCCGCCCGGATGCACCGCCGTTGCCCGGACGCCGCGCGGAGCATGGCGACGGTCGAACTCCAGCGCAAACAGCACGTTGGCGGTCTTCGAACGGCCATAGGCCTGCCACGGATCGTAAGGCGTCGTATCGTAGTTCGGATCGACCAGATCGACATCGCTGAAGCGGTGCCCTGCCGAGGACAGGTTCACCAGCCGCCCGCCCTCGCGGATCAACCCGGCAATGCGGTTGACGAACACGAAGTGCCCAAGATGGTTGGTGCCGAACTGCGTCTCGAAGCCATCGACCGTGCGCCCGAACGGCGCGGCCATGACGCCAGCATTGGCGATCACCAGATCGAACGGCGTCCCTGACGCCACCAGTGCGTCGGTTGCCGCGCGCACGCTGGCCAGCGAGGCGAGGTCCAGCTCGATCAGCGCGAAACTGCCGCCCGAGGCTTCGGCAGCGGCGCGCACGGCAGCGGTTGCCGCCTCGCCCTTGGCCAGATTGCGTACCGCGCCGACCACATCGGCGCCATGCGCGGCCAGCGCCCGGCAGGTCTCGACACCCAGACCTGCCGAGGCGCCCGTCACCAGTACGCGGCGCCCCTTGAGGTCCACGCCTGCCAGTACGTCATCGGTAGTGGAAGCTGCGCCGAACTGTGTGCTCATCGTCATATCCTTTCCATTGCGGCCACCTGCCTTGCCCGTTCTGGCTGGGGGCAGCCTTGCCCCGGATATGGACGATACCGGCGCAAGCCCGGTGCCCGATCGTCTCAAGCGCTTGCCCAATCCTCTCAAACGCCTTGCGCGTGCGGGTGCGAATGCCGATGTTCGGGCTCATGACCGATCTTGCCGACCTGCTCAGCCCCATGCGCGAACGCGTGCTGCGCCACACGCGCGACGGCGCCGACGAAACGCAGCTGGAGACCGCAGTTCCGCGCCTCTCCATCGCCGCCTCCCGCACGCCGGGCGAACAGATGCCGGGTGTCTACCAGCCGATGATCTGCCTCGTCCTGCAAGGCGCCAAGCAGGTGACGGTGGGCAGCCGCGTGCTGCGCTATGACAGCGCGAGTTGCTTCCTCGCCTCGATGGAAGTGCCCGCGATGGGCTGCATCATGGAGGCGACGCCGGAAGAGCCCTATGTCGTCACCGCACTGCGCATCGATTTCGAGATGCTCGGCTCGGTGCTGGCGCAGATGCCGCCGGAGCCTCCCACCACGCCGCTTGCCGGGTTCGGGGTCGCGCCGGTGACGCGCGAACTGCTCATCGCCTGGGACTCCCTACTCGCGCTGCTCGACCGGCCTGAGGACATCGGCGTGCTGGGCGCGGGGCGCGAGCGCGAGGTGCTCTATCGCCTGCTGTGCAGCGGCCACGGCCCCTTGCTGCGCCAGATCGGGCGCGAGGACAGCCGTCTCTCGCGTGTGCGCCGCGCCGTCGCCACCGTGCGCGACCGCTTCGACCAGACGCTGCGGATCGAGACACTGGCTGAGATCGCCGGAATGAGCGTGCCGACCTTCCATCGCCACTTCAAGGCGGCAACCGGCCTCAGCCCGCTGCAATACCAGAAGACCCTGCGGCTTCAGGCCGCGCGGCAATTGCTGTCGAACAGCCACGACGCGGCGCGCGCGGCCTTTGCGGTCGGCTACGAAAGCGCCTCGCAGTTCAGTCGGGAATATGCGCGCCAGTTCGGCGCCCCACCCTCACGCGATTTTGCGCGGGCCAGATAGGCGCAAGATAGGGCTATCGGAGCCGGATAGGGCAATTTACCCGTTGCGTTGCTGCGCGGGCCTCGCCAGAAGCGCCGCTTGAGCCTCGCTGCTGCGAACCGCTCGCACCAAGGAGGCCTTACCGATGCTCAACGCCACTCTGAACCTGCTCGCAATGGCGCTGGCGCTGGTGCTGCCGACATTCGCGCTCGTCTATGCGATGGTTCGCCTGCTGACATCGAAGTGGCGGTCTTTGGCAATCGTTCTGGGCACGCTGGCCGTGCCGGTGATCGCGGTGTCCTACCTGTTTGCCACCGTCGGCGGCGCGGCGGGCTATACCGGCGTCACCGGCCTTGCGGTGCTGTGCGCCTATGCCACGCTGGCCCTGCCCGCCAGCCTGCTGGTCTCGCTGCTGGCGATGCGCATCGCCAGCAAACCCTCGGCATAATAAGCGCGACGGCGCCGAAACCCTGCAGGGATTCCGGCGCCGCCTCCATCAGAACGAATACGTCAGCTTGGCGTGAACGGTGCGGCCGATCCCCGGCAGCACGTTGGCGTTCGCATCGGTATCGCTGTTGGCGATGAAGTAGAGCTTGTCGGTCAGGTTATCGACGTTGAGGTCCAGCCGGAACGGCCCCGCCACCGCATAGGCGCCGACCTTTACCAGCGCATAGGACGGCAGCACGATGGCATCGGGCAGGAAGCCCCCGGTTTTCCCTGCATACTGAACGCCCGCCGTCAGCCCCCAGTGACCTTTCGCATCATAGGTCGCGAACAGGCTGCCGGTGTATTTGGGCGTCGAGTGCAGATAATACCCGTTGGTCAGCCCGACATAGTTGGTAAGCGTATAGGTATAGCCGCCATAGCCCGCCGTGCAGCCCGCATTGGTCAGGCACGAAGGCATCGTGATGAAGGTGCCGGCGCCATCGGTCGGCATCTGCTTGGTCTTCTGGTAGGCGCCCGTCGCGGTCAGGCCGAAGCGCGGCGTGACCAGCCAGCGCAACTCGCCTTCCACACCGCGGCTGCGCAGTTCCGAGACGGTCGGATCGCCTGTCGCCGGGGTGGAGAGATAGCTGCGGCGCTGCTCGTAGACGTCGAGCGAGGCAAACAGCCGCCCACCGAACTGCGAGGTCTTGATCCCCGCCTCCTTCAGCTTCGAGCCGCCAAGGAACGAGTTGTCCTCCACCAGATCCGGGTTCACCGCGCCGCCCTGCGACAGGTTCAGCGAATAGGCCTTGGCATAAGTCGCATAGACCGTGAACCACGGCAGCGAGTAGCTGAGGCTGCCGTTGTAGGTGAACGGCGCCTTCGTGGCGTGATAGGGCGTGTAGACACCAGCGACTTCGGTGCCGGTGTTGATCGCGTGGACATCGTAGTTGTCGAAGCGCGCGCCCACCGTCAGGCCAAGGTGGCCCCATGTCGCATTGCTGACCATGAAGGCGGCGAAATCGTCGATCTTGCTGGTGATCGAGGTGGCCCATTGATAGCCCGGCGTCAGGAACGGATCGTTGAAGCGGTCGTCCGCCGTTGCCCCTGCCGAGATGTCGCGACGATCCTCGGAGATCACGAAATCGTCCAGGCTCCCCAGATCGTGCGAGTGCGAGTGGCGATAGCTGCCGCCGACGATGGTCTGGAGGTGGAACTGCCCGGCATCGACGTTGAACTTGTAGCTCATGCGCTGCTCGGCCACCCAGGCGTCGAACACGGTGGCAAAGCCGTAACTCTGGTAGTTGCGGCTGTTCAGGGTGTTGAAGAAGCTCTCGAACTTCAGAACGCTGTCATCGTCGAAGGTATAGTTCAACCCGGCATAGGCGGTGTGCGTATGTGCCTCGTTGATATCGTATTCGGGATCGAGCATCGTGTCGCGCGGCGAGAGCTTGACCGTCTTCACCGTCGCGGGATCAAGCTCGGTATAGTCGTTCGGCGTGTAGTTCACTCCGATCGACGGCGCATAGAAGCCGATCGTGCTGCCCCCGGTCTTGGCGTAGAACTGATCCTTGGTGATGAAATCGGCGCCCGGCGCAACGATCTGGGCAATCGGCTTGCCCGAGATATATTCCTGATTGTCGATCAGGTCCTGCGTTACACGGTTCCAGCCGATGTTCTTCAGATAGCCATCGGAATGCAGGTACTGGTAGGTGACGGAGAGCGAGAGCTTGCTGCCTAGGTCGGTCGAATAGGTCGCCTGCCCGATCTGCGACCTGGGGTGCATGCCCCGGTAGAAGCTGTGCGAATCCTCGATCTTTCCGTAGAGCGCCAGACCGCCGTCGTTGCCGCCCAGCTTGACCGGGATCGAGACGTTCGCGGTCGCCTCGCGCTGCTGGTAGCTGCCGTAAGTGGCGGTGACGTCACCGGTCAACTGCTCGACGTACTTGGTCTTGTCCCCCTGCGCGCTCTTGGGCACGAAGTTCAGGAAACCGCCGACCTGACCCGCGCCATAGATCGGCGAGGGCGGGCCGCGCACGATCTCGATGTTCGAGCTGGCATCCACCGGCGTCGGGAAGTTGGCGAAGTTGGTGATGCCCTGGAAGCCGTTGAAGTAGTTGTCGGCCACCGAACCGCGAATGGCGATGGCGCCCGGCACGCCGAAGTAGCTGCCGGTATAGGTACCCGCTGCCACGGCCGTGAAATCGTACACGGTCTTGATGTTGTAGCGCGAGAGCAGCTTGTCCGAGATCTCGGTGATCGAGCGCGGCGTATCGACCAACGGCGTATCGAGGCCGAACACCGTCGCGCTGTCCGTCTTGACGACGATCCCCGCGATATCGCGCGCACCAGTGACGACGATCGGCGCCGAAGGTGTCTTCCCGTCACCATCGGCATCGCCATCCGTCGCCGGAGCGGATGCCGTCGCGGGAGCATCCGCCGCGTGCGCGCTGGCGGACAGGAAAAGAGCCGCAAGGCCCAGGCTCGACAGGAAAGTCGTGGTCAGAAGTCGGTTTTGCATGTCCACCCCATGTTTTGCTGCGCCCTGATCCAGCGGCCTCCCCTTGGCATGTTTTCGTGCTTTCACGGGCGAGGCGTCATCGCGCCCTGCTCTCGCGTTTCGGGTTCTTTTCGGATGCGTGCCCGGCCTTGTAAAAAGGTGGTCAAATTTGCAGCAAGCATCTTGCCGCAATGCGCACGCTGTCTTGCGCATAAATCGCCATACTCCGGAACATTTGTAACTTTGATGCGCGCAGAGACCGCTACGCTTGCACTTCGCCCGCGATGCGCCTGCGCCGGGACTTGACTGAAACAACCGATCGCGAGGCGCTGTCCGCCGCTCATCCCCGCGCCTGACAACTATTTCGTCGCCTGCGATCAGAATGCCCCGCAAGCGCCCTGCATCGACCGATTTACGGCATCACGGAACGGTTCCTCGGGCTTTCCGACAATGCCGCGCAGGGCCTTGCACATTGCGTCAAAATTGCACGCACGTTGCGCTGCGTCGCCCCCACCGCCCCTCCGCCTGCGAACCTGCCCCATCCGCGCTGTCATGCTGGCGCCTTGCGCCCGCGCAATCACCCTCCCAGATACACGCCGCTGCAGCCGAGATTCCGCAAGGCCCGGCAAGACTGTGGAAGGACAAAGACTTGCGCCTGATGTCACGTCGCATCGCCCTGATGACGGTTACTCTGGTCGCCATGCGGGGGCCCCTTGCCGATGCACAGGCAGGTGCAGACGTCCCGCTGGCTGCTGTCGAAGCGGAACGCCTCGGCGCGCCCGAAGCGCATCAGGGCGTCGCCGCCAGCCGCGATTCGATCTACGCCGTCGCGAACAGCACCGTGGCGCGCTATGACAAGGTAACGCACAAGCGGCTGGCGATCTGGAACGGCGACCCCGCCCGCTTTCCGCATCTCAACAGCTGCGTGATCAATGGCCGCGATCTGGTCTGCGCCTTCTCCAACTATCCGGCAACGCCGATGCACAGCCAGGTGCTCTGGCTCGACGCCAGAACGCTTACGTATAAACGCATACACGATCTCGGCCACGGCCACGGATCGCTGACGTGGTTCCTGCCCCATGCGGGCAACTGGTGGGCCGCCTATGCCAACTACGACGGGCGCGGTGGCGAACCCGGCCGCGATCATACCGCGACGCTGCTCGTCCGCTACGACCGCCAGTTTCACGAGACCGGGCAATGGCATTTCCCGGCGGATGTGCTTGCCCGCATGGCCCCGAAGAGCGCCTCGGGCGGGGCATGGGGCAAGGACGGCCTACTCTACGTGACCGGGCACGACCGCCCCGAAATCTACGTGCTGCGCGTGCCGAAATCCGGCGACACGCTGGAGCACGTGACGACCATCGCCTCCGTCACCGACGGGCAGGCCATCGCCTGGGACCCTGCAGAGCATCGCATCCTGTGGTCGATCGAGCGCGGGACCGAACAGATGGTCGCCAGCCGGATACCTCCGGTGCCTGCCGCGCTGCTGTCACGCTCCCTCCTGTCACGCCCCCTCCTGTCACGCCCCCTCCTGTCACGATAGTTTCGCAATCGAGGGCCAGATACGCGGGCAGGAGACGCCCGCGCCTTGTCCATCTGTCCGCCTCATATCATCCGCTGGGTATCGCTTCACGTGATCCCGCAGGAACCGAAGGTCCGCGCGGCCCTGCGGCGCCTCGGCGTCAGCGAAAGCGACATCGACGACCTGATCCAGGACGCCTACTGCCGCCTCGCGACGCTGCGCTGCGTCGAGCATATCGACCGCCCCGGCGCCTACTTCATGCAGATCGTCAAGAACGCCTGGCGCGACAGCCTGCGCCGCGCGCGGGTGGTCCGTCTCGAAGATTTTACGGAAAGCGGCGCCTCGCTCGTCGAGGATCGGACGACAGGTGTCGAGGCCGCGGTCATCGCGCGCGAACAGCTTGGGCTGGTCGAGGCGCTGCTGGCCACGCTGCCCGAACGGTGCCGGACGATCTTCACCTGGAAACGGGTGGAGGGCCTGTCGCAGAAGGATATCGCCAGACGGCTTGGCGTGAGTGAAAATGTCGTCGAGAACGATGTTCAGAAGGCCCTTCGCGCGATACAGCGCACGCTGAGGGCCTGCGAAACCGACGATGGCCGAGCGAACGCGCGCGAAGACTGGCAGGAAGACTGGAAGATTGACGACCGGAAGCGGAAAATCGGTTGAGGTACTGGAAGCCGAGGCGACAGCCTGGGCCGTAAAACTCGACGCCGCGCCGGATGAAACGCCGCCGGGTCTGCAGGAATGGTGCGCCAGCGATGCCCGCCACGCCGGGGCGCTGCTGCGCGCGCAGGCCACGCTTGCCCTGTTCGAACCGGTAGCCGAACCGGAACATATCCAAGAGCCCGCGGAAGAACCGATGGACGTGCCCGCGCGCTTTTCTCTGCGCAAGCGGCTGGCGCTGGCGGGCGGTACGCTCGCCGCACTTGCGGCCTGTGCCGTCGCGGTGGTCACGCTTCACGTGCCGGACGAAAAATACGAAACCCAGATCGGCGAGTTGCGCTCGGTCGCGCTGAGCGATGGCTCCTCCGTATCGATCGATGCCAAGAGCCGGATCGACGTGGCCTTCGATGCCGGGCATCGCGACGTGCACCTGCTGGCGGGCAAGGCGCTGTTCCATGCCACGCACAACGCCGCGCGGCCTTTCCGGGTGATCGTCGGGAACGTGACCGTCACCGACCTTGGCACCGTGTTCGAGGTGAGCGACGATGCAAGCGACGGCATGGTCGATGTGCTCGTCACCCAAGGTTCGGTCCGGGTGGATTCACCGATGGGGCAGTTGACGCTCGTCACCGGCCAGCGGGCGCGCTTTGCCAAAGTCGCGGGCCATGGCCCGGCCCCCAGACCCGTGCCGGTTGCCTCCGCCGAAATCGACCGGATGCTGGCCTGGCGCGACGGTCGCCTCGAACTCGACGGCGAGACGCTGGACAGTGCCGTTGCCGACATCAATCGCCACAGCCGCTTGCAGGTTCATGTCGCCAGCCCGGCGCTCGGCCGCCAGAGCCTTTACGGCTCGTTCCGCATGGACGATGCCGAAGGCTTCGCCAGCGCTGCCGCGATGAGCCTTGGCGCACAGGCGCACAAGGGACCCGACGGGATCGTCATCGCGCCCTGAGGCAGCGCGAACAAACTCAACGTCTGTTGAATGGCGGAAGTGAGCAGGTAGTTGCCATTCGAACGAAGAATGCTTTTCGTGGAAACGATGGAGCGCAGGGCCAAATTTAGACCTTTAACGACTCTTTTAGCTTCAATTGCTTTAGTCTAATCCATGAAAAAAAATGGACTATCCAAACGTTGGTGCTTGTTTGCAATCATCATGTCGATGCTCGTAATTCCATTTGAAACGACAAAGATTTTGGATAATCTGTCCCTTTACGATAGAACTCGGTACATAATAGATAGTACCGCCGTCATTGGCCTGGTCAGCTACGCGTTCCGCATCGCATTAGACCCACAGGCAATATGGCGCGTATTTTCACCCGTATTTGTCGTCTTTTCAGGAATACTATTCGTTCAAGGTCTAATCCGCATCAGCACAGCTCAGCAATCAACCATCGTTAGTATATCGGCAGCGCTGTTTGCCTCACTTTTGGCAGGCCCTATAGTGTGGTTAATCTCGCTTGCCTTACTCAGGCAAGGAGGTTGGTTGAGACAAGACAGTTCCGCCACAGGCCATGAGCAGGTTTTCAGCTGAAGTCAGCAACTGGGCGTTTGCAGGCGATCAGAATTTGTCCGCGCGGCCTTAGGATCAAGCCCCCACATGAACCCGCAAAAAATTTCGCAGCCGCAATAAGGAAACGCCCGCCCCCCGCGTCGAGGAAGCGAAACTGCAAACTCGATCAGTTCCGGGGGATTTCATGCAAGCTCTGTTTCGTCGGCTCGCCATCGGCTCGGCCATGTCCGTCATCGCGATGGCGACACCCGCCCTAGCCCATGCGGCGACGTTCAACGTACCTTCGCAGGATGTAGCCAGCGCCGTACGCGTGTTCGCACGACAGGCGAACGTGCAGATCATGGTCTCAGGCCAGGCCGCACAGGGGCGCCGCACGCAGGCGATCTCGGGCGCGATGAACGTCGATCAGGCGCTGCGCCGGATGCTGGCGAACACCGGCCTGTCCGCCCGCCTGACAGGGGCAGGCACCTATGTCGTCGTTGCCGACAGCAAGAGCACGGACGCGCGCCCTGCGCATGTATCCAGTGCCGATGCGTCTGCTGAAGAGGATGCCTCCACGCCCGCAGCTCCTGCCGAAATCGTTGTTCTCGGCAGCGGCCAGGCGCGTTCGGTCTCGACCCTGCTGCCGTCCAACCTCGCCATCCTGCCGCCGGGCAGCAGCCTCCAGAAGTCGCTGAACTTCCTGCCGGGCGTGATGGCGCAGTCAATCGACGCGCTGGGCCTCAACGAACAGTCGATGAGCCTGCAGGTGCGCGGCTTCAGTACCACGCACCTTGGCTATACGCTGGACGGGATGCCGCTGGGCGACGGGTCGTACAACAATTACAACGGCCTCAGCATCAGCCGCGCGCTGATTTCCGAGAACCTCGGCAGTGCCGACCTTGCCACCGGTATCGCAGGGCTTGGTATCGCCTCGACCAGCAATCTTGGCGGCGCGATCACCTATGTCAGCAGCGATCCGAAAAAGGATCTGGGGCTGGACTTCAGCCAGACCGTGGGCAGCGAGAAGGCCGCGCGCACCTATATCCGCTTCGACACCGGCGAACACGGCGGCTTTTCGGCCTATATCTCGGGCCAGTATGCCCGCCAGAACCTGTTCGTCGATCAGGCCGACTGGAGCACTTCGACCGAGAAGCAGCTGAACGCCAAGGCGAAGTACGAGTTCGACGGCGGCTCGATCACGGCGTTCGGCGACATTTCGCGCACCAATCAGGCCGACGATCCCTATCTCTCGAAGGACATGATCTCGCGCCTCGGCTGGGACTGGGGCGGCTATGCGCCGGACTGGAATTCCTACCTCGGCGTTGCTGCCTGTACGGTAAAGACCACGCCGACCGCCTGCGTCGCCGCGCCCTCGCCGCAGAAGAACTCGGACGTTACCTATACCAATGGCCAGATCCTGCGTAACGACGAGCTGTTCTACGTCTCGGGCGACTATGCCTTCACCAAGGCGCTTTCGGCGCACCTCCAGGTCTATCACCACGAGGACAAGGGCGACGGCAATAACTGGATAGCCGGACTTTCGACACAGGGCACCACCACCACGGCGGACGACGTGCCGGTGCAGATCCGCGACACGCGCTATACCATCAACCGCTCGGGCGTGCTGGGCCACGTCGACTGGGACGTGGCCTTCAACCACTTCGAGGCCGGGTTCTGGATGGAGAACAACAAGAGCAGCGCCGCGCGCTACATCTGGGCCAACGTCACCGGCCCGTTCGACATCGGCCAGTTCCTCGACGGCACGCCCACCTCGGCACAGTGGGTACAGGGCACGACGTGGCGTACCCGCCAGTTCTATGCGCAGGATACCGTCTCGCTTTTCGACGATGCGCTGAACATCGATTTCGGGTTCAAGAGCAGCTATTCGCGCTCCTCCGCGCATGCAGAGGACGGCATTGCCGCCACCCCGCCGCCTGCCTCGACCCAGTTCGCCAGCGGCACGCTGATCGCCAAGGACAACTTCCTGCCGCAGGTCGGCGTCCACTGGAAGGTGGCGCAGGGGCATGAGCTCTACGCCAGCTATTCCGAGAACATGGCAATGTATCAGGGTGGCTTCAAACTCGGCCCGCAGTCGGTGACGCAAAGCGTGTGGGATGCGCAGGGCAGCACGCTGAAGCCCGAAACCTCCAAGAGCGTCGAGGGCGGCTATCGCTATGTCAGCCGTTCGCTGCAGGTCTCGCTGGCGGGCTACTGGGTGAAGTTCGACAACCGCCTGCTCCAGTACAACCCCTGCCCCACCAACCAGCAGCAGAATCCGGGCTGCGGCAACTCGTTCCACAACGCCGGCAGCGTCACCAGCCGCGGCGTGGAGCTGGGCGTGCTGTGGAAGCCGCGCAGCTGGGTGAGCTGGTACAACTCGGCTTCGCTGAACAAGACGACTTACGATCAGGATCTCAACTGGTGCACCACCACCTGCACGATCTATGACACCAAGGGCAAGCAGCAGGTCGATACGCCCAAGACGATGATTTCCAGCGTGCTGACGCTGCAGGGCGGCGGCTTTTCGGCCTCGTTGCAGGGCAAGTACACCGGGCGCCGGTACTACACCTATACCAACGACCAGAGCTTCGGCGGCTACACCACGCTGGACATGGGGGTCAGCTACGACTTCGGCGACGTGGGCGTGGTCAAGCACGCCAAGCTGGGCTTCAACGTCACCAACCTGACCGACAAGCGCTATGTCGCCAACTTCGACAACAGCGTGTTCGCGCCCAGCGATGCCACCGGCACCGTGCTCGTCGCGCACTCGTCGGCCCCGCGCCAGTTCTTCGGCACCTTCAGCGCCGGGTTCTGATGTCTTCACACTGACCGATCGACCTGTCAGGCCTCTCTCCCACCTTCTCTGGCGGGAGAGAGGCCTTTTTCCGTTTTCTGCCGTTAGGACCACGCATGCGCTCCAAAACACTCGCCGCCGTCTCCTGCCTCTCGCTGCTGGCAGCCGTTCCCGCGCTGGCGGATTCGTCGAGCTACCAGACCCCGCACCTCGACATGCACGCAGGCGACGAGACGGTGACGCTGGACGGCGTGCAGTTCATCAACCACGGCCTCGTCGGTGTCGGGCGGCTCAGCGGTGACAGCCGCGACTTCGCGGGCGAGACGCTGGGCTCGTTCTCCTCGATGGCGGTGGACCGGGCCAGCTGGAAGCGCCTGCCCGATGGCAGCTATACCGGCACGATCACCACCCTGCCCGATCGCGGACCGAACGACGTAGGCAACGTCAAAGGCACGGTGAACTACCGCGACCGGCTGAACCGCTTCACGATCCGTTTCACGCCCTATACCGGCAGTGACGACCTGCCGCAGGCGACCGCCTCGCAAAGCCAGCTCATGCTCACCCCTGCGGGCGGGCTGTTCCTGCGCGACGCCAAGGGCACGCCGATGACGGGCATGGACCCGGCGCACAATGTCGTGATGCAGAACGGCATTCCCATGCCCATCGTCGCCCGCGGCGAGGCGGCGGGGCGCGTCAGCCTCGATCCCGAGGGCCTTGCCTATGCACCCGACGGCAGCTTCTACGTCTCCGACGAATATGCCGCCGCGATCTATCACTTCAGCGCGGCCGGGCACCTGACCGGGGTGATCCCCGCCGTCCCCGCGCTGATGCCGCGCACCGATGGCCGGATCGACTTCAACAGCGTGAAGGCGCCGGACACCGGGCGCCGCAACAATCAGGGCCTCGAAGCGCTGACGATCACGCCGGACGGGAAGCACCTCATCGCCATGCTCCAGTCCGCCACGGTGCAGGACAGCACGCCCAAGGAAAAGCAGACCCGCAACGTCACCCGCATGCTGGTCTACGATATCGGCAAGTCGGCCACTCCGCAAAAGCCGGTCGGGCATTACCTTGTCGAACTGCCGGTCTACAACGACGAGGGCGATGGCGGCGCGGCGAACAATACCGCCGCGCAGTCCGAGATGGTGGCGCTCAGCGATCACCAGTTCCTCGTCCTTGCGCGCGACGGCATCGGACGGGGCGCGACCGGCTCGCCCTCGAAGACGCCGGTGTTCAAGAGCGTGCTGGTGATCGACACCAGAGGCGCCTCCAACCTTGCCGGCACACAGTACGAGACCGGCACGAAGGCGGTCGCGCACGGCGGCCACGTCGTCTCGGGCCTCGTGCCGGTTCAGCAGGCAGAGCTGGTCAACCTGCTCAATCCCGTACAGCTGCGCCGCCTTGGCATGAACCTCGATACCCTGCCCTCGACGCCGACCACGCTGTCGGAAAAGCAGGAAGCGATGGGGCTGCTGCCGATGCTCGATCCCGCCACGCCGAACGACTACTTCCTGCTGATCGGCAACGACAACGATTTCGAGGCGAAGAACGGAATGGTCGACGGCATGGCCTTCGACGCCTCGCTGAAGGGCGATCACGGCAGCGGGGTGAATGACAACGTGGTGCTGGTCTACCGCCTGACGCTCCCGCCGCTTGCGCGCTAGGATAAGCGCCCGGACTTTGGGACCGGGCACAAAAAAGGGGGGGAGGAGCCGACTGGCCCCTCCCCCCTTTTCGTATCGGATCAGGATATCGATCAGAACTGGAAGTTGATCGAACCCGAGATGGTGCGCGGGGCGCCGAGGTAGGCATAGGTCGTCGTCGTGTTCGACACGCCGGCATCCGAGAAGGCGCCGTAGTAGAACTTGTTGAACAGGTTGGTGACGTTGAACTGCAGGTAGGTCTTGTCGCCCATGCCGGTGAAGCCCAGGTTCAGACGCGCGTCGAGATCGACCGTCGTGTAGCCCGGCACCTTGGCGGCGAAGATCTCGGTGGTGCCGCTGTACACAGCGCTGTTCAGGCTGTTGTAGTAGCGCGAACCGGTGCGCTTGGCCTGCACGCCCAGCGAGACCGGACCAAGGTTGCCTTCGACGCGGCCCCCGAAGGTGTAGCTCGGCACGCCGCCTTCCATATTACCCTTGGTGTCGGCGTAAGTGTCCGTGCCCGTCTGCACGTCTTCCTTGATCTTCGACCACAGGTACGAGCCGAAGACATAGGCCATCACGTGGCTGCTCGGCTTCACCGCCAGAGTGCCGTCGATGCCGTAGCGGTCGACGCGGCCCAGGTTGGTGTAGACCGACGTGTCCGAACCCGGATCGTAGGCGGTGGACAGACGGTTCTGGAAGATCGTGTACCAGCCATCGACCGAAGCCTGCAGGATACCCGTGGTGTAGCGCAGGCCGAGGTCGAAGTTGTTGGTCGTCTCCGGCGTGGGCGAATTGTAGTTGTCGTTGGTCCAGTACCCGTTGGTGTACAGGTTGTCCGAGCTCGGCACCTGCATGCCCTTCGAGTAGTTGGCGTTGAGCTGCAGCGCCTGGGTGATGTCGAAGGTGAAGCCGACGTTCGGAAGCACCTTGCTATAGGTGTATTCCTTGTGACCCGGCGCCACGTAGTCGGTACCCGCCGCCTCAAGCGCCGCAATGTAGGTCGCCTGATCGGCCGAGTCCGACGAGAAGCAGGTGACCGAACCGCTGACGTTGGTGGTCAGGCAGTTCTGCTGAAGGTTGCGGCGGAAGAACGGCACGCGCACACCCGCAACGAGGTGCAGGCGGTTGTCCACGAAGTCGCCCGAGTACTCGCCCGAGACCTGATGCAGGATCGAATAGGTCGTGCGGTCACGCTTTTCGAGCACATTGCCCGAAACGTCGGTCAGGGCGTTCGAACCGTTGCAGTAATAATCCGAGGCGAAGCCATTCGAATTCATCGTGCACAGTTCGCCGGTCTGGCGCACCTTGCCGCGGTCGTATGAATAGGCGACGCGGACATGCTGGTTCGTGCTGATGTCGTAGCGCAGCGACGCGATCACACCGATGCGGTTGGTCACCGTCTGGCTGGGCGCGGCCAGCAGAACCTGATCCTTTGTATCGCCATCGCCGTTCAGATCGACGCCATTGAAATAGGGCGTACCGCCGATGTAGCCGGCAATGTAGTTCGGATCAGTCGCCGTACCCGCGTTGTAGCCACCCTCCTGCGCCTTCACCGTACCGCCACCATTCGCAGTAGTATACGAATAGTAAGGATCGACCGTCAGGACCATCTTGTCGTTCAGCGTGAACTTCGAGTTCATGCGGATGTTGGCGGTCTTCGAAGGATTCCAGCGATATTCCCATGCGGTGCCGCAAGTCGTTGCGGTATCCGTCTCGCCATCGACACCCGCTGCCGCCGTGCAGCGCGGAACCGTGTAATCCCTGGCTTCCTTGGCGCTGGTGGGAAGGCCTACCGAAGCGGCGTTCGACAGCGCGAAGTCGGAAGTGAAGTTGTTGTGGTTGATGTCCAGGTGGCCGGCGAGCGAAATGAAGTCGCCGTTGTCGCCCAACGGCTGGTAGATCTTGCCGTTGAACTGCTCCTTGTTCATCTTGCCGACACCGCCGTAGACGGCATCGTAGGTATCCTTGGAGGCCGAGAACCAGGCGCGGGTGCCGGTGGCGTTCAGATCGCCGGTGTTGATCATGCCGAACAGGCGCAGCTTGTTGTAGCTGCCCATCGTGCCGACCATGCGAGCGCCGAACTCATGCGTGGGATCGACCGAGCGGTAGTTCACCGTCGAACCCGAAGCCGAGGCGGTCGGGCTGTCGACGTCGGTGGTGCCGAGGTTGACGTTGACCTGCTCGATCAGTTCCGGGTCCAGCTGCTCGCCCGAATAGAGCGCGTAGTTGCCGGTGTCGTTCAGCGGGATACCGTCGAAGGTCTGCGAAATGCGGCTGCCGTCGAAACCGCGGATCATCAGGTTGCCGCCCGACGAGCCGTAGCCGTCGTAGTTCTGGAAGCTGACGCCCGGAATCAGGTTGATGGTATCGTCGATCGACTGGCCCGGCGTGCCGCGCGCGATCACGGCCTGGGTCAGAACCTGCTTGGCCTTGGGCGAATCCGGGATCTGGATTCCGCCGATACCCTTGTCGGTCTTGCCGGTAACAACGATCGAGTTGTCGAAGTCGAGCGAACCGGTGGACTGGGCGAGCGCAGGGGTCGCGAGCATGGCGCAGGCCATGGCGACGCCCGCCGCGCCGGCGGCGAGAGTGCGTTTGTTCAGCATTGCAAAAACCTCAAAAAATCCGGCCGCCCGCAAGGTGCCCCGCGCGCTGGCCTTGTGCATTTTCTGACAGATCGTCCGTCCCGCCCGACCCGTTACCGGTATCGTGTCCCCGTTGCGGCAAGCTGGTTACGTCCCTCTGCTGCCCCCGCTTTACCCGTTCGATTGTGACAATTCGACGACTGAAAACTGCTCGGTTTTTTATTGCAATCGCACTTTTCATTTTGTTGCCGTAAAATTGCAGCCGACACCCGCCGCAATCCGGCCACTATCCTCGCGTGTTGCTTTGAAGCCGCAGGTGTGTCGCGAAATCATATGTCATATCAATTGCCGATATGTTGCTAATTTCTCTCGATCCGTCAGGCGTGACAAAGACGCCGATATCCAGACTTGCAGAGAATCGTGTCTGAAAAGATACATCGATGCCCCCGGACACCCGCTTTGACAGGACGTCCAAACAGGAAAGCAATCGGCAGGCGCACCCTCAAAGCCTGACCCGGAACCTAAACCGGGGCCTGCCCGAGCAGGCTGTCGGCGAAATCCAAGTCCGCCGGAATCTGGCCATCTAACATCAGCATCGCCAGACCATGAACCAGCGACCAGCTGCGGATCGCCTGCACATGCGCGTCGCGCCCCTGCTCCCTGCCCAGCGCCGCCGCATGGGCCTGCAACAGCAGCCCGGCCTCGCTGTCCTTGCGGTTCGGATCGCCGGGCTCGCCCAGCACGGGCGAGGCGAAGATCAGGCGGAACAGCGCCGGGTTCTCCAGCGCAAAGCGGATATAGACCCGGCCCGTCGCAGCAAAGCCTGCGGTTCCGCCGCCCGCCGCCACCGCTGCCACCTGCTGCTCTGCACCGAGCCGGGCGATCCCTTCGCGGGCCAGCGCGGTCATCAGCGCCTGCTTATCGGGGAAGTGCCGATAGACCGAGGTTGCGCTCACGCCCACAGCGCGGGCGACTTCGCGCAGCGACAGGGCATCTGCATCGCGGGTGGTCAGCAGGCGCATGCCTTCGGCCAGCAAAGCGCCGCGCAGATCGCCGTGATGATAAGGCCGCGTGCCTACGTCTTCAGCCATGTCGACCGCCATGTTTACACCGTTCACTTTCATGTTGACGCTGTTAGCATGGCACGTCATGATAACGGTGTAAACATTGGAGTCGCCCGATGCCCGCCGACATGACCGCCAATCGCTCGCCCCTGCCGAAGCTCGGCGCCTTTGCGCTGGACCTCGCCGTCAATATCGGCGCGCCGGTGGTGATCTATCACGGGGCGCTGCCGCATTGGGGGATGACCCGCGCGCTCGTTGCCTCGACGGTGCCGCCGCTGGTCTGGGGATCAGCGGCCTGATCCGCAACCGGCGCCTCGATGCCATCGCCGGCGTCTCGCTGGCGGGCATCGCCCTCGCCCTGATCGCGACGATGCTGGGCGGATCGCCCGCCTTCGTGGCGCTGCGCGACAAGGCGGTGACAGGCACCATCGGCTTTGCCTTTCTGATCTCGGCGCTGATCGGCAAGCCCCTGCTCTACCCCATCGCGCGGGCGACAATGGCACGCGAATCCGCCGAATCGCTGGCCCGGTTCGAGGCGATGCGCGGTTCGGACGAGTTGCACCGCACGGTCATGACGATGACCTGGGTCTGGGGCCTGGGCCTGGTCGGCGAGGTTACGCTGTCCGTGCTGCTCTATCGCCTGCTGCCGCTCGGCGCCTATCTCGGCGTCGGGCCGCTGGTCGGCTATGGCAGCATCGGTGCGCTGGCGCTGTGGACGCTGCTCTATCGCCGCCGCCGTCAGGGCATCGTGATGGCCCCGCTCGGAGAACAGCGCCCGGAATAGAGCGCTTTCCTACCGCGCCCATGTCTGCCAGAGGACAAGACATGACCTCGCGCTTTTTCTCCTCTCTTGTGCCTTACGGGTCGCCGGTGGCGGCCCTTTCGTTTGTGTCTTCTGAACCGTGTCAACTGTGTCAACTTCAGGGAGCGACACAGTGACACTCACGCTCGCCACCACCAATCCCGGTGAGCCGGAGATCTTCGCCTCATTGCAGGGCGAAGGCGCCTCGATGGGTCGCCCGAGCACGTTCGTGCGCCTCTCGCGCTGCAACCTCGCCTGCGAATGGTGCGACACCGCCTATACCTGGCACTTCGAGGGCGACAATCGCCCCCACCGCGACGGCGAGATTTATGAACGCCGCGCCAACCAGTTCGCCATGGACGAGGACGCGGTGGCGCAGGCCGTCGCCGATCTGCCGCCCGATCGCCTCGTGCTGACCGGCGGCGAACCGCTGCTGCAAGGCGCCGCGCTTGCCCGCATGGTCACGGCGCTGGGCGAAAAGCGGGCCGGGATGCATGTCGAGATCGAGACCAACGGCACTGTCGCGCCGCACCCCGCGCTCGATCCGCTGGTCCACCAGTTCAACGTCAGCCCCAAGCTGTCGCACAGCGGCAACCCGGCGGAACTCGCGCTGCTGCCCGAGCGGCTCGCGGCGTGGACCGCCGATCCGCGCGCGCTGTTCAAGTTCGTGGTGGCCAGCCCTGCGGACTTCGACGAAGTGCTCGCACTTCAGACGAAATACGCCATTCCGGGCGAGAAGATCTTCGTGATGCCCGAAGGCCGCAATGCCGCGATCCTGCGCGAACGCTCGAAATGGCTGGCCGACGCCTGCGTCGCGCACGCTCTGCGCTTCACCGACCGGCTGCACATCCACCTGTGGGGCGACACGCGCGGAACATGAGCGACACGTCGGGCCTTGTGGATGACGATTCCGTCGAGCGCCGCGCGGACGTGCCCGCAGGCGCGGCGCCGATGCAGGCCCCGCCCACCAATGCGCCGCAAGTGCGCAAGGGCGACCTGACGCAAGGCCCGATCCTCTCGACGCTGCTGGCCTTCTCGATCCCGATGCTGATCGGCAACGTGCTGCAAACGCTGAGCGGCTCGATCAACTCGATCTGGGTCGGGCGCCTGCTCGGCGAAGGCGCGCTGGCGGCCACCGCGAATGCCAACGTAGTGATGTTCATGCTGTTCGCCGCCGTGTTCGGCTTCGGCATGGCGACGACCGTGCGCGTCGGCCAGCATTTCGGTGGGCGCGATCTGGACGGCGCACGCGTGACCTTCGGCACCGGGATCGGCTTTTGCGTAATCGTCGCCGTCATCAGCTCCGCCATCGGCGCGTGGTTCTCCGCCGATCTGCTGACCGCGCTGGCCACGCCCGAGGCCAGCCGCGCCGATGCGCTGGCCTATTTGCGCGTCATCTTCATCACCCTGCCGTTCAGCACGCTCAGCCTCGTGCTGTCGATGGGCCTGCGCGGCGTGGGCGATTCGAAGACGCCGCTCTACACGATGATCATCACCGTCACGCTGGACGCCGTACTCAACCCGCTGCTGATCCGGGGGGCAGGACCGATCCCCGGCCTTGGCATCGCCGGTTCGGCCATCGCCACGGGCACCGCCAGCCTGATCGCCGCGATCTGGACCATCGCCATGGTCTATCGCCGCGACCTGCCGCTGCGCCTCAAGGGCCGTGAACTGGGCTATCTGATCCCGCGCGCTTCGGAGCTGCGCTTCCTTGTCACCAAGGGCCTGCCGATGGGCGCGCAGATGCTGCTGTTCAGTTCCGCAGGCCTGATCATGATCCGCCTCGTCAACCGCGAGGGGCTGGATACGACCGCCGCTTATGGCGCCTCGCTGCAACTGTGGAACTACCTGCAGATGCCTGCCTTCGCGGTCGGCTCGGCGGTCAGCGCGATGGTCGCGCAGTGCCTTGGCGCCGGGGTCTACGCGCGGATCGGCAAGGTGACGCGGGTGGGCATCCTCGCCAACCTGGCGATGTCGGCCGTTCTCGGTCTGCTGATCGTCCTGTGCGACCGCCCGCTGCTGGCGCTGTTCCTCGGCCACGGCAGCCCAGCCATCGCCATCGGGCGGCACATTCAGGTGATCTGCACCGTCTCGTTCGTTATCATGAGCGTGACGATGATCCTCTCGGGGACGATGCGCTCTTACGGCGCTGTCGTGGCGCCGATGGTGGTCATGGCCATCGCGCTGTTCCCGGCCCGCCTCGGCTTCTACGCCCTCGCCTATCCGCACCTTGGCGGTGAGGCGATCTGGTGGGCGTTCCCGGTGGGATCGGTCACTTCGGTCGGGCTGACGTGGCTCTACTACCGCTTCGGATCATGGCGGCGCCATGCCGATGTCGCGAAGATGGAAAGGTCCGGTGCCTAACGCGACTGTTTGAAAATTCGCGTGATGCGAATTTTTCGCGGCACCGGCCCTCTCCCCCCCCTGCCACCCGCAGGATACTACCGTTGGGAGGCAGGGGGGGGAGAGGGCCGGTGCCGCATCCTGAAAATGCCGTTCCAGCATTTTCAGACAACCACTTAACGCCCCTGCGCGCGCCAGCGCTGGACGGTGCGGCGCACGGCCTCTTCCTCGCCGCCGCTCTCGCGCCACGAGGCCGCGAACGAGGGATCGGCGGAGGCCGGGCGGCGATGCGCTTCCAGATCGTCGAAGGTCACGCGCATCGGGATCGAGACGCCCTCGCCGCAGATGATGCATTCGCGGTTGCGCAGCGCCGGGATCGAATCGAGGAAACCGCGCGCGCCTTCGGGCATTGCGGCGCGCACGAAGGCCTGATCGCGCTCGTTGTTGAGGCGCATGGCGATGATCGTGCCGCACTGCGAGAGCACGCCCTCGGCAAGGTCCGAAGGCCGCTGGGTGATGAGGCCGAGCGCGACGCCGTACTTGCGCCCTTCCTTGGCGATGCGCGAAAGAATGCGCCCGACCGAGGAACCATCGGCATTGCGCTCGTTGGGAACGTACCGGTGGGCTTCCTCGCAGACCAGCAGGATCGGCTGGGTCCGCTCCTCGCGCGCCCAGATCGCATAGTCGAAGACCAGTCGGCTCAGCACGGCGACCACGGTGGCGGTGATTTCGGACGGCACGCCGGACACGTCGATGATCGAGATCGGGCGGCTCATCGACGGCAGGCGGAACACGCGCGAGATGAACTCGGCCATGGTATCGCCCACCAGCATGCCGGAAAACAGGAACTGGTAGCGCGGATCGCCGCGCAATTCGTCCAGCCGGTTCTTGATCCGCAGGTACGGCGCGCTGTTGTGCCCCTTGTCGAGCTTGCCCATCTCGTTGTTGAGGATCGCCCCAAGGTCGGAGAGCAGATAGGGGATCGGCGAATCGACGCTGACCTTGCCGAACTGCTCGGCCAGCCGGTTCTTCGCCCGCGCCTCCTGAAGGCACTTGGCGAGGATCTCGGCATCGATCTGGCGCTGGTCCCCGCGAGAGGTCAGCAGCACTTCGCAGTGCTCCTCGAAGTTCATCAGCCAGTAGGGCATCTGCAGGTTCGAGACGTCGAGAATCTGCCCGTCGTTCCTGAACGCGGCCGCATATTCACCGTGCGGATCGACCATGATGACATGGCCCTGCGGCGCGCTGTCACAGATGCGGTGCAGGATCAGCGCGGCACTGGTCGACTTGCCGGTGCCGGTCGATCCCAGCAGCGCGAAGTGCTTGCCCAGCAGCGCATCGACGTTCAACGCAGCGCGAATATCGCGGGTGGGATAGACATTGCCGATCTGGATCGCCGCGTGATGCTCGCTGGCGTAAATCTGGCGAAGATCGGCGGTGGTGGCGGGATAGACCTCGGCGCCGGGCACCGGATACCAGGTCACACCGCGACGGAAGGCGTGCATCCGTCCGGTCAGACGCTCTTCCTCGCCCTCACCCAGAAAGTCGACTTCCGCGATGATCATGGCGTTGTCATTGGCATCGAGCGACTGGTTGCGCACGCTGGCCAGCAACCACCCGCCACCGACGCGAACCTTGATCTGGCTGCCGACTTGTCCTGCCAGCGCGACCGTGGGATCGAGCTCGCTCTGGCAACAGTGAATGGCGGCAAGGTCCAGCGCGACCCGGCTGCCTGCGCCGCCGATGCCCAGCACAATACCGATCGGCCCGAGTGCAGTCGCCACCGGTCGACGGACCGGGTCGCCCTGCGCTGCAGGCGCCTGTGAGGAAATGGCATCGCCAAGCATTTGATTCATGAAGTGACCGCGCCCTTGATCTTTATGACAGAGGGCTACGCACACACGGTTAAGATCGTCCTAATTCGGCGATCGGACAACGCCTGAATGCACTATCGCCGGGAGAACAGGCGACCGGCGATCCAGCCCATCGCCACCGACACCGCGACCGCCAGCAAGCCATAGAGGAAGCCGTCCTTCTGCGAGAAGTCAGCGATGACCCGCTCCATCCCCTGCTTGCGCACTTCCACGGTACTGCTGGCCGAGGCGACAACGACCCCATGCGCAATGGCGAACGTCTCGGCGGTATAGACACCTGTCGGCACGCGCGAAGGTAATCCGATGCGCGCCTGATAGAGCACGCCTTCGCTGACCTTCACCGCGCCTTCCTCCTCACGGTACAGGCCATTGCTGCGATTGAGTTCGACCAGCCCCTTGGCGAAGCGGACCTGCTCTTCCGGGTCGATTGCCCCGATCGGCGAGAGTTGCAGCCATTTCAGACCCAGTTCGTAGATCGCCGCCGTCTTGTCATCGACGATCTGGTCTATCGGGCGATTGGAAGCGACCGCATAGTAGGACGGGGCCGATCGCAGTTCGGTGCTGGCGGCATTGATCCAGATTCCGGCGACCTTCTGCTTCTCGCGCACGACGATGGAACTGGTCGGCCCTTTCAACACGACCACGATATCGTAATCCTGCGCCGCGCGCTGCCCGTCAGGCGAGAGGATCGCGCCAAACAGCAGCAGTTCCGTGCCGGTGAAGCCCTGCTGCAGATCAACTTCATGCTGCGAGATTTCCGGCACGAGAATGGGATCGCGCGCGCCGCCCAGAAGGACTACGGCAAACGCGGCAAGGGCAAGCTGGCAGGCGCCGCTGCGCCTCATAGCGGGGCCACGGTGTAGATATCGTCCGGTCGATACCCCAATCCCATCGCCATTCGTGCGGCCACCAGCAGCACGATCACGGCAAGGATCAGGCGCAGCTTCACCGGGCTTGCCTTCTGCGCGAACTGCGCGCCGAGTTGCGCGCCCGTCACCGAACCGAACAGCAAAAGCGAGGCCAGTACGATGTCCACCGCCTTGGTGGTCATCGCATGCATCATCGTGGTGGCAATGGTCACGAACAGGATCTGGAACAGCGAAGTGCCTACCACGACATTCGCGCTCATGCCCAGAATGTAGAGCATCGCCGGCACGAGGATGAACCCGCCGCCGATGCCCATCAGCATTGTCAGGATACCCGTTCCCATCCCCAGCAGGAGAGGCGCCAACGGCGAAATGTAGAGCCCCGAACGATAGAACCGCCAACGCAGCGGCAATGTCGCCACAATCGGGTGATGACGGCGCTTCTTCGCGGCGATCGGCACGCCGGTGCGTTCGGCCCGGATCGACTGGATGCTCTCGCGTCCCATAAGCGAACCGATCGACCCGAGCAGCAGCACATAGAGCAGGTTGATGACCGTATCGATCTGCCCCCATTGCTGCAGCAGGCGGAACAGCACCGCACCGATCCCGGTGCCGATGATCCCGCCGACCACCATCACCGCGCCCATGTGATAGTCCACATTGCCCCGGCGCGAATGCGCGAAGACGCCCGATACGCTTGCCCCCGTAACCTGACTGGCAGCAGAGGCGGCAGCGACCGTTGGCGGAATGCCGTAGAAGATCATCAATGGCGTCGTCAGGAATCCCCCGCCCACGCCGAACATCCCGGAGAGCAGCCCGGTAATCGCGCCCAGACCGACGATGATCAGCCCGTTGACGGAAAGATTGGCGATGGGAAGATAAACGTCCATGCACCTTCTTCGCTACCGCAGCGCGCAAGGCGAGGAAAGCGGCTTGAAGAGGTTTCCATCGGTTTGCCGCCGATCTTGTGCAACGGCTGGCATTTTTATCGCATCGTCATGTTTCGGCGGAGGATGCAAGCGTCTGATCAGAACCCTGCTGACAGCGTCAGTGCCGGCCCCGAGCCCGGCTGCGCATTACCCAGTGCCCTGACCCGCCAGTCGATTGCCGCGCGTCCGAACACGCGCCGCGTCAGCGGGAAGGAGATCGACATCGTTGGCCCCACGTCAAGGCGCGAAGCCCCCTGCTGTACGCCCCCCCAACTCCCGGCGCCGATGCGCGTCTCCAGCTTGCCCAGCGTCAGCAAACCATGATCGATCCGCACCTGTCCATCGGCAAACGGCGTGGCATAGCGTCCACCGACCCAACCGCCCTGCGCATAGACATCGCCTGCCAAACCATGTGGCAGCCGGAAACGCGGCAATTGTGTAACTGCGAGCACGGCGGGCTGATAGTGCCGTCCCGTTGTATCGTCGAGCATGCGCCCTTCGAGCGCGATCGTGACCGGCAGACGCTCCAGCGGCCGCAACGAAACGCCTGCCGCCACCGTAGCATAACGCCCCGCGCCCGTTGTCGAGTCGGTACGCAGGTAGAGCGCCGGTTGCAGACGATTGCGCGGCATCAGTCGAAAGCGCAGTACACTGCCGATCTGGTTCGCGCCGTAAGTCGCCGGAAGCAATCCATTGGCCAGCTGAAGATTGCCGTCGCGTCGCATGAACGCCCAGGCATCCATCGACCAGCGACGCGGCTTTGCTGCTTTCGGCGTGGCCCCAGATGGATCGCGACTTGCCTGCTCCGCGTCGTTCGGCGGCGCATCGAGTCCCAGCAACGACGGCATCGAAGGATAATCGCGCCGGACTGCGACAGCAGGCTCCACTTCGCGCACCGAGGCCAAAGAATGGCGTTCTTCGCGATACCTCGCCGGCGCGAACATCGCTGCGCTCGGCCCCCATTCTTCTACCGCAGGCATAGAGGAATACCCGCGTGTCAGAACACCCATCGGCGCTCCTGCAGAGGCGTCACTACATGTTCTGCAACGAGAGTCCGCATAATAATAACGGGGAGCACCTGCCGGAATTGGGATGAGGTTTGGTTGCACCAACAGCTCATCGCCAGCTTCTGAGAACGCCGCGCCGTCGCTTCCTGCCCGGTAGGATTGCGGGCCGCTGACCATGGTGTAGGCTACGCGCTCCGCTCCAGCAGACGCCGCGTTTTCCGGATGCCGCCCGGAAAGCACACTATCCGTCGTTGCCGAAGCGGAAATGCTCTCCCAGTTCATTGCACGCCCCCCGACCCAGCCGGACAGCAACGCCGCCATCACAAGGATCGGCTGCCCCTTGCGGCCCATCATGCAGCGACGCCCGGCACGAACGCCAGATGCGACTGCCGTGGATGCACATTCCACCTGGGAGGGCCCGTATCCACTGCAAGCGCCTGCACGGGATGACGATCATGGACGGTCTTGTCCCAGCGCACCGCTTGGCCATAAAGTGTGCGTGCATAGGCGAGCAAGGCACGACGCGCCGCGAGAATGGCGATGGCATTGCCCACCGGAATACGCGCTATCGCCATCATGCCCTCGCGCAGTCCATATTCGCGCGCGGTGAACCAGATACGAAACAGCCCGCGCCAAACCAGCGCCATCATGCAAGCCCAGAGTATTGTCTCGATGACCAGGGGCCGGGACGAAATGGCCGTCAGCCCCTGCGAGCGAGGATAGGCCAACAACGCTTCCACAATCACCAGCATGTAGCCGCAGGCGAAGACGAGAGCTGTCATCGGCCCCTTTCGATCACGCAACGCCATCCAGCGATCGACGATACTGCGATCCCAGCCGAGCCGCTCCCAGCTCTGGAACGCGATCCCATGGACCCAGCGCGCCTTCTGACGGATAGCGGCATCGAACGAGGCCGGGAAATAGGCTCGGGTGGCGACAAGCTGACCTGTCTCGTCCCGAATCCGCAGAAATCCTGCAGCTCCTCCCTCGCGCCCTACCAGCAGCCCAAGTTCATAGTCCTCGGTCAGGCAATCCGCCGCAAACGGCCCGCATTCGCCGTCGCGTAGCCTCCGCTCGGCAATCCGCGCGAGCATACGGCGAGAGAACCCGCATCCCACGCCCGCTGCGGGAATTCCCGCACCAACGGCATCGCGCACCGCCATCGCCTTACCGTGCGCTTCTGCAAATTCGTCGATATAATGCCCGGCCACCCAGCGTGAACCGACCTGCGGCTCGGGCCGGACCGGGAGTTGGACAAAATCCAGCCGGTCAAGCGCGGCATCGATCACTGCCAGTTCGGCCGGGTGTACCATATCTTCGGAATCATGCAGCAGCACAGCACGATAACGCATGCCTTGCGCCCGCTCATCCGCACAAAGCGCTACATAAAGACGGTTGAGGCAATCGGCCTTTGTGGTGGGGCCCGGTTGATCGTGAACCACGATTCGTATCCGTGCATCGCCCCCTGCACCGGCCATCGCCGCCATAATGGTGTCCGCATCGTTGGGATAACAGCCGATATAAAGGCGCATATTCGATTGGGCCCAGGCCAAGCGCGCATGCGCTATCGTGTGCCCGATGACCTGCGCTTCCTGCCAGGCAGCGATCAACACCGCAGCATGACCTTGCAGTTCCGCTTGCGCTTCACCTGCCCGCAGCGTGTGCTCAAAGGTACGACCGCGGACCTTGAGCCAAAGCCAGATTCCGTCCACCACCAGATCGTCGAAGGCACCAACCAGAACCCAGAACGCGGAAAACAACAGCAATTCGCGCTCGAGCGTCTGCAAGGCCGCCAGCGCCGCGCCAATGATGTTCGCTGTATCCAAGCCGCCCCCGACGATTCAGAACCCGCAATGCTGGTCCTTTGCCGAAGCACACGGTAGGCTGCGGACAATGAACCAGAATCTCGAACTCAGTATTTACCCGAGGACAACTGTATGACTGCGCGCCGCCACTTGGCCAACACGCTCGCGCGCGGTTTCACAAAGTTAATGGGAGGCGAAGCATCAGCAGGCCTGATGCTGATCGCCGTTGCGGTATTGGCGATGATCATGGCGAACAGCGCTGCCTCCGGCGCTTACCATGACATCTTCCATCACGAATTTGCGTGGATGCCACTTGCCGCGCTGAATACGCTGCATGCCTGGATCAACGACGGCCTTATGGCGATATTCTTCTTTGTCGTCGGCCTCGAGATCAAGCGCGAGGTGCTCGATGGCGACCTTTCCAACCCGGCTCGACGGCGACTGCCGGTGATGGCCGCAATGGCCGGCATGGCCGGGCCGGCACTGCTCTATCTTGGCTTCGCGGGCTCCGCTGCACCTATCCCGCGCGGCTGGGCGATACCCGCGGCAACCGACATTGCATTCGCGGTCGGCGTGCTCGCCATGCTGGGCAAGCGTATTCCCCCTCGCTGCGGCTGTTCCTGCTTACAGTCGCCATCGTCGACGATCTGGGCGCGGTACTCATCATTGCGCTGTTCTACACGGCACAAATCGCCATGGCCTGGGCCTTGGGGGCGATCCTGTGTCTGGGCGGCCTGATCCTGCTCAACCGACGCGGCGTGGCAAGCGCTTCGCCTTATCTGGTGCTCGCCTTGGGGCTGTGGTTGTGCGTCCTCAATTCCGGAATCCATGCAACCATCGCCGGAGTTCTCGCCGCTTTCTGCATTCCGCTGCGCCCGCTCAAGGGCGATTCGATGCTGCTCAGACTGGAACATGCCCTGGTGCCCTGGAACAGCTATGTGATCGTACCGCTGTTCGGATTTGCCAATGCTGGAGTTGCGCTGGCCGGTATCGGGCTGGCCGGTCTGCTCGACCCGGTTCCGCTGGGCGTGGCAGCAGGCCTGTTTCTCGGCAAGCAGGTCGGCATATTCACTGCCATCGTCGTGGCGGACCGGCTGGGGATCGCCCCGCGCCCTGCCGGGACGACATGGGTCCAGCTATGGGGCCTATCGGTATTGTGCGGGATCGGCTTCACGATGAGCCTGTTCATTGCTGCACTGGCGTTTCCCGATCACCCTCATCTGGTAGAGGAAGCCAAGCTCGGCGTACTGACCGGTTCGGTTCTTTCCGCCCTGCTGGGTTATGTGATCCTGCGACTGACGCCGTCACACGGGGCAAAGCAAGCCATCGCTACGACAGTGACCTCGATTCCATCTTCAACCTGATCGAACGCAGGGCGACGAGGTCGTGCACCTCGTCGCCCTGCACTCGGCTTACCAGGTGCCGGTGTTTTCCATGCTTGCCCAGGGCTCCTGCGGCGGCAGGCGACCGTCCTGAAGCAGTTCGATGGAGATGCCGTCGGGCGTGCGGACAAAAGCCATGTGGCCATCGCGCGGCGGACGGTTGATCGTCACCCCTGCATCCAGCAGCGTCTGGCAGGTCGCATAGATGTCCTCGACCTCGAAGGCGAGATGACCAAAATTGCGCCCTCCGGTATACGTTTCGCCAGCGCCGCCTTCCGCCGGCCAGTTATAGGTCAGTTCGACCTCTGCATCCTGCCCCGGCGCGGCAAGATAGATCAACGTGAAGCGCCCCTGCTCTGATGAGAAACGGCGCGTTTCCTTCACGCCAATCAAGTCGAAGAAGGCAATCGTAGCGTCCGGGTCAGTCACCCGGATCATGCTGTGGAGATATTTGGTCAAAGCGCTAGTTCCCTGATTCGACAGGCCGTTCTGGCCCGTCCGGCAGTGACGCGGTGCAACCGGCCATGGGATTGCCTCAAAGGCACGGTGCCGTTCACCATCGACAGGCCATCTAAACCCAAACCACCGCTTCACTCCACCCCCGCAGCGTTATGACACCCATAAGCAAAAGCCCGCCAGGATCGCTCCGGGCGGGCTTCGCACATGGAAATCGCAAAAATCAGAACGATGCGGTAAGCGTCCCAACCACGGTATCGTCGGTATAGCCGTCCACCGAAGGGCCGCTCACGCCGATATAGGACACGCCGATCGACAGCGGACCATAGACGGTTGCCGAAGCGCCGATGGAATAATCCCAGCCGGTCTTGTCGCCGTTGCCTGTCAGATAACCCGGAGCCAGCGTACCATCAGTATAACCGAGGTGCCCGGAAACCGTCAGCGGGGTCTTCGGAATGGCAACATCGACATTACCGTAAAGGTAAAGGTTGTCGGCTTTGTTGCCTGCATAAGTGGTCACGCCCTTCTGCTTCCAGTCATATGCCATACCCACCTTGAGCGAGGCCGGACCAACGGTGCCGGAGACCGAAGCGTAAGGCTCCCAATAGTTGCCGTTACCGACATGGCCGCTGGGATAGACGTAGTACAGCAGACCCGCGTCGAGCTTGAGCCCGCCACCGATGTTGCCGCTCCAGCCACCGATCAGATCGAGTTCTTGGCTACCATAGACATCTGTCTGCTGAAGCGAAGAGGACCAGGTGCTGACATAGAAGCCGCTTTCATGGGTAATCGTGATACCGCCCTGGATCGCCGGATCGCCGCCAGACAGCGACACGCCGCGGAAGCGGTAGTCGGTGGTCAGCGCCACGTTGCCGGTAATGGTGATCGCCTTGGGAGCATCCGCGTCATCGGCCAGCGCCGGAGTTGCCGCGAGTGCAGTACCCGCGAGAAGGCAGGCGGCCAGGAGGCCGCGGACAGACGTCTGCATTGTGTATTCCCTCACATGTTCTTTATGGGTTCTTCGTCCCACCTGCGCCGCCGGACTGCACCTCTTGCTGGGCGTCACCTGCCGTCGACAGGTCATATGCTGCACCGCACCAGTGCACTGCACAAGAAAAATCTGCTTTTGACTTACATTTGTGCAACAATGTGTTGATTTTACGCCACTGGGCGCAGGATTTGCTTGCATGTTGTCATATCGCTAACCGAACACTATAGTCTCTGGAACGCATGCTAGGCTTTTTCAACCGCTTCAAACCCGCCCGTGCAGGGTCTATCACCGCAACAGTCCCTCCCGGTGAACGCGTTTACGCGATCGGCGACGTGCATGGTCGCCTGGACTTGCTCGATACACTGATCTCCGCAATCGAGAGCGACGACGCCAGTCGCCCGTCCGCGCATGTCAGCGTCGTCATGCTTGGCGATCTGGTGGATCGCGGCCCCGACAGTGCTGGCGTCCTTCGCAAGGTCCGCGAATGGTCCACGCAACGTTCGCTGGTACTGATCAAGGGCAATCATGAAGAACAGATGATCCGCGCCCGCGACGATCTGGACGCCTTGCGCATGTTCCTGAAATTCGGCGGTTTCGAGACCTTGCGCTCCTACGGTGTGCCGCAAGCCCTGCTAGACGGCGGCGACCTCGAAGACATCCAGCGCGCAATGTGTATTGCTATCCCGGATGAGGATTTCGCGTTCATCGACGGGTTCAGGAATTCTAACGCTATCGGCGGTTACTTTTTCGTACATGCCGGAATCCGGCCCGGCGTGCCGCTGGAACGCCAGATGGCGCAGGACTGCCGCTGGATCCGCGAACCGTTCCTCAGCCATCGCGGTGATTTCGGCGCAGTTATCGTCCATGGCCACACGATCTTCGAAGAACCCGACTTTCGCCCCAATCGCATCGGCATCGATACCGGCTCCTACGTCCACGGTCGCCTAACCGCGCTTGGCCTCCAAGGCTCCGAACGCTGGCTGATCCAGGCGAGCGAAACAGCCGAGGGCCCCGTCGAAGCTGCACTGCTGCCAGCCTGACCACGGCTCGCGACGATTCTGGAAAAGAGGGCCAAACAAGGCCCAGGGTGCCGGGGAGCCTGTAAGCCGGGTTCTGTAACGGGCGTGGTCTCCCCCAAGTTTCCTTGCATGGGGGACCTTACGCCCGATGGCAGCCATTCCTCTTGGCGACGCGTTACCACGTCGCTCCAGCGACCAACCCGGGCTGCCTGGGTACGAAACGAACCCGCCATGCAAGCATGGCCAGCAGCCCCTATTCGGTCTTGCTCCGGGTGGGGTTTGCCTTGCCGCCTTCCGTTACCGGAGACGCGGTGCGCTCTTACCGCACCCTTTCACCCTTACCCTGGGACCTAAGTCCTTGGGCGGTCTGCTCTCTGTGGCACTTTCCCTAAGCTTCGCGAGGGCCTGAAAGCCCTGCTCGCCCGGCGGGCGTTACCCGCCACCCTTGTTTCGTGGAGCCCGGACTTTCCTCGGCATCCCGAAGGATGACGCGGCTGCCCGGCTCCCCGGCACGGGCGGTCACCTAGCACGACCCGTGTCGCGCTCCAACAGCAGTTCGAAGAGAATTCCGCCGATCTGTCCATCGACCTCTCCATCGATGATTTCCGGCCTCCAGCGACGCTGAAACGCAGTGACGGCGGCCGGTTGGTCGGAGATGTCGTAGCCGAACCGCTCCAGCGCGAGGAAGAAGGCGCCGGGATTGTCGTAGAAAAGGTTCATCTTCGCCGCCGGAATATCCAGCGCGAGCCCCAGTTCGCCAAGACGTGCCCAGTCGAAATACTCGCCCGGATCGGTCTTGCGCGCCGGGGCCACATCCGAATGGCCG
Source organism: Novosphingobium sp. 9 (assembly GCF_025340265.1). Classification (NCBI taxonomy): domain Bacteria; kingdom Pseudomonadati; phylum Pseudomonadota; class Alphaproteobacteria; order Sphingomonadales; family Sphingomonadaceae; genus Novosphingobium; species Novosphingobium sp. 9. Next base: position 1,361,265 of record NZ_CP022707.1, on the reverse strand, counting down.
ACGACGTTGGCACGCGGAATGTCGTGGCGATCGATGATGTCGGCCAACAGCGGCAGCAGCGCATCCATCTGCGGCTCGGGGAACGGGCGATAACCCCACTCGTGCCCCGGATTGACCAGTTCGATACCGATACTGGCCGAGTTCACATCGGTCTCACCCCGCCAGGACGAGCGCCCCGCATGCCACGCCCGGCGTTCCTCGGGCACCAGAGAAGTGACCAAGCCTTCCTCGTCGATCATGTAGTGCGCCGAGACTTCCGCCTCGGGATCGCACATCCGCTCCAGCGCCTCGTCGGCGCTTTTCATGCCGGTGTAGTGCAGTACGACCATCGAGATCGGGCGCTTGCGGACGTTATGGTTGGGCGAGGCGACGATCCGGTTGACCAGCCAGCGATTGATGGGCCACTGATTGACCGGGCCGCTGTTCATCCTGCCGCCCTCCCCCGCCTCAGACCGAAGGAAGCACCGCGCCGAGCACCAGCGCGTCGTCTGTCAGCATCGACTGGACCTGACCGCCCAGCGCCTTGGCGAGTTGCTGCACCATCGCGGCAGGCGCGGTGCGGCTGGAAAGGTCGCCATCGGGCAGCGTGCCCTCCAGCGCGCGGCCGATGTCGCGGTCGAAAGCGATTCGCGGACCGCTGGCGCGCATGGCGATCTCTGTCACACCGCCGCTAAGCTCTGCGGCGATGTCCAGCGTACCGCCACGCGGCAGGGCATCGATACCCACCAGCGCGAAGTTCAGCAGCGTCTTGATCGCGGGCTTGGCCAGTTGCTCGCTGCGCAGCACCCAGTTCACCGAGATACGCGCGTTGTTGGCGATCAGCGCATCAACCAGTTCACGCGCCTCGCGCACGGCCACCATGTCGCCGAAGCCCCCGGCAGCCCCGAAGGCAAGGCGGAAGAACTTCAGCTTGTCGGTCGAAACCTTGGCGCTCTGCTCCAGCAGTTCGAAGCAGCGTTTGCGCATCTCCGGATCATTCTCGTCCTGCAGCAGTTCGAGGCCGTTGGAGAGCGCGCCGACCGGGCTGAGCATGTCATGGCAAAGGCGGGAACACAGGAGACTTGCGAGTTCGACGGGACTTGTCGTCATGAAACGTTCCGGCTTTCGTATTCTTGTCCTGACGCGGATCGCACCCACTGCTGCGGCGCCCTTCCCCTACTGCTAAAGTCATGGCGACTCACGAGTCGGTGCAGGCGTCGTCGGCGACGTATCCGTCCAGCTTGGAAAAACCATTCCCGCTATCGCGGAAGAATGCAACCTGCCCGTCCGCGATGATCGCCCATATGCGCAAATCGCCGGTGGAATGTTGCCTGTCGGTGCCAGATGGCTCTGCCAAACCGTTGGGATGCGAATGATAATAGCCCACGATCTGCGCCGCCGCACTTTCCCTCGCACGGCGATGCGCTGCCAGCAGAACGACCGGATCGATCTCGAAATGCGTTTCAGGCGTTGCCGCGACGTTGGGCGCCGGAACCAGCGAATCGATGCGATCACCCTCGCCCAGCAGCAGTCCACAACACTCGCGCGGATGATGGTCGCGCGCTTCTTCCAGAAGATTCGCGTGGAGGGACCTTGTCAGGGTGACGGGCATCCCCACATGGTATCGAGACATGGGGGCTCATGAAAGTATCTTGGAAGGCGTGATCGCCAGCGACGGGCAGCGGCTCGACAAGGCGCTCGCCGAAGCCAGCGGTTTGTCGCGCGAACGTATCAAGGCGCTGATGGGCGAAGGCCGTATTCAGGTGGCGGGAAAACCCGCTGCGCAGGCCTCGCTCAAGATCGCTGCCGGAACAGTGTTCGCTATCGACGTGCCGCCCGCGATCCTCGCCGAGGCTCAGCCGCAGGACATTCCGCTCAGCGTCGTGTTCGAGGACGAATACCTGATCGTCGTGGACAAGCCCGCCGGGCTCGTCGTCCATCCCGCCGCCGGAAACCTCGACGGCACGCTGGTCAATGCCCTGCTCCACCATTGCGAGGGCCAGCTATCGGGAATCGGCGGCGTTGCCCGCCCCGGCATCGTCCATCGCATCGACAAGGACACCTCGGGGCTGCTGGTCGTCGCCAAGACCGACAAGGCGCACGAGGGCCTCGCCGTGCAGTTCGCCGACCACTCGATCGAGCGCGCCTATCACGCCGTCGTCGGCGGGCATCCGATGCCGATGGCCGGCACCGTGCGCGGCGCGATCGGGCGCTCCACTGCGGACCGCAAGAAGATGGCGCTGGTGGAGGACGGTCGCGGCAAGCACGCCGTCACGCACTTCAAGACGATGGAAAAGCTCAAGAACGCAAGCCTTGTGGAGTGCCGGCTGGAGACCGGGCGCACGCATCAGGTACGCGTTCACATGTCGTCAATCGGCCATGCGCTATTGGGGGACCCTGTTTATGGCAGAACCCCTTCCGCCCTTCGCCAGTTGCTCTCGCGACTGCAATTTTCCCGCCAGGCGCTCCATGCTGCGGAACTCGGGTTCCTCCATCCCGTTAAGGGAGAGAAGGTCCATTTCACCAGTCCCGTTCCTGCCGACATGCAGGCACTGATCGATGAATTGCGACACTGAAATCGAAGATTTGTGCTAACGCGAACAGGTGGCTGCAAGTTAAGATGCCTAGCAAGGGTCTTTGACCGCAGACCGACCTTGGAAAGGACGGATTATCGTGAGCAACAAGCAACGCAACCTGCCGACGGTGCCGACACTGGGTGGTGAGCAGAGCCTCAACCGCTATCTGTCGGAAATCCGTAAGTTTCCGCTTCTGTCGCCCGAGCAGGAGTACATGCTCGCCAAGCGGTATCAGGACCATCAGGACCCCGAATCGGCAGCCCAGCTCGTCACGAGCCATCTGCGACTCGTCTCGAAGATCGCGATGGGTTACCGCGGCTACGGCCTGCCGGTGTCCGAGCTGATTTCCGAAGGCAACATCGGCCTGATGCAGGGCGTCAAGAAGTTCGAACCCGATCGCGGCTTCCGCCTCGCGACATATGCGATGTGGTGGATCAAGGCCTCGATCCAGGAATATATCCTGCGGTCGTGGAGCCTCGTGAAGATGGGCACCACCGCTGCGCAGAAGAAGCTGTTCTTCAACCTGCGCCGCATGAAGAAGAACCTCGACGCCTACGAGGACACCGATCTGCACCCGGACGACGTCGCCAAGATCGCGACGACGCTGGGCGTGTCGGAGACCGAGGTCGTCAACATGAACCGGCGCATGATGATGGGCGGCGATGCCTCGCTCAACGTCTCGCTGCGCGAGGAAGGCGAAGGCCAGTGGATGGACATCCTGCAGGATGACCGACCGCTGCAGGACGAGACGGTGGCCGATGCCGAAGAGGCTTCGGTGCGTCACGACATGCTCGTCGAAGCCATGGAAGGCCTCAACGAGCGGGAACGCGACATCCTCACCGAACGCCGGCTGACCGACGATCCCAAGACGCTGGAAGAGCTGAGCCAGGTCTACCACGTCAGCCGCGAGCGCGTGCGCCAGATCGAGGTGCGCGCCTTCGAGAAGCTGCAGAAGGCGATGAACCGCATCGCCTCGGACAAACGGATGCTCGCCGCAGGCTGAGCCGCCCTCGACATAAGCTAATGAAAAAGGCCGGGCCTCCCACAAGGGACGCCCGGCCTTTTCGTATCGGCGTCAGGCGTGAACTCAGAAGCTGGTGCTCAGCCCGAAGTTCACCGAACGGCCCATGCCCGGCACGGCGCGCAGCACGCCGGTCGCATCGTAGTCACCCAGCGATATCCCGCCGAGCGGCAGATAATAGGCCTTATCGAGCAGGTTCTCCGCCGACACGCTGAAGCGCACGCCCGCGATCGTGTAGGCCACATCGAGCCCGACCAGCGCATAACCCCCGGTTTCCGGCTCGTTGCGTGCCGTATCGACGCGGGTCTTCTGCGTCACCCAAGTCAGGTCCGCGCCCGCTTCCAGCGCGCCCTGGCGGTGCGAGAGCGCCAGCTTCGCGTTGAACGGCATCTGATGATAGAGCGGTGTGTCATCGCTCAGGTTCTCGCCGTGCACCCATGAGGCGGTGAGATCGAGGTTCGTCTCGCTATCCTGCCCCTTCGCCAGCGTGACCGAAGCCGTGCCGTCGATGCCGTAGAACTCGGCCTGCTCGTTATCGAACTGGAGCTGCGCGAAGCCGTTCGACAAATCGGCCACCTTGCGCGCGTCTATGTAGTCGTTGACGTGTGTGTAATAGGGCGAGACCTTGACCGACCAGTCCCGTTCGCCGGAAAGCTGCCCGGCCAGCCGGACTGCGGCACTGACGGTATCGGCGCGCTCGGGCTTGAGATTCAGGTTGCCGTAGTAGCCGTTGCCGTCGCCATACCAGCCGACCATCTGGCTCGACATCGCCCCCTGCCCCCAGGTGTAGCGCTCGTAGATATTGGGCGAGCGGGTCTTGTGGGCATAGCCCAGTTCCACCGTCAGCAGCGAGCTGGCCGCCCAGCTGAACATCGCGCTGCCGCTCCAGTTATGATCGACCTTGCGGTGATCGGCGGCATTGAACGCCGCCGCCGCCGCTGCATCGGCCGCCTGCATCATCCCGTCGCCATAGCCCTGCACATCGCCGGTGTTCATCTCCACCCGGTCATAGCGCAGACCCACAAGTGTAGAGAGCGTATCCGACCAGTGCTTCTCCACTTCCGCAAAGGCGCCGATCCGGTCGCGATGCGCGCCGTTGACGTTCACGAAGGTATCCGGCCCCATCATCGTGGTATCGCCCGGAACCGGGGGCCAGAAATCGTTCAGCCACTGGTGATGCGCCTCCACGCCCAGCCGCAGCTTGTCCTGCCCGCCCATCGGCAGCGTCGCCTTCAGCGCGGTGTCGAGCGTGTGGACATTGGTGCGCATCGGCATGTCGCCGGGCTGCTTGTCCGACAGGAAGTTCATCGCATGGCGCGTGTCCCGCCAGTTGCCCGTCCAGTCGAGATCGCCCCAGTCGAACGTCTTGCGCCAGCGCCCGTTGAGATACCATGAGGTGTTGTTCGTCATGTCCATCCACTGGTTGACGAAACCCTCGTAAGGCGAATGGTGATAGCCAACCTTCAACTGGAACAGCCCGGCATCGCTGTTGACCGCCAGGGCCAGCGCCTGATCGGTCTTCTCGTATTCGCTCGAATGCACGGTGCCCAGATCGCCACCGCCATTGTAGTTGCCCGACTTGGTGTACGATCCGGTGTAGGTCAGCGAGACATTCTTGCCCGCCGCCGTCAGGCTGAGCGCGCCACCGAAGCCATCGCCGTTGCTGCGATAGAACGTCGAGGCCTCGCCCGAAAGCTGCACCCCGCCACGCCCGTTGAAACGCGGTCCCACGCTGTCAACGGAGATCACACCGCCGATATTGTCGCCGCCCATGCTTACCGGGGCGACGCCGGGCACCACCGCAATCGAGGCGATCGTCTGCGGGTCGGTATAGGACAGCGGCGTGTTCATGTCGTTCGGACAGGCCATGTCGATAGTCACACCGTCGATAACGATGCGGATACGCTGCTCGCTCAGGCCACGGATGCGGGGCATCGACGAGAACCCGCCGCCGGTATTGACCGCAACGCCGGGAAAATCGCTGAGCAGCTTCGCGGTGTCGCTGGTATCCGCTGCCTTGCGGGCAAAGTCGCGCCGGTCCTGCGTAGTCCCGTTGAGCGGCTGCGTCGCGATAGTCGCCGGGCCGCCGTCTCTCGTAACCGTGAAGTGGAGATCGACCTGCTGCCCGGCAGGTTGCGCATCCTGCGCATGGGCCGCAAGCGGAACGAGGCCGGCGCTCGCCAGCAAAAAGGCGCGCAGCATGCGCGTGTGAGTAAGCATCGAAGAATAGTCCTGAACAGGCCCGTGCAGCGCACATCCTGCACCGCACGCGGCCAAAAGTCGCATGTCTGTAGGTTGCGTGTCCCCGCGAAGGGACGTTCAGGACAGGACGGGCGGTCCGCGCGGCGGCGGACTGCGGTATCGCCAGGCGGTGAGGGTAATCCGGCGCTGCGCTGCGAAGCCTGTCGCCAGCAGGAAGGCAATGGCCAGCGCCAGCAGCACCGGCGGTAGTGGCGTATCCATCGCCATGCCCAGCGCACCGTAAGGGCACATCTGGCTGGCGCGTTCGTGGGAGGCCTTGTCGGCGGAGCCGTGCGCCATCGGCATATGCACGCCGCGCGCCTCAAGCGCTTCCAGCAGCGCAGCCCCGCCCATCTGGCCGCCGCAGATCTCGATGCCCACGCCGCCATTCTCGCTGCCGATCATGAAGCCGGTGGGCACCAGGGCTTTCAGGCACAGCGCGAGCCCGACGATCGCCATCGCCCAGCGCAGATGTCCTCGCAGGAAAGATCGCATGCCGCCCATTGCCGGATCGCCCTAGGGCAATCCGGCTGGCAAGTCATGCCCTGCGCTCCGGGCAAATTGTCACAGCCGCAAGGTAGACCTCAGTGCTGCGGACCGTTGAGCATGGCGAAAGTCTGGTCGTAGCGCCCCTCGATCTCGGCATTGCGCAGGAAGCCAAGCCGCCCGACACCGATCAGCGGCGGCGTGGGTTGCTGCGCGAAAAGGCTCATGACCTCGTCGATGAAATCCTCCAGCGGCATGTACCCTTCGCGGGTGGACTGGCCCGGCGTCAGTTCGGTCTGCACTGCAGGCGGCGCCAGTTCGATCACCTCGACGGCGCCGTCCAGGGCGAAACGCAGCGATTCGGACCACGAATGGACCGCCGCCTTGGTCGCGGAATAGACAGCAGCGCGGACCAGCGGCACGAAGGCGAGGCCGGAGCTGACATTGACGATCGCCGCGTCGGCCTGCCCCTTCAGATGCGCCAGCAGCGCGTCGGTCATGCGGATCGGCCCGAGGAGGTTGGTGGTGACGCAGGCCTCGCTGCGCGCCAGATCGCGCGGCTGCGAGACATCCTCCAGCGGCATGATCCCCGCATTGTTCACCAGCACGTTGAGAGCGGGAAACTCCTCCACGATGCTTGTCGCAAAAGCCCTGATCGCGTCCGGATCGGTCACGTCCAACTGGCGGGCATAGATATGCTCGCAGCCCGATGCGGTATCCTGCAGGCTGGAGATCGTCCGCCCGGTGACGATCACGACATTGCCGGCATCGTGCCAGCGCCGCGCCAGTTCGCGCCCGATGCCGCTGCCGCCGCCGGTCAGAAGGATGGTGTTGCCGCTGGTCTTCATGGGTTTCGATCCTCTGATTGTCGAAGGTATGCACTTTCATTTAGAGTGCCACTCTCTTCTGGAAAGAAGGCACCTTGCCGTCAGTCACGCACCGGAGCGTAAGAAATGGGAAATCCACTGCTCACCGAATATTCGGATCGCCCCGAAGTCGACGCGCTGGTCAATGAATTGATCGGATGCGTTGCCGACAAGTGGACTCTCCTGCTGCTCGAAGCGCTTGAGGAGGTGGAAAAGTTGCGGTTCACCGAACTTGCCCGCGCGATTCCCGGCATCAGCCAGAAGATGCTGACGCAGACCCTGCGCCAGATGGAGCGCGACGGGCTGGTCGATCGCACCGCCCACGCCACGATCCCGCCGCGTGTTGATTATCGCCTGACGCCGCTGGGCCACAGCCTGGGCGAAGCGTTCTGCGGCGTGTGGCTTTGGGCGGAGAAGCATATCGATACCGTCCACCAAGCGCGAACGGCATTCGACAGCCGCGACTAGCGTATATGGGCCTTCCTGCCCTAGAATACCCGTCATATCTCTTCACGAAAGACGCCAGACCTCGCCCATGCGCCTGTTTCTCAAACTCGTCGCCCTGTTCTTCATCGTCACCATCGGCATCACGGTGATCTATCGCTTCGTGCCCCCACCCGTCACCGTCACCATGCTGACGGACGGCAACGGCATCACCAAGGACTGGACGCCGCTCTCGCGGATCGATCGCAACATGGTGGATGCCGTGATCGGCGGCGAGGACAGCAATTTCTGTACGCACCATGGTTTCGATACCAATGCGATCCGCATGGCGATGGAATCCAATGCCGAAGGCAAGCGCCTGCGCGGCGGCTCGACCATCAGCCAGCAAACCGCCAAGAACGTGTTCCTGTGGCAGGGCGAAGGCTGGACCCGCTATATCCGCAAGGGCTTCGAGGTCTACTTCACCACCCTGATCGAGACGATCTGGGGCAAGCGCCGGATCATGGAGGTCTACCTCAACGTCGCCGAGACGGGCATCGGCACCTATGGCGTGGAAGCCGGTGCACAGCGCTATTACGGTTCCTCGTCCGCCCAGCTTTCCGCCTCGCAGGCCGCGCGCATGGCGGCTGCTCTGCCCAGCCCCAAGACCCGCAGCGTCAAGGCCCCTCGGGCTTCACCCGCAAGCTGGGCAACATCATCGCGCGCCGTATCCCGGTGGTGCGCAACAACGGCTTCGATGCCTGCGTCTACAAGTAGGCAGGCGCCTGACAAACATAAAGGAAAAGGGGGAGGAGCCGGCTGGCCCCTCCCCCTTTTTCGTATCGTGGCTTGAGCCTGTTCCGGAAGATCAGAAGCCCATGACGAAAGTGGCGCTGACTGCACGCGGCGAACCGAAGTTCACGAACGCCGAGCTTGCCGCCGTTGCCAGCGCGCCGCTGAACGAGCCCACATAGAACTTGTCGAACAGGTTCGTCACGTTCAGTTGGATCTCACTCTTGTCGAGGCCCAGGCTCTCCAGCTTGTAGCGCACGTTGAGGTCGACAACAGTGTAGCTCTTGAACTTCACCGAGTTGATGTCGTTCAGGTAGCGGTTGCCGGTGTACTTGCCCTGTGCGCCAATCTGGAAATCGCCCAGTGTCAGTTCTGCACGGCCGCCGACCAGCCAGTCCGGCGCAGCGCGTTCGCGCTTGCCGCTGGTGTTCAGGTAGTAGGTGCCGTTCTGCGCATAGCAGTAACCGCCATCCTGGAGGCTGGCCGAGCAGACCGAGGCAGTGGTTTCTGCATCGTTCTGGATTTCCGACTTGATGTACGATGCGAAGGCATAAAGCGACAGCGGGCTGATCGGACGCACGCCGATGCTGGCGTCTACGCCATATTTCTTGACCGGACCCAGGTTGGTGTCGGTCGAGTTACCGTCGATGTCGACCGCAGTCACGATACGGTTATGGTACTTCGAGTACCAACCGGTGACCGATGCCTGCACGATCGAAGTCGAATAGCGCAGGCTGAGGTCGAAGCTGTCCGAGGTTTCCGCAACGCGCTTTGCCAGCGGATCGTTGGCAGCAAAGTAGAACGTGCCGTAAAGCGCATCGGTGCTCGGCACCGAGATATTCTTGGCATAGCTACCGGCAATGCTGACAGTCGGGGTCAGCTTGAAGACGGCACCAACGTTCGGCAGCACCTTGTCGTACTTCAGCGTACGCGACATCGGGCCACGAGCAGAAGGGTTCGCCGTCAGATAATCGTCGATTTCGCTGGCACCAACGCAGTTCACGTTGCCGCTGGCGTCCGTGGTGACGCAGTTCTGGTGAAGTTCGCGCTTGAAGAACGGCGCGCGGACACCAAGCAGCAGCGTCAGGGCATCGTCGAAGTACTTGCCGCGATATTCGGCCGAGACCTGATTCAACGTCGCGTAGGACAGGCGATCGCGCTTGTCGATGCGGTTGCCGTATTCATCCAGGATCGGATCGTTGAGCGGGAACACATCATAGGGCTCGCCATTCAGCTTCAGGAAACCGCCGGGGCCGGTCTGACGGTGGCGTGCACGGTCGAAGCTGTACGACAGGCGGATGCTGTTGTTCTCGTCCATCTCGTAAGCGAGGTTGGCGATCGCGACGTAGCGGTTGGTGTTGGTCTGGCTGGGCGACAGAATGCGAACCGCATCACCCGAACCGCTCACGCCATCGCCGTTGAGATCAACATCGCCGTAATAATAGTAGGTGCCTGCGCGGCTGCTGACCGGAGCATAAGTGCCATAGAACACGCCGGTGTAGCCTTGCGCGTTGTAGCCTTCGATGCCGACCGACGTACCGCCACCGTTTGCCTTGGTGTACTGATAGGCCGCGTCGACCGAGAAAGTCAGCTTGTCGGTCAGGTGGAACAGCGAGTTGAGGCGAACGTTGCCGGTGTTCGACGGGTTGTAACGACGCTCAAACTCCGAGCCGCAGTTGTTCGGTGCGCCCGGCGTAGTGCCGGTATAGGTGGGATCATCACCCAGCGTGCCGGTCTGGCAAGGGTAACCGCCACCGTTAGCGGTGCTGACATCGTAGAAGCGTTCGCTCTTGTCGAGCGTGATCGCCTGTGCGCTCAGCGGCGAACCGCCGAAGTTGTTGCGGTTCTCGTTGTAGTGACCGGCGATCGACACGAAATCGCCATTGCTGCCAATCGGCTGATAGATCTTGGCGTTGAACTGCTTCTTCTCAACCTTGCCGTAGTTGGCAAAGGTCGCGCCGTTGCGGGCATAAGAACCCGAGAACCAGGCCTTTGTGCCGAACGGGGTGAAGGTGCCGGTCTCGACCTTGGCGAAGAAGCGCTGGTACGCACGATCTTCACCGCCCGAACCCTTGGCCGCAATGTCGCCATACGTCATGCTGGTCATGACGCCGAACTGGTCGTCGGGGACCTTGGTGTTGATGTTGACAGTGCCGCCGACAGCCGCAGGCGTCGGGCTGTCAACATCGGTCGAACCAAGGTTGACGTTAACGTTGTCGATCAACTCCGCATCGACCTGCTGGTTCGTGTAAATCGCATAGTTGCCCGAGTCGTTCAGCGGGATACCATCGAAGGTCTGCGAGATACGGCTCGAATCAAAGCCGCGGATCGTGAAGGAACCGCCGCTGGAGCCCCAGGGATCGTTGTTGGTGAAGCTGACGCCCGGCACCATGTTGATCATTTCATTGACCGACTGGCCAGCGCGCTGCGAGCTGATGAACTGCTGGTCCAGTTCGACCTTGGCCTTGGGTGAATCCGGCGTGTGAATGCCCACGGTCTCCTGAACCCGACCACCGGTAACGACGATGGCGTCGCCGTCGAACTCGTTCGAACCGGTCGACTGCGCGAACGCTGGCGTAGCGATAAGCGCGATACCGACGGCGAGCGTGCTCGTCGCGGTCGCAAGAATAGAATTGAACTTCATGTATGTCCCCTGTTGCTCAGGTTGCCTGTAGCGCGCTTCCGGTGATTACCCCGTCGGCCGTCTGCTGCGGCCGCTATGAGCACTGCTTTGTGACAGCTTTCTTACCGTGTCGATTCCCGGAGCCACTGTGCAGCGCAATTTCCGATATGCGTTGCAACAAAGCATCAATTTTGAAGCAATTCAGGATTATGAGCTGCAATGTAGCAAATACATGCATTCGCAAGCTTGATCGATTTATTGCGAAAGATTGCAGTCTGACATCCAGACAGGCGGCATCGGACTAAGCGTAACGTTATGACATAGCTTGCAGGGGGCAATCCGCGCATGGCAGAGGGATGGCATGGGCTCGCAGCACACACATTCGCACGGAACCGGCCATAATCACGGTCACGGCCATGCTCATGGACACTCCCATGGGCATTCTCACGGCCATCACCATCACGGCCCACCGGCACCTGGTGCGGCAACAAAAGCTTTCGCCATTGCCGTCATTCTGAACCTGGCCTTTGTCATTGCCGAAGGAATCGCCGGATTTATCAGCGAATCCATGGCCTTACTGGCTGACGCAGGACACAACCTGTCGGATGTCCTGTCGTTGATGCTGGCTTGGGGCGCGAGCGTGCTGGCTGCCCGCCCCCCTCCGAGCGGTTCACCTACGGACTCAAAAGCTCCTCGATCCTCGCAGCCATTGCCAATGCGACTCTGCTCTGGGTGGCGATCGGGGCAATTCTGGTCGAGACGATCCAGCGATTCGCAGAACCTGCCCCTGTCGCCGGCATGACGATGATCGTGGTTGCGGCACTTGGCATCGCGGTCAACGCGCTTTCCGCGCTGCTCTTTGCCAGCGGCAGCAAGTCGGACATGAACCTGCGCGCGGCATTCACACACCTGATGGCCGATGCGGTCGTTTCCGCTGGCGTTGTCGTTGCAGGGATCGCCATCAAGCTGACCGGCTACACGATCCTTGACCCCCTCGCCTCGCTGCTCATTACCGGCGCGATTGCATGGTCAAGCTGGAGCCTTTTGCGCGATTCGCTGCGCATGGGAATGCTGGCAGTTCCTGACGGGGTCGATATCGCCGCTGTGCGCGCTTTTCTGAAAGCTCGCCCCGACGTATCCGAGGTTCACGACCTTCACGTCTGGCCGATGAGCACCACCGAAACGGCCCTGACCGCGCACCTTGTCATGCCTGCCGGCCTTCCCGGCGACGCCTTCCTGCACAGCCTCGCACATGATCTCGAACACACGTTTGGGATCGGCCATCCGACCATCCAGATCGAGACCGGTATCGAGGATCACGCCTGCGCCCTCCAGAGCGCCACGGTAATCTGACCTTCGCAAAACCATCACCACGCAAACGAAAGGGGCGGCTGCCGGACTGGCAACCGCCCCTTTCGTTTGTCACTGACCGTTTCCCGCGAACAGGTACGGTATCAGATCACGCCGCCGCTTCGGCCTTGTCGCCCTTGAGGACGCGCACCGGTTCCTTGCGACCGGCCACCACATCGGCATCGACCACCACTTCGGCGATGTCGCTTTCGGTCGGCAGATCGAACATCGTATCAAGCAGCAGCCCTTCGACGATCGAGCGCAGGCCACGGGCGCCAGTCTTGCGATCAATCGCCTTCTGGGCAATCGCCTCAAGCGCTTCCTCGGTGAACGTCAGTTCCACGTCCTCCAGTTCGAACAGCTTGCGATACTGCTTGATCAGCGCGTTTTTCGGCTCGCGCAGGATCTTCACCAGCGCCGAGATATCGAGATCCTCCAGCGTCGCGATCACCGGCAGACGACCCACGAATTCGGGGATGAGCCCGAACTTGAGGAGATCTTCCGGCTCTGCCTTCTGGAGCAGCTCGCCAACCTGACGCTTGTCCGGATCGGCGACATGTGCGCCGAAGCCAATCGAACGCTTCTGCAGGCGATCGCCGATGATCTTTTCGAGGCCTGCGAAAGCACCGCCGCAGATGAACAGGATGTTCGTCGTATCGACCTGCAGGAACTCCTGCTGCGGATGCTTGCGCCCACCCTGCGGCGGAACCGAAGCCGTAGTGCCTTCCATCAGCTTGAGCAGCGCCTGCTGCACGCCCTCGCCCGACACGTCGCGCGTGATCGAGGGATTCTCGGCCTTCCGGCTGATCTTGTCGATCTCGTCGATGTAGACGATGCCGTGCTGCGCCTTCTCGACGTTGTAGTCGGAAACCTGCAACAGCTTGAGGATGATGTTCTCAACATCCTCGCCCACGTAACCGGCTTCGGTCAGCGTGGTGGCGTCGGCCATCGTAAAGGGCACATCGAAGGTCTTGGCCAGCGTCTGTGCAAGCAGCGTCTTGCCCGAACCGGTCGGGCCGACCAGCAGGATGTTCGACTTCGACAGTTCGACATCGCCCTGCTTGCCGCTGTGCTTGAGACGCTTGTAGTGGTTATGGACCGCCACCGAGAGCACGCGCTTGGCCCGCTCCTGACCGATCACATAATCGTTCAGCGTCTCGCAGATTTCACGAGGGCTGGGTACGCCACCGTCCTTCTTGCCCGCGATACCCGCCTTGGTCTCTTCGCGAATGATGTCGTTGCAAAGCTCGACACATTCGTCGCAGATGAACACCGTGGGGCCCGCGATCAGCTTGCGCACTTCATGCTGCGACTTACCGCAGAAGCTGCAGTACAGGGTGCTTTTCGCGTCAGATCCGCTCAATTTCGTCATTTTCCGTCTTTTGTGTCTCGCCGGGGGCGACTCGTCGAGTCTACCCCGGCGTAAACCCGTTTTGCAATCCTAGGCGTAATTGGTTGCCGTGGACTGAATCTGCGAGGCGGCGATTTTCACGATCCGCCGCCTCCAGATCAATGCTCTATTGCCGTCAGGCCTCGGAAGGCTTGTCAGCGTCAGGGCGCGTCTCGAAGACCTTGTCGACCAGACCGAACGCCAGCGCTTCCTCGGCTTCGAGGAACGTGTCGCGGTCCATCGCCTTCTCGATCTCGTCGAGCGACTTGCCCGTGTACTTCACGTAGAGATCGTTCAGCCGCTTGCGCATACGCAGGATTTCGCGGGCCTGGATCTCGATATCGCTGGCCATCCCCTGGGCACCGCCCGAGGGCTGGTGAACCATGATGCGGGCATTCGGCAGCGCGATACGCATGCCCGGCTCACCGGCGGCCAGCAGGAAGCTGCCCATCGAAGCCGCCTGACCGATGCACACGGTCGACACGCGCGGCTTGATATACTGCATCGTGTCATGAATCGCCATACCCGCCGTAACGACGCCGCCCGGCGAGTTGATGTACATCGAGATGTCCTTCGACGGGTTCTCCGATTCGAGGAACAGCAGCTGCGCCACGATCAGCGAGGCCATGTGATCCTCGACCTGACCGGTCACGAACACGATGCGCTCGCGCAGCAGACGCGAATAAATGTCGAAGCTACGCTCACCACGGCTGGTCTGCTCGACGACCATCGGCACCAGCGCGCCGGTGACGGGATCGGTAGTGAACTTTCCTTGGGCGCCCGAAGCGCCAAACAGGTCGAGCATGGGAATCCTCTTTGTGTTGGACCGCCTATGTCGCGTGCCAGGGCGCACAGTTCAAGGGATTAACTGTCCATTGGTGGGACACGGTGTATCACTGTCCCCAGCACAGGCACTTCAGCCGACAATTTTTTCATTCCAAGGGTATGTTTCGCGCGTGATCACGACGACTTCCAGCCGCCGCGTCCATCGCCTGTTCACGCTGCTTGCCCTGGCGATCCTCGCTGCGGCGATCATCGCCGCCTGCCTGCTGCGCGGGCCATGGTACGACGAGTTCTACACGCAGTACGTTACCCGGCCCGACGTGCCGTGGTGGACGGCGATGCGCGACAGCTGGCTCGTCGATAACCACCCCCCGCTCTATTACGCCCTTTCGCGCGCCACCGACTCGCTCGGCCCGATTTCCACGCACCGCCTGCTCAACCTCGGGCTCGGCGTAGCTCTGCTGGCCTGCGCGACGGCGATAGTCCGCGACGTGCCGCGCCTGCTCCCTGCGGCCTGCGCGGTTGCCATAGGGCTCGTCGGCAATTCCTATGCCGTGCATTCAGGCAGCGAACTGCGTTCCTACTTCCTGTCGCTGTGCCTCGGCATCCTGCTGCCCTTGTGCCTGACAGCGATCCGTCTGACCGGCTCGGCGGGAACGCCTGTGCGGCAGGCCGCCTGGTGGATCACGGCGTTACTGGCGTTCAACACGCATATCGTCACCTCGCTGACTGCCGCCGCGTTGATCGCCCCCTTTCTGCTCGCCGCCCTCACCCGTCGTGACTGGCGAGAGGCACGCGCCATCGCGCTGCCCCCGCTGGCCGGCGGGCTGGTGTTCGCCGCAATCACCAGCGTCCAGTTTCCGCTGTGGATGGACAATACCCGCGTGTTCTGGATCAAGCCGGGCTTTTCCACCGCGCGATGGTCTATCGAACTGGGCATCCTGCGCACGATCGAGGCCAATCCACTGCTGCTGCTGGCCGCGCTCGCCGGATCGGCACTGCTTCTGATCGACGTGGCCCTCCGCCGTCGCCCTTCGGGAGAGCTGGGCGCCCTCGCCCTGCTGGCTGCTGGCCTGATTCTGACGGCGGTCGGCCTCACCGCGCTCCATCTCCTCCACCCGATGCTGGTCGAGAAGTATCTGACCGCAATGTTCGGCGCGGTCCTGTTCGGCGCCGGACTTGCGACGGGTCACCTGCTGCAGATCGCATCGCCGCGTCAGGCGGCCATCGGGCTCGCACTGATCCTCGCCTACAGCTGCTACACGATGGTTCACAACGTCCGCACCGCCGCGCATATCCCCAGCTGGATGATGACCGGCGAGCCCATCGCTGCTCTGGTGAAGGCCTGCCCGACCACTGTCGTTCACCCCGGCTATCGCTGGAACCGGGACGTCATGAACATGAAGCCTGCCGACAATGCGCAGGTCTATCCCTTCGCCTATCACTATGTGGCAGACCGCCTGCACTTCGCGGTGGAGCCTGCCGGGTCCACCGCGATCAGCCAGACCTGCCCGACCGTGTTCTGGACCGAGCACCAGACCAAGAAGCCAGTGAGTGCCCCCGATATCCTGCGGCATATCCGGGATATGGGCTTCCCGATCCGGCACATCGTGATCCACCGCGTCGGCTCTGGCTGGTACGCGGTCGCCGATCCCCTCCCCGCAAACTGACACACCTGTCACACCAACGAAAAGGCCCGCCGCGATCCTCTCGCAGCGGGCCTTTTCAGGAACCGGTAACGGTGGGGGCTATCAAAGCCCCCAAGCCGAAATCAGTCTTCCTTGGCAGCCTTCTTGGCCGGGGCCTTCTTGGCGGCCGGCTTCTTGGCAGGCGCTTCTTCACCGGCTTCAGCGTCGTCAGCCTTCTTGGCAGCGGCCTTCTTGGCCGGTGCCTTCTTGGGCTTCTCTTCGCCAGCCTCGTCCGCCGAAGCCTCGTCCTTCTTGGCAGCAGCCTTCTTGGCCGGTGCCTTCTTGGCGGGCTTCTTCTCTTCGGTGGCGTCCGCGTCGGCATCGGCCTCGATGGCGGCCTGCAGCTCTTCGCGGGTCACTTCGCGCTCGGTCACTTCCGACTTCTCGATGAGGAAGTCGACGACCTTGTCCTCATAGAGCGGAGCGCGCAGCTGGGCAGCGGCCATCGGATCGTTGGCGACGTATTCCATGAAGCGCTGACGGTCTTCCGGGCGGTACTGCTGAGCAGCCTGGCTCATCAGCATCGACATTTCTTGGCTGCTCACTTCCACGCCATTGGCCTGGCCGATTTCCGACAGGAGCAGGCCCAGACGCACGCGGCGCTCGGCGATCTTGCGGTAGTCGTCCTTCTCGGCCTCGATCTCGGCGAGCGCGGCTTCCGCGTCTTCCTCGTTCTGGGCTTCCTGGGTCAGCTGCTGCCAGATCTGCTGGAACTCGGCCTCAACCATGGTCGGCGGAACCGCGAAGTCATGGCCTGCGGCCAGCTGATCGAGCAGCGAGCGCTTCATGGCGGTGCGAGTAAGACCAGCGGTCTCCTGCTCCAGCTGGCCCTTCAGCAGGCCGGTGAGCTGCTCAAGGCTCTCAAGGCCCAGTTCCTTGGCGAAGTCGTCGTCGATCTTCGATTCGGAAGGCGCCTTCACTTCGTGCACGACGATGTCGAAGGTGGTTTCCTTGCCCGCCAGGTTTTCCGCCGGGTAATCCTCGGGGAAAGTCACGGTGATGGTGCGCTCGTCACCGGCCTTGGCGCCGGTCAGCTGCTCTTCGAAGCCGGGGATGAAGCGGCCTGCGCCGATCACCAGCGGAGCCTTCTCGGCCTTGCCACCGTCGAACTCGACGCCATCAAGCTTGCCGGTGAAGTCGATGATCAGCTGGTCGCCGACAGCGGCAGCGCCGTCCTTGGCTTCGAAACGCTGCTGCTGGCTGGCGATACGCTCCAGCGATTCGGTGACGGCCTCGTCCGAGACGGGCACAGTCAGCTTCTCGAGCTTGAAACCGTCGATCGAGGGCGCCGCGATCTCGGGCAGGATTTCGAGGCTGACGGTCAGCTCGGCATCCTTGCCTTCTTCGTAGCCTTCGCCCAGCGCGACATCGGGGTTCATGGCGGGGCGCAGCGCCTTGTCGGCAACCAGCTTGTCCATGGCTTCACGGATCGCGGTGCTCAGCGCGTCGCGGTGGATCGCCTCGCCGTGCATCTTGCGCACGAGATTGGCGGGCACCTTGCCGGCGCGGAAGCCGGGCATGCGCACCTGCGGAGCGATCTTCTTGATCTCGCCCTCGACGCGCTCGGAAATCGTGGTAGCGGGGATGGTCACCGTGTAGGCGCGCTTCAGCCCCTCGTTGGTGGTTTCGACGATCTGCATTTCGCTGCCTTCCTGTGCAATTCAAGCAGGCCTTGCGGCCGATTTTCTTGACTCATCCCGGTCGGGGCGAAGCACTGGTGCGGGCGAAGGGACTCGAACCCCCACATCTTGCGATGGCAGGACCTAAACCTGCTGCGTCTACCAGTTCCGCCACGCCCGCATGGATGAAGACTGAAACTTCAAGGGACGTGCCCTTATAAGGCTGCGCGCAAAAGGGCAAGCGCCGCGACTCGTCGCAAGGCGGGAACATCCGCGCTTTTGGAGCCTTGCCGGAGCGAATGTGCACCCCAAATCGCGAAGCACACACGAAAACACGAGAGGAACGCGATCATGGCGACCCAACCTGCCCCGAATCCGGCAGACAATCCCGGAAATATTCCGCCCGAGATTCCCGCCCGGCCCGGCGACCCGACAGAGCCCTCCGCCCCCGGAGAACTACCCCCACTGGGGCCGGACACCGATGTCCCGGACGAAGGCCCCGCCGAACTGCCTTCGCAGGTCTGACGGAGCCCCTGCTCCCTCAGTTCAATAAATATCGCGCCAGGGCCTTGACCCAGTCGCCATCTGCCTGCCGGACCGCCGCACCTTCCGGGAGTGCGGCGCATTCCATGCAGTAGACCTGTGCATCGCGAGCCTGCATCATCCCGCCAAGATCGGCCAGCGCATGGGTGATCTGCGCCTGCTGGCGCGCGGCGACGAAGCCCGGATAGTCCAGCACCACCGAGGGAGTGCCCGAGCGTGCTTGCGCCCGGCTCTCCACGCCACCCAGCAGCGCGCTCCAGCCGGTAGTCTTCGAGGCAAGGTACTGCGCATGCCAGGGCTGGTTGCCCAGACCCGCCACTTTCGCCGCATAGGCCAGCGCATCGTCGAGATCGCCCATCTGGTCGACAAGGCCGATGCGCAGCGCATCATTGCCCGGCCACACGCGCCCTTGCGCGATCGCGTCGATCTGCTGCGGCGTCTTGCCCCGCGCCTTGGCGACGATGCCGACGAACTTGCCGTAAGTGCTCTCGATCGAGCCTTGCAACAGCGCATCCACGGCGGGCGAGAAACCGCCCACCACGTCAGGCTGGCCGGAAAGCGGCGTGGTACGCACGCCGTCGGTGGTCACGCCGAAGTCCTTGAGCGTATCCTCGAAGCTGGGGATCACCGCGAAGACGCCGATCGAGCCGGTGACGGTGCCCGGCTCTGCGAACACGCGCTGGCCTGCGGTCGAGACCCAGTAGCCGCCGCTCGCCGCCATATTGCCCATCGAGACGATGATCGGGATCTTCTTCGCCTTGTAGCGCAGCAAACCCTGCCGGATGTGCTCGGCTGCCATGGCCGAACCGCCGGGCGAATCGACTCGCACCACCAGCGCCTTCATGCCATCGTCGATATGATCGTCGAGCAGGTCGGCCAAGCGGTCGCCCCCGGCATTGCCCGGTCCGGCATCGCCATCGACGATATCGCCCGCGACGGTGATCACGCCGATGGTCGCGCCATCGGTCTTGACCGGATTGGCGCGCAGCCAGTCGTCGAGGTCGGTGTGGGCATAGGGCAGATCGTCTTCATCGTTCTTGCGATCGATCGCGCCTGCCAGTTGCGCCACCCGCGCGTTGAAGTCGCCTTCGTCGCCGATCCGGTCGACAAGGCCGACCATCTGCGCGCCCTTGGCGAAATCGCCGCCCGAAGCCTTGGCCCAGGCGATGGGATCGGAGACCATCTGGTCGATCTTCGCCTTCGGGCGCGCGGTGCGCACGTCCGCCAGCCAAGCCTGCCACAGCGCGCCGTACAGCTCATTGTTCGCTTCACGCGCGGGGTCGGACATGTCGGTGCGGAAGTACGGCTCGACATAACTCTTGTAGGTGCCCGCGCGGTAGATGTGCGCCTTCACCTTGAAGCGGTCCATCAGCCCCTTGTAGTACATCTGGGTGCCGCCGGGCCCGGCAACGAAGGCCCCGCCCATACCGTTCACCCAGACCTCGCTCGCGTGGGCCGCCAGCAGCATCGAATCGTCGGAATAGATATTGGCATAGGTCAGCACCGGCTTGCCCGCCTTGCGCACGACATCGATCGCCTGCCCGATATCGTGCATGTGAACGAAGCCGCCGCCGAGGAAACCGGAGAGGCCGAGCACCACCACCTTGATGCGCTGGTCCTTCGCAGCAAGGCGCAATGCGCGCTCGACATCGCGGGCCTGAAACTCGCCGGTCGGCGCACTGCGCGAGAGCAGCAGGTTCACCGGATCGATCTGGCTCTTTTCCTCGACCACACGGCCATCGAGATCGAGCAGCAGTGCCCCGTCGACCACCTTGCCGCCTGCCGGACGCATCGCCAGCACGGCATAGAGCGCGCCGAAGAACAACAGCAGGAACAGCAGCGCCAGCGCGTCCTTGATCGCCACCAGCAGCTTCCAGACCTTCTTCGCAAATACCATTGTCGCCCTATCCGCCAACTTTCGAGAACCCGGAACCTGCCCGGCTATTAGCCCCAGCAGGCCGTAAAAAGCATGAGCGCGCAACCAGTTTCCACATCTGCACACAGCACGACCGCTTTCTCACTGCTTTTCGGCTTGAGCACTCCCCCCAAGGCTCCTAGAGCCTCGACTTTGATGACAGCCCCAGAATATACTTATCCGGAAGGCCGACTGGCGTTTCCGCATCGCAGCCTCGTAGGCATCGGGGCGCTTGCCCCGCACGAAATCTGGTTCCTGCTCGATGAAGCCGAGCAGTGGGTCGAGCTGAACCGGGGGACGCAGAAACGGCGGGATCTCCTGTCGGGCCTGACCATCATCAACGCCTTCTTCGAGAACTCCACCCGCACGCTCTTGAGCTTCGAGATCGCGGGCAAGCGCCTCGGTGCCGATGTCGTCAACATGGCGGTCGCCAATTCCAGCGTGAAGAAGGGCGAGACGCTGATCGACACGGCGATGACGCTGAACGCAATGCGCGCCGATGCCATCGTGATCCGTCACGCCAGTTCGGGCGCAGTCGGCCTGATCGCCGACAAGGTGGACTGCCCGGTGCTCAACGCCGGAGACGGCCAGCACGAGCATCCGACGCAGGCGTTGCTCGACGCGCTGACCATCCGCCATGCCAAGCGCGCCTTCAACGGGCTGCGCGTGGTGATCTGCGGCGACATCCTGCACAGCCGCGTCGCCCGCTCGAACATCCTCTCGCTCGCCTCGCTGGGCGCCGAAGTGCGCGTCTGCGCCCCGCCCGCGCTGCTGCCCGAGGCAATCGAGCAGATGAACGTCAAGGTCTTCCACGATTTCGACGCCGCGCTGAAAGGCGCCGACGTGGTGATGATGCTGCGCCTCCAGCTGGAGCGCATGTCGGGCGAGTTCATCCCCTCCCCGCGCGAATACCGCCACCTCTACGGCCTCTCGCTCGACCGGCTCGCGCTGGCTGAAAAGGACGCGCTGGTGATGCATCCGGGGCCGATGAACCGGGGCATCGAGATCGACAGCAACGTGGCCGACCATGTCGAGCGTTCGCTGATCACCACCCAGGTCGAGATGGGCGTCGCCATGCGCATGGCGTGCCTCGAAGTCCTGACCCGAAAAGCACGCGGCGTGGAGGGCTGGGCCTGATGAGCATGCATCCCCCCCTCACCGTGACCGGCGGCGAAATCCTGCTGGCGGACGGTTCTACCGTTCAGGGCGCGGTGCGCTGCGAGAACGGCTTCATCACCGCTATCGGCCCCGATGTGACGCCGCAGTACGGCGATACCGTCCACGACGCGCGCGGACGTCTGGTGACGCCGGGGCTCGTCGATATCGGCGTCTTCGCGATCGACAAGCCCGCCTTCCACTTCGGCGGCATCACCCGCGCCGCGCTGATGCCCGACCAATCGACCATCCTCGATCTGCCGAGCCGCGTGCGCTACTCCGCGCTGTCGGGCAAGCCGGACCTGTGGGTCCACCCACTCGCCGCCGCGACGCGCGAACTGAAGGGCGAATCGCTCGCCGAAATCGCGCTGATGCGCGAGGCTGGCGCCCGCGCTGTCGCTACGGGCCGCCACTGGATCGGTGATTCGGGTACGATGCTGCGCCTGCTGCGCTACTGCGCGATGCTGGGCATGACGGTCATCACCCATGCCGAGGATGCCGGGATCGTCGGCAAGGCGGTGGCGACCTCGGGCGAGATGGCGACGCGCCTCGGCCTGCCCTCAGCGCCTGCTGAAGCCGAAGCACTCGCCATTGCACGCGACATCGCCCTTGCCGAACTGGCAGGTGCGGCGATCCACTTCCGCACCGTGACGACCGCCGCAGGCCTCGATCTGGTGCGCCGCGCCAAGGCGCGAGGCCTTAAGGTGACGGCGGGCACGACACCCGCCTACTTCATGCTGTCGGATCTCGCGCTGGCGAACTTCCGCACTTTCGCCCACCTCTCGCCCGCTCTGCGTTCGGAAGACGATCGCCGCGCGGTGATCGAGGCGGTGGCAGACGGCACCATCGACACCATCGGTTCGGGCCACGATCCGCGCGGGCCGGAGGACAAGCGCCTGCCCTTCACCGATTCGGCACCGGGCATGGCGGGCGCGGAAACGCTGCTGCCGCTGACGCTCAACCTCGTTCGCGAAGGCACCATCTCGCTTGCCCGCGCCTTCGACCTGCTCGCGGCCAACCCGGCCAGGCTGCTCGGCGTTCCCGCCGGACGGATCGAAGTCGGCGCCGAGGCTGACCTTGCGGTGATCGACATCGACCGCCCATGGATCGTCGATTCGGACAAGATGGCGGCAGCAGCGGGCAACACCCCGTTCGATCGCCAGCCCGTGCAGGGCCGCGTGCTCGCGCTGTTCAAGGGCGGCGCGGTCCTCCGCATCAAGAAATCGGGAAGCTGAACCCAAAAAAAGGGCCTTCGTCCGAAAACGAAGGCCCCGTGAGGTTCACATGGAACTGGTCCCGAAGGATCAGTGGTTGCCGTCAGCGACCCGAATGAGGATCGTTGACGGCGAAACGGGTGTCAGCGCCAGACTTGGGCGCCGCAGCGGAACGGCGGACGGCGCCGGGCAGTGGCTTGCTCTCGGCATAGGCGAAGCAGCCCGCGCCCCTGCCCTTGACGACCGAGCACATGGTGCGCGCCGATCCGGCATCGAAGCCCTCAGCCGAGACACGGTAGAACCGCTGGCCATTCACATCGGCTTGCGTGATGCGCATCTGGTGGCCCTTGAGGCGCGGATTGCGCGCCACGAAGGTCGCCCACGAACGCTTGGCCGCATCGAGGGTACGGAACGAACCAAGCTGGATCAGGTGATTGCCGCGCGGGGCAATCGTCCCCTGTTCAGCGAAAGCGGTACGGAAGGACTCGGCGGCAACCGGTCGCGTAGCCGGACGTACAGGCGCGCGGCGAACGGCTTCGGGCACCGGCGCGACATAGGCGGCCATGCGCATCGGTGCCGGAGCAGCCTGTGGTGCGGACATCGGTGTAACCGCTGCCTGCATCGGCCTCGCTTCGACGGGGGCGGGCGGAACGGGATTGGCCTCGGCAAGAGGCATCGCGGCATCGCCCACGGCGGGCAATTCACCCGCTGGTGTCGGGGCCGGATCGGCCTTCGCCATGCGCGGCGCATCCGCTTTCGGGCCGTTGAGTGCCAGCGCCTCGGGCTGGCCGGGGTCGCTCACCATCGGCGCGCGCAGAAGCCCTGCCACGCGTAAACGATAGTTCTCGGGCGCGCTCTCGCGCGACCATTCGCCAAGGCGCGCATCCGCCTGATCCTGCGTCAGATCCTGCGAGGCGATGACATGCGCTGCGCCCCAGTTGCCGGACAGGGCATAGGCATAGGCAAGGTTCTGGCGCATCCGCGCGCTTGCCTGGCCACCGCGCACGGCATCGGTCAGGATATTGACCGCCTGGTCGGGGCGACCGGCCAGCGCCAGCGCAAGACCGTAGTCGCTGACAGGGATGACCTGCGAGGATTCGGACAGGACCCGCAGCGCATCCTCCTGACGCCCGGCACCGATATAGGCGAGCACGGAACCCAGCGCGATCGAAGCACTCTTGTCGCCCAACGAGCGGGCATCGTCGAAAGTCTGCGCCGCCGATTCGAAGCGACCGGCA
Source organism: Novosphingobium sp. 9 (assembly GCF_025340265.1). NCBI lineage: Bacteria > Pseudomonadati > Pseudomonadota > Alphaproteobacteria > Sphingomonadales > Sphingomonadaceae > Novosphingobium > Novosphingobium sp. 9. Next base: position 1,337,363 of record NZ_CP022707.1, on the reverse strand, counting down.
TCAAGATAGGCCTGTGCCAGCGCAGCGCGTGCACCGGCATCGCGTGGCGCCTTGGCAACGCGGCTCTCAGCCGTCTCAAGGCCTTTAGCCCCCTTCTCTGTCGCGCTCTGTCCAACCGGCGCTCCGGCGCTGGCGACATGGGTCTGGCCCGTGCATCCTGCCACCAGAACGGCAGCCATCGCACTGGCCAGCGCGAACCCGCCACGACGGGCGTGAAGATCAGAACGGTCCATCAGGCACCTGCCTCGTTCAGCCGTTGGAAGGCGTAAAATTTAACCATGTCAGTTACCTGCAATCCGTCGCCCGAAGCCGCCAGCCGCCCTTGCAACGGCAACCGGCGCGGGCTGAATGCTGGGAGCGGCGAAAATCGTGCGGCGGAAATTCTTCTCCAACCGGTCGGCAACGTAGCTCCACAGCGCCACGACTTCCTGCGAGGACCGCCCTTGCGGGTCGACTTCCATCACGGTGCGCCCGTCGATCATGGAGGCCGCAAAATCAGTACGTTGGTGCAGCGTGATCGGTGCCACCGTGCCGTGCTGCGACAGCGCGACAGCGGCCTCGGCGGTAATCCGCGCCTTGGGCGTCGCGCCATTCACTACGAAAATCAAAGGCTTGCCAGAACGCTCGCAAAGATCGACCGTGGCGCCCACGGCGCGCAGATCGTGCGGGCTGGGTCGCGTCGGCACGACAACAAGCTCGGAAACAGAGATAACACTCTGAATAGCCATGGTAATCGCAGGCGGTGTATCGATCACCGCCAGCTTGAACCCCTGCTGGCGCAAGGCCTGAAGGTCTGCCGCCAGACGATTCACCGTAGTCTGCGCGAAAGCGGGCATTTCCTCTTCGCGCTCGTTCCACCAGTCGGCCAGCGAGCCTTGCGGATCGATGTCGATCAGCACCACCGGCCCTGCCCCTGCGCGCTCGGCCTGCACAGCGAGATGGCCGGACAGGGTGGTCTTGCCCGATCCGCCTTTCTGCGATGCCAATGCCAGTACGCGCAATGCCTGAACCCCCGAGTGCGTCCGCAAAATAGAACGAAGAGCCTGTGCCCTGCTTCGGGAAATCGCAGATCGTTCCTAATTTCCGGTTAATCCTCGGGATTATCGCTTCCGCGTCGGAACCTGACGCATAACCACCACTTCTTAACCCCCACGCGGCATGTAAGAGCCACGCAAGCGCGGTAAACGGGCCCATCCCCCGGCCTTTCAGGTCAGGCAACGACTGGGCGATGCCATTCCCGCGTGGTAGTTAACGGCGCCCGACGGCGGGCAGGCGACAGGCAGGACTTGAAGACGTGCGACACTTTTCCACCCGGCCCCTGCTCGCAACGTTGAGCATCGGCATCCTCGCGGCAACCGCCCCTGCCCTCGCCGATGTGAAAGCAGGCGTCGATGCCTGGTCCGCCGGGAACTACGACGCAGCGATTCGCGACTGGAAACCGCTCGCCGATGCCGGGGACCCTGACGCCGAGTTCAACCTTGCCCAAGCCTACAAGATGGGACGCGGCGTCCCGCTGGACCTCGACAAGGCGGAGGAACTCTACGGCAAGGCCGCCGCGCAAGGTCACGTGCAGGCCGCCGACACCTATGGCCTGCTGCTGTTCCAGCGGGGGATCGCCAGAAGGCGCTGCCTTATGTGGAAGCCTCGGCCAAACGCGGCGATCCGCGCGCCTGGTACATTCTGGGAATCGCCCACTTCAACGGCGATCTCCTGCCCAAGGACTGGGTCCGCGCCTATGCCTACATCAGCCTGGCGCAACAGGCGGGCCTGCCGCAGGCCGGTCGCGCGCTGACGCAGATGGACAGCTACATCCCGCTGGCCCAGCGCCAGCAGAGCGTGCCTGTCGCCAGCCAGATCGCATCCGCTGCCGAATCCACCCGCGCCCAGCAACTGACCTCCGCGTCGCTTGGCACCGATTCTCCGCGCGTCCCGGCAACCAAGCCGCACTCGGCACCGGCGGTGAAGGACAGCCCTCAGATTGCCGCTGCCGATCCCGGCGAGATGGACAGCCCCGCCACTGCCGGTGCCGACTATGCCCGCCCTCGCGTCGCGACGAGTCAGGCAAAGGCACAACCAGCACCTCGCCCTGTCGTAAGTCAGACCGCCGAACCGGAGCCGAAACCCGGACCCAAGCCCGAGCCTAAAGCCAGCCAGAAACCGGCACGTCCTGCATCCGGCCCCTGGCGTATTCAGTTCGGCGCGTTCGGCGTCGCCTCCAACGTGGATGCGCTCTGGAGCAAGCTTGCAAAGCGCCCGGAACTCGCGGGACATCCCAAGATCGTCAGCTCTGCGGGGCGCCTGACCAAGCTCCAGGCCGGAGGCTTTGCCAGCGAAGCGGACGCCAGCACGGCTTGCTCACGCCTGAAATCGGCAGGGTTCACTACCTGCGTGCCGACCCGCGATTGAATACCTCCGCCACGGTTCATGCGCGATCGGGAGAGCGGCTGGTTACACTTGACCTGATCCGCGGCGTTGCCGTGCTCGGCATTCTGGCGATCAACATTGCCGGTTTTGCGGGGCCTACTGTGGGTACGAGCACACCTGACTGGCCGCATCCTGCCGGAACGTTGAACGAGGCCGCCTTCGCGCTTGGCCTCGTCTTCTTTGAAGGCAAGATGCGCGCGCTGTTCTCCATGCTGTTCGGTGCAGGCCTCGCGCTGTTCACCGAACGCATGACCGCCGCGGGACGCGATGCCGAGCAGTTGCAGATCCGTCGTCTGTTCTGGCTGATCGGCTTCGGCTTTGCGCACTATGTCCTGCTGTGGTGGGGTGACATCCTGTTCGTCTACGGAGTCTGCGGCCTCTGTGTGCTGGTCATTTCGCAGCAGCCGGAGCGACGGCTTCTGCCCATAGCCCTGGCAATCTTCATTTTGTGGCACCTATGGGGACTCGCTGCCGAACTGCCGGACGCCTGGGCCGAACAGGCGCTCGCGAGCGGAAGCGCTTCCGCCTCCCAGATCACCTTTGTCGAAGGCTGGCAGTCACGCGCTCTGGCCTGGATGGCACAGGAGAATGCCGAGGCCCATCTGCCGTGGCTCACGCAAATCGGCACCAAGCTGTCGGAGCGCCCCCTGTGGCAGATCGACATGCTGAGCAGCATCGCCGGGGAGACCATTCCGCTGATGCTGATCGGCATGGCCGCCTATCGCAGCGGCATTCTGCAATCCGTACGCCGCCGCCTGCTGCTCTGGAGCGGTCTTGCCCTGACCCTTGCGGGCCTTGCCCCGACGCTTGGCTTCGCGATCTGGGCATGGCGGCACGGCTTTCCCCCTCTGGCGATGCGCGCGGCGCTGGATGCCGGCCTTGCCTTGCCCAATCTTCTGGCGGCCACCGGCTATGGCCTGCTGCTGATCGTGGCGTCTCCCGCCCTTGCTAAAACCCGCATCGGCCATCGCCTAATTGCTGCCGGACGGACCGCATTCAGCAATTACCTTGGCACCAGCATCGTCATGACGGTGCTTTTCCAGGGCTGGGGCGGCGACCTGTTCGGGCGAATCGGAGCCGCCGGACAATGGCTTTTCGTGCTGGCCGCATGGACCGCGATGCTGATCTGGAGCCCGCTATGGCTGATTCGCTGGCGCAGAGGCCCCTTCGAATGGGCATGGCGATCGCTCACGGAGAAAAAATTTCTCTCCAACCGTCTGAAATGACGAACATCGATGCGACGAACCGAGCCTTGTTAATGCAAATCCATCGCAACATCACTTGCGATTGATTATCACCCGCGTATATTCCGAGGATAGCCAAGGGACTCGAAGCATGTACGTGTGTATCTGCAATGCCATCCGCGACAACGATCTGCGCTGCGCCGCCCGCCAATGCGGCAAGCAGAACGCGCACGCCGTTTATGCCTCGCTTGGCCGGACTCCGCAGTGCTGCCAGTGCCTTGACGAGGCCGAGGATATCATCGCGGAAGAGTTTCAGTCGGTCGCACAGGCAGCCTGATACGTACTCGCAGTGTCGCTGCGATTGTCACGCAGCAGCGTAAACGAAGTATCCCGCGACTGTCTTGCAGAAACAACTGGGCCAACTGCAACTTTGTCGCAGTTTTAGGCCGATTCGCAAAGGCGTTTTGATACGCCCCCTGCCTTGCCAAGCCTTCTACCCGGGCATATTCGGGTCGCCAACATTTCAAGGAGGCGGCTCGTCATGAAGGGCGATCAGAAGGTCATCGAATTTCTCAACAAGGCGCTCTACAACGAGCTGACCGCGATCAACCAGTACTGGCTGCATTACCGCATGCTGGATAACTGGGGCATCAAGAAGCTCGCCGAGTACGAGCGCCACGAATCCATCGACGAGATGAAGCACGCCGATACGCTGGCGGACCGCATCTTCTTTCTCGATGGTCTCCCCAACTTCCAGCACCTGGGCAAGCTCAAGGTCGGCGAGACGGTCGAGGAAATCCTCAAGTGCGACCTCGCGCTGGAACATGAGGCCATCCCGCTGCTGCGCGAAGCCATCGCCTACTGCGAGACCGTGCGTGACTACGTGAGCCGCGAAGTCTTCGAGCGTATCCTCGAAAACGAGGAAGAGCATGTCGATTGGATCGAGAAGCAGTTCGACATGATCGAGCGCATGGGCATCGCCAACTACTGCCAGCTCCAGAGCAAGGCAGCGGGCGAAGACTGACGATGATGACAAGCGAGCGGTACGTGAATTTCGTCGAACATCTCGGCCTTTCCGTTCCGCTCGTTCAAGCCCCCATGGCGGGAGTATCGACCCCCGCCATGGCTGCGGCCGTATGCGAGGCCGGGGCACTCGGCTCGCTTGGCCTTGGCGCCATGACTGCGGATCAGGCCGCCGCGACCATCGCCGACCTGAAGGCGCGAACGGCACGCCCGTTCAATCTCAACCTCTTCGTGCATGCAACGCCGGTGCCTGATCCCTCTGGAGAGGCAGCATGGCTGGACGCACTGACGCCCCTGTTCGCGAGCTTCGACGCCGAATCGCCCAAGGCACTTGAGACGATCTACGCCTCGTTTGCTCAGGACGATGCAATGCTGTGCGTGCTCGTCGATGCAGCGCCTGCCGTCGTCAGCTTCCATTTCGGCCTTCCGGATGCATCCCGCCTCGCCGCATTGCGAGGCGCGGGCTGCCTGCTCGTCGCCAGCGTCACCAGCCTTGCCGAAGCGCAGGCTGCGGCAAGAGCGGGAATCGATGTGCTCGTCGCGCAAGGTTGGGAGGCCGGTGGCCATCGCGGCATGTTCGATCCCGAAGCTCCCGATGCACAACTCGGCACTTTTGCGCTCACGCGGCTGCTGGTGCAGTCGCAGCCCCTGCCGGTCATCGCCGCAGGCGGGATCATGGACGGCGCGGGTATTCGCGCCGCGCTAGATCTTGGTGCAGCAGCCGCACAACTTGGCACCGCTTTCGTTGCCTGTCCCGAATCGGCAGCCTCCGACGCCTATCGCGCCGCACTAACCGGCCCCGGCGGCCACACCACACGGATGACCCGCGCCATTTCCGGGCGACCGGCACGCTGCCTCGGCAATGCCTTCACCGCGTGGGGTGACACCCACGTCGAATTGACAAACCCGGCCTATCCCCGCGCCTACGACGCCGGCAAGGCGCTTGCCGCCGCTGCTCGCGCCAAGGGAGAGTTCGGGTTCGATGCGCAATGGGCCGGACAAGCCGCACCGCTCGCCCGCGCCCTTCCTGCCGGCGATCTCGTGGCCCTGCTGGCACGGGAAATCGCAGCGGGTTCGCGCTCCTGACGGGGACAGCCAGCGCGCCGCGCTTGCTCCGGCACCGGAAAAAATCCAACGTGCCTGCGGAACAGTGCGCCCGGTAAATCATTGCGCCTGTGCATTTACAAAGGACACGGGGGCCTGATGATCAAAAAGTCGGACAGCGGATTTCGCCTCGAAGATGGAGGCTTCATTGCCCTCGTCATTCTGGTGACGCTGGGCTTCCTCTACTTGCTGGTGCCGTATTTCGGCGCCGTGCTCTGGGGGCTTGTCGCCGCGATCCTGTTCGAACCGCTGACCCTGCGCCTCGCCAAGGCGATGGGCGATCGGCGCACGGCTGCGGCCCTGATCGTGCTGTTCGGCCTGATCGCCGTATTCATCGTGCCTGCGATCCTCCTAGGCATCGGCCTCGTGAACGAGGCGACGACGATCTATCAGAAGATACAGGGCGGCCAGATCGACCCGGTGAAGATCGTCAATTCCTTTCGCGCGGAGCTGCCACGCAGCGTCAATGGCTACATCAACGAGCATCACCTGCTCGACATCAACAATATCCGCCAGATGTTCGGATCGAACATTTCCGGCGCGCTCCAGAACGTCGCCGGTCGCCTGCTGATCGTCGGCCAGGGTGCGTTCAACTTCATCGCCGCGCTCGGCGTGATGCTCTACCTCACCTACTTCCTGCTGCGGAACGGCGATCGTTATGCCGACATCGTGCGCCGGTCTGCACCTCTGCGCCCGGCCCTGCGCGACAAGCTGATCGAGCACTTCGTGGTCGTCGTGCGCGCCACCATGAAAGGCACGGTCGTCGTCGGGATTGCTCAGGGCGTTCTGGGCGGCATCCTGTTCAGTGTGCTCGGCATCGAAGGCGCGATGCTGTGGGGCGTTCTGATGGGGTTCTGCTCGCTTCTGCCCGCCGTAGGCTCCGGTCTGGTATGGGTGCCGATGGCGGGCTACCTGTTCGTCACCGGGCAAACCCTGCATGCGGTGATCGTGCTGGTGGCAGGCTTCTTCGTCATCGGTGTAGTCGACAACGTGCTACGCCCCGTGCTGGTCGGCAGGGACACCCGCATGCCCGATTTCGTGGTGCTGATCGCCACACTATCAGGGCTAGAACTGTTTGGATTGAATGGCCTGATCGTCGGCCCGGTGATCGCTGCGCTGTTCATGGCGACCTGGAATCTGGTCTCGGAAAGCAAGGACGAGGACGGCATGGTCGAACCGGGCGGCCCCGATGCCATCGTACAGGGAACCAGCGAGGAAGCGACGACCGAAGCCGCCGCTCATCCCTCCTGAAATCAGATCACTTACCCGCGAACGGGTTCTTCGGGCTGCGCAGATGCAGACGGATCGGCACGGCATCAAACCCCAGTTCGCGGCGTATCCCGTTTATAAGATACCGCTTGTAGCTTTCGGGCAGCATATCGAGACGCGTGCCGAACAGCACGAAGCCCGGCGGGCGGGTCTTGGCCTGCGTAATGAAGCGCAGTTTGATTCGCCGACCGCCCGGCGCTGGCGGCGGATTGGCGGCTAACGCATCGTCGAACCAGCGGTTGAGCGCAGCCGTCGGCACACGGCGGCTCCACGCCTCGCGCAGCGAGAAGGCTGCCGCCATCATCTCGTCCAGCCCCTTGGCGGTTCGCGCCGAGACCGCAAGCAAGGGCACACCGCGCACCTGCGCGAGACCTTCGTCGAGCGCCTTGCGGATACCCTGGAACAACGCACTGGCGTCTTCCGCCACGTCCCACTTGTTGATCGCGATCATCAGCGCGCGACCTTCCTCGAGGACCTTCGAGGCGATCTTGAGATCCTGATGCTCCAGCCCGCGCGTGGCATCGAGCAGAAGCACCACGACTTCGGCGAAATCGATGGCATGGCGCGCGTCGGCAACGGCCATGCGCTCCAGCTTTTCGACCACGTTGGCACGCTTGCGCATCCCAGCCGTGTCGATCAGGCGAACCTCGCGATCCTCACCCGACGCCGGATCCTTCCAGAGCCAGTCGATCGCGATCGAATCGCGGGTGATACCAGCTTCGGGGCCAGTCAGCAGGCGATCTTCGCCGAGGAAGCGATTGATAAGCGTCGATTTACCGGCGTTCGGTCGACCGACGATGGCGAGCTTGAGCGGGGCGCGCAACAGCGCTTCCTCGTCCAGTTCCTCTTCTTCCATCTCTTCGGGCTGAAGCGGTTCGAGATGGGGCAGAAGCGCCTCGAAAAGGTCGCCCATGCCCTCGCCATGCTCCGCAGAGATCGCCACCGGATCGCCAAGGCCGAGCGAGTACGACTCCAGCAACCCGCCTTCTGCCGCGCGCCCTTCTGCCTTGTTGCCGAGCAGGATCACCGGCACCGGCGAAGCACGCAGCCAGTTGGCGATTTCCTCGTCAAGCGGGGTCAGCCCCGCACGTGCATCGATCACGAAGACAGCGACGTCTGCTGTCGCGAGCGCGGCTTCGGTCTGCTTGCGCATGCGACCGGGAAGCGTCTCGTCATCCTCATCCTCCCAGCCCGCCGTATCGACGATCTGGAACTTGAGGCCGAGCAGTTCGGCATCGCCGAAACGGCGATCGCGCGTGACGCCGGGCTGATCGTCGACGAGCGCCAGCTTCTTGCCGACGAGCCGGTTGAACAGGGTTGACTTGCCCACATTGGGGCGACCGATGATGATGACCTGAGGAAGCATTTCGCGAAGTCCGTTAGGCGAAAACTGCGCGTTTGGGAACGGGGAGCACGCAACCTAAGGCGAACTCACCAATTCTTGCCGCACCATTAACCACACTTTGCAGGCGTGCGGCAACTCGCCGCAGGCAGGAATACATGCATGAAAGCCCTTTTCGCCACCGCCACTCTCGCCCTTTCCGCCCTGACCATGATCGCTCCCGCTCACGCCAGCGGACGGATCGATACGGTCGTCGCGCCTTCGGACAGCGATGGCGGCAGCGATGTAAAGAGCCCCGGCTATCTGGAATGCGTGCCGTTCGCGCGTAAGGCCACCGGCATCAAGCTCTATGGCGATGCCAGGACCTGGTGGGGACAGGCGCAGGGCCGCTATGCCACCGGCAGCACACCGCAGGTCGGCGCGGTCATGGCCTTCCAGCCCTATCGCAACTCAGTGCTGGGCCACGTTGCGGCAGTAACCAAAATCATCGATTCGCGCACCATTCTGGTGAGCCACGCGAACTGGTCGCCGATTGACGGCGAGCGCGGGCAGATCGAACGCAATGTGACGGTGCTCGACGTGTCACCGGCCAACGACTGGAGCGAAGTGCGCGTATGGTATGCGCCGATCCAGAACCTCGGCGCCGCGCACTGGCCGGTAGAGGGCTTCATCTATCCGGGCAAACCGGGCAAGCACATGATGCAGGCAAAAACGCGGCTGGCGATGGCCGATGCCGCTCCTGCAAAGAGCCGCAATGGCGATGCGATTGGCGAGATTCTCTCCGGCGACTATTGATCGTCAGCCGCCGGAGCAAAACCGGAAGGTTTACTTCGCGACGGGCGCGTCCTCGCCCAGATCCTCGTACCACGCCTCGACCGGGCCGACGAGCTTGAGCGTCAGCGGTTGCCCGCGACGGTCCACGGCCTTGCCGGCCTGAACGCGCACCCAGCCTTCAGAAATGCAGTATTCCTCGACATTGGTGCGCACCGTGCCCTTGAAGCGGATGCCGATGCCGCGCATCAGCTTGGCCTCATCGAAATGGGGGCTGCGCGGATTGATCGCGATACGATCGGGGGCACATCCGGACCCGCGTTTGCGGTCGGTTCGGGCGAGTTGGTCTCTTCGGTCATGGCTGCGCGATTTAATTCCCGATCCCGGCTTGTCAATTCGATCCGACTCATCTAGAGGCGCGCTTCCGCTACGGAACAGCGGGCGCGTAGCTCAGCGGTAGAGCACACCCTTCACACGGGTGGGGTCACAGGTTCAATCCCTGTCGCGCCCACCAGCCTCAGATAGGCTGGAAACCTTCGTTCCCTTGGATTTCCCAGCCACTACATTCTGACCGCCCTGACCCGTAGTGGTCAGCAAATGGTCAGCACTAAACGCTTTCGCTTCGCGATGAACCGTCACCCATAAAATGGTCAGCGCACGCGTGAGGTTGCGCATCCGGTTCGGGTCGTACTTCGCATAGATCCGAGTCGTCCTCGCCAGCTTGCCCTCGTGCCCCAGCAGCTCAACGATCTCGCGCTCGGGCACCGTGTCATCGGCATAGAGAATCGTCGCGATCGTATGGCGGATCGTCTTCGGGAAGACGTCATCGGAGAGGCCCAGCGCTCGGCGCATGATTCGCCACGCCGTTTTGCGGCTGGCAGCGCCTGAGGCGCCGTCTCGCGCCCAGTTTCGCAGCACATGCCGGAATGGTCGGATCGCCGGAATGATCGCATTGCGCTTCTTGGTCTGCGCCGCCTCACCCGGCTGGAGATCGATCAGGCCCGTGCGAACATCGAACTGCGTGCGCGGATCGAACTTGAGCGCCGCCTGTGGCCGGACAGCGGTTGCGAACTGTAGTGCCACGAATCGGAACAGATCCGCGTTGTGGCTCGCGTACCAAGCGATCCGCGCCATCTCATCGATCGACAGCACCCTTTCGCGCAGCGGCGACTGATAGCGCGCGTCGAGGTCAGGGATGCGCGGCGCGATGGTGATTCGCATGTTCGCCTCGGCATGATGAACCGCCGCCCGCACATCGTTGATGTTGCGCTGGACCGTCGCGCCCTTCACGCCCTGCTCGCTCTTGTAATCGAACGTCTCGCCAAACCACTCGAGGTTGAAGCTGTGCGGCCCCATGCGCCACTCGCGGAAGCGTTCGAACAGCGCGGGCGTAAGATCCGTCACGACGGCTTGAATACCCACTGCATCCTGCAGGAGAAACGCCAGAAAGGTACGAAGGGATCGGCTGGTCTGGTCGTTGTTGACCGCCTTGCGCCCCTTCTCCTTCCAGTACGTGACGAGAATGGCCCCCACCCCCGCCTCCGCTGGCGTCTGGCGCGTATTAAGCGCGCGCAGCTCCGCGACGTAGGCTTCGATTACCGCCTTGGCCTCGGTCAGCGACCGCTTGCGAGTGCTGCGATAAACGACCGACCGTCCACGGGCGGTTGCGATTTGCCAGATACCGGGGGCACGGCCATCGCGGCGTTGGTCGAGCCAGTAATCTCCGAGGATGTAGGGGCTGGTGTCGCGGGGCATAGTTCGTTCGCTTCGATTCGGGAGATGGTTTCGAGCACGCCATAACCGGCGAGCTCCTGGAGCTGGGCGAGGGAGAAGGTGGCGCCGGTCTGGTTGCGGAGCGCGCGACGGTACTTCTGGGCGATGCTGTGGGCGGTCATGCGTCATTCCTTCCACGGATCTCGGCGATCGTTGCCAGTTTGCGCTCTGCTCGCTCACGGCAGTCAGCGTCATCGCTGCGCAATGCAAGGCGCGCGGTGTGCTCAACAGGGCCGTACCGATCAGTGAGAACCGCGCCAGCCTGGATTGCGAGCTGCTTCTTCGAAAGCGCGATATCGAAATGTACCCAGCTGGCATGTCGGTGTTTGCCGAAAGACAAGGTCGGGTGACCTTGTATCCACTTCCGCTGCACCCCGATCCGGTCGACCATGGCGAGCAACTCGTCGAGCGTGTCCGCCCAGAGGTGACACATCACCATGTTGCCGAAGCGGTGTCGGACGTCATCGACGTAGCAGGTCATGCGATCCCTCGCTCAAATTTGCCCGCCTCGTTACCCCAGCAATCCCATCTGGGCCGGTTCGAGCGGCTGAAAATCTCGGCGTAAGGCCCGGCATAAAGAGCCTCGACCATGGCGTACTGGTCGTCAGGCTTGCGGCTGTGCTCGCGGATCGGCGCGACGATCAGGTTGCGCTGGCGGCGCGAGCGAATGCGGGGCTTGCCGATCGTTCCGACCAGCAGAAATTCGGCCGCCGAACGGAACACATAGCCAGTGCCGAACGCCCAGCGCGCGCCGGTGCTCGACTGCTTTGCCCAGGCCGCACCCGACTTGTACGTGAAGCCCCATGCCTTGAGCAGCTCTATAGCCTCAGGCAGCATAGGCGCCGTCGCCCACATGAACAGCGCGCAGTCCGGTGCTGCGAGGTGCGCGACCGGCAGCGCGGCGATGTCGGCAAGCGACATGCATGCGTAGTGCGACACGGGGTTCTTTGCTTCACCCTTCGCGCTGTAGTTGCGGAATTGCCAAGGGGGATCGACCAGCAGAGCGCCGTAGGACATGGGGCGCATTTCGCCGAAGGGCCATGTCATGCGCTCTCAGCCCGATTTGCCAGGCCCCCCTGTAATCTCGGAGGTTTGCTGTGCGACCGATTCGGAATCGTCCGACAGAGCGCTAAAATAAAGGAATGATGATGACCAAAGCCGAGCAATTCGCGCTCATGGGGGCGACAGGCAAATTCCTGCGATACTCTGTGCTCAAACGTCGCACGTTGCGACGCCTTCAAGAAGCAATCAACAACAGGGGAAATGTCGACACGACCCTGCTCGCTCGGCGTTTCCAATACTTTCATGACGAGGCGAATGCTGCTGCTCCAGCGATGAACGATCCCGCTACGGCGTATCGCGATTTTGGCTGAATGACTGGTCACGGACGTGCCCTCATCTTGAGCATGGTGGTGGGCACGTTCGTTCCTGCCTCGGCAAAGCTCGCAACAGGCAGATCCCGCCACTCGCCCGCCAGTTCGCCGTAATCGTAGCGCGCGGTCGCGGGCAGGATCGCCACCAGCGTGCCGCCGGGGCGCAGGAACGTGTAAGCGTGCCTTACATGCTGGACGTAGTGCCGACCGTAGAACGGCGGGTTCATCACGACCGCATCGAACTCGGGCGTCGCCGGGTGTTCCAGGAAGTTCGCTACCAACACGGCGTGCCCCTTCGCGCGTGCTTCGGCGGCACGGCCCGGGTGATACTCGATACCAAGCGCCCGGTGTCCGCGCTCGCGCAGAGCATCGAGGATGCGCCCGTCACCGCACGATGGCTCGAGCACCCGCTGGACCGGCATCTTGTGATAGCCCGAACGGTAGTGCGCGGGGCTCGGCACGCCAGCGAACTCCAGCGCAGCCTCGATCACCGCTGGCGGCGACCAGTAGAACTGCAGGTCTTTTGATACGGCAGTGCTGGCGCTGGGCTTCACGCCCTCCTCTTCCGCGTCCGGCAACACCTCGCCATAGAATTCGCCCAGCCCGCGGTTGACGGCGACCAGCGCATCCCGGTCGAAGAATACATGCGCGTTGCCATTCGCGAACCGGCGGATCGTCAGGCCGCGATCGGGCGCCGCGAAAGGTTCGTCCGGCTGGCCTGCGCGAAAGCGCTTGAGGGTCCGGCCATTCATCACCGCATCACCGCCCACCTTGTGCTGCTCATCGATGTCCAGCATCTCGCACCACTCGACCGCCGACTGGCCGCGCACGGCGGCAAGCGCATCCGCCATGTTCTTGAACAGATCGCGACCATAGGTGCTGGAAAAGCCGCCCCAGTTGCTCAGGATGACACGCTTGGGCAGCCCCTTTGCACCGATCCGCACCTTGGTGTGTGACTTGTAGGCGGGGTCCAGCTGGGTAAAGGCTTCGGCCAGGCCGCGCAGGATATGAAAGCGCGGGCGGGTGAGATAATCACCGAAGGTGGCTTTGGCCGTCTCCATGGTCAGCGGCGGCGGGTCGGCCAGCGCCTGGTCGAACAGCTTGCGGTCCTTGGCGCTGGTGATGCTCTCGATCTGCAGACGGTTGTAGACCGCGCGCCAGCCCGACTTCAGCAGGTTGCGGCGCAGGCTGCTGGCATGCAGGTACGGGCGCGAGGCCACGTTTTCGACGAACACGCCCTGCACCGTGGCAGACATGCCCAAGAGGTCGTAAGCGCGCGAGAAACCTGCGATGGCGTCCTCGATCGCGGCATCCTTGCTTGCGTACTCGTCGATGATGTCGGCGACAGTGGTCGGAAGAGCGATGGCGGTCATGCGGCCCGCGCCTCCTGCGCCTGCTCGATCTCGCCAGCCATATTGGCACGTACGAGAGCTTCCGCGATCGGCGGGCAGACGCTGTTGCCGCATTTGGCGACCTGGGCGGTCTTCGTGATCGGCAGGCCGTGGGCGTCCGTCTCGATCTGGTAATCGGCGGGGAAGCCCTGCGCGTTGAACAGCTCGCGCGGGTGAGCATGCGCATGCCGATATCGACGATGACATATTCCTCGCCCGCGATCGTCACGGTGACGAGGCCGAAGCGATCCTGCACGGTGACGGTACCGAGCGGATTACCGAGGCCGTGGCCGTCCTGCTCGTTGCCGTAATACTTGATCAGGAACGCGCGGACCTCGGCCATGTGCGTGCCTCGGGCGCTGATGGTGTCGAGAGGGGCCTCGACGCTCTTCGCGCTGCTTTCGATGTGGCTGTCGCTGGTGCCGCGCAGCTTGAGCAGGTTGCTCGTCACTAGGCGCTGCTGGCTGCCTGCCGTGGCGATGGTCGACAGCGGGGCATCGGCAGCGCGACCGGCCAGGTTCTCATTGTTCGGGCCGCCGTTGGCCTGCTCGACGTGCGCGCATATGACTGCATGCCTTGGCGCGCCAGCCATCACCGTATGGAGCGGCTCGCTCGGGTCGATCCCCTGCCCGTTCTGGGCGAACTTCTGCATGAAGGCGGTGACTGTCGCGAACTTGTTGCTTTGCGTCGTGACCGTGTGCAACGGCGCATCGAGGTCCTGGGCCGGACTATCTCCGAAATTGTGCTTCACTAGCGTCGCCGCCGCGACGCAGTTCTGATCCTTGTTCGATGCCGTCACGGTGTGGGGCGGATCTTCAAGCGAGCGATTCGCGCCGCCCTGCTGGGCATAGGTAGCGAATGGAGCGATGGCCGCCTCGACCACGCCCAGCGGCGCGCTGCCGCCGGGGCGCTTCACGAAGCTGTTCGCGGTCACGGTGTGCAGCGGTTCGCCGACATCATGCCCGATCGCGCCGGAGCGGAACTTGGTGATGTGCGGGACGATCAGCGCGCTATCGCCGCTTTGCGTCACGGTTGGGAACGGTTCCTCCGGCCCATGGCTTCCTTGGCCGCGCCGCTTCCCATTCTTGTCGACATCGCCATGCGCTGTGCGCGCGAAGAACGGGGCAGCATCAGGGACAATGAACGGCGCCGGGTTGTTCACCACGAATTTCATGATGCCGTGCGCGATGCGGCGCAGGGTCTTTTCGGCCAGCGGCTTCTTTCGCTCGAAGATCGACGGGCACGGGATCGACCAGTCTATGGTCTCGGCTGCCGTGCGCCATGGCAGGCGCTTGCCGCTGAGCACCTCGGGCGAGCCGGGCTTGCCGTGCGTCGGCTCCGGCCAAACGATGGGCTTGCCGTCGCGGCGCGCGACCATGAAGAAGCGCTTGCGGATCGTCGGCGCGCCATAGTCGCAGGCGCGCAGCTCGCGGAACTGCAGCTTGTAGCCCAGCTTGCGAAGCTCGCTGCACCACTGGCGGAACGTCTCGCCCGCGCGATCCTTGATCGGGAAGCCCTGATCGCAGAGCGGCCCCCAGGTCTGGAACTCCTCAACGTTCTCCAGCAGGATCAGGTCTGGCTGCACCCGCTTCGCCCACAGGACTACAACCCATGCGAGATCGCGGATCGACTTCTCGCGCGGCTTGCCGCCCTTGGCCTTGCTGAAATGTTTGCAGTCCGGCGAGAACCAAGCGAGCGATACCCGCGGCAGACGCGTGAGCGGATTGATCTCGATGTGGCGCGAAGGATCCGAAGCACGCAGCTTGGCGACAAGATCTCGCACGACCTCTACAGGATCGATCTGCCAGATGTTGTTGCGGATATGCAGGGTGCCGGGGTGGTTGGCCTCATGCATGCGGATCGCCTGCTCGTCATGGTTGATGGCGATATCCACGGCGCGGCCCAGCGCGGCTTCGATGCCGGTGGATGCCCCGCCGCCGCCGGCGAAGTTGTCGACGATAATGCCGGTCATGCTCGATCCTTGCTGAAAATGGTGGGGGCTTCCCCGCGCGGCCCCCAGGCGCGCCCAATTCCCGCACGATTGCGGGTGGGGTGACGTTCAGCCGGGGACATGAGCTTCCTTTCCGGTAGGACTGACGTCGTGAAGGGGTGGATCACAGGTCACCTCGCGCGATCATGCGCTCGACCACGAAGTCGAAGAGGTCGATCATGTTGTCGAAGATGACGTGATGGCCGGTGACGAGGCGCAGCCGGATCTTGCGGTCGGGCTCAGGCATGGGGTGCCTCCGTCAGTTCATTGAACTCCGGGTTGTCCCAGTGCGCATTGAGAATGCGGGCCACTCGTTCCGCCACGTCCTTCGGCGCATCTGCGTAGAGCGACACGACGAGCAGAGGGAAATTGAGGCTGATCGAGCGCATGCCATTACCCGCGTCTTCGGGCGGCTTCTGGTAGTGTACCGCGAAACACGGCTCGCGCCGGTCCTCATGGTCCATATTGCGCAAATAGGAGGTCGCGCTGGCCGTGAAGCACTGGTGTGGAGCATCAGCCATGTCCGGCCTCCACGCACGCAGGGCAGATCCAGATCGAGGGCCGGGACATACGGCGGCGGTTCACCCAGTCGAGACCGCGCGCCCTCGCTTCGACCGCGACGATCGCATCGCGGCTGGTGCCCTTCTCGACGCTGGGCACCGGCTGGCGGGCCTGCGGATCGGAATGGCAGCGGATCTTGGCCGCAGGATCGCCCTTCTGGACCCCGCAGCGGATCGTGACTTCATACGACACTGGACGTCTCCCGTGCGACGATGATCTCGCGCGATTTGCGGTTGGTGCGCTGGACGAGGTCGGCCAGCATCTCGACCTTCGGCACGGCGGCGATGCCGGTCATGCCGGGCCAGACGCGCGCCAGGTCGGCTGCGACGGCCTCGGCTTCCTCGAAGGTCAGCGTGAGAGCGGAAGCGGTGGTTGCGGCGCCGGGGTTCGTCATGCGCGATCCTCCGGCGCCGCGGTGCGACCCGACGGGCGGGCGGTGATGAAAAGGATGCCAGCCGCGCAGGTGGCGAGCGCGACGGCAGCGGCGCCGATCAGCGCGAGCGCGGTGACGGCTGGGCCTTGGACGACGGTGCGAGCCGTTGCGTCGGTGGCCATCAGCCAGGCGGAGAAGCGATCGGCGGCGATCAGGATGCCAGCCGTGGCGCCAGCGGCGAGAGCAGCGAGGCGGATCATCGGGCGATCCCCCATTCCTTTAGCTGCCGCTCGGCGCGGGCCTTGGCGTACAGCATCAGGTCGCTATGCGGCTGAAGCTCGCCGTCCAGAGCGGCGAGAAAATCACTGAGCAGCGCAGCAGCGCGCTCAACCGGCACGAGTGCAATGTTGGTTACGGGGCGAGCTACCGGATTACTGTGATGTTGGGGTGCGAGTTGCACGGTTGTCTCCTTTGCCCGACCCCGATCCGATGGATTGGGGTGTTGGGCTGATAAAGACTGGAATAGTAGGATGGGTCCTACCCGTCAACGCATTTCGTGGGATATCTCCTACTTTTCTTCTGGAGGCACAAAAAAGCCCCTCCTCCCAGCAGGGCTACGTCGCATCAGAGGCTCGACTCCATCCCCACCCACAGGCATCCTACCCACAGGAGGGCATACCGATGAAATCGACCGACTGGTGGGGCTTGGCACTGGTGACGTATGCAGTGCTGGCGGTTGTGGTGCTACCGGGCGTGAAGGGCGTTGGGCGCCGGGCGATCTATATCGGCATGGCGGCGCTAGTGCTGGCTTTCCTTGCCTGGCACGCGCTGCGGTAGGGCCCCGCCTCCCAAGAAAGGCCAAGTCGCGCCAGAGGTCGAAACCGATCTGGCTCCTGAGGCATTATGCGACGAGGAGTTTATGCCAATGAAAACGACGGACCGCTGGGGGTTTGGGCTGGTGATCTGCGCTCTTGTGGGCGTGATGGCGGTGCTGGGCATGCGAAGCCGGGATCGCCGCAAATAGCTGAGAAAGCGCACTGGCCGCTTTGGCACTCGCCATATATGGCAAAAAAGCCCCGCCTCCGAAGAGGCAGGGCTAGTGCAAGGAAAATACAACCAGCGCGTCTGGGTAGCGCCAGAACGCCGATCATGGCTATTTTCTGTGCTGCTGCAATGGAAAAAGGGTGGCGAATGTGGGGCTATGTCGCGTGCCGATGTGAAAAGCCCCGCCGGAGCGGGCGGGGGATTCACACTACCGATCGCCTGTGATATCTCGTAGGCTGACGAACGTACTTCCAGCACGTACCAGTTTCGCCCTGGGAGGCGGTTCCGAAGACGGTTGGACGCAAGGAATGCCGACCTATCAGCTTCGATGGACAGGTGCGTTCGTCACGCCTTCGGGAAGCGATACCCGCCCAATTCGAATATTCGCCTATCAGCTACAGGGATTTGTCCTTGGTGCGGGAATGGCAGCAGCATAAGGCCGAACCGATCGGGAAATTTTCGTCTGCCTTGACGAGCCACCCTTCCCATCAGCTTGGTGGCAAATTCGACGGTATGCCTCTTCTGAGGCGAGCACGCCGCCTGAAAAAATGCGCTGGCGGCTATATCGGCGAGCTGTAGGCCAGCCAGATCGTTATGGCCGATAACTTCGATCAGATCATCTCTCATCACGCCCAATGTGATACCCTTCCGGTCCAAAGTCAGATTCCCAGTGAGGGTTTGCGCTTGCAGCTTGCGCAAATAATCTCTCAACTCTCCATAATCGTGCCCGCCCTTTTCAGAGAAGACAATTCTCGCGGGCTGAACATCACGGCCCTCTTGCCTGCTCCATCCAGCACACCATTCAGTGACCCGCTCAAGCAATAAGCGAACGCACCAATTATAGAAATCTTGCGCCTTTGCTACGCCGAGGCGTTTGCTTACGTGGCGCCTCATGGATGTCTTATGCGAGGCGACCACGAAAATTCTTAAAGGCTTTTCTGCCATCACCCGGCACACATGGCGACGGTTCGCATCCGAGAGATTTCTGAAATGGATCGAGGCGGGCGGGTTGCGCCGGATAGCCTGGTTCATCTCGGCTATCCACTCATTGGCTTCTTGTTCGCGATGCGCATCCATTACGACGGCTGAAATTACGAACCAATCGGTCCAGTCCGGCTCCTCACCAGACTTCTGCTTAACGCCGGGATCTCCAGCTTCGTCGATGAATATGTGGAAACGCGGTTCAGCCTGCACCATTCACCCCCGCAAAACCCCCTAAGACCCGCCCCACCCGAGTCCCGCAAAGTTAAAAGGCGGAAAGGGCCCTCACCCCGCTTCACCCAGTACAGCGTCGATCATCTTGAGCCAGTCCTTGACGACCATGGCCCGAGCCGCATCCAACCCATCGCGGAAGTCGGTATCTGCCGCGCTGATCTCGCCCGCCGAGATATGCGACGCCGCCTCGATCATCGCCTCGTCGGGCTCGCGGATAGCCTGAAGGACCGCCCGTACCTCAGGCAGGTAATCCATCCATAGCGGCTTGCCGTCCATGGTTGCATCGGGCGGGTTGCTATCGAGCAGGCATAGCGCCCGGGCTGCTCGTTCGTGGACCGGCTTGGGTTTGGGTTTTGCCATGGGCTACAGCTTGCTCCCTAAAGCTCCCTGCCAAACCAGATCACTCGTCCATGAACGATCACGTCCTCGGCATCGATCGTGTAGTTCTCGACAGCAGGGTTGTCGGAAACCACGAGAACCTTACAGCCCTTATCTAGCCGGATACGCTTGATCGCCGCCGCACCATGAAGGGCCACGGCATATACCCGATCTGACATGTTCAGCATGTTCTGGGTCGTATCGATCATCACGACATCGCCCGGCAGAAGCGTCGGCTGCATGCTGTCGCCCACACCGCGCGCGAGCTTGAGGCGCTCATAAGGAGCGCGCGTCAGGCGCCGAATGAACACCGGATCGAAGCGGATCGGCTCTTGCTCGATATAGCTTTCCAGCTCGGTGCCAGGCCCCATCGAATAAGAGAGGTCAAGGGATGCCAGCTCTACTGTAGGCTCGTCCGCATTGATGCTCCGGGTCAACGGGATATCGGGCATGACCGGCGGCGCATAGACATGGCTGATCGCGCTTCGAACCGGCTCGACGTCCTCGCCAGCAATTGCCCGCTCAAATAGCTCTCGCGGCTGCTTAAGCACTTCGGAAATCGCATTCAGCTGCGCGAGGCTGGGGTTTTTGCTCTTGCCGCGATCGATATCATAGATCGGCTTGCCCTTGGTGCCGAGCTTGGCCTGAAGCAGCTTATCATAGAAATCGCGCTTCTCGGGCGAGACATCGATGGCTGCGCGGATGAAGCGCTGTAAGGGCGTGATGTCCTCTTGCATGTAGGGCGCATCCCACTTCTCATTAAGAATGGGAAGGCTGGGATTAGTCCCATCATATCCTATTGACGGTAGGACATGTCCTACCTTAGAAGGGTGTGCATGTCCAAGCATCACCCTGAGCTTCTCGCCGAGATTGAGGCATTCGTGGCAGACGCCGGAATGTCGGAAATCACTTTCGGCCGCAGAACAATGAGCGACCCGCACTTTGTTCGGGATATCCGCAACGGTCGGCGCCTTTGGCCCGAGACGGTGGACAAGCTGCACAAGCGGATGGTCATCGTTGCAGATGAGGTTGCTGCGGCCCGCCAGGCTGGGGCAGAAGCCGCATGAAGCGCGCAGCAATCAAGCGCACTGGCGCGCAAACCTTCCGCGAGCGCCGGGAAATGGATCGCGACGAGCGGGCCTATCGCAAGTGGGTCGATGGTCTGCCTGTTCACAGCCCTCTCCATGCTGCGCCCACCTTTGACCTGATCGCCGAGCTTACGCGTCGCGGTGAGTGGAAGGCTGCCGCATGAGGCGCCCCCGTACCCAGGACACTACCGACCACGCGGCATACCAACTGCTCGCAATGCGCAGCCGCTGCCCGTCGAACGATGAGCTCGCTGCCGCCATCGGTGCGCGCGGCGCTGCGGCTGGTGCCGCTGCCCTGCGCCGCCTTGAGCAGAAGGGCATGGTCCGCGTCGAGCGCGAGCACGGCTGGCGCCGCGTGACGCTCACCGAGTTTCGCACCTACAGCGAAGGCGAGGACGCATGATGTCTGCTTCACCTGTCTCATCGACCTCTGCCATTTCGGCCTCCAAAGCGATCGTTTGCGAATCCGATAATTTGCGTCATACCAGCGCGGCTAGCACGCTTCCGGCTGTCTCCCGTACAGTTGGGTGGTCGTTCCACTCCTTGCGGCGAGCGTGCGTGCCGCCGCCCCTTGTCATGGTGAAAGCGGCGCCCTCCCCTGCCGCCCGGTATGCCCAGAGCTGCCGGGCGGTCGTTTCTCAAACTGTTCGTCATAGCGGTGGAGTAATCTGCCGATGACCCGCCAATCCACCCCCATGCGCCCGGTGTTTTCCGCTTCGGCGGTGCTTGAGGCCGTCGCCAATGAGCTATCCGCCATCAAGGCGCAGGATGGCCTGACCGACGCCGACATCGGCCGGGTGCTGGGCAAATCCGAAGACCAGGCGGCCAAGTACCGCGCAGGCCTCGCCGAGATGGGCATCGTCGCGTTCGCGGCTGGCACGCGCGAGTGGAACGGTCGTTTCACCGGCGCGCTCGACCGTCTGTGCGTGGAGAGCCGCCCAGGCGCCGAGACGCCGCAGGACCGCCGCGCCCTGACCGACGTATCCGCTGCCGCGCTCGCTCTGTCTCAGGCGCTGGAAGACGACGGCGCGATCAGCCCGGAAGAAGTGCGCGATGCCCGCGCCGTGCTGGAGCGCGCCCGCGCCGCGATCGAAGCGCAGCTCGGCAAGCTGGTGAGGCTCGCCCACCCTTGAGGATTTCGCTCGGGGGGATGGCGCGCACCCCGAACCGAAGATCGAAGTGCGCGCCGGAGTGAACACCATGGATCATAACCCGGAAACCGGAGAAGTCATAGAGGAGCGCGGCGCCGACGGCGGTGCCCGCTACCCGGCCGCCTCCACCCTGTCCGACCTCATGCTCATGCTCAAGGACGGCCAGTTCAATGCCGACAGCAGCGCACCGCTGCAGGAGTTCGCCACGAAGCTCGAGGCGGCTGGCATCGACAACAGCAAGAAGGTGAAGGGCAAGATCACCCTTTCCATCGACGTCGAGTTCGATCCCGACCGCGAGTTCTCGGTGCTGACGCCCAGCCTCGCCTTCAAGCTGCCGGTCGAAAAGCACGGCGCCACCGTAGCCTGGTTCACCAGCGATGGCCGCCTGAGCCCGAACAAGCCCCGACAAGGCAACCTGTTCGGCACCATCCGCGAAGTCACCACCACCGAAGCCCGCACCGTTCGCGGCTGAGCGAAAGCGTTTCATCATGACCACAACTACCGAAGCAACCGTCGCCGACCGCACCGGCGAGATCATGGCCACCGCATTCGCGCAGGCCGAGCAGCACATGCGCCCCGAGGTTATCCAGGTGGCGGACCCCGCGATCAGACCTCCGCGCCGTTCGCGCTCATCAATGGTGCTGCCGTACCGATCCCCGCCGCCTCGTGGGATGCGTTCCGGCTGAACCCGCTGTTCCGCTCCGGCACCGCGACGCTGACCCAGCTCCCCTCGTTCATTGCGTTGGTGAACCGCTTCAAGTTCAGCAACTCGGCCATCTTCGCCGACGACAATTTCAACTCGCCCTCACTGACCGCGATCTTCGACTATCACCCCGACAACGCGGACGGCACTTGGCCCCCGCTGAAAACCGCCGCCACAAGGCGCGCTATGCTTTTCCGCTCTCGGAAGAGTGGAAGGCATGGTTCGGCCAAAACGCCAGTGCGATGACGATGGGCGATTTCGCGGCCTTCCTCGAAACGCGCATCGTCGATGTGTCCGAGGACGACGTTTCGCAGTGGTCGGCGCAGGCCCAGAGCTTCGCCAAGGCGAACCGTGCCACCACGCCCACCGCGATCGCCACTCCGACGCGGCTCGTCGACATGTCGCTCAAGTTCCGCATCTACGAGACGGCGGAGTCATGCGAGGCCGTCAACCTCACCAGCGGTGAGGCGCAGCTGTCATTCGTGTCGGATCACAGAGACGCGGATGGGAAGCCTGTCGACTTCCCCAAGCTGTTCTCGATCACCATTCCGATCTTCGCCCGCTCGTCGGTGCTGTATCGCATCATCGCGCGCCTTCGCTACCGCCTCCAAGGCGGCAAGCCGGTGTTCTGGTATGAGCTGTGGCGCCCCGACCTGACGTTCGAGGCCGCGTTCAATGAAGCGCTCGACAAGGTGAAGGAAGAAACGGCGCTGCCGATCTTCGCCGGCCAGCCGGAAGCCTGACGTGTTGCGTCGCCTGTTCAGCCGCAAGCAGCCGGAGGCCCCGGCCATTTCCGCCAGCACCGCCGCTGCTGCGCTGAGCAGGCACCGCGCCGACCGCGCGCGTGCCCAGCGCCGCGCGAAGGTCGACGAGATGCGCGCAGCGATGCGCATGCCGCCCATTGATTGGAAAAATCTGTGACTGCCACCTTCCGCTGTGGGCATCCCAAGACGCCCGAGAACACGTCCCCGCGCGGCCGAGAACGGTCCGGGCAATGCAGGACCTGCAAACGCACGAATGATGCTGCCAGCCGTAAGCGCGTCGAAGCCAGGCAGAAAGAATTCGCCATGGGTCTCCATGCTCACGGGTTGAGCGAGGCCGACATCGCAGCTGGCACTCGCGCGCTGCTGGTCGCCCTGCACCGCGAGCATCCCAAGCGCCTTGCCCTGTCGGCCAGCATTGGCCGCAACGTGGTGCGCCCGTGACCAGCGCGCGCGTCACCCTTCCGGCGCTCCCGTACCCGAACAAGGTGCTCTGGCCCAACGGGCGGACACGCAGCACCCATCTGCGCGCGAGAGAGGTGAAGAAACACAAGCTGTGGGGCTATGCCGCCGCGCTATCCACCGGCGCGCGCTTTGCGGCTGGCACTCGCGTGGGCCTGCATATCATCGTCCATGCAAAGCCGCGCGGCCCGATGCCCGACAAGGATAACGTCGTTGCCTCGATCAAGTCCTATCAGGACGGCATCGCGCAGGCGTTGGGCATCGACGACAGACACTTCGAGACGCCGACCGTCGAATTCGCAGAGACGCGCACAGGCGAGTTCGTGATCCAGATCGGCGGTGTGGAATGAGCGTCATTGCCACGGCCGTGAAGCACCTGCTTGCGGCTGGGATTACCGGTGACGCGCTTCTGACGGCAATCGCCGACATGGAGGCGCAAGTCCGCGCTGAGCCCAAGCCTCGCAGTTCGGGCGCTGTTCGCACGCAGAAGTGGCGCGAAAGGCAGCGTCTCGAAACGTCGCAAAGCGTCACATGTGACGAAAGTGACGTTTGTGACGGAAGTGACGCTTTGGCCTCCCTCCCCGCCTCCCCAATGAAAATAATTCTAACCCCTCCACCCCCACCCACCCGGAAGAGAAATCACACGCGAGCGATGCGGGCACGCACGAGGCGGCTGGTTCGGGTTCGGTGGATGGCCTCGAGCCGACTTCCGGCAGCAAGTCTGCCAAACCGCAGCGCCCCGTTGCCGAGCCCTCACCTCTTCCCGACGGCTGGGAGCCTCTCCTCACGCCAGCCGCACAGCGGATCGTGGATGGCTGGCCGCCTGGGATGCTGGATCGGGAGCGCATGGCCTTCGAGGCCCATGCCGCGAGCAACGAGCGAATGACCAAGGATTGGCAGGCGGCATTCCGCACATGGATCGCCAAGGCAGACCGGAACAGGACCGAACGAAATGGGAATCGAGGCACGGCAGCTGGGCGAGCTTATGCCAGCACTTTCCAGCCTGACAGGCGGGATGGGTTCACTCAATCACTGGATGCAACCATCGCCAGCGGCCGCTCCCGCGCCGCGCCTCTCCAATGATGAGCTGGCCGTCGCGATGACTGTGGCGGCGGCACCGCTGCCTGCGCTGGAGATGGCCGATGACGTGTTCCTCGCGCAGATCCTGCGAATGATGGACATGCTTCCGCGCCGCGCCGATGACATCGTCGGTGGGAAGCTTCGGCACCGTGCCTACGAACTGGTGATCGGGCGATATTCGCGACAGGCTCTCGAATTTTTGGCTACGGAAGCCCTGCAATCCTGCCGGTTCTTTCCCAGCACGACGGAATGCGTTGAGATCCTTCGCCGCTGGGAGCGAGCGGATAGCGCCGCCCTTGCTCAGCGAGCCGCTGCAGCCGCCTCGCGCGCTGAGCATCAGGCCAGGTTCGACGACGCCATGCAGCGCCTGTCAGCCGGTGAGGCCTCGCAGGACGAGATCGACGCCCTACCGGAACAGTGGAAGTGCATCGCGGAGACGCGGTCGCTGCTGTGGCGCTGCGATTGCGGTAGCTACGCGCTGCGCCGTCCGCGAAATCCCATCGCTTCCCAGTGCGGGGGAGACTGATGCGAAGCCGCACCAGCCTCACCCGTTACGCACCGCAGATGCGCGATGCCGATCCGCAGGGGCCGCGCCGTGCGGCGAAGGAAGCGTGGCTCCGGCACGGCATCGTCGTGATCCAGCCGGGCGACGTCAGCGGCATGGACCGCGAGCTGGTCGAGGCGATTGCCCGGCGGTTACATGGGGCGCGTTCGGGCCGATGATCGCGGCGCCTTACAAAACAGCGGCGCGTAGCATGTCGTTCACTCGGCCCTGCCAGCCGGGCCCGGATGCGCGCAAGGCTTCGACCACATCTGCATCCAGCCTGATCGATACTGCCTGCTTCGTCGGTGCCTTCTGCGCGCCTCGGAACACCTTGGACAAAACAGGATGCTTCGACACGAGCTTTGCCCGCGCGAAGTCAGCTTCGGTCCATTCGGGGTTTTCGTCGTCGATCACGACGGGTGGTTGCTTAGACATGGCGCTTGAACTCCTTACGATGAGCGCGGCGAAGGCTGATAACGCGGACGTTCTGGCCACGGATCGCAATCGCCGCGCAGTGAGGAACATCGTCGATCAGACCGTAGACCCGGAAGCGCGGCTCGTCATACCGATCGTCTTCGACATAGACCGCGCCGTCCATCTCAACCGCGCGCGAAAGCGAGATGCCATGCTTGACAATGTTGCTGGCGTCTTTCGCGGGGTCGAATTCAATGTTCATGCTGATTGTATATACACTCAGTAACGTGCCGTCAATTCAAATTGTATATACACGCGAGGGAATTTAGAGATGGGGCGCAAGGGCAGACCGAGCAAAGCCGGGAAGCGAGAGAAGAATGGACGCCGCCAGCGCAGCAGTGCCGGGTTCGAGCTCGCCTATGACAAAGGATCCGAATGGGTACAGGCTCGCCGCGCAAAGTACGGGACGCACTATAACACGGCGCTGGGGCGCGCATTCGCTGCTGGGCTATTGGCGGATGATGAAGCGCTGGCGCTTGACCGCTATCAGGCTGGCAAGCGGTTCGCGCGGTTGTACAATCGCGTGGTCGGCGGTGCGACATATAGGTGCGCGCTCGACCGGTCGCCGCGTGGCGCCGCAAATGTCGCGCCGGACCTCGACCGCCTTGAGCATGATCTTCGGGACCAGGAGTGGCTTTTTGCTGCGATGGCCTCGCTTGATACAGCCGGGTGCCGCCCATATTTTGATCAGCTCATCACGTCGCTGCATACGGATCATGGTCCGCCGTGGTTGGATCGGCTGCTTGATGGTGGCAGCGATCCACTCGACAAGGTTCTGCTGGATGCTGCAATCAGCGCTCTCGACATTCTGGCCCCGGCACGTCGCCAAGGCGTGATCCTTGTCGAAAGGTATTACGACGCCGCTTGACTTCTATACCGGAAGTGCCATTGTCGGAAAAACATGATTAGAGTTGCGCCCGCAGCCGGAAACGGAGAGCGGGCGTTGCTGTATCTGGCTTAGATAGTCTCACCCAAGCGAGGGTCAGCCGGATCGTATCCGCTTTCAAGCAGCTTTGCCTGAGCACAAAGCGCGACTGCCCGCTCTCGGTGCGCATAGACGCTCAGCATGCTGCGACCCTTACGAACCGCTTCGTCTGCCCTGCGGGTTTCATACCGAGCCTGCCGCACCAGCTGATCAATTACGTTTGTCACTGAGCATCACCGTCTGTCCATGCGAGCGCGAGCTCGCCAATGCACGGTGAAGATAATTCGCGGATATTCGTTCCCGGCTAAGCGGCCCGCCGAGAGGAATGGTTTCCACAGGTCGACAAGTTGGACGCCCCGTTCCGGGCGTATTGACCGCCTCAATATCGCGAGGGCGAGATGCTTGCCATCCATGCCGACCTCAACCTCACCGGCCTTCAGAAAGCAGCTCGATCCTTCGGCGCCAAGCAGATGCCCTTCGCAACCGCCCTTGCGCTGACCCGCTTGGCACAAGGCGTCTCCGCAGCCGAGACGCAGGCCGTCATCGATACGTTCGATAACCCGACGCCCTTCACTCAGAAGGGTTTCCGCGTGCAGCCTGCGAGGAAGAGCGAGCCCGTAGCCTATGTTATGGCTAAGGACATCGCGGCGCAGTACCTCGCGCCGTACGTGTTCGGCGGTGATCGATCGCTGGGCAACAAGAAGGCGATGATCGTCCCGCGCGATGTGGCGCTGAACCAGTACGGCAACCTGACGCGCAACAAGCTGGCCAGCCTCAAAGGCAAGCCCGGCGTGTTCGTCGGCAAGGTCAAGACCAAGAAGGGCGCGGTAATCAGTGGCGTGTGGCAGCGACCGATGATCGCAGCAGCGTCGGGCAAGCGTGGCAAGAAGGCTGCGCCTAAGCCATCTGGTGGCCTCAAGCTGCTGATCCAGTTCGAGGACACAACCCCGGCGCCGAAGCACCTGCCCTTCTTCGAGCGGGCAAAGGCTTACGTGAGGGCGAATGCGGCTGCGGAGTTTCAGGCAGCGCTGCGACAGGCACTGTCGACTGCGAGGAGATGAGCATGATCCCTTGGTTTATCGTCAATCTCGTCGGCGCCATTGCATGGTTCTTCGGGTACGAGGTCTACGTCTCGGCGACCGGCAATAGCTGGCAGTGGGGCGCGGATCGCATCCACTTCATAGAGCGTGATCCCAACGCCCGCCGGCCGCAGCGGTTGGCGCCTTACAAAGGCGACCGCATGCTGAATGCGGATTGGACGCACGGCACCGAAAGTCATGCGATCGAGGCGTCTGACCTCGGCGGCGCCCGTATCCGTTCATCGAACGACGAAATAAGCTGAACGGGATGCCGATTGTTCAGAAATAAACCCTCCAAGGTTAACGTTTGGGTCCTTCCGGCCCCCTCACGCGTCGAGGGTAATTGCGCGCCCCGATGTCACCCCAGCTATGAATTGCAAAAGGTGTCCGCACCAAAATGTCCGCACCCGCTGAGCTTATCTCGATCCGCGAGTTTGCTCGCCGCGACGGCTGCGACGACAAACTGGTGCGGCGCGCGGTAAAGTCAGGAAAGCTGCGGGTTTCCGAGGACGGACGGATAGACTCCGCGCTGGTCGGATCGGACTGGAGAAAGACCAATCGACGGGCCGCGCGGTCTGCGGACACCGGGCCCGCAAAGGGTGCGGACATTCAAAAAGTGTCCGCACCAAATGTCCGCAGTGTCCGCACCTCACGCAAAGTGTCCGCACCCGCTGAAGAAGAGGTGGCCGAGGCGCTGGAGAGCCTGACCGACGAGGAGGCCGACAGCTTCCTGATAGACGTGCTGGCGGGTCGCTTTCGCGATACCGGCGACGCTGAGCAGATCAAGGAAAACGCCCTCGCGGCCAAGCACCTGATCGCGGCCCGTAAGGATGCCGGTGATCTGGTGGAGGTCGCGAGGGCTGAGACCATCTTTTTCGAGGCAGCGCGCTCATGGCGCGACATATGGCTCGGGTTCCCCACGCGCGTCGGGCCGATGCTAGCGGCTGATCTGGACCTGGAGACGGACAAGGTCGTGGAGGCCCTCACGGTCTATGTCCAAAAGGAACTCGAGCAACTCGGTACGCCAGAGGGCAATTTCGCCGCTGAAGAGTAACGAGGCCCGCTTAACGCTGGCGGCACAGCGCGGCTGGACCCCGCCGCCGCGCGTCAGCATCGTGCAGTGGGCGGACGATCGCCGGAAGCTCAAGGACGGAGGTAATTTCCAGACCGCGACCGTTGAAGTGGCGCGCGGGCCGATGCTGGCGGTTACCGAGCCGGGCGTTCACATCGTCACTGCGATGGTGGCGACGCAGCTGCTCAAGACCACACTGCTGGAGAACGTCTTCGGCTACCATGCCGACTATGACCCATGCGACATGCTGTTAGTCCAACCGAAGGAAGATGCGGCCGAGCAGTTCTCGAAAGAGCGCATCGCGCCGCTGATCGCCTCGACACCTGCCCTGCGAAAGATCGTTGGCACCTCGAAGACCCGCAAGTCCGACGAAACGCTGCTCTATAAGGCTTTCCCCGGCGGCTTTCTCGCGCTGGTCGGTGCAGGCAGCCCCGATAACCTTGCGCGCCGCCCCGTCCGCATCGTCATGTACGATGAGGTCGATAAATATCCGATCACACGCGAGGGAGATCCGCTCGATATCGGTGATGAGCGCACGGCGAAGTTTCCGAACTGGCTTTCGATCCGTGTTTGCTCCCCTACCGTAAAGGGCGACAGCCGGATTGAGGCAAGCTGGCTGGAATCGGATCAGCGGCGCGCATCGATGGAATGCCCGCATTGTGGGCATCGCCAGTTTCCTGACTTCTTCAAGCACGTCGAATGGGAGAAGGACGACGAAGGTCGGGTTCACCGGTCGCAGACCGCGCAGATCTACTGCGAAGCCTGCCAAAAGCCGTGGAGTGAGGGCCAGCGCCGCCGTGCGCTGAACACCATCCGGTGGCACCAGACCCGCCCTTTCGACTGCTGCGGCGAACATCAAGTTCCACTCGACGCCTACGAACTGCTTTGGCGGTCCGATTGCACCGACCCGGTCGAGTGGGTCTGGGATTGGTGGGAAGGTGATCGGTGGGCGGTATACCGCGCACGATGCAAGCACTGCGGAACATGGGCTGTTCCGAACGAGCACGCTGGCTTCCAGGCGGGCAAGCTTTACTCGCCGTGGGCGAAAGACAGCCCCGCGAACATCGCCAAGAAGTACCTCGCTGCGGCCAATGATGAGGACAAGAAGCAAGTCTGGTGGAACACCCAGGCTGCATGGCCATACCGGCGCCATGGCGGGAAGGAAGTCGAGCCCAACGAACTGCTGGCGCGGCGTGAGAACTGGACGCCCGGCATTGTGCCTGATGGTGTCGCACTGCTGACCGCTGGGATCGATACGCAGGATTACCGCATCGAAATCGAGGTGGTCGGCTGGGGCCGGGATGAAGAGAGTTGGTCGATCGAGCATCACGTCATTGACGGCGAGATGTCCGACCCGCGAACGCGCGATCAACTGGACGAGTACTTGAAGCGGACTTTCTACCGCGCCGATGGCCGTCCCTTCACGATCTCTGCTGCGTGCCATGACAGCGGCGGCCACCATACCGATGCGGTCATGCAGTTCTCCAAGGAGCGGCTGGCACGCCGGATCTGGGCCATCAAAGGCGAAAGTGCCCGCACAGGCCTTCGGAACCCAGTTTGGCCGACCAAGCGCCCGAGTTCGCGAAGCAAGAAAACATTCCGCCCTATCATCTTGGGCGTGAATGCTGCGAAGGACGCTATTCTTCTCAGCTACCTGCCCCGGACAGAATACGGTCCGGGCTGCATGCACTTCAACGGCGACTGGGATCTCGCGGCGTTCGAACAGTTGACGGCCGAGCGCATCAAGATCGAAGGCGAAGGCTCGAGGAAAGTCCGAAAGTGGGAGCCCATACCAGGGCGGGCCAATGAGCGGCTCGACTGCCGGGTCTATGGCTTTGCCGCACTGCGCGGCTTGATCCACATGGGCACGAAACTGAACCGGGAAGCCGATAAGGTCGGCGCGGCACTCACAGTGAGCGCAGATCGGTCCACCGACGGCGAAAGCGACGGCGACAAACAGGCATCCCCTGCCCTGCCCTCGCCTACTTCATCTACTGCCACGGCGAATCCGCCCCAGCAGCCGCCCGCCATGCCAGTCACTGGCACCCGGAATAAGAAACGATCCGGCTTCACCCGCCGGCTGGCCTGAGGAGGCTCGACCATGCGCTATGATCCGAGCCGCAGCATCCTTGCTGGCATGGATACATCTGTGCTCCAGGCCCGCCTGACCCAGATGCAGCAAGACTACCTGGACATCATGTCGGGCAGCAAAGTTCAGACTGCCAGCTACACGCAGGGAGATGGCGGGAAAAGCGTCACGTATAGCATGGCCAACATTGGTATGCTGACCATGGCGATCCGCCAAATTCAGGCGCAACTCGGCCTGATCAAAACGCCCCGCTCTGCAATCAGGCCGCGCTTCTGATGGCTTCGCATTCCACCATTCTGGATGCTCAGGGCCGCAAAATTCCGGCGCAAGCGATCGAGCGCATCAGAACCCGCGCCCGCACTGGGATGCGCGGGTCTCTCGATGGTCCTAACCGATCGCTTTTCCCCTACGATGCGGCAAGCATCGGCGGCCAGGAGTATGGGGACTGGTATCCGATTACCCGGTCCCCGGACTCCGAGATCAACATCTATCGCGACCGGATCGTCGGGCGAGGCCGTGATCTGTATCGCAACGACGGCTGGGCCAAAGGGATCGTCGGCCGCATCCTCGATTCAACGATCGGATCGTCCTATCGACTGGTTGCCAAGCCCGACTGGCGCGCCCTTTCTTATCACAGCAAGGCATTCGATGCGGTTTGGGCTGACGAGTTCCGCCGTGCTGCCGAAGCACATTGGCGCAACTATGCCGAAGATCTCGGCCACTACAATGACGTCGGCCGGAAACAGACGGTATCCCAGCAATGGCGTGTCGCCCTCGGTCACAAACTGATTGATGGAGAATCCCTGATCGTCGCACAATGGCGGCCTGACAGGGTCGGAGCGTCGGCGGCGCGCTACGCCACATGCTTTCAGGGTGTCGATCCCGATCGGTTGTCGAACCCCTATCAGCAGCAGGATACGCGATACCTTCGCGGCGGCGTGGAGATCGATCGGGACGAGGTGCCGATCGCGTACCACATCCGCAAGGCCCACCAGTACGACTGGTACAATGCGACCGAAAGCATGGAGTGGGACCGTGTCCTGCGAGAGGATCCGGAAGACGGGTGGCAGCGCGTCTATCACGATTACGATCTGGACCGCTTTGCCCAGAACCGGGGCATGTCCATTTTCGCCCCTGTGCTCGGCCGCCTGAAGATGCTGGCCAAATATTACGGCGTCGAGTTGTCTGCCGCGACGGTGGCCTCTCATTTCGGGCTCTATGTGACCTCGCCGTTCGATCTGGAGATGGTGAGGGCTGCACTCGAGGGAGAGGTTGAGGCCGACGATCCGGCACAGTCGGGTTTCGGCTGGTATCAGGATATGCGGTCCGACTTCCACCGGGATCGCACCATGCCCATCAGCGGCGTGAACATGGCGACCCTTGCGCCCGGCGAAGAGATCAAGACGGTTTCAGCCGAGCGGCCCAATGCCAACTTCAGTCCCTTCACGCATGAGATGCTGCGAGGCGTGGGCCAGTGCGTGGGCCTGTCAGGCGAGCAGACCCATAACGACTGGTCGGATACGAGCTGGTCATCGGCGCGCGCTGGCGTGGCGGAATCGGAAAAGATGTTCATCCGCCGCGAACAGGATTTCCAGACGAACACCGCGACGCCGATCTACGCGACTTGGCTGGCAGAGCCGTTCGATTTGGGCGAGTTGCCCCTCCCTCGGAATGCCCCGGCATATATGGAAATGCGCACGGCTTACTCGCGTTGCCGCTGGCTGGGCACGCCGCGCGGTTTTGTCGATCCGGTGTCCGAGCGCCAGGGTGTGGTCCTGGGCCTCGACGCAGGTCTCTCCACCCTTGAAGAGGAATGCGCTCGCCAAGGTGTCGACTGGGAAGAGAACCTCGCCCAGCGCGCGATCGAATTCAATCGCATGACCGAACTTGGTCTGCCGCGCCCCCAGTGGTTCGGCGAAGACAAAAGCGCAACGGAGGCAGCGCAGCCTCCCCAGAAAGAGCAGGCCTGATGTTTATCGACGTCACCCGCTACGGCGGTATGCGGCTCCTGCGGGTGGCCATCGCCGCCATCGCCTATATCGACCAGGTCGAAGGCGGCAGCGCCCTTCACCTGATCGGTGGCGAGACGATCCGCGTAAATGAAACGCCTGCCGATATCGAAGAACGCACGGCGTCGGTCAGGATGGTTCGTGCGATCCAGGTCGACAACAGGCGTATCGAATATGATCCGCCGCTGCAGCAGCCCGACGCCGCTTCGGTCTGTACGGCAGCGCCTGCCCAGTCCCAGCATAACGCATCGAAGCGCGGCAGTAATCGAGGACGACGATGACAGGCTACAGCCTCGACGGCTTGTTCAACAGGCCCGCCGCCCTTCTCCCCTCTGCATCCGCGCTGGCGGTAACCGTACAGGCCAAAGCCGGTGAACCAGCTTGGGGAGCCCCACCCCCTGCATGGAAATCACAGATCAATTATGGCGACGAAGCATCGCTATTCGAGGTGATCTCAGGCGTTGCGGTGATCAAGATCCACGGCGTGCTCGTCCAGCGTCTGGGGGCGTGGTGGCCGATCGGCGATATCTGCGGCATTGCCGCATATGATCGCCTGCGCGCCCAGATCATGGCTGCCCTCGCTGATGACGCCATCGACGCCATTGCGCTCGATATTGACAGTCCCGGCGGCGAGGTCGCGGGCTGTTTCGATCTCGTAGACACGATCTTCCGTGGCCGTACCATCAAGCCCATTTGGGCGATCCTGGGCGAAAATGCCTACTCGGCTGCCTATGCTCTGGCATCTGCGGCGCACGTCGTAACCGTGCCGCGCACTGGCGGCACGGGATCCGTTGGCGTCATCTACATGCACGTCAGCTTTCAGGGTGCGCTGGAGAAAGCGGGCATCAAGCCCACGCTCATCACCAAGGGCGAACTCAAGGGCGAAGGCTCTGATCTGTTCGATCTGTCGGCAGATGCCTTCAAGCGCCTCAAGGCCGACGTTCTGGCCATAGGTGATCTGTTCGATGCCACGGTCGCCCGCAATCGGGGCATGAAACCCAAACAGGTCTGGAACACCCAGGCCGGAACCTTCCTCGGCGAAGAGGGAGTGGAAATCGGTTTCGCTGACGCCGTCATGGCACCTGATGAAGCCTTCCGGGAACTGCTCAGGCAGCTCGATTGATCCGCCGGGGTCCGGCCCGGCGCGGCCTCGCGCCAATCACGATGGAGAAAGTATGAACACCAGTCGTTTGACGGCGGGCGCGGGGCGTTTTGCGCATTTCGCCGGCCTTTCCCGCAAGTCTCGCCGCGCTGCGGACGATGACGATCAGAACGATGACACCACCGACGCCGAAGATGACGATGACGGCAAGGATGCCGAAGACGACGACACCGACGACGGCCCGGCAGATGCCAAGGGCAAGAAGGGTCGCAAGGCAAAGCGAGCCGATGACGACGACACCGATGAAGGTGACGACGACAACGCCGCCAAGGGCAAAAAGTCCAAGCGTGCCGACGACGATGCGGACGATGATGAGCCCAAATCGAAAGGCAGGAAATCGCGCCGGGCCGATGAGGACGACGACGATGAGGACGATGAGGACGACGACGACAAGGAGGAGATGACTGGCCGCAGCGCCAAGGCATCGGCTCGCCGCCGTGAACGAGCTCGCTGCGCGGCCATCTTCGCGCACAAGGCAGCGGCGAACAACATCCCTCTCGCGATGTCGCTGGCGTTCGAGACCACGATGACCCGACAGGAGGCGATCGCCGTCATGCGCGGGCAGGCCAATCGCTCGCCTCAGGGCAGCGCTCCGCCCCGTTCGTCCCGCGAGCAGCGCAACACTGACCTCGGCGCGACCGATGGCCCGACGGGAAACAAGCCGAAGGCTGGCGCAAGCTGGGGGCGGTCCTTCTCCAAACTCGGCGTCGCACCGCGCGCCTGAGCCACCACACCCTGTCTTTTCAATAGGAGCTTACCATGGGCACTCCCAAGGTTACCCCCATCACCGAGAACCGCCACACCGGCGGATACGTCATCTGGGACCCCTCCGATGGCATGCTGACGCGTGAAGCAATCATCCTGATCGCAGGCAGTGGCCTTTGCACGGCTGGCCTCGTGCTCGGCGGCGAGACTGCCGGCGGCGCAGCTGTTTCCAGCGCGCTGGAAACCAACACCGGTAACGGCACGATTGGCGCGATCACGGTCGGTCCTGCCGCCCAAATCGGTGAATATGCGGTTGTGTTCGACGATGCGACGCATTTCACCGTCAACGATCCGGCGGGTGCCGAGGTCGGCAGCGGAACGACTGGCGCCGCATTCGACGAGGATGGGATCGGGTTCACGATCACGGCAGGCGCCACGGCCTTCGCTGCAGGCGATGGTTTCACCGTGACCACCACCGGCACCGTCAAGTTCGGCCCCTGGGATCCAACTGCGTCCGATGGCCTGGCTGTAGCTCGCGCCATTTTGTGGAGTGGGTCGCGCGATGCGACCACCAGCGATGCAGATGCGGTCGCCAACGTGCGCGGCCCGATGCGCGTGAACGCCAGTGAGCTGATCTGGGGCGCCAACGTCACCACCGACGCGCAGAAGGCTATCGCCCTCGCCCAGCTCGAGAAGCTGACCATCCTCAACACCTGATCGGGCGCGGCCTTGCGCCGCGCCTCCCCTTCCAGGGCGCGCTCCATCCGTAGGCGCGGCCCCTTCTTCAGATGGAGCAATCCGCCATGACCGGCACGATCATTGACATTTTCCACTCCGATCCCTTCTCCGCTATCGAAATGACGACGGCGGTCGAGCGGCTACCGCACCTGCCCGCCATGCTTCGTGATTCGGGTATCTTCACCGAGAACCCGATCCGCACGACCGCGCTTGCCGTGGAAGAGCGCAACGGCATCCTGACCGTCGTGCCCATCAGCCAGCGTGGCCAGCCCACCAATGCCGAGCGCAACACCGAGCGCCGCAAGATGCGGTACTTCGATGTGCCACGTGTCCGCGTAGGCGACACGATTTTCAGCCATGAGCTCCAGAACATTCGCGCATTCGGCGAAACGACCGTGCTCATGCAGGTGCAGGACGAGGTGGCCCGCCGCCTGAGCGGTCCTACCGGCCTTCTCTCGCTGCTCGACTATACCGAGGAGAACATGTTCCTCGGTGCCGTTCAGGGCCTTTTCCTCGATTACGACGGCTCGGTACTGTACAACTGGTTCGACGAATTCGAGTTCGAAGAGCCGGAGGAAATCGCCTTCAACCTCTCGGCAAACGTCGAATATTCGCTTCGCCCGATCATCAACGAACTCACCCGTTCGATGGCCCGTTCCGCGAAGGGCGCCTTCACGCAGGCCACCAGCGTCATGGCGCTGTGCGGCGATGCGTTCTACGACGAGTTCACCAATCACGTCGATGTGGTGAGCACGTATAAGAACTGGTCCGACGCAACCGACCTCCGCAAGGGTGGGGCATTCCAGACGTTCCACTTCGGCGGCGTCGATTGGGTCAACTATCGCGGCTCGGACGACAACACGTCGATCAAGATCCCTGACGACAAGGTGAAGCTGTTCCCCGTCAATGCGCCTGGCGTGTTCGAGGAAGCGCTTGCTCCGGCCGAAGGCTTCGAATGGGTCAACACCCCCGGTCAGAAGCGCTATATCAAGCCGATCTTCGACCGCGACCGCAACGAATGGTGGCGCATGGAGGCATCCATGTACCCGCTCCCGATCTGCAAGCGCCCGGAAGTCCTGCGCACCGGACGCGCCGGCGCCTAAGGTAGCCTCATGTCGATCGACTGGGATAGCCTCGTCCTCGGCCCTGCGATGGGCATTTTCGGGGACGAGGTCATCTACACGCCGCGCGGGGGCGTCGCTGTGACGATCCCCGACGCGGTGGTCGATGACGAAGCGACCGAGCTGCAGATGGGCGAGGATGGGCAAACCTCGATCCAGAAGAGGCCGCTTATCGGCATTCGAGCCGCTGCCCTCGCTGCAGAGGCCCAGCAGGGCGACCGCGTGAAGGTCGTGAAGACCGGCAAGGTCTACGTGGTGCGCGAGCCAATCCCCGATGGACATGGCCATGTACTCCTCAAGGTCATGGCGACGGCATGACGACCTCCGCTGACCTTCTGGTCCTCGTCTATCAGGCCGTCATCGCTGCCAACACAGACGCGGGAACGCGCGTGTTCCGCCCCGGTGATTGGCCTTCCACGGCTTCGACCATTCCGCAGATCAAGATGCGGCTGCTCAGCGAAAACCGCACCTCCATCGCCCGCTCGGGCGCTCCTCAGTTCCTGACTGTCGCGACGTTCCGCCTGATCCTCGAGGTCTCAGCCCTCGCGAGCGAGGATGATGCTGGTGCCGGTGTCGCAGAAGCTGCGGCCTGGGCGCTGAAGCGCCAGGTCGAAGTCGCCGTGATCAACTCCTATCCTCTCACCTCGACCATCCAGCAGATCGCTGGCGTCCGGGCGCAGATCGTCTTCAATTCCGAAGGCGAGCGGCATCTGGCCATGGTCGTGCTCGACCTCGATCTCGAGTTCTATGAAGGCGCCGAGGATTTCGCGCCCGTCGCAACCGAAGAGCTCGAGGGCATCGACCTTGACGCCACCAATTTCCCGTCCGTCGCTCTGACGGTCGACCTTCCCCAACAATAGGAGACCGCCATGCGCGTTGTCAGCGTGCCGGGCCGACGTGTCGTCGATCCGCTCTCCCGCCGCGTCGTCGACGAGGCGGGTATCCTCGTCAATCCACACGACCCGACCTGGAACCGCCTCGTGCGCGACGGCGACGTGAAGGTCGCAACCGACGCACCGGCCACCGCGCCGGCGGCGAAGGAGTAACGCCCCATGACGATCCCCTTCTCGAACATCCCGTCGAACCTGCGCGTCCCGCTGTTCTACGCCGAGATCGATCCGCGCTACGCGAACACCACCCCCCTCGCGCAGCGCGGCTTGCTCATCGGCCAGATGTCGGAGGCAGGCACCTTCACCCCGAACGTGCCCATCCAGATGACGTCGGTCCTCGATGCAGCCGATGGCGCGGGCGCGGGCTCGGTCCTCGCCCAGATGATTACCGCATGGCGCGCGAACGATGCCTCCGGCGAAGTCTGGGTGCTGCCCATTGCCGACGCCAACGGCGCTACCGCAGCGACCGGCACCCTCACCGTCACCGGCACGGCCACGGCCAGCGGCTCGATCCCGCTCTATATCGCTGGCACGCTCATCGCCGTAACCGTCTCGATCGGCGACACGGCTACGATCGCTGGCGCCAACATCGCCACGGCAATCAATGCCGCAAGCGTGCCCGTGACGGCTGTCGCGGCGGCCGGTGTCGTGACGCTGACTGCGCGGAACAAGGGCACCGTCGGCAACGAGGTCGACCTTCGCCTTGCCTACCTCGGCGCTGCCGGTGGCGAGAGCGTGCCGGCCGGGCTCGCGATCGCGATAGTCGCCATGGCGAACGGCGCAACGGACCCGACCATCACCGATGCGGTCGCGGCACTGGGCGACAAGACGTACGATTTCATTGCGACCGGTCTGAACGACAGCACCACGCTCGACATTCTCAAGACCCTGCTGGCGGACACGACCGGGCGCTGGTCGCCGACGCAGCAGCTCTATGGCCATGTCTTCGCGGCCAAGAGCGGCACTGCCGGTACACTGGCGGCGCTGGGCGTTGCACGGAACGACCAGCACTTGTCGATCATCGGCTTCGCGGATTCGCCGTCGCCGCACTGGGTCTGGGCGGCGGGCATCGCTGGTCAGGCAGCCGTCAGTCTGCGCGACGATCCTGCGCTGCCCCTGCAGTACCTCACTTGCGCAGGAATCCTGGCGCCCCCGATCGCCTCGCGTTTCAGCTTCCCGGTGCGCAACGCCACGCTGCTCTACAGCGGCATCTCGACATGGACCGCTGACACCTCGAACAACATCGTGCTCGAGAACATCGTCACGACCTATGTCACCAATGCCGACGGCAACGCCGACAACTCGTACCTCGAGGTCGAGACGCTGTTCACGCTGATGTACGTTCTTCGCTTCATGCGCTCGCGCATCGAGACGAAGTTCGGCCGCGTGAAGCTCGCTGCCGATGGCACCCGCGTCATCGCTGGCAGCAAGGTGGTGACGCCCAAGACCATTCGTGCCGACCAGATCGCGGCGTACCGCGAGCTGGAAGAGGCAGGCTTCGTCCAGAACGCCGACGACTTCGCGAAAAACCTGATCGTCGAGAAGAACGCCACCAATCCCAACCGCGTCGATGTGCTCTGGCCGGGCACCTTGATCGACCAGCTGCGCGTCTTCGCCATGCTGGTCCAGTTCCGCCTGACCTGAGGAGCGCACGATGTCCAATCTCATCGCCGGCTTCGCCTACATCACGATCGACGGCACGTCGTACGCGATCGCAGGCGAAGGCACCTATCGCCTGTCCACTGCCAAGCGCGAGACGCTGATCGGTCAGGACGGCGTTCACGGCTACGCCGAGACCCCCGCCTCGGGCATGATCAGCTGGAAGGGCCGCGACAGCGGATCGCTCAGCATTTCTGACCTGAGCGACGCGGTCGATGCCACGATCCAGCTCGAGCTCGCCAACGGCAAGAACATCATCGCTCGCAATGCGTGGCGTTCGGGCGACCCCGTCGAAGTCAGCAGCGAGGATGCGACCTTCACCGTGCAGTTCGAATCTGCCGACGTGACGGAGGCCTGACATGTCCGACGACGCCAACACCGCCCCCGAGGCGGAAGACCTCCCCGAGACCCTCACCATCACGCTGCGCAAGCCGGTGGAGCACAACGGTCTGAAGATCGACGAGATCATGCTCCGCGAACCAACCGCCGACGAGTGGAAGCGCTGGGATGGCCTCACCGGCGCCGAGTGCGACATTACTGCCGTGTCGACCGTTGCGGGCATCCCGCTCGCTGCGGCCCACAAGCTCGGCGTGCGCGATCTCCTGCAGGGCTCGAGGTACATCGGTCGTTTTTTGGACTGAGGCCGCCTGACTGGCAGGCCCGGCTGGTGCTGATCGGGCGCATGTTCGGCAAATTCCCCGACGAGGTCGCGACCCGGCCTTGGTCGATCCTGAACCAGTGGCTGGAGTGGTCCGATGGTGGATGAGGTCGCCAAGCTCGGCGTAGGCATCGTTGGCGACGATCGCACCGCCAGCGCCTTCAGCTCTGTCGAAAAGCGGGCGGAGAAGTCCCGCAAGCGCGTCAGCGAGATCAACCGCAAGGCCGACAACGACAACCAGCGCCGGGTCTCCAATTCGACGCGCACCGTGCTTGGCTCGATCGCCAAGGTCGAGAAGGCCACCTCGCGGGTGTTGGGCGGCCGATCCCTGCTGTCCGGTCTCGCCGGGCGCATGACCGGGCTGTCGGAAGCATCCTCGGCGCTGGGGGAAGGCTTTGCGGGCGCCTCGCTTGCGGGTGAAGGGCTTGCGGCGACTGCCTTGGGCGTGGCTGGCGCCGTCGGCGGCACAATCGCCATTCTTGGCGCCGCAACCTACGCCGCCTTCAAATTCGGGGACGGCTGGGCAAAGAGCACCGCGCAGTTGTCGCGCACAGCCGAAGTCGTTGGCGTCTCCACAAAGGCCATGACCGAGTTCGATGCCGCTGCCCAGCGTGCCGGCGCACAAAAGGGTGCTGGCGTTGCTGGCATGAGCAGCCTCAACCAGACCCTTAACGATGCGCGATACGGTCGGAACTCGCAGGCGTTGGCCGTGCTGCGCCGCGTGGGCGTGGGCATGAAGCTGAACAAGGATGGGACTGTCGATACAGCCGCCATGCTGCCCGTGATCGCGAACGCCATGCGCCGACAGAACTCCAGTGGCCGCCGTACCCTCGCTCGCTACCTCGGCATTTCTGACGATCTGATTCCGGCCTTCTCGCAGGGTGGTAAGCAGCTCGCTGCCGACATGAAAGATGCGGACAAGAATGCCGTCGTCGTCGAGGATAGCGTCGGCAAGAAAGCCAGGGCTGCTGACCGTAAGC
This sequence comes from Novosphingobium sp. 9, assembly GCF_025340265.1. NCBI lineage: Bacteria > Pseudomonadati > Pseudomonadota > Alphaproteobacteria > Sphingomonadales > Sphingomonadaceae > Novosphingobium > Novosphingobium sp. 9. The sequence continues at coordinate 1,296,798 of NZ_CP022707.1, read as the reverse complement.
GAGTGCTGAGCGACCAGAGCATTGACGCGGCCAAATACGAAGCTGGGCGCCGTGTTTCAGATATGACCTCCGGCAATCTGGGCGATGTCCGCGACAAGACAATGCAGGCGTTCAACGATGCCGTGCATGGCGAGTTCAAGAGCGCATCGAAGCGGCTGGGCGAGGCCAGCGATTCCCTCGATAAAGCTTCAGAAACACTCGGGGAGAAGATCTGGAAGCACACGGACCCCATCCTTGGCCATGTAACTGCTATGGCGGACCGGGCGCGGATTTGGGGCAGCGGTTCATCACCCTCATTTGGCTCAGCACCTGCAAAAAGGCTCAGTGAAGCAATGCAGGCCTACATGAGCATGGGGTGGTCGAAAGAGGCTGGTGCAGGGATTGCGGCAAGCGAATGGGCGGAAAGCTCATCGAACGCACACCCGAGGCACAATGCTGGTCATGCCGGTGCATACCAGTGGGATGCAACAAGGCAGGCCAACTTTAGGCGGGTCATCGGCAAATCAGTCGACGATCCGACAGTGACGTTGAAAGAGAACAGAGAGTTCGCGAACTGGGAACTCCACCATACACACAAGAAAGCAGGTGACGCGCTACGGAAAGCCAAGACGGCATCCGAAGCTGCCGAAATCGTGTCGCGTATGTATGAAATGACAGATGACGGTGATTATCAGGCGGCCCGCCGTGCGGATATCGCGGAATCTATCGTCCAGACGCCCACAGATCCCCAAAAAGTCCAAGTTCACGTCACCGTCGAGAACGGTAAGGCGACGAAGGTGAAAACGACGACCGGCAGCGGCAGCAAAGCCGCCGTCAGTCATGCGATGGTCAATTAAACGACGATTGGTCGGTAGGCTCTTCAGGCACCACATTATCTGAATCGGAGCCATCGTGTCGCCTGCTGCTAAGCAAGCGCGCAGCCACCACCGAGGCAATAGCACTCGCGGGTTTCTCCTCGCCACCGACCAACTTAACCATCTGACGATTTGTCTTCACATCGTCCGTCAGCATCAGCTGGACAAAAGTTGGAGTGACAACTTGGCTCGGAAACCCATCAGGCAACACCGACCTGCCGCCTACAAACATATTCCCCATAAATGCTTGGCTAAATGTGCCATCGAATGGGGTGGGGTGATAACCCACCTCAAATACACACGTTATATTTCCGGTCTGCTCATCATTTGATTGCAGACTGATTGAATTTACGGAAATCAATCCTTCTGATTGCAATTTTGATATGGTGGATTTTACTTCATTTTCAGTGAAGTTAATATCTTCAGTGGAATCATTATTTATAACTGAAATTCCACTTTCATACAAAAGATAAAGAAAAGAGTTTTGAGTATCGTCTGATGCGCAAGCCTTTTGCGCAATAATCTTCGGATCAGAAGCCACCTGATCGCTTTGCGGGGAAGTTGCGGAATCGCTCGTCGCCTTTGACGAGCAGCCAGACAAAACAGCTATAACAGCCAGGGCGGCAGAAATTTTTCGCATAAATCCCCCTCGATTTCCTGCTGCCACAGTATTTCCCCTCACCCCTGAGTCCAGCCCAAAGGCTTCCCCATGATCCAGCCAGCGTCCTTCCGGGGCGTTCCCTTTGCCGTGACCGGATCGGACCTCCAGGGAGGCCGACGACTGGCCAAGCACCAGTATCCTGGCCGCGACACGCCGTGGAACGAGGACATGGGCCGCGCCGCCCGCTCGTTCCGACTGCGCGGCTTCGTGCTCGATGGCGACATTCTCACGGCCGGCGGCACGATCGACGCCCAGCGCGCCGCGCTAATCACCGCCGTAGAGAAGGCTGGCGAAGGCACGCTGATCCACCCGACGCTGGGCTCGCTGACCGTGAAGGTCGATCAGTATTCGATCGGCGAGGGCCTCGGGGCGAACAGCTACTCGGAAGTCGAGATCATCTTCGCCGAGAGCGGCACCCAGACATTCCCGACGGCAAGCGCCTCTTCATCGCTCTCGACCACAGCCGCCAGCGAGCTGAGCGATGCCGCCAAGTCCGATGGCGTGTCGGCTATCGCCGCTGCGGCATCGGCGGGCGATCTGATCGACGATGCGATCAACGAGGTGAGCGAGATCTTCGACGCCGTGCAGGCGACGGTCATCGATGCGACCGCAATGTTCCGGATCGCAGCAGAACTGCTGGGCAACTTCGGCCGCTACAACGCAGGCGCCAACGCAGGCATCACGGGAAGCAACGCGTCACCCTACGCCGCCGGCACGACGGTCGCCGACCTGGTACCCATGGCATCGGAGAAGCGCGAGGCCGTGAATACTGCCGCAGCGAGTGCCCTTGCCACACTCAAGGCTGCCGACCTCTCTGCTGCCGATGATTTCGCCGACGCCCTCGCCACGATGGTCGATGCGCTGGTCGCGGCCTTCGCCGATCCGGCCGATGCTATCCGCCTGCTGCTGGCGCTCATTGCCGATGTGCTTGCGCTCCCCTCCGATGATCTCGCCAGCGCGATTGCCCAGATGCTTGCCAACATCCTCGCCCGCGCGCTCACGAGCGTCTGCGCGACATATCAGCCTCAGAGCGCCGACGATGCGGCGGCCCGCATCTCGGAGATCGCGACGGTCCTGGACAACCTTATGACGACGGCCGCCGATGCGGGCGCGGACAGTTCATTTGCTGCCCTGCGCCAGTGTCGCGGCGCCGTGGTAACCGATCTGCGCACGCGCGGCGCGACGCTGGCGAGCCTCAAGACCTTCACTTTCAATGCCCCCTGCCCTCCCTCGTCCTCGCCCAGCGGATCTATGCCGATCCGGCCCGCGCGGATGAGCTGGTAACGCAGGCCGATCCGCCGCACCCGCTGTTCATGCCCTCCAGCTTCCAGGCGCTCGCTGCATGACCGACACAGGCGAGATCGTCGTCAACCCCAAGGACATCGACCCGAACCAGCTGACCCTCAAGATCGAGGGCATCGACTACACCGGCTGGGAGGAAATCGAGGTCACCCTACGAGCCGAAGCCTTCCCGAACGGCTTCGAGGTCAAGGCCAGCAAGCCGCCCTCGGTATCGATCCCCATCAACCCCGGCGACGAATGCATCGTGAAGCTGGGCAGCGACCGGGTCATCACCGGCTATGTCGACCGGGTCATTCCAGGCGGCGATGCCGACACCCACACCATTGCCGTTCAGGGGCGCGGCTATACGCAAGATCTGGTCGACTGCAGTGCCGAGTGGCCATCGCACCAGCTGATCGGCGGCAACGCGCTGACGATCGCGACCAAGCTCGCATCGGCTTACGGTATCACCGTTGAAATGTTGAACGGCGCCTCGCCGGGCGATGACGTGCCGCAGTGGCCGATCAATTATGGCGAAACGGGCGCCGACATCATCCAGCGACTCGCGCGCAACGCCGGACTCCTCGCCTATGAAACCGGCGAAGGTCACCTCGGCCTCGCCGCTGTTGGCACCACGACTGCGGCCAGCGGGATGAAGTACGGCGAGAACGTCCAGGCATGGTCGCTCGAGAAGTCGATGGACCAGCGGTACTCCAACTACGTTTGCACGATGCAAACCACGGACTCGCTGGGCGATCTGGAAGGGCAGGACTTCTTCCACGAGGAGAAGGACCCCAACGTCACCCGGCACCGGCTGATCTATCTCGTGGCCGAAGCTGTCGCCACCGATGCACAGGCCTTCGTCCAGCAAAAGGCGAAGTGGGAGAACGCGCGGCGCGCGGGGCGCTCGTATATCGCGCGCGCCGTGATCGACAGCTGGCGCGATAGCGCAGGCACGCTCTGGGCCCCCAATACGCAGGTGCCGGTCTCGTTGCCCGACATGGATGCCGAGGAAAGCCTGGTAATCTCCGAAGTGACCTTTCGGCGCACCAACGAAGCCGGGACCACGGCCGAGCTGGTCTGCATGCGCAAGGAAGCGTTCACGCCGGAGCCGATCGTGCTTCAGCCGGTCAATGCGGCGGAGCTGATCTGATGATGGCTCGCATCCTCCAGAACCTGCTGGGGATCGGCAAGATGACGGTCCACGACGACAGCGGTGACGTGCAGACGATGCAGGTTACCGAAGGCGCGGCAGGCTCAGGCTTCTTCAGCCGCGTGACGGACAATGTGAAGCGCGTGACGGAATTCGGCTTTCACTCTGTGCCGCCGCTGGGCTCCGAAGTCGTGGTGCTCCGACGCGGCGGCGACCGGTCCAATTCGATCGTGATTGCCACCAGCCATCGGGCCTCGCGGCCAAAAGACCTGCAAGCTGGCGACACCGCGCTGTTCGACGAGCGCGGTGCGATCTTCAAGCTGACCGCCGCTGGTCCAGTGCTGGACGCGGCGGGTCTGGAAATTGTCATCCAGAATGCCAGCAAGATTACCTTCGACTGTCCTGAGGTCGAGTTCACCGGGAATGTAGCTGTGGCGGGTACGCTGACCGGCGACACCAATGGCGCGGCAGTCGAGCTCGGCGCCCTGCGCGACGCTTATAACGCGCACGGCCACATCGAAGTCAGCAAGGGCACCGACACCAGCGGCAAGACGGATCACACCGTATGACCGACATCATCACCAGCTGGGACACAGCGGCTGGCACCGGCGACTGGGTATTCGATCCCGAATGGCCGATGATCTGGACTGACCAACACGGCGAGGCTGTCGTCGACGAGGCTGGTGGCCTGATCAATGCGATCCCGACACCGACGCTTCAGCGCTCGGATGAGATCACGACCGCCGTACTCATCAGCCTGTTCTCGGACGCTGTTGCCAGCGACGACGACACCCTGCCGGATCAGACGGGCGACCGGCGCGGATGGTGGGGCGGATCGATCGGATCGAAGCTGTGGCTCCGCCAGCGCGCAAAGCGGAGCGCAACCCTGCTCACGCAAGTCAGGGACGACATCCAGACCGTGCTGGCCTGGCTGATCGAGGATGGGGTCGCATCCTCCGTCGATGTCACGACCGAATACACCAAGCCGGGGATGCTCGGCGTGCAGATCGTTATCCGCCGCGGCAACACCTCGCTTACGCTGCGCTTCGCCAATGTCTGGGACCTTGCCTGATGCCCTATTCTCGTCCCACCCTGACTACGCTGCGCCAACAGGTCGCTGCCGACATTGCGGCCGGCCTTCCCGGTGTAAATGCCCTGTTGCGCTACAGCAACCTGACGGTTCTGGGCGACGTCGAGGCGGCGCTGGCGAACGGCCTCTATGGCTATCTCGACTGGATCGCCCGGCAGTCTGTCCCGTTCACGGCCGAAGACGAATATCTGGAAGGCTGGGCAGCGCTGAAGCGCGTCACGCGCAAGGCTGCCGTGGCCGCGACCGGCAAGATCACGTTCAATGGTTCGAGCGGCACCATTCCGGCAGGGACAATCGTCACCCGCTCGGACGGCGTGACCTTCTCGGTCGATGCTGACGTCGCGCTGGATGCGGGCGTTGCGATCGCATCGGTCACCGCGACTGTCGCCGGGGCCAGCGGGAGCACCGTTGCAGGCACCACTGTCTCGCTCAACTCGGCGATATCGGGCATCAACTCGCTCGGCACGGTGAGTGTTGCCATCACCGGCGGCGCCGACGTCGAGAGCGACGATGACCTTCGCACGCGGATGATCGCAGCCTATTCCGAGCCCGCATCCGGTGGGTCGAAATCCGACTACGTGAACTGGGCGCTCGAGATCTCCGGCGTATCGCGCGCCTGGTGCGAGCCAGGCCTCTATGGCACCGGCACTGTGGCCGTCCTGTTCATGATGGATGAGGCACAGGTTGCAAACGGCGGGTTCCCCAAGGCACGAACGGGGTATCCAGTTCGGAGACCCGCGGACCGGTGGCAACGGGAGACCAGCTGACAATCGCCAACGATCTGGCAGCCGAGCAGCCGGTCACCGCCGTGGTCTACGCCGTCGCACCGACACCCAACACCATCGACCTCACCATCGCTGGTCTATCCGACGCCACCGAGACGACAAAGGACGCGATCGACGAAGCTTTCGCCGCCGCATTGCTCGCAACGGCGGTGCCTGGCGGTGAAACGCCGCTCAGTACCATCGAGGCGAAGATTGCGGCAGTCTCGGGCGCGGCCGGTTTCGTGATCACGCTGATCACGGCGTCGGCTGGCGGCGTCACGCCCGGTCCGACCGGCAATATCACCTCCAACGCCGGCGCGCTGCCTGTCGCCGGAACGATCACGTACGCCTGATGGCCCGCACAGCCGACGACTATGAAGGCGCCATCCGCGCCCTGCTCCCGCGCGGCCGCGTGTGGCGAGCCGAGCCGGGCAGCGGACAGCAATCTCTGGTCCTTGCCCTAGCGCAAGCCTGGGCCCGCCTCGATGCCGCCGCGACACTGCTGCTCGATCAGTCCCTACCGGGCAGCAATCTCGACCTCGTGCCCGAATGGGAGGAATCACTCGCCCTTCCCGATCCCTGCGCCGGGCCGAATGCCACGATCGAGCAGCGCGCAGCTCAGGTGCTTTCGAGGTTCATGGCCGGTGGTGGGCAGAACGAGGCGTTCTTCATCGCTTTCGCAGCCGCGATCGGCTTCGAGATTACCATCTCCTACATCTCGCCGTTCCGCGTGTCGGTCAGCACTGTCGAAACGCCCCTCTACGATGACGACTGGCTCACGGCCTGGATCATCACCGTGCACAGCAACACCGGCGGGCTCAGCAACGACGTGCTGCTTTGCGAGCTCAATGCGCTCAAGCCCGCGCAGACCACCATATTCATTCAATAGCGAGGCCCTGATGTTTCGTATCGATCACGCCAGCGCGGTTGCCGCGCTACCGGCGCCGCAGGCGGCTGGCACGCCGGGGTATTTTACACGCGGTAATGTTGCCACCGGCGTCGCCCCTACGATTTTCACCGCCGATTTCGCCAACATCATCCAGGAGGAGTTGATGGCGATTGTGACGGCTGGCGGAATCGCGCCGGCGAAATCCGATAACGGCCAAGTGCTCGAAGCTTTGCGCGCGCTGTTCGCCCCCATCAACAGCGTCGGCCTCAGCTTCGATACGTCCGGCAACTGGCAGCGGACCAACTCCGACGGTTATCTCGAGATGGGCGGCATCCTGGCCTCGATCCCCAGCTCGGAAGGCACCTTCACGCTCAACTTTCCATTCGAAGGGTTCCCGACGGCCTGCCTTGGCGTGGGCGCGATGGTCCGCAACACCGCCTCCGACGATTCCGGCAATGCGACGATCCAGGAGGTCACCCTCAGCACCGGTTCCGCTCTGCTTTACGTCCAGAGCCATACCACGTCCGGTTTCGCGGCGGCTGGTGGCATCCGCTGGCGCGCCTGGGGGCACTGACCAATGACCAAAGCACATCCCTTTCCCGTCCGCCTGAAGCACGCCTGGGCCGTGTTGTCGGGCCAGATCCTGCTGCCCAGCACCCTCGAGGAGATGAAATTCATGACCGCAATGACCCAGACCGCAAGCGCTCTCACCGCGCTGAGCGCCGCCGCCACCTCGATCATCGATGCCAACAAGGGCAACGCCGACGCGCTTACGGCCGCGAATGCCGAACTCGCTACCGTCGACGCTGACGTCTCCGGCCAGATCGCCACCGTCACCGACAGCCTCAATGCCGCTCTGGCTGCGAACCCTGCACCGGTGAGTGCAGTTGCGGATGCGGATGCGGAACCTGCTGCCGCGCAGGCAGATCCGAGCGCCACTGCCTAAACCGAACTGCCGCGAAAGTCGGCCGGGCCTGTCCCGGTCGGCTGTCTACCTCGCCCCGCTTCGGCGGGGTTTTTCATGGGCGCGCTATGACCACTCTTCCGAATTATCCTGCAGCCGCCTCGCCGCTCGTTGGTAGCGAACTGATCCCGGTCTGGCAGGACGGTGCCCAGCGCGGCGCTACAGCCAATCAGGTCCTTGCGCCCGGCATTGCGCTGATGGAAACCTATGTCGGCGCAACGCTGCAGCTGACGTGGGCTGCACTTGAAGGTGTCGTCGGATCGCAGGACGGCCAGGTCGGCGTTGTGCCCCAGCAGGACGGCAACCATACCGATCCCGTTACTGGCGCCAGCGTGCCCAATTCCGGTTTCTATTCGTGGTCTGCAGCGCACGAGGCGTGGACCTGGACCTCAGCCACGCAGGCTGGATTGGCGGAGGTGCAAGCAGGCGTGGCCGCAAGCTACTCTGCCCTCACCCAAGCCACAGCCGCCTCGGTCCGCCGCGCGCTGGTGATCGACTATGGCGATACCGGCATCGTTGAGGCCCCGCGCTATCGCAGCACGGCGGGCCGGGCGTTCCGCAATGCGCAGGGCTACTGGGAGTTCTCGACGCTCGATGATCAGGAGATCGTCCACTACGACACGTCGGGTAATATCGTGGGCGTCGATTTCAGCCCGGCGGCCAGCTATGTCGGCGCGCCGTTCAACACCGGCACCGCGCCGGGCACCGCCGATCCGCTTTACCTAAGCAAGACGACGGCCACGACGGTCAGCTATGCAGGCGCACATACCTATCCCTCGATCTACGGCACAGCCGGTCTCGGGATGGCGATCAACTTCGGCACCTATGCCTATGCGAACCCCTGTTCATTCCCCAACATCACCCAGGCCTTCGTTGCCGGTGATCTGATCCGCGTCGAGGCCATAGTCGCGGTCCAGTCCTTCACGACGGCACAGACCCTCTATTTCCTGCCCTCCGCCGTCTCGGGCACGATCCCGACGCTGCAGGTCAATCTTTCGCTCAATGCGGACGGCACCATTGCCTCGGCAACCTCGTCTGCCCGGCGCTGGGGCTATAGCGTGTTCGGCACCTATGGCGGGGTGACGTTCTACCTCGTGTGGTCGGAAGGCAAGGCGACTGCTGCCGGCACCGTTCGCCCCGGCTTCCAGGCCGCTGCCTATGCCTCCGGCATGAGCGCAACCCGGACCTTGCTGGTCGAAGACGTGCGCCTGATCAAGAACGGGCCGCCACTGCCGAACATGGCGCCGGTCTGCGGCACCAAGACGTTCGGCGACAGCTACTACCAGACCAGCGCGACCGACCGGGCCATCAACATGAAGGCCTGGCGCATGAAGAAGGGTCGCACCCGGATCACCGACGGTTCGATCCGCCCGGTGGCAGAGTGGCGCAGCGGCCCGAACAGCGAGCCCTACCTCCATGCCGAAAGCCTGATCGAGCTGGAACTGTCGAGCGAGCCGGACAGCAACACCTACCTGCTGCCGAACCGGACGCAGGCGCTTGACCTTACACCGACGAACCTCGCCGAGCCGTTTTTCGCGTGCCTTGGCGATTGCTACTACGATGCCGACATTGCGGTTGGCACCGGCACCCACACCGCGTTCGAGATCCGGGGCGCCTTTTCCGACCCCAAGCGCTGGGGCCAGTACCGCTCGGTCAGCACGAACACCACGCGCAACACCGGCACGATCACTCACCGTCACGCGCATTGCTTCCCGCGCGGCGCGACGACTGGTGAGCAGATCGGGCAGTCTTTTGTTGTCTCATTCCAGCTGGCATCGCTGGGCCTGTGTGACATCGAGGACAGCTGCTTTTCGGGCATCACCCAGCACTACACGCGCGGGCGCGACCGGACGTACTTCAACGAGACGTACAAGAGCGACGATGCGCGCTGGATCGGCTGTGGGCGCCTTGGCGGCGTCAACTTCAAGATTCGCGACGTGTGCTTCAACCGGCTCGGTCGCGCGATGGATCAGCTGGCGGGCACCAACGCGACTGCCGTCACCTACGACATCGACGGGGTGCGCGGCGAGCGCCTGTGGTCGGATATGTTCGGCTTCGGGCGCGGCGTGCTCTCGGGCTCGATCAAGCACGCGATCCGTCAGGGATCGACCGTCGCGCTCTATGATGTCTACCACGCTCGCGATCAGCTGTGCGTCGATGTCGGCAACGGCATCCAGACGCTGGATGCCGCCGGGCTGACCGTCACGGATCTGCCCACCGACCGTCAGCTGCATCTGCACAGCTATCGCCCCGATGCCGGACAGGCGATTGCGACCGACGCGGTATCGCGCTTCCTGTACGGCAACCAGTCCCGCACCAGCACGCTCTATCCGCCCAGCACCGAGGGCGGCAGCTATCCGGGCTACATGGCGAACATGAGCCCGCCGCTGACCGCGAGCGGCGCGAAGATGGTCGCAGGCGATGCAGGCCCCAAGTACGAGACGCTGGCCGCCGCGCAAAGCGATGTCGATGCCGGTGTGCTCCCGCTCGACATGCTGTTCTACGTCTACGCGACCGACGCGGGCGACCACATCGACCCCTACACCGGGGCGAGCGTGCTCAACCGGGGCGTCTACCGCGTGATGCGTGGCCTCGGCGCCGTTCGCCTTGCCGACACTTGGCCGAACTGCATGGGCACGAACTATGCAACGGCTGCGGATCTGCAAGCGGCCCTCAACCCTGTCGCCCATGCTCGCGGCTTCGTGACCACGGCGGGCGCCGATTTCGGGCCATGGGAATGGACCGGCGCGGCGTGGGTGCATCTGGCAACCGCCATTCCCCTGCCGGTCTATGCCTCGACGCCAGGCGTCGCGAGCGCGGACAACCCGCACATCTATGCCACCATCGACGTGATCAAGAAGACGGGCACCAGCACCTTCTCCTACCTCACGAGCGCGGCCCCGGCGGTCAGTGGGGCATCGACGCACCCTGACATGTTCCAGCTGTCGCTGCAGTACACCACGCTGAACAACTTCACGATCAGCAACTGCGTGCTGTGGGACTATGGCCAGTTCCTGTTCCTGCAGGGCGGGGTGTCATCCTACGTCCAGAATTTCGAGGCCAGCGACAACATCGCAGGCATGGACATGTACAATGCCGTCTATGCCCGGCCCGAGGCATGGCAGGCAGGCTACACGCAGAAGCTCGCCCGCAACCTGATCGTGCCCTTCAAGATCACCTCGGGCTACAACGTCAGCGGTGAGGGCTCGTACCCCTGGCTTGATGCCACCAACATTCCGGCAGGCCAGATCGTCACCGAGGGCAACTGGATCGCCGCACCGGCGGCCAAGGCGGTCGATACCAACCCGGCGGCGCTGACTAATCCCAGCGGACACATCTTCACGCCCACCGTCACCAACTACGGCACCAGCTGGATCGCCAGCACTCCCGCACCGGACAACCCCGGCATGGAAGATGCCCTTTCAGCGGCGCAGCTCGATCGCGGCTTTGCGATCCGGTCCCAGCCCTTCCTGTCGGTCACCTGGTCGGATTCGTTCCAGGCACAGACCGGGCTCAACCTGACGGCTACCCGTGATGGCATCGCCGCGCTCAAGGTGATGTCGCCTGAGTTCGATGCCATGCTCGACTGGCTCTCGGAGACCTTCCAGCGCGAGCCCGACTACGTGTTCACCGTCGCCGCCTCGGCAGCGGAGGGCACCGTCATCGCCACCGGCATCGATGGCGCACGCTGGGACCGCCAGTGGGGCGGCGGTGAACTGGGCCAGTTCTCGCTGATCGGCGGCACGCTGACCGTCGCTGCTGCGCTGACCGGCCTCAACTTCGTCAAATCCTTCGTCACCGACACCGGCAAGATCGTCCTGATCGACGCCCAGTAAGGAGCCGCAGAAGTGAGAATTCTCAAGCTCTGGCCATTCGCAGCCTTGCTCGCGATCGGCATCGCTGGGCCTGCACTGATCCTGACCGATGCACTGCCGGCTCACGCCATCAACATCCGCATCCGCCTCAATGTGACTTACTGAAGGAGCCCACTCGTGGAAGCATCCCAGACCATCGCCAATTACCAGGCGCTCACCATCCGCCGCGACGCTGCTGTCGGCATGTCCGTCATGGACGAGGCCGGTGGCGCCATCATCTACCAATCCGCCGACGTGTTCGCGGTCACCAGCGGGGCGCTGACAGCCTCCGCCGATCTCGCCGAGACCGCTTCGCCGGTCCGCGTGATCCTCGACACTGGCATGGTTGTCGACGTGACGCTTGAGGACGTGGTGGCGGAGGCAGCCGAAGACGATCCTAGCGCGGCGGAAGAGCAAGGGTGACGTCGCCGCCTGGGCTTGATGCCCGGATCACAGCGCTGGCCACTGCGCATTCGCCGTATCCGCCCAGCTTCGACAACAGCGGGTGGCTTTACGGGTTCGCGCTGGGTTCTCTGCTGTGCATCGCCATGTTCGGGGCCAGTACCTCTTGCTGGATGAGCCGGGACAGCTGGCGGTACCGGCATATCGATGGCTGGGGCAGCCCGGCCTTCCAGTTCAGGCTGATGATCGGAATTGCGGCGGCAACAGCCTTTGTCCGGTCATTGCCCGAAGTGGTCTACATGACCCAGTTCGGCGAGGTCACCGGCGCGACGATCGCGCAGATCCTTGCCGTCAAACGCTGGGCCGACATCATCGCCATGCCCATGGCGGTGGCATGGATGGCGATCCTCGTCGTCTCCTATGACCGCATCATCGTGGGCCTTCGCACGGTTCGTGCCCAGGCCATCGCTGTCGATTCGCGCGGGCCTTTGCGGCGCCTCGCCCGCCCGATCGCCATTTTCATCGTCGTCGTGCTGATCGCTGCCATGGTGGCCGTCGGCAAAGGAGCAATGGGGCACCCCTAATACATGAGCGAGATGGCATCCCGGGCCACGATGGCGGCAGGAACCGGGCTCGTCGCGATCGCAGGAATGACCATCCCTATCGTGCCGGTGTCGGCCGGGGCGCTGGCGTGCCTGCTCGTACGCATCCCTCTCATCAAGGGAAAAACCCTCTTACCCGAGCTGTGTCTGACTGGACTGGCCGTCATGGGCACCTGTCTCACCATCATCGATCACCGCCTCGCGCCCGGAACCTCTTTCTGGACCGGCGTAGGCTTCGGGGGCTTCGCCTCCACCATCATCGAGGCCGGCAAGAGCGCGGCCTTCGACGCACTGAAGGGCAGGCTGCAGGCTGCGGCCGGGGTGCTCTTCGGCCTCAAGGGAGGGACTGACGAATGACGAAACTGAGGATCAGGCTGGACGAGGCGTGGGCCTCGTACTGGCGCCTGTGGTCCGTCCGCTTCAAGGCGGTTGGCCTGGCGTTGGGGCCGGTCGCGGCCAGCGTGGGGGATGTGTGGGGCAATATGCCGCCGGACCTGCGCCACCTGCTGCCGTATGCGCAGTGGCTGGCTTACGGCATGTTTGCCATGTCGCTCTTCGCCCAGTTGGTGAAGCAGCCGGCGGCGGCCGAGAAGATCGCTGCCAAGCGGGAGGCCAAGACCAATGGCTGATGCCCAGAAGCAGCAAACCTGGACGCCGGGCAAGAAACTGACCGGCGCCGCGCTCACCGCGTTCACGGCGGCTACCGTTGCGCTGGTCGCTCCGGTGCTCACCGAGCCGAACGAGGGCTATAGCGGCCCGGTCTACAAAGATCCGGCCGGATACCTGACGCAGTGCTACGGCGAGCGTCAGGTCGATCCGAGCGTGATCTATTCGAAGAGCGCGTGCGCCACCAAGCTGCGTGCGCGGATGGCGAAGGACTATGGCCCTGCCATCGTCAAATGCGTGCCCGACTTCACCGCTCCGGCGCACCAGCTTGCCTACGGTGCCTCAATCGACGTCAGCTATAACGCTGGGCCTGCCGCTTTCTGCCGCTCGCCGATGGCCAAGGCCTTCAATGCAGGCCGGTGGACGGCAGGCTGCAAGGCATTTCCCGGTTGGTACGTCACATCGCGCGGCGTTCGGTATCCCGGCCTCGTGCGCCGCCGAGGCGAAGAGCAGTCGTTTTGCCTTACGGGGAAGCAGCGCTGATGGGCCTGATCGTGCCCACATGGGCTTACGCCGCCGGTGGCCTGGCCCTGGCCGTCGCGGGCTTTGGTGCAGGCTGGACCGCGCAGGGCTGGCACCGGGATAGCGGTGCTCTGAAGCAGGTCCAGGCAACCGCCAAGGACCTGCAGAAGCAGACCGACCGCATCGACGCCGCCGCCGCCACTTATGAGCAAAGCCGCCAGGACGCTGGCGTGAGAAGCGAGACCCGCACCAATGAAATTCGCACCATCTACAAGGATCGCCCGGTCAGTGCCGATTGCGCTGCTCCTGACGCTGTGCGCAGCGTGCTCGACGATGCGGTCGCCGACGCCAACGCCCGAGCTTCAGGCGAACCTGCGCCAGCTGTGTCCGCCGGTAGCGGCGCCGCCAAGCCCGCTCCTTGATCCGGAGCGCGGCGTCTGGGAGCAGGGCCTCATCGCGCAGTATGGCGACTGTGCCGAGCGGCACCGAATGACGGTGGAGGCTTGGCCCAAGAGCGCTACCATAAAGAAAAAGTGACCGGGTCGAACCCGGCTTGAGGGACGAGCCGACCCGGTCATTTACTGACGAACGAAGGGTGGTTCGCTGCGCCAAGCATTATGAAAATGCCGACGGACCGTTACGTTCCAAGGCGAAGGGAAAGTTGACTGCGGGGCGTTCGGGGCAGCTCCAAAAGCGCGATCCCCGCAGTCGTGGCCGACATAGACCACTTCGTGCCGTCGTCAAAGCTCGGCAAAAGATGGACGAATTTACGGGGAGCGGCGGGGGTACTCATTTAGGGCCGCACACCGGCTTACTGCAAATCCACGCTGATTTCCCGAGGAACCGCGTCGGAGGGGTCATCCGCCCTTATCGAACTTCTCTAGAGCCGCAACGATATGCTCCGCGAGAGGAACGTTCGATTTCCAGAGCGAAATTTTTGGTATCTCTCTGCGGAGTTCAAACCGCACAACGTTTTCGAAACCCTCAGAGACGTCGATCAGCTCATCGGGATTCTGCCCACGAGCATGGCAAATTTCCCGAGCAACCAATTCGATCTTATCCATAACAATTCTCCGCGATGGAAATTGCCGGTTTTGATCGAAGATACACCCCGTGTTCTCCCTTTCAAAATTTTAATGGATGGCCGTCCTGTATGCCATCTGGGCGGTCAAAGCCGCAGCGCCGCAGGCGCGCGCCTACGGTATGGGTAACGCGGGCGGGCCGCCGGACTGCGGCTGTGCACCTTCTTTAAGGCGCAGGGGGTGGTGGTGCAGTGTGGGGGCACGTGACGAAGTAGAATAGACTGGTAACCCTAGGTCGAAACGGGCCCGGCATTCTCTCCCGCCTTGTCCTTGGTAATCAGCGGATTTTCGGCTCGGCCCATGGTCCAGTTTCTTCCAAGTCGGACAGTGGCATTGGGCGCGCACCAAATCTCACCTGAGCAATCGAGCGCAGTCACCCAGATCAAATTGTGTTCTTGACCATAGTCGATCATGCCGATGGCATATCCATCGCCTTTGCCAAGGATGTGCAGCGGGATGGTTGGATTGAGTTGCGTGAACATGACGCGGTGCCTCGGATGGCAAACCGGCCGGTGCGGATAGCACCGGCCAGCGTTGCATTACTTGCCAGTGCCGGGCTCGGTCGTCTTGGGCGCCTTACCGTCCTCGACGCGACCTTCGTTACGCAGATCCCGCCCCTCCTGCGCCTTTTTGTGCGCCTCGGGGGACTTCCCGTGTTCGAATGCCTCTTCCTTCACGTAGCCGGCAGCTTCTTTCATTTCACCTTTGACACTCATGGTGCTCTCCTTTGTTGGCCGCGTGGTCGCAGCAAAGGCTAAGTGCACGAGGGCAGAAAAAGGTTGCTATGAGCAGAAGTGACCGGGCCGGACCCGTTTTAGAGGGACAGAACCAACACGGCCTTCTACTGACGAACGAAGGGTGGTTTGCTGCGCCAAGCATTGCACAAATGCTAGCGCGCCGTTTGCGTTCTATCGAAATGCCGAGATGGTTGCGTGGCAGCCCAGACGTCGCTCTGGGCGATCATTTCCGTCGCGCGCAACAGTTTCGGGCACACGAAAAATGCCGACGGTCTAGGGTCAGACCATCGGCAGGAAGGAACCACATCGCAATAGACTTGACCGGGCTGGTCCGGAGGGTCCAGCCAACTTGAAGCAGCCCGGTCAAATGCTGGCTAACAAACGGGGTCAGCATGCCAGCCTCTACGAAAATCCCGAAAGGATGAATAGTTGCCACCCAAAAACCGGCGGCGATGAAAATTTTGAAATGAGGCGACAGGTTAACCTTTCGGCGCTATCACTCACGTGCGACCCGAGGGTTTTACGAAACCCATGAAACTAAGCCCGAGGTAGTCTCCTGCCTCGGGTTTTTTCCTAATGGTGACAGAAAGGTGGGTTGCTGATAAATCCACCCTATGGAGTCTCGCATCCATATCCAGCGCAAGCATGTGCTCGAGGCAACCATACCATTAGGCGTTGCAGTCGAGGTTGACCCCAGCGTGTTTCCTTTGGCCGAGGGCGCGACAATGGCGGTGATCCCTGATTTCGACGGCCTTTGGCTTACGATCGTCCAGGAGACCACTCAGGCTCTAGAGGAAGTTCCGATCCTTGAAGGCTTCGAATGGGTGCGGCCAGAAGATGAGCCAAATCAACGCGCATCAAATTAGCTCCACCGGGTCGTCTTGAAGGAGAAAAAGTGATTGGGCCGATCCGGCATTTTTGAGCGCGCATACCTGCTCATCCAAAGACGAATTAACGCTGATTAGCTATTGCCCGCATAAAGTAAATTCCCAAAATCTTGGCTGGATTTCCGGTCAAAATCTCAGCATGACGACGAGATGTCCGGTGCATCCTTGAAATAGATTTTACTGGCATCACTATTATGGAACTCTACGAAAACGCCTCTGTAGCTTTTGGGACCAACCATAGCTATGTCGCTCTCAAAGTTTTTCTCAATATTCTTGAGTAACCTGAGCCAAATGTTTTCCTGCACCATAAATCGGACAATATGACAGCCTCTTTTGTGTGCTTTTGAAACGATCTGATCCATCGCATGCAAAATTCGGCGTTCGTCGTCGGACAACATGGCAATCCCCGTTTTTTTCAGGTGTGGTCAAACGGTCGTGGTGGGATATCTGGGGTGGTAACTCAGCCCTAGCAGCCTGAGCGCCCGGTACCAGATTCCGGCGTTCATAGCATACCTAGGCGAATCGGCCGATGTCGAGAACGGTCTGATGATCGCATGAAAGTTGGATTGGCCCGCCCGAGTCGCCCCCCAAGCTGCAATAGCCATGCGACAGGTGCTGAGGAACTTAGTGGAAAAATAGCGCAAGCATTCCATCAGACCACAAGGGCGCGTATGCCAGCGCCAAAGCGGCGATTACCGCCAAACCCATCACAATCGTAACCAAATTATCGCTCATGACTGTCCTGCGATAGTGGGCCTTCCCGCGCAGCAGCGGCCCGGACTGCTTCCCCCTCACTCTCGTGAGTGCTCGTACCGGTGCTGAGACAACCCATACAGGTCGCGGCTATCGCGCGTCGCCTCAGCTATCTACAAATGCGGCAAATTACGCAGCTTGGCAATGGGGCTAGCGCCCACGAAGTTTCCGATTTTGAGTTAAAAACTTTTGTGCTGCCAGCGGCATTAGGGTCTATCATAGCCCGACCGCCAAAAGGGGGCGTGGCGACCGCGCCGCGAGACCGAGCTCCTCAGCGGTTTAGTTTTTGGCAACGTTCCCGCTATGATCTGTTTTACGCCAAACGTGTTTTCGTTCGCGATACACCATCGCTCCACAACATTCACATGTCGATGTAAAATGGGATTCATCCCACTTTACATTTCTTGGCAAGACGGTGTGATAATCAAAGGCGCAGCGTAAAAAGCCTGGTAACATCGAAATCAGCATGGCGTACGCTCCTCTTCAGACGAGCGCCTGTCCGGCATAATATGAACCTCTCCCAACGAGCGGCAGATTTACGACCAGCCGCCTCAATTATCCGTCCACCCCACGACAGGCAGATGAGTAATCTGTTGCATAGCCGGCTTGAGAATGAGGCGCATTCACACCGAAAGCAAGCAGCAACCGTTATGCTCGGAGGGCGTTTTTACAGTCCTTTGAAGAGGAGAATGTGATGCGCAAGATACTTCTCGCGGCTGCAGCAACTTTCATCATTGCGGCAGGAACGCAGGCTCACGCACAGCCCGACCCAAATGGTCCACCACCGCCCCCCGAAATGCGACACCATCGCGATGATACTCCGCCACCACCGCCGCCCCCACCACATTGGCGCCACTCGCATGATCAATGGCAAAGACATGTCGAGCAATGCTCGGAACGTTATCGCAGCTACAACCCGCGCACCGATCGCTATGTCTATCGTCGCGGGCACACCGCGATTTGCAGGCTGTAAGGCATGAAGCTTAGCAGTGACGAATTGCGTTATGACTGATTAAGGCATTTTTAGCGGGCTAGGCGAAACGATGCTGCTTCGCCTAGCCTGTTTGCAAGACCAGAGGCCATTTGCCATCAGACGAGGCACCTCGCTGCACGATCTGCAAGCATGGCATCAGCCAAATCACCTGCTGTCCACACAGGGTTGCCCGTCGAAAGATCTGCGGCGATCTCAAAGAGGCGCTCGCGGAGAGCCTCGCGGTCGAGGTTCGCGATCCGGAACCCAGCCGCATTGCGATGCCCGCCGCCGCCTTGCCCCTTGGCCACCGAGCTGACGTCCATGCGATCGTCACGGCTTCGCAGTGACCAGGTGACGGCGTGCTCGCTCGATACAGACATGGCGGCGAACGGTGCGGCTGGGTGCTTGTCGAGCAGATGATGGCCGACGGCTGACACGAGCGAATACGGGCACTCGACCGAGATCACGCCCTCGATGCCCGCCACGGTGCGAAGATGCGCGCGGCTGGCAATCTCTTCGATCAGCTGGGCGCGCCAGTCGTAGATCGCTGCCCCCTCGATCAACGGGCCATCGCCTTCCTCCAGCACTTCGTTGATGGCTTCCATCCGCTCGATCGTTAGCGGACCGGCCTGCAGGGCAAGGTGAAGCAGCTCGGCGTGAGCCATCGTCCCTGGCTGGAAGCGCCAAAGGTCGTACCGCTCGGCCAATGCCACCAGCCGCGGCGCCAGTGCGCCGCGATGCGCGAAATCCCATGCCATCCGCGCGCCGCTGCGATTCATGTCGAAGAAGGGCACCACCGGATCGAAACTGAAGCTATCCAGGTCATCGAGGATCGCCGCCACGCCATCCACGGTGCCTGTATCCTGGTACTCACCGACAGCGAACTCGTGCAGCGCGGCCTGCGCTGTCTTGTGGTGGTCGAGGATCACGATCGATTTGCAGCCAGCCGCGACCATCGCGCGCAGATCATCGGCCGGGTAGCTGAAGTCGACGATCAGGATATTTTTGCCCGCCACGTCTTCCGGCGGCTGGTATCCATAGTTCGCTGCGACGTAGTTCGGGGTGCTGCCCCAGCGTTTCCAGCACGCCCAAGCGGCAACAATTCCATCGGCGCACTTGTCATGATATATGACCATATCCGGCGCCCATGAGAACGCTTCCGGAACAGGCGTGGTCAGCAAATGGTCAGCAGATGCTATTTCGTTCGCCTTTGAATCATGGTTCGTTCCACAAACTGTGGACGGATTTCTGCTAATTTTCACCGATTTACACCCTTCACACGGGTGGGGTCACAGGTTCAATCCCTGTCGCGCCCACCATCCTTCGGGATGGCCTTTGTTTCCGGCAACTTACCCTGACATCGCAACCGTTCAAAACCGCACGGCAACCATGCGCCCGGCTGCCGCGCAGCCTTGCGCCGATGCGCGTGAAACGGCATAGCGCGGCCATGCATGACATTCGTCTGATCCGCGAGAATCCCGAAGCGTTTGACGCCGGCCTCGCCCGTCGTGGGGTTGCCCCCGTTGCCGCCGAAATCCTGAAGCTGGACGAGCAACGCCGCGCGCTCGCCACCCGCATGCAGGAGGGGCAGAACCGCCGCAACGAAGCCTCTAAGGCGATCGGCAAGGCGATGGGTCAGGGCGACGCTGCCACCGCCGAAGCGCTCAAGGCCGAAGTCGCCGAACTGAAGGACAGCCTCCCCGCGCTCGAAGCCGAGGAAAAGGACATCTCGGCACAGCTCCAGAATGCGCTGGCGGTACTGCCCAACATTCCCGTCGCCGAAGTCCCCGAAGGTGAGGACGAGAGCCAGAACGTCGAAGTCTCACGCTGGGGCACCCCGCGTAGCTTCGATTTCAAGCCCAAGGAACACGCCGATCTTGGCCCGGTGCTGGGGCTCGACTTCGAGACCGGCGCCAAGCTCTCGGGGCGCGCTTCACGTTCCTCAAAGGCCAGATGGCGCGCCTCCACCGCGCGCTCGCGCAATTCATGCTGACCACGCAGAGTGATGCGAACGGCTACATGGAATGCAACGTGCCGCTGCTGGTGAAGGACGATGCCGTGTTCGGCACCGGCCAGTTGCCGAAGTTTGCAGAAGACCTGTTCCAGACCACCGACGGTCGCTGGATGATCCCCACCGCAGAAGTCTCGCTGACCAATGCGGTGCGCGAACAGATCGTCGACGAGGCCACGCTGCCCTTGCGCATGACCGCCCTCACCCCTGCTTCCGCTCGGAAGCGGGCGCGGCGGGGCGTGACACGCGCGGCTTCATCCGCCAGCACCAGTTCGAGAAGGTGGAACTCGTCACCATCGCCCGCCCCGAAGAGAGCGAGGCCGAGCACGAACGCATGGTCGCGGCAGCCGAGGGCATCCTGCAGGCGCTGGAACTGCCCTATCGCAAGGTACTGCTCTGCGCCGGTGACATGGGCGCAACGGCGAAGAAAACCTTCGATCTGGAAGTGTGGCTGCCGGGCCAGAGCGCCTACCGCGAAATCAGCTCGATCTCGAACTGCGGCGATTTCCAGGCGCGCCGCATGAACGCGCGCTACAAGCCGGAAGGCTCGAAGAAGACCGAGTTCCTGCACACGCTGAACGGCTCGGGGCTGGCGGTCGGCCGCACGCTCGTTGCCGTGCTGGAAAACTACCAGCAGGCGGATGGTTCGGTGCTGGTGCCGGACGTGCTCAAGCCATGGATGGGCAGCATCGAGAAGCTGGAGCCCGCGTTCTGATGCGCATCCTGCTCACCAACGACGACGGCATCAACGCGCCCGGCCTCTATGTGCTGGAGAAGATCGCCGCGCAGCTTTCGGACGATATCTGGATCTGCGCGCCGAGCGAGGAACAGTCCGGCGCCGGGCACTCACTGACGCTGAACCGCCCGGTGCGGCTGCACCAGCACGCCGAGCGACGTTTCTCGGTGAGCGGGACGCCAACCGATTCGGTGACGCTGGGGATCAAGAAGGCCATGCCCGGCCTGCCTGACCTGATCCTCTCAGGCGTCAATCGCGGGGCGAACCTCGGCGACGACGTGACCTATTCGGGCACGGTTTCCGCCGCCATGGAAGGCGCGCTGGCAGGCATCCCCTCGATCGCGCTGAGCCAGGTCCCGACCAGAGAAGACGCTGGCAGGAATGTCGATTTCTCCGCCGCAGAGGAATGGGGCGCCAAGGTCCTGCGCCCGCTGCTCGACATGGCGTTCGCGCCCCGCACGCTCATTAACGTGAATTTCCCGCCCGTGCTGGGCAGCGATGTTCAGGGTGTGCGCGTGGTCCGTCAGGGCTTTCACGATTATGCACGCGGCTCGGTGGTCGAAGGCATAGACCCGCGCGGCTTCCCCTACTTCTGGTTCGGCCTCCATGGCATCGAGCACACGCCGGGCCGTGACACCGATCTTGAGGCCATCGCGCAGAACTGCATCTCGGTGACACCGCTGCACGTCGATCTCACGCACACCGCCTCGATGGCCGCCCTTTCGGCACGGTACGCCCAGTGAGGCCCGCCGTTCTCCTGCTCTCGGGCGCAGCCGCGCTTCTCGCAATGCCGGTGCTTGCCGCGCCGGATGCGAAACCGGCTAACCTCAGACAGGAGAGCGTGCATGTTGTGGGCCCCGGCGAGACGCTGAACGGCATCGCCAACCGCGCCGGAGTGGAACCGCGCGAAATCGCCGAGGAAAACGGCCTCGAAGCCCCGTTCGTGGTCCATGTCGGCCAGAAGCTCGACATCCCGCGCGGCGATGCCTCGGTCGATGCCGAGCGCACCGCACGCCGCGTGATCGCCGCACGCGGACCGCAGGACCCAGACGCATCGCCCGCCCCTGCCCCGCAGGCGCCATTGGCAGACAGCCATATCGTCACCGCCGGGGAGACCCTGAGCGGCATCGCCCGCAAGGCCGGTCTGTCGCAAAGCCTGATTGCCGAGGCCAACGGCATCGCAGCACCCTACAGCGTGCGTGTCGGCCAGCACCTGATCCTGCCGCGAAGCCGCACCCATGTCGTGGCGGCGGGCGAAACCACGTTCAGCATCGCTTACGATCTGGCTATGCCGTGGGAGCAGATCGCGACCGCCAACAACCTCGACCCCAAAGCCCCGCCCCGCGTCGGTCAACGACTGATCATCCCCACCGTGATGGGCAAACCGATGCAACCGGGGGCCTCCGCCCTCCCCGCCGTCGCAGCGGCTCCGATCGCAACCCCCTCGCCCGCCAAGCCCTCCACAGCGCGCTTTGCCTGGCCGCTCAAGGGCGCGATCCGTCGCGGGTACAGCCCTAGCGGCTCCACACATGACGGCCTCGATATCGCAGGTGCCGAAGGCGCTCCGGTACGGGCGGC
The DNA here is from genome assembly GCF_025340265.1 of Novosphingobium sp. 9. NCBI lineage: Bacteria > Pseudomonadati > Pseudomonadota > Alphaproteobacteria > Sphingomonadales > Sphingomonadaceae > Novosphingobium > Novosphingobium sp. 9. Next base: position 1,274,399 of record NZ_CP022707.1, on the reverse strand, counting down.
CGCCGCAGGAACCGTCGTCTTCGCCGGTGCCGAGGACAAGTATCACCAGTTCGGCAATCTGGTGGTCGTCGATCATGGCAATGGCTGGGCCACCGCCTATGGCTTCCTCCAGCGCGTGACCGTGAAGCAGGGCGAAACCGTGCGATCCGGGGAACGCGTGGGCATCGTGGGCGATACCGGGCTTGCCAAGAGCACCGAACTGCACTTCGAGGTTCGCCACGACGGCAAACCGGTCGATCCGCTGGACGCGCTGCCTCCCGCGCCCTAACCTCAGCCGCGATGGCCAGACATCGCGTCAATCCCCTCAGCTTCCGCCCTTTGCGCAGGGCCTTGCGCGTACCGGTCTGGGCTGACGTGGGCCTGCGCCTTGGTGCAGCCTTTGCGTTGATCGGGCTGGTGGTACTGGTCCACTGGATGGACCGTGGCGGCCTCAAGGACACGCACGACAACACCGTCAGTTTCCTCGATGTCGTCTATTTTACGATGATCTCGATCACCACGACCGGCTTTGGCGACATTGCTCCGGTCAGCGATCGCGCAAGGCTGATCGAGGCTGTTCTGGTGACGCCGATCCGTCTTGCCGTCATCACCATCTTCGTGGGCACGGCCTATAACTTCATCATCAAGCGCAGTTGGGAGACCTGGCGTATGCGGCGCATACAGGAACGCCTGAAAGACCATATCGTCGTGCTCGGCTTTGGCGTGAGCGGTTCGGAAGCCGTACACGAACTGGTCGCGCGCGGCACCGAACCGGGACAGATAGTGGTCGTCGATCCCTCGCCCGCACGCCTCGCGCATGCCGAATCGATGGGCTGCAACGTCATGGAAGGCGATGCGACTCGCGACGAGACACTCACCGCCGTGCGCATTTCCACCGCGCGTACCGTGCTGGTTTCCGCCGGGCGCGACGATACCTCGGTGTTGATCGTGCTGACGGCGCGCCATCTGGCCCCCAGCGTGCCGATCACTGTCGTCGTACGCGCCGACGATAACGAGCAACTCGCCCGGCAAGCAGGTGCAAACAACGTCATCAACCCGGTGCGTTTTACCGGGCTTCTACTGGCAGGCTCGGCGGAAGGGCAGCACACGGCGGACTACATGTCCGACCTCGCCTCAGCCGAAGGCCGCGTGCAACTGGTCGAACGCCCGATCCGCCCGGAGGAAGTCGGACGCCCGCTGGAGAGCATCGGCACCGGCAAGGGCCTGCGCGTCTATCGGGGCAAACGGATGATCGGCTTCTGGGAATCCGAAGCGCATGTTCTCGAACCCGGCGATGTTATCATGGAAATAGCCGTCACCGCACCGCGATGAGTCGTTATCCCAGCGCCCAGAACACCGTGCCCATGGCAAGGTAGACGACCAGCCAGCCCACGCAGTCGAGCAAGCGGCGCATCGGCTCCAGTGCGCTGCGACGCTGCGTCAGCCACACGGCGGGAATCACAAAGGCAATGGCAAGGCCTCCCGACTGCATGAAGTAGAGCCAGGGCTTGGCCTTCATCATGTCCACGCCGATGCGGGCATAGAAATGGCCCAGCATGATGGCGGCAATCACCAAGATCACAGCAACCGAAAGCGCGCTGTCCGGCTGGCGCTCGTTAGAGGCGATCAGCATGCGCCGGGGGCGAAAAAGAACCCGGTGCCACAGCAGATTGACCAGCCACGCCACCGCGGCAGCCAGCACGACACCCAACCAGTTCACCGGACCCATCTGCAAATTCCCCAGACTTTGGAAACCCCTGCGCAGGGCCTAGCGCGAACGGCATTCAAAGGATAGCCTGTTGCGAATCACATGCACGCCTTTCCCTGATGACTTTCAGGGGCAAAACGCGTATCGGGCGCGCCAATCCCATGGCTATTGAAATCCCCTCCCCGCCCAAAGTCGGCATGGTGAGCCTCGGCTGTCCGAAGGCTCTGGTCGATTCCGAACGCATCCTCACGCGCCTGCGCGCCGATGGCTACACGATGAGCGCCGACTATGCCGGTGCCGATGTCGTGCTCGTCAACACCTGCGGATTCCTCGATTCCGCCAAGGAAGAGAGCCTGGCCGCAATCGGCGAGGCGATGGCCGAGAATGGCCGTGTTATCGTGACCGGCTGCATGGGCAATGAAGCCGAGGCCATCCGCGCGAAATTCCCTGATGTGCTCGCCGTGACCGGTGCCCATCAGTATGAGGCCGTGGTCGAAGCGGTGCACGATGCCGCACCGCCCGAACTGTCACCCTATGTCGATCTGATCCCTCAGATCTACGACGAGGCGGGCGTCAAGCTGACCCCGCGCCACTACGGCTATCTGAAGATTTCCGAGGGCTGCAACCACGCCTGCTCGTTCTGCATCATCCCCTCGCTGCGCGGCAAGCTGGCGAGCCGCCGCATCGACGCCGTGTTGCGTGAAGCGGAAAAGCTGGTGCAGGCCGGCACACGCGAATTGCTCGTCATTAGCCAGGACACCTCGGCCTACGGCGTCGATGTGCGGCACGAGACCCGCACCTGGAAAGGCCGCGGAGTCCGTACCCACATGACCGACCTCGCGCGCGAGCTTGGCCAGTTGACGGACGCGCAAGGCAACCACCCCTGGGTGCGCCTGCACTACGTCTACCCCTACCCCCATGTCGATCAGGTCATCCCGCTGATGGCCGAGGGGCTCGTCACCCCCTACCTCGACATCCCGTTCCAGCACGCAGCGCCCTCGGTGCTGAAGTCGATGAAGCGGCCCGCGAACGAGGCGAAGGTTCTCGAACGTCTGCGATCGTGGCGCGAAATCTGCCCCGATCTTACCATTCGCTCCAGCTTCGTGGTCGGTTTCCCCGGCGAGACCGAAGCCGATTTCCAGTACCTGCTGGACTGGCTGGACGAAGCACAACTCGACCGGGTTGGCGCGTTCAAGTTCGAACCCGTCGAAGGCGCTTCTGCCAATGACCTGCCGAACGCTGTGCCGGAAGCCGTCAAGCAGGAGCGCTACGAGCGAATCATGGAAAAGACGGCGGCTATCAGCGCCACCAAGCTGCAGGCAAAAATCGGGCGCGTGCTCCCGGTCATTATCGATGACGTTGGCGAGCCGGATGAAGATGGCGAGATCGGCGCAACGGGTCGCTCGCAGTCCGATGCACCCGAAATCGATGGAAACGTCTACCTGCGCGATGTTGGCAGTGACCTGCAAGCCGGTGATATCGTTGAAGTTATCATCGAAGATGCGGACGAGCATGATCTGTTCGGAGCGATAACGTCCAGCTGACGCGAATCAATTTGCATCCCAATGCAAATGCAAATTCTGCAAGAACGTAAAAGTTTTCGCATTTGCGGCAGAGGCGCACCTCAAGCATAAAGAGCATGCCTTTCAGGCATCCTCTCCCAAAAACTTTCAAATAGGCTGGTCTTCTGACCGGCCTTTTTTTTTGCTTTGTCCCGCCGGAGAGGTGAGCGCAAAGCACCGGTGCGCTTCCCTTCTTCGCAGCTACAGCAATTCCGAAAAGCGTAGTGATTGCAGCAAAATCACCTCATGAGTGCATATCTTGCAATCATATCCATCTTTTTCGCATTTGTCCAAAATCGAGCTTGCAGGCATATAAGAAGCGCCTTTCAGGCATCCTCTCCCAAAAACTTCCATAAAGGCTGGCCTACGCTAGCCTTTTTTTTCGCCTGCGGCAGATGCCCTCGCGACTTGCGACCTCCCTTTGAAAACTCCTCCAAATTTTAGGTCTGTCCCACGATCGGGACAGATCGCCATCGCTCGCGACTGCACAATGTCATTTCGCACTTGCAGCATTAAGCGATTCGGGCGATACAGACAGTGCCTTTCAGGCATCCTCTCCCAAAACTTCGGGCTGGCCTTTGGGCCGGCCCTTTTGTTTTCGGCGATGTGAAAACAGTCGCGCAAGCTCATCAGGAAACGCGATTGCCGCACCGGTCGCGAGAGCTTAGACCTTCGCGCATGCGCAAATCCTTCTCCCTTGCCCTCGCCGGGCTGCTTGTCGGCTCCACCCTGAACATCACACCTGCCACAGCCCAAGCTGCTGCGCCGGCCGCCGCCGCTGCCCCCAGTCTCAGCGCCACACAGCTTTCTGCCATTGATCAGGCGGTCAGCAAGATCTTGGCGGATAGTGGCGTGCCCTCCGCCCAGGTCGCGGTGACACAAGGTGGTCGGATTGTCCTGGCCCGAGCGTGGGGCAAGGCCGGGGAAGGTATGCCCGCCCAGCCCGATCAACCTTATCAGATCGCATCGAACTCCAAGCAGTTCCTCGCAGCTCTAATTCTCAAGCTGCAAGACGAAGGCAAGCTCTCGCTGGACGATCATGTCTCGAAATATCTCGATGGCATCAGCGGTGGCGATACTATCACCATTCGTCAGTTGCTCTCGCACACGTCCGGCCTGCGCGATTTCTGGCCGCAGGACTACATGTTCAGTGACATGACCAAGCCCATCAGCCCACAGGAAATCCTGCATCGCTGGGCCAGTGCTCCGCTTGACTACACACCGGGAACACGGTGGCAATACTCGAACACCGGCTATGTCGTGGCCGGGTTGATCGCAGAGAAGGTTGGTGGGGCTCCGCTGTGGCAGCAGCTTGAAACGACCTTCTTCAAACCGCTGAGCATGCATCCGCTCAATATCGACGACACCAACAAGCCGGGGTTCCCGCAAGGCTATCACCGTTACGCTCTGGGACCGGTAGAGCCAGCAACGCCGCCTGCCGCCGGATGGCTGTGGGCCGCTGGCGAACTGTCGATGACGGCTTCCGACCTTGCGCGCTGGGATATCGCCCGGCTTAACCGCCAAATCCTGACCGCGAAAGATTGGGAGGAGCAGGAAAGCCCGGTCATCCTGGCAGACGGCACCGATCCTGCGTATGGTCTTGGTGTGTCGAGCGGCGTGGCAAATGGTCGCCGCTTCATCAACCATGGTGGCGAATCGGTAGGGTTCCTTTCACAGAACACCGTCTATCCCGACAGCGATGTCGCCATCGTAGTGCTGACCAACGCCGATTTCGGCTCAGTCACCGGCTCAATAACCCAGGCTATCGCCGATATCGTGATGCCGAAAGACCTTCCGGCAGATAGCGGCCAGACGCAACGCGCCGACGATGCCAAGGCGCAACTGCAGGCACTGATCGCGGGCACTTTCGATCCGGCCAAGTTTACCGAACATGCCCGCTTCTATTTCACCCCAATCGTGCGGCGCGATTACAAGAGCAGCCTTGCACCGCTCGGCCCGGTCACAGCCTTCGCCCCGGTCGGCAAGCCGCGCCTGCGCGGTGGTTTCGTCAATCGCAACTTCGAGATCAGCTTCGGCGCGAAGAAGCTTCACCTTGTAACATATGCCGAGCCCGGCGCCGCCGGTCGCTGGGAGCAGTTCATCGTGATGCCTGCCGACTGACAAGAATCAAGCGATTGCAGCACATAAAGGCGGTGGAAGATCGCGGGCACATGGCCTAGCCATAGGGCATGGCCCCACGCACGCGAATCTTCACCGCCGCTCTCGTCGTCATCGGCGATGAGATCCTGTCCGGCCGCACGCATGACAAGAACATCGCGCAGGTTGCCGCATGGCTACAGGTTCAGGGTATACGCTTGCGCGAAGTGCGCGTGGTGGCCGACGATACGCCCGCTATCGTCGAGGCCGTGAATACGCTGCGCGCCCGAAACGATTACCTGTTCACCACCGGCGGCATCGGGCCGACGCATGATGACATTACCGTCGATGCAATTTCGGAAGCCTTTGGCGTGCCTGCCGTCGTCCATCCGGAAGCGCGGGCTATTCTGGAAGAGTACTACACCTCGCGCGACAGCGAATTGACAGAAGCACGCTTGCGGATGGCCCGCACGCCCGAAGGCGCCAGCCTGATCCCCAACCGCTATACCGGTGCTCCCGGCATTCGAATCGACAATGTCTTCATAATGGCCGGCGTTCCCAGCATTACTGCCGGCATGCTCGATGCCCTGACCGGAACGCTCGAAGGCGGAGACCCGGTGCTGTCGGCCACCATCGGCTGCTGGGTCGGGGAAAGCGAGGTCGCCGACCTGCTGCGCGATGCAGAAAAGGCTTTCGAGAGTTGCCAGATTGGCTCCTACCCTTTCTGGGCAGAGGGCAGAACCGGCGCCAACTTCGTCATCCGTTCGGTCGATCCTGCTGACCTCACTGCCTGCGCAACGATGGTAAGCGAAGGCCTGACTGCGCTCGGCAAGGAGCCGGTATCCGACGGCATTTGAACGACATATGGTGTCCGCCGCCGTAAGCGATCTGGAAGCAGCCCTTGCCGCGCAGGACGATGCCACGGGCGCGCTTGCGCTCTGGTGTCAGAAGCGGGGCTTTTCACGAGCACCGGTGATACGGGTTGAACGCCTGCACACCCAGCAAAGCGCCGTTACGCCCCCCCTGCGGAAACCCGTGCGCTTTTGTACCTCAAGTCTGAGCAACGCTTCGGTTTTCGGCATGTCAGGCTTACCTGCGGCACCCGCGTACTGTCCGAAGCCCGCAACTGGTTCGTCCCCGACCGGTTGACGGTGGATATGAACCATACCCTGACGGAAACGGACATTCCGTTCGGCGAGGCCGTCGCCGCGCTCGCCTTTCGCCGGGACCGCCTCGAATCGATCAAGGGACCGGGTTTCCCCGATTCGCCACCGGAAACGATACTGACCCATCGCGCGCTCCTGCGCCGTCCGGATGGACTGCCGATCGCACTTGTGGTCGAATGCTATCAGCCTGGCGCTCTTTCGCCAGCCTGATCTCCGCCCATCTCTGCCTCCCGTTCCGGCTCCAGATAGACGAGACGGAAATCGCCACGTTCGATATCTGCTACCGTGTGTTGGAGAAAGTGCTGCGCACCATCTTCGGGATGAATGAATGTCCGCCTCCCCCCTTCCCGTTCACGCACCGCCTGATCGGCCCAGCCTTCGCGAAACAATAGGCTGCTTTCCTGAAGTCTTTCAACCACGAACCGGACTCTCGGATCTGCGATCGCAAGCCCGAAATCGCGCCGAAACTCACCCAGAACGCGAATAGCCCGCTGACGCCAGTCAGGCAGGAGGTTGCGCGCAGCAGGATGCGTAAACACATAGACCAGAAGGTTCGGTGTCTCCGTCTCATCGAACAATCCCGCGAACAACCGTCTCGCAGCTCTATTTGCGCAACACACTGTCCACGCCGGATCAAGCGCATAGGCAGGGCATGACAAGGCCCGCACGAGTGCTTCCAGCGCTGGCGGCGCGTCCGAGCCAAGGCTGGGAGGATGGGCCGGGTCATGCCGCTCTGCCAACGAGAACAGATAGCGGCGCTCTGCCGGGGCCAGATTGAGCCCCTCAGCCAGCCTGCCCAGCGCTTCGGCGGAAGGCCGAATCTCGCGCCCCTGTTCTATCCATGCCAGCCAGGTGGTACCGATGCCCGCGCGCTCCGCCAGTTCCTCCCGCCGCAGTCCGGGGGTCCGCCGACGGCGCGCACCTGAGGGCGCTGCCACTTTTTCCCGCCGCGCTCTTACGAATGCGCCCAGCAGGTATCGCTGCTCATCACTGGTCATGGTGGCATTTGTAACAGGATAAATGAGCATCTTGTAACAGGTTAAATTTCGCGCAGGAAGGCCACCCAAGGAGAAGCAACCCATGACTGACCGTAATGATGCCCTGATCCACAGCCAGTTTGGCACTGTCGCAGCCGCCTATGTGGGCAGCGCCGTTCATGCCAGTGGCGCAGATCTGCAGCACATCGCGAAGCTCGCCGAGATACATCGCCCGGCCCATGCGCTTGATCTCGGAGCAGGCGGCGGTCACGTCAGTTACGCGATGGCGCCGTTCGCAGGTACCGTCACAGCCTGCGACCTGTCACCGCAAATGCTGGATCAGGTCATCGCCGAAGCCACCCGGCGCGGCTTCGACAATGTCGATGTCACCACCGCGCCTGCCGAAGCACTGCCCTTCGCAGATGGCACTTTCGATTTCCTCGCCTGCCGCTTTTCGACGCACCACTGGCATGATGCGATGGCAGGACTGCGCGAGGCACGCCGCGTCCTCAAGCCACGAGCGTCAGCTGTTTTCGCAGATGTCATGGCCCCTAGCCTCGCAATTACCGACACCCATTTGCAGGCTATCGAACTGCTCCGCGACCTCTCGCATGTGCGTGATTATTCGACGGCTGAATGGACTTCGATGCTGACGCAGGCGGGTTTCGCAATTTGCTCTTTCACAACAGCTCGCTTGCGAATGGACTTCGCCGACTGGACATCGCGCATGCGCACCTCGCACGATCGCTGCGAGGCGATCCGCACGCTCCAGCGTGCAGCCGCGCCAGCCGCCACTGCTCATTTCGAGATCGAGGATGACGGGTCGTTTACCCTCGACACGATTCTGATCGAGGTATGCTGAAAGCCAGGCGAACTCTAAAGTACAGACACCCCAAACACAAAAAGGCCGGGAGGTTTCCCTCCCGGCCTTTTCTGTCCGTTACCGGCGACGTCTGAGATCAGACGCCGGCGACTTCGGTCGTGTCGATCTTCAGGCCCGGGCCCATCGACGAGGACAGCGTGACCTTGCGGACATACTTGCCCTTGGCGCCCGAGGGCTTCGCCTTGACGATCGCATCGACGAACGCGCTGAAGTTGGTCAGCAGGTCAGCGTCCGAGAACGACATCTTGCCGATACCGGCGTGGATGATGCCCTGCTTCTCGACGCGGAACTCGATCTGGCCGCCCTTGGCGTCCTTCACGGCCTGCGTCACGTTCGGGGTGACGGTGCCCAGCTTCGGGTTCGGCATCAGGCCCTTGGGACCCAGCAGCTTACCGAGACGGCCGACGACGCCCATCATGTCCGGGGTGGCGATGACGCGATCGTAGTCGAGGTTGCCGGCCTGCATGTCTTCCATGAGGTCTTCGGCACCAACCTTGTCGGCACCAGCGGCCAGAGCCTCCGCAGCCTTGTCACCCTTGGCGAACACAGCGACCTTGACGGTCTTGCCGGTGCCGGCCGGGAGCGAGACCATGCCACGGACCATCTGGTCGGCGTGACGCGGGTCAACACCCAGGTTCATCGCGATTTCAACGGTCTCGTCGAACTTGGTGGCCTTGAGGTCACGCAGGGTCTGGAGCGCTTCGCCAACAGCGTAGAGCTTCATGTTGTCGCCGAGCTTGGCTGCGAGAGCCTTCTGGTTCTTGGTCTGCTTCATGGGATCAGCCCTCCACCACTTCGAGGCCCATCGCGCGAGCGGAGCCTTCGATGATCTTCGTTGCGGCTTCGATGTCATTGGCATTGAGGTCGGCCATCTTGACCTGGGCGATCTCAGACAGCTTCGAACGGGCGATCTTGCCAGCCGAAATCTTGCCGGGCTCCTTCGAGCCGGACTTGAGACCGGCAGCCTTCTTGATCAGGAAGCTGGCGGGCGGAGTCTTGGTGACGAACGTGAAGCTGCGATCCGCGTAGACGGTGATGATCGTCGGGATCGGCATGCCGTTCTCGAGTTCCTGCGTCGACGCGTTGAACGCCTTGCAGAACTCCATGATGTTCACGCCGCGCTGACCCAGAGCCGGACCGATCGGCGGCGACGGGTTAGCCTTGCCGGCCGGAACCTGCAGCTTGATATAACCAGTAATTTTCTTGGCCATGAGGCCTTTCCTTTCACACTGTCGCGTCGATCCGGGAGAGCCCCAAGCCGACACTCATGTTGAGCGGTGATGCGGGCGACAAGCACCCTTCCGCACAGAATCGGACCCGGCACGCCGGACCGAAGGCGGCCCCTTACGGCAAAGGCGAACAAAAGGAAAGAGGTCGCGCATCTTCCTTTCACGCCGCTTTGACGCGCTGCCGGCCGCCTTATGCGTCGGCGCGGGGAAACAACGAAATCAGACCTCACAAATTTTACATTGCGTGTTATATATCTCGTTATGAATAATGCACCATCATCGCACGATCTGATTGCCGAACTGGGTTACATGACCCTGGGAAGCCGATTTCGGCGCCTTGGAGAACGCCTGCAAGCAGGGGTTGCAGAGACCTTTCGTGATGGTGGAATCGGCGTACAGCCTGCGCAGATACCGGTCATCCACGCGCTTGGCGAAGGCCCTTCGACAGTCGGCGCCCTGGGCCAGCGCCTTGATCTCAGCCAGCCAGGCATCACCCGGAGTCTCGGCAAACTGGCAACCGACGGGTTCATTGAAGTCGTGCCCGGACGGGCTGATCAACGCCAGCGCGAAGCCCGCCTTACGGACAAAGGGCGCGCCCTGCTCACGCGACTGAGCGCCGAATTCTATGCCGATGTCGAGGCGGCTGTAGCCGCAATCTGCGAAGCGCCCGCCGAAAATCTGCTCGCCTATCTCGACCGTTTGGATGCTGCGCTCGCCGAAATCCCGCTCGAAAGCCGCATCCGCACCGAACGCACCAAAAGGACCGCGCGATGACCCTCGCCCCTGCCGCCTTGAATACCTTACCGCCCGAACTCCATGGCCGCCTGCTGTGGACCGCACTAACCGGCGAGCAGCGCCGTCATTCGCTTGGCGATGATCTGGCCCGACGCTTCCATCCCGACATCGGACCACTCGCTGCGATCCGGGAGGACACTCCGGAGTGCCTCGCGGCTCTGGGCAGACTGGCGCAGGAAACCGGACCGCTCGCACTCATGCAACCTGGAGCGGTCCTGAAGGTGCCGGGTACGGAGACGGTAAAAATCGGCGCAGGTGTGCGCATGGTGCTGGCTGATACACCACCGCTCAAGCACGCCAGCGAAGCGGTGCCGGTTCGATTAAGCCAGCGCGATTTCCCCGAGATGCTCGAACTTGCGACCCTGACGGCACCCGGCCCGTTCGGCACGCGCACCGGCGATCTCGGACAGTTCTGGGGCATTCGCGAAAACGGCCGCCTGCTGGCGATGGCGGGACGCCGCATCACAACGGCGAATGTCGTCGAAGTCAGCGGTGTCTGCACGCACCCCGATGCGCGCGGACGCGGGCTTGCCGCCCTGCTCTCACGTCATGTCGCCGATTCGATCCTGGCGGAAGGTCGCCTCCCTATCCTGCACGCCTACAGCGACAACGAACGCGCACTGGCTATCTATCGCGATCTCGGGTTCACCCTGCAGGAGCACGTCACCTTAACGATCTACGCCCCGGTGCCATAAGGCACGCGGGGCGCGAAACACAGCTTGTCCCGTCAAGGAAGGCCGGAAAAGCAGCGAGGCGCGATCCGCCTCGCCCGCTCTTGATGTTACTTGCTGAGCTCGACGTGCTCGAAGTCGAGTTCGACCGGCGTCGCACGGCCGAAGATCGAGACCGAGACCTTGACCTTGTTCTTGTCGAAATCGAGCTCCTCGACCACGCCGTTGAAGCTGGCGAACGGACCATCGAGAACCTTGACCGAATCGCCGATCTCGTAATCGATGTTCACCTGCTTACGCGGCTCGGCTGCGGCAGCCTCTGCGGCACCGAAGTAACGCGCGGCCTCGCTCTCGCTGATCGCCTGCGGCTTGCCGTTGGCGCCAAGGAAGCCGGTGACCTTCGCGGTGTTCTTGACGAGGTGATAGACGTCATCGTTCAGCGTCAGCTTGGCGAGCACGTAACCGGGCATCGTCTTGCGTTCGGTCTGCACCTTCTTGCCGCGCTTCACTTCGGTGATGGTTTCCGAAGGAACCTGCACGTCCTCGACGAGCTGCGACAGACCGATACGCTCGGCTTCGGCGATGATGGATTCCTTCACCTTGCTCTCGAAGCCGGAGTAGGCGTGGATGATGTACCAGCGGGCCATGAAGTCTCTCTTTAGTCCGGTGTTCAGGCGATCAGATGAGCGACAGCAGCGAGCTGACGACCCAGCCGAACAGCGCATCGATGCCGAGGAAGAAGACCGCGAGAATCACAGTCATGATACCTACGAAGATCGCCGTCGTCACCGTCTCCTGGCGCGAGGGCCAGTGGATCTTGGAGGCTTCCGCGCGCACCTGCTGCACAAACTGGCCGGGCGAGGTCTTTGCCATGTCGTTCGCTCTCGTGTGTCTCTTGCCAGCCCGGACCGCGAACCTGCGACCGGCGGCGTGAATTGTTCGAGTCTTCCGGCTAGGGGCCATCGCCGCCCCGGCCGAGGCCGGGAGGAGCTGAAGGATCCGCATGTCGGAAGAGAGTGGCGGACTTAACCTTCGTCGGGCGGAATTGCAAGGTCTGCCGGACTCGCCAGACGCGCAAGAAACGAATTGGGCGTGCTGAAGATGATCCGTGCGCCGTCCGGCAGCGCCACAGGCTTGCGAGTACCGATATACCACAGATAGTCGGCATGGCGCGCAGGCCGGAACTTGCGCAGGTCGATATCCTGATCCGGGCCATACAGAATCCGATGCGACGGATCCGCGAAGCGATAGGTCTGGTCGCGCATCGAAAGCATATGCACATCCGGCAGCGCGAAATTGGAGTTCTCCATCGCGCTGCGACGAACGACCGCATAGCTGCCGAAGTGCTCGAACGGGCCGAATTTCCACTGATGGAAGGGAATGGCAACCGCCGTGGCCACACGCGCGCCCTCAGGCACGTAATCCAGCGCAGCGATCAACTGCTTCGCCGTTTGTGCATCACGGTGCCAGACATACGACGTCACACCCAGCCTTGCGCAGAATACCGAAGCAGCAGCCACGACCAACCACAACGGGAGCGCCCAGTCGATCGCGAGGCAAGCTGTCAGCAGAGCGGTGGTGCTCAGGCGGTAATCAGCATAATCACCGCCAAAGATCTGACGCGGCACGATCAGGGTCAGCACGAAAAGCAGCAACGCGCCCCATCCCATGCGACCATCGATCTTGCGGAGCGCGAAAGCCGCGACCAGCACCAGCAGGATGACCCAGATACTGGTGATATCGAGCGTGTAATCGTAGCTGCGCATCGCCTTGTAGAGGATGGCCCACTTGTACTCCAACACCTGCCAGCCGTAGGAAACCTTGGTATTGGCCCCCATGCCGAGCAGCATCGGCAGGATCGGAAAGATCAGCGGCCAGGGCTTGAGGAACGGCCGCCAGTCCAGCCAGTTCTTGCGCTTACTCCATTCGTAGCCGAACACCATCACGCCGAGCACGCCCCAGCCTGATACGTGGCAGAGCCACACTACAAACGATGCGGGAATAAACGGCAGTACGCGCCAGCGCTTGCCATCGAGCTTTACCCATAAGGCAAAGACAAGCAACGCAAAGGCCAGCGACAGCGACCAGTTGAGGAACCCCATCAACAGTGCCGGGGACCAGATCAGCGCCAGCGCCAGCATCGCGCCACCGATATGCGACGATAGAGCGTCCAGCTGACCGCCATGATCGCGGCGCCGGTCAGCACCGGGATCAAGCCGACGATAATCCGACCCGCCAGTTCCAGACCGAACAGCGGCGCCAGCGGCACCATCAGCAACTCCGCACCCAGGTTGCCCGTCCATTCCCAGTGGAACGTGAAATAGTCGGTCAGGAAAGGATCCCGCCCATGATCGAGCATCACCTTGAAGCCCGCGAGATGCGAGGGATAGTCGGTCATTTCCGGCGCCCACGCGACCAGTGCCGGCAGGCAGGCGATCAGCGAGAGGGCGATTCCGATCCACAATGCCGGCAGGCGCGAGCCAGTCGCGTCATGCGGACGTCGTGGATTTTCAGCGATGTCGTCCGTTTCCGGACGCGCGGTTCCGTGCATTGCCGAGTACAGCTTTCCCGATACCCCATCAGGCGCGCGACGACGTCATGCCGCACGCATCCCGCGATTCGGTGAATCGACGGGCTCTCCTAATCGTCATGGCACAATTGGCAAGGTCCGCGCCATGCCGGGAGCGCATCCCTCCCCGATCCGTTCCCGTCAGACCAAGAATTGGATGATCAGGGCGATAAGGGTCCAGAGCAGCGCATCTGCAAGCAGAATCACACGCAAATCAAGGCGCTTTGCAGACGTCGGTGTAATGGGAAAAGCAGGCGCAGATTCGGCTGAAACCGAAACTTCCGGCCAAGGGACACTTGTCATCATGGTGTGCAACCCAAACCCTGGCCAGCGCCAGCACGCCCTGAAATAGCGACGAATCGTTTACAAAGGCTTATAAAAGCCCGCCGCGCTCACAGCGCAACGCAATCTCGAGAAGGAGAATTTGACGATTTGGGAAAGTGGCAGGAGTGCACGGACTCGAACCGTGGGCCCTCGGTTTTGGAGACCGATGCTCTACCAACTGAGCTACACTCCTGCGGGAGCGCTGCCTCTAGAGGCACTTTCACTGGATTACAAGCGCCTCTCTCAAGATTTTCGGAAGCAGGTTTGACTGGGCATTTTCAGCGACCTCCTCTCTCTGTTATGCCCTGAGGCGTGGAAGCCGCAGAAACTCCTCCGATCATTGACCCCGGCCTGCTGATGCTGGCCTATCGTACCGGCATTTTCCCCATGGCAGATGCGCGCGACGATCCGGAAATCTTCTGGGTGGAACCCCGCTTGCGCGCGATCATCCCTCTCGATGGCTTTCGCCTGTCCCGCTCGCTGGCACGCACCTTGCGCCGCGAGCGCTTCACGGTGACGTGCAATGCAGCCTTCGATCAGGTCATCACCGCCTGCGCTGCTCCTCGCCCCGATCCGGAAGCAACCGACAGCGAATCCGGAAGCTGGATCAGCCATCGCATTCAGGCAAGCTATCAGCGCCTGCACGACATGGGCCTCGCCCATTCGATCGAATGCTGGCAACGGGATGAGAATGGCGAGCACGCACTTGTCGGCGGCCTCTATGGCGTGGGTTTCAACCGGGCGTTTTGCGGCGAGAGCATGTTTTCCCGCGTTCCGGACGCATCGAAAGTGGCGCTCGCCTGGCTCGTGGCCGCCTTGCGCAAAGCGGATGCGCAACTGCTGGATTGCCAGTTCATGACGAGCCACCTGGCCTCACTGGGCGCAGTGGAAATCCCGCAAAAGCGCTACCTTGCGCTCCTGAACGAAGCTCAGTCGTCCGCAGGTGCCGTCGATGTCCCGACAGGGGCAACTGAAGGCGCTGCAACCGCAGCAGCCTTTGCAGCAGGCGCTTCTTCCGGAGCCGCAGCACTTTCGCTGCCCGAAGGCTTCGGCGCATTGCTCGCGCTGGCTGGGGCGGGAGACCCCGCCTCCTCTCCGGGGAAGTGCATATCGCACTTCTTGACCCATACATCGTAGACCGGGTGCTGCACCACGTTCAACGCAGGCGAATTCTTGAACAGCCAGCCCGAGAACACCTTGTGCCAGGCCAGCTTTTCCTGGGTGCTCGCGCGCTCCTCGACGAAGACCTGCACGAAAGCACCCTCCTCTTCGGGGCGCTCCCACGGCAAGGTCTTGTCGCATGTAGCGACCTTTACGACCAGATTACCCATGCGACGCGATTCGCCGGGCTTCATCACCAGATCCTGCGAAAGGTTGTTTCGCTTGTTCAGGACACCAAGCGTAACCACGCGATCTTTGTTGGGCGTTCCGATGCGCTGTCCCTGCTCTGCCTGAGCGGGACTGGCCTGCATACCGGCGATCGCATCCGGCACGTCGGTAGCGTGCGCGTCAACATCAGGCGCACGCCCCTTGCTGCAGGCGGACAGCGCCAGCAGCGACACCGCCATCACAGCGACGCGACGGATCGGGAAAGAAGCGGCCCGCTTCACCGGACCGAACCTCAGGCGTCCGGAGACCAGGCTTCGTAGTCGCCCGTCGCGGCGGCGCGATGGCCACCCCGCTCAAGCGCGCCCTGAGGGCGATAGGCAGAAGCCGTGCCTGTGGCGTTGGGCGTATAATCGACCTCCCAGATGCGCGGCGGCGGCAGATGGCTTTCAGGAACGCCGTCATAGGAATGGTGCAGCCAGCCGTGCCATTCGGCCGGAACGCGGCTTGCATCATTCGCGCCTGCATAGATCACCCAGCGGCGCTCGTATCCTTCCGTCGTGCGCACCTTGGCGCTCTTCGAGCGATAGTACTTGTTGCCCTGCGCGTCGGTGCCGACGTGTTCGCCGTTACGCGAACTCCAGAGCGAGGTGCCGATGGTGGCGCCGTCCCACCAGGTGAACATCTTCGAGAGGATACCCATAGGCCCACGCGTTAGCGCCGTTCGATGCCCATGCCAAGGTCTTACACACCCCGCAGCACGCGGATCGTGCATCCCCGACGTTACACCGCGCAATCGCCGGTCATATTCCCTCCCGATCCTCCTCGCGCAGTACTTCCACCCACTCGTCCAGCGCTGCCTCGTCCTGCGCCTCCAGCACATGACGCGCCGTCGTCTGGCCGTGCCCCGCGCGCAGCATGGCCGCCAATTGCTTTTCCAGAAGCGGTCGATCCGGCACCTCACGCGAAAACGGGCCAAAGCGTCGCCGGCGAGCCAGAGCGACGGCCGCTTCGGCCTGTACCGAGCGTCCCGGCGCAGCCTCCTCGCATCCTTGCGCATCCACGCCTGCATGACGCAGCGCCTGCGCCACCCGGCGCGCACCATATCCTCTTCGCGATAGACTGCCCGATTTCATGCGCGCCCAGGCGACGTCATCGACATACCCGGCCTCCCGAAACTTCTCGACCAACGCCTCGATCACAGGAGCAGCCGGCGATACGCCGCAATCCGCATCTTCCGACCACCCCCGTTCCTGCACCTTGCGCTGAAGATAAGCCCGCAGCTTGCCTTGCGTCGTGGCGAAACGCGCGACATAGGCGAGCGCCAATTCCTCGAGGCGGGCAGGTGTGAGCGGAGCTGATTTGTGACGCTGTTCGGACATCTTGCCCTAATCGTGCCACACTCGCCTCCGATTGGGGAGGCTCCAGAGGACCGGATGATGACTGAAGAGCTATCTCCGGTTCAGGTAAAAACCGCTAGGTCCGCCTGATTTTGGCGGAAAACCGGTCCAACAGATAACGGATATGAACGCATGGGCGACACCGTAAACCTGGTCGCAGAACAGAGCCCCGCTTTGGCAGCGACCCCGAACGAAGACGCACTGACGCGCCGTTTTGCCGATTTCGACACTTTTGCCGATGCGCTGGACTATGCAGCGCAAGGCGCTCGCGGGTTCAATTTCCACGATCCGCGCGGCACGCTGGCAAAGGTCTACACGTTCGCGCAGTTGCGCGAAGATGCCCGCGCCGTGGCCTATGCGCTGGTCGCACGCGGCGTGAAGCCGGGCGACCGCATCGCGCTGATCGCCGAGACCGGCTCCGACTTTGCCGCACTGTTCTGCGGCGCAGTCTATGCCGGTGCATGGCCGGTGCCGCTCCCTCTGCCCACCAGCTTTGGCGGCAAGGACAACTACATCGAACAGTTGGCCGTCCAGCTTGCCAGCTCCGACCCGATGCTGCTCGTCGGCCCCGACGAGATCGCCGCCATGACCAGCCTCGCCGCCGAGCGGCAGGGCTGCCGCCACGCGACATGGGCTGATTTCGCGGCATACGACGCTGCGCCCTGCGAGCTGCCTGCGCTGTCGGGCGACGACATCTGCTATCTGCAGTATTCCTCGGGCTCGACGCGATTCCCGCATGGCGTCGCTGTCACCCACCGCTCGCTGATGTCGAACCTTGCTGCGCACAGCCATGGCATGGAACTGATCGAGAGCGATCGCTGCGTTTCGTGGCTGCCGTGGTATCACGACATGGGCCTCGTCGGCTGCTTCCTGTCGCTCATCGCCAACCAGGTTTCGGGCGATTACCTCAAAACCGAGGACTTCGCCCGCCGCCCGCTGGCATGGCTGGACATGATCACCCGCAACAAGGGCACCTCGATTTCGTATTCGCCGACCTTCGGCTACGACATCTGTGCACGCCGCATCTCGACGCAGACCGCCGTTTCGGACCGCTTCGACCTCTCGCGCTGGCGTCTTGCCGGCAATGGCGCCGACATGATCCGCCCGGACGTGATGCAGAGCTTCGTCAATGCCTTCTCCGACGCAGGCTTCAAGGCGACCGCCTTCCTGCCCAGCTATGGCCTGGCCGAAGCGACGCTGGCCGTCACCATCATGCCGCCGGGCGAAGGCATTCGCGTCGAACTGGTTGAGGAAGAGCGCCTTTCCGGTGCACCGCGCGACCTTTCGCGCCCGGCCCGCTATCGCGCGATCGTCAACTGCGGCAAACCGGTGCTCGACATGACCGTCGAAATCCGCGGCGAGAATGGCGATATTCTGGGCGACCACAAGATCGGCAAGGTCTGGTGCCGTGGCACCAGCGTCATGCATTCCTACTTCCGCGACCCGGAAGCGACGGCGGCCTGCATGGTCGATGGCTGGCTCGATACCGGCGACATGGGCTACATGACCGATGGCTATCTGTTCATCGTCGGCCGCGCCAAGGACATGATCATCATCAACGGCAAGAACCACTGGCCACAGGACATCGAGTGGGCCGTGGAGCAGCTGCCGGGCTTCAACCATGGCGATATCGCCGCGTTCTCTATCGAGATGGAGAACGGCGAGGAAACCCCTGCGGTTCTGGTGCATTGCCGCGTCTCCGATCCAGTCAAGCGCGTGGAACTGCGCGACCTGATCCGCGACAAGGTGCGTTCGATCACGGGCATGAACTGCGTGATCGAACTGGTGCCGCCCAAGAGCCTGCCGCGCACCAGTTCAGGCAAGCTCAGCCGTGCCAAGGCCAAGAAGCTGTACCTTTCGGGTGAGATCGAGCCCTTCGCGCTCGCTGCTTGAGGCATTCGCTGATCAAATACGAAAAGGCCGGGTCATCGCCCGGCCTTTTTTGTTGTTCGCCAGTGAGATGGAGCGCTCACAAATCGCGATCAAGTTCCAGCATATCGCGTGGGATTCGCAAGGCTTCGGCGGCGATCTGCGTTTCTTTCAGGAACAGCACAAGCGCATAGAGAAGCAGCACAACCGCCCCCAGGAACACCAGGGCGGCGGCAAGGTGCCAGTCGAAGCCACCCAACCCTTCAAGGAACAGGATCGTCACCGTAACCCCGATCGTGAGCGCCGAAAGCACCAGCACACGGATGGCACGGGTGATGATCGTGATCCGCTGATCCACCAGCCGAATCTCCTGCACCACCACATCATGCTCGCGTCCCTGCGTGCTGACATGCAACCCCTGAAGCTGCCGGGCGCGATCAACGACGCGGCCAAGCCGACTCGACAGGACGTTCAGGATATTGCCGATGGCGACGAGCACAAAGACCGGCGTCAACGCCAGTTGGATCGTCTGCGCGATCATACCGTGCGCCACGCGCGCCCCTGCCTCTTCAGGCGCCGGGGCGCGCGATCAGGCAGATACCGTCCGGGGCGAACTCAATATGAGCCAGGCTCTCAGCCAGCGCACAACTTCCGGGCGCAACAGGCTCGCCACCGACCAGGGCCACGCCTTCACGCGGTATCACCAGCAGCGCGTCCGGGTAACGCGCCGCGACCGAACTGCCGGGCATGCCCTCCACCTGATCGAGATGGAACAGCGGCCCTTCGACCAGCGTGTGCGATCCCGTTTCCGGCACATAGCGATGATACTTCGCCAGATCGTAGACCTCCCCGCGCGACACGGCCATGCCTTCGTCCAAATGCAGCTCGCGCGGACGCCCGTAGTCGAACAGGCGATAGGTGATATCGCTGTTCTGCTGGACCTCGATCAGACCGACACCGATGCCAATCGCATGGACGGTATTGGCCGGAATGTAGAAGAAATCCCCCGGCTTCACAGCGTGCCAAGTCATCAGTCCCTCGATCGAACCGTCGAGCGCGGCGGCGCGCATCTCGTCCTCGGTCAGATCTTCGTTGAAACCGATGCCCAGCGTCGCGCCCGGTTCGGCATCGATAATGAACCAGCACTCTTCCTTGCCCTGACGACCGATACCCTTGGCCAGCGTCTGCGCATCCGAGGGGTGGACCTGTACGGACAGCTTTTCACTGGTGAAGATATATTTCACCAGAAGCTGCGGCAGTTCGGCGGGCGGCTCGAACCAGATCTCGCCGATACGCTCTCCCTCAGACGCCACGAAGGGCGCAGGAAGGACGTCCTTGCCCCAGGGCTTTTCCACCTGACGAATGGGAAGCTGCACATTCATTCCTGCCACTCCTGAAAATCAAACACCGACTGCCCCTGGGCGGCCGGTCATCGTCTAGCCCACCGATCCGCTGAAGATCGGCGGCTTACATCATTACTGATTTGCTGCACCTGAAAGTTTGCCGACCTTCTGCACACCAGCAGCCGAGGTTACCAGAATCTCGTCGCCATCGACCACGACGATAACGTTCTCCAATCCTATCACCGAGACGCGCGGACCGTCTGTATCGACCAGCACGTTACGGCAATCGACCAGTTCCGCCTTGCCCCACGCACCGTGTTCCCATCTACGTCACGATCTAACGCGTCGTGCAGTGCCTCCCAGTTGCCGATATCGGACCAGTCCATATCGACCGGCACCATTGCAGCGCGCTGGGTGTTTTCCATCACTGCGTAGTCCACCGAAACACTATCCGCGTGCCCGAATGCCTGCGCATCGGGATGGAAGCGACCGCCCTCGGCATGACCGAGTGCAACCGCATTGCGCACTGCCGCCGCTATCTGCGGACGATGCGCTTCGAGTTCTTCCATGAACCTTCCGACACGGAAAGCGAAGATACCGCCATTCCAGGCGTATCCGCCGTCGGCCAGAAAAAGGCGAGCGCGTTCGAGGTCCGGCTTTTCGACAAACTGCGCGGTCTGGTATCCCAGCTCGCCGATGGGCTCGCCTTGGCGCAGATAGCCAAAGCCGGTCTCAGGACGGGTCGCCTCGATCCCGAATGAAACCAGCCAGTCTTCACACGCGAGTTCAACGGCGGCCATGGCAGCTGCAGCAAAAGCCTCAGCATTTCCAATATAATGGTCGCTGGGACACACCAGCATGACCGCATCGTCAGGCAAGCGACAAGCCGCAAGCGCGATGGCCGCAGCCGTGTTGCGCTGGGAAGGCTCAACAATGACTTCTGCTCCTGGAACCATGCCCAGTTGCGCTTCGACCAGCGGCAGATGCTGGGCACCGGTAACGACGATCGGCGCGGCAAACCCCTTGTCGTGCGGACAGCGGGCAAGCGCTGCCTCAAAAAGTGTTTGATCGCCCAGCAACGGCAGGAAAGGCTTCGGGCGAGCGGCACGACTGCGCGGCCACAGACGGGTGCCGCTACCGCCGCAGAGAATCACCGGGACTATCGACATCGAAGTAAAGTATCCAGACTGGTCTGGCCGCGCGGCCTGCCCATGAGAACGAGAATCGAAATCAACCGACATGACGCGTAGCGCCGCAAGCCGGAGAAACGAGGCCTTGCGCGATACGGCCCAGCGCCCCCTTCCGTCAATAGAACCAGCGCTGCTGCCAGCCGAACTGTGCCTCGACCGGTCGCCCCTGAGCATCGATCGCGGGGCGGAACCGAAACCGTTTCATTGCAAGGCCGCATGTGATCGGCCCGGCGCTTACGTCCGGGCTGGGCTGCAGGACACGGCAAGCTTTGACGCGACCGTCGATCCCGACCGTCAGCGCAATCACGACCCGAGAATTGATGCGCTGATCGCGACTCTGGCGGGGGTAATCACGCGCCGAGTTGATATCACCCGCGATCTTGATCGGCGGGGAGCGCCCACCACCGCCTCCCGAGCCTTCACCTGCCGCACCGGCACCGCTCCCCCGACCGCTACCCATCGCCCCGGTGCCCTGCCCCGCCTGCGCATTGCCGCTCTGCGACTGCGTGCCATCACCCGCAACTATGGCGGCTGACGGTGTCGCAGTCGGAAGC
The DNA here is from genome assembly GCF_025340265.1 of Novosphingobium sp. 9. Lineage (NCBI taxonomy): Bacteria > Pseudomonadati > Pseudomonadota > Alphaproteobacteria > Sphingomonadales > Sphingomonadaceae > Novosphingobium > Novosphingobium sp. 9. The sequence goes on along the minus strand of NZ_CP022707.1, from coordinate 1,252,757 downwards.
GGGGCTGACGGCGCCTCCAACGGAGCCGCTGAAGCGCGCGCGGCCGGGGCACCGGAACGCGCTGCGGCTTGTGGACGGCGCGAAACCGGCTTGTGTTTCTTTACCGGCAGCGGCGGCACTGGTGGTGAACGCGGCTGTAATGCTGGCGTAACCGTAATGCTCTGAAGCGCACCTTGCGCCAGCGATGAAACTGCCTGGGGCGCAAAGGCGTGCAACAGCACGAAGGCCACAACGAGGTGCAGGAGAAGCACTGCCGCAACTGTCAACAGCCGGCGCGGCACAGTGGGCTTGAAGACGACGCGTGCCATCTCGACGTGATGCCCCGACGCCTCGATCAAGGCAAGCGCGACGGACAATACGATTCTTTTGTCAATTGTGCATTTTGACACTTCCAGAAATTCTTTTTTTGCTGCAGAGTGCGGACAAATCAGAGCCTCGGCGCTCTGCTCAGATATTGGGTTCAAGAGGTTGGGAGAGAGCGCGCCGGGGCGGTTTCGTTACCGGCGCGCAGATCCCCCCCTATTTCAGCACAAAGACACAGCCCGCTGTAGAAGCACAGTCCGCTGCAAAAACACCAAGGCTGGCGATGCCCCAAGGCACTGCCGGTTTTGTGTGTTGCCTCGACACCTGCAGCACCCTTCACGTGAACTCAAACCGCCACTTGCCGCTCCACCTGTGCGCAGCCAAAGACGTTGTGGATGGCACACCGCACCACTTCATCTTCGCTGACAGCCGCCCTGTGGTCGATCGCCCTGCCCGCGATGTTGACCAATGTCGCAACCGCACTGTTCGGGCTCGCCGATATGTGGACGATCGGCCAGCTGGCCGATGCTGCGGCGCAAGGCGGGGTGGAGCTGGGCGCCAAGGCGATGATGGCCTCGCTCAACCTGTTCAACTTCCTGCGCACCGGTACCGTCGCGCTGACCGCCCGCGCGACGGGAGCCGATGATCCATATGCGCGAACACAAACACTGGTACGTGCCAGCACCGTAGCGCTGACCATCGGCGCGGTTCTGCTTTGCACAATGCCCTGGCTCGTACCGGTAGAACTGGCAGCACTTGGCGCAAACAATGGAACACAGTTGCACTATGCCGCGACGATCTATCTCTCGATCCGGTTCTGGGCCGCGCCGGTATGGCTGATGAATTGTGTGCTGACCGGATGGCTGATCGGCCAGCGGCGCGTGCGCAGCGTCCTGCTGGTCGAGGTATTGACGAACCTCACTCACATTGCGCTCGACCTGCTTCTGGTACTTGTTCTGCATCACGGCGTCGCCGGTGTCGCTTTCGCAACGTTTCTTTCGGAAACGCTCAAGTTCACCCTTCTCGCCCTGTTCGCAATACGCAGCCCGGCAATGACCGACATACTTTCGATGTTGCACCACACCCTGCGCGACAAGGCCACATGGTCGCGCGATGCGATTGCTCGCCTTTTTTCGCTTAATCGCGATCTTTTCCTGCGAACGCTGCTGCTGAGCGGCGCGATACTTACCTTCGCACGCGTCGGAACTGTTCAGGGGCCCACCATGCTCGCGGCAAACGGGATCCTGTTCCAACTGTTCATGCTCGCCAGCCTGATCCTGGACGGCTTCGAAAGCGCTGCGCAGGTGTTGTGTGGCGAGGCCTTGGGACGGCAGGAGCGACTCGGCTTCACCCGATCGCTGCGTGCAGCTATGCTATGGGGCGGAGCGCTCGGGCTGGTGCTGTCCCTGGCCTATGCCTTGGGCAGCGGCCGTTTGATCGCCACCTTCTCCACCGACCCGCTGGTCGTCGCCCAGGCGCTGACCTACGCTCCATGGCTGATTGCCGTGCCGCTCGCCGGCTTCGCCTCATTCGTTCTGGACGGGGCGTTCGTGGGCGCGGGCTGGACCCGCGCAATGCTGGGTACGATGGGCATTGCCATGGCGCTTTATACAGCATTGCTGCTGGGCCTGGCCGATATCGGCAACAACGGACTTTGGCTGGCCTTCGTCGTGTTTCTCATGGTCCGGGCTGCCGGACAGCTAACAATGCTCCCCGTGCTGCTGCGGCGAACCTTCCCTCTACCTTCCAGATAAGGAAAACGGCCCCGGAGCCCATCGCTCCGGAGCCGCCAATTCAGAACCGCCTGATGCGGATCAATGACCAGAGGCCGGCTTCGTTGCCTTGGAGGGCCTCGGCGCCAGCCAGATCGTGCAGGCAGCGACCATCAACGCCACACCGGAGATGGCGAAAAGATGGACCGTGCCGACCGCCGTGGCCTGCGTTTCCACCAGCTGCGCCAGCGAATCGCGGGCCGCTTCCATGGACATGCCGTGACTCTGCAACATGTCGAAGGTCCGCTGCTGGTTGTTCAGCGTCCCGGTCAACTGCGCGTTATCAACCCGGCCCATGTCATCCCACATCGTAGTGATGATCGAGGTCCCGATCGCACCTGCCAATGTACGCGCGAAGTTGGCGATACCTGCCGCCGAAGCGGTTTCCTCAGGCCGAACCGAAGCGAGGCTGATGGTCGTCAGCGGCACGATGAAGAGCGAGACCCCCCATCCCTGGATCAGCTGCGGCATGGCGATCTGCATGAACGTCGAATCACCCGACCAGATAAAGGCCCGTATCGCCGCGCAAATGGCCAGCCAAGTGATGCCGACGAAGACCAGAACGCGGGCATCGAAGCGCTTCATCAGGGCCGGCACGAACGGCGACATGAACACCGCCAGCACGCCGGATGGCGCCATCGCCTCACCCGCCAGCGTCGCCGTGTAGCCCATGGAGGCCTGCAACCATTGCGGGATTACGACCACCGAGGCGAAGTACGTCCCGAATGCCAGGGACAGCGCGAAGGTCGCGGCAGTGAAACCGCGATGGCGGAACACGGCGAGATCGACCACCGGGTGACTCTCGGTCAGTTCCCAGATCACGAACGCACAGAAGAAGATCGCTGCGATCACCGCCAGCGCACAGATGAACGTGCTGTTGAACCAGTCGCGATCATGCCCAAGGTCGAGCATCATCTGGAACGCCGCGATCCAGATCACCAGCAGCGCAAGCCCCACCACATCGATCGGCAGCTTGCGCAGCGGCGTCTTCACATCCTTGAGCAGTACCAGCAGCGCGAAGAACACCGCCGCCACGATCGGCACGTTGATGTAGAAGATCCAGTTCCACGACCAATTGTCGGAGATATAGCCGCCCAGGATTGGCCCCGCGATCGGCGCGACAACCACCGTCATCGCCCACATCGACATGGCCTTGGGGTGCTGGGCCTTGGGGAAGATGCGCAGCAGCAGCGTCTGCGACAGTGGCATCAACGGGCCGCCCGAGAAACCCTGCCCGAGACGGAACGCGACGAGCATCGGCAGGCTTGTCGCCAGACCGCACAGTGCCGAGAACACGCCAAAGCCAACGAGCGCGCACAGGAAAACCCTGACGACGCCGAACCGCCCGGCCAGCCAGCCGGTAAGCGGAACGCAGATCGCCTCGGCCACCGAGTAGGAAGTAATCACCCAGGTGCCGCTGGAGGTCGAGACAGCAAGTCCGCCCGAGATATGCGGGACCGAGACGTTGGCGATCGTGGTGTCGAGGACGACGACGAAATTCGCCATGGCCAGCACGAAGCCGGCAAGCGCCAGCTTCAGGCCGGAGAATGTGCCATCGGGATTGGTGCCGGAGGAGGAGGCAGCGCGGCTCCCTCCCCCACCGACAGCGGTTGCAGCGCCGGCCATCAGTTGCCGTCCGTCAGATCGACCTCGGCATCCATCGAAAGACCGATGCGAAGCGGGTGCGCGCGCAACTCCTTGGGGTCCAGCTCGATGCGCACGGGCAGGCGCTGAACCACCTTGATCCAGTTGCCGGTCGCGTTCTGCGCAGGGATCAGCGCGAAAGCCGAACCGGTGCCGCCCGAGAAGCCGACGACCTTGCCGTGATAGACCACGCTTCCGCCATACAGATCCGAGGTCAGTTCCGCCTTCTGGCCGGAGCGCACATGCTCAAGCTGGTTTTCCTTGAAGTTGGCATTCACGTAGAGTTGATCGATCGGCACGATGATCATCGCGGTCGCGCCGTTATCGACCTTCTGGCCGACCTGGATCGTGCGCTGCGAGACGATACCGTCGATCGGCGCACGCACGACAGTACGGCTGAGATCGAGTTTGGCCGAATCCAGCTTGGCCTTGGCCTGCTGGATTTCCGGCGCGTTCTGCGTAGTGGTGTCGTTGGTCAGCGCCTTTGCCGCCGCTTCGTTGCGACGCGCGCTATCCGCCGAGGCGCGCGCCTGATCGACACCCGCCTTGGCCTGCTGCTGCGAGGCCTTGGCCGAAGCCAGCGCCTGACGTGCCGCCGTCACTTCATCGGCAGAAACCGCACCAGTCCCGGCCAGAGCCTGACGCCGGTTGAAGTCAGTCTGCGCCTTGTCGAGGGTCGCATTGGCCGAGGCCAGCTGTGCGATCGCGGATTCGATGGCAACTTCGTTGGCATCGGCGGTCGCCGTCAGGGCCGCGTTGTTCTTCAACGACTGGCCATACTTGCGGACGGCCTGATCGAATTCGGCCTGCGCCTGCGCAAGCGCGATGCGCTGATCCGAATCCTCGATCCGGAACAGGATCTGCCCCTTGCGAACCGGCTGCGTGTCCGTGACCATGACATCGACAACGCGACCGCTGGTCAGCGGAGTCACATCGGCGACCTCACCCTGAACATAGGCGTTATCGGTCGAAACCGAGCGCGACCCGATGAACTCGTCATACAGGAAATAGAGCACGCCAATCACTACAACAGCGATTGCCAGACCGATCAGCAACGGCTTGCGGTTCTTCTGCTCGACCACCGGCTCATGTTCGGCTGCCACGGCTCCCGCAGGAGGGTTGGCGCCTGCAGGCTTGTCCTGCGTCTCGTTACTCATGGTCGGAGGCCTTTTTGCTGGAATCGTCTGCATAACCGCCGCCGAGCGCGCGCGTGAGCGCCACTTCGCTGGCCAGCGTACTGTAATGGGCATCTACGGCCGAGATGCGGGCCGAAAGCGCCGTCTGCTGCGTGCTGAGCACGTCGAGATAGGTGTAGAGACCGCCCTTGTAGCGCATCATTGCCAGCTTGTAGGCCAGATCGGCCTGATCGCGGGCGACGATCGCATTCTGCTCCCGCGCATGCGCGGACCTGCGCGAAGCCAGCGAGTCCGCCACGTCCTGCAAAGCCTTGATGACAGTGCTGTTGTAGCTGGCAACCTCGGTGTCATAACCGGCGCGGGCCATGCGATATTCACCCGCCAGCTTGCCGCCCTGGAAGATCGGCAGGCTGATCGCCGCACCGGCGTTGCCGTAGTCCGAACCCGAATCGAACAGATGCGGGATACCCAGCGAGGTCAGGCCGATCAGGCCGCTCAGCGAGATATCCGGCAGGAACGACTTCTTGGAATAGGACATACCCTTATCCGCCGATTCGACCAGCCTGCGCGCCGCGACGATATCGGGGCGGCGCCCCGCCAGAGCGATACTGGCATCGCCAGGGACCGGCGTTTCAGGGATCGCATCGATCTTCGGCGGCGTCAGGTCTGCGAGCGCATCCGGCCCCTCGCCCAGCAACGCGGCCAGCGCATGGCGGCGCACGGCGATCTGTTCGGCGTTGGCTTCGAGCTCCTGCTGGGCCTGCGCCACCAGAGAATTGGCCTGACGCAGCGGGCTTTCGTTATCGAGCCCCTGCTTCACGCGCCCCCCGGTCAGCCCGGCAGTCTCCTGCCGAGCCTTGAGCGCGTCCTGCAGCACATCCTGACGCGCCAGCAGACGAGCGAGATCGAAGTAGCCCGAGACAACATTAGACGCGAGCATCAGCTCGGCCTGCCGCTCATCGGCAACCGCAGCTTCCGTTGCGGAGGTCGCCGCCGCCAGCAGATCGCGGTTCTTGCCCCAGATATCGGGATTGAAACTCGCAGCGATGTCGAGCGTGCCGTAATCCTTCCAGCCCTGCGGCAGGGCGCTGGCAGGCGTGCCGTTGTTATAGCTCTGCTTGGAGACTTCCGCATCGCCCGCGCCATTGATCTGCGGAAGCAGGTTGCCCCGCACGGTCTGGATCGCGCCCTGCGCCTGGCGGATACGCGCCACGGCGCTGGCGACATCGGGCGAGCCCTTGAGTGCCCGATCGACCAGACCGTTCAGCTGGGGATCGTTGTAGGATGTCCACCACTGCTGCTGCGGCCAGGCAGCGGCCTCCTTGCTGTCCGCGAGCGATTGAGCGCTCTGGAAGGTTTCGGGCGTGCGCAGCTGCGGACGCGGCCCGAGATCGGGCGCTCCGCAGGCGCTGAGCGATAGCGTCACGGCCAGCAACGAAGCTGCCGCGAATCGAGATGGGATATTCGTACTCATCGGTACAGTTTTTATCGTTTCCCGGCTTGCGGCTGTCAATCAAAAAGCGTACTGACCAGTACAGCTATGACGGAAAAATTGGGAAAGCGCGAACTCAACAAGGCACGGCGCCGCGCGGCGATCGTGGACGTCGCCATGCGCAGTTTCCTCCATCGAGGTTACGGTGAAACGACAATGTCGGGCATTGCCGATTCGCTGGGAGGGTCCAAGGCGACCCTTTGGTCGCACTTTTCCTCGAAAGAAGAAGTCTTTGCCGCCGTCATGGACGCTCTGGTCGAGAGTTTCTCAGCCGACACCGACGAGGTTCTGACCGGCCAGACTTTTACCGTCGAAGCGATGCGCCGCGCGTGCCATCGGTTCATGGAATGCCTGATGCACCCTGATTCGGTGCTGCTTTTCCGCCTCATGATCAGCCAGAGCGGGCGCTTTCCCGAACTCAAGGACATGTTTTATGATCGTGGCCCGGCCAAGCTGCGCCTGCGGTTCTGGGAATTTCTCGCCACCCGTTTCGAGGATGAGGACGCCTGGAACCTCACCCGGCTGATCGTATCGGCGATCAATGGATACCGCGCCGAAATTCTGCTCCGCCCGTTCGAGACTTCGCTTGAAGAGCGCCATGCCTTCGTCGATCGCCTGGTGGACACGATTCACTGGCCCGAACAGCGAAAGCAGTCTGCCGGACAGGAAGGATAGCCTTTCTTCCCAAGGCATTGGGCAAGCGCAGTTGACGTAGTGTCGCTTGCGCGGGAAAGGAGCCCTCATGTCCAGCAAGCCCATTCTCGTGCTGACCACCGGCGGCACCATCGACAAGCAGTATTTCGACGCGCTCAGCGAGTACCAGATCGCCGAAAGCGTGATCGCTACGGTGCTAGAGCGCAGCCGGGTCGAACACCCTGTTCGTATCGTCGAGTTGATGCGCAAGGACAGCCTCGAACTCACCGATGCGGACCGCGACCTGATCGCGGCGACCATCGCCTCGGCGCCCGAAGACCTTGTCGTCATCACGCATGGCACCGATACGATGACCGATACCGCCAAAGTGCTGGCCAGCCTGACCGGCAAGACCATCGTACTGGTCGGCGCGCTCAGCCCCGCACGCTTCACTGAAAGCGATGCCGCCTTCAATCTGGGCATGGCGTTCGCCTGCTGCCAGTCCGCGCAGCCCGGTGTGTGGATCACCATGAACGGCTCCGTTTTCGATGGACTGCGCGTGCGCAAGGATCGCGCGGCGGGGCGCTTCGTCGCCGCCTGATTTCGCAAATGCGATTTCGCTCTGGACAAGTACTTAGAAACTAGGTGCTAGATCGGAGGCATCGCTTCGCCTTCCTAAAATCTCTTCCATGATACCCGAAAGGCCGGGGCGAACCGAAGGGTTGCTCCGACAAGGCGTCCCGGCCCTTTCGCGATCCCGCGCAAAACCTCGCCGCGACGCCCCTGGAAGGGAGCGTCCATGCAGCTTGAGGAACGGCTGGCCCCGACACTGCGCCCCGATCTGCGGGGAGCTTTCGAGCACGCACCGTTCGGCGTCGCGCTGATCGACAGCGAAGGCGTGATCGTCTGGACAAACCAGACCCTTGTCACTCTCCTTGGTGAGGCCGACGACAGCACACTCCTGCACAGCCTTGTCGATGTTCGCCTGGGCGAAAACGAAGGATCTGCCTGGCGCGAAATGCTGACCGCGCATTTCATGACCCCACCCAAGGCCCGCCAGCCGCGGACGGGTCGCTTCGACCTGGGCTCTGCCATGGGGCTGATCCAGACGGTCGAGATCACGCTGATGCCCTATGATGGCTGCGGCGAAAGTCATCACGACGAGCGAAACCACGAATGCGCGCTCGCCTATGTCATCAGCCTGGGGCGGCAACTGGTTGCAGAGCGACGCTTCAACCAGATCTTCGAGAGCCTGCCGATCGGGCTGCTCGTGGCCGACACGGCCCAGCGCATCGTCAAGGTGAACACGCGTCTGGCCGAAGATTTCGGCTACCGTCCCGAGGAACTCGTGGGCCAGCCGGTGGCACAACTCCTGCCCGAGCGCTTTCGGTCACTCCACGAAGGCAATGTCCGTGCGTATATTGCCGAACCGGAGACGCGGCTCATCGGTGTAGACCGGGACGTTACCGGCCAGCATCGCTCGGGCCAGGAATTTCCCGTCGAGATCGCGCTGACCCGGCTTGAGAACATGCGACTGCCGCTGTTTCTTGCGCTGATTTCCGATGTCTCGGCGCGCAAACGCTCCGAAACCGCGCTCCAGCAGACGAACCTGCAGCTCGAAGAGTTCACCTACATTGCCAGCCATGATCTTCGTTCGCCACTGCGCGGCATCGCCGATCTGGTGGGCTGGATTCGCGAAGACCTCGGCGAAGACGCAATTCCCGAAGAAGTGAAGCACAACTTCGACCGTATCTCGCTCAGAATTGCCCGCTCCGAGCAGATGATCGACGATCTGCTGACATATGCCCGCGCGGGAAACCGCGATCTTGTCACCGAGATGGTAGACCCTGTCGATCTGGTCGACGAGGCGGTGACGACGGCCGTGCTGCCCGGCACATTCAGGGTCGAAACCGAAGTAAAGGCGGCGCCTTTTCTTACGCCGAGAGCGCCGCTTGCCACCTCGCTGCGAAATCTCGTCGCCAATGCGGTGAAGCACCACGGGGAAGCACACGGGCGCATCCGCATTACCGTGCGCGAGGAAGGCCGCTTTGCCATCTTCACCGTGGACGATGACGGCAAGGGCATCCCGGCGGGCGCGGAAGAGCGCATTTTCAAGCTGTTCCACCGCGCCTCCACCGACACACCTGGCGATGGGGTCGGCCTTGCCTTCACCCGCCGCATGGTCCTCACCCATGGCGGGACCATCACGGTCGCCGGGCACGGTCCACTCGGCGGCGCCAGCTTCATGATCCACTGGCCACGCATCATGTTGAGAGAGGGAGGACATGGCTGAACTGACGCTCGAAGATCGCCCCGACATCCAACCACTGGACGTTACCGCCCCCCTGCCCCTGTGCTCGGTATTGCTTGTGGACGACGATGATGTGGCTGTGGAAGGTGTCCTGCGCAGTTTCCGTCGCCACGCGGTTCCCTGTACTACGGTCTGCGCCGGCGATGGGGTCGAAGCTCTGGCAATCCTGCAGGGATGCCACCCGACCAAGACAATCAAGGCACCGCTCGTCGTGCTGCTGGATATCAACATGCCCGGCATGGACGGCTTCCAGCTGCTGGAAAAGCTGCGCCGCGATCCTCTGCTCCAGCGCACGGTTGTCTTCATGCTGAGCACGTCGTCGCGCGATCAGGATCTTCGCCGGGCCTATGACGAGCATGTCGCCGGTTACATGGTGAAGTCCGCCGTCGGCCCGCAGTTCGCGCGGTTGGCCACCTTCATCAAACAGTACACGTCCACGCAGGAACTGCCGTGAGAGGCGCCATGAACATGCCTGTCCTGTCGCTTCCCTCCAGCATGGCCCCGCCCCTTCACGTGCTCATCGTCGATGATGACGATGTAGACCGCGAGCGATTGCGGCGGATGCTCCGTAGCGGCCCGCGTGCCGTGGAAGTCTTCGAAGCCAGTTCACAGGCTGAAGCGCTGGCCGCATTCGATGACAGGCACAGCCATTTCGATGCCGTGTTCCTCGACTTCGGTCTGAATGATGGCGATGGTCGCGAACTGGTGCCCACCATTCGCGAAAAGATCGATCCGGACTGTCCTATCATCGCCGTGACCGGGCACGGCGACGAACAGATCGCCGCCGATTCGATCAAGGCCGGGATGACCGAATTCCTCACGAAACGTCACCTCACCACCGAACGCGTCGCCGCCTCGCTCGACGAAGGGCTGGCATGGCGCGCCTACCGTCAGGAACTGCGCCGTGCCGAGGAGGAACTGACGCATCGCAGTCTGCACGATCCGCTGACCGATCTGCCCAACCGGACCCTGTTCTTCGACCGGCTGGATCAGGACTGCGTGCGAACCCGGCGCAATGGCGAGCCCTTCGCGGTCGTGATGATCGACCTCGATCGCTTCAAGGAAATCAACGACAGCCTCGGCCATGCCGCAGGCGACTTCGTGCTGATCACCATCGCCCGGCGCCTGCGTGCGCACTTGCGAGAGATCGATACCGTTGCCCGCCTCGGCGGTGATGAATTCGCGCTACTTCTGCAAGACCTCGCCTCACCCGAGAGCGCGATGATGCTGGGCGAGAAACTGATTGGCCTGATCGAGCAGCCCATCGTTCACGGCACTCGCGTGTTGCACGTCGGCGCCTCGATGGGCATCGCCATGTGTCCGGAAATCGCAGTCGATGCCGCAGCCCTCCTCGCCGGAGCGGATGCAGCGATGTACGAAGCCAAGCGCGGGGCCGACAAGGTCATCCTCGCAAAGGTCGGCGCCATACCGCGCCCCGCCGCGCCCGAGCCGCACAGGCTGCTGGAAGACCTCGAAGGCGCGCTGACCGGCGATGAAATCAACTGGCACTGGCAACCGCAGGTCGATCTGCGCAGCGGTGAGATTCGCGGCTTCGAAGCGCTCGTCCGCTGGTCTCACCCCAGCCACGGCGACGTTCCCGCCGATCGCCTGATCGAGGCCATCGAACACTCCCCGTTGCTGGAAGTCTTCACCTTGCGCTGCCTCGACAAGGTGCTTGGCCAGTTCGCTTCGGTGCAGGACCAGATCGGCGGCGCGGGGATATCCATCAATGTCTCGGCGCGGATGTTCGAACGGCCCCACTTCGTCGAGGAGGTGCTAGACGCGGTACGCCGTCACAAGGTCTCCCCTCGCGCCTGACGGTGGAACTGACCGAGACCGCGCTGATTTCTAACCCGGCGCAAACCCGGCGTGTGGTGGAGGAACTGCGCGAGCACGACATCCACCTTTCCATCGACGATTTCGGCGCCGGCTTCACCTCGTTCCGCTATCTCGGCGATTTCACCGTGAGCGAGATCAAGATCGACCGCTCGTTCATCACCTCATGCACCCATAGCCGCTTCGACCAGTCGCTGGTCAAGTCGCTGGTGGTGCTGTGTGACAGCATGGGCATCCCCCTCGTTGCAGAAGGCGTGGAAACCGCCGAGGCCGAACTCATGCTGGCCGCGTTCGGCTGTCACTGCGCCCAAGGCTATGGCATTGCCCGGCCGATGGCCTTCGAACATGTCCTCCCATGGGTCGCGGAGCGGGCCAGGGCGGCACACTTGCGCAGCGCCTGAGCTACCTTGCAAAAAGGGTCAGGCGAAGGCCGTCAGCGCGCCGCCCTGCGAGATCATCGCACAGTCGCCACCGATCCAGATCACCCCGCTTTCGTCGCGCGAGACGAATATCCGTCCCTCCGCGCCCACCATGCGGCCTTGTGCGGCAGTGTAGGAACCATCCACCAGTCCGGTTCCGAACAGATGCACCGCGACACCGGCGTTGAACGATCCGGTCACCGGATCTTCCGTCAGGCTGCCATGCTGGTTGGCAAAGAAAGCGCGCAGTTCCCAGTCGATACCTGACCCGGCCTCGCCCGGCGCCGCGAGACCGATGTCGGTGCCGAGCGGCGCTTCCGGCGCTGGTCGGGCCGCCAGCACATCGGCAGCACTCCGCAAGCGCAACAGCTGCCACTTCGGGCCATTGGCGACGTGAACCGCTTCCACCACCGCTTCCGGTGCCACCCCGGCCAGACGGATCGCCTCGGCACGCTCGGCTTCATCGAGCGGTCCGGACCGTGTCAGTGCGGGCGCCGCGAAAGCCAGCCGCCGTGCTGGGGCAGTGGCTCCCTCGGTCTGAACATCGACCAGCCCGATTCCGCATTCCTGCACCACGGTTCCCGCCGATTTCGGCACGCCACCCGCTGCAAGCCATGCATAGGCGCTGCCCAGGGTAGGATGACCCGCAAATGGCAGTTCACCGGCGGGGAAGAATATCTGCACCCGATAATCGGCCTGCGGATCGGTTGGCGGCAACAGGAAGGTCGTTTCCGAAAAGCCGAGCCACCGCGTCAGGCGCAACATGGCGGCCTCATCCAGCCCCTCTGCACCATGCACGACCGCCAGTGGATTGCCGCCAAGAGAACGTCCCGGAAACACGTCGATCAGGTCGATTTTCATCCGCATAACCTCAAAATTGCTGGATTGTGTCCACTTTTTAACAGCCCAACGCAAGCACAAGACCGTTCGTCGCCGGTTTTTCACTCTGAATGCCCGGTTCATTGCAGGTTGTGGAGCCGAACCCGAGGAAGAGCATTATCTCCGCCACGGATACAAAGATAACCAGGAAGGACCAACCATGAAGAAGACACTTCTCGCTCTGACGATGGCCGCGATGGCAATGCCCATCCTGCCGGCCGCTCCGGCGATGGCTCGCGATCATTATCACGGTCGCAACGAATACGATTCGCACGGCCGCTATCGCACGCCGCACCGCATGGGCCGCAACGATCACGCCTGGCGTGGACGTGACGGTCGTTACTACTGCCGCCGCGATAACGGCACCACGGGCCTGCTGATCGGTGCAGGCGTCGGCGCCCTTGCCGGTAACGCTGTGGCCGGTCGCGGCGACAAGACGCTCGGCACTGTGATCGGCGGTGTCGCCGGTGGTCTGCTCGGCCGCTCGGTCGATCGCGGCGATCTCAAGTGCCGCTGATCCGATAACGATATATATCTCTGCGCAAGGCGCCTCCTTCGGGGGGCGCCTTTTTCATAGGGGCATCAGCCGTTTGCGGATCGAGCACGCCGATCGGCGCAAGGTTCGGCGACCGCCTTGCATAAATTGCGTGTGCAACGTCGCACAACGGCGGAAAAATGGGAGCCGGGGCCATGCTTGCGACTTCCCAGCGACGCTCTTGTGTGCTCCTATGCTCGCGATGTCGCAGCCTGCCCTTTCTCTTGCGTGTCTGAACGCGCCTGCCATCAGGGCCTCTGCCGCCACCAAGACCTCGCCCGGACGCGCTTGATGACAAGACCTGCCATTATGGTCACGGGTGGTGCCCGCAGGATCGGTGCTGCGATCTGCCGCCATTTCGGAGCCAACGGCTGGCATATCGTCATCCACTGCGGCTATTCGCGCGATGAAGCAGACGCCCTCGCCGCAGAGCTGGAGAGCGCCGAAGTCGTTCAGTTCGATCTTGCCGATCAGATAGCCTCTCACCAAGCGATGGATACGCTCGCCGACCGGCTGGATGACTGGCGCGTGCTGGTGAACTGCGCCGGCGTGTTCGAACTCGACGATGCCAACGCCCTGAACACGGACATTTTCGATCGAGCCATGCGCGTCAATGCCGAGGCCCCCGTCTTGCTCGGCCAGACATTCCTCGCACACGCCAGAACGGCCAGCACGAACAAGTCCCAAGGCCGCGTTCTGGTACAGATCACCGACCAGAAAACCGCCAACCCCAATCCTGATTTCTTCTCCTACACCCTCAGCAAGCATGCCTTGTCCGGCAGCGTGCCCATGCTCGACATGATGCGCCCTCATGCCGAAGATCGTGTCTATGCGCTGGCGCCCGGCGCGATTCTCGCCAGCCATGACCAGAGCGAGGCCGAGGCCGAGCAATCGCATCGGCTGAACCTGCTGAAACGGCGCACCGATGCGCAGGAGATCGCCCGCACTGTCGCCTTCCTGGCGACCGGCTGCCTGTCCGGCGGCCAGACCGTCTTCGTCGATTCCGGCCAGCACCTGCTTCGTCAGCCACGCGACGTCCTGTTCCTTGCCCGCGAGCAATCGAGGGCACCATCGCCTACCCCGCATACACCACCCTGACGCGCAGTATATCCGCGCCCATTCCCCTCGCTGACACGCCAAACGAGCTGCACCATCCCCATGCCCAAGATCAGACTTCTCGACCGTCTTCTTTCCCGCGTCGTCCGCAAGGGCGTTCTCGAAGTGACCCACTCGGACGGAACCGTCGTGCGCCACGGGACGGAGACCGAAGGTTTCCCCAACGTCTTCATCCGCTTCACCAGCGATGCCGCCGAACGACGCATCCTGCGCAACCCCTCGCTGGGCGCCGCCGAAACCTTCATGGACGGCCAGCTCATCATCGCCAACGAGGACGTGATGGGCCTCGCCGAGCTGTTCCGCGCCAATGGTCCGTGGGACCATGGCCGCGAACCCGATGACGGCACCGCGCTCAAGAAAGTCGGCGAAAAGCTTGTCACTGCGATCGACGGCATCAACCGCGCCACCCGCGCCAAGAAGAACATCGCGCACCACTACGACATCGGCAACGCGCTCTATCAGCTGTTCCTCGACAAGGACCACATGCAGTACAGCTGCGCCTACTGGCCCAGCCTCGACATCACGCTGGAGCAGGCGCAGGAAGCCAAGCTCGCGCATATCGCCGCCAAGCTCGACCTTGCACCCGGCCAGCGCATTCTCGACATCGGCTGCGGCTGGGGCGGCATGGCGATCTATCTGGCCAAGCACGCCGACGTGCGCGTCCACGGCATCACCCTCTCCGAAGAACAACTCGCGCTGGCCCGCGTCCGGGCGCAGGAAGCTGGTGTCGCCGACCGCATCACCTTCGAACTGGTCGACTACCGCGCGCTTTCGGGTCGCGGCGAGATCTATGACCGCATCGTTTCGGTCGGCATGTTCGAGCACGTCGGGCAGGCCCAGTTCGACACGTACTTCCGCGAAGTCGCCAAGCTGCTGACGCCCGAAGGCGTCGCGCTGATCCACACTATCGGGCGCTTCGGCGGCCCCGGCTCGACCGATGCCTTCACCCGCAAGTACATCTTCCCCGGCGGCTACATCCCCGCGCTCAGCGAGACGCTGGCCGCCAGCGAGCGCAGCCGCCTGATCGCCACCGACGTGGAGAACCTGCGCCTGCACTACGCCTTCACCCTGCGCGAATGGTACAAGCGCTGTCAGGACAACAAGGCCGCCATCGTCGCGCTGTATGACGAGCGGTTCTACCGCATGTGGACCTTCTATCTCGCCGGGGCGACCGCTGCATTCGAGAGCGGCGGCATGTGCAACTATCAGATCCAGTATTCCCGCAACCGCCGTACCCTGCCGCTGACCCGTGGCTACATGGCCGAGGCGGAAGCGGCGCTGCTCGCGTCGAACTGACGACACGAGCCGCCCGGCGATGACGAGACAAGTGCGCAAACCCCGGATTTGCGCACTTGTCGTCGCCCTCGCCATGCCTTAGGGGCCTCGCCCGAAACCGTGCATCTGCCGGTCCGATCCTTGCCAAACAGGCCCAACCCCGCAGACAGGAAAGTCCTGCCCATGTCCGACAGCATCAAGAAGGTCGTCCTTGCCTACTCGGGCGGGCTCGACACCAGCGTCATCCTCAAGTGGCTTCAGGTCACCTACAACTGCGAGGTGGTGACCTTCACCGCCGACCTCGGTCAGGGTGAGGAGCTTGAGCCCGCCCGCGCCAAGGCCAAGCTGATGGGCCTGCCCGACCAGAACATCTACATCGACGACCTGCGCGAGGAATTCGTGCGCGACTTCGTCTTCCCGATGATGCGCGCCAATGCCCGCTACGAGGGCGACTACCTGCTCGGCACCTCGATTGCCCGCCCGCTCATCTCCAAGCGCCTGATCGAGATCGCCCACGAGACCGGCGCCGATGCGATTGCCCACGGCGCCACCGGCAAGGGCAACGATCAGGTCCGCTTCGAGCTGTCGGCCTACGCGCTCGATCCGAACATCAAGGTCATCGCCCCGTGGCGCGAGTGGGATCTCACCAGCCGCACCGCGCTGATCGCCTGGGCCGAACAGCACCAGATCCCGGTCCCCAAGGACAAGCGCGGCGAGAGCCCGTTCTCGACCGACGCAAACCTCCTTCACACCTCGTCCGAGGGCAAGGTGCTGGAAGATCCGTGGGAAGAGACGCCTGACTACGTCTACTCTCGCACGGTGAACCCGGAAGACGCGCCCGACGCGCCCGAATACATCACCATCGACTTCGAGAAGGGCGACGGCGTCGCGCTCAACGGCGTGGCCATGAGCCCGGCCACCCTGCTCACCCAGCTGAACGACCTTGGCCGCAAGCATGGCATCGGCCGCCTCGACCTCGTCGAGAACCGCTTCGTCGGCATGAAGTCGCGCGGCATGTACGAGACGCCGGGCGGCGAGATCTACGCCCGCGCCCACCGCGGCATCGAGCAGATCACGCTCGACCGCGGCGCCGCGCACCTCAAGGACGAGCTCATGCCGAAGTATGCAGAGCTCATCTACAACGGCTTCTGGTTCGCACCGGAGCGCGAGATGCTGCAGGCCGCGATCGATCACTCGCAGGCGCGCGTCAACGGCACTGTCCGCCTCAAGCTCTACAAGGGCTCCGCCTCGGTGGTTGGCCGCAAGAGCCCCGACTCGCTCTACTCCGAGCGCCACGTCACCTTCGAGGACGACGCCGGTGCCTACGACCAGAAGGATGCGGCAGGCTTCATCAAGCTGAACGCCCTGCGCCTGCGTCTGCTCGCCCAGCAGGGCCGCTGAACACACGTCATACCGTAACAAGAAAGACGCCGCGTCGGACAGCAGTCCGGCGCGGCGTTTTGCGTTTGGGCGCCCATATGTTCTTTTTTCGGGGGGCAGACCGGCGCGACCGGGAGGGGGGTGGGGGATGGTCGCGCCGGCCTTCACACACGATAACATCGCACCTGCCAAAGCGTTCCCGAGTGCGGCGATTTCGCACCACTATCCGCAACCTTTTCGCTCGCCAGCCGACCAAGCGTGTCACGCGCGGGACAGACGCCCCGATTTCGCCGCTGCAGCATTGCTGGCACTAGGGACTATTCCTTGGTATTTTCCTCCATATCGGCAGCGACACCCGGCGCGGTTCAGGAGCGATTGCGCCAAGGGGGCTTACAAATCTGAAACCGATCCCGCTTCCCGCTTCCAGAAAGGGACCACGCCATTTCCGACACCGTGCCCCCCGCCCCGCCCCTCACAACGGCGCCAACTCCGGCCCCAACTCCGGCCCCATCTTCGGCCACCGGCCCCGCGCCCTCGCTTCCCGCCGCCGAAGCCCTGTTGCACCATGCGCTGGACATACTGGACGCGCTCGGCGCCGATTTCGCCGCCGCCCATGTCGCGCAGGCACTGGAAGACGTGCGCCGCCTCTCGGCCAGCGCCGGACACCGCGCAACGGTAAACGAGGCCCCCTCTCTTCCCTGCCTCCACGCCGTGGCACGCTGACTGTCCGCCATTCCATCCGGGGGGCTGGAAGCATGACTGCATCCGGATCGGACCGGCGCTGCCGGCGAAGTTGACACACATGACACGGTCCAGAGTGCATCCTCGCTTCCCCCCGGAACCGCCGCCTCCGAGCCCGCCATCCCGTCCAGCGACTTGATCTCGAAGGGCGGACTCTCTGCCGCCCCGTCCTCCCCCGCCAGTATCGCATCGACACGCGCGATGGCCTGCGCCTGCCACCGGTCCCACATCCGCGCCGCCTTCGCGCGCCACACCGCCAAATCGGCGACCGGCTCGTCGGCGTCGCTCGCCTGCCCCGCTGCGCGTCGTGCCAGCCAGTCATCGACCGCCACGCTTTCCAGCGCCTCCCCGCCCGCAACCGACCACGCCGCGCGCGAGGGCGGCAGCAAGGCTGCGTCCCCAGTCTCACCCCCAGCCTTATCCCGATCCTGCTTGCACGCTCCGACGCTCGCAGCCATCAGCGCAGGCTCGGGCTGATCTCCCGCCACCCGTGCCAGCAATTCGTCGAACCGGCCCGAGAGGTCTTCCGCCCCTTCCCCGGCCACCCGGTCCAGCCGCCCCAGATGCGCCAGCAGCAACCGCGAGTCGTACCGGCGACGCACCCCCACCTGCTCGCCCCGGAACCACACCACCTCCTCCACGCCATCCATCGCCCGGCTGGCGAGCACCGCCTCCGCCGCCTCGCGCGCCAGTACCAGCGCCGCCCGCCAGCCCGCCGCGAACACCGCATCGCGCCGCCGCAGCACATAGGCCGACTGCCGCGAGACCCCGACCCGCGCCGCCGCCGCGCGAACATCGCCATGCTCAGCCAGATGATGCAGAAACCGGACCTTGCGCCCGGCGTCCCAGACGCGCGCGTTGACCGCCTCCCCGCGCCCCCGTTCGTCGTCCCAGCGCAGGCTGGGACCGCTGTGAATATCGGGCCGCGCCTCGCCCTCGGACTGACAAGGACAGGAAGGACAGGTGCGAGGGTTATCACCCTCGCGCTCCCCATCCCTTTGCACAGCGTACGAGGCTGACGAAGCGCCCACCCGCTCACCCGGAATACCGATATCGCGAGAACCGGGGATCCATCCCCGTCCGGCAGCCGTGGGATAAGGCGAATGGGAAGAGCCTGTCATGGTTCACCTCCGAGCAGGAGTCAAAGCGGCCGCACGGGGCACCGGCGGCGTGAACCTGTCGATTTATCGCATGGGGCGATGTGTAGGAAAGCGGAGCATCCCCGGCAGTAAAAACGTTTCGCGCTTCGGCGCTGAAAGCAGCGGCACAGCAAAAGGACCGATCATGAACGAACGTGACCGGTCCTCCGCAATGTCCGTGCTGGGCAAATGTGCTTCAGCTGACCAGCGTATTCGTGTTCCTGGCAGCCGAAATCCATTCATACACGGCTTCCGCCGTATAAGCCCTGAACTGGCCAGGATCGAAGTTCACGTTACGGGCACCACCAACACAGGGAGACCGACGCCCGATCATCTCACTGCGCATCGTCCGCTCTTCGGGCGAGCCCTGCTTCGCCTGCAGCATATCCAGCGCTTCGCGCGGGCGCAGCTGCACCATGCACGCCACGACCATGAAATAGTCCCGATCGACGCTCAACCGGATACGATTGCGTTCCTTCTGGCGCGCGATAAAGCGGGCGCGGATCGCCGGGTCAAACGTCTGCAACTGACCGAGCTGGTAATCGGGCGCGAACTTGTCCAGTGCCGTTTCATAAAGGGCGCCGCGATCATAGGTGACCCGGCACAGTCCGGTCACGATATTGTTGCACTCTCCCAGTTGCGGTGACTGGGGAGACGCGGGTGACATCGACATGTCCTGATAACACCCTGCATGGCTCAGAATGAATTCATGGAGGGCGCGCTGCGCCACAAGTTCACGCGGACTGTGATCCAGAATATCGCTCAGCATCTGCGCATTGTCCGGCAGCTTTGCACAGCGCACGAACGACGCCGCCTGACTGGCCAGGATGCGGCTATCCTGCGGCGTCACCATCGATTGAAGCGGGCTGTTGCCCTGCACGGTGATCTCTGGCGGCGCGACAGGCCCGGAGGACGAACCGATAGTGATGCCCGAACTGGCTCCCGCCCCGGAAGACCCGCTGGAGCCACCGCCCCTTTGCGCGAAACCCGGTGAACTGGCACAGATCATTGCGGCAGTTAAAGGAACAAGCAGTGCGATACGAAACGATGGCATGGCGCTTCCTTTCATCAAGCCCCAGCGCTGCACGACCGCCTGCCCGACGCGACGAATCGTGGCGCACAGTCATGATATCAGCCCGCAATACTTGCACAATCAAGTGACATTTCTGTAATTATTTCAAATCCCGAAATATGATCAGCCTGTGCAAGCAGCATTCCAGTGGCAGCCCGACTATCTCATTTCAGGATTTACAGCCGTCGATTCAGGTGGAAATGCCTCTCCTCTATGCCTTCAGAAGCGGCTTCAGGTAGCTTCCGGTGAAGCTGCCCTTGACCTTCACCACCTCTTCGGGCGTGCCTTCCGCGACGATCTCGCCGCCGCGCACGCCGCCTTCGGGGCCCATGTCGATGATCCAGTCGGCGGTCTTGATGACGTCGAGGTTGTGTTCGATCACGATGACCGAGTTGCCCTGATCGACGAGGCGGTGGAGCACTTCGAGGAGCTTGCGCACGTCCTCGAAGTGAAGGCCGGTGGTCGGTTCGTCGAGGATGTAGAGCGTCTGTCCGGTCGAGCGGCGGGCGAGTTCCTTGGCGAGCTTCACGCGCTGCGCCTCGCCGCCGGACAGCGTGGTCGCCTGCTGGCCGACCTTGACGTAGCCGAGGCCCACCTCGTTCAGCATGTGCATGCGGTCGCGGATCGGGGGCACGTTGGCGAAGAAGCTCTCGGCGTCCTCGATGGTCATGTCGAGCACGTCGGCGATCGACTGGCCCTTGAACTTCACCTCCAGCGTCTCGCGGTTGTAGCGCTTGCCGCCGCATTCCTCGCACGTCACGTAAACGTCGGGCAGGAAGTGCATCTCGATCTTGATCAGGCCGTCGCCCTGGCACGCCTCGCAGCGCCCGCCCTTGACGTTGAAGCTGAAGCGGCCCGGCTTGTAGCCGCGCGCCTCGGATTCGGGCAGCCCGGCGAACCAGTCACGGATCAGGGTGAAAGCGCCGGTGTAGGTCGCCGGGTTGGAGCGCGGGGTGCGGCCGATCGGCGACTGGTCGATCTCGATCACCTTGTCGCAGTTCTCGAGGCCGGTGATCCTGTCATGCGCGCCCGCGATCACCCGCGCGCCGTTGAGCTGGCGCGAGGCGCCCGCCTGCAGCGTGTCGATGGTGAGCGAGGACTTGCCCGAGCCGGACACCCCGGTGACGCAGCAGAACGTGCCGAGCGGGAACTTCGCGGTCACGCCCGTCAGGTTGTTCGCGCGCGCATTCTCGACCGTCACGAACTTGCCGTTGCCCTTGCGTCGCTCGGTCGGCACCTCGATGCGGCGGGTGCCGTTGAGGTACTGCGCGGTCAGGCTGCTCTTGCTCTTGAGCACCTGCTTGAGCGTGCCCTCGGCCACCACCTCGCCGCCGTGGACGCCCGCGCCGGGGCCAAGGTCCACGAGGTAATCGGCGGTGCGGATCGCGTCCTCGTCATGCTCCACCACGATCACGGTATTGCCGAGATCGCGCAGGCGCTTGAGCGTTTCGAGCAGCATGTCGTTGTCGCGCTGGTGCAGGCCGATGCTGGGCTCGTCGAGCACGTAGAGCACACCCGAAAGGCCGGAGCCGATCTGGCTGGCAAGGCGGATGCGCTGGCTCTCGCCGCCCGACAGCGTGCCCGAGGTACGGTCGAGATTGAGGTAGTCGAGCCCGACGTTGTTGAGGAAGCCGAGCCGCTCGTTGATTTCCTTGAGGATCGCCTTGGCAATCTGCTGCTGCTGGTCGGTGAGCTTGTCGTTCAGCGCGCCGAACCACGCGAAGCCGTCCGCCACCGAGAGGCGCGCGGCATCGGCGATGTCGCTGCCGCCCAGCTTCACCGAGAGCGCCTCGGGCTTGAGGCGCTTGCCCCCGCAAGTCTCGCAGGGCTGCGCGGTCTGGAACTTGGCCAGTTCCTCACGCATCCATGCGCTGTCGGTCTGCACCATGCGGCGGTTGAGGTTGCCGATCACGCCCTCGAACGCCTTACTGACGGTGTATTCCTTCTTGCCATCCTTGAATGTCAGCGGCACGGCCTTGCCGCCGGTGCCGTAGAGGATGACGAGGCGCACTTCGCCCGGCAGCTCAGCCCACGGCGTCGTCAGGTCGAACCCGAAATGTTCGGCAAGGCTGGAGAGCACCTGCATGTAGTAGGGCGACGGCGGGTTCGACTTCGCCCAGGGCACGATGGCGCCCTGCTTGAGCGTCAGATGCTCGTTCGGCACCACCAGCTGCGGATCGAACAGCAGCTTCTCACCCAGGCCATCGCAGGCCGGGCAGGCCCCCTGCGGCGCATTGAACGAGAACAGCCGCGGCTCGATCTCCTCGATGGTGAAGCCGCTGACCGGGCAGGCGAACTTCTCGGAAAAGACGATGCGGTTGGCGGGCAGCCCGGCGTTCTTCATGCCTTTGGTAGCCCTCTCCCCTTCAGGGGGGAGGGTTGGGAGGGGGCAGTGCGCGCATCCCCTCTCCTAGCCTCTCCCCTGAAGGGGAGAGGGACTGGTTGGGGAGCGCCGCCACTGTCGTGTCGGCAAGGTCTATATACGCCAGCCCTTCGGCCAGCTTGAGCGCCTGCTCGAAGCTGTCGGCCAGCCGCGTCTGGATGCCGTCTTTCACGGCGATACGATCGACCACCACTTCGATGTCGTGCTTGTACTTCTTGTCGAGCGCCGGGGCGTCCTCGATCAGGTACATCTCGCCGTCGATGCGCACGCGGGTGTAGCCCGCCTTCTGCCACTCGGCGAGTTCCTTGCGGTATTCGCCCTTGCGGCCGCGCACCACGGGGGCGAGCAGATAGGCGCGCGTGCCTTCGGGCAGCGCCATCACCCGGTCCACCATGTTGGAGACCGTCTGCGCCTCGATCGGAAGACCCGTGGCGGGCGAGTACGGCACGCCCACGCGCGCCCACAGCAGGCGCATATAGTCCCAGATCTCGGTCACGGTCGCCACGGTCGAGCGAGGGTTGCGACTGGTGGTCTTCTGCTCGATCGAGATGGCGGGAGACAGCCCGTCGATATGCTCGACATTGGGCTTCTGCATCATTTCGAGGAACTGGCGCGCATAGGCGCTCAGCGATTCGACGTAGCGGCGCTGGCCTTCGGCATAGATCGTGTCGAACGCGAGGCTGGACTTGCCCGAGCCGGAAAGCCCGGTGATGACGATGAGCTTGTCGCGCGGCAGCTCGATATCGAAGCCCTTGAGGTTATGCTCGCGCGCACCGCGCACCGTGATGTGGGTCAGACTCATGGAGGCACATGTTCCAGATTTGTTCGCGGCAATCAAGCGGTGCCTGAAGGAATAAGGCACTGCACCGGGTTCCGCCCTTACATGGGTACTGCTCCATCCGTCGCAATGGCGAGCGTTCAACGCGCCGTTCATCGCAATGCCTTTGCGCAAGGTTCCGCCCGAAGGCATAATCACCGTCACATGAGGGTCAGGTTCGGACGTCAAACTCCGGCCATTCAGGGGTTCGGTAACGATGCGGGGCATTTCGAAAATCGCAGCGATGGGCTGTGCGGCACTGGCGCTTGCCTCGATGGCAGGCGCGGCCCATGCGGACGATCCGCGCGATCCTCGATGCGTTCGGCCACCGCCCGCGCGCGCGATGCCGCCCAGATCCGCAAGCTCAATCAGGACCAGCTCGCCTACGTATCGCAGCGCGACGCGGGCTATCAGCAGCAGTGGTCGGACTATCGCCGCTATCACGAGAACGATGGCGAGCGCGGCTATACGGCTGCGCCCCGCAGTTCGGCGCAGGACGACTACGCCCGCGCCCGCAGCGACTATGCAGCCTCGCTCGCCCAGTGGCGCCGCGACGTCACCGCCTGCCGCAACGGCGACTACGACCGCTGCGCGAACTGATCGGCAGAGGGCCTCGCGCTGCCGGGGCGGCTTAGCGCCCTGTTGTCACCATCAAACGGCGCGTGTTCACTGCCCGGAAACGGTCATTCGTTGTGGTTGGACGAGACTATCGGGCGCCAGAAAACTGCTGGTCTGCAAACGCCCCACGGTGGACATATCTCTCTCCTCTTCAGGGGAGAGATACGAAGGCTTGGCAGCTTGCTGCCTAGCCGTAGTTGAGAGGGGTTAGGTCGCGCGCTCCCCTCTCCCAACCCTCTCCCTGAAGGAGAGAGGGCTATGACCGCTCCCCACCCATCGCAGTCACAGCCACCGTTGGTTCGCACTGTCTGAAACCGGTCCGGCGGCTTCACAAAGCTACCTTGGGCGATGGGCCATCCGGAAGGGCGATGGGTGGTTAGGAGGCAGGCAGTTTTTGGCGAAAAAGCTGGTGTTCGCAGTCGCTCGTTTAAGCGATAATCTCGATTTCGATTAGCTTTATATCGCCGTCAAAACCGTCGGTGATGTAAGCGGAGATGTTGTCCGAGAACTCATCCATCAAGTTGAGCCCATCCGGGTCGTGATCATTTTCAGCTACAAGCCGCAGCGACTTTCCATTCCATGAACAAACGACATTGTGCTCGTGCGGGTAATTCGCTTTGAAGGCTTCTGTGATGTCATTTGCCGCTTCCTCTCCGACGAGCACGGGAACGCCATCGCATTCTAAAATGATCCGGTACATGTTGTCACCCTCAGTGGCCCGTCGAGCATAACGTCTGTTTTTAGGCTCCGCTACAAGCCCGGTAAACGACCACAATGGTGAAGGGTTTCGGGCGCTTGCGTACGAAAGCCTCCCATGCAGGAACCCGCGTGCCCGATAGGCTGGGCTATGGGGATTTGCGCTTTCGCGTGGTGTGGCGGGGTGAAGTGCGCGCTTTGATGGAGGCACGACAGCAGCGCAGTAGCGGGTGCCTGGATGCGCTGAGGGTGTGTTCGGCGCGCTGTCGAGGTTGATGCCAGGAGCAGACGCGGGCGCGTCGCGCGTTGGGAGCAAGTCGGCCCTCTGACCACCGCGCGCTCTGCGGGGCCATGGCGACTGGCGGACCATGCCGGGTCATGCGGCGCGCTCCCGGATTGGCGGGCTAGGCCTGGGCGGCGCGCGGGGCTGGCTCCAGCGTGGGAAGGTTTCGATGACGATCATGCGCCCGCCGCAGCACGGACATGGCGCGCAAGTGTCGGGCTCGGCTTCGGGCTCCGGCGCCTCCGCCTCCACCTCTGGCGTGACGGGAAGCAGGCGGCGGGCGAGCGCGAGATTGTCGTGGCGTGCGGCGCTGGCGAGCAGGCCGTAATGGCGGATGCGGTGGAAGCCACGCGGCAGGACGTGGAGCAGGAAGCGGCGAATGAACTCGTTGGCGGTCAACGTCATGACCCGCTGGCGTTCGGGCCCATCGCGGCGATAGTCCTTATAACGCAAGGTCACGCCGTTCGCGTCGAAGGCGATCAGGCGCCGGTTCGAGATGGCGACGCGGTGGGTATAGCGCGAGAGGTAGGCGAGCACCGCTTCCGGCCCGGCAAAGGGCGGCTTGGCATAGACCACCCAGCGTTTCTTGCGCGCCGGGGCAAGGTGCCGCTGGAAGGTCCGCCGCTCTGTCAGATCGGTCAGGGAGCCGAAGAAGGCGAGCTTGCCGGCATCGTGCAGCGCGTTCAGCCGGGTGAGGAAGAGCCGTCGGAACAGCGCCCCCAGCACGCGCACCGGCAGGAGGAAGGCCGGACGCGAGGAGATCCAGCGACTTGCATCGGGCGCGATACCGCCGCCCGGCACGATCATGTGGACATGCGGATGGTGGGTCATTGCCGATCCCCAGGTGTGGAGGACGGCGGTGATCCCGATCCGGGCGCCCAGATGGCGGGGATCGGCGGCGATGGTCAGCATCGTCTGCGCGGCCGCCTTGAACAACAGGTCGTAGACCAGCGCCTTGTTCTGCCACGCGATGTCGGCAACCTCGGCGGGTAGCGTGAAGACGACGTGGAAGTAGCCGACGGGAAGCAGGTCGGCCTCCCGTTCGGCCAGCCAGGTGCGCGCGGCGGCGCCCTGGCATTTTGGGCAATGCCGGTTGCGGCAGCTGTTGTAGGCGACCCGCCAGTGCCCGCAGTCCTGACAGGCCTCGACGTGCCCGCCCAGGGCTGCGGTGCGACAAGTCTCGATCGCGGACATCACCTTGAGCTGGGCAAGACTCAGGTGCCCGGCATGGGCCGCCCGGTAGGCTGGTCCGACCGAGCGGAAGATGTCCGCGACCTCGAGGTTGGAGCGCATCGGCTCATCCGGCGTCGTCTGGTCCTATGGGCGCTTTGCCCTCCATCAGCGCCATCAGCTGGTCAAGCGGGCCCGACACGGCGTGGATCGTGCGCGTGGAGACCTTGGTGTAGAGGGCGGTGGTCTCCAGTTTGCTGTGGCCGAGCAGGACCTGGATCACGCGGATATCGACATCCTGCTCGAGCAGATGCGTGGCGAAGGAATGGCGCAGGGTGTGCGGGCTGACGCGCTTGCGGATGCCAGCCACCTCGGCCGCCTCCTGGACCGCGCGGTGCAACTGCCGGGTCGAGATTGGATCGGTGACGTTCTGGCCGGGGAACAGCCAGCCATGCGCGATCAGCACCCCGCGCTTCCTGCCCTCTCGCCACCACATCCGCAGCAGTTCGAGCAGCTGGGGCGAGAGCATGGCATTGCGATCCTTGCCGCCCTTGCCCTGTTCAACGCGGATCAACATGCGTGTGCTGTCGATATCGTCGACCTTGAGGTGGGCGACCTCGGATACGCGCAGGCCCGCGCCATAGGCCACCCCCAGCGCCGCCTTGTACTTCATGCCGGGGGCGGACTGGAGCAACCGCGCAGCCTCCTCGACGCTCAGCACTTCGGGCAGCCGGGGCACGATGCGGGTGACGACCAAGGCCCGCGCCAGATCGCGTCGCCTGAGCGTGACGTTATACAGGAAGCGCAAGGCCGACACGGTGCCGTTGATGGTGCTCGGCCTGACCCCGCTCTCATGCTGCATGAGCTGAAAGCGGCGAAGGTCCTCTTCCGTTGCCGTATCGGGAGGGCGCCCCAGGAAGGCTGCCAGGCGCTTCACATGGCGCACATAATCCTTCTGGGTATGCGGACCGAGCCCCCGCATCATCATGTCGTGCTGCATCCGCTGGCGCAGCGGGCTGATCGGGGCGGTATTGATCGAGACAGTCATGGCAAGTTCCTCTCCGTTAAAGGAACTGCCAGCCTCGCCCCGCTAAAGGCCTACATGTACCACGCTACATCGCCCCACGCGCCCCTCCCGCGCGAGCGGGTTCGTGCATGGGGCGTGTGCCGAACGGCAGAAAATCTCGTTTGTCGGTGATGCGCCACACCTGACGGCGAAAGGCAGCTATCTGCCCTTCCTAGGTCGTGAGCAGCCATTCCGCTACCGGCCAGGCCTCCCCAGAATAGCCACGCATCGCAGCCGATGCGCGTCCTGTATCCCAGTCCTATCATGCCCATCCGCGCACGAAAAAGGCCGGGAAGAGGCATGCCCCTTCCCGGCCTTTCGTCTGTCAGTAACGGCGTGACGGATTACTTCGCGCCGTCGCCCGAACCGCCCGTGCCCGAACCAAGGCCGCGTGCTTCGAGCATCGGGCCGATCTCGGGATCGTGGCCGGTGAGGTCGTGGAACATCACCGAGTACGGCTTCGAATGGCCCTGACCCAGGAAGCTGGCGCGGATGTGATCGCCGTTGGCGCGGGTCATGCCGCCGTTCTTTTCCACCCAGTCCCAGCCGTCGTGGGCGAGCATCTCGGTCCACATGTAGGCGTAGTAACCGGCTGCGTAACCGCCGCTCCAGATATGGCGGAAGTAGGTGGTGCGATAGCGCGGCGGGATCAGGTCGGTGCGCAGCCCCATGTCGGCCAGCGCCTTGGCCTCGAACGTCGCCGGCTCGCTCGCCTCGGCCTCGGCAGGCGTCAGCATGTGCCACTTCATGTCGAGCATTGCCGACTCGGTCAGCTCACCGAAGGTCAGGCCCTGGTTGAACTTGCCCGCCGCCTTGATCTTGGCGAGCAGTGCGGGCGGGATCGTCTCGCCGGTCTTGAGGTTCTTGGCGTAGTGCTCCAGCACCTGCGGCACCGTGGCGAAGTTCTCGTTGAACTGGCTGGGGAACTCCACGAAATCGCGCGCGGTGTTCGCGCCCGACAGCGAGGGGTACTTCTGGCTGCCGAACATGCCGTTCAGGGCATGGCCGAACTCGTGGAACATCGTCGTCACGTCGTCCCAGGTCGCCAGCGGCTCCTCACCCGGCGCGGGCGGAGTGATGTTCAGCGTGTTGAACACCACCGGCTTGTTGCCCAGCGCATAGGACTGGCTGACGAAGTTGCCCATCCAGGCGCCGCCCTGCTTGTTGGCGCGGGCGTAGGGGTCGAAGTAGAACAGTGCCAGCGGCTTGCCGTCCTTGTCGAACACTTCGTAGACGCGCATGGACTTCTCGTAGCCGACCAGATCGGTGCGGCGCTTGAAGGTGATGCCGTAAGTCTGGTTCGCGGCATAGAACACGCCGTTTTCCAGCACGTTGTAGACATCGAAGTACGGCTTGATCTGCGCCTCGTCGAGGTCGTACTTCTTCTGGCGGACCTTCTCGGCATAATAGCCCCAGTCCCACGGCGCGAGCGGCTCGCTCTGGCCTTCCAGCTTCGCCTCGGCGGCCAGCTCGGCAGCCTCGCGGTCCTGCGTGGCGCGAAGGGCAGGCACGAAGCCCTGCATGAACGCCATCGCCTTTTCGGGCGACGTCACCATGCCGTCGTACATCTGCACCGCGGCATAGTTCGGCTGGCCGAGCAGCGCCGCCTTCTGCGCGCGCAGCACGGCCAGCTTGTGGACGACCGCCGTGGTATCGTTCGGGCCGCCGTTCGAGGTGCGATTGATGCTCGCCTCGAAAACGCGGCGACGGCTGTCGCGGTTGGTCAGCTTGGAGAGCGCGGGCTGCTGCGTGAAGTTGAGCAGCGCCAGCACGTACTTGCCGGGCTTGCCCTGCTCCTGCGCCAGCTGCGCGGCGGCGGCGATATCCGCCTCGCCAAGGCCGTCGAGCTGGTCCTTGCTGTCGAAGGTGACGGCAGCGGCGGCCGAGCCTGCGGTCAGCTTCTGCGAGAATTCGGTCTCCAGGCTGGCAAGCTGCTGGTTCAGCGCCTTGAGCTGCGTCTTCTTCTCGGGCGAGAGCAGCGCGCCGGCGTGGACGAACTCGTCGTACGTCGTCTGCAGCAGCATCGCGTCTTCACCGGTCAGCGCCTTGCCGGCGGCGCTGTCATGCACCGCCTTGATGCGCGCGAAGAGCTTGGCGTTGAGGTGGATCTCGTCGTTCAGCCCTGCCAGCTTGGGTGAGATCGCAGTGTCGACGGCATCGAGCGTGGGGTTGGTGTTCGCACTGACCAGCTGGCCGAAGATCGCATTCGTCCGGTCGAGCAGCTGGCCCGATTCCTCAAGCGCGACCACGGTGTTCTGGAAGGTCGGCGCAGCCGGGTTGGCGGCGATCTTCGCGACTTCGGCGCGCTTGATCGCGATGCCCGCTTCCAGCGCGGGCTGGTAGTCGCTGTCCTTGATGTGGGCGAAGTCCGGGGCGTGCATGTCGAGCGTGCTGGGCTTGGCGAAGGGGCCGGTATAAGCCACCGATGCGGGCTTCGCGGCCATCTTCGCAGACGCCTTGGCGGCGGCAAGAGCGGGAACGGGCATGGCAGCTACTGCTCCGATGGCTAGTCCGGTAACGGCAAGGCCCAGCGTGCGATGCGCCGCCGTTGCCAGGAGACCCTTGTTCTTCATCGTGTCACTTCCTCCACAGGAACGGACCCTTGGTGAGCGCGGGGAGGTGACGCACGCGCGCCCCATCGCAGCCCCGCCCCGGTTGGTCCGATCAGGGGATTTGAAGCGCTTTATCCGGCAGCTGGCAACCCTTGCGAGGCAACGCCGCGATAATCGACAAAAGGTTGCGTATGGCAGCGTTATAGCCGCTCGCGGGACACAACAAGGGCGGCGTCAGGCGAATTTTATTTCGCCACGGCGCCGCCCTGCGGGCAACCCTTCCGATCCCACAGTCAGTGGCGATCATCGCAGGGTGCGAGCCCGGTCGACAGGTCGTGAGGGTCCTGCCTGCCCGGTTCGAGAAGGTTCAGGATGCCAGAAAGCGCGTCCCGGTCCAGACGGGGGTCTTGTTCGCCTCACGTTCGGCCTCGCGCACATGGTCCTGACGCTGCCGGTCAAGCAGCAGGGAGCCGGTTTCGCGAGCGAAGTGTTTGCGGCGAAAAGGTATTTCAGCGCCTATCGACATTTTTTCCTCTCCTTCTGGAGAGAAAACGAACGGGCGCCCGGAAAGTTCCCGGCACAAGGGTCCCGGAAACCACCGCGCTGCCCGGCCGTTCTGCGATGTTCGATCCCCAATGTTCGATCTTACGACGAAAGGCCCGCCCATGTTCAAGTCCATCGCCGTCGCCGCCCGCGACCGGGAACGGATGCAGGAAGTGCTGGGCGTGGCCGCGCGCTTCGGGCTGGACTCGCTGCTGGCGCGGCTGGGGCTTCAGGACGGCAAAACCGCAGAAGCGCAACCCGATGCCGCCGATCTCCCCGCCCGCACCCGCCGCGCACTCGAAGCGCTGGGGCCGACCTATGTGAAGCTCGGCCAGATCCTCGCCACCCGGCAGGACATGCTGCCCGATGCCTGGACCCGCGAGTTCGAGAAGTTGCAGAGCGAGGCTCCGCGCCTCGACTTCGAGACCTTGCGCGGCGATGTCGAGGCCGCGCTCGGCGGGCCGCCCGAGGAGGTCTTCGCCCGCTTCGACACCACGCCGCTCGCCGCCGCCTCGATCGCGCAGGTCCACCGCGCCACGCTGCACGATGGCACCGAGGTCGCGGTCAAGATCCGCCGCCCCGGCATCGCCCCGCGCATGGAGGCCGACATGCGACTGCTGCGCCACCTCGCCGCGCTGGCCGAAAGCAACAGCGCCGCGCTGCGCCGCCTGCGCCCCCGCGCGATGATCGAGCAGCTGGGCGCGGACATTCTCGACGAACTGGACTTCACCACCGAGGGCCGCAACGCCGACCTGCTGCGCGCCGATCTGGCGAAGCTGGCGGCGGTGGTGGTGCCGCGCATCCACTGGCAGCACTCCTCCGCCAGCCTGCTGGTGATGGACTTTATCGAAGGCGTGCCTCCGCGCGACCCCGAAGCGCTGCGGGCCGCCGGGATCGATCCGGCCGCGATTGCCGCGCTCGGCGCCGAACTGGTGCTGGAGATGGTGCTGGTGAACGGGCGCTTCCATGCCGACCCGCACCCCGGCAACCTGCTGTGCCTTGACGGAAACAGGCTGGCGCTGCTCGATCTCGGCTCGGTCGGCTTCGTCAGCCCGCGTCGCCAGCACGAGTTCCTGACCTTCATTCTCTCGCTGCGCTCGGGCGATCCGGCGGGCGTCACCGATGCCCTGATGGCCTGGAATGGAAGCGGGGGAATGAGAATGCGGGCGTTTCGCGCGAAAAAGTCCAGCGCGCCTCCGAGCGCCTCGTCGCGCGGCATGGCACCGGGCCGCTGGTGCTCAGCGCGATGATGGCCGACTTCTTCCCGCTGCTGCGCGAGGAAGGACTGGTGCTGCCGCCCGATCTCGTGCTGATCTTCAAGGCTATGGTGACGATGGACGGCGTGCTCGCCCGCATCGAGCCGGGCTTCGACCTGTCACAGGCCCTGGCCGACATGCGCGGCAAGCTGCTTGCCAGCCGCATCACGCGCCTTGGCGAACCCGGCAGAACCGAGGCTGTACTGCTGGAACTCGCCCGCAGCGCCGAGGACCTCCCCGCCCTGCTCCGCGCCGCCCGTACGCGGCTGGAGGCAGATGCCGGTAATGAAGCGCGCGGCGGTGGCACAACCGAGATCGCCGGAGCCCTGCGCTTTGCAGGCGTAGCGATCAGCGCCGGGCTGGTGCTGCTGGCGGTGGTGCAACTGGTGGGCCTACTGCGGTAGAGCGGGAGCGGCGCCCCCTCCTCCTCTGACTCCGTCATCCCAGCGCAGGCTGGGATCGTTGTGAGCATGGCGCAACCTCGAGAGCGATCCCAGCATGCGCTGGGATGACGTAAGGGGGTTTCCCCCTCACATCCCGCCGACGCCCGCCACGAACTGCGCGCGCAGATTTGCCAGCGCGCGCGGGCTCTCGGGCGGCAGGTCGCGCGCCGGGTGGCCCTTGCGCAGCGCGGCGCGGTCCTTTTCCGAAGGCTCGACTACGCGCACGCGCACCGCGGCCTTGCCCTTGGCGCGGATGCCCAGTTCCTCCGCCGCGCCGCGCGACAGGTCGATCACCCGGCGCGGGTCGCCATAGGGACCGCGATCGTTGATCCGCACGAGGATGCGCCGCCCGGTATCCAGCGCCGTCACTTCGACATAGCTCGGCAGCGGCAGCGTCTTGTTGGCGGCGGTGATCCACGCCGGGCGGAAGCGCTCGCCATTGGCGACCTGGCTGCCGCTTTCGTTGCCGTACCACGTCGCATAGCCGAGCATGTCGTAGGTCGGATCGGCGGCGGGCACATAGGTGGTGCCGCGCACCGTGTAGGGCGGGCCGATCCGTACCGGGGTATCGCTGACGGGACGGTAATGCCGCCCGGCGCAGCCCGAGAGCACTGCGCTCAGCGCCAGCGCGCTCGCCACGGCAAGGGACCAGCGAGGAGAAACGGCATCGGGGGAGAGAAAGCGCATCATGTCAGCGGTCTAGCAGCGCTTGGGCCGCCGGGTCCATGCCCGCCTGCGCTCCCCCCCTCGCAACGCGGTGAATTGCGCATCCTGCAACTTTATATCGCAAGTCACTAAATACAAATCATTTTCGCCAAGTCACAAGGGGGCTTGATCGCTGCTCGCGACTGCACAATACTCGTCTGGGTGAGCGAACATATTGTCGATCCCGTCCCCGGCCGCAGCGGACCCTCGGTTGTCCTCCCGGCCCGCCCCGAACCCATCCGGCTGGATGCAGCGACGACGGCCGTGATCGTCGTCGACATGCAGAACGCCTATGCCAGCAAGGGCGGCTATGTCGACGAGGCCGGGTTCGATGTCGGCCCAGCCGCCGCCTGCATCGGTCGCATCGCCGAAGTGCTCGACGTGGCCCGCGATGCCGGAATGCCCATCGTGTTCCTGCAGAACGGCTGGGATTCGGGCTATGTCGAGGCGGGCACGCCGATGTCGCCCAACTGGCACAAGTCCAACGCGCTCAAGACCATGCGCAAGCGCCCCGAACTTGCGGGCAAGTTCCTCGCGCGCGGCGGCTGGGACTACGAACTGGTCGATGCGCTGGCGCCCCAGGAGGGCGATCTTCGCGTCCACAAGCCGCGCTATTCGGCCTTCTTCAACTCGCAGCTCGACAGCGTGCTGCGCGCACGCGGCATCCGCACGCTGGTGTTCACCGGCATCGCCACCAACGTCTGCGTCGAATCGACCCTGCGCGACGGCTTCCACCTCGAATACTTCGGGATCATGCTGGAGGACGCGACGCATCATCTGGGGCCGGACTTCATGCAGGCGGCCACGGTCTACAATGTCGAGAAGTTCTTCGGCTGGGTCTCCACCGTCGCCGACTTCCGCACCGCCGTCGGCCAGCTTCCGCCCAAGGATGCCGACGCCGCGTAATCCGCTTTCCCAAGGAGTTTCCATGCCGTTCGAAGCGATCAATCCGTCCGCGTTCCCCACGCCCATCGCCCCCTACTCCGCCGGTGCGAAAACGAAGGACGGCACGCTCTATGTCTCGGGCATGCTGGCGCTGGGCGAAGGCGGCGCGGTGCTGCATGTGGGCGATGCCGCCGCACAGACGCGCCATGTGCTCGATGCGGTCAAGATCACGGTCGAGGCGGCGGGCGGCACCATGGCCGACGTGGTGATGAACCACATCTTCCTGAAGGACCTGGCCGACTATGCCGCGTTCAACGCCGTCTATGCCGAATACTTCCCCGGCGACAAGCCCGCGCGCTATTGCCTGCGCTGCGATCTGGTGAAGCCGGACTGCCTCGTCGAAGTCGCCTCGGTCGCGCACATTGCCTGAAGCAACGGGGCTTCACTACGAGATCCACGGCGCCGACGACGCGCCGTGGCTGATCCTCTCCAGCGGCCTTGGCGGGTCGGGCGCCTACTGGACGCCGAACCTGCCCGCGCTGAACCAGCGCTTCCGGGTGCTGACCTACGACCAGCGCGGCACCGGACGCAGCGACCGGGCGCTCCCTGAAACCACCTCGATCGAGGACATGGCGAGTGACCTGCTCGCGCTGATGGACGCGCTGGCAATCGAGCGCGCGCATTTCATCGGCCATGCACTGGGCGGCGCGATCGGCATCGAAGCGGCCATCCGCACTGACCGTTTCGACAGCCTGACCGTCATCAACGGCTGGCGCACGCTCTCGCGCCACACCCGGCGCTGCTTTGCCGCGCGGCTGGCGCTGCTGCATGGCGCAGGCGTGAAGCCCTTCCTCGAAGCACAGCCGCTGTTCCTGTTTCCGCCCGACTGGATCGCCGCGCACGATGCGCAGATCGTGGCCGAGACCGAGCACCACCTCGCCGCCTTCCCCGGCATCGAGACGATGGCCAAGCGCATCGCCGCCGTGCAGGCCTATGCGCCGGACCCTGCGGGCCTTGCCGCGCTGAAGAACCTGATGGTGATCGCCACGCGCGACGATTTCCTCGTGCCGCTGGACACCGCGCTCGACCTTGCGGCGCCGGTTCCGGGCGCGCGGACCGAGGTGTTCGACTGGGGCGGCCATGCCTGCAACCTCACCGACCCTGCGCGTTTCGAGCGCGTCGTGCTCGATTTCCTGCCCTGATCCCTTCTCCTGATTTCCCTTTCGCGGAGTAACAGCCTCATGCAAGTCGGTGTGTTCATCCCCATCAACAACAACGGCTGGCTGATCAGCGAGGCGGCGCCGCAGTACAAGCCGAGCTTCGATCTCAACAAGGAGATCGCGCTGCGGGCCGAGAAGTACGGGATGGATTTCCTGCTCTCGATGATCAAGCTGCGCGGCTTCGGCGGCAAGACCGAGTTCTGGGAATACGGCCTCGAAAGCTTCACGCTGATGGCGGGCCTCGCCGCCGTAACCGAGAAGATCAAGCTGTTCGCCACCTGCCCCACGCTCATCATCCCGCCCGCGTTCGCCGCACGCATGGCCAACACCATCGACTCGATCAGCCATGGCCGCTTCGGGATGAACCTGATCACCGGGTGGCAGCCGCCCGAATATACGCAGATGGGGCTGTGGCCGGGCGACGAGCACTTCCGCAACCGTTACCAGGTGCTCGACGAATATGCCCGCGTGCTGCGCGAGCTGTGGGAGACCGGCAGCTCCGATTTCAAGGGCGACTATTACCAGATGGAGGACTGCCGCGTCTGGCCCCAGCCGCAGGCGGACATGAAGATCATCTGCGCGGGCTCTTCCGATGCGGGGCTGAACTTCTCGGCGACCTGGGCGGACTATGCCTTCTGCCTCGGCAAGGGCGTCAACACGCCGACCGCGTTCGCCTTCAACAACGAGCGGCTGGCAAAATTCACCGAGCAGACCGGACGCGACGTGTCCGTGTTCGTGCTGATGATGGTGATCGCCGCCGAGACAGACGAGGAAGCGCAGGCCAAGTGGAAGGCCTATAACGACGGCGTCGATATCGATGCGATTGCGTGGCTCGCCGATCAGGGCGCCAAGGATACGGTGAACACCGATACCAACGTGCGCCAGCTCGCCGCCCCCGAAGGCGCGGTGAACATCAACATGGGTACGCTTGTGGGCAGCTACGAAAGCATTGCCCGGATGCTGGACGAGATGGCCGAAGTGCCCAACACCGGCGGGGTGCTGTTGACCTTCGACGACTTCGTGCAGGGCGTGGAAGACTTCGGCACGCGCATCCAGCCGCTGATGAAAAGTCGCGCGCATATAGGGTGATCGGAAGGGGTTAGGCGACAGGCAGCGGGTTCGGCGCGAAGGCGCTTTCGGCTGCCCGACCTGCCACGGCCAGCCTCCATCCTCGGCCCAGACTCATTCAGCCCGCTCAGGCTGAGCCTGTCGAAGGCCGCGCGCCGGACAGCGGGCCCCGGACACAGGGCATCCCGCCGCCTTCGACAGGCTCAGGCTGAGCGGCGCAGGGGAGAGGCACGAGGCAAGAGCCGGGCACGCTCCCTCTTCCCCCACGCAAAACGGGCCGCCCCCGGAAGGGACGGCCCGCCTTGTCAGAATGCTGTCAGGCCTCAGTACTTGAAGCTGATCGAGGCGCCGATGGTGCGCGGGTCGTTGTAGACGCCGGCCATGTAGTTATCGAGCACGCCGAGCAGGTTCTTCTCGTTGGTGATGTTGCGCGACCAGACCGAGAATTCCCAGTTCTGGTAGTCGTAACCGACGCGCAGGCCACCCTCGAAGTTGCCCTTCGAGCTGAACTCCACCGACTTGTACGGCACGAAACTGGTGTAGCCCTGCGCGTTCCAGTCGGTCGAGATGAAGGCCGTGCCGGGGCCGACCGGGTGCTCGTAACGGGCCGAGAAGTTGAGGTTCCACTTCGGCGCGTTCGGCAGCGGGTTGCCGTCGATCTGCGCGAAGTAGTTCGAGCCGACCTGCGTGACCGGGTTCTCCACGGTGCAGACCATCTGGCCGCTCAGCGCGCAGACCTGCGCATAGACGTTCTTGTCGTCGATCTCGGTGTGCAGCAGGCTGAGGCCGGCGTTGAAGGTGAGCCCCTCGACCGGCGACATGTCGAGCGCGGCCTCGATGCCGTAGCCCTGCGCCTTGTTGGCGTTGAAGAGCACGGTGTTGCCGTTCTCATCGCTGCCGTTCAGCTGGATGTCCTTCACGACATAGTAGAAGCCGTCGAAGTTGAAATGCGCACGGCCGCCCATGAAGGTGGTCTTCACACCGGCTTCGTAGCTGGTGTTGGTTTCCGAGTTCGCCGTGGTGAACGGCGAGCCGAACACGGCCGAGCGGCCCTGGATGGTCGGCCCGCGGAAGCCGCGCGCGATGCGGGCATAGAGGCTGACGTCCGGGTCCAGCTTGTAGAGCGCGGTGGCATCGAAGCTGGGCTTGGTGCTGGACAGGCGCACGTCCGGCACGGCGAAAGTACCGGTGCCCGAAGCGACGTTGTTCGCCTTGAGCAGCGTGGTGTGGCGAATGTCCTGCGATTCGCGGAAGCCGCCGGTCAGCGTCAGGCGATCGGTGACGTCATAGGCAACCTGACCGAACACGCCCCACGAGGTGTTGACGTTGTGCAGCAGCACCCAGTTGTTCGGGTTCGGCGCGGTGCCGAAGGCATCGCTGGTCAGGAAGTAGGCGCGCTGGTCGAACTCGGTGTAATCGCGCGAATCGAAGTACATGCCGCCGACCTGCCAGCGCAGCGGCTGGTTGGTCGGGCTGGCCAGGCGCACTTCCTGCGACCACTGGTTGAGGCTGCGCAGCTTGCCCTGCGATTCGCCGTAGCCCACGTTGTTGTAGTACGCCGCCGCACCGCCGTCGGTGTCGCCGCGGCTCCACTCGTGCGCGTGCTCGTAACCGGTGATCGAGGTCAGCGTGGCGAAGCCGAGGTCGTAGTCGGCCTTGACCGAGAAGCCCTGCGTGCGCGCGGCCTGCGGGTTGTTCATGCCCTCGTCGAGCGCGATCTCGCCGCGGCTGAAGCTGTCGGGAACCGAGTTGGTGCCCTTGATGATCGAACCGCGATAGAACGGGGTCGAGGTGCCGTCGTAATCGCGCACATGGCCCGAGACGCGGACCTGCAGCGGCCCCTCGTCGAACAGCACCTGCAGACGCGCATCGCGCTCGTTGAAGCCGCCCATGACGTTCTTGCCGCCCACGGTGCCGTCATCGCTGACGCCGGTGTAGGTGTTGTCGATCCAGTTGTCGCGGTGCTGGTAGAGGCCCGAGAGGCGGAAGCTGATCGAGCCGTCCTTGGTCAGCGGGCCGCCGACGCCGCCTTCGACGTTCACCGAATTGAACGTGCCCCAGCTGGCGTTGATATCGCCCTGCCAGGTCTTGGAGGGCTGCACGGTGTCGAACTTGACGATACCTGCCGTGGTGTTGCGGCCGAACAGCGAGCCCTGCGGTCCGCGCAGCACTTCGGTCTGCGCGACGTCGAACACCGGGTTCGACTTCAGGACGACGTGCTCCATGACGATGTCGTCCTGGATCACTTCCACCGGCTGCGAGGCGCCGAGGTAATAGTCCACGTTGCCGAGGCCACGGATGTAGAAGCGCGGGAAGATGCGGCCGGTCGAGCTTTCGACATAGAGGCCCGGAACCTTGCCCGAGAGCGAAAGCAGCGTGTCCGCGCCGTTGGTCGCGAACGTCTTCATGTCGTCGCCCGAGAGCACGCCGACCGAAACCGGAACGTTCTGGAGGTTTTCCTTGCGACGCTCGGCCGTCACGATGATCGCGCCGCCGTTGTTGTCGCCATTGCCGGCCGCTGCGGTGTCGGCAGCGGCAGCGCTGGCGGTGGTCGCGGCGGAGGTCTGCGCCAAAGCGACGCCGCCGGTCGAAAGCGCACACAGCGCAGCGCCGCACGCCAGAGCGCGCCGCAGGATCACGGTTTTCATACAAGTCCTCACGAAACTGAATTTCCGCCTGCCGGGCGACAATTCCCCCGGAAAATCCCCCAGGAAACCCCTCTATCCGGGCAGGCAGCCCATGCTTGGGTTGCTACCCCCGATTTATGGCACTTATGTTGCTCGTGCAAACAAATGGAAACTTGCCGATACAGTGTGGCAACACCGCATCACTTGTTTCTCGCGACATTCCGAAACTTGCGGATTTCCGTTACTTTTTTAGATACCGATCGGTATTACGACTATGACGTGACAGTCCGGCAGACCCGGATCGCACAAGAGGCGTTACCGCGATGCAACAGGTCTCGATTCGCGCCATTTGGCCGTTTCGGCTGGCGTAGCCCGCACGTTCACCGGCGAACCGGCACCCGCGCCCATTGCAGGATCGCGGCGGTAAGCGCCTCGGCCACGGCATGGCGACCGCCCGGCCCCAGCACCACGAACTCGATTTCGGGTAATGCAGGCAAGCCTTCGCGGTCGATCGCGGAGACGCTTTCCGGCAACAGGCGCGCCGAATGCGGCATCACCCCGACGCCTGCCCGCGCGGCGGCGAACAGGCCGGAGAGATTGGCACTGGTGAACGCAAGGCGCCAGGACCGCCCGGCCTGCTCCAGCGCCTCGATCGCCAGCGCACGGGTGACGCTGGGCGGCGGATAGAACAGCATCGGCGCGGGGCTTTCGGGGTCGAGCACGAAGTCGGCGCGCCCCACCCACGCCAACTTCTCGCGCCAGACGGTAGTGCCGCGCGTATCGCCGCGCCGCCGCTTGACCATCACGATATCAAGGCGCCCGGCGTCATAGTCGGTATAGAGATCCTCGCTGAGCCCTGCCGTCACCGCCAGATCGACTTCCGGGTGACGCCGCGCGAAAGCCGCCAGCACATCGGGCAGCGCCGAAAGCACGAAGTCCTCCGAAGCGCCGAACCGTAGCCGCCCGCGCAAGGGCGCGCCGGACAGGTGACGCTCCATCCGCGAATAGGCATCAAGCACGCGGCGGGCATGGTCAAGGAAGGCGCTGCCCTCCGGCGTCAGCGCCAGATGATGGGTATCGCGCAGCAGCAGGCGCCGCCCCACCTGCTCCTCCAGCCGCCGCACCTGCTGGCTGACGGTCGACTGGCGCAGCGAAAGACTGCGCGCCGCCGCCGTGAAGCTGCCCGCCTCCACCACGGCCACCAGTGCGCGCAGCAGATCGGGATGGATGGAAGACACGCTATTCATAATCATGATGACAGTTATCAGCTTCATCACGATTGTCCATGACCACGCCGGCGCGTACACCACCGGGCATGACACAGGAACGCACTCTCGGCGCGCGGATCGCGGCCCGGCTGAAGAACATCGACCGCTATCTGCTGATGCTGATCGGCACCGTCGCGCTGGCCTCGATCCTGCCGGCGCGCGGGACCGGCGCGGTGATCGCCGATCATGCCGTCGATGTGGCGGTGGACCTGCTGTTCTTCCTCTACGGCGCGCGCCTTGCCCCGCAGGCGGTCTGGGCGGGCATGTCGCACTGGCGGCTGCAACTGACCGTGTTCCTTTCCACATTCGCGCTGTTCCCGCTGATCGGGCTGGGCCTGAAAGGCGTGCTCGGCCCCATCGCCTCGCCCGAGATCCTGAACGGCCTTGTGTTCCTGTGCCTGCTGCCCTCGACCGTGCAGTCCTCGATCGCCTTCACCTCGATCGGGCGCGGCAACGTGGCGGCAGCGCTGTGCAGCGCCTCGTTCTCGAACCTCATCGGCGTGATCATCACCCCGCTGCTGGCAGCGGTGGTGATGTCGAGCGCGTCTGGCGGGTTCTCGACCAGCGCGATCGAGGACATCGCCATGCAGATCCTGCTGCCCTTCGTGCTGGGCCAGATCGCGCGGCCCTTCATCGGCAAGTTCATTACCCGCCACAAGCTGCTGACCACCATCGTCGATCGCGGCTCAATCCTGCTGGTGGTCTACGCCGCCTTCAGCCACGGCATGGTGGCCGGCGCCTGGAGCCGCCTGTCGTTGAGCGACCTCGCCGTGGTTCTGGTGATCGACGCGCTGGTGCTGGCAATCGTCATCACGCTGACGACCTGGGGTTCGCGCAAGCTGGGCTTCAACAAGGAGGACGAGATCGCCATCGTCTTCTGCGGCTCGAAGAAGAGCATGGCGAGCGGCATCCCGATGGCGACGATCCTGTTCCCCGCCGCCTCGGTCAGCCTGATCGTGCTGCCGCTGATGCTGTTCCACCAGATCCAGCTGTTCACCTGCGCGGTGCTTGCCCGCCGCTATGGCGCACGGCCAGAGGAGCCCGAAGTGGAAGCGCCGGTGGCCGTCGCCCGTCCGGCGTAATCGCTGTTAGAGCGGTTTTCGATCCGGCTGCGCCGAATCAACCACTCCAGGTTTTTGACCAGCCGCATTTTCCGAGTCATCAGGTGATTCCACCTGATTAGAAAATGCTCTAAACCGCCAGCGCCCGTGCGCCCTGCTCGCCCAGCCAGCGGGCGCGCACGCCCCAGACCTCGCGGATGACATCGCTCGCCAGCGCATCGTCGGGATGACCGTCCGCCGCGACGCGACCATCCTGAAGCACGACCACCCGGTCCGCGCAGTTCATCGCGCTGCCAAGATCGTGCAGCACCAGCACCACGCCGCACCCGGCTCGGGCCTGCTCGCGCATCTTGCGCATCGTCATCGCCGCATGGCCGAGATCGAGGTTGGCGAGCGGCTCGTCCGCCAGCAGCCAGCCGGGTTTCGTCGCCAGCACCCGCGCCATCAGTGCCCGCGCACGCTCGCCCCCTGAAAGCTGCGAGACCGGGCGATGGCGCAAAGCTTCAAGGTCCATCGTCCGGATCGCCGCATCGATCGCCGCCTGCGCCTCGCTGGCCGACGAAGCCACCCAGGGCAGCCGCCCGAGCGAGACCAGCGTCTCGACCGCGACGTCCCACGCCACTTCGGGCGCCTGCGGCAGATAGCCCATCCAGCGCCCGCGTTCGAGCGAGTCCATCTTCGCCAGCGGTGCATCGCCAAGCAGCACGTCACCGGAATCGGGCTTCATCAACCCGGCAAGGCAACCCAGCAGCGTCGATTTGCCCGCGCCGTTCGGGCCGCAGATCGCCGTCACCATATTGCGGTCGAACCCGAGCGAAATACCCTCAAGCCGCCCGCGCACCGTCACATCTGCCAGCGAGAGGCTCATATCGCCCCCCGGCGCATGCGCAGCAGCAGATGCAGGAAGAACGGCGCGCCCAGCAGCGCCAGGCCAATGCCCAGCCGCAATTCGCCGCCCTTCAGCGGCATCACCCGGCACAGACAGTCGGCAACCAGCAACAGCAGCGCCCCCGCCAGCGCGCTCGGCACCATCAGCGAGGACGGGCGCCGATCGGTAAACGGGCGCACCAGATGCGGCACGACAAGCCCGACGAAACCGATCACGCCCGCCACAGCAACGCCTGCCCCCACCGTCAACCCGACGCCAACGATCAACCAGACCTGCAGGCGCCACAAATCGACGCCCAGCGACCGCGCCGCACTTTCGCCCAGCGTCATCGCATCAAGGCTGCGCCCGGTCAGAAGCAGTGCGCCAATGCCCAGCGCCGTCAGCGGCATGGCCAGTTCGACATCGCCCCAAGTGCGGTCGGACAGCGCCCCCATCAGCCAGGTCACGATCTCGCTGACGGCGAAAGGCGACGGCGAAAGGCTGATGACAAGGCTGGTCAAGGCACCCGCGAGGCTGGAAATCATCAGTCCCGCCAAGGTGAACAGCGCAATGCCGCCGCTTCGCCCCGCCAGCAGTGCCAGGAGCGCCATGCCGCCCGCCCCGCCTGCCAGCGCAAAGATCGGAAGCGTGAAGGGCGCCGCTGCGTACCCCGTCCAGAACGAGAGCACCGCGCCCAGCGCGGCAGCAGGCGCCACGCCGAACAGGCCGGGATCGGCCAGCGGATTGCGCAGATAGCCCTGCATCGCGGCGCCTGCCGTACCGAGCCCTGCCCCCAGCACCACCGCCAGCAGCGCACGCGGCAGGCGCAGGTCCATCAGGATTGTCGAAACATGGTTAACGTGGGGATCGAAGGGATTGAACCACACCCGGCCGGTCAGCAGCGAGAGCGGAAGTGCAAGAAGCAGCAGACCACTCAGGCTCAGCAGCAGGCGGACGTTCAAGGATGTCTCCCGGCTGCGAGGGCCTGCACCGGCGCGCTGCGACGGATCGCCGCCAGCCGCCGGGCAGCGCGCACGATCGTCGGGCCACCGCACCACAGCAGGTTGCCGGGCACTTGCGCGCGCGGCGTATCGGCAAGCTCGTCAAGCACCGGACTGTCGAGCATCCGGTCACGCACGCCTTCCGGCCCGCTCTGCGCAAGAATCACGCCCGGCGGATGGGCCAGCACCTGCTCCAGCGGCACGAAGTCGGCCTGTGTAAAACCTGCGGCGGTCGCGGCATTGGAAAAGCCGGTACGCTCCATCAGCTCGGAAATCAGGGTATCGCTGCCCGCAACGATGCCGCCGGTCTCCCACATCAAGGCAGGGACCTTGCGAGAACCCGCAGGCGGCGCGGCCGCCGCGAGCGCACGATCGATGCGCGCGACCAGTGCCTGGCCGCGCGCGCGGTTGCCGGCGACATCCGCCAGCATCCGCACCTGTGCTTCTGACTGCGCCACACTGGACGCAATGGGAACCGTCACGACCTTTATCCCCAATCCCTCAAGCGCCGTACGGGTGGACGGCGCAAGGAAGGAACTCGCGACCACCACATCGGGCTGCATCGCGATAACTTCCTCGACCGAATTTCCGATGGCGGGATAGCGCCTCGCTATCGCCAGGTCCATCGAACTCGACGCCGGATCGGCACTATAATCGGAAATTGCGCGCAACTGGCCGGGTACGGTCACTTCGGCAAGGATCGCATCGGTGCAGGGATTGATAGAAACGATTGCAGGATAGGCCTTGGCGCGCGGCGGCACGGGTTCGCGGAACCAGTATCCGAACAGCCCGCCACCAAGGCATGCTGCGACGGCAAGCCCCAGCGACAGGCGCAGCACGCGCGCCCGCCGCCGGTCGTGCGCCTCCCCCGGCGCGAGGCGAAGGGAGGCGTCAGGATCACATCGTCACGCGGATGCCGCCGAACACCGAGCGTCCGGCCGTGCCATAATC
This sequence comes from Novosphingobium sp. 9, assembly GCF_025340265.1. Lineage (NCBI taxonomy): Bacteria > Pseudomonadati > Pseudomonadota > Alphaproteobacteria > Sphingomonadales > Sphingomonadaceae > Novosphingobium > Novosphingobium sp. 9. The sequence continues at coordinate 1,209,593 of NZ_CP022707.1, read as the reverse complement.
GGTGACAAGCTCGTACTTCACGTCGGTCACGTTCTCGACCCGAGCAAAGACTTCCACCTTGTCGGTGATCGGCATGGAGGCGCGGATCGTGCCGGTCGCCCAGCCGTCGATCTGCGTGGTATTGGCTGCATCGTTCCAGCTGTCGCTGACCATGCGCAGATCGCCGCCCAGCTTGAGGCCGTGCAGCGGGCTGGTCCAGTCGAGCGAGAGCGTGAGCGCATTGCGCGGACGACGCGCGAGGTCGAGGCTCTCGTTCGCATCGCCCGAGGTGCGGTTGACCGATTTGGTATAGGTGTAGACCGCCTGGGCATGGAGCGCCGGCGAGACCTGCGCGCCCAGCTCCAGTTCCGCACCCGTCGCGCGCGCCTTACCGACATTGGCATAGAGGCCATAGGGGCGCGCTTCGCACTGCTCGTCACCCACGCACGAAACGAAGTCGATCAGGTTGCGGGTATCGCGGCGGAAGCCGGTCAGCGCGAAGTAGAGCGGGCCGTTGCGGTCGCCATATTCGATCCCGGCATCGTAGGACCGGCTGCGCTCGGCCTTGAGCGAGGTATCGCCGTAGTTCGAATAGAGCTGGTAAAGCGACGGGGCCTTGAAGCCCTCGCCATACGAAGCGATCACGCGCCACTGGCCCACAACCGCAACGGAACCGTTGGCCCCGAAGGTCCAGGCGCCGCCGAAGCGCGAATGGTCGTCATAGCGGACGCCCGCCGCCAGATTCACGATCTGCGAGTACCAGCCGAGCAGCGCATGGGCGCTGGAGAGGTTGGCGTGATGGCGCGCATCGTCGCTCTCGTCCATGCGCGACCATTCGTGATCGGCCCCGAAGTCCAGACGCAGGTCGCGCCAGGCGTTCCAGCTGCCGGTCAGTTCGGCGCGGCGGCTCTGGCCATGGGTGAAGTAGCAGCTGTCCGAACCGCAATAGTTGTAGCTCTCGCCATAATAGCGGCGGCGGGTGTCCGACAGCTGGTAGGCGACGCCGAGGCTCAGCGTGTCGCCGGTCCAGTCGAGCGCACCGCGACCGCCGATCTCGCGGGTTTTCTGGTAATCGTCGGTATCGTCGAAGGTGATGTAGCTGGGCGCGGGATAACCATCGATATCGAGCTTGCCCTGCGTGTAACGTCCGGCGAGGCTGGCGGTGAGGCCCGGCATCAGCTCGACATGGCCATGGCCGCCCACGCGCCACTGGTGGAAACCGTCATCCTCGGTGCCGATGGCGGCCTGCGAGATGCCGTCGGTGCGGGTATAGCCGCCGTCGAGCGTGACGCCGTAGGTATCGCCGGACACGCCAGCGCTCATCTGCCCGTCGAAGCTGTTGCGCGAGCCATATTCCGCGCGCGCCTCGACGCCGTTGACATCGCGCGAGGTCACGTTGAGCACGCCGCCGATGGCATCCGAGCCCCAGACCACCGAATTCGAACCGCGCAGCAGTTCGATCTTGCCGATCGAGCCGGTCATCAGGTTGCCGAAATCGTAGCCGCCACCGGTCGCCGCGACGTCCGCCACGCGGATGCCGTCGACCATGACCAGAACCTGCTGCGAATTGGCGCCGCGCACGAACAGGCTGGTCGCCGAACCGAGGCCGCCGTTGCTGGCAATCGTCACACCGGGCAGGCGCTGCAGCACGCGGGTGATGTCGGGGCCCTGCACGCTGTCGATCTCGTCGGCGCCGATCACGTCGATGGGCTGGCCCGCCTTGTCGACATTGGTGGCGCTGCCGGTGGCGAGCACGGTGATGTGATCGTCGCGCACGGCATCGGCCGTGGTGATCGCGGCGTTGTCATCCTGCGCGAAAGCAGGCGCAGCGGCAGACAGGCCCAGCGCAGTGCCGAGCAGCAAAAGGGTCTTCACGTAATAGTCCTCCAAACCTGAACGAATATGCCGTTCATGGCGGAGGCCGCACGCGGGTGCTTTGCCCGGCGCGTGCCCGCTGCATCTCCGGAACTCCCCGTCCGGCGCGGAACGACCGTCATCGGCAGGTCTCCTGGCTCCCGGATCATCGTCGCGCCTGCCGCCTTCCCGGATCGAGGGACGATCCAGTGGCCGAATGGAAGCGCGGGCTCCCCGGTCACAGTTGCGGGGACAGCGCGGGCCTTGGGGACCGATCCCCGCACCCGCTTCCCTCTTAGTCCGCGTGCCTCCCCCCTGAAAGGCGACCCGCGAAAACCCATGACGTGACATGCGCGTTACCGCCCGCCCCGGAATCTGGCAAGCGCGGGCGTGCCTTGCGAGGCTCTCGTTAAGACCTTTGCGCGTATAGCGCGGCCATAAAGCGACACTGTGCAGCTTCGGGACAGGCCGCTGCGCGCAGATGCGCAGGCGCTCCCGAACGCGTATAGGGCGTGCAGACAGCGCGAACAGAAAGCAAAGCGCAAAGAGCAGACGTGACGACCCATTGGCTCCCTCCCGGCCTCGCGCGCAGCGCGTCGCCCGCAAGGATGCTCCCCGAGGCTGACGGCGCCCCTGCCGAAACGCCGGCATGGGAGCCGCGCCCGCGCGACTTCGCGGGACGGGTGGTTCGCGGCACCGGGCGCCGTCGTCAGCGCATCGTGCGCCGCCGCTGGTCGCTGGCAAGCGCCGCGCTCGCGCTTGTGGCGATCCCCGCCTTCGCCGCGCCCGGTGACTGGCAGCCCTTCCGCCTACCCGCCGCCGAGGACGACAGCCGGCAGGTCACGCCGATGCCGTTCGAGACCGCCGCAGGCTCGTTCCCCGGCGCGGCCTTCTATTACCTCGACCTTGCCCCGCCGACACCGCAGATCGGCGACGGCATCCATTCCGATGCAGACCTCGGCGATGGCCTGCCTGGCAGCACCGGCCCGGCGGCACGCTCGATGATTATCGACGATACGCCGCTCGATCACATGCGCGCGCTCCAGTGCCTGACGCAGGCGGTCTATTACGAAGCCGCGAGCGAGCCCGATGCCGGGCAGCGCGCAGTGGCGCAGGTCGTGCTCAACCGCGTGGCGCACCCCGCCTTCCCCAACACCGTGTGCGGCGTGGTCTATCAGGGCGCGACGAGAGCGGGCGGCGGCTGCCAGTTCACCTTCACCTGCGACGGCTCCTTGTCACGCAAACCGATGGCGCTGTTCTGGGACCGCGCCCGCGCCGTGGCCGCTGCCGCGCTGGCGGGCTACGTCTACGCCCCGATCGGCCTCGCCACGCATTATCATACGGTCCAGGTGCATCCCTACTGGGCGGACAGCCTGCATTACCTCGAAACCATCGGCGCGCACCGCTTCTACGCGCTGCAAGGCCCGGCAGGCGGCGCTGCAACCTTTCGCTTCGTCTATCACGGCGGAGAGCCGCTGCCGGTGCCCGGACGGATGGAGACGCCCGCCCAGCAGGCCGCCGATACGCTGGCCTCCGATCCCGTTGCCCTGCAGAAGGCCTATGCCGCGATGGCGCCTGCGCCCGCAGCTTCGGCCAGCCCGGTCGCGATGACGACACCCGCCCCGTCCTCCACACCGCCCTCCCCGCTCTACTCCAGCGAAGTGCGCGCCCGCGGCGGCGAAGATCTGTACCGCGCGCAGAACCTGCCGCAGACCACCGGCGTAAAGGACGAATACGCCAATTCCGGCCGCTGGATCGCCCAACCGGGACAATAGCACCCGACTGCGCTTTCCTTCCGAACAGTTGCGCGCGGGTCGGATCGACGCATGGGCGACTCATCTCATCGCAAGCGCGAGAGGCTGGCAAGATTTGGTCAACCATCCCCATGCAGGAAGGCTTAGCGCCTCCCGCGCTACTGAGGGGTTCAACGGGGCCAATCACAGACAACCGGCCATAAACGATCGGCCGCAAGACAGGGTACGCGACGCCATGACCATCCGCTTCTCCCCCGCCTTCGGTGGGGCAAGTCCGGCTATTGCCCGGACCCTGTGCGGCAGTGCGCCCCTCAACGGCGCCAACGACAATGCCGTCCGGCACGCTGCGATGCCGCGCAAGCCTGACGCGTCTCCAGTTCCCTTGGCCCTGATCGATCCGCAGGTCGAACGCGCCCTGCGCCATTTCGCCGACCACGGCCTTGCTGCCGCGCGCATTGCCCGCGAGCGTGCCGAAGCCGCCCGCCGCGACGGCGACGAGGCACGCTCGGACCACTGGATCGACATCTGCCGCCAGCTCGACCGCCGCGCCGCCCGCGGATTCGCCCGCGCCTGATTCCCCTTCGCCGCGCGACTCTGCCGACCACACCACCGCGACGCGCGCGAAGGGCGCCACGGCAGTTGCAGCAAACGCCGCCCGACGCGGATCGCCCCCGCCTCATCCGAGACGGGTTGCGTCCCGATGCAACTGCGCGCATCTCTTGGTGAGCCGGGAATCGCACGGTTTCCCGCCATTGCCGCTTGCAATTGAACACTTATTGCAATTGCGAACCATTATCTGTAAATTCCGGAATTCTCCGCTTTCGAGCGCCGTTTCGCGGTTGCATTAGCTGCGTGAGGGGCGTACTGCCCGCTCCCGAAACAAACGGCGGCTGCCTTTGCGGGACGAAGCAGATCGCTGTCAGGTCCGGCAGTCCCGCCTTTGGGAAGGACGAAAACGCAAAATGGCTCGTAAGAAGATTGCCCTCATCGGCGCCGGCAACATCGGCGGCACGCTGGCACACCTCGCCGCACAGAAGGAACTGGGCGATATCGTCCTGTTCGACGTGGCTGAAGGTCTCCCGCAGGGCAAGGCGCTCGATCTGTCGCAGTGCGGCCCGGTCGAAGGCTTCGACGCCAAGATCACCGGCACCAACGACTATGCCGACATTGCCGGCGCCGACGTCATCATCGTCACCGCAGGCGTTGCCCGCAAGCCCGGCATGAGCCGCGACGATCTGCTCGGCATCAACCTCAAGGTGATGAAGTCGGTCGGCGAAGGCATCGCCGCCAACGCCCCCGACGCCTTCGTGATCTGCATCACCAACCCGCTCGACGCGATGGTCTGGGCGCTGCGCGAGTTCTCGGGCCTGCCCGCGAACAAGGTCGTCGGCATGGCCGGCGTGCTCGATTCGGCCCGCTTCTCGACCTTCCTCGCCTGGGAGTTCGGCGTCTCGATCCGCGACGTGAACACCTTCGTGCTCGGCGGCCACGGCGACACCATGGTTCCGGTCGTCCAGTACTCGACCGTCAACGGCATCCCCGTTCCCGACCTCATCAAGATGGGCCTCTCCACCAAGGAGAAGATCGACGCCATCGTGCAGCGCACCCGTTCGGGCGGCGGCGAGATCGTCGGCCTGCTCAAGACCGGCTCGGCGTTCTACGCACCGGCGGCCTCCGCCATCTCAATGGCCGAAGCCTATCTCAATGACCAGAAGCGCATCCTGCCCGTCGCGGCCTATGTCGACGGCGCCTACGGCGTTGACGGCCTCTACGTCGGCGTTCCGGCGATGATCGGTGCCGACGGCATCGAGAAGATCGTCGAGATTGAGCTGGACGACGAAGCCAAGGCCAATCTCCAGGTCTCGGTCGACGCGGTCAAGGAACTGCTCGTGGCCTGCAAGGGCATCGATCCCTCGCTCGCCTGATCCCTGAACATATACCACTGACTCCCCAAGGAGCCGATTAATGTCCATTCTCGTCGACAAGAATACCAAGGTCATCACCCAGGGGATGACCGGTGCCACCGGCACTTTCCACACCGAGCAGGCGCTTGCCTACGGCACCCAGATGGTCGGCGGCGTGACCCCCGGCAAGGGCGGCACGACCCACATCGGTCTGCCCAACTTCAACACGGTTGCCGAAGCCAAGGCCGCGACCGGCGCGACGGCCTCGTGCATCTACGTGCCGCCGCCATTCGCTGCGGACTCGATCCTCGAGGCGATCGACGCCGAGATGGAACTGATCATCGCGATCACCGAGGGCATCCCCGTTCTCGACATGGTCAAGGTGAAGCGCGCGCTTTCGGGTTCGAAGTCGCGCCTGATCGGCCCGAACTGCCCCGGCGTCCTGACCCCCGGTGAGTGCAAGATCGGCATCATGCCCGGTTCGATCTTCTCGAAGGGTTCGGTCGGCGTGGTCTCGCGCTCGGGCACCCTCACCTATGAGGCGGTGTTCCAGACCACCAACGCGGGCCTCGGCCAGACCACCGCAGTCGGCATCGGCGGCGACCCGGTCAACGGCACCAACTTCATCGACGTGCTGGAACTGTTCCTCGCCGACGACGCCACCAAGTCGATCATCATGATCGGCGAGATCGGCGGCAGCGCGGAAGAAGAAGCAGCCCAGTTCCTCAAGGACGAGGCCAAGAAGGGCCGCAAGAAGCCGATGGTCGGCTTCATCGCCGGTCGCACGGCGCCTCCGGGCCGCCGCATGGGCCACGCAGGCGCCATCGTCTCGGGCGGCCAGGGCGGCGCCGAAGACAAGATCGCAGCCATGGAAGAGGCCGGCATCCGCGTGAGCCCCTCGCCCTCGCTGCTCGGCGAAACCCTTGTGGACGTCCTCAAGGAATACGCCTGATCTGATGTCCGGTCGGCGGGGAGCAGCGCTTCCCGCCGACCGGAACCATAAAAGCCGGTGCTTTCCAGACGCCGGGACAGGATTTTGCAGCGGACCCAGGGCGGCAGGCGCCTCCGGTAACGCATTCCGGCGATATTGACCGGAACCGTGACGGCCCCCACCTGATCCGCGGGATAACAGACTTGAAGCCGCGTCCGGATCACACCCCCCGGCGCGCAGATAGGTGACTTATGGGCGACGAGAGTTTCGACTTCACCGCTGACCAGGGCCTCGATGGCCCCCAGGCCGGTCCCAGCTGGCAGCGCAGCAACTGGCCGCTCGTCGGCGCCGAGTTCGAGGACGACCTGACGCAGGGCCTCGATCCTTCCGCGCTCAAGCTCGCGATCGAGAAGTCGGCCGCCAAGGGCGGCGGCGAGGCCAAGAAGGTCGATCAGGCCAGCCTCGATCAGGCCGCTGCCGACGCCCTTCGCGCGATGAACCTGATCCGCACCTATCGCGTGCGCGGTCATCTCGCCGCCGATCTCGATCCGCTGGGCCTCGCCCGCGCCAAGCTCCCCGCCGACCTCACGCCCGAGTACCACGGCTTCACCGGCGCCGCGCTGGACCGTCCGGTCTTCGTCGGCGGCAACCTTGGCCTTGAATGGACGACGGTGCGCGAGCTGGTGCAGATCCTGCGCGCCAACTACTGCGGCAAGGTCGGCCTGGAATACATGCACATCTCGGACGTCGAGGAGCGCCGCTTCCTGCAGGAGCGCTTCGAGGGTCCGGACAAGGAAATCGAGTTCACCCCGAAGGCAAGAAGGCGATCCTTCAGGCCGTGGTGCGCGGTGAGCAGTACGAGAAGTTCCTCGGCAAGAAGTATGTCGGCACCAAGCGCTTCGGCCTTGATGGCGGCGAGTCGATGATCCCCGCGCTCGAAGCCGTCATCAAGTACGGCGGCGTCACGGGCGTGAAGGAAATCGTCTACGGCATGGCCCACCGCGGCCGCCTGAACGTCCTCGCAAACGTGATGGCCAAGCCCTACAAGGTCATCTTCCACGAGTTCTCGGGCGGCACCGCCAACCCGGAAGACGTGGGTGGCTCGGGCGACGTGAAGTATCACCTCGGCACCTCGACCGACCGCGATTTCGACGGCGTGAAGGTTCACATGAGCCTGATGCCGAACCCCTCGCACCTCGAAACCGTGAACCCGCTGGTGCTGGGCAAGACCCGCGCCTATCAGGTGTTCCACGACGACATCGGTGACGACGTCGGCCCCGGCGCCAAGCACAAGCAGGTTCTGCCGGTGCTGATCCACGGCGACGCCGCCTTCGCTGGCCAGGGCGTGAACTGGGAGTGCTTCGGCCTCTCGGGCGTCAAGGGCTACAACACCGGTGGCTGCATCCACTTCGTCATCAACAACCAGATCGGTTTCACGACGAGCCCGCAGTTCGCGCGCAACTCGCCCTACCCCTCGGACATCGCCAAGGGTGTTCAGGCGCCGATCCTGCACGTCAACGGTGACGATCCCGCCGCCGTGACTTTCGTGTGCAAGCTGGCGATCGACTATCGCCAGACCTTCGGCCGCGACATCGTGATCGACATGTGGTGCTATCGCCGCTTCGGCCACAACGAGGGCGACGAGCCCGGCTTCACGCAGCCGCTGATGTACGCGAAGATCCGCCAGCACCCGCCGGTGTCGAAGATCTACGCCGAGCGTCTGGAGAAGGAAGGCGTCATCGACGGCACTTTCCTCGCGCAGGCCGAAGGCGCGTTCACCGCGCACCTCGACGAGGAGTTCGAGGCCTCCAAGACCTACAAGGCGAATCAGGCTGACTGGTTCGGCGGTCGCTGGAGCGGCTTCAACAAGCCCGCAGATCCCGAAACCGCGCGCCGCAGCGTCGACACCGGGCTGGAGCCCAAGCTGTTCGACAGCCTCGGCCGCACGCTGACGACGATCCCGGCGGACCTCACCGTCCACAAAACCCTCGCCCGCGTCCTTTCCGCCAAGGAAGAGATGTTCAAGTCGGGCGAAGGCTTCGACTGGGCGACCGCCGAGGCCCTCGCCTTCGGCAGCCTCGTCTCGGAAGGCTACGGCGTGCGTCTGTCCGGTCAGGACTGCGAGCGCGGCACCTTCTCGCAGCGTCACGCCGTCTGGGTCGACCAGAAGGACGAGCACAAGTACACCCCGCTGACCACGCTGCCGCACGGTCGCTTCGAAGTGCTCAACTCGACGCTGTCGGAATATGGCGTGCTCGGCTTCGAGTACGGCTATGCCAGCGCCGATCCGAAGACGCTGGTGCTCTGGGAAGGCCAGTTCGGCGACTTCGCCAACGGCGCCCAGATCGTGATCGACCAGTACATCGCCGCTGCCGAATCCAAGTGGCTGCGCGCGAACGGCCTCGTCATGCTGCTGCCGCACGGTTACGAAGGCCAGGGCCCCGAGCACTCCTCGGCGCGTCTGGAGCGTTACCTGCAGCTCTGCGCAGAGGACAACATCCAGGTCTGCAACATCACGACGCCGGCGAACTATTTCCACGTCCTGCGCCGCCAGATGAAGCGCTCGTTCCGCAAGCCGCTGATCATCATGACGCCCAAGTCGCTGCTGCGCCACCCGCTGGCAAAGTCGGCCGCTTCGGAGTTCACCGGCGAGAACCACTTCCGTCGCATCCTTTCGGACCCCAAGGCGCCGGAAGACACCGCGACCAAGAAGGTGATCCTGTGCTCGGGCAAGGTCTTCTACGACCTGATCGAGGCGCGCGACGAGAACGAGATCGACGACACCCAGATCATCCGTATCGAGCAGCTCTATCCCTTCCCGGGCGAGCCGCTGGCCGCGCGCCTGTCGCGCATGCCCAACCTCGAAGAGATCGTCTGGTGCCAGGAAGAGCCGCAGAACAACGGCGGCTGGTTCTTCGTCGAATCGCAGATCGAGGCCGCCGCGATCAAGGCCGGTGTCGCCAGCCCGCGTCCGCGCTATGCCGGTCGTCACGCTGCCGCATCGCCGGCCACGGGTCTCGCCAAGCGCCACGTTGCCGAACAGGCCGCGCTGGTTGCCGATGCCCTGCACCTTTCCGTCCGTTCCGAACTCCGTCGCAAGCAGAAGGCTTGAGATAAATCATGTCCATTGAAGTCAAGGTCCCCACGCTCGGCGAATCCGTCTCCGAGGCCACCATCGGCCAGTGGCTGAAGCAGCCCGGTGAAGCCGTTGCCGCCGATGAACCCATTGCCAGCCTCGAAACCGACAAGGTCGCGATCGACGTCATGGCGCCCGAAGCGGGCGTCATGGGCCAGCACATGGCAGCCGAGGGCGACACCGTCGTCGTCGGCGCGCTGATCGCCACGATCGAGGCAGGCTCGGGCGCGCCTGCCGCCCCCAAGGCTGCTGCTCCCGCTCCTGCGGCTTCGGCTCCGGCGCCCGCCGCTGCCGTCACCCCGGCGGCACCTGCCGCTTCGGACGAGGCTTCGGCCGGTGCCTCGGTGCTTTCGCCCGCGGTTCGCCGCGCGGTGCTGGAGCATGGCATCGATCCCACCTCGATCAAGGGCACCGGCAAGGACGGCCGCATCACCAAGGACGACGTCCTTGAGGCCGCCAAGAACAAGCCCGCCTCGGCAGCGCCTGCTGCCTCGGTTCCGGCTGCGGTCGCCACCTCGGCCCGCAACGAAGAGCGCGTGAAGATGACGCGCCTGCGCCAGACGATCGCCAAGCGCCTGAAGTCCGCGCAGGACAACGCCGCGCTGCTGACGACCTTCAACGACGTCGACATGTCCGCCGTCATCGCCTCGCGCGACAAGTACAAGGACATCTTCGCCAAGAAGCACGGCATCAAGCTGGGCTTCATGTCCTACTTCGCCAAGGCTTCGGTGCTGGCGCTCAAGGACATTCCGGCGGTCAACGCTCAGATCGACGGTGACGAGATCGTCTACCACGACTACGTCGACATCTCGATCGCGGTCTCGGCCCCGAACGGCCTCGTTGTCCCGGTCGTGAAGGACTGCGACAAGCTGTCGTTCGCAGGCATCGAGAAGGCCATTGCCGGCTTCGGCAAGAAGGCCAAGGAAGGCACGCTGACCATGGCCGACATGGCCGGCGGCACCTTCACCATCTCGAACGGCGGCGTGTTCGGCGGCCTGATGTCGACCCCGATCATCAATCCCCCGCAGTCGGCCGTGCTCGGCCTGCACCGCATCGAGGACCGTCCGGTCGTGCGTAACGGCGAGATCGTGATCCGCCCGATGATGTACATCGCGCTGTCCTACGATCACCGCATCATCGACGGTCGCGAGGCTGTCACCGCGCTCAAGACGATCAAGGAAGCGATCGAGGATCCCACCCGTCTCCTCATCGACCTCTAAGGTTCAAGGCCCCGCCCGCCCCACCGGTCGGGCGGGGTTTTCTCTAGCGCTGAAACGATCAATACCGCTCGTGCCATAGTGCGATGCACGAGCGTTGGGAGGCCAACAATGGCTGATTACGATTACGACGTTCTTGTCATCGGTGCCGGCCCCGGCGGTTATGTCGCAGCGATCCGCGCGGCACAGCTGGGCCTGAAGACGGCTTGCGCCGAAGGCCGCGAGACGCTGGGCGGCACCTGCCTCAACGTCGGCTGCATTCCCTCGAAGGCCCTGCTTCACGCCTCGGAATACTTCGAGGCCGCCAAGGAAGGCGGCTCGATGGCCGCGATGGGCATCAAGGTGAAGCCCGAGCTGGACCTCGATACCATGCAGGGCCAGCGCGTCGAGGCGATCAAGGGCCTGACCGGCGGCATTGAGTACCTGTTCAAGAAGAACAAGGTCGACTGGCTGAAGGGCTACGCCCAGTTCAAGGACGCGCACAGCGTCGAGGTTGCGGGCAAGACCGTGACCTCCAAGAACATCGTCATCGCCACCGGCTCGTCGGTCACCCCGCTTCCGGGCGTCGAGATCGACAATGCCAAGGGCATCGTCGTTGACAGCACCGGCGCGCTGGAGCTGGCCTCGGTTCCCAAGAAGATGGTCGTGATCGGCGGCGGCGTGATCGGCCTCGAACTCGGCTCGGTGTGGCGTCGCCTCGGTGCGGAAGTCACCGTGGTCGAATTCCTCGACCAGCTGCTTCCGGGCATGGACGGCGAAGTGCGCCGCGAAGCCGGCAAGATCTTCAAGAAGCAGGGCATGACGCTCAAGCTCGGCACCAAGGTGACCGGCGTCGAAGTCGTCGGCAACGGCGCGAAGATCACGGTCGAGCCCGCCAAGGGCGGTGACGCCGAAGTGATCGAGGCCGACGTCGTGCTCGTCTCGATCGGTCGTCGTCCGAACACCGAAGGCCTCGGCCTCGACAAGATCGGCATCGAGCTGAACCAGCGCGCGCAGATCGAAACCGACCACGACTTCGGCACCAAGGTCGATGGCGTGTGGGCGATCGGCGACGTGATCCCCGGCCCGATGCTGGCGCACAAGGCCGAGGACGAAGGCATTGCCGTGGCCGAGAACATTGCGGGCCTGACCGGCATCGTGAACCACGACGTGATCCCCGGCGTGGTCTACACGCAGCCCGAATTCGCAGGCGTGGGCCTGACCGAGGAAGCCGCCAAGGAGCGCGGTGCGATCAAGGTCGGCAAGTTCCCGATGCTGGCGAACTCGCGCGCCAAGACCAACCACGAGCCCGATGGCTTCGTGAAGGTGATCGCCGATGCCGATACCGACCGCGTGCTCGGCGTGTGGTGCATCGCCTCGGTGGCGGGCACGATGATCGGCCAGGCCGCGCAGGCCATGGAATTCGGCGCGACCTCGGAAGACATCGCCTACACCTGCCACGCGCACCCGACCCACTCGGAAGCGATCAAGGAAGCGGCCATGGCCGTCCGCGGCAAGCCGATCCACATCTGATCCCGATCCCGGCGGAGCGCCCTTGTGCGCTCCGCTGCATCCCGTGCCTGCGATTACCTGCGTCTGGCACGGCGTACTGACGGCGCACCCGGTCCTCGTCCCGGCGTGCGCCGTTTGCCGTTCCGGGGCTCATATCCGCGCCTCTCCCGGCAGAACCCAGCTTGCCCCCGCCAGCCTGTACCCCGTTCGTGTCGAGCGTAGTCGAGACACCTGCGCTACCGTGTCTCGACTACGCTCGACACGAACGGATAAGGGAACGCCGCCCTATCCCCTCTGGTAATTCCGGCCCGTCTCGCCCATCGAACAGGGCATGACCTTCGTCACTGCCGTTGCCCTTCTCGTCTGCCTTGTCCTGCTCCAGCGTTACATCCGCCGTGGCCTATCGGCGACCGCAGCGCTGCGCACGCGGCAGGGACCGCTGAACCGCCGCCAGTTCTTTCGCGACAAGCTGGTGGAGCAGTGGAAGACTATGATCGTCGCGCCTTTCCTCGCCCTGACGCTCTCCGGGCTGCTGCACAGCGCCTTCAACCCCGGAGAGGCCATAGTCCCTGCCGCACGGCTGACAGCCACGCTCACCGGCGCCTCACCGGACGATTTCGACCTGTCGCTGCTATCCTCGATGGCCGTGACCCTGACGATTGCCATCGTCGTCCTCGAAGCCCTGCCGATCCTGTTTCGCTGGAAGCGGCGGCTGGTGCTGGGCAACTTCACCGCGCTGCTGCCGCAAAGCCCGGCGGAACTGCCTTATGCGCTGCTCCTCGCGATCGGTGCGGGGCTGGGCGAGGAGATGCTGTTCCGGGGCGAAATTCCCCATGCCCTCGCCGCGCTGGGCCTGCCGCTGACGGCGGGCCTGCTGGTGTCCTGCGTGATCTTTGCCGCCTGCCATGTCTATCAGGGTTGGGTGGGTGTGCTCGCGGTAGGCTTTGCCGGACTGCTCCTGACCGCCATCTACGCGATCAGCGGCAATCTGTGGCTGGCGATTGCCGTGCATGTGACCATCGACGTGATCGGGCTGGTCATCCGCCCTGCCCTCGGCATGGGCCTGAAGCGGCTGCTGCGCCGAAGCTGAGGATTGCATCAGTATCGACGCGGTGACACAATCCCCTCTACCTTTGAAAGAGTGCTGCCCAAGATGTCGCTTCGCCCCTTCCATCTCGCCTTCCCCGTCCACGATCTTGCTGCCGCCCGTGCTTTCTGGGGCGATCTCATCGGCTGTCGCGAGGGGCGCAGTGCGGATACCTGGGTCGATTTCGACTTCTATGGCCACCAGATCGTCGCCCACCTCGTGCCTGAAATGGCGCAAGGCCCCGTCGGCGCAAACCCTGTCGACGGGCACGGCGTGCCGGTGCCGCATTTCGGCATCGTGCTGGAGAAGGAAGACTGGCAGGCACTGGCCGACCGTCTGACGGTGGCGGGCGTGGACTTCGGGATCAAGCCCTACGTGCGCTTTGCCGGAAAGGTCGGCGAGCAGGCGACGATGTTCTTCCGCGACCCTTCCGGCAACGCCATCGAGATGAAGGCCTTCGCCGATCTCGACCAGCTTTTCGCCACGGCCTGAGGCCTGAACCTCGATAATCACCCCGGCTCTGAATCAAGACCGCCGCCATGAACCATGGCGGCGATCCGGGGGATTCGTCATCATCTGACGTGAATCACGATATAGCCGCCAATCGTGGCCATCGTGTGACGGCCAACTCAGCGTTTGTCCCGTTAATCTACCGCGTGACCGTTCACTGTGGCGGTGCGGATACGCCCATCACCGTCCATCGTGCAGGCGAAGTTGCTGCCGTCGTTCATATGGCCTTCGACGCGATAGCCGCCGTCTTCGGCACTGCCGACATTGTCGACCTTGCCCATCGACTGCCCGTCATGATCGATCTCCGACGAGCACGAGTCCACCGCGCCATCGAAGCCTACCGCTTCACCATGACCGGAGCGATCGGCATCCGCATCCTGTTCCGTACCGGACGGCGCGTTGCTGTTGGGGCCGGTGTAAGGCGCAGCGCGCGCGAACCCGGCGCTGTCGGCCTGTGGCGGCACGTAGACGGGGCGGTTGTCGTCACCCGGCAGCGGACCGCCGGGATAGGCCGGCACGCCTGACGGCGCCGGCACCGCAGCGGGCGGCGGGGTCTCGTAGTTGTACACCGGCGGTGCTGGTGGCGGAGGCGGCGTCTTGTTCGCGTTGTTTGCCGCCGTCGCCGCGATGGCGCCGACACCACCGCCGATCAGCAGCGCCGCGAGCAGGCCCGCACCGCCATCGCCGTGATGGTGGTGATGCCAGTAGGGCCCCGGCTGCGCGAGAACCGGGGTCGCCGTCAGCGTCAGCGCCGCAGTGGCGGCAAGCAGAGCAGCAGTACGCGAATGCAGAAACGACATGGGCCAATACCTCTGGCGGCGAACTTCAAAGCGAATCGAAACGGCGCCGCAATACCGGAAAGTATGCGCAAACCTTGCTTGCGGCGCCATGAACCATGCGATGGTAGCCCGACCGTCAGTCAGCCGCAACGCTGCCGGATACATCGAGCCCCGTCCACTGCGCGGTAAAGGCCAGTACGTCCGCAGCCTCCTCGATCGCCTTGTCGATCGGCTTGCCCGCGCCGTGCCCGGCCCGCGTCTCGATGCGGATCAGGTGCGGGCGTGGTCCGATTTCGGCGGACTGGAGCGCAGCGGCATACTTGAACGAATGGCCCGGCACCACGCGGTCGTCGGTATCTGCGGTCGTCACCAGTACGGCAGGGTAATGCACCCCTTCCCGCACGTTGTGATAGGGCGAATAGGCGCGCAGCACGCGGAAGTCCTCCTCGCGATCCGGATGACCGTAATCGTCCACCCAGTAGCGGCCCGCCGTGAAGCGGTTGAAGCGCAGCATGTCCATCACGCCCACCTGCGGCACCGCCGAGGCGACCAGATCCGGGCGTTGGTTCGTCACCGCGCCCACCAGCAATCCTCCGTTGGAGCCGCCCTGAATCCCGAGCCCGTCCTTGGCGGTGATCCCCTCGGCGATCAGGTATTCGCCTGCCGCGATGAAATCGTCGAAGCTGTTCTGCTTGTTCGCGCGGCGCCCGCCATCGTGCCAGGCCTTGCCGTATTCGCCGCCTCCGCGCAGGTTCACCACCGCATAGACCCCGCCCGCCTCGACCCAGGCAAGCCGCGACCCCGCAAAGTTCGGTGTCAGCGAGATGTTGAAGCCGCCGTAGCCATAGAGCAGCGTCGGCGCCGGGCCGCTCGCGCCCGCCTTGCGCAGCACGAACATCGGCACTTTCGTCCCGTCCTTCGAGGCGAAGAAGCGCTGTTCGACCACGAAGTCCGCCGGATCGAACGCCACCTGCGGCTGCGCCCAGACGGTGCTCTCGCCGCTGGCGATATCGTAGCGGAAGATCGTCGTGGGATAGTTGAAGCTGGTGAAGGCGTAGAAGGTTTCGGTATCGGCCGCCGTGCCGCCAAACCCGCTGGCGGTGCCGATGCCCGGCAGGTCGATCGCCGTCGCCGACGGCGTACCATCGGGCGCAAAGCGGCGGATCTCGGTCCGCGCGTCGACGAGATAGCTGGCGATCAGCGCGCCGCCGACCAGCCCGGCGCCTTCCAGCGTCGCATCCTGCTCAGCCACCAGTTCCTCGACCGTGTCCGGTCCCGCTTCGGCGCTGGCGACATCCATCGCCACGATCCGGCCGCGCGGCGCGGCGCGGTCCGTCACCCACAGGAATCGCGTGCCCTGATTGCCCGCATAGCTCCACATGTTCTCCAGCGCCGGAACGACGGTGCGCGGGGCTGCTTCAGGCCGGGTCAGGTCGATCAGCGTGATGCGATAGCGGTTGTCCGTACCTTCATAGGTGGTGACGACCAGCCAGTCGCCATCGTCGGTAACGCCAGCATAATGGCTCCACGTCGGCTGCTCGGGCGTTGCGTAGATCAGTCGATCCTCGGCCTGCGGCGTCCCGAGGCGGTGGAAGTAGACCGCGTGATCCTGCGTGATCGCCTGGAACTCCTCACCCGCGGGAGGCTGGGGATAGCGCGAATAGAAAAAGCCCGAACCGTCCTTCGCCCAGCTGGCGCCGAGCGAATACTTCATCCACTCCAGCGTCTCGGGCAGGTCCTCACCGGTCTCCAGATCACGCACGCGGGCCTTGCGCCAGTCACTGCCGCCATCCTGGATGCCGTAGAGCAGCTTGGAGCCGTCCTCGCTCGGCAGCCATTCGGACAGCGCCGTCGCGCCATCCTGCGACCAGCCATTGGGATCGATCAGCACCCGGCCCTCGCCATCGAGGCTGTCGCGCAGCCACAGCACCGACTGGCGCTGCAACCCGGTGTTGTGCGAGAAGAAATAGCGCCCGCCCTTGCGCACCGGCACGCCGAAACGCTCGTGATCGAACAGCGCCCTGATCCGCGCGGCGAAGACGTCGCGCTGCGGCAGGCTCGCCAGATAGGCTTCGGTGGTGCGGCTCTGCTCGCCCACCCATTCGGCAACGCCCGCATCGTTGCGCACATCGGCCTCAAGCCAGCGGTAGGGATCGGCGACGGTCTCTCCGAACAGGGTATCGTGCGTATCGTCGCGGCGGGTCTGGGGATAGGGGATCTGGGTCATCGTGCAGACCAGATGGGCTCGCGCCCCGGCGCTGGCAAGCCCTGCCCTGTCGCTTCCGGTGGACATGAAAAAACGGCCGCGAGCGGGTAGCTCGCGACCGTTTCTCTATCCCGAAGGAAGCCGGAAAGTATCCGCCTCGGCTCAGGCCTCGGCGTATTCTTCCGCGTCGCTCATGACCGGACCCGAGTCCTGGCCCTTGGCAGCCACATCGCGATCGACCAGCTCGATGATCGCAACCGGAGCGGCGTCCGAAGCGCGGATGCCGGCCTTGATGATGCGGGTGTAGCCACCCTCACGGCCGGCGTAACGCTCGGCGAGAACTTCGAACAGCTTCTTCTCCTGCGCTTCGTCCATCAGACGGGCGTGGGCGAGACGGCGGTTCGACAGGCCACCATGCTTGGCAAGCGTGATGAGCTTCTCGACGTAGGGGCGCAGCTCCTTGGCCTTGGGAGCCGTGGTCTTGATCTGCTCGTGCTTGATGAGCGCGGCGGCCAGGTTGCGCAGCAGCGCAGCGCGGTGGCCCGAGGTGCGCTGCAGTTTGCGCTGACCCATTTTGTGACGCATGATCTCTTCTTTCGTTCGTCAGGCAGCCGTTCAAGGTACTGCCCGCCGGGCATTGCATCCGGCCAATGCCCAAAAGCCGGTTCACATGGGAGTGAAGCGCTGCCCTAAGAAGGAAATTGGGGCGAGAGTCAAGGTTCTTCGGCCTACTTGACTCGTTCTATGCTGCTAAACCGGTCGACGCGAACTACATTTGGCGCGGATGCCCCTCCTACAGATTTTTCACCCAGACGCTGTGGATTACAAAGCGCCTCTCGTCCGATAAACGTCACCCTATACACCCGGGGCTCGGGCGCGAATTCGATTTGCGAACCGGAATATCTGACATCGGCCCAATAGGTATCCGCAGACTCAGCCCCTGCGATTTCCTTCCCGGATACCGTGAAGCTCCAGCCCTCAAAATTGGTATTCAGCGTCCCAGCAAACCGATGCGGCGCTCTCCAGCGGATTGCGCCCTCCTCAGGCATTTCACCTAGCTCCGGGGCATAGTGCGCCCCTGCGACAAGGCATCGAGGGTCTGTGCGCCAGTCATAGGGTTTCAAAGCGACGGTGGTGACAACCTCCCCCTTCCTGACTGGCTGCATTGCCTCTGCCGAGGCTTGAGTGAACATCGCCGATGCGAACGGTCGTGCCGACACCATGGCCCAAAGAGGCGGCCCCAGCGTCAGCAACCCGATCCCCGCCGCCGCGACCGACGCCACCAGCACCGCGCCTGCCGACACGTCCTTGATCCGCCCGATCACCGGATCGAAGCCCGGCTCGATCCGGTTGCAGAGCTGTTCGATCGCAGTGTTGAACGCCTCGGCCAGCCAGACCAGCGCCATCGCGAGGAAAAGCCAGCGCCAGTCACTGGCCGATATCTGAAGGATCAGGCCTGCCGCAGCGGTGGCGATAGAGGCTGCCAGATGGACGCGGGCGTTATGCTCGCTGCGCACCAGCCAGCGCAGCCCGTTCCATGCAAAGACGAAGCTCCTGAGCCGCGACAGGATGCTGAAACGGGCGGGACGAGCCGGGACATCGGGCGATTCGATCATGGGTGCGATCTCACCACAGGCCGCTCTCTCCCGCCAGCCCTGCCCGGATCACACCGAAGCCCAAAGAAAAAGGCCCCGCGATTGCTCGCAGAGCCTTGTCCTGTTTCGTATCGGAAGCGACCGATCAGCCAAGCAGTTCCTGCTCCAGCTTCTTGGCCATCTCTTCGATGTTCTCGGGCGGCCAGCCCGGAATGTCCATGCCGAGGCGCAGGCCCATCGACGAAAGGACTTCCTTGATCTCGTTGAGCGACTTGCGGCCGAAGTTCGGCGTGCGCAGCATCTCGGCTTCGGTCTTCTGGACCAGATCGCCGATATAGATGATGTTGTCGTTCTTGAGGCAGTTGGCCGAACGCACCGACAGTTCCAGCTCGTCCACCTTCTTGAGAAGGTAGCGGTTGAGCTGGTTGGCGTCGTTCTCTTCCGGTGCAGCACCGGCAGCCATGCCGACCATCGGCGCGGCGCCCACGGGGACGATGTCCTCGAAGTGGACGAACAGCGCCAGCTGGTCCTGGAGGATGCGGGCAGCGTAAGCCACCGCGTCTTCCGGCGTGACAGTGCCGTCGGTCTCGACCGAGAGGCTCAGCTTGTCGAAGTCGAGCTCCTGGCCGATACGGGCGTTCTCGACCTTGTAGCTGACCTGGCGGACCGGCGAGTAGAGCGAGTCGACCGGGATCAGACCGATCGGCGCGTCCACGGGACGGTTGGCGACGGCGGGGACGTAGCCCTTGCCGACGTCAGCGGTCAGTTCCATGTTCAGCGTCGCACCATCGTCGAGGGTGCAGATCACGAGGTCCTTGTTCATGACCTCGATGTCACCGGTGACGGCGATATCGCCGGCGGTGACGACAGCCGGACCGGTTGCCGAGAGCTGCAGGCGCTTGGCGCCCTCGCCCTGCATCTTGAGCGCGATCTGCTTGACGTTGAGAACGATGTCCGTGACGTCTTCGCGCACACCGGCCAGCGACGAGAATTCGTGCAGGACGTTCTCGATCTTGATCGAGGTCACGGCAGCGCCCTGCAGCGAGGACAGCAGCACACGACGCAGCGCGTTGCCAAGCGTCAGACCGAAGCCACGCTCGAGCGGTTCGGCGACGAAGGTCGCCTTGGTCTTGGGGTCTGGTCCCGGCTTGATCTCAAGGCTGTTCGGCTTCTTGAGTTCCTGCCAGTTCTTGATGTTGACAGTCATGGACTTCCCCTGGGGTGTTCGATGGCGACTTGCCCCTCATGCCTGGTGGAAAGGCATGAAGAACAAACCGATAGACCGGGTGGCGACCGGTACGCCACCCGAAAAAGCACAATCAGACGCGGCGACGCTTCGAAGGACGCACGCCGTTGTGCGGGATCGGGGTAACGTCGCGGATCGAAGTGATCGTGAAGCCGACGGCCTGAAGGGCGCGAAGGGCGCTCTCACGGCCCGAACCGGGGCCCTTGACCTCGACTTCGAGGGTACGCACGCCGTGTTCGGCGGCCTTCTTGCCGGCGTCGTCAGCGGCGACCTGCGCGGCATAGGGAGTCGACTTGCGGCTGCCCTTGAAGCCCATCATGCCGGCCGACGACCACGAAATGGCGTTGCCCTGGGCATCGGTGATGGTGACCATAGTGTTGTTGAAGCTGGCGTTGACGTGCGCAATGCCGCTGGTGATGTTCTTGCGCTCGCGGCGCTTAATGCGCTGGGGTTCGCGTGCCATGTCCGTATATCCTGTCGTAAAACGCTGGAGGAAAGATCGCTGGGCCTGATGGCCCCGCGGATCTTACTTCTTCTTGCCGGCGATCGGCTTGGCCTTGCCCTTGCGGGTGCGCGCATTGGTGTGCGTGCGCTGGCCACGAACCGGCAGACCCTTGCGGTGACGCAGGCCACGGTAGCAAGCGAGGTCCATGAGACGCTTGATGTTCATCGCGGTTTCGCGACGAAGATCACCTTCCACGGTGTGCTCGGCGTCGATCGTCTCGCGGATCTGCAGGACTTCGGCGTCCGACAGGTCCTGGATGCGACGGGTGTGATCGATACCCAGCTTGTCGGCGATCTCGAGCGCCTTGGTGCGACCGATACCGTGAATGTAGGTGAGCGCGATGATAACGCGCTTGTTGGTGGGGAGATTGACCCCGGCGATACGTGCCACTTAAAAAACTCCTGCTCCACAGGGTGCCGCAAGGCGCCCTATCTCAACGCTGCAAAATACCCCCGAACCCAAACGGAAACACGCCCGGCGGAGTCATCGCGCAAAAGCGATGCCGATCGGACGGGCCGTTTTTATCGAGCGAAGGGGGCGCTTAGAACGATTCGCAAGCACTGTCAAGCAAGGGCACCGACGCGCGACGCCGGAACCGGTAGAGCCGGCCGCGTCAGGATCGTTGCGCTTGCGTATTTACCGCATTTGCGCCGGGCCGTCAAAATTTTCGGCAAACGACCCACGCAAATATGACAATCCCAGGCGCGACGGGATCAACCATCGGCCTGGGATCGTGCAATTCCCAAAGGAAAGCGAGCAGGATCAGCCTGCCAGCGCCCCCTCGATCGCCGCTGTCACTGCATCCATGTCGGCCATGCCATCCACCGTCACGACGATACCGCGTGCCTCGTAGATCGGGAGGATCGGCGCCGTCTTGGCGCGATATTCGGCCATGCGCGTGCGCACGGTCTCGGCATTATCGTCAGGGCGACGCTTGAACTCGGTGCCCCCGCACTTGTCGCAAGTGCCCGGAACCTTGGGCTGCTCGAACTTGTCGTGATAGCCCTTCCCGCAGGTCGCGCAGGTGAAGCGGCCGGTGATGCGCTCGACCAGCGCCTCTTCGTCGACGACGAGTTCGATCACACGCTCAAGCTTGCGACCGCGCTCGGCTAGAATTGCATCGAGCGATTCGGCCTGCGCTGCAGTACGCGGGTAGCCATCGAAGATCGCGCCCGTCTCGGCATTCATCGCGTCGAGTTCCTCGCCGATGAGCGCCGAAACGATGGCATCCGATACTAGCTCGCCGCGGTCCATCACAGCCTTGGCCTCAAGCCCGACAGGCGTTCCCGCCTTTACGGCAGCGCGCAGCATGTCGCCGGTCGACAGCTGACGCATTCCGCGACGCTCGACCAGACGCTGGGCCTGCGTCCCCTTGCCCGCGCCCGGCGGCCCCAACAGGATGATGTTCACGCCTTCATTCCCTCTATGAATTCAGCCGGTGTTCCCGCGCCCCTCAGCGCAGGCGGCCCTTGAGCTTGGCCTTCTTGATCAGATCGCCATACTGGTGGGCCAGCAGGTGCGACTGGATCTGCGTGATGGTATCCACCGTCACGTTGACGACGATCAGCAGGCTGGTGCCGCCCATGAACAGCAGCGGCAGGCCGGTCAGCGACAGGAAGTACTCGGGCACCGTGCAGACCACCGTCAGGTAGATCGCACCGATCACCGTCACGCGCGTCAGCACGTAGTCGAGGTAGTCCGCCGTCTTCTTGCCCGGACGGATACCCGGAATGAAGCCGCCGTTCTTCTTCAGGTTGTCCGCGGTCTCTTCGGGATTGAAGACGACGGCGGTGTAGAAGAAGCTGAAGAAGATGATGCCCGCTGCGTAAAGCAGCATGTAGAGCGGCTTGCCGTGACCCAAGTACTGGTTGAGCGTCACCACGACCTTGCCCATCGTCGAATCGGGATTCAGCGACTTGCCTGCGAACTGCGTGATCGTCAGCGGCAGCAGCAGCAGCGAACTGGCGAAGATCGGCGGGATGACACCGGCGGTGTTCATCTTGAGCGGCAGGTGGCTGCGATCGGCCTGCATCATACCGCGCTGCGTGGCGCGCTTGGGATACTGGATCAGCAGGCGACGCTGCGCGCGCTCGAAGAAGCAGATCATCAGGATCAGCGCGATGACCAGCACGATCAGCGCGATAATCAGGATCGAGCCGGTATCACCGGCGCTGTAGGCCTGCCCAAGGTTGCTGGCGAACGTCGGCATCTGGGCGACGATACCCGCCATGATGATCAGCGAGACGCCGTTGCCCAGACCGCGCGAGGTGATCTGCTCACCCAGCCACAGCAGGAACATCGTGCCGCCGACCAGCGAGATCACCGCGCCGATGCGGAACACGATGCCCGGATCGACAACCGCCTGCGCACCGGTCGAAGCGCCATAGGCTTCAAGGCTGACGGCGAGGAAATACCCCTGCAGCGCGCAGAGGAACACCGTGCCGTAGCGGGTGTACTGGTTCATCTTCTTGCGACCGGCCTCGCCTTCTTTCTTCAGCGCCATCAGCGCGGGATGAAGCGAGGCGGCAAGCTGCACCACGATCGAGGCCGTGATGTACGGCATCACGCCGAGCGCGATCAGGCTCATGCGCGAGAGCGAACCACCCGAGAAGGTGTTGAACAGATCGAGGATGCCGCCCTGCGTCTTCGAGTAGAGCGTCTGCAGCACGATCGGGTCGATGCCCGGCAGCGGCACGAAGCTGAGGAAGCGGAAGACGATCAGCGCACCGATCGTGAACCAGATGCGGTTCTTCAGCTCGGTTGCCTTGGAGAAGTTGGCCAGGCTGAGCGAGCTGGCGATATTGTCGGCGCGAGAAGCCATGACGATGGGAAGCCTTGAATAAATCTCTTCGGATTCGGCCTTAGCGGCTGCTGCCTGCCTTGTCGAACCCCGGTAACGAAGAGGCAATATGGCGCCTGTCCTGCATTCGGGAAGCCCCGAAATGCAACTAGGCCAAATTGTCCACCCCGCAGCGGCACGAAGGACACATGAAAAAGGGCGAAGCGCCTGTAGCGCCCCGCCCTTTCGCGTTCAGATCATCGCGAAGGACGCGACGACGAGGCTCAGGCCTCGACGGCTTCCTTGGCGGGAAGGATCACCGAACCGCCGACCTTCTCGACAGCTTCGACAGCGCCCTTCGAGGCACCGGCGACGTTGAAGGTGATCTTGGCGGTCAGCTCGCCCTTGCCGAGCAGACGCACGCCGTCCTTGCCGCCACGGGCAAGACCGGCAGCCTGCAGAGCGGCATGATCGATGGTTGCAGCGACATCGAGCTTGCCCGCGTCCACGGCCTTCTGGATCGCGCCGAGGTTCACTTCGGCGTAGTCCTTGCGGAACTTGGCGTTGGTGAAGCCGCGCTTCGGGATACGCATGTGGAGCGGCATCTGGCCGCCCTCGAAGCCGTTGATCGAAACGCCCGAGCGTGCCTTGGCACCCTTCTGGCCGCGACCACCGGTCTTGCCCTTGCCCGAACCGATACCACGGCCGATACGCATGCGGCGGTGACGGGCACCGGCGTTGTCGCGAAGTTCATTCAGTTTCATGTTGTGCACTCGCTTTCGCTTGTTACGCGCTGATAGGAAGCGGCGCCCCTAACGGAAAGCGCCCTGCCTGTCACCCCTCTTTCGCACGGTATCCTGCGGTCATTCGCCCCTGACACCCACCAGCAGCGATGCATCCTCGGGAATCGCGGTGCCGTAAGCGCTGCGGGCCGGGCGCCAGTGCAGCACATCGGCGCCAAGCTCACACATGCCGGCATCGTATCCGGGCTGCGAGGTCGCCGGCTCGAATCGGCACGACAACTGCTTGCCGGTATCGTCGAGCGAGATGATCAGGTGATGGCGCGTCAGGTATCGCTTGTTGAAGACCTTGCGGTACTTCTCGTTGAGTTCGGTCAGACCGTGATTGAAATCCGAGATGTCCGCGTCGCTCACGCGCGGCGCTTCTCGAAGGTCGTTGAAGTCCTCGACCGAGACGAGCGGCCGCATCCGGGTCACCATGGCCCGCCAGTGGATCGCACGGGCGACCTGCATCGGCGATATGTGATCGAGAATCGTGTGACACCCCGGCCCCGCCGGACTGGCCTTGTGATCGAGCAGCCATTCCGCTGCATCGCGCTCGCGATAGGCCACGGCCCAGGCGAGCGGCGTGAGCCCGAAGAGATCGGGCCGGTCCAGCGATTTCGGATCGCGGGCCACGGCCTGCGAGAGTGCGCCGAGATCACCACGACGCGCCGCCTGTGCCGCGCTCAGAGCGCCGGAGGTCCGTGCGAAATAGCTGAAGCCGTAACGATGCGGCAGCTCCGCACCGGGGGTCGGCTCCTCCACGGGCGCGGTCTTCACGCTGCGGCAGACGTCGCGATAAGGATAGCGCGGATCGTCCAGCATCGCCTCGTTATAGGCGTGCCCGAATTTCGACAGCGCACCGGCAGGCGCGTAGCCTTCCAGCTTGTCGTCCGTGTCGTGATACGCGATCACCCGCGTCATGCGCTGATCGAGGCGGTCGCCGACGCGGCATTCGGCCCCGAAATCCTCGGTCGAGACACCACCCTCACCGATACTCGCCACCAAACGGAAATCGCCCGCAGCAAGCGCCTTGTCCGCTTCCTTCGCGGCATCGACAGCGCCCTGCCGCAGTTCGACGCGCAAGGCGTCGTCCATACGTTGCCGGGCAGCCAGCACCAGGGGATCCGACATCGGATCGACGCAGCTTGCGTGGATGTCGACCGGTGCCCCCTCCACCTGATCGACCTGCGTTTCTTTCTGGCCGCACGCGCTCAGCGCCGCCAGCGCAGCACCAAGGGCAAGGATCGATCCGAGGCGTTTGGCCACTCACAGACTCCAGAGAAAAAGGGGGAAACGGCGCCTTAGAGCATTTTCCGGCAGCTTGGAAACAACCCTCAAGGCGGAAAATGCGAGAATCGCAGACTTCCTCTGCGTTTCAAACGGATGCCCCGATCCGCAAGCGCCGCAAGGGCGATCTCGTGAGCGCTGCCACGCCCGCTCGCAACGCATACGAAAAAGCCCCGGCGTTTCCACCGGGGCTTTGTTCATGTCAGCATCGGAATGTCATCGACATTCCGGACCGATCAGTCGACGATGGCGACCATGTGCGGAAGCTTGGCAATCGCGCCACGAACTTCAGCAGTGTCCTCGAGTTCGACGACACGGTGCATCTTGCCAAGGCCCAGACCGATCAGGATCTTCTTCTGGCTCTCGGGACGACGGATCGGCGAACCGATCTGCTTGATCTTGATCTTCGCCATGATGCTTACTCCGCGATGGCTTCGGCAGCGGCCTCGGCCTCTGCTTCGGTTGCACCACCGCGACCAAGCAGGTCAGCGACCTTCTTGCCACGACGCTGTGCGACCGACTTCGGCGAAGTCTGGTCCTGCAGCGCGTCGAAGGTGGCGCGGATCATGTTGTACGGGTTCGAGGTGCCGACCGACTTGGTCACGACGTCGTGGACGCCCAGGCTCTCGAACACCGCGCGCATCGGACCACCGGCGATGATGCCCGTACCGGCAGGCGCCGTACGCACGTTCACCTTGCCGGCACCGAAGTGGCCCTTGCCGTCGTGATGGAGGGTACGACCCTCCTTCAGCGCGACGCGGATCATCTTCTTCTTGGCCGAAGCGGTTGCCTTGCTGATCGCCTCAGGCACTTCGCGAGCCTTCGAGTGACCGAAGCCTACGCGACCCTTGCCGTCGCCGACAACGACGAGCGCTGCGAAACCGAAGCGCTTGCCGCCCTTGACGGTCTTGCTGACGCGGTTGATGTGGACGAGCTTCTCGATGAGCTCCTCGCCCTGCTCTTCCTCGTCACGACGACCACCGCGACGGTCGTCACGGCGGCCGCCACGGCCACCGCGCTCACCGCCACGATCATTGCCGCGACCACGACCGCCGCGACCGCCGCGCTCACCGCCACGGGCGTTGTCGCCGCGTGCTTCGGTGGCCTCGGTGGCCTGGGGGGTTTCCGCCACGATCGGCGTTTCGTTGGTGTTTTCGTCAGCCATGATCAGAACTCCAGCCCGGCTTCACGGGCGGCATCGGCCAGCGCCTTGACGCGGCCATGGTACAGGAAGCCACCGCGGTCGAACACGACCGAGGTGATGCCTGCCTTCTGAGCAGCCTCGGCCAGTTCCTTGCCGACGCGCACAGCTGCATCGGTGTCGGTGCCCTTGGCGCCAAGCGTGTTGGCGGCAGCCACAGTGTGGCCCTGGGCATCGTCGATGATCTGCGCGTAGATGTGGCGACCGGTGCGGTGCACCGAAAGGCGGGGACGACCACCGGCGCGGGCGCGCAGGGCGGTACGGACGCGACGGCGACGACGCGCGAAGAGGGACAGCTTTGCCATTACTTCTTCTTCCCTTCCTTGCGGAAGATGTACTCGCCGCGATAGGCGATACCCTTGCCCTTGTAGGGCTCGGGCTTGCGCCAGCGACGAATCTCGGCCGCGAGCTGGCCGACCTTCTGCTTGTCGATACCCGAGATCTCCACCGTGGTGTTGTCCGGGGTCTTGACTTCGATGCCTTCCGGCACGGCGATGTCGACATCGTGCGAGTAGCCGAGCTGCAGCTTCAGGTTCTTGCCCTGCGCTGCGGCGCGGTAGCCGACGCCCTTGATCTCGAGGACCTTCGAGAAGCCGTTGGTCACGCCTTCCACCAGGTTCGAGACGAGCGTGCGCTGCATGCCCCAGTGGCTGCGCGCAGCCTTCGACTGGTTCACCGGCTGCACGGCGACCGAACCGTCTTCGACGGTGTAGGTCACGAGGTTCGACAGACCGATGCTGAGGGCGCCCTTGGGGCCCTTCACGGTCAGGTTGCCGTCAGCGATGCTGGCGGTTACGCCAGCAGGCACGGCCACCGGCTTTTTGCCAATGCGGCTCATCAGAACACCTCCGCGAGCACTTCGCCGCCCACGTTGTGGGTGCGGGCCTCGGCGTCCGAGAGCACGCCACGGGGCGTCGAAACGATGGTGATGCCCAGACCGTTGCGCACGATCGGAAGCTCCTTCGAGCCCGAATAGACGCGGCGGCCCGGCTTCGAAACGCGCGCGATGTGCTTGATCGCGGGCTCGCCCTCGAAGTACTTCAGCTCGATGCGAAGCTGCGGGTGAGCGCCGGTCGCGTCGTCGCTGAAGCCACGGATGTAGCCTTCGCGCTGGAGCACTTCGAGCACGCGGGCACGAAGCTTGGAGGCCGGCGAAAGGACGGAGTCCTTCTTTGCACGCTGGCCGTTGCGGATGCGGGTGAGCATATCACCCAGGGGATCGGTCATAGCCATTTTCGGGTATCCCTTACCAGCTCGACTTGGTCACGCCGGGGATCATGCCCTTGTTGGCAAGATCACGCAGCTCGACGCGGCACAGACCGAACTTGCGGTAGTAACCGCGCGGACGACCGGTCGTGGCGCAACGGTTGCGAACCCGGGTGGGGTTACCGTTGCGGGGGATCTCGGCCAGCTTCAGGCGGGCGATGAGACGCTCGGTTTCGTCGAGCGATTCGTCATCGGCAATTGCCTTCAGGCGCGCGTACTTGCCTGCATACTTCTGAACGAGCTGCTTGCGGCGCTCGTTCTTGTTCACGGAACTCAGTTTCGCCATGGACTTAAGCTCTCTTCCTCAGCGGCTCACGCCGCTTCCTTCTGTTCCGACGCATCGGCCGGGAACGGGAAACCGAACAGACGAAGCAGCTCGCGCGCTTCCTCGTCGGTCTTCGCAGTGGTGGTGACGATGATGTCCATGCCACGCACCTTTTCGATCTTGTCGTAGCTGATCTCCGGGAAGATGATCTGCTCCTTGAGACCCATCGCGTAGTTGCCACGACCGTCGAACGACTTCGGGTTCAGGCCACGGAAGTCGCGGATGCGGGGCATCGCGATCGTGACGAGACGATCCAGGAATTCGTACATACGCTCGCGACGCAGCGTCACCTTGCAGCCGATCGGCATGCCTTCGCGCAGCTTGAACTGGGCGATCGACTTGCGGGCCTTGGTGATGACGGGCTTCTGACCGGCGATGGCTTCCATCTCGGCAGCGGCAGTCTGGACCTTCTTCTTGTCCTGGCTGGCCTCACCGACGCCCATGTTGAGCGTGATCTTCTCGATCTTGGGCACTTCCATCACGTTCGTGTAACCGAACTTCTCGGTCATCGCCTTCGCGATTTCAGCGTCGTACTTCGAGCGCAGACGCGGAGTGTACTTGTCAGCCATCGATCGTCTCTCCGGACTTCACGGCCACGCGGACCTTCTTGCCATCCTGCACTTCGAAACGAACGCGGGTCGGCTTGCCGTCCTTGGTGGCAACGGCAACCTTGCTGATCGCCATCGGGGCCGCGACGCGGTCGATGCCGCCCTGCGGGTTCTGCTGGGTGGGCTTGCGGTGCTTGGTCGCAACGTTCACGCCCTCAACGATGACCTTGCCATCCTTGGGGAGAACCTGCAGCACGGCGCCGGTACGGCCCTTGTCCTTGCCGGACAGGACGACGACCTGGTCACCCTTCTTGATCTTCGCGGCAGCCATTACAGCACCTCCGGCGCGAGCGAGATGATCTTCATGAAACCGCGACCGCGCAGTTCGCGCACGACGGGGCCGAAGATACGGGTGCCGATGGGCTCTTCGTTCTTGTTCACGAGAACCGCAGCATTGCTGTCGAAGCGGATGACGCTGCCGTCAGCGCGACGCACGTCCTTGCGGGTACGCACGATCACCGCACGGTGAACGTCGCCCTTCTTGACGCGAGCGCGGGGCTGCGCCTCCTTGATCGACACCACGATGATGTCGCCGACGCCCGCGAAACGACGCTTCGAGCCACCCAGCACCTTGATGCACTGGACGCGCTTTGCGCCGCTGTTGTCCGCGACGTCGAGATTGGATTGCATCTGGATCATGGATCCGAGTCCTTCTCAACTGGCTTGCCGGAACCAGTCCGGCAGTTCCTAAAAATACAGGCCCCCGAAGAGGCCCGAGTCGCCTTGGCAGGCGAAGGCGGCCCTTTGCCGCATTTATCTGCCAAGGTCAACTCACGTCACGAAGGCCCTGGGCCGAGGTCTTAGACCTCGGCTTCGAGCGCCGTTCCCTTGCTCGCCTGAAGACGGTCAAGAACCTTCCAGGTCTTGGTCTTCGAGAAGGGCTTCGTCTCCTCGATCCGGACGCGCTCGCCGGTCTTGAAGGCGTTGTCCTCGTCGTGGGCGTGGTACTTCTTCGAGCGGCGGATGATCTTCCCGTAGAGGGGGTGCTTCACCTTACGCTCGACGAGCACGGTAACAGTCTTGTCGGTCTTGTCGGAAACAACCGTCCCGATCAGGATACGCTTGGGCATCGGTGGTCTCCTTAAGCCTTAGCTGCGCGTTCGGCCTGGAGCGTCTTGATGCGCGCGATATCGCGACGCACTTCCTTGACGCGAGCAGGACGCTCAAGCTGGTTGGTTGCAGCCTGGAAGCGCAGGTTGAGCTGTTCGCGCTTGAGATCAACGAGGTCAGCGGTGAGCTGGTCGTCGGTCTTGGCGCGCAGATCTTCGGTCTTGTCAGCCATGTCTTAGGCCTCCAGGTGCGAGGTGTCGCCGAGACGGGCAACAACCTTGGTCTTGATCGGCAGCTTCATCGCAGCGCGGCTGAATGCCTCGGCTGCGAGCGGGCCGGCAACGCCGTCGACTTCGAACAGGATACGGCCGGGCTTGACGCGGGCCGCCCAGTATTCGACCGAACCCTTGCCCTTACCCTGACGGACTTCGGCAGGCTTCTTCGAAACCGGCACGTCCGGGAAGACGCGGATCCAGAGACGACCCTGGCGCTTGAGGTGACGCGTGATCGCGCGGCGAGCCGCTTCGATCTGGCGGGCGGTGATACGCTCCGGCTCGAGAGCCTTGAGGCCGTAGGAGCCGAAGTTCAGGTCGGTGCCACCCTTGGCATCGCCCTTGATCCTGCCCTTGAAAGCCTTGCGGAACTTGGTCTTTTTCGGTTGCAGCATGGTGCTTACTCTATCCTAAGCCTCAGCGCGCCGGGCGGACGCCGGAGGTCTGAGCCTCCATCATCAGCCGGTCCTGCGCCATCGGGTCGTGGCCGAGGATCTCGCCCTTGAAGACCCACACCTTGATGCCGATGATGCCGTACGCGGTCAGCGCTTCGGCGGCGGCATAGTCGATGTTCGCACGCAGCGTGTGAAGCGGCACGCGGCCTTCACGGTACTGCTCGACACGGGCGATTTCAGCGCCGCCGAGACGGCCACCGCACATGATCTTGATGCCTTCGGCACCCAGACGCATGGCGGACTGCATCGCGCGCTTCATCGCACGGCGGAAAGCGACGCGGCGGATCAGCTGGTCGGCAATGCCCTGAGCGATCAGCTTGGCGTCGACTTCCGGCTTGCGGATCTCGACGATGTTCAGCTTCACTTCGCTGCCGGTCATGGCCGAGAGCTGCTTGCGCAGCTTCTCGATGTCCGCGCCCTTCTTGCCGATGATCACACCGGGACGAGCTGCGTAGATCGAGATGCGGCACAGCTTGGCCGGACGCTCGATGACCACCTTCGAGACAGCAGCCTGCGGCACGGTCTCGATGATGAACTTGCGGATCTTGAGGTCTTCCTCAAGCAGCTTGCCGTAGTCCCGGCCTTCCGCGAACCAGCGGCTGTCCCAGGTACGGTTGATCTGCAGACGCAGACCGATCGGATTAGATTTATGACCCATGGATCAAACCTCCTCGACTTCGCGAACGACGATCCGCAGGCGCGAGAACGGCTTGAGGATACGGGTGGACTTGCCGCGACCACGAGCGTGGAAACGCTTCATGGTGATCGACTTGCCGACCGACGCCTCGGCGACGACGAGAGCGTCGACGTCGAGGTTGTGGTTGTTTTCCGCGTTGGCGATCGCCGAGGCGAGAACCTTGCGGGCCTCAACGGCCATGGCCTTGGTCGAGAACGTGAGGATGTTCATCGCGTCCTCGGCCTTGCGGCCACGGATGAGCGCAGCGACCAGGTTGAGCTTCTGGGCCGAACCACGGATCGTGGTGTTGACCGCAAGAGCTTCCTTGTCGCCGACGCGGCGGGGTGCTGCCTGCTTGCTCATTAGCGCTTGCCCTTCTTGTCGGCAGCGTGGCCGGGGAACGAACGCGTGGGCGCGAATTCACCGAGCTTGTGGCCGACCATGTCCTCGTTGACCGAGACAGGGATGAACTTGTGTCCGTTGTAGACCTGGAAGGTCAGACCAACGAACTGCGGAAGGATGGTGGAGCGACGCGACCAGGTCTTGATCGGAGCAGCCTTTGCACCGGCATCCTGCGCGACCTCGGCCTTCTTGAGAAGGTACAGGTCGACGAAGGGGCCTTTCCAGACGGAACGTGCCATCGTGTCTTACCTCTTCTTCTTGGCGTGGCGCGAACGGATGATGAGCTTGTCCGTCTGCTTGTTGTTGCGAGTGCGAGCACCCTTGGTCGGCTTGCCCCAGGGCGTAACCGGGTGACGACCACCCGAGGTACGGCCTTCACCACCACCGTGCGGGTGATCGACCGGGTTCTTGGCGACACCGCGGGTCAGCGGGCGACGGCCCATCCAGCGCTTGCGGCCGGCCTTTGCGAGGGTCTGGTTGCCGTTGTCGGGGTTCGACACGGCGCCCACGGTGCCCATGCAATCGCCGCGCAGGTAACGCTGTTCACCCGAGTTCAGGCGAACGATGACCATGCCGCGGTCACGACCGACGACCTGCACATAGGTGCCTGCCGAACGGGCGATCTGACCGCCCTTGCCGGGCTTCATCTCGACGTTGTGGCAGATCGTGCCGACCGGCATCTGCGACAGAAGCATGGCGTTGCCGGGCTTCACGTCGGTCTTCTCGCCAGCGACGATGACGTCGCCGACCGAAAGACGCTGCGGCGCGATGATGTAGGTCTGCTCGCCGTCGGTGTAGGTCACCAGAGCGATGAACGCCGTACGGTTGGGATCGTACTCAAGACGCTCGACGGTCGCTTCCATGTCCCACTTGCGACGCTTGAAGTCGATGAAGCGGTACTTCTGCTTGTGACCACCGGCGATGCCACGCGAGGTGACATGACCCTTGTTGTTACGACCGCCGGTCTTGCTCTTGCCTTCGGTCAGCGCCTTGACGGGCTTGCCCTTCCAGAGCGACGACTTGTCGACGAGGACCAGGCCGCGGCGGGCCGGGCTGGTCGGGTTGTAATGCTTAAGTGCCATCGGATCAGCCCCGTACGCCTTCGGTGATGTCGATCGGCTGCTCACCGGCAGCCAGAGTGACGATCGCCTTCTTCACGTCGCTGCGGCGGTATTCCTTACCGCGCCAGCGCTTGGTCTTGCCCTTGGTGACGAGCGTGTTGACGCTGGCGACCTTGCGGTCGAACAGTGCCTCGACGGCAGCCTTGATCTCGGGCTTGGTCGCATCGCCGGCAACCTTGAAGACGACCGCGTTGTTCTCCGAAAGGAGCGTCGACTTCTCGGTGATGTGCGGTGCGAGGATCACGTCGTAGTGACGGATGTTCACAGTGGACTTAGCCATTGAAACGCGCCTCCAGCTTTTCGACAGCAGCGCGCGTCAGCACCAGCGTGTCGTGCTTCAGGATGTCATAGACGTTGGCGCCCATGGCCGGGAGCACGTTCACGCCGACGATGTTGCGGGCAGCGCGGGCGAAGCCCTCGTTGACCTGCTCACCGTCCACGATCAGCACCTTCTTGCCGAAGTTCGCCTTGGCGAGCTGACCGGCCAGAGCCTTGGTCTTGGCATCCGCCACGTCCAGGGTGTCGACGATCACGAGACCGCCCTGCGCCTTCGACGACAGAGCCATCTTCAGACCGAGTGCGCGGATCTTCTTGTTCAGCGAGATGTTGAACTCGCGGCGACGGGCACCGTGAGCCTTACCACCGCCGATGAACACCGGGGCCGCACGATCGCCGTGACGAGCCGAACCGCCGCCCTTCTGGTTGCCGAACTTCTTACCCGTGCGGGCAACGTCCGAACGCTCGCGGGTCGCGCGGGCGATGCCGCGACGGTTCTCGAGCTGCCAGGTGACGACGCGGTGCAGGATGTCCGCGCGCGGCTCGAGGCCGAACACGTCGTCCGAAAGTTCGATGTCGCCGTTACCGGCCGAACCGTCGATGTTGAGGACCTGAACCTTCATGATTAGCCCTCCTGGCCTTCGGTCGCTTCGGGAGCCGCCACGTCAGCGGGGGTCTCGGCAGCGGCCGTGTCGTTGCTGTTCGCCACCGACTTGATGCCGGCGGGGTACGGAGCCTCGGCGTGGCGGTCGACCTTGACGGCGTCCGCAACGGTGAGCCACGAATTCTTCGCGCCCGGGACCGAGCCCTTGACGAAGATCAGGCCACGCTCATCGTCCACGCGGACGATTTCGAGGTTCTGCTGGGTGCGCTGACGGTCGCCCATGTGGCCGGCCATCTTCTTGTTCTTGAACACCTTGCCCGGATCCTGACGGTTACCCGTCGAACCATGCGCACGGTGCGAGATCGACACACCGTGGGTGGCGCGCATACCGCCGAAGCCCCAGCGCTTCATAGCGCCCTGGAAGCCCTTACCCTGGGTGTGGCCGCCCACGTCGACGAGCTGGCCCGGAACGAAGTGCGAAGCCGCAATCGTCGCGCCAACCTCGAGGAGGGCGTCGTCGGCGACGCGGAATTCCGCGACGCGCATCTTGAGGGGAACCTGAGCCTTCGCGAAGTGTTCACGCTGCGGCTTGGCAACGTTCTTCTGCTTGGCTTCGCCGGCACCGAGCTGAACGGCGACGTAGCCGTCACGCTCTTCGGTACGGACGGAGACGACCTGGCAATCCTCCAGCGCCAGGACGGTGACGGGCACGTGGCGACCGTCCTCCTGGAACAGGCGGGTCATCCCGACTTTCTTTGCGATCACGCCGGTACGCATGACCTTACTCCTTACAGAGGCGTACGCAGGACCATCCCCCGTACGCATGTCCAACCCTGTGTGTGATACGAACCCCGTCCGGGTCAGGTGCTCCCTGCCAGCCCTTGCAGACTGCGGAAGCGAGACGGGGGACGCATTCCCGAACAAGACCCGAAAGCCTCGCCGGAGGTATCCCTTGTGTCCCTTCGGGCTATTCCCTCAGGGCGCTGTCTCTGCAGGTTTCTCCCTGCAAAGCCGGCCATCATGGCCGACAAGTATTCCTCGATCTAGTTTAGGTCCGATCGGAAAGGACCATCGGGGCAACCCTTCCAGGCCGCCCCGTTCGCCGGCTTAGGCCAGCTTGATCTCGACGTTCACGCCGGCCGCGAGGTCCAGCTTCATCAGCGCGTCGACAGTGGCAGCGTTGGGCTGCACGATGTCAAGCAGACGCTTGTAGGTACGGACCTCGAACTGCTCGCGCGACTTCTTGTCGATGTGCGGGCCGCGGTTGACCGTGAACTTCTCGATCTTCGTCGGAAGAGGAATGGGGCCACGAATCAGAGCGCCGGTGCGGCGTGCCGTGTCGGCGATTTCGCCAGTGGCCTGGTCGAGCACGCGGTGATCAAACGCCTTGAGGCGGATACGGATGTTCTGAGCTTCCATTACCTACTACCGATGAGAAAGAGCCAAAGGACGCGAGGTCCCGTCAAATTCGAACCGCGCCCCTACACGCGAAGGCCGAGTCGGGCAAGCCCTGATTTGCGTGTCGCAGCCGGTTTCCCGCGCGCGACACAGTATTACAGTGCCACCCCTTCCCGGTAGCCCCGCCCCCACCTAGATAGGCGGAGCGACGCCTACTGGATGCCTTTTTCCCAATGCAATCCCTCAAGACCTTTTCCGGCGCGCTTGGCCCACTGGCCTTTGCAATACTTGCGCCGAACCTCGCCTTTGCGACACAGGACCCCTATGCGCCCACCGCGCAGGCCATCCCTGTGGATCTGGGCGACGACACGACGACACTGACAGCTCATGCGACAACCCCCAACCCCGCCGGCGGGGCGGTCGACGATGCCTGCCGCCAGGCCGCAAAGGCCAGCAGCGGTGAAGACGGCGGCACCATCGTCGTGTGCTCGCACGGTGGCGACGGCGAAAGCCAGCGCGTCTCGCCGTCGAAGTCGGTGGACGAGAGCACCCGCGACGGCGCCCTGCACGCCCCCGACGTCAGCGGCATACCGGGATGCCTGGGGCCGTGCATCACCATCCCCTTCGGCCATGTCCCGCCGCCGGTCTACTACATCGACCTCAAGAGCATTCCCGAGGCACCGAAGAACTCGGACGCCTGGAAGATCGGTCAAGGCGAACAGCGCGCGCCCTGACGGCTTGCCGGGAGGCGCCCCCTCCGCTCGATCTCTGCAAAGCAAGCGCATCCGCTCCGGACAAACGAAAAGGCCCGGTCTTCCTTATCGGAAGACCGGGCCTTTCGTGTCTCAGCCGAAGCTGACGATCAGCGAATTACTTCGTGATCGAGGCAACGACGCCCGAACCGACGGTGCGGCCGCCTTCGCGGATTGCGAAGCGGAGGCCTTCGTCCATGGCGATCGGTGCGATCAGCTTGACCGAGATGGTCACGTTGTCGCCCGGCATCACCATCTCGGTGCCCTCGGGGAGGATAACCTCACCGGTGACGTCCGTGGTGCGGAAGTAGAACTGCGGACGGTAGTTCGCGAAGAACGGCGTGTGACGGCCACCTTCGTCCTTCGACAGGACGTAAACCTCAGCCGAGAACTCGGTGTGCGGCTTCACGGTGCCGGGCTTGCAGAGAACCTGGCCACGCTCAACGTCGTCGCGCTTCAGGCCACGAACCAGTGCGCCGATGTTGTCGCCGGCTTCACCCTGGTCGAGCAGCTTGCGGAACATTTCAACGCCGGTGACGGTGGTCTTCTGCGTGTCGCGGATACCCACGACTTCGACTTCTTCACCAACCTTGACGATGCCGGTCTCGACGCGGCCGGTCACAACCGTACCACGACCCGAGATCGAGAACACGTCCTCGACGGGCATCAGGAAGGGCTTGTCGGTGGGGCGCGGCGGCTGCGGGATGAAGGTGTCGACTGCCGACATCAGCTCAAGGATCTTTTCCTTGCCGATGTTGTCGTCACGACCTTCGAGAGCGGCGAGAGCCGAACCCATGATGATCGGAATGTTGTCGCCGTCGAAGTCGTACGACGAGAGCAGTTCGCGAACTTCGAGTTCGACGAGCTCGAGCAGCTCCGGATCGTCAACCTGGTCGACCTTGTTCATGAACACGACGAGCTGCGGCACGCCAACCTGGCGAGCGAGCAGGATGTGCTCGCGGGTCTGCGGCATCGGGCCGTCAGCAGCGTTCACAACCAGGATCGCGCCGTCCATCTGGGCAGCACCGGTGATCATGTTCTTCACGTAGTCAGCGTGACCCGGGCAGTCGACGTGTGCGTAGTGACGGGCGTCGGTCTCGTACTCGACGTGTGCGGTCGAGATCGTGATGCCGCGCTCGCGCTCTTCCGGAGCCTTGTCGATGTTCGCGAAGTCAACGGCTTCACCACCGAAGGTCTCCGACATCACCTTGGTGATGGCGGCAGTCAGCGTGGTCTTGCCGTGGTCGACGTGACCGATGGTGCCGATGTTGCAGTGCGGCTTGTTCCGCTCGAATTTTGCCTTGGCCATTTTCAAACCTTCTTTCGTCTTGAATTTGAATCCGCGGGTATCGGAGCGGCTCCCATGGAATCAGGCGCCGCCCCTAAAACCTTTCTTGCCCGCAGGCAAGCTTCTCCTTGAAACCCGCCCTTAGGCGAGCTTCTCCTTGACTTCGGCCGCGACGTTCGCCGGGACTTCGTCGTAGTGGGAGAAGATCATCGAATAGTTCGCGCGACCCTGGGTGAAGGAGCGCAGCGAGTTCACGTAGCCGAACATGTTCGCGAGCGGCGTGTTCG
Source organism: Novosphingobium sp. 9 (assembly GCF_025340265.1). Classification (NCBI taxonomy): domain Bacteria; kingdom Pseudomonadati; phylum Pseudomonadota; class Alphaproteobacteria; order Sphingomonadales; family Sphingomonadaceae; genus Novosphingobium; species Novosphingobium sp. 9. The sequence goes on along the minus strand of NZ_CP022707.1, from coordinate 1,172,567 downwards.
CCTCCACGACCTGTGCGTTACCACGGGTGTCGGTGCCCTGGATCTGGCCACGACGCGAGTTGAGGTCGCCGATGACGTCGCCCATGAACTCTTCCGGGGTCACGACCTCGACCTTCATGATCGGTTCGAGCAGCTTGATGCCGGCCTTCTGGGCGACTTCACGCATGGCACCGCGACCGGCGATTTCGAACGCCAGCGCGCTCGAGTCGACGTCGTGGTACGAACCGTCGTAGAGGACGATTTCGAAGTCGATGATCGGGAAGCCGACCAGCGAGCCCGAGGCAGCGGTTTCGCGCATGCCCTTTTCGATCGCGGGGATATATTCCTTCGGAATGTTACCGCCCTTGATCTCGTCCTTGAAGGTGATGCCCGAACCGCGCTCGCCCGGCGTGACCTTGACCTTCACGCGACCGAACTGACCCGTACCGCCCGACTGCTTCTTGTGGGTGTAGTCCACATCGACAGGCTTGCCGAGGTATTCGCGGTAGGCCACCTGCGGCGCACCGACGTTGGCTTCGACCTTGAACTCGCGACGCATGCGATCGACGATGATGTCGAGGTGAAGCTCGCCCATGCCCTTGATGATGGTCTGGCCCGATTCGTGGTCGGTCGAGACGCGGAACGAGGGGTCCTCGGCCGAGAGACGGTTGAGCGCGACGCCCATCTTCTCCTGGTCGGCCTTGGTCTTGGGCTCCACCGACAGCTCGATGACCGGCTCGGGGAATTCCATGCGCTCGAGCACGATCGGCGCCTTTTCCGCGCAGAGCGTGTCGCCCGTGGTGGTTTCCTTCATGCCGGCGAGCGCGACGATGTCGCCTGCGTAAGCCTCTTCGATGTCCTTACGCTCGTTGGCGTGCATCTCGAGGATACGACCGACCTTTTCCTTCTTCTGCTTCACCGAGTTCAGGTACGAACCCTTCGAGAGCGTGCCCGAGTAGATGCGGCAGAAGGTGAGCGAGCCCACGAACGGATCGTTCATGACCTTGAACGCGAGCGCCGAGAACGGTGCGTCGTCCTTGGGCGGACGGCTGTCGGCCTCGTCGCTGTCGACCTTGACGCCCTGGACGTCTTCGATGTCGAGCGGCGAAGGCAGGTAGTCGACAACGGCGTCGAGCAGGGGCTGCACGCCCTTGTTCTTGAACGCCGAACCGCAGACGACCGGCACGAACGCATGGCCCAGCGTACCCTTGCGGATCAGCTTCTTGAGCGTTGCGACGTCGGGCTCGTTGCCTTCGAGGTAGGCTTCCATCGCCTCGTCGTCCTGTTCGACGGCGAGCTCGATGAGCTTCATGCGATACTCTTCGGCTTCGTCAGCGAGCTCAGCCGGGATCTCTTCGTAGAAGAACTCGGCGCCCAGCGACTCGTCCTTCCAGATGATCGCGCGGTTGTGCACGAGATCGACCAGACCCTTCAGGTCCGACTCGAGACCGATCGGGATGTAGAGCACGGCAGGCGTCGCACCGAGGCGGTCGATGATCGACTGCACGCAGTACTTGAAGTTCGCGCCGGTGCGGTCGAGCTTGTTGATGAAGCACATGCGCGGCACGCCGTACTTGTCGGCCTGGCGCCACACGGTTTCCGACTGCGGCTCAACGCCGGCAACGCCGTCGAAGCATGCCACAGCACCGTCGAGCACGCGCAGCGAACGCTCGACTTCGATGGTGAAGTCGACGTGTCCGGGGGTGTCGATGATGTTGATGCGGTATTCCTGGCCCTCGGCGGTCCAGAAACAGGTCGTCGCGGCCGACGTGATCGTGATGCCGCGCTCCTGCTCCTGCTCCATCCAGTCCATGGTCGCGGCGCCGTCGTGGACTTCGCCGATCTTGTAGGACTTGCCGGTGTAGTAGAGGATACGCTCGGTCGTGGTGGTCTTGCCAGCATCGATGTGCGCCATGATACCGATGTTACGGTACATATTCAGCGGATGGCTGCGTGCCATGGGAGAATCCTTAGCGAGGGTTTCGGGAGCGGAAGCGGCCTAGAGATAAGACCTTGCCCCCTGAAATAAAAGTGTGACGCCCGGATGACCAGCCCCCTGCCTTCATCCCGTGAAGAATGAAGGAAGGAGACGGCCGTCCGGGCATCACCGCAAGACTTACCAGCGGTAGTGCGAGAACGCGCGGTTCGCATCCGCCATGCGGTGCGTGTCTTCGCGCTTCTTCACCGCGTTGCCGCGGTTGTTCGCGGCGTCGAGCAGCTCACCCGACAGACGCGCCGCCATGGTGGTCTCGGGACGGTTGCGCGCCGCCGAGATCAGCCAGCGGATGGCGAGAGCCTGGGCGCGCTCGGGGCGAACCTCGACCGGAACCTGGTAGGTCGCACCACCGACGCGGCGGCTGCGGACTTCGATCTGCGGCTTCACGTTGTTCAGCGCATCGTGGAACAGCTGGACCGGATCGGCCTTGGCGCGGGTTTCCATGGTGGTCATGGCGCCATAGACGATCGATTCGGCGACCGACTTCTTGCCGTCGAGCATGAGGTTGTTCATGAACTTCGACAGAACCAGATCACCGAACTTGGGATCAGGCAGGATTTCCCGCTTCTCGGGACGACGACGACGTGACATGTCGCAAATTCCTTCATTAGACCGCCGCTTGTGCCTTGGAGCCCGTCATCCCAGCGAAAGCTGGGACCGCTACCGGCCTTGCGCGACGTCGATAAACTGTTTCAACCGACCTTAGCTTCGGAGGCCAGCGATCCCAGCTTTCGCTGGGATGACCATGCCCCCGGCATGGTCACTTCGGACGCTTGGCGCCGTACTTCGAGCGGCTCTGCTTGCGATCCTTGACGCCCTGCGTGTCGAGCACGCCGCGCAGGATGTGGTAGCGAACGCCGGGAAGATCGCGGACGCGGCCGCCGCGGATGAGCACAACCGAGTGCTCCTGCAGGTTGTGGCCTTCACCCGGAATGTACGAGATGACTTCGCGGCTGTTGGTCAGACGGACCTTGGCGACCTTGCGAAGTGCCGAGTTCGGCTTCTTCGGGGTGGTCGTGTAGACGCGGGTGCAAACGCCGCGCTTCTGCGGGTTCTGCTCCATCGCAGGGACCTTGGACTTGGCCTTCTGCGGCTCGCGGCCCTTGCGGACCAGCTGGTTGATAGTGGGCATCTATACTCTTCTTTCGAATTTTTGGAGTGCGATGGATCCGGGCCGCGTATTCCTTGCAGATCTTCCAGCAGATCCACGAACCACGGCACGCACCCTTCGCACCCCCGATGAAACGCATAAGCGCTGTACGGGGCCGGTCCATTTCGACGGGAAGAGAGAAGAAGGTCAGGTGCAGCACCGGCTTTTCGCCCCTGCAACGGCCCTTCACCGGAAAACCGGAAGAACCACAGCTGCAGGCGTTAGCCTTGCCGCACATGAGCCGAAAACACTCCACCCGGCGCCCTGCACCGGATTACTTTGCCACCTGACGGTCGGAGCCCTGCGCCTTTTCGAATCGCGCGATGCGCCCCGAAAGACCGGCCCGAACCCGGTTCACCGACTCGCTTTCCGACACGCGAACGCACTGGAAAACCGCGACAAACCTTGCCGAATGACAATGTTCAGCCTTGTACTGCCCCATGAGCGAACCCGCAGGGGATGCGCGCCTGTAGGGATTGGCGGGACCGGGTCAAGGTGGGGCGCTGGCGGGACCGCCCTGCCCCGCTCTACCCGCCCTGCCCCATCGGCCTCTTCCTATAGCCGGTCCTGCATCAGCCGCACCACGGCGTTCTTCACGTCGCGCTCGGAATAGGGCTTGGTGACGGTGGGCACGTTGCCGAGGTCTGCCGACTGGATCGCGTTCTCGCCATAGCCGCTGGCGAAGATGAACGGGATCGCCCGCTCGTACAGCGCCCTTGCCACCGGTTCGCTGGTATCCTTGCCCAGATTGACGTCGAGCATGGCGAAGCTGATCTCGGTCTCGGCGATCAGGTCGAGCGCGCCGCGCACCGATCCGGCGATGCGGCAGTCCTCGAAGCCGATCCCGCGCAGCAGGTCCTCGGCCTCCATGGCGATGATCACATTGTCTTCCACGATCAGCGCGGCCCCCTTGAAGAAGCCGTCGTCGCGCATCTCGCTCTCGGTCGGCACCGGGCCGGGGTCGCGCGGGGAGGCGGTGGGCGTGGCGAAAGTCGCGATGTGCTCGTCGGGGATCAGGAACAGCGCGTGCAGGCCGCTTTCGGGATAGACCACCGAGGCGCTGCCGCCCAACTCGTGCGGGATCGTGCGCTCGATGATGGTCGAGCCGAAGCCGCGCCGGGTCGGGGCTTTCACCGGCGGCCCGCCGCTTTCGCGCCAGTCGATCTCCAGCGAGCTGTCGTCCCCGCGCGACAGCACCACGTTGACCGTACCGCGCGAATCCGAGAGCGCACCGTACTTGCACGAATTGGTCATCAGTTCGTGGATCACCAGCGCCAGCGTGGTGAAGGCGCTGGGCGCGATCATCGCGTCCGGCCCCTCGATCACCACCCGGTCGAGACTGTGGCTGGCGTAGGCGTCGGTCTCGGTGCGGATGAGATTGTAGATCGAGGACGGCGACCAGTCGGTCTGCGTCACCTGATCGTGGGCGCGGGCCAGCGCGTGGATGCGGCTGCCGACGATCTCGGCAAAGTCGTCGATCGTCTTCGCGCCGTCCTTGCTCTGGGTGACGAGCCCCCGGATCAGGTTGAGGATATTGCGCACGCGGTGGTTCAGTTCCGCGATCAGCATGTCCTGCTGGCGATGGGCCTTGTCACGCTCGGCATTGGCGATTTCGGCCAGGCGCAGCACGACTTCGAGCAGGGTGACGCGCAGCGCATCGGCGGCCTGCACTTCCTCCTCGGTCCACGGGCGCGACTGGCCCCGGCGCTCTTCCTTCCACAGCTCGAAACTGCTGCGCGGCGTCAGGCGCGCGCCGTTGGGGCCAAGCTCCACCGGCTTTTCGGGATTGCCCGCCCATTTGACCTCGCGCACATGTTCCTGCCGGAACAGCACGATGTAGTCGCGCGGGGTGCGGCTGACCGGCAGCGCCAGCAGCCCTGCGGCGCGGTCCGCCCATTCGGCGGCAGGCTCGAACAGCGTGGCGATGCGGTCGGTGGACCACACCGTGCTGGCGCCTGCGGTGTTGAGGAAGCGCGCCAGTTTCGAGAACTGTGCCTCGTCGGGCGTGACGCCGTAGCGCATGAACTCGCCATCGATCCACGCCACGGCGCCGTCGAAGGGGATCACCCGGCCGATCGAGAGCGAGAAGTCGCCGAAGGCATCGACCAGCGTGCCGCCGGCGGCAACGCGGGCCATGATCTCGTCATGCAGGCGCAGCGAATCGAGCCGCATGCCCATCGCCGCGTCGGTTTCCTTCTGGTCGAGCAGATAGGCGAAGAACTCGCCGAACAGTTCGCTGGCGGTGCGGACCGAATAGGACAGGCGCAAGGGCGCGTAATGGTGGCAGGCCATCAGCCCCCACAGCTTGCCGCGCCGCATGATCGAGACCGACATCGACGCCTTGACGCCCATGTTGCGCAAGTACTCGATATGGATCGGCGAGACCGCGCGCAGGCCCGACATCGACAGGTCCAGCGGCTCGCCGCTCGGCCCGGTGGCGGGATGGATCGGCACCGTGGGATCGTCGACGTCGGTGATGATGCGCAGCATGTTGCGGGTGTAGAGCCTGCGCGCCTGCGCCGGGATGTCGGACGCCGGAAAGTGCTGGCCCTTGAAGCTGTCGACCATGCCGTTCAGGCTCTCGGCGATCACCTCGCCCGCGCCGTCGGCATCGAAGCGGTAGACCATCACCCGGTCGAAGCCGGTCAGCCCGCGCAAGTGGCGGGCGGCAGAGGCGCAGAGCTTCTCGACGCTTTCCGCATCGCGCAGCCGGTCGATCATCGGGCGCACGTAGCTCACGTAATCGCGGCGGCGCCCGCCTTCATGCGGTTCGATCTCGACCACGAACGAGCGGCCCGAGGCATGGATGGCGAGGTCGAACAGCCGCCCGTCGCCGCGCAGGTCCACCTCGAACAGGCGCTCCACGCTGCCGCCGTGGCCCAGCACCTGCAGGCGCGAGCGGATATCGTGCAGCGCGCTGGGCGACAGGAACCCGGCGGCGGGCACGCCCACCATGTCCTGCGGAGCCTCGCCGAACAGCGCCTCGCAGTTCATCGAGACGTGGTTGATGATCCAGTCGCTGGAGAACGAGATCAGCCAGCCGAAGCTCTGGATGCGGCCGATGATGTGGATCGGCTCGAGATCGCAGGTCGTCAGGTCGACGGTGGCCGTATCATGGGCGGAAGGCATGGTCTCGGTCATGCCGACAGGCCCTCGAGCGCCGGAACGCAGGCCGACGTGGAGAAGAGAGTTGGGGCGAGCATGCACCGAAAAGCGGTGTCGTGCAGGCCTCCCGACAGGTGGTCAACGATCCGCATCACGCTCCCGTATAGCAAACGAAGTTTCCTGCAAGCGCCCGTGCATGCAAGATCTGGCAAGTCCCTGAGCCGATGGACTTATGTCGCGCGGCGGTCTGGGAAAACCTTACGGTATCCGCAAATGCCCGAGGCCGGGAAATGTTCCTGGTGAACGTTTATGCCTCTATTGCACCGGTGTCTGTTCAAAAGTGGCCATATCCGGCGAAAGATGGGAACCTCCTGCGCGCGCTCGCATTTCCCTGTCGAACCGAGACAACCGCCGGATGCGTCCGCGCTCCCGAAAACAGGGAGCAGGAGGGAGCGATCCGGCCTCAAGCGACGGAGAAAACCCCCGATGGCACCTGGCAACGACCTCATGGCCGTGCTGCTCGACGCCGACCGGCACCAGCTCGAAACGCGGCTGGAGGAGGTGCACTTTCATCAGGGGCACGTCATCTACGAGAGCGGCGACAACGTCGATTACTGCTATTTCCCCTGCGGCGACGCGCTCAGTTCGTACTTCGTGCTGCTGGACAGCGGGATCGCGGTGGAGACGATCATGGTCGGGCGCGAGGGCGCGCTGGGCGGGATCGTCAGCCAGGGTGCGCTGCCGTCCTATGCGCGGGCCAACGTGCTGCACGGCGGTCGCTATCTGCGCCTGCCGGTGCGTGAACTCGACGCGATCAAGCAGGAAAACGCGGCGGTGCGCCATCTCTTTGCGCGCTATGCCGATTGCGTGATGGCGCAGGTGTTCCAGTCGATCGCCTGCAATGCCGTCCACACCATCGAGCAGCGCGCCGCCAAGTGGCTGACCGCCGCGGTCGAGCGGATCGGGCGCAACGAGGTGACGATGACGCAGGAGCAGCTCGCCTCGATGATGGGCATCGGGCGCAGCTACGCCAGCCGCGTGCTCCAGCGCTTCAAGGCCGAAGGCCTGCTGCGCACCCGGCGCGGCGGGATCGAGGTGCTCAAGCCCATCGAACTCGCCGAGCGGGCCTGCAACTGCAACACCCACGTCCGCCGCCACTTCGAGACGGTGCTGGGCGGGGTATACCCGAAGAACTGAGCGGTATGCCTGGGGCTGGCCACCCCGCTGCGCTCTTCCAGATCTTGCCTTGCCCTCCCGCCTGCGGGAGGGCCCGGAAGGCTTGGGAACGCAGTGACCTAGCCGAACGGGGTGGGCCAGTGCGACGTCTGTTATGGGTGGATTGCGGTCATACGACCGCTTCACTTCAACTTTCGTCATTCCCGCGAAGGCGGGAATCCAGTCGGCGCAACGCGTCGAAACCGAGATCGCTGGCGAGATCGCTGGCGAGATCGCACCACGGCGGATTTCCCTTTTCGATCAGGTGCGGTGCTTGCGCAGGAGGTAATGTTTTGTGCCAGGGCGAGAATGGAGGGATCAGGTCGGCAGGCATCCCTTATCGCAAGGTCGCTACTGGATTCCCGCCTTCGCGGGAATGACGAGGAAAGGGGCGTGCGAAGATGTCGCAAAGAATCCCAGCTTCGCCGGGACGACGACAGGATTTTAACAACGGCAACGGGACGTTTGCAGGCCATCCGCATCTGTTCGCGGACATAGAACTCAGGCGCAGACGCGCCCGTCCCGTACAATACCAGCCTCAGCGAGGGTCGCGTCTGGCTCCCACGTGCGCCACCCCGCGTGCGGCGGCGAGGGCCTCCTGCCTCGCCCGCTCGCGATAGCCGGCGCGCTGTTCGTCGGTGCGCTCGTCGTAGCAGGCCGGGCAACTGACGCCGTCCTCGTAGAGCGGCGAGGCGCGTTCGGCCTCGTTCACCGGGCGGCGGCAGGCGTGGCACAGCGTGTGCGCGCCCTCGACCAGCGCATGGCCCACGCTCACCCGCCCGTCGAACACGAAGCATTCGCCCTGCCACAGGCTGTCTTCCTCGGGCACGGTCTCCAGATACTTCAGGATGCCGCCCTGTAGGTGATAGACCTCCTCGACGCCCTCCTGCTTGAGGAACGCGGTGGACTTCTCGCAGCGGATGCCGCCGGTGCAGAACATCGCGACCCTGGGCGGCGTGCCGTCGGGCGAGGCGGCGAGCAGGCGCTCGCGCTCGGCCCGGAACCAGCCCGGAAACTCGCGGAAGCTCTTGGTCTGCGGATCGATGGCGCCTTTGAACGTCCCGGCGGCGACCTCGTAGTCGTTGCGCGTGTCGATGACGATGGTGTTCGCGTCCGAGATCAGCGCGTTCCAGTCCTGCGGGGCGACATAGGTGCCGACCGAGGCGGTCGGGTCGATGTCCGGCTCGCCCATCGTCACGATCTCCTTCTTCACGCGCACCTTGGTGCGGTGGAAGGGCATCGCCGAGGCCTCGGAGAACTTCACCTCGATCCCCTCGCACCCCGGCAGCGCACGGATATGCGCGAGCAGCGCGGCGATCGCGGGCGCGGTTCCGGCGACGGTGCCGTTGATCCCCTCTCGCGCCAGCAGCAGCGTCCCGAAAATCCCTTGCGCCTCGCACAGCGCCAGCAGCGGCGCACGCAGGGCGGCCGGATCGGCGAACGGCGTGAAGTGATAGAGCGCCGCGACCGTGAACGGTCCGGCTTCCGGAGCAGGTGTCGCGGGAGACATATGTGTCGAGGGCATGAGAGGGGAGTCCATGATGGCGGCGGCTCATAGCGCGCAAACGCGCCTTTCGCCAGCATCGCCTTGCCAACCTTGGGCCAACCTCGGGCCAGCCTCGGGCCAGCCTCGGGCGCCTGTCCGGAACCGCCGAGTGTTTCCGTACGTTTACCAGTCAGCACACAGACATGTTCACTGGTGCATACCACCCGCCTTCGCGGGCGCGAATTGCGCTTCGGACTGGTCACACGAGAGGTCGCCATGAAAAGGACACTACTTGCCGTCGCGCTTCTGGGCGGCGTCGCTTCGCTTTCCGGCTGTTACGACGATGGCTACGGCTATGGCGGCGGCATCGGCTACATGGATTACGGCGCGCCCTATCCCTATGACGGCTGGTACGACGGCTATTACGGCTCGATCTACGACGGCTACTGGGGCAGCGACGGTTACTTCTGGTATCGCGGCAACGGGCGCGACCATCGCTATCGTCGCGGCGATCCGGGACACTTCCGCCGCGATGCGCCGCAGGGCCAGCACAACTTCCGCCAGTTCCGGGGCGAGATGCACCCGCAGCGCGGCAACCAGATGCCCAACTTCCGCGGCGGCAACCCGCAGGGTGGCGGACATCAAGGCGGTGGCGGCCACCAGGGCGGCGGACACCGCGGCCACTGAAATACCGAAAACGGAAAAATGGCGGGGCGGCGGACCGATGGTTCGCCGCCCCGTTCTGTTATTCGCTGTCGGTTAATTCGTAGTGGGTGGCATCCCGCGCCCGCAGCGCCGCAATACCTGGCCCTTACTCCGAAGGCGGCGGGCCACCTTCGCCCGGACCACCCGGCCCGCGACGACCACCGAATCCGCCCCGATGGCCATCGGGGCCATCCATCGGGCGCAGCTCGTCCATCGACAGTTCGCCGTCGTGATCCTTGTCCGCCGCCTCGAAGGCCTTGCCTTCATAGGCGATCAGTTCGGCCAGCGAGACCCCCGCATCGTAATTGGTGTTCGCCTTGGCGATGACGGTGCCTGTCAGCGGCTCGATCAGGCGCAGCGCCATGCGATCGCCCTCGTCCTTGGTATGGGGCATGATGGCATCGGGGATCGGTCCGTTGCGGTCGCCAAACGCGCTATCCTCGTCCGATGCGGCAGAGCCCATCTGCTTTTGCCAGACCATGAACTCGTCGGCGGAGATCGTGCCGTCATGGTTGGCGTCGACCGCGGTGAAGCGCGCACGGATCAGCGCCTCGCGCTTGGCCTCGACCACACCATGCAGTTCGGCCACCGTCACCGTGCCGTCGTGGTTGGCGTCGGCTTCGTCGAACATCTGCTCGACGATCTTGTCGTAGTCCTTGCGCTTCATCGGCTTGGGCGGACGCGGACGAGCCGCCCCCCCGCCCGGAGGGCCGCCCTCGTCACCGCCATGATGGCCGCCACCGCCCGGACCGCCACCGCCGCCCATGTCGCCCATGCCGCCCATCTGACCCATGCCGCCGCCCATATCGCCCATCTGGGCCAGGGCGGGCGAGGCCGCGAGCAGAACGGAAGCGAGAGCGAGAGGGGCCAGAGCCACGAGAGGTTTGCGCATGGGCGCCGGTCTGCCCGCAGATTGTCGCGCATTCATGTCAGTATATGCAGGCTTTCGTAACAGTTTGTCGCGAAATCTGAACGAGGCGTTCAGGTTGGGATGTGACCAGTCATATGCATCGACCGGCTCCCGCACCTCAGCCCCCGATCGGCGGCTGCGAGCGCCAAGGTTCGGGCAGGCTCGCCTGCGGGCACCACTTCGCCCGGATCGGCGCCGCGCCGCCTTCGTCGCGCAGCACGAACGCGCCCTTGCCTGCCAGCGTGATCCGCGCATGGCGGACATAAGGGGTGCCGTCGCTGACGCCTTCCTGCTGGCCGACCAGACAGCGCCGCGTCACCCGCCAGCTTCCGGATACACTCGCAGCTGCACCTGCGCCCGCCACAGGCTGCACCTCGCTCCACGCGCAGGAGCCAGCGGCGCTGTCCATCCCGTCGCGGTAGAGCACCAGCACGGTTCGGGCGCTCACCCTGTCGCACGGGGTGTCGCCGGTCGCGTAGTAACCCGGCCTCACCGGTACGCTCGGCCCGACCGGATAGGCCGAGGTATCGCCGACCGGGCTGACCATTGCCGGTCTGGCAGCGGAGCCCGAGACCGGCTTCGGGCTGGGCATCGACTTCGGGCCGGGCGCCGCAGGCTTTTCCGGCAGCGGTGTTGCCAGCGGGGTGGGTATCGGTGCGGGCGCCGGAGTAGGAGCCGGAGCAGGGCCCGGCGCATCCACCGATGCAGCGCCATCGGAGCCCCCGTCCTCCACCGCCTGTGCAGGCGTGGCCGTCGCCCCCACGGATGAGGCGTCGTCGGCTGGAATGGCTCCGGGCGGGGCGAACACGGACTTTGCCACCACATGCACCGGCTCGACCGGCTCGGACGAACCTGCGGCACGCGACATCGTCACGCTGGCCGGCACTGCGCTGGCGCTGTCCGCCGGAGCATCGCCGTCACCGCTTCCGCATCCGGCCAGCAACGGAGCCAGAAGCAGCGGGCCGATCAGCAGCGGAAAGGAAGAGGCGCATCGCATGGTCCGATCGCGATGCCCTGACCTTGCCCCGTTGTCACTTGCAGGGCGTGCATCCGCCTGTGCACAACGCAACAGATCACCGCCCGCCTGACAGACCGTCATCCCGTCTGTCCCAGAAATGCGAGCAGCCCGCGCTCCTCGCGGCTCATCCATCGCGTTCGGCGCGGCAGGTGCTTCGGGATGAGGGCTGCACCGGTCTCCTCCCCCTTTGCCAGCGCGATCACCAGCGGGTGGACATAGGATTTGCGGGCGATCGCGGGCGTGTTTCCCAGCCGCGCCGACACCACCTCCAGCATCGCGCCGAGACCGGGGCGCGGATCGGCGCAGAGCAACCCGAAGGCCAGTGCGCTGGCAGTGAAGGTGCGGAAATCCCCGGCGGTGAAGCCCTCTTCCCCCGATCTCGCGCCCACCGATCCTGTCCCCATCGCCTGGGCCAGATAGGCGTTCACGTCTTCGCTATGGACCGGCACCGCCGCGCCGTCCTCGTCGAGGTACTGAAAAAGGTGCTGCCCCGGCAGATCCTGCATCCGCCGCACACACCGCACCAGCGCCGCATCCTCGCTGTCGATCTCGTGCATCCGTCCGCCTTTGCCGCGAAACCGCAGATGCAGCCGCCGCCCGGTGATCGAGGCGTGACGATTGCGCAGCGTCGTCGCCCCGAAGCTGCGGTTGGCGCGTGCATAGCACTCGTTGCCCACCCGGATCGCCCCGGTATCGAGCAGGGCCACCACAGAGGCCACCGCCCGCGCCCGGTCGAACCGCCGTGCCGCCAGATCGCGAGCCACTTGCGCCCGCAAGCCCGGCAGCGCTGCGCCGAAGCGCAGATAGGCGGCGAACTTGCGCGCCTCGCGCTGGGCCCGCCAATCGGGATGGTAGCGATACTGCTTGCGACCGCGCGCGTCGTAGCCGGTGGCAAGCAGGTGTACTTCGGGATCGGGCGAATACCAGCAACGCTTGTAGGCAGGCGGCAGCGCGATCGCCATGAGCCGCGCGATCTCCGCACGGTCGGTTATCTTTGCGCCGTCGGGCACATCGAAGGCCCATCGCCCCGCCCGCGTGCGACGACGCGTGATCCCCCGCATAGCATCGTCGCCGAAGCGCAACGGGCGCGGAGAAGCGGCGGAGGCGAGCGGTGCGGTCATCGGGTCCGTGCAATCGAAAAGCTGTCCTCCCGAAACGCCCCTGCTTCGAATTGGTTCTCCCCGTCGCCACTCGAACTGTCCCTGCCTGAACTGCGCCTGCCCGCACTGCGCCCGCCTGAGCACCGCTCGCAGGAACAGCCCCGCCCGCGAGGCGTTATGCAGGGGAAGGCCCGGCGCGCGCCTTGTGCGAAGCGGGTCTCGCGCCGCTGGACCAGGACGCCGAACCGACGTGACCGGGCCATCGTGAGGAGACCTGCCATGGACGATACCCTGCGCGACACCTTCTGGCGCGCCTTCGCCGCCAGTCCGTTCCTGATGATCAAGCGCACCGAGGCGCCCGGCCATGCCGAGCCGATGACCGCCCTGCTTGACCGCGAGGCGCATCACGCGCTGTGGTTCTTCGCCGCGCGCACCAACCGCATCGCAGCCGGCGGCGCGGCGATGGCGCAGATCATGACCAAGGACCACGACGTTTTCGCCTGCCTCTCCGGCACGCTGGTCGAGGAGACCGACCCGGCGGTGCGCGCCAGGCACTGGTCGAACGCGGTCGAGGCCTGGTTCCCCGACGGCGAGACCGATACCGCCAACGTCCCCATGCTCCGCCTCGACATTGCCGATGCCGAAGTCTGGACCGCTGACATGGGTCTTAAAGGCGCCTTCAAGCTGCTGACCGGCAAGCCCCTGAACCCCGCCGACGCCGGAGCCCACGCCACCGGTCCGGTATAGGCCATTGTCTCACCAGGCGGGACACCGGACAGCGCGAAAAAATGCTCCGCACCAAAGCGTTACAGCGCCTGAGCCGACGCAGCCAGATCGGAAACCGCTTTAAGGCTTGCGGGTGCATTCGGCTGGTCTGCAAACGCCCCACGGTGGACATATCTCTCTCCTCTTCAGGGGAGAGATACGAAGGCTAGGCAGCTTGCTGCCTAGCCGTAGTTGAGAGGGGTTAGGTCGCGCGCTCCCCTCTCCCAACCCTCTCCCCTGAAGGAGAGAGGGCTATGACCGCTTCCCACCCTTCTTCGTCATTCCCGCGAAGGCGGGAATCCAGTAACGATCTCGCGATGAAAATGCCTTCTCATCCGCCGTCTCCATCCTCGCATTGGCATGCCTATTGAGGCATTTGATCCAGCAGAAACGGATCAGGATATGGAGCCGGAACTGGAAACTCCTGCTGATCGAGGAGGGGAAACCGCAGTGGCGCGATCCCACCACCGATCCTGGTTTCGACACGTTGCGCTGACTGGATTCCCGCCTTCGCGGGAATGACGAAGACTGAGGGGGTTCGGTCGTTTGACCGCCTTCCATCCATGACAGACGTTGCGGTTCTCCCACTCCGTCCGCCTAAAGTCACGGCGCGCCCACTCCGTCCGACTCTCCGCCAGCAGGAGAAGCAGCGAGATTTGCGGAGTCGCAGGCAATGCCAGTCGCAGCGGGGTGGACCAGCGCCACGGCGGCTTCCTCCCCCGAAACTCAGCCCATGCGGTGGAGGGGGTGCAAGTCTCCGGGCCGGCCGTGGTCGGGGCAGCCGGCAAGGGCGTAGGCGATGGCGGCGAGGATCGTCGCTTGCGAGAAGGGCTTGGTGACGATGCCCACCGCGGTTTCGGCAGGCGTGTCGATCTGGCCGGGGTTGGCGGTCACGTAGATCACCCGAGATCCATAGCGTGCGGCCAGATCGTGCGCGATGGCGGGGCCGGTCAGCCCGTCGCGCAAGTTGAGGTCCACCAGCGCGACATCGGGCGCTATACCCACCCGCTCCAGCGAAGCGCGGTCAGCCGCAGTGGCGATCACGGTGTGGCCGCCATCCATGACGATGTCTTCGAGTTGCAGGGCCAGCAGGAATTCGTCTTCGACGATCAGAACCTTGGCGGCAGCGGCGCCCTTTATATCGCAATCGGCGGCCCGGTCAGCAGCGCGATCAGCAGCGAGCGCGCCTTGCTGTCCCGCCCCGATCATCGACTGCGATACCGAATCCAAAGCCCTGCGTCCCTGCTCTGTCTGTTCTGATCTGTCCTGCGCTTCCGCTTCGACCCGTCAGGCCGCGAGGAAGCGAGCGGCGAGCGCGCCTTCGTTGGCATTGGCGATCAGCGCCATCTCGGCGAAGAAGGCGTCGATAGCCTCGCCGGTCAGCACGAAGTTGTGTCGTGAGTCGGGCAACTGGCCCGATTCGATGATCTTCGACAGCATCGAGCGGGCGCGGCAGATACGGCTCTTCACCGTGCCCAGCGCTATCCCGCAGATCTCGGCGATTTCCTCATACGAGAGGTTGCCCGCAGCCACGAGGATCAGCGCCTCGCGGTAGCTGTCGGGAATGGCGGTCAGCGCGCGCAGCACATCGCCGAGATCAACGGCACTTTCCTGACCGGCAGGGGCGCACAGGATGCGCTCGGCCGCCAGTTCGTCGTATTCGCCGTGGAAGCGCGCGCGGCGGGCTTCGCTGTAGAAGTGGTTGCGCAGGATCGTGAAGGTCCAGGCCTTGAAGTTGGTCCCGGCGGTGTAGCGATCGCGCGCGGCCCAGGCGCGGAGCATGGCTTCCTGCGCCAGATCGTCCGCGCGGTCGCGGTCCCCGCACAGGCCGCGCGCAAAGGCACGCAGATGCGGCGCGACATCCTGAAGTGCGCGCTTGAAGTCCCGCTCGCTGAGCGCTGTCACCTCCCGCGTCTCGATCTTGGCCGTATCCGTGGCGTTGTCCATGGTCTCAGCGGTTTCGGGCGCGGTAGCTGCAAGAGCTTGCATGCGGGAAATCCTTGTATGTGTGACGAGTTGCCGAGGGAACGTTAACCGCGCGGAAATGGTTCCCCAAAAGTCCCGGAAACGCGCTCCGGGCATCTTTGCGGCGCAACGGTTCGTCGCAGGACCCTCACATCACCTGCGCCCGGCAGGCCCAGGAATTCGCAGGTTTTGCGCAAAACGGCCAAAAGCAAATCGGGAACGAGCGCCCGTTCACGGGATCTGCGCGGCAAGAGCCAGACCACACTCGCGCCAGCGCCGACAACTCGGGACATCGACGGGCAGAAATCAAAGGGCAAAAAAAGAGCCCCCGATGGCCTTGCGGCATCAGGGGGCTCCGGGATCGGGTCACCACCGGGTTGCGGGGGGGGTGGGTCCAGTGGTGATGCCGTTCAAACCCGCACACTTCATATTCGGTTCCCGGATTGTCGGTCGATCGCGAAAAATTTTCGTCTTGCCCTGAAGCCAATGCGCGCTCAGATCATTGTACCGGGCTGGAAGGCCAGCTTCCAACACGTCCACGCGGGGAGACGTTGCACTTTCGTGCCCGAACTGCCTGTGTTTCTGCCCGCGTTTCATCACGGCCGAGGAGCCCCGATGTCCGTTTCTGACCAGATTGCCCTTCAACTGCCGTACCTGCGTCGCTACGCGCGTGCGCTCACCGGTTCGCAGCAGTCGGGCGATACGTATGTGCGCGCCACGCTGGAGGCCGCGCTTGCCGATCCGACCCTGCGCGAGGCGATCGCCCGCGACCGTGCCTCGCTCTACGCCGCCTTCACCCGCATCTGGTCGACCGGCCACGTTGAGGAACCCGTCAGCGGCGAAGGCGACACCCGCGAGGAAGTCGCCCAGTCGCGCCTGCGCACGATCGCGCCGACGCATCGCCAGGCCCTGCTGCTGACGACGGTGGAGGATTTCTCGCGCGAAGATACCGCCCGCGTGCTCGCCGTCGATGTCGAGGATGTCGATGCGCTGGTGAACCAGGCCATCGCCGAGATCGAGAACGAGAGCGCCACCGACGTGCTCATCATCGAGGACGAGCCGCTGATCTCGATGCAGCTCGAAGGCCTGGTGTCCGACCTTGGCCACCGGGTTGTCGGCACGGCCGCCACCCATGCGCAGGCGGTCGAGGCATTCTCGCGCGCGGCCACCCGTCCCGGCCTGGTGCTGGCCGACATCCAACTGGCTGACGGCAGCTCGGGGATCGAAGCGGTGGAAGACCTGCTGCGCTTCGGCGACGTGCCGGTGATCTTCATCACCGCCTATCCCGAACGCCTGCTGACCGGTGAGCGGCCCGAACCGACCTATCTCGTCACCAAGCCGTTCCAGGAAGCCACCGTGCGCGCGGCGATCAGCCAGGCGCTGTTCTTCGGGACCAGCCACGCGGCGGGCTGACGGCGCTTTCTTCCTGTATCGGCCACCCGTTATCGGCTGCCGATATCGCTTGGTTTCCCGCCCCTTTTCAGTTGCGAAGCCCCTGCCCCCTCCCTTGCGGAGGGGGTCATTTTTATCACCCTCCCCTCCCGTGCAGAGGGGCATTTTATGGGCCTTCCCTCAGCAAGGGAGGGGGGCGCAGGCCATAAAACGCCCAGCCTGACCTCAGAAGATCGCGGGCATCACCGGCTGCGCCACATCGACGATCGACAGCGCCAGCGCGCCGACCAGCGCCAGCGCGAACGTGCTGCCGATAGAGGTGGATTCGCCCATCTCGTCATCGAGCACGACCGAGGCGAAATGCGTGCCGTTCCCCCGCGCGAGGTCATTATCCCGGCATGGACCGGCAGCAGCGTCATCGCCGCGGATTCCGGTGCGCCTGCAGCCAGCCGGCGGGCCAGCACATCGGCCCGCTCGCCCTCCAGTTCCAGCACGCGATACCCCTCCGGGCAGGCCCGCAGCAGCGCGACCATGGCGCGCAGACACGCCTCCTCGGATTCGGGCGAGGCCTGGCTCGCCGCCAGCGCAAGATCATCCAGTTCGGCCAGCCAGCGGCGGGCAGAGAAGGCGCGTCCCATTATGTTGTAGTCCTTTGCTCTGTCTTTATTGAAAGCGATTGCACCCGCTTTACGACCTTTGCCACGGGCCTAACCTCGACAGGGCTAAAGTGAACATACGGACATATACGTGAAATCGGCTTTGCAGCCGAAAATCAGGGCTTTTCCTCAGGGCCTGTCCTGTTTTTGCATCAGTTCTGGAGCTTAGCACGCCAGCTGATACGGACTTATACTTGGCCCAATATCCAAACATTGCGCCAGACGTCAGGAAACAGAGCGCCCCCCCTCGCCCCGCCCGCTGGCCCGAGCCGCTGCTCGGTTCTAAGGGCGAACTCGCGCGCGGCGCGTACCGGCACGCGCAGCATGCATTCCACACCGGTCGGCTCGAAGCGCAGGTCTACCGCCGACTTCAGCTCGTGCGCGACGATCTTCTCGATCAGGTCGCGCCCGAAACCGCGCTTTTTCGGCGCCACCACGGGCGGGCCGCCCTCTTCGCGCCAGCTGATCTGCGCCAGCCGGTCCGACACCATCTTCCAGTGGACGTGAACACGCCCCTCGATGGTGGAAAGCGCGCCGTACTTGGCCGCGTTCGTCGCCAGTTCGTGGATCGCGAGGCCCAGCGACATCGCATCGTTGGGCGCCAGCTTGATATCCGGGCCGCCCCGCTCGACGTGGCTCTCGTTGCCTTCCATGTAGGGCGCGAGTTCCGCCTCGATCACATCGCCCAGCGCCGCGCTGGTCCAGTCCGACTGCGAGAGGATATCGTGCGTGGCCGACAGCGCGCGGATGCGGGCACTCAGGCTCTCGGTATAATCGTCCAGATCGGTGGCGCGCCTGCGCGTGAGTGCGGCGATCGAGAGCACGTTGGCCAGCGTGTTCTTCACCCGATGGTTCAGCTCGCGCGTCAGCGAATCGCGGATCGCCGACTGGCCCTGAAGCCATTCGAGCACCTGCCGGTCCTCGGCGGCGCGGTGGGTAATGAAGCGCCCCACCGCCATCGCCGCCAGCGAGGCGATGATCCCGAAGAACAGCGTGATCCGGGCGAGCGGCGAGAGCGCACCGTATTGCCGATCGCTGACGACGACGACCCACTGCTCGCCGCCGACATCGATGGTGCGTTCGGTCGTCGGCCCCTCGGTGCCTTCGGCGGTGCGTTCGGCCAGCAGGTTGGCCGGATCGACGCTCTGGTCGTAGATCGACACGTCGATGCGGTTGTTGCGATAAAGCTCGCTGGCCGAGCTGAGGAAATCCTCGGCCCGGAAAGGGCTGTAGAGAAAGCCCTTGATGTACTGGTTATGGCCCCGCCCCATCACCACCGGCATGTAGATCAGGAACCCGGCGGCATCGGGACGTCCGTTGTCCTGCACCAGCTTGACCTTGCCCGAGGCGACCGGCGCGCGCGCGGCGCGCGCCCTGTCGATCGCGGCACGGCGCACGGCTTCCGAATACATGTCGAAGCCGATCGCCTTGCGATTGTCGGGCGATCCCGGCTCCAGGAACAGCACCGGCACCGAATAGGGATCGGCACCATCGACATAGGGCGTGACGGCGTACGTCTCGCTACCCGGTGACTGGCGCACCGCCACTTCGAAGAAGGGCACTTGCGCGGCGGTCAGCAGCGGCGCCCAGCCCATGCCGAGCGAACCGTACATGTTGCCGCTGCCCTGCAGGTCCTGCGCGAAGTCGTGGAACTGGTCGGCGCTGACGTTCGACTGGGTGGCGAACAGCGCCGCGCCCGCGCGCAGCAGCGCCATGTTCTCGGTAACGCGGCGTTGCAGCGCGGAGGAAATCTCGGTGAGGTTGCGGTCCAGCTCCACCTGGCGGGTCTGCCGATCGGCCCGCTCGATCGCCATGACCGAGACAGCCGTAGTCATGCCCGCGATCACGAACAGCAGCAGCGGCCAGCCGCGCGGATAGCGGTGGAACCATGCCTGCTTCTTCACCCGGTCCAGCAGCGGCTGGTCAATCACCCGATGTATTCCTTGAAATCTGGCCCCGGATCGACGGATCGCCCCCGACAAGGAGAGCGTGCCCGGTACATCTATGGCAAGTCTTTGACGCGAGGGGAACCTTGCGCGTGATGAAATGTTCCATGCCTGAACCGTGACAGGCCGACAGGCCCCGCCTCGCTTCCGTCGTCTCCATCGGTCGTGCCCCAAAGGCGCTTGACCGCACGGATACCTGCGGGCATCGGGGCCGGGCGAAAAGGAGTTTGAGTTGACTCATCCAGAAGGAGATGGCCCCGCCGGGAATGCCGTTCCCGGTCTACCGCCGGAGGTGCGCCGCGACGGCGAGCCCGGCTGGGCAGGCGGCCTGAGGAAGCTCTACAACTCCGTGGTGGATGAACCGCTGCCGGACAGCTTCAGGGATCTTCTCAAGAAGCTTGACGGCGACGGCGATGCCTGAGCGCATCCAGCCCTCCTCGCAGGACGAGGCTTTTCGCAAGGAACTCATGGGGGTGCTCCCCCACCTTCGCGCTTTCGCTCGCGGCCTGTGCGGTCGCCCGGACTTCGCCGACGATCTGGTGCAGGAAGCCACGATCAAGGCATGGACCGCGCGCGAACGCTACACGCCGGGCACCAATATGCGCGCCTGGACTTTCGCGATCCTGCGCAACCACTACCTTTCCGAACTGCGCCGCTCCAAGCGGCAGACCGACCTAGACGAAGGCGTTGCGGAGCGGTTGCTGGTGATGGAGGCCGATCAGGAGGCCCCGCTCCATCTCGACGATATGGAAGCGGCGCTGCGCAATCTCGCCCCCGAACGGCGCGAGGCGGTGCTGCTGGTGGGCGCCTCGGGCTTTTCCTATGAAGAGGCCGCCGCGATCGCCGAATGCCCGATCGGCACGATGAAAAGCCGCGTCGCCCGCGCCCGCGCCGACCTTGCCCGCATGCTCGACGTCGATGCCGAGAAGCCCTTCGATCTGCGCGCCCGCAGAGCGGGATAAGCGCGCCCTCAAAGACCATCCGGGAGAGTAGAAATGGACCTTGGCATCGCCGGTCGCCGCGCGCTGGTCTGCGCATCCTCGAAAGGGCTGGGCCTGGCCTGCGCCACTGCGCTGGCCCGCGAAGGGGCAGAGGTGTGGATCAACGGTCGCGACGATGCCCGGCTGGCCGAGGCCGCGCAGGGCATCGAGGCCGCCACCGGCGCGAAAGTCCATCGCTTCGCCGCCGACCTCGACGATGCACAGGCCCGCGCCGCGCTGATCGCCGCCTGCCCCGACCCCGACATTCTCGTCACCAACAACCACGGGCCGCGCGTCGCCAGGTTCGCGGAGATCGTGGCGGAAGACTGGCCAGCGGCAGTCAATTCCAACATGCTCGCGCCGATCCAGTTCATCACCGCCGCACTGCCCGGCATGCGGGCGCGCAAGTTCGGGCGGATCGTCAACATCACCTCGGGTCTGGTCAAGGCTCCCCCTGCCGACATGTCGCTCTCGGTCGCGGCACGCGCCGGGCTGACGGCGATGGCCAAGGCCGTGCAGATCGAGGCCATCGCCGACAACGTGACGATCAACAACCTGCTGCCCGGCCCGTTCCGCACCGACCGGCTCGCCAACCGCGCCCGCCGCATCGCCGAGGAGGATGGCATCGATCTGGAAGCCGCCTTCGCCAAGCTGGGCCGCGCGCGCGGGCCTTCCGGACGGATCGGCGATCCTGCGGAGTTCGGCGATGCCTGCGCCTATCTGTGTTCGGCGCAGGCCGGGTTCGTTTCGGGCCAGAACCTCGCGCTCGACGGCGGGGCCTATCCGGGGCTGATCTGAAGGGGCGTCGCGTCCGGTGAGAACCGCCTGACCGCGCTCACCCCGCTGCCGAACGCTCGTCGGCAGGCGGTGACGGTGGCACCATATGGAGCCGCACCGGCTGCCCGGACACGCGGTTGCGCCCGGCGCGCTTGGCCTCGTAGAGCGCCGCATCGGCTGCTGCCAGCAGGCTGGCAGGATCGTCTCCCGCCTGTGCCAGCGCCAGCCCGACGCTGACCGTGACGATACCCTCGGGCGCCGCCAGTGCGAGCGCTTCCACGGCCCCGCGCATCGCCTCGCCCAGCCGCTGTGCCTCGGCAAAGTCCAACCCCGGCGCGATCACTGCGAACTCCTCGCCGCCATAGCGCGCGACAAGCCCGCCGCTGCGCATCGGCACCGCGACCAGCGCCTGTGCCACCTCGATCAGCCGCTCATCGCCGATGGCGTGGCCGTAGCGGTCGTTGAGCGGCTTGAAATGGTCGATGTCGATCATCAGCAGCGCCAGCGGTGTGGCCGTTCGGCGTGCGTCGAGCCAGCCTTGCGCGAAGCACTCGTCGAACTGGCGGCGGTTGGCGATCCCGGTCAGCCCGTCGAGATGCGAGAGAGCCGCCATGCGGTCACGCTCGCTGATGGTGCGCATCTGCACCAGGATCGTGCGCAGGCCATAGCCCAGCATCGCCGCGATGCAGCCGCTGACCGCCTGCGCCGGATTGTGCGAGACCAGCAGCGCCGAGACCGACAGCAGCGTCACCGGGATCAGCAGCGGACTGCCCACTTCCACGGCGCGGATCACCGTGCGGTTGCCGACCGGGCGGCGCAGCGTCGCGGGGCTGCGCCGTCCCACGAAAGCCGCTGTCGCAAGCCCCAGGAACGGCAGGTCGATCACCAGATCGGTCAGCCCGCCGTAATCGGACGCGCCCTGGAAGTGGTTGATGTAGAAGGCCATCACCAGATAGCTGAGCGCAAAGCCTGTACAGATACGATGGAACCGCAGCCGCGCGGTATCGACGCAGGTGACAAGGCGCAGCACCGCGCAGAAGGCCACGAACAGGTTCTCGATGTCGAACATCGTCACCAGCGCGGAGTGCCCCACCGCATCGGCCCCCTGCGCGGCGATGAGCCGGAACACATAGGCGTAGTAGAGATAGCCCAGCGCCGCCGCCAGCGCGGCATCGATCGCGCGCTTGGGCCACCTGTCCCCGGCAGGGCTCGCCAGCGTGAAGATCAGCGGCACGCCGTAGAGCACGAAAAGCAGCATGCTCAGCCGCTCCTCTCCCTCCATCGCATAGACCATCACCCCGATCATCGCGGTGAACATGCCCGAGGCCCACAGCAGCATTGCAGCGGCCATCGCCAGCCAGCCTTCGGCGCCTTCGCGTCGGACCCGCCACAGACAGCCCAGCGCGGCCAGCAGCGGCGCCAGCATCAGGAACGCGAACGAGATCTGGTCCCCGCGAAACGGCAGCAGGTGGAGCGCCGCCAGATGCATCGCCGCGAACGCCACCGGCACACCCGCAATCGCGAGCCCGCGCCATGACAGGGTACGGGAACTGGGCAGGCCAGAAGACCTAAGCAGGGCAGACGGCACTTCGGCGACCTCCCGCGAATGCGCTTTTCCGATTCCCGGCAGTATGCCATGAAATCGTCCTTAAGCGGTTAACGCAATCCGGGGGGCTTGAACGGGACCGGGCCGACGCAGACGCGGCGTTCCGCCCGCCGCCCGCGCCGACCCGAATGTTCCCGTTTATCCGGTAGTTTCGAGTTTACCCGCCGGTCGCATCCTTGGCAGTCGCTCCCTTCGCCGTCGCAATCGTGTAGCCTGCCATCACGCCCCAGTCCTTGTCGCCGTTCCCGGCCTCGACCGCCTCGCCCATGCGCTTGTGGACGGCGGCGAGCATCGGCAGGTCGCCGCCAGACGCCTTGGCGACCTCGCTGGCGAGGCGCAGGTCCTTGAGGCCCAGCGTCGCCTTGAAGCCTGGCTGGTATTCGCCCTTGGCGATGATGCCCGAATAATTCTCGTAAACGCGGCAGCCGAACAGCGTGCCCAGCATCACCTCGAAGAACTGCTCACGCCCGCAGCCCTCGCTCTCGCTGAGCACGACCGCCTCTGCCATGCCCTCGATCGCCATGGTGATCATCATGTTGCAGGCAATCTTCACGGCATTGGCGGTGGGCGCCTCAGGCCCCAGATCCCAGACCTTGCCCGCCATCGCCTCCAGCGCGGGCGAAACCTTGGCCAGCGCCTCTGCCGGGCCTGCCGCCAGCACGTTGAGCTTGCCAGCCGCCGCCACGTCCGGGCGCCCCAGCACCGGCGCCGAGACATAAGTGAGCCCCGCCGCCTTGTGCAGGTCCACCAGTTTCTTGGCATAGGCGACCGAGATCGTCGCGCTGACCACGTGGATCAGGCCCTTCGTTGCCTGTTCCAGCAGACCAGGGCCGACGATCACCTCCTCGATGGTCTCGTCCTGGCTCAGCATGGTGAACAGCACTTCGCCCTGCATCGCCTCGGCGGGCGTCGCCACCATGGTCACGCCCGCGACCTCGCCGCCCGAGCGGTTCCAGGCGACCACCTCGTGCCCGGCCTGAACCAGATTGGCGGCCATGCCGCGCCCCATGCTGCCGAGGCCGATGATGCCGATCTTCATATGCTGATATCCTTGGATGTTTTTCGGGGGGGAAGGAGACTTCTGGAATGGGACACGAAGAAGGGGCGCCCCGTCTGGCCGCAGCCGGACGGGACGCCCCTCCCCCTAACAGATGCCCGGCCCGTTCAGACCGGAGGAAACTTCAGACCAGGATCAGGCCGGATAGGTCCAGGCCGTGCCGCGATCGAAGTTGTCGCTGGCGAAGGTCCAGTTCAGGATGTTCTCCAGAACCGCCTTCACGTAGGCCGGGCGCTTGTTCATCTGGTCGATGTAGTAGGCGTGCTCCCACACGTCGACGGTCAGCAGCGGCAGCACGTCCTTGACAAGCGCGCTGTCGGCGTCGTGGGTCGAGATGACCTTGAGCTTGCCTGCGTCGACGACGAGCCAGGCCCAGCCGTTCGAGAAGTGGTTGATCGCCTCGTTCGAGAGCGCTTCAAGCAGCGCGTCAAGCGAACCGAAATCGGCGGTGATGGCGGCCAGCAGGCTCTCGCTGGGCGCGGTCTTCTCAGGCGACAGCGAGTGCCAGTAGAAACCGTGGTTCCAGGTCTGGGCCGAGTTGTTGAACAGCGGGCCGGAAGCGGCCTTGGCGATCTCTTCCACCGACTTACCGGCGTTGTCGGTGCCTTCGATGGCGGCGTTCAGCTTGTCCACATAAGTCTTGTGGTGGGCGCCGTGGTGGATTTCCAGCGTCTTGCTGGAGATATGCGGCTCAAGCGCGTCGAGGGCATAGGGCAGCGGCATCAAAGGGATCGTCATGGCATGTCTTCCTGTTTTGCGGTTCTTGGTGACCTGCGATTTTCCGCGCGCATTTGGCCCCGCGCGCGTTCGGGGCCTATGTCAGCGCTGGAGGCCGACAATTCAAGCGTTCACTGGTGACATTTTCGCAGTAGCAGCATGATTATCGGTAATTTTATTGCTCGCAACGAAAGAGGGGCGGCATGCGCCACCCCTCCTCGCTGATCCGTTGGCTGGCCTGTGGGGGATTCGCAGTCTCACGCAGGCAGTCATGCGACCCTTATCGCGGATCAGTCTCGCGGTATCAGGTGCGAAAAATCAGTTTCCGGCTGCTTCCGAAGCCTGATCCTTGACGGCCGTGGCATCGGTATTGCCCTGCGCGCGGGTGGCATCGGCAGCATCGTTCATCTGGTCAGCCGCAGCGCCCGACATCTGCGAGGCCTGATCGTCCATCGCATCGGCAGCCGCATCGGAGCTGCTGGCGATCGCCTCGGCTTCCTTGTCGGCGCCCGACTTCTGGCAGGCGGCAAGCCCGAGCGAGGCGGTGGCGGCTGCGATCATGGCGACGCGCGGCATGGTGACGAATTTCATGACAGGATATCCTTTCCCTGTTTTACCTGAATAAAGCGCATCATTTCTGTTCGATACGCCCGATGTTCAAGCAATGGAGGGCGCGGTTGGTTCCGCGCCGCTCCGTTTTATTGCATGCAATCTATTGCATTACGCTTGTCGTCGCGCTCAGCGGACCGAACCGCGACGCACCAGGTTGACGATCGCCAGCAGCACCACCGCACCCAGGAACGAGGCGATCAGCGACATCAGATCAAAGCTGCCGCTGGTGATCGGCGCGCCGCCGATCAGCGGGGTAATCAGGAAGCCGGCGATCACCGCGCCGACCACGCCGACGACGATGTTGAGGAAGATACCCTGCTGGGCGTCGGTGCGCATCACCAGACTGGCCAGCCAGCCGATCACGCCGCCAACGATGAGGATAAGCAGAAGAGTCATAGTCCCATCTCCGTGTTTCGTTCTGTTGCCCATAGTAACGGCGCAGCCGAAACAAGGTTCCGAACAGTGAAACGGGAGAAGGATATCCTTTGCAGGCCCCGTCGCCAGCCGATGCCTGCGACCGCAGGCCGACTTTGCAGGCCATGCCTGCGGCCGCAGGCTGGGCGCCGGAAACGCGACCGGCCCGCCACGCGGCGAGCCGGAAGAAGGCCTCGCTTGTCAGGTCAGCCGAGCGCGCTTTGGTCTTGCGCTCAGGCGAGCGCGCCTTGGTCTTACGCTCAGGCGAGCGCGAGCGCGAAGACTTCGGTGTCGGTTTCGCGGGGAGCGTGCCGTCGAACACCGCGAGCGGCTCGAACGCCTCGTCGGTCAGCGCCACTTCGCTCAGCCCCAGCAGCTTGTACTGGGTCAGGCGGCGGTCATCGTCCGAGCGCCAGTTCTTGAGCGTGTTGAGCGCGCTGACGAACAGGTCGCCGTGGCGCGAGAACAGCTGGTGCGGGGCGAGCCGCATCTCGTTGCCGTTGTACTGCGCGACCACCATGCGCCGCAGCGCGATGGCCTCGATGAATTTGCGTTCTGTCGTCATATCCAAAATCGTTTGCATCCGTTTGCGGTGCGCGCGCCCGTGCAGGCGCGCAATTTACCCCTCTCCCCCCTTCCGAACAAGCGTGAATGTGCATCGGAACCCACCGAAAGAGCCGGATTCCGTGCCCTTTCCTGCGGGATCAGTTGCACCCGGCGCAGGTCAGGATCTTTAAAGCCACTTCTCGTCGCGATACCACTGCGCGGTCGCCTTCAGTCCGGCGCGAGTCTCGATCTGCGGCGCCCACAAGGCCGCAGGCGGCATCGCCCCGGAGACACCACCCAGTCGGGGTGGCTGAAATAGGCCGCGCGGTCCTTCGTCATCTTCGCCTTGGTGCCGCGCGCGAAGTGATCGCACCACGCCGCGAACTCCAGAGTGCGGCGCGACAGGCCCAGCACCTTGGGGCGGCGGCCCATGGCATAGCCGATCGCCTGCGCCAGTTCGTAGTGCGCCCAGCCCTGCGGGGTGCCGTCGTCCGGCTCGAAGGTGCGCCCCGCCGTGCGATCGTCATGCGGGACGAGGCCGACCAGCAGCCGCGCCAGATCCTGCACATGGATCACCGAGGCGCGCCCGTTGCCCGGCACCGGGATCACCCCCAGCGCGCGGCGCGGAACAGCTCGAACATCTCCTTGTCGCGCGGGCCATAGATCGCGGGCGGGCGCACCAGCGTCCAGTCGAGCGGGCTGGCCTTGACCACCGTCTCGGCCCGCGCCTTCGAGGCGCCGTAGTCCGACAGGTCCGGCTCGCGCGCGCTCAGCGACGAGACATGGACGAAACGCCGCACGCCTGCCGCCACGCATTCGGTCACGAGGTTGAGCGTGCCGGTAACATTGCCCAGCTCGAAGCCTTCGGCATCGGGCGCGTTGACCACGCCTGCGACATGGATCACCGCATCGGCGCCATGCACGAGGTTTTCGAGCGAGGCGGTGTCGGTCAGCTCGCCACGGACCCAGGTGATCCCGTCGCGCGGCGCCTGCTCGCGGCGGGTCAGCGCGCGCAGGTGATAGCCTCCCCCGCGTTTGGCCGCCAGCGCCGCCTCGATGGTCGCACTGCCGACGAAACCGGTCCCGCCGGTCAGCGCGATAACTGTCTTATGCTGGTTCACTTCATCACCATCTGGTCCCGGTGCACGACCGACGAGCGCGGCGCATAGCCGAGCACGCCGGCCTGCTCATTCGAATGGAGCCCCCGGATTTCCGCGCATTCGCGCGCGTCGTATTCACTCAGGCCGTGGGCGAGCACGCGCCCGTCCGGCGCCTCGATCGCCACGGCATCGCCGCGCTCGAACGTGCCCGAAACGCCGGTCACACCCTTGGCCAGCAGGCTGGCACCGCGACCCAGCGCCTCTGCCGCCCCGGCATCGACCACGATCGTACCCTTCAGGCGCAGCCGACCGCCCAGCCACGCCTTGCGCGCGCCCGCGCGGCGCATCGGGCGGAACAGCGTGCCGATGCCGTCCTGCGTTTCATGAGAGCCGATGATCCGCGCCAGCGGGCGCTGGTGCTGGCCCGAGCCGATCACCATGGCGATGCCCGCCAGCTCGGCGATCTCGGCCGCCTGCAATTTCGAGATCATGCCGCCCGAGCCCATGCCCGAACTCGATTCGGCGCTGGCCATCGCCCGCACCGCATCGGTCATCCCGGCGACGACCGGCACCATCTGGGCGCCGGGCTCCTTGGGGTGGCGATCATAGAGCCCGTCGATATCGGACAGCAGCACCACCGCGCTGGCGCCTGCGGCCTGCGCCACGCGCGCGGCCAGCCGGTCGTTGTCGCCGAAGCGGATTTCCTGCGTCGCGACCGAATCGTTCTCGTTGATCACCGGCACCGCGCCGCAATCGAGCAGGCGCGAAAGCGTGGCGGTGACGTTCAGGTAACGGCGGCGGTCCTCAAGGTCTTCCAGCGTCAGCAGCATCTGCGCCGCCGTGATCCCGTGCGAGACCAGCAGGTCCGACCACAGGCCCGACAGCGCGATCTGGCCGACCGCCGCGCTCGCCTGCGCATCGGCAAGGCTGCCGCGCCCGCCCTTCTCCAGCCCCAGCGTCGCCGCGCCCAGCGCGATCGCGCCCGAGGACACCACGATCACCTGCTGGCCGCGCGCGCGGGCCTCGGCAATCTCGTCCACCAGGGCATCGATCCACGCGGCGCGCACGCCTTCCGGGCCGACCAGCAGCGCAGAGCCCACCTTGACGACAAGGCAGGGGCAAAGGGCGGGATCGGCGAGGTCTGAAAGACGGGTGATCGGCATGGGAGAGGCGCCTGTATGGCAAATGGGCGCAAGAAGAAAGGGCAAGCACGCGCAAGCGGACTTGCGCGGCGCACAATCTTCGCGACGCCTCTGTTCTGCACCAACGAAAAGGCCCCTCCCGAGGGAAGAGCCTTTTCGTGTTTCGTACCGTCAGCGCGTCGATCAGAACGGGATGTCGTCGTCGAGATCGTCGCCGAAGCCGCCGCCCGAGGAACCGCCGCTGCGGCCCCACTCGTCACCGCCGCCCGAGGACGAGCCACCGCGCGAACCACCGCCCATGCCGCCGCCCGAGCGGCCACCGCCGCCGAAGCCACCGCCCGACGAACCGCCGTCGTTGCCCCAGCCGCCGCCGGAACCGCCACCGCCCGAGCGCGAGCCGCCGCCGAAGCCGCCGCCACCGCCGCCCGAGCCGCCTTGCGCGCCATCGAGCATCGTCATCACCGCGCCGGGGCCCTGCAGCACCACTTCGGTCGAATAGCGATCCTGACCGTTCTGATCCTGCCACTTGCGGGTGCGCAGCTGGCCTTCGATGTAGACTTTCGAGCCCTTGCGCAGGAATCGCTCAGCCACGCCCGCCAGACCTTCCGAGAAGATCGCCACGGAGTGCCACTCGGTGCGCTCCTGACGCTCACCGGTGTTGCGGTCCTTCCAGCTTTCCGACGTCGCGATGCGCAGGTTGCAGACCTTGCCGCCGTTCTGGAACGACTTGACCTCAGGGTCGGCCCCGAGGTTGCCGACGATGATGACCTTGTTGACGCTGCCTGCCATAGAATCGGGTATCCCTTGGAATGTGGCGAACGGGGTAGCCAATCTGCGCGCGGATCGCAAAGTGCGGAAACAGCGTGTTCCACAGCGGGGGCGCTGTGAGGGGCTGGAAAGGAATAAACGCAGGGGAGCAAAGCCCCCTGCACCCCCTGAACGTCTCCCGACGCCAAGGACTCATGCGGGGCTATCGTATCGCGTGTCCAGACGGCGGGAATACGCGGAGATGGCTGCCACAAGCGCAACGCCCACGCCGGAAGACGTCACGGGGTGCAGGGGCGATGGCCCCTGCTCTAAGCCTTGTTCTTGAACGCTTGTTCTTACCTAAAGTCCGAGCCCAGAACCCTCACCCCAGACCCGCCCAGGTCGACAGCCAGAACGTCACGCCCGCTGCGACGTAGGCCATCGCGAACAGGTAGCCGAGCATCACCAGCGGCCATTTCCAGCCATTGGTCTCGCGCCGGGCGACGGCGATGGTCGACATGCACTGCGGCGCGAAGACGAACCATGCCAGGAACGCCAGCGCCATCGGCAGCGTCCACACGCCTTGCAGGCGCTTGCCGAGGTCGACCGCCTGCTGGTCCTCGCTGTCGCTGGCATCGACGGCATAGGTCGTTGCGAGCGCCGAGACGGCGACCTCGCGCGCGGCCATCGCCGGGATCAGGGCCAGCGCCATGTTGCGGTTGAAGCCGATCGGTTCGACCACCACGGCAAGGCCATTGGCGATGTGTCCGGCGACCGAGGCGTTGACCTGGCTTTCGCCGGGGTGCGCCTTGGGGAAGTTGAGCAGCAGCCAGAGCACCACCGAGACGGTGAAGATGATCGTGCCTGCGCGGCGCAGGAAGATCCACGCGCGCTGCCACAGGCCGATCGCCATGTCCTTGAGGCGCGGCATCTGGTACTTGGGCAGCTCCATGATGAAGCCCGAGGCCTCACCCTTGGTCGCCGATCGACGCAGCACGAGCGCGGCCAGAAACGCGCCGACGATGCCGGCCACGTAGAGCGCGAAAAGCACCAGCCCCTGCAGGCCGATGCCCCAGCCCACGCTCCTGTGCGGAATGAACGCGCCGATGATCACGGCATAGACCGGCAGGCGCGCCGAACAGGTCATCAGGGGCGCGATCAGGATCGTCGTCAGCCGGTCCTTGGGATCGGAGATCGAGCGCGTGGCCATGATGCCGGGGATCGCGCAGGCAAAGCTGGAGAGCAGCGGGATGAAGCTGCGCCCGGACAACCCGACATAGGCCATCAGCCGGTCCATCAGGAAGGCGGCGCGGGCCATGTAGCCCGAGGCTTCCATCGCAAGGATGAAGGCGAAGAGGATGACGATCTGCGGCAGGAACACCACCACGGCGCCGACCCCGGCGATCACGCCGTCGGTCAAGAGGTCGCGCAGCAGGCTGGGCGGCATCACGTCGGTGACTTGCGCCGAGAACCCGTCGACAAGGCCCTGGAGCGCGTCGATCAGCGGGTTGGCCCAGGCGAACACCGCCTGGAACATGACGAACAGGAACGCGAAGAGGATGATCGGGCCAAGCCAGGGATGCAGCAGCACGCGGTCCATCTTGGCGTGGAGGCGATGGCGGCGCGATTCGGAGAGGATCGCGGCATCGGCCATGGCGTGCGCGGCAACGCGGCGCTCGGTCTGGCCCAGCGCGGTGAGGCCGGGCCCTGCCTCGCGCGACGGGGCCGAGGCGATCGCCTCGCCCAGTTCGGCAAGGCCGCGGCGGCGCACGGCGACGGTCGGGATCACCTGCACGCCCAGTTCCTGCGCCAGCACAGCGGGATCGAGCACCAGCCCGTCGCGCTCGGCAAGGTCCACCATGTTGAGCGCGATGACCGAGGGCTTGCCCAGCGCCAGCAGTTCCTGCGCGAAGACCAGATGCTGTTCGAGGTTCGAGGCATCGAGCACGATGATCAGCGCGTCGGGCGCCGCCTCGCCGGGGAATTTTCCGTGGACGACCTTGGAAGTCACTTCCTCGTCGGGGCTGGTCGGGTCGAGGCCATAGGCGCCGGGAAGATCGGTCAGCTCCACCGGCTCGCCGCTGGGCAGCATCAGGCGGCCCGACTTTCGCTCGACAGTGACGCCGGGATAGTTGGCGATCTTCTGGCGCGCGCCGGTCAGCGCGTTGAACAGCGCGCTCTTGCCCGCGTTCGGATTGCCGACGAGGGCGATCTTGCGCTGGCCGCTCACAGTTCTTCCACTTCCATGGCAACGGCATGGGCACGGCGCAGGGCGATACTCATGCGACCGATGGTCAGCGCGATGGGATCGCGCCCGAACAGGATGCCGCGATGGGCGACGGAAACCCGCGCGCCCTCCTCGATCCCGAGCGCGCGCAGCCGCCGCGCTTCCTCGTCCACCAGAGCAGACCAGTTCACAGCGACGATTCGCGCCGTTTTTCCGGCGGGCAGAAGATCGAGCGTCATTGCGCCCCGCTGCCAGATCGCAAGGAGGTTTGCAACTGGGTCGCAATAGCTTGCGACAAAATGAAATCTGCGATGAACGAAGGTTAAGAAGGTTAAGAAGGTTTAGCCGGGCCGGTCACTCGGGCTCGTGGCAGCACACGCACAGCTTGTTGCCATCGGGATCGCGGAAATAGGCGCCATAGTAGTGCGCGTGATAATGCGGCCGCAGCCCCGGCGCGCCCTCGTCGCGGCCGCCGTGCTCCAGCGCGAGGCGATGGCAGACATCGACCATGGCGCGCGTTCCGGCCAGCAGCGCGATCATCTGGCCGTTGCCGACGCAGGCCGCGTCCCCATCGAAGGGCCGGGTAATGACGAACAACGGGCGGTCGGCCTGCGGCGATTTCCACCCGGCCCAGTGCGCATCGGCGAACTTCACCTCCAGCCCGAGTGCGGCCAGCAGCGGAGCGTAGAACCGGCGCGCTGCGTCCATATCGGATATGCCCAGCGTTACGTGCGAAAGCATGGCTATCTCCTCTGGCCGTTTTTGCCTGTTCCATCACAGGGTGTCAGTCGCGGCGCGAGCGGCGCACCAGCCAGTTGATGAGCGCGCTGGAGCCCAGTCCCGCAAGGCCAGCAATCAACAGAGAGAAGAACAGCAGAGGCCACACTTTGCCCCTATGGCATGGCTCTTCGGGGATACAGTCCCCCAGCGTGCCGACAAGAAACGAAAGCGCCATCAGCGGCACGCCGACGATGCTGGCGATGGTGCAGCCCCATCGGCCGCCCGGCGTTTCTCCACCCTGATAGCCGCCCTGCTCCATGATGGGCAGTGTACACAATAGCACGCAGTTTCGGCAAGTTACCGCATAGTCACCCTACACGATGCCCGATCCTTGCCTCGCCGATGCGAAAGCGCCCGCCGGACACGAAATCCGACGGGCGCTGTCAGCGTCAAAACAGGTGCCGGCAGGCGTCAGCCTTTCAGGCGCCCTTTCGTTTCGGGCACGATTACCGCACCCAGCAGATAGAGCAGCGCGAAAGCGCCGATGAAGCCCGCCAGCACTTCCGGGATCGCGGCGGGCGTGGCGGCAGCGAGCGAGACGAACGTCGGCATGATGCCGCCGACCGCAAAGCCGGTGTTCCACGAAAGCCCCGTGCCGGTTGCACGCAGTTCCACCGGGAAACGCTCGTTGAGGAAGATCATCAGCGGGCCGAACACGGCAGATCCCAGGAAGCTGATCGCCAGCGCATGCCAGATCAGCGAGAAGCCGGTCGCGCTCGCCATCGTCACGATCAGCAGCGGCAGGGCGACAAGGCAGAGCACGCCGGTCAGCAGGAACACCTTCTTGCGCCCGATATGCTGGCTCCATTCGCCCAGCAACAGCGACGAGACCGCACCCGCCACGCTGCCGAACAGCATCAGCGTGGACGCCTCTGCCGCCGGAACCTTGCTCACCAGCTTGAGGTAGGTCGGCAAGTAGCCCGCCGTCAGGTAATAGACCGCACCCGCGCCGCTCGACAGCATGAGGTTCACGAAGAAGCGGTTGCGGTAATCGCGGCTGGCGAAGAGCGCACGCACGGGCGAGCCGGTGTCCTCGCCCCTGCCCGCACTTTTGGCTTCCGCATGCTTGGCCGCCGCCTTCTGGAACTGCGGCGATTCGGCCAGCTTGCGGAACATGACCAGGCCGATGGCCGAGGTGATCAGCCCGCAGAAGAACATGAAGCGCCAGCCGATGCGGGTGAACTCCTCATCGGGAAACAGCGCCGAGATCGCCATGTAGGCGAACGAGGCGAGCAGCGTGCCGATCGCCGCACCACCGCCGCCGATCAGGCCGCTCATGGTGCCGCGCCAGCGCTCGGGCACCGATTCGGTGCCGAGCACATGGGTCGAGGCGACCACGCCGCCCACGAAGATCCCCTGCACCAGTCGCAGCAGCAGGAACAGCACCGTCGCCCATATGCCGATCGTTTCGACCGTGGGCAGGATGCCGAACGAGGCCGTCGCGATACCCACGCCCGCGATCGCGAAGATCATCGCCCGCTTGCGCCCGAGACGGTCCGAGTACGAACCGAACAGGGCCGAACCCAGCGGGCGCATCAGCAGCGTCACCGCGAACGAGGCATAGGCACCCGCCAGCGACAGCATCGGCGTGTGCGAGGGGAAGAAGTGCTGGCCGACAGCGGGCGCGACGAACAGCAGGATGAACAGGTCGAAAAGGTCCAGCCCCCAGCCGAAGCAGGATGCGACGACGGCCAGCGCCGTGGTCCGTTCGGGCTCCGGAACGGTTGCGGACGAGTTCCGCGCCGAGACCTCCGCCAGATAGGGTGGGGATGTGGATGAATCCACCGACATGCTTCTCTCCTCTCGCGCCCGGTCGTTGTCATGGCCTTAAAGCCCCGGTGCGGGTTTAACGATGGGAGAGTGAACGCATCAAGGCAATTAAGGTTCGGTGATCGCGAAGATCACCGAACCTGATATGTTTCCGGCCTGTTTCCTCAGACCTTCCGGTCGTCGTTCGAGCGGTCCTTGTCGGGGATCTTGTGGTCG
This sequence comes from Novosphingobium sp. 9, assembly GCF_025340265.1. NCBI lineage: Bacteria > Pseudomonadati > Pseudomonadota > Alphaproteobacteria > Sphingomonadales > Sphingomonadaceae > Novosphingobium > Novosphingobium sp. 9. The sequence goes on along the minus strand of NZ_CP022707.1, from coordinate 1,138,488 downwards.
GGATCGACCACCGCTTCGGTCACAGTCTTGCCCGCAGGCACAACGACGCTGGTCTGCGTATTCCTGATCCAGCTTTCGGCGGGCAGGCGATAATCGGTGTGGGTGCCGTCCGAGAACATCACCCGCAGCGTGGCAGGCATAATCAGCTTGTCATGGCTGCCCACGGTGACGCGCGTGCCCTTCGAGGGGTCCTTGGCATCGACCGGCGCGATGGCATCCACCGCAAGGTCCATCGACCAGTTGTTCTCGTACCAGCCGCGCCACCACCACGACAGGTCCTCACCCGTCTGGCTCTCCATGAAGCGGAAGAAGTCGGCAGGCTGCGGGTGCTTGAACGTCCAGTCGGCAATGAAGCGGCGGAACGCGGGATCGAAACGATCGGGCCCGAGGATCTGCTCGCGCAACAGCACGAGGCCCAGCGCCGACTTGAAGTACGTCACCGGGTGGCGGTACTTCTCGATGATCGAATCCGCGCGGGTCAGGATCGGTGGCGCGTTGGGATCGAGCAGCACGCTCTGGATCTCGTCCACCGGATTGCCGCCGCCCGGCGCATATTCACCGTCGCGCTTGGGCGCATATTCGCCGTGGTTGAAATCGTCGGATTCGTAGACGTCGATGAAGGTGTTGAAGCCCTCGTCCATCCACGCGTTGCGGCGCTCGTCGAAGCCGACCATCATCGGGAACAGCTCATGCCCGATCTCGTGCGCGGTGATGAAGAACAGGACATTGCCCTTGTCCTCGATCCCGTCGAACAGGATGCCGGGATATTCCATACCCGAAGCCGGACCCGCCACGTTGATCGCCCAGGGCCACGGGTACGCCGCCCAGCGCTTGGCGTAGTTCTGGAGGCTGTCCTTGAGGTACTCGGTCGAGCGGCCCCAGGCAGGCTGCCCGGCGCTTTCCTTGGGATAGAACGACATCGCCAGCGAAGTCTTGCCGCCGCCAAGGTTGATGCGCGCGGCATCCCAGGCGAAGATCGACGAGGCACTGAACGCCACGTCACGGGTGTTCTCCATGCGATAGTGCCAGGTCTTCGTCGCCCCGGTCAGCGACGGTTTCGCAGGGATTTCCTGCGGCGAGCGGATCATCACCGTGGCATCGCTGGCCTTGGCCTTGGCCAGCCGCGCCAGTTCGGTGGGGGTGAGCACTTCGGACTGGTTCACCAGTTCGCCCGAACCTGCCACCAGCATCGTCGAAGGCACCGTCACGTAATAGTCGAAGTTGCCGTATTCGAGGTAGAACTCCTGCGCCAGATAGGGCAGCGGGTCCCAGCCGCGCACATCGTCATAGACCGCCATGCGCGGATACCACTGCGCCAGATCGTAGATCGGGCCATCCTTGGCCATGCCCCAGGCCATGCGCCCACCCCACTCGCCGGGGATGGTGAAGTGCCAGGCGATGCGCACGCGGGTCTTGCCGCCCTTCGCCGCCAGCGCCTGCGGCATGGTGATCTGCAGGCGGGTATCGCTGACCAGGTACTGCGCAGGCACGAACTTGCCGTCGACCTCGATCTCCACCTTGTCGAGCACCGCGCCGTCGGTCGATCCGCCCGCATGACGCCCGATGCCGGGGCCGCCGTTGGCGTAGTTGCCACGGCTGTCCTTCTTGTAGAGGTTCTGGTCCAGCTGCACCCACAGCACGTCCAGCGCATCGGGGCTGTTGTTGGTGTAGCTGATGATCTCGTCACCGGTCAGCGAAGGCGATTTCACATCCGGATCGAGCTTGGCATGTATCTCGTAGTCCGCACGGTTCTGCCAGTACTGCGGCCCCGGCTTGCCATCGGCGCCGCGATAGACATTGACCGACTGGTGCATGTCGAACGGCGCAAAGGTCGAGCGCGGATCGTAGGCCGTGCTGGAAGCTGCGGGCGCGGGCGCAGTTTGCGCCAGCACCGGCTGGGCGACAGCGACGAGGCTGGCCGCGCCGAGCAGCAGGCCCAGATGACGACCGGGGCGGGGGCCAAAGCGCGGGGACGGGAAAATCGAGGGCATGACGAGGACGACCTTGTATGGGGGAGGCCCGTCAACGGGCCACGACGAAACGAGACGCTTGCGCGTTCAACCAATCCCCGAACGAATTGCCAAGCCCTTTCCGCTATTCCTGCCCTTTTCTTTCGCGTGGTAGCAGCAGGTTGAGCACCACCGCCAATGTCGCGGCGGGGAGGATGCCGGACGTCAGCAGGATGCGCGCGGTTTCGGGCAGGTGCTGGAGCGCTGTGGGCTCCAGCTGAAGCCCGAGGCCGAGCGAGAGCGAGATGCCGAAGACCAGCATGTTGCGCTGGCTCCAGGCAACTTGCGCCAGCATCGCCACCGCCGCCGAGGCGACCATGCCGAACATCACGATCACACCGCCGCCCAAGACTTCGATGGGGATCGTCGCGATCGCCGCGCCGACCTTGGGCAAGAGGCCGCAGGCGACGAGGAACAGCGCGCCGATGGTCACGACATGGCGGCTCATCACGCCCGTGATCGCGACCAGCCCGACGTTCTGGCTGAAGGTGGTGTTGGGCATCCCCCCGAACAGCGCGGCCAGCGCCGAGCCGAGTCCGTCGGCAGCAACCGCGCCCTGCAACTCGCGCTTGCTGGCGGGGCGTCCGGCATTGCCTTCGCAGATCGCATCGACATCGCCGATGGTCTCGATCGAGGAGACGAAGCCGGTGAGGCAGAAGCCCAGCACCGCCGTCCAAGACCACGCCCAGCCGAAATGCAACGGCTGGGGCACGGTGAACCAGCCCGCCTGATGCACGGCAGCAAAGTCCACCCGGCCCAGCGCGAGCGCGAGCACATAGCCCGCGATCAGCCCGAACAGTACCGCCGCGCTGCTCCATACCCCGCGCGCGAACAACGCAAAGCCCATCGTCACGATAACGACGCAGCCCGCCATCAGCCAGCTGATGCCCGAACCGTAGGCCGGTGTGCCCTCCAGCGGCACGCCGCCCGCTGCATATTGCACCGCGACCTTCATCAGCGACAGCGCGATCATCAGCACCACCAGCCCCGTCACCAGCGGCGGCAGCGCAAAGCGGATGCGCCCGACGAACTGACTGAGCACCGCATGCAGCAGCCCCGCCACGAAGGCCGCTGCGGCGATCATGCCCAGCGCGCCGGGACCCTTTCCGGCAACCAGCGGCACCATGATCGGCACATAGGAAAAGCTCGTCCCCTGCACCAGCGGCAGCCGCGCGCCGACCGGGCCGAAGCTCACGGTCTGGAGCAGCGTGGCGACGCCTGCGAAGAACATCGCCATCTGGATCATATAGACCATCGCCGATGTGTCAGGGGAGCCGTAGCCGATGCCCGCCGCTGCCGCGACGATGATCGCGGGTGTGATATTGCTGACGAACATCGCCAGGACATGCTGCAAGCCCAGCGGGATCGCCGCCATTATCCCCGGAAAGGCATTGGGATCACGCGACGAGAACCCCGCCGCGCTGTCGGCGTCTGCGGGAGAAACGATCGACAGGTGCGGCGGGGTAGCGGTCATCGTGCAGGTTCTCCGCCGGGCGTTTCGGTGCCGTATCGGTCCCAGTGGCCGAGCAGCTCGTCCACCACCACCGAGCCGACGCGGTAGAGGTTCTCGACCGATTCCGTCAGGCCGGTGTAGTGCGCGTTCTCGGCCATCAGGTTGTCGTAGGCCGAGACGCCCGGCGGCGGCACCGTGTGGTTGGAGCCTGCGCGCAGCACCATCAGCCGGTTGTAATCGACGCGGCCCGTGCGCGTGGCGAACGTCATCGCCTGCGCAACGCCGGTATCTTCCATCGCGGCGGTCACGAAATTGCCTTTCCCTTGCGTCCAGTAGTGGACCCAGTCGTTGGCCCAGTCGTTCAGCAGCTTGCCGTGCCAGAAGGTCATCGCCGAAAGCTGATCGCCCACCAGCACGAAGGGCGGCTTCTGCGCCATGGGATAGGCGGCATAACGCTTGCGCTCCGCCGCCAGCACCGGATCGTCGGGCAGCTTCATTTCCCTGGTCAGGCCATAGGCCCAGCCGACCAGCGCGGGATTGAGCGTGAACAGCTCGCCATCGGGCTTGGGCACCACCGGATCGCCCGGCCCCTTGCCGTCGCGCGGGAAGTAGCCGGTCTTCCAGCCCTTGGGCACTTCGCGCGGATCGATCTCGTGCGCCAGATCACCGTCGACCAGATAGCGCGCCCAGGCGGCGGACCCGACCGAGGCATCTTCCGGGTCGATCCCGGCAATGCCTGCCAGCAGGAAGTAGGCATGGCTGAGGTCGAGCCGCTGGTCGAGCGCCAGCGCCGTCAGCGCATTGGACGAGCGCGCCGTGCCGATACCGGTCAGCACCGCCAGCACCTGCGTTTGCGGATTATAGGCAAGGTCATGGAACCCCTGCGGAAACGGGATCGCCATATCGAGATGGCGGCGGGTGCGCCACAGCTGGAACTCGCCGGGCGTGTCGCCGGTATCCTGCCCGATCTCGAACAGCGAGATGATGACGACCTTGACCGGCAGCGGCGCGGTGCAGTTGCCACCCGGCGGGCAACCCGCGATCTGCGCCTGCGCGCGGGCAATGCTGTCGGCGGAAGGGGTTACGGAGAAGTCCGGCTCGGCGGCATAAGCCGTGCCGCACAGGGTCAGCAGAACGGGAAACAGCAACGAGGCAAGCCGCGAAGGGCGCATCCAATCAACCTTTGTCATTCGTCTTCAGCGTTTTCGAAGTCTTCAACGGATCGGGCAGGATGATCCCCCACCCTGCCCGGTCCGGTTGCATCAGAACTTGTATTCGATCGTCGCCTGCCAGCTGCGCGGCAGCTGCGGCAGCACGATATCCGCACCGAACAGATCCTGACCGCCCGCCCGGAAATAGCGTGCGTTGTTGACGTTCTTCACCACCGCGCGGAACAGCCACGGCCCGGTGGTGTACGAGGCGCCGAGGTTGAGCAGCCAGTAGGCAGGCAGCTTGATGTTCTGCGCATAGTCGGCATAGACCGAGTCAACATGGCTGAGATCGCCGTTGATCGCGATGCCGTTGTCGAAGGCATAGGTCGCCGTCGCCGAGGCCACGTTGGTCGGCTCGCCCGGACGGCGCGCCTTGCCCTTGGTGGGCATATAGACATTGCCGAACTCCGACCCGCCGAAGCTGAGCGCCGGGTCAGCCCCTGCGGCGATCATGTCTTCGGCGCCGAAGTAGTTGAAGTAGTATCCGGCGTTGTACGCGCCGATGTTGTAGACCTTCATGTGCGTGAAGGCGCCGGTGACGAGCAGGTGGCGATCCACCGCCCAGCGCATTTCCGCCTCGATGCCCTTGGTCTGGAGGATCTGGTTGGTCAGCGAACTTTCCGCCGCCGCCGCCGTGCGCTGCTGCTTGTAGACGGAGACCGCCGCATAGAGCTTCTTGTCGAGGAATTCGCCCTTCAGGCCGCCTTCCATCAGCTTGGACTTGCCGAGCACCGCGCCGTTCTTGATGTTGGCGAGGTAGAGTTCGGAGCCCTCGCCCGCCACCACCGTGCTCTGGCGCGAGATGGTGAAGTAGGGGATCAGGCCGACCGGCGTCTTGTACGAAACGCTGACGTTCCACGAGACGCCGCCCTCGGTGCCGGATTCGCTGGGCGTCATGTCATCGCCGTAGTCGCCCACGTTACCCGCGATGTCGCCCGGCGCGTACTTGGACAGGATCGCGGTCGACTTGGCGTGAACGCTGTCATACCGGATGCCGCCGATCACATCGAGGCCCATGTTGAAGTCGAGATCGACAAGTCCGGCGATGCCGTAATCGGTATAGTGGCCGATCACGTAGTCGGAATAGTCGCAGTCGCACTCGGTCGCCAGCAGGCGGGTCGAAGTGGCATCGTAGCCCACGGTGATGTCGGGACGGTTCCACAGCTCGACACCGTAATCGTCGGCGAAATGGAAGTGGGTGTAGCGCACCGAGGGCGAGAGCTGGAGCGAGATCTTGGCGGCCTTGGTGTCGAACCGGTCGGAGATCACCAGCTTGTCTTCCATGACGTAGGAGTTGAACGCCTGCGCGAACCCATAGGCGTTCTCGTTCAGGTTCTTGCCGCCGTCGTAGAACATCTTGTTGGTGATCTGGAGGTTGCCTGCCCCGGTCCAGATCAGGTCGAAATAAGCGGTCTTCTGACGGTTGTTGAGCCGGTCGTCCTGGCCGGTCAGCGTCTGCTTGCCGCTGATATGGGTGGTGCCCGCGTTCTGCAGGTTGAGGTCGGGATTGGCGAGGAGGCAGGCATTGCTGTAGCCCGCCGAGGTATCGTCACCGCCGCAGGCATAGCTGCCGTAGAACGTCAGGCCCGCCCCGCCGTTGGCGGCTGCGGCTTCCTCGCGGCTGATCTTGCCGTCGCCGCTGGTGTCGAGCTGGGTGCCCTCTCCGGTGATGTAGGTGCCGTGGTCGACCAGATCCTGCGTCACGCGGTTCCAGCCGCTGTTCTGCACCGAGTTGTACTTCTGGTACATCGCGCCGAATTCAGTGCGCAGGTTCGAGGTGATGTCGGTATCGAACGAGGCCGAGAACAGCGCGTTATGGGTGAACACGTTGTTGTAATAGCTGCCCGAATGCTCGACTTCGCCGTAGATGCTGTAGCCGAATTCGTGGTCGCCGATCTTGCCGGGGCCGGTGACGTTGGCCTTCATCACGTTGCGGCTCCAGCTGCCGCCGTCGTAGCTGACGAACCCGGTGGTATCGTCCGAATAATCGCCGTTGGCCTCGCGCGCGGTCTTGGGGATGAAGTTCATGTAGCCGCCGATCTTCGACGGGCCATAAATCACCGAGGCCGGGCCGCGCACGATGTCGATACGCTCCGCCGCGCCGATCGGGGTGGAATAGTTGCCTGGATTGTCGAGCCGCAGCATGCCGCGGAAATAGACGTCCGAAGGCGCGCCGCGAATGTCGAGCGCGCCGCCGGTGCCGAAGAACGAGCTGGTGAAGATACCCGGCGCCTGCGACACGAGATCGTAGATCTGGGTGATGCCGAAGCGCTCCATCTGCTCGGACGTGACGCTGGAGACCGAGCGCGGCGTTTCGGCGATGGTCTTGTTGAAGCCGAACACCGAACTGACGGCGATGGTGGGCAGCGCGCCGAGCGAGCCCTTGACGATGATCTCCTTGCCATCGCTGCTGTCGTCGTCGGCAGGAGGGGGAGCGGCGGGCGCGGGCGCCGCTGTGACCGCCACGGCAGCCGCAGTAGCTGCATCCGACGATACCGGCGCGTTCCCGCCCGCAACACCTGCCTCTTCCGCCAGCGCGGGCGTCGACAGTGCCGTACCGGCCAGCATTGCCGCGACAAGACCCAGCGCGCCGCGACGCGACGGCGCAAACCCAAGCTTCACCATAACTTTCCAAACCCCCATGTGAGGCGACAGGACGGTTTTCCCACGAGCCCCATCGTCAATCGCGCCTGTCCGACACCCCATCCCGATGCCCCGGCCCCTTGCGGTCTGACGCCGCCGGTCGCCGGTCTTCCCTGTGCCGCACGGGGCCGGATCGACATCTTGATCGACCTTGCGTGCGCGCGCTCAGCCGCCTTGCGTGAGAGCCTCCTTCCGGAAACGGCTCTGCGCCAGACGGCCTTATTTTCATTCTGAAAACGGAGACTATGGGCTTGACTTGTTGCCCGCAAACGCAATGAATCCGACACATCATTGCAAAAATGAGAGCACCCTTCCCAGATGCCCGCGTTCTCGCGTTTCCTGCGTTATTTCATGGCGGTCGGCCGGCTCGGCTCGATCCGCAAGGCCGCCGACGAGCTGAACGTTTCGGCCTCGGCGATCGACCGGCAGATCCTCAACGTCGAGGCGCAGATCGGCATGCCGCTGTTCGAGCGCCTGCCCACGGGCCTCAGGCTGACGGCGGCGGGCGAGATCATGATGGCGGCGGGCGGACGCTGGCAGAAGAACATGCTCGACGTGCGCGCCCAGATGGAGGACTTGCGCGGGCTCAAACGCGGCCATGTCGATATCGCGGTGATCGATGCGCTGACCAAGGGCGCGGTGCCCGCCGCGATCCAGTCGGTGCAGGATCGCTATCCCGGCATTACCCTTGGCGTGAAAGTGGCCGAGAACGACGGCGTGCGCCGCGCGGTCGCCAGCGGCGAAGTCGATTTCGGCATCCTGTTCGAGCCTGACAGCTATCGCGACCTGCAGGTGCGCGCCTTCGTGGAGATCGGCCTCGGTTTCGTGACGCTGCCCGATCATCCGCTGGCGGGCCGCGACGAGGCGCGCTTTTCCGCCTGTACCGGCATGCCGCTGGTCATGCCCGCCGCGCCGCTCGCGGTCAGCCAGCAGATCGCGGTGCTGGCGGGGGCGACCCGCGCCGAGCTGGACCAGCGCGCCAGCTCGGACAATATCCAGATGCTGATCTCGATGATCCGGCAGGGCCTTGGCGTCGGCGTGCTGACCTCGCTCGACGTGATGTCAGAGGTCCAGCGCGGCGAACTGGCGTTCACGCCGATCTCGGACCCGGTGCTGCGCCCGATGACGCTGGCGCTGTGTACCGCCAGTGCCCGCACGCCCTCGCACGCCGCGGCGATGGCGCTGGCCGAGATCGAGACCGGCTTTGCCCGCCTCGCCTATCCCGCCTCGCACCGCCCGATGGAAGCGGCCTGATCCTCCCGCAATCCGGCGCGGATTGCTCATAACGCATGCAGGCGGTAATCGGAGCCTTCGACAACACGCCCTTGTACCGGATTCGCACACCATGACGCAGACCCCCGAGCCCCAGCTCCACTACATCGACTACGACAGCTTCCTGTCGCGCGTGCGCGAACTGTCCGCGCGGATCGCCGCCGACAGCTGGAAGCCCGATTTCGTGATCGGCGTGGGACGCGGCGGGCTGGTTCCGGCGGTCTACATCTCGCACGGCCTCGAACTGCCGATGCTCTCGATCGACCATTCCGCCAAGGTTCCCGGCTTCGCCGACGAACTGCTGGGCAAGGTCGCGGGGATGAGCGGCGAGGGCAAGCGCCTGCTGTTCGTTGACGATATCAACGATTCGGGCGGCACCATCCTCTACATCCGCGAACTGCTGAGCGGGGCGGGCTGCAATGCCGACAACCTGCGCTTCGCGGTCGTGCTCAACAACACCCGCTCGCGCGCCACGGTAGACCTGTGGGGTGAGGAGATCGACCGCGACGAGGACAAGCGCTGGTTCGTGTTCCCCTGGGAATCGGTGGGCACCCGCGATGCCATCGTCGAAGAGGCGCGCTCGGTGCCCGAACGGCTGGGTTGAAACTCAGCTTTCCGGCACAAACGCCTCGATGGCGGCGAGGTGCTTTGCCACCGCCGCCTCGGGCAGGAACGATCCCGTGAACGAGTGGCGCGCACACGTCGCCAGCGCCTCGCGCGAGAGGCCGCGCGCTGCCGCCACCGCGCGGTAGTTATCCGCCACGTAGCCGCCGAAATAGGCCGGATCGTCGGAATTGATCGTGGCTTTCAGGCCTAGCGCCAGCATCCGGTCGAGCGGGTGATCGGCAAGATCATCGACCACGCACAGCTTGTGGTTCGACAGCGGGCAGACCGTCAGGGTCATCTCCTCCGCCACCAGCCGCGCCACCAGCGCCTCGTCCTCCAGCGCGCGATTACCGTGATCGATCCGGTCGACGTTCAGGAGGTCGAGCGCTTCGTGGACATAGGCGGGCGGGCCTTCCTCGCCCGCGTGCGCGGTGATCTTCAGACCCTTGGCGCGCGCGGCGGCGAACACGCGCTCGAACTTGGCGGGCGGATGGCCGACTTCGGAGGAATCGAGGCCCACCGCAGCGATCCTGTCCAGCCACGGCTCGGCCATCGCCAGCGTCTCGAACGCCGCCTCTTCCGAGAGGTGACGCAGGAACGAGAGGATCAGCGCCGATGTGATCCCGAAGCGCGCCTCGGCCTCGGCCATGGCGGACAGCAGCCCCTCGATCACGTCCGCGAACGGCACGCCGCGATCGGTGTGGGTCTGCGGGTCGAACATCAGTTCGGCATGGCGCACGCCATCGGCATGGGCGCGCTCGAAATAGGCCATGGCCAGATCGTGGAAGTCCTGCCGCACCAGCAGCACCGAGGCACCGGCGTAATAGATGTCGAGGAAATCCTGCAGGTTGGAGAAGGCATAGGCCGCCCGCACGTCTTCCACCGAGGCATAGGGGATCGCCACCGAGTTGCGCGCGGCCAGCGCGAACATCAGTTCGGGCTCAAGGCTGCCCTCGATATGCAGGTGCAGTTCGGCCTTGGGCAGCCCCACGATGAAGGCGTCGAGATCGGCGGGCAGTACGAAGGTCGATGCGGCGGTCATGGTCATGGAGTATCTGTCTTTTATCAGTGTCGTTGATGGGCCAGCTGGCCCCTGAGATAGGTACGGGCGACCGTGCGGTCATCGCCCAGAATCTGCATGGCAAACAGCCGGTCCGCAAGAGGGACGCCGCAAGTGCGCCGCGCTATCAGCGGTGTCGCGGCGGGATCGAGCACCACGAAGTCGGCCTCCTGCCCCTCGGCCAGCGCGCCCACGCGGTCGGCGATGCCCAAGAGCGAGGCGCTGCCCGCCGTCGCCAGATGGAGCGCGTGGAACGGGTCCATCCGGTCCTCGCGCGCCAGTGCCGCCTGATAGGCAAGCCCCGCCGTGTAAAGCAAGGAGAACGAAGTCCCCGCGCCGATATCGGTGCCAAGGCCCAGGCGAAACCCGTGCCTTGCCGCCTGCCCGAAGTCGAAATGCCCCGAACCCAGGAACAGGTTGGAGCTGGGGCACACCGCGATCCCTGCGCCGCTGTCATGCAGGTGCCCGCAGGCACGCTCAGACAGGTGCACGCCATGCGCGAAGACCGAACGCGGACCGACCAGACCGAAGCGGTCGTAGACGTCGAGATAGTCTGCCGCTTCGGGGAACCGCGCGGCGACGGCGGCGATCTCGTGGCGGTTTTCCGACAGGTGCGTGTGCAGCAGCACATCGGGGTGCGCGGCCAGCAGCGCGCCTGCCTCGGCCAGTTGCGCATCGCTGCACGACAGCGCGAAACGCGGCGTCACCGCATAGCCCAGCCGCCCGCGCCCGCGCCAGCGCCGGATCAGCGCCTCGCTCTCCGCGCGTCCGCCGGCGGGGGTATCGCACAGGCCCTCGGGGCCGAGGTCCATCAGCACCTTGCCCGAGACGATACGCATGTCGCGAGTCAGCGCCGCCTCGAACAGCGCATCGACAGAGCCTTCGTGGACGGTCGGGAACACCAGCGCGCTGGTCGTGCCGTTGCGCAGCAGTTCATCGAGGAAGAACGCCGCCACCGCATCGGCATGGGCGCGCTCGGCAAAGGCTTTCTCTGCCGGGAAGATATGCCGGTCGAGCCAGTCGAGCAGCTGTTCGCCGTGCGAGGCGATGCGGTCGGTCTGCGGATAGTGGACATGGGCATCGACCATGCCGGGAATAACGAGGCCGGGGAGCACGTCCACCGGCACATCGGCAAAGCGCGGTGCGAGATCGGCATAAGCGCCGCGCGCGACGACGAGGCCGTTCTCCACCACCAGCAGCCCGTCGAGATCGTGGCGCACCGCCTCCGGGTTGTCGCGCGGGTCTTGAGGGACGGACAGCAGTTCGCCGCGAAAGGCCTTCAGGGTCATCGGTTTCTCAATTGCAGCAGTTGCGCGACCACCGAGATCGCGATCACGTCGGGCTCCTTGCCGACGATCCCCGGCAGGCCGATGGGCGCGGTGAGGCGCGCCAGCGCATCTTCGGAAACGCCATCGGCCAGCAGGCGCGAGCGGAAGCGGGCGATCTTGGTGGACGAGCCGATCAGGCCAACGAAGGCCAGCGGATCGCGGCTCAATGCCGCCAGCGTCAGGTGATAGTCCAGCGGGTGATCGTGCGTCAGGATCGCCACCGCCGCTTCGGCAGGAGCGCCGGCCACGCAGTCGGCGATCTCCTCCACCGGCAGAACCGTCACCCCGTCGATATGGGCCTGTTCGGGGCGGGTATCGAACCACGCCAGCTGGATCGGCAGGCCCGTCAGGTGCCGCGCAATCGCCTGCCCGACATGGCCTGCACCGAACAGGTAGAGCGGGCGCGGCCGCTCACCCACCAGCTCGACAACCCGTGTGCCGACGCCGGGGCGCTCCCCTCGCGCGGACTGGTGCGTGGCGCGCTCGCGCTTGAAGGCGCCGCGCTCGATGCGATCCTCGCAAAGCTGCGTCACCAGCAGCGCGCCTGCCTCGGCGTCCTGGACCCAGTCGAGCGCCGCGGGATCGAGATGTTCGACCAGCAACCGCACACGTCCGCCGCAGCACTGGCCAAGCAGCGGGCCGAGCGGATAGTCCTGCACGCGCCATGTCCCCGGCGGCAGTGCCAACAGCGCACGGGCCTGTTCAATGGCGCGATATTCCAGCTGCCCGCCGCCGATGGTGCCTTCCTGTCCCTCTGCCGTGACCAGCATCCGCGTCCCGCCCCCACGCGGCGCCGAGCCTTCGCTGGCCCAGATCGAGACCATCGCGGTGGGCACGGCGACCGCCCCGGCTGCACGCAGGCGGTTGAGGCTGCCCGTCAGCGAGGTCAGCACGGCGCGTGCCCGGCAATCGCGGCCAGGATGCGCTCGGGCGTGGCCGGGGCATCGAGCGCAGGCACGTCGCGGCGCGCCGGGTTCGTCGCCGCGACCGCCTCGGTCAGCGCCGAGAACACCGAGATCGCCAGCATGAACGGCGGCTCGCCCACCGCCTTCGAACGGTTGATCGTCGGCTCGACATTCTCGCCCTGCCACAGGTCGATGCGAAAGCGCGGCGCCCGGTCGGAGGCGGTGGGAATCTTGTACGTGGCGGGGCTGTGCGTCAGCAGGCGGCCTTTCGCGTCGAACACCAGTTCCTCTGTCGTCAGCCAGCCCTGCCCCTGAATGAAGCCGCCCTCGATCTGGCCAAGGTCGATCACCGGGTTCAACGACTTGCCGACATCGTGGAGAATATCGACGCCCAGCACCCGGTGCTCGCCGGTCAGCGTGTCGATCACCACTTCGGACACCGCCGCGCCATAGGCGAAGTAGTAGAACGGGCGGCCTTTGTGCGCGGCGCGGTCGTATTCGATGCCCGGCGTCGCATAGAATCCGGTCGAGGACAACGAGACGCGCCCGACATGCGCCTTGCGGGCGAGCACGGCGAACGACAGCACCTCGCCCCCCGTCGCCATGCCGCCAATCACGACGCCATCCGGCGTGAACAGCACCTCGGTCGGGGCGCAGGCGAACGTGCGCGCGGCGAAATCGACCAGCCGCTCGCGGATCGCTATCGCCGCATTGAACGCCGCCATGCCGTTGAGGTCCGCGCCGGAACTCGCCGCCGTCGCCGAAGTGTTGGGCACCTTGTCGGTGCGCGTCGCAGTGATCCGCACCTGCGAAAGCGGCACCGCGAAGACATCCGCGACGATCTGCGCCACCTTGACGTAGACGCCCTGCCCCATCTCGGTGCCGCCGTGGTTCACCTGGATCGAGCCATCGGCATAGACATGCACCAGCGCGCCCGCCTGATTGAGGTGCGTGGTGGTGAAGCTGATCCCGAACTTCACCGGCGTCAGCGCGATGCCCTTCTTCAGCACCGCGTTCGCGACGTTGAAGGCCTCAACTTGCTTACGCCGCGCGTCGTAGTCCGAGGTCTGGCGGAGCTGCGCGATCAGCGCGGGCGCGATATTGTCGGCAATCGCCATGGCATAAGGCGTCACCTCCCGCCCCGGCCCGTAGAGATTGGCCAGCCGCACATCCAGCGGATCGCGCCCGAGCACCAGCGCGACATGATCGCAGATCCGCTCGATCGCCAGCATGCCCTGCGGGCCGCCGAAGCCCCGGAACGCGGTGGCCGAGACGGTGTGCGTCTTGAGGCGTTCGGAGATGATCTCCACGTCAGGCAGCCAGTAGCAGTTGTCGGCATGGAACATCGCGCGGTCGTTGATCGCCGGCGAGAGATCGACCGTCGCCCCGCAGCGCGAGGCAAGGCGCAGCGACAGCGCCAGCAGATGCCCGTCGTCGTCGAAGCCGACATCGTAGGCGACCTCGAACTCGTGGCGCTTGCCGGTCATCACCATGTCGTCGTCGCGGTCGGCGCGGATCTTGGCGGGACGCCCGGTCTTCGCGGCGACGAGCGCGGCGGCCCCGGCGTAGAGCGCGGCCTGCGTCTCCTTGCCGCCGAACGCGCCACCCATGCGCCGCACTTCCACCGTCACATCGGCGGAAGACAGGTGCAGCATATGCGCAACCAGATGCTGCACCTCGCTGGGGTGCTGGGTGGAGGAGACCAGATGCATCTGCCCGTCCTCCCCCGGCGTCGCGATTGCAATCTGGCCCTCGAGATAGAAGTGATCCTGTCCGCCCATCGCAAAGGCGCCCGAGGCATGACGCGGCGCGACCTCCAGCGCGGCAGCGGCATCGCCGCGCGCCATGCGCTGGGTCGGCTCGATCAGCGAGCCTGCGGCGCGCGCCTCGGCCATGGTGAGGAGCGGCGTCAGCACCTCATATTCGACCTTGCCCAGACGGGCGGCGCGCCGGGCGGCCTCGCGCGTGGTTGCCGCGACGAGGAACAGCGCCTGCCCGTGGCAGATCACCTCGCCATCGGCCAGCAGGCGATCGTCCCCCGCGACCGGGCTGACATCGTTGACGCCGGGAATGTCCGCAGCGGTATAGACCGCGACGACACCGGGCGCGGCGCGCACCTCGGCAAGGTCCATCGCCACGATCCGGGCGTGCGCCTCGCGGCTCTGCCCGAAGGCGAGGTGGAGCATGTCAACCGGTTCGGGCAGATCGTCGGCGTAGCGCGCCGCGCCGGCGACATGAAGCCTTGCCGAATCGTGCGGGTGCGAGGGCTTGGCGAGGCCCCTCCAGGCAGGATCGCGCTCAGCCATGGGGCGCGTCCTCTTCCGCTGCCCCGACATCGAGCACCGAGATCGCCTGCCCCTGTTCGCGCAGATACAACCGCCGCAACAGGTTGCCCGCCGCACGCAGACGATAGGCCGCCGAACCGCGCACATCGTCGAGCGGGGTGAAGTCCTCATGCAGTGCCGCCGCGCCTGCCTCCATCGTCGCCATCGTGAAAGGCGCGCCGGTGAGCACCGCCTCGCAGGCGCTCGCGCGCTGCGGCGTCGCCGCCATGCCGCCGAACGCCACGCGCGCAGCGGTGATCGTGCCCTCGCGCACCGTCAGCGCGATGGCGCCGCAGACCGCAGAGATATCGCTGTCGAACCGGCGTGAGAGCTTGGCGATATGGATCACCGCATCGGGCGCGGGGCGCGGAATGAACACGCTCTCGACGAATTCGCCCGGCGCGCGGTCCTGCTGGCCATAGCCGAGGAAATAGTCCTCCAGCGGGATCGTGCGGGTGCCCTTTGCACTGCCCAGCGTCAGCGTGGCGCCGAGCGCGATCAGCGCAGGCGGGCCGTCACCGATGGGCGAGCCGTTGGCGATATTGCCGCCGATGGTCCCGGCACTGCGCACCTGCAATCCGGCGAAGCGCCGCCACAGCTCGCCAAGGTCCGGGTGCAGGCGGGCGAGCGCAGGATGCGCCTCGGCATGGCGCACGGCGGCGCCTAGCGTGAGGCCCGCCTCTGTCTCGCTGATGGTGCGTAGGTCGGCCACATCACCCACGAACACCAGCGTATCAAGATCGCGCAAACCCTTCGTGACCCACAGCGCCACGTCGGTTGCCCCCGCGACGATCCGCGCCTCGGGGTGCTCTGCCAGGATCGCGGCGAGCGCGGCACGGCTGCGCGGGGCGAACCAGCGCCGCGTGCCCACCTCACCTGACGCACCTTCCTCACCCAGCGCGCGCAGCCTTGCGGCCAGCCCGGCGGCGTCCTGCGCCAGCGCGGTCACCGCCCTGCCCGCCGCGAGGATCGGGCCATAGCCGGTGCAACGGCACAGGTTCCCCGCCAGCGCGTCCGTCACCGGAAGTTCGTGCCCCAGCGCGCCGATCGCGCGGCCTTGCAGCGCCATCACGAAGCCCGGCGTGCAGAATCCGCATTGCGAAGACCCGTTCTCGGCCATCGCCTTCTGCAAGGGGTTGAGCGCGCCATCGGGCTTTGACAGGCTCTCCACCGTCATCAGCGCCTTGCCGTGGAGCATCGGCAGGAACTGGATGCAGGCGTTGACCGCGCGCCACTGCACCGCGTCACCCTCCAGCGCCGTTGTTTCCCCGACCAGCACCGTGCAGGCCCCGCAATCGCCTTCCGCGCAGCCTTCCTTGGTGCCGGTGCGCCGCAGGCGATAGCGCAGATGATCAAGCAGCGTCGCGGTGGGATCGACCTCCTCGATCCGCACGTCTTCGCCGTCGAGAAGGAAGGCGACAGTCACATCAGCTCCCGCGATAGGTCGAATAGGCGTAAGGGGAAACGAGCAGGGGCACGTGATAGTGCCCGCCCTCTTGCGCGACCCCGAAATCGATGTGCACCACGTCTAGGAACGGCACTTCGGGCAGATCGACGCCGCGCGCGCGGAAGTAGTCCGCCACCGCAAAGCCCAGCCGGTAACGCCCCGGCGCGGTAGCGGGCAGATCGGGGCAGCGCCCATCGGCATTGGTCTGCCCGGCATGGAGCAGCACCCCGTCCGCGCTTTCCAGCCGGACCGCGACGCCCTGCGCCGGGCCGCCGTGCATGGTGTCGAGAACGTGGGTGGAAAGACTGGTCATGCTGTCACGCCTTCCACCGGAGCAGGCCATTCGCCCAGGAACTCCACCTCGTCATAAGCGACGAACTCCTCGATCAGCGCCTCGCGATCGTCAAGGAACAGCTGGTCGGCGATCGCGCGGATCAGCCGGGGCAGCGCGGTCTTCATGCCCGACAGCGCCGAGGCGGAGAGGCCCAGGCTGACGAGCGCGGAATAGTTGAACGCGAACAGACCGTGCAGGCGCGGGGCATCGGCGGCATGGCACGCGGTCAGCTCGAAGCCGGGGCCGAGGTAGGGATGCGCGTCGATCAGCGCGTTCTCCTGCCCGGCAGGCGGCGTGTAGCGATCGCGCCAGCAGGCGACGGCATCGGCCACGTCTGCCAGTTCGGGACGCAGTTTCGGATCACTGACGAGGCCGGTGGAGAGCACCACGAAATCGAAACGGTGCTGCCCCTGCGGCGTCGTCACCACGACTTCGTCGTTCTCGTAAGCAACGCTCAGCCACGGCGCGCCCAGATGCAGCGCAAAGCCCGGCCATGATGCCGCGCGCTGGAAGGTGTCGTTGGTCGGCGGCTGGTTATGGCCGAGGAAACTGCCGATCACCCGGTGCTTTTCGGCATCGGACAGCGCGGGATAGCGCGCGGTGAAGCCCACCCGCTCCATGAAGCGGATCGGGTTGACGCGCGGCAGGGCCTTGCGCCGCATGAACACCTCGACCGCGCCGACGCCCAGCGACAGCGCCATGTTGGCATTGTCGAACGCCGAGGCGCCGCCGCCGAGCAGGCCGATGCGCTTGCCCGCCATGCTCGCGAAATCGATCGGCTCGCTGGTGTGGGCATAGACCTCGCGCGGCAGGGCCTCGCGGATGAAGTCGGGCGTGAACCACTCGCCACCACCCTGGATGCCGGTTGCCAGCACGACCTTGCGTGCCAGCAGCGGCGCAGCGCCTTCGATGTGCAGGCGGTGGAGACCTTCGGCGGCCAGCGGCTCGATCCGCGAAAGCTTGGTATCGTTGCGCACCGGCAGCGCCAGCACGCGGCGATACCAGCGCAGATAGTCCATCCAACGCCCGCGCGGAATCTTGTCGAGCGCCTCCCACCCTTGCGCGCCGTGCTGCGCTTCGTACCAGGCCTGCACGGTCAGCGCGGGGACGCCGAAGTCCATCGGCGTCAGCCCCTTGGGCGTGCGCAGCGTGACCATGCGGGCATAGGTCTCCCATGGCCCCTCGAAGCCCTCGGCGCCCTCGTCGATGACGAGGATGTTCGACACCCGCTCGCGCAGCAGGCCGAAGGCGGCGGCGAGGCCACTCTGCCCGCCGCCGACGATGACGACATCGTAGACGTGCCCTTCGGGATGCGTGCGCGGCCGCGTCCAGTCCTCGCCGCCGTGACCTATAAGCGCAAGCTGGCGCGCGAGTTGCGCTTCCAGCGTGGGAAGCCCGATCGGGCCGCTGACAGGGGTCTCGCTCATGGCATGTCCTCAAGACGCAGGCGCACGATCTTGCCGATCTCGTCGAGCGCAGTGGCGATCTCGGCCTCGCGGGTATGGGCAAGGCGCGCGTCCATCGCGGCAAGGATGCCCGCCTTGTCGGTCAGCCGCACGCAGATGATGAAAGGCATGTCGAAGCGCGCGCGATAGGCGGCGTTCAGCTCATGAAAGCGCGCGAACTCGTCGGGCGTCAGCCGGTCCAGCCCGGCACTGGCCTGCTCCGCCGCGCTGGCATCGGTGAGCGTCCTGTCCATCGCCGCCTTGCCCGCCAGCTCGGGATGGGCGCGGATCAGCGCGAGTTGCTCGTCCGCGCTCGCCCCCTCGACCACCGCCATCAGGTCCGCCCAGCGGTCGCCCGAAGACGGCGCGGCATCGGCGCGCACTTCCACCCACGGGCTGTGCTCGAACAGGGCGGCGTGCGACAGCGCCATCAGTGGGTGCTCCCCTCCAGGCTGACATGGGCCGAGACGACCTTCCAGCCCTCCGCGAACTTCACCCATGTCTGCGTCTGGCGGCCGCGCCGCTCGCTGTTCTCGCGGAAGAACTCGGCATCCGCCGTCGCGCAAGTCTCGCCGTAGACGACGATCGAGACCTTGCCGAGCTTGCGCTGCGGCGAGCCTCCGCGCCCTTTGCGGAACTCGCGGATTTCCTCGATGCCATAGAGCACTTCGCCCACGCCATAGCGGTTGGTGGTCGGCGCCTCGTGGAACAGCGCGTCCATCGCCGGGATATCATCCTCCATCAACGCGCGCTCGTATTCCATGAAGGCGGCGGTGACTTCTTCCAGAAGAACGGGATCGTTGATGGTCATGCCGGGTGTACCTCCATCCAGTGGCGGGCGATATCGATGCGGCGGGCGACCCATGCCTCGCCGCTGTTCAGGACGTGATCGAGGAACCGCGCGAGCGCACGCGCCCGACCGGGACGCCCCGCGATGCGCGCGTGGAGGCCGACCGACATCATCCGCCCGCCCTCCTCGCAAAGCTGGTCGAAGGTGTCGCGCAAGTAGCGGAAGAACTGCTCGCCCTCTGTAAAGCCGTTGAGCGCGACGATCTTCATGTCGTTGACGTCGAGCGTGTAGGGCACCACCAGTTGGGCCTTCCCGCCATTTGCCGCGGCATGGCGCCGGTCCCAGTAGGGCAGATCGTCGGCATAGCTGTCGGCATCGTAGAGGAACCCGCCCTCCTCGGCGACGAGCCTTGCGGTGTTGGGCGAGGTCCGCCCCTGATACCAGCCGAGCGGACGCGCACCCGTCACCTTCTCGTGCAGGGCGATGGCGGCGGCGATATGCGCGCGCTCCTCGTCCTCGGGCACATACTGATAGTCGATCCAGCGAAGACCGTGGCTGGCAATCTCCCAGTCCGCCGCCTGCATCGCCGCGACCGCTTCCGGGTTCATCGCCAGCGCCTTGGCGACGCCGAACACCGTCACGGGAAGGCCGCGTTCGGTGAACAGCCGATGCAGGCGCCAGAACCCGGCGCGGCTGCCGTATTCATAGAGGCTTTCCATCGCCATCGCCCGGTCGGGGTGGCTACCCGCGCCGACCATCTCGGACAGGAACGCCTCGGAACCCTT
The DNA here is from genome assembly GCF_025340265.1 of Novosphingobium sp. 9. Taxonomy (NCBI): domain Bacteria; kingdom Pseudomonadati; phylum Pseudomonadota; class Alphaproteobacteria; order Sphingomonadales; family Sphingomonadaceae; genus Novosphingobium; species Novosphingobium sp. 9. Next base: position 1,118,876 of record NZ_CP022707.1, on the reverse strand, counting down.
GTCGCCGTTGAGGACGGAATTCTCCGCGCCCTCCTCGTAATTGACGACGAACTGCACCGCCACCCGCGCGCCGTTCGGCCAGCGTGGATCGGGCGGCGTCTGGCCGTAGCCGACAAGATCGCGCTCGATCATGCCTCGCGCTCCCATGCGGCAATGGCGGCAGGCACCGCCTCGCCCAGCGGCACGGTCACGCCGTTCATCGTCAGGCACGCCTCCAGCGCGGCGAGCGTCGCCAGCACCTTGTGGCGCATCGCGTTGTAACCCATCGCGCCGATCCGCCAGATCTTGCCCTGCAACGGCCCGAATGCAGTGCCGATCTCGATCTCGAACAGCTCGCGCATGGCGCGGCGCACCGCCTCGCCGTCGAGCCCCTCGGGAATATGGACGCCGGTGACGTTGGTCATGCGCGTGGCATCGGTGCCGAACACGGTCAGGCCCATCGCGCGCAACCCCGCCGTCATCGCCCTGCCCGCGCTGGCATGGCGGGCATAGCGCGCCGCCAGCCCCTCGCCCAGCGCCACGCGGGCACATTCGCGCGCAGCATAGAGCATCGAGGTCGCCTCGGTGTGGTGATTGAGGCGCTTCTCTGACCAGTAGTCCATGATCATCGCGAGGTCGAAGTAGTTCGAGCCGATGCGCGGCCCCGCCCCGTCGGTAAGGCCCGGCATGCGGATACCCGCCTCGACATGACGGCGCGCAAAGATGTGCTCTGCCGCTGCCTCGGAGATCGTAATCGGCGCCGAGCCGGACGGGCCGCCGAGGCACTTCTGCAGCCCCCGGTGACGACATCGACATCCCAGCGGTCCGCCGCCAGTTCCATGCCGCCAATAGTGGCAGTGGCATCGACATAGCTCAGCGCGCCCGCCGCCCGGCACAGTGCGCCGAAACCTTCGAGCGGCTGCGCCATCGTCGTCGAGGTATCGCCGTGGATCGTCGCGACGACATGCGGCGCGGTGCGGTGGATCGCCTCGGCGATGGCGTCCATCGGCACCGTCTCGCCCCACGGCGCTTCCACCGTCTCGATCCTGGCGCCGATGCGCTGGAGTATCTCTGTCAGCAGCAGGCCGAAGCGCCCGAAGTTGACCACCAGCACAGTATCGCCCGGCGCGACAAGGCTGACGAGCGCCGCCTCGATCCCGGCGCGCGCGGTGCCGTCGACCAGCATCGTCCAGCGGTTCTGCGTCCCGAAGATCGGCCGGTAGAGCGCCATGACCTGCTCCATGTAGCCGGTCATCTCGGGATCGAACTGGCCGAGCAGGTCCGCGCTCATCGCGCGCAGCACGCGCGGGTGGGCATTGACCGGCCCCGGCCCCATCAGCAGGCGCTGGGCGGGTCGATCTCGCCGAAGAGCTGGGGATCGAGGTCAGGCATGATACGTCGCTCCAAGGCGGTCGATAAAGCCGAGCATGACCTGAAGCGCGATATCCGCATCGGCAGGCTCGACATGTTCGGCAGGATTGTGGCTCACCCCGCCCCGGCAGCGCACGAACAGCATCGCAGTGGGGCACAGCGCGGCCATGTTCATGGCATCGTGGCCTGCGCCCGAGACAAGCCGGAACACCGGCTGCCCGACATCGGCCAGCGCCGCGTCCATCAGGTCCATCAGCGCCGGGGCGCAGGGACTGGGGCAAGGTCGTGGATCAGCGAGACATCGAGCGTCAGGCCGCGATCCGACGCGACCCGCTCGAACGCGGCGAGAATGTCGAGCGCGGCCCGGTCGCGCCGCGCCGCATCCCCCGAACGCACGTCGAGCGTGAAGCGCACTTCGCCCGCGATCACGTTGGCCGCGCCCGGCAGCGTTTCCAGCTTGCCCACCGTGGCGACAAGATCGGACGCATCGGCGCGGGCGATCCGCTCGGCGGCCAGCACCATCTCGGCGGCGCCCGCCATGGCATCGCGGCGCAGCGGCATCGCGGTGGTGCCCGCGTGCCCGGCCATGCCTTTCACGCTCACGCCATAGCGCAGTTGCGCGGCGATCCCGGTGACGGTGCCCACGGCAAGCCCTGCCGCCTCCAGCACCGGGCCCTGTTCGATATGCGTTTCGAGATAGGCGAAAATCTCGCGCGGCGAGCGCTTGGCGGAGAGGTAATCGATCAGATCGACACCCGCCTCGGCCAGCGATACGCCCGCGTTGTCCGCCAGATCGAGCGCCTCGGGCTCCAGCGTGCCCGCGACCGCCCGGCTGGTAAGCATCGCGGCGGGAAAGCGCGAGCCTTCCTCGTCCCCGAAGGCATAGACCTCGATGGCGAAGGGCAGGCGCCGCCCCTTGGCATGCAGCGCCGTGACCGCCTCGATGCCCAGCATGATGCCGAGCGGCCCATCGTAAGCCCCACCGTCGCGCACCGAATCGAGGTGGCTGGCGATCATCAGCGCGGGCGCATCCGGGGTTGCGCCCTGATAGCGCCCCACCAGATTGGCCGCCGGATCGCGCCGCACGGTCATCCCTGCCTCGGCCATCCACCCCGCGAGAGCATCCTGCGCCGCGGCATAGGCGGGCGTCAGATAGGCGCGGAACAGCCCGCCTTCCATGTCCGAATAGGGCGCGACTTTCAGCGCATCGCAACGCGCGACGGCGCGGGCGCCACCGAGGGGGAGCGCGTCTACCATCCCGCTGCCTCGCCATCGCTGCGCGGATCGGTCGCTCCCTCGAAGCTGCCGTCCGGCAGTCGCACGACCGCGCCCGCATGGCCCATCGTCGCGGTCAGACCGCCGACGCGCTCGACGTCGTGTCCGGCTTCGGCCAGCGCGGTGTAGAGCCCCTCGTCGAAGCCGTCCTCCAGCTTGAGCGAGGTCGTCACATCGCCCCAGGTCCGCCCCAGCAGCCAGCGCGGCGCGGAAATCGCCGCCTGCAGATCGACACCGAAACGCGCATAGCGGCTGAACAGCGCCGCCTGCGTCTGCGGCTGGCCCTCACCACCCATCGTACCATAGGCCATGACGCGGCCATCGTCGAACGTCGCCAGCGCGGGGTTGAGCGTGTGGAAGGGCTTGCGCCCCGGCTTCAGCGCGTTCCAGCCGCTCTCCGCCAGCCGGAACGAAGCACCCCGGTTCTGCCAGGTGATCCCGGTGCGCGGCAACACGAGGCCCGATCCGAACTCGAAATAGGTCGACTGGATGCACGAGACCACGCGCCCGTCTGCGTCGGCGGCGGCGAACCAGCAGGTATCGCCCCACTGCGGCGGCTGCGGCCATGCCAGCGCGCGCGCCGGATCTATCTGCGCCGCCATGGCATCGAGCGCCGCCGGATCGTTAAGCAGACCCTGAAAGTCGAACGTCGTGTAATCGAGATCTCCGACATGCCGGTCCCGCAGCAGGAAGGCCTGCTTGGTCGCCTCGACCAGACCGTGGACGTGATCGAAGCCATCGGGCGCTGCGGCCTGCAGGCGGTCGAACAGCGCAAGGATCAGCAGCGAGGCAAACCCTTGCGTCGGCGGCGCGGTGTTCCACAGCCGCGCGCCCGAGATGCCTACCGACAGCGGATCGGGACGCGTCGCCCGGTGCGCGGCAAGATCGGCAGCGGAAACCGGAGAGCCCAGCTCCGCCAGATCGGCCGCAATGTCGGCGGCCAGCGGCCCGCGATAGAAGCTGTCGAGGCCTTCTTCGCCCAGCAGCCGCAAGGTGGCCGCGAGCGCGGGCAGGCGTAAGGTATCGCCTTCGCGCAGCGGATGCCCCTCCGGCTCGAATGTCGCCGCATAGGCACCCGGCAGGCCGCGCAGTTCGCCGCCCTTACCCTCGGCGATGGCCGCGCCGCCCGCCGTCACCGGCACGCCCGCCTCGGCATAGGCAATCGCATCGCGCAGCAGACGGTCGAGCGGCAGGGCGCCGCCCCCCGTCTCCAGCGCCGCTTCCCACGCCGAGATCGTGCCCGCCACCGTGTTCGCCGCCAGCGGTCCCCGGAACGGCACGCTGTCCAGCCCGGCGTAGAGCGACAGATCCGCACGCGCCGCCGCGCCGCCGACGCCGTGGATCGCGTGAACGGCGCCATCAGGCTCCCGGATCAGCCAGAAGCCGTCGCCGCCGATCGCGGTCATATGCGGATAGACCACCGCCAGCGTCGCCGCGACGGCAACGCAGGCCTCGACCGCATTGCCGCCGTCTGCCAGCACATCGCGACCGGCCTTCGCGGCGAGCGCATGCGGCGCGGTAACGATGCCGTTGGCGGCGGTGACGGTGCTCAGGTTCATTGTCTTATCCGTTTCGATCAGTTCGGCAGAGCTGCCACGAAAGCGCGCACGACCTTGGCAGAATTGGCCGAGGCGAGGTGCTCGAACGTGTTCTCCATGTTGCGGTCCGCATCGCCCCCGGCGAGATCGGAGAGCGAGCGGAACACGATCGCAGGCACGGCATTGGCATAGGCGACCTGCGCCACCGAAGCGCTCTCCATATCGAGCACGCGGGCGTGCCAGGCGGTGTAGAGATATTCGCGGAACTGCGCGTTGTCGGCATAGACCCCCGCCGTCACCCCGGTCCCGCCGACCACGACCTGCGGATCGTGCGGCAGGCACAGCGCACTGTCTGCGCGAGCGTTGGCGGCGCCATCGACACAGCGGGTCATGTGGACGGTAGGCGCGACCTTGCGGGCCAGCGCCAGCAGCGCCGGGTCCATGGCGATGGTGTAATGCGTCTTCGGCGCCTCGGCGGCATTGCCCACGCGCACCCCGCGCGGGAACATGAACTGCCAGTTGGCAGGCGCTGCGGGGTCCACCGCTTCGGGCGGGCGCCAGCCCGTACCGTCCTTGCGGGCGAACGAGACCTCCAGATACTGCCCCAGTCGTCCGGCACGATCACATCGCCGATCGACAGGTGCGGATCGACGCCGCCCGCGATCCCCGAAAACACGATGCGCTTCACGGTAAAGCGGTCGAGCGCGAGCTGGGTGTTCATCGCCGCGTTGACGACGCTGACGCCGCTGCGCATCAGCAGCACCGGCTTACCCTCCAGCGTGCCCGCAAGGAAGGTCATGCCGTTGACGCTGTAGGCATGCGGCGCCCGGATCGCGGGGGCGAGCGCGTTCCACTCCGGGTCGAACGCGGTCATCACCAGCGTGCGTGGCGTGGTGTCGAGCTTGCCGCTATGGGCCGCCACCGGCGCAGCGTGAGCCAGAGAAGCGGGCGTCGTCGCAGCAAGAAAAAGCGAGGCAATCAAGGCGCGCATCAGGCGGCTCCCATCCAGACGAAGCGGGCGACGAACAGCGCCGCCAGAAGACACAGGAACCAGTCGGAGGTCTTGAGCTGTCCGCGCACCAGCTTGAGCAGCGCATGCGCGGTGATCCCGAACGCGAGGCCGTTGGCGATCGAGAAGGTCAGCGGGATCATTGCCACCGTCAGGAACGCAGGGATTGCGCTCAGCGGGTCTTCCCACTCGACTTCGGTCAGCGGCAGCAGCATCAGCCCGCCCACGATGATCAGCGCGGGCGCGGTCGCCGCCAGCGGGATCAACTGCGCATAAGGCGCCACGAACATCGTCGCGAGGAACAGCAGGCCGGTGACGACGGCGGTAAGGCCGGTGCGCCCGCCCGCCTGCACGCCCGCCGCGCTCTCGACATAGCTCGTCACCGTGCTGGTGCCCGCCATCGAGCCGACGATGGTCGATACCGCATCGGTGATGAGGATGCGGTTGAGGCCGGGGATCTTGCCAGCAGCGGTCATCAGCCCGGCCCGCTTGGTCACGGCGACCAGCGTGCCGATATTGTCGAACAGGTCGACGAACAGGAACACGAAGAGGATTTCGAGCAGGCCAAGGCCGTGGCTGCCGGTCAGCCCGAACACGCCGCCAAGGTCCAGCTTGAACAGCGTGCCCGTCAGCGCCGAAAGGCTGTAGGGCTCGGCATGGAGCGCGACCTGCCCGGTCAGCCAGCCGACCAGCGTGGTCGCGACGATGCCGATCAGCATGGCGCCGCGCACGTTCCACACCGAAAGCGCGCCGATCAGCACCAGTCCGAACAGCGCGAGCGCCGGTCCCGGCGTCTTGAGATCGCCCAGCGCCACGAACGTCGCCGGATTGGCGACGACGATCCCGGCATCCTTCAAACCGATGAAGCCGATGAACAGACCGATGCCGCCCGCCACGGCTGCGAACAAATAGGGCGGGATGGAGGCGACGATCATCTGGCGGATGCCCGTGACCGTCAGTACCAGGAAAGCGACGCCCGAGATCAGCACGCAGCCCAGCGCCACCGGCCAGGGCACATGCATCTGCTGGACCACGGTGAAGGCGAAATAGGCGTTGAGGCCCATGCCCGGCGCCAGCGCCAGCGGGGTGTTGGCGACAAGGCCCATCAGGATCGAGGCGAAGGCGGCGGCAAAGCACGTCGCCGCCGCCACCGAGGCGACCGGCATTCCTGCCGTGCCCAGGATCGCCGGATTCACCAGCACGATGTAGGACATCGTCAGGAAGGTGGTGATCCCCGCCAGCACTTCGGTGCGCGCGCTGGTGCCTCTTGCGGAGAGGGCAAAGCGCCGCTCCAGCGCACCTTTCGGCGCGTGCATTTCACCGGAGGGCGTATCAAGCGCCTCCCGTTCCATCTCGACCCCGCTCATACCGTAACCCGTCCCCGTCAAACCTCGACACCCACCGCATGACGCGGTGCAGTCACCCCGATAACCCCTTGCGATTCCAGCTCCACCGCGAAGCGCAGCAGCGCCGGTTCGCCCAGCGGCGCGCCGACCAGTTGCAGCCCCAGCGGCAACCTGCCCGGACGGTAGAGCGGCACGGCCAGCGATGGCAATCCGGTAAAGCTGATCGGCTGCGTGTGCAGGCCCAGATTGGCGCGCGCTGCCACCATCTCGCCATCGACGAGGATGCGCGGATCGGCGATCGTCGGCGCCGCGCACGGCGTGGCAGGGGCCAGCAGCACGTCCCAGTCGGCCATCACTGCCTCGATCCGGGCGCGGTATTGCGCGCGATAGTCCTGCGCGCGCCGGTAGAGTTCGTCGGGCAGCAGCGCGCCTGCCAGCAGGCGATCGCGGGTCTGCGGATCGAAGGCCATGGCATCGCGCGCAAGGTCCGCCTCGTGTAGACGCCCGCCCTCGTAGGCCGTGATGACGAAAGCGGCGGAGCGCGCCACCGCGACATCGGGCAGCTCCACCAGCGGTGCGCCCGAGGCCACCGCGTCGATCACTGCCAGCTGATCGGGATCGGCATTCTCGCGGAAGCGGCCACCCAGCCGGGCGATGCGCAGCGGTGCCTGATCTTGCGGGGCGGAACGCTGCGAGAGCACTTCCCAAACCGTCGCCATATCGCCTGCATCGCGCGCAAAGGGGCCTACGTCATCGAAGCTTTCGGCAAACGGAAACACGCCCGCCAGCGGCAGGTCTCCGTGGCTGGGCTTTAGGCCATAGAGCCCGGTCAGACTGGCAGGCACGCGCACCGATCCGTTGGTGTCCGAGCCCAGCGCCAGCGGCATCAGCCCCGCCGCCACGACCGCCGCCGAACCGCCGGAGGAACCGCCCGCAAGGCGCGCCGGGTCATGCGGGTTGCGCGTGGTGCCGTGCAGCGCGTTGATGGTCGCAAAGCCGTAGGCGAATTCGTCCATGTTGAGCGTGGCGACCAGCACCGCGCCCGCCGCCTGCATCCGCCGCACCGCCTCGGCATCGGCGCGCGCGGGTGACGCCCCAGCATGAATGCGCGATCCTGCGGTGGTGGGAAGGCCCGCCACGTCTAACAGGTCCTTCACGCCATAAGGCACACCCGCCAGCGGGCCCGGATCGCGCCCCTCGGCCACCAGAACGTCGACGGCATCGGCTTCGGCCAGCGCCCGTTCGGCCAGCACCCGCGTTATGGCGCGGAGTGGATCATCAGTTCCGGCGTGGAGCTGCTCAAGACATCCTTCCACGACTTCGCGCGCGCTGAGCCGCCCGGCGCGAACCGCGCTGGCGATCTGCCTTGCCTTGAAGGTCACGCCACACGGCTCCCGTCATCTGCAAGGCGGGCGGCATGCGATGCCAGCAGCGCCATGTTCGCCTCCACGCCCTCAAGGCATTCGACCGGAATGGCGAGACCGCGCGCGGCGGCGGCACTCAGGATTTCCTCACGCGTGCGGGCGATGCGAAACGGCGCCGAAGCGGCAGCGGATACCGTGGTATTTGGAAGTGGGCTGGCCGGATTTGTCATGCCCGAACCTCTCTGAGGAGAAACCCCGGATCGACCGCGCAGGAGACTTGCGAGAAGTCCCCTCCGACGGTCGACCGGGCAGGGAGAGAGGGTAACATCGGTTGCATGCTGGGGACAGGTTGCCTCCACACCCCTGCGCGATCAAACGCAATGATTGGCACAGCGCATTGCAAAAATGCGCGCACTTAATGGACTACTTTTCCCAACCCGATGCGCGGGCCTGCTGCTCTGCCGTGGCGTCAAGCGGATCGCCTTTCGCCATGTCCTGCGCCGCCGTCATCAGATCGGCCTCGGCAGAGCCCGCCTGCCGGTATTCGCCGGTTTCGCCGCTCTCACGCCCGGTCGTGCGTTCGAGCACCCAGTGCCCCTGATCGTGGCAGGCGAGGCCCGCGCTCGCGGAAGCCTCGTAGACGCGGCAGAAATCGCCGTCGCCGCGCCGGAAGCTGGTGAGGATACGCACCCCGCCGTCCGCTTGTGCAGAGGCGAGCTGCGTATCGAGCCCGCGCTTGAGCGCCCCCGCCGCGAACAGTTGCCCACCCCGCTCGACCACTTGCCCGCGCGGCACCAGTTGCGTGCCCAGGAACAGGCCCAGCACCAGCGAGGCGGCGATCGCCGGCCCGGCCCGCCACAGCCATGCGGTGCGCGGTGGCGTCAACGGCAAGGCTTCCCGCTGCGCCTTGGCCGCAGCAAAGTCGATCACCGGCGCCGCTTCGGCTTCCGGTTCGGCAGCGACCTCCCCCTTCGACGCGCGTGCCTTCTCGATCATCGCTGTCCAGACAGGCGGCACCGGCTCTTCCAGTACCGGATCGAGATGGGCGCCCAGCATCGCGCGAAGCTTGCGTTGTGCCTCCAGCCGTTGCGCCAGCGCGGGATCGGCGGCGAGCGCGGCGCGTACGCGTTCCGCCTCGTCGGGCGCCAGTTCGCCGTCGGCGAAGGCCGCCAGGTCGTTGTCGCTCACGCTCATGTCACTTCTCCCAGTTCGCGCAACAGCGCCTCGCGCCCGCGCCCCAGCCGCGAGGTCAATGTTCCCTGCGGCACGCCGAGGATTTCTGCTGCCTCGCGATAGGCAAAGCCTTCGACCATCACCAGCAGCACCGCCTCGCGCTGTTCCGCAGGCAGCCGGTCGAGCGCGCGGTCGACATTGTTCATCTCCACCCGCACTTCCGCCTCGGGCGTGCCCGAGGTGCCCACGGCCAGCCCTTCGCTCTCGTCCACGAAAGTCTGCGCGCGGCGCCCTCTGGCGCGGGCCTCATCGATCCATTGGTTCCGCATGATCCTGTATACCCAAGCATCGAGGCGCGTGCCCTCCTGCCACTGGTGGCAGGCGCGCAACGCACGCTCGATCGTCTGCTGGCACAGATCGTCCGCGTCCGCCGCATCGCGGGTAAGGCCGCGCGCAAACCGCCGCAGGCGCGGCAGCAGGGCGGTCAGTTCGTCGCAGAAACTTTCTGTGCTCATCGAATTGTCTTGCCTGAGGATGAAACGGCGGGACGATGACGTTTCATCCGTGAGTGCTACGAATTTTCGAAAGGGACAAGCAAATGCGCCGCCGCGCCGCAATATGGGCGACAATGACCACCGCGATCGCGACCGCCGCGCTGCTCACGCCGCCCCTGCACGCGCAGCTGGTGAGCGGGCTGCCGACCGGCGGGGCGCTCGATCCCGGCACGGCGCTGGGGCAGGTGCGCGACGGCGTGAAAGGCGCGCTCGACGACATTGCCTCGCCGCTCACCGATCCCTTGGCACATACCTTGCGCGATGCCACCTCGCTGGCGCGCGAGCGGCTGCAGCGCCTTGCCCGGTTCGTCAGCCGTCACAAGGACAGTGTGGAATGGGACGAGGACCACCAGCCCGCCGTGCGCGGCGAAGTGCTGCTGCTCGATCCCGATCCCACCGCGCTGGCAACGGCGAAAGGCGCGGGATACACGGTGATCGAGAACGGCACGCTTGACGGTCTCGGCATTGCCTATGCCCGGCTGCGCACGCCTGACGGTCAATCGCTGGCCCGCGCGGTGGATGGCTTGCGCAAGGCGCTGCCGGGCCGCGAGATCTCCGCCGACCAGCTGCACTTTCCGGCGGGCGCCTCCACGTCGTCGTCCCGAGAGACCAGCCGCCCCTCCCCGTCCGACCTGCCGCGCGGCGGCACCGTGGGCGTGATCGACGGCGGCTTCGGCACCGGCTCGCCGCAGAGCGCCGCCCGTATCGTCGCCCAGCGCGGCTTCGCCCAAGGCGCCCCGCGCGTCAGCGACCACGCCGCCGCCATCGCCTCGCTGCTGGCAGGCGCGGGCACGGCGCGGCTCTACGATGCCGATGTCTACGGCAGCGATCCGGCGGGCGGCAACGCGCTGGCGATCGCCCGCGCGCTGGGCTGGATGCAGCAGGAGGCGGTGCCGGTGGTCTCGATCAGCCTTGTCGGCCCGGCCAATCCGCTGCTCGCCCGTGCAGTGGCAGCGGCGCAGCAGCGCGGCATGACCATCGTGGCCGCCGTAGGCAATGACGGCGCCGCAGCGCCCCCGCCTACCCCGCCTCCTACCCCGGCGTGATCGCCGTCACCGGCATCGACGGTGCGGGCCGCGTGCTGATCGAGGCGGGCCGCGCTACGCATCTGGACTATGCCGCGCCCGGCGCGGACATGAGCGCGCTGGTGCCAAAAAGAGGCCGCATCGATTTGCGCGGTACCTCCTATGCCGCCCCTTTGGTCGCCTCGCGCATCGCCGCGCGCAGACAGGGCGGCGCGGATGCACGCGCGGCCCTGCGCGCGACCGATGCCGAAGCGCTTTCCGGCCGGCGCAACACCGGGCGCTCCGAAACTGGCCGGGGCGTGCTCTGCAACATCTGCCGCTCGGGGCTCTGAGCGAATATTTCCGAAAAATCTCGTTGCCGAGGGATGAAAGCGAAACCGGCACCCGTTCCTTCCCCGAGCCTCCCGAAATGGAGGTAGGGACGCAAGAAGGAGCACACCGATGAACAGGAAGACTCTCGCAACCATTCTCACCACCACCTCGGTCGCGCTGGCGATCTTCGCCGTGCCCGGCGTGGCACAGGCCCAGCTGCTGGGCGGCGGCGGTCTCGGTGGTGGCGGCCTTGGCGGCGCGCTGGGCGGCGGCTTCGGCGGCACGCTGAGCGGCATGGGCAGCTCGGTCGGCAGCACCATGGACGGCGACGGCGCCTTCGGCGTTACCCGCACCGGCCGCAACGTGACGTCGAACGCGAGCGGCAGCGCCGCCAAGACCGTGAAGACCCGCCGTCACCGCAGCAGCGACACAACTTCCAGCACCACGCCGTCGAGCACCGGCACGACCTCGGACACCTCGGCCACCCGCTCGGCCACCGGCAACCTGACCGGCTCGGCGAGCTCGATGCTGGGCAACGGTTCGACGACCGGCGCGGCCAATGGCTCGGGCAACCTGCTGGGCAGCGCCGCGACGCCGGATGCCTCGGGTCTTACTTCCAGCGCGAAAAGCGCCGCCGCCAACGCCCGCTCGACCGCTGCGGATCGTGCGCAGGGCGCCTCTGGCCGCCTTCAGAGCGCTTCCGGCAAGGCCCGCAGCGCCACCTCTAACGCCACCAGCGGCGCGCGCTCGGCGCTGACCTCTGCGGCTTCGGAAACCGGCGTTTCGGGTTCGGGTACCGGCAGCACCAGCGGCTCGGCGAACAGTTCGGGCGCCAATGGCTCGGCCTCGGGCGGGCTGCTGGGCAGCGTCAGCACACCTGACACATCGGGCGCGACTTCGGCCCTCACCTCGCGCGCGGCCAATACGGCTTCCGGCACCGCGTCCAGCGCCCGCACGGCGGCCTCGAATGCCCGTTCGGCCACCACCCAGCGCGCGAAGACCGCAACAGGCAAGCTGCGCGATACCGCCGGTTCGCTATCGGACACGTCGTCGGACTCTTCCGTCAGCGGCAGCGGTGACGGCTCGGCCAGCGCCACCACCGGCAAGCGCACCACCACCGCCACCGGATCGGGCAGCGGCTCTGCCTCGCGCAATGGCGCCAGCGGTTCGGTGAACCTGGGCGTCAGCAGCGAAAAGGCCACGACTGCGAATAGCGGCTCAGGCAGCAGCGCCGCCCAATAACCCCCCGCCCCGGCAGACCCGCAAGCGCGGGCCCCGGAGGCCGACGCGCCCCGCAGGCCATCCAACCCCTGCGGGGCGTGTCATCGCATCGCATGCCGGATCGACACGAAAAAACGGGCCGGAGCGAAACTCCGGCCCGTCAGTGTCAGGATGGACCAAAGGCATGTTCCGGACGGAGCATGCCCCATCCGGCACCGACCCGCTCGCTCCCACCGTCGCCCCACAGGTGCGCCGGGCAAGAGAGCGGATCGATGCCGGTTATTCGCCGGTCAGCGAATTCCTTTACCCCAGCGCGCCGGTGGTCTCGTCGAACAGCGAGTCCACGCTCATGCGCGCAGGGATGATCTTCTGCTCGTAGGCCCAGTCGATGGCGAGTTGCAGACCCTTGCGGTTGGCCTCAAGCCCCATAGGCGGGAACGGATCGGGCAGCCCGCCTTCAGTGAGGTCGCGCGTCTCGCCGATCATGCGGTAGAGTTCGCGCACCACGTCGGGGCGGTTCTTCGACAAATCCTCGTGCACCACGAACATGTGGTTGATCGGCACCACGCCTTCGCGCGCGAACCACTCCTTGGCGGCGTTGAAGGGATCGGGGATCAGCCGCTCGACGCGCGGGTCCTTGGGCAGATCGACGCCCTGAAGCGTCGCGGTCAGTTCGCCGTCGAGCATCATCTGGCCGATGTCAGAGCCCTTGGGCAGACGCACGCAGTTGTCGGGATCGGTATATTCGAGCAGGTGCCCGTCACCGCCGGTCATCCATGTCACCTTGTTCAGATCGACGCCGTATTCGTGCTGCAGCACGCCGCGCACCCACAGACCGGTGGTCTGCGCATAGGTCCGCACGCCCACCTTCTTGCCCTCGATGTCCTTGGGCGCGACGTGGCCGAGTTCGCGGTTGTACCCGGCGCAATGGTGCTGGAACCGGCCCGAGACCGGCGCGGGCAGGATCACCCACGGCTTGCCGTAGGCCTTGGCCTGCAGATAGGTGACGATTGCCAGTTCGCCGCAGTCGAAGGCATTCTCGCGCAGCATCGGCTTGAAGCCGTTATGCGCCTTTTCCGGGCCGCAGAAGTCGAGCTTGACGATCTCGGACGAGACGCGCCCGTCCTTCAGTGCCTTGGTCTGCGGATAGTCCTGCACGTTGGCGCGCAGGGTGAGCACGTCTGTATTGGTATCGGTCATGGACTCTCTCCCCTCTTTTCTCAGTAGAGCTTCACTTCGATCAGGCAGGGGCCGTCCATCTCGGCCGAGCGCGCCATCTCCTTGTAGAAGTCTCCGGCGTTATCCACCTGCACGCCGGGCACGCCCATGGACTTTGCCATGGCCACCCAGTCGATCGTCGGACGGTCGATGTCGATCATCGCCATCGCCTGCGGCCCCGGCGTCGCGCCCGCACCCATGTTGGTGTATTCGGCCTTGAGGATCGCGTACTGGTTGTTGGCGAAGATGATCGTGGTGATCGGCAACCCTTCGCGCGCCTGCGTCCACAGCGACTGGATCGTGTACATCGCCGAGCCGTCACCCACCATGCAGAAGGTCCGCCGGTCAGGACAGGCAAGCGAGGCCCCGGTGGCGACGGGGGTGCCGTAACCGATCGAGCCGCCCATGTTGTTGATCAGGTCATGCGGACGCGCGCCCATCGTCAGGCCCATCGTCTGGCGCCCGGTGGTGAGCGATTCGTCGACGAGGATCGCGCCTTCCGGCAGCGCGGCGGAGAGCGCATGGGCGATCGTCTCGGCCCCCAGCGCGCCCGAAGGGATTGGCGCCTCGATACGCTCCTGCACCAGCGGGGCAGCGTCGCGACAACCGCCCAGCGCCTCGATCAGCATCTCGAAGCCCAGCGCCGAATCCTCGTCGGGCTCGACGAAGGAATGGACGATGGTTTCCGGCCCCTTCATCAGACTGGGCTGGTCGGGATAGCTGAAGAACGCCACCGGCTCCTTCGTCTCCACCGTGACGATGTGCTTGAAGCCCGCCAGGAACGCGCGCGCCTGCGGCACCGCGTAAGGGATGCGCTCCAGCGGGGTGCGGCCTGCACCACGCTCGATACGCGCGGTGAAGAACTGCGAGCCGAGCCGCGCGCCGGTGGCGCCTGCCACCTTGCCCGCCAGGGCCAATGCCTGCCCACGCGTGGCGCGGTTGCCCAGAATGATGAGCACCGGCTCGCCAGAGCGCAGCACGCGCGCCACGTTGTCGACCCGCGCCTGATCGGGGGCGGTGCGCGGACGGCCAAGCCCCGTCGGCACCTTCGAGGGACCGGCGGCCTTCCACGCGGTATCGCCCGGCAGGATCAGCGTGGCGATCTGGCCGGGGTGCTCGCTGGCCTTCGCCACCGCGCTGGCGGTATCCCAGGCGATGGTCGTCGAGCTTTCGGCGCGGCGCACCCAGTGGCTGAGCGGCCGCGCAAGGCCCTCAATGTCCGAAGTCAGTGGCGGATCGTACTTCAGGTGGCTGGCCGAATGCTCACCCACGATATTGACCATGCCGGAAGAGGCGCGCTTGGCATTGTGGATGTTCGACAGGCCGTTCGCGAGCCCCGGCCCCAGATGCAGCAGCGTGGAGGCGGGCGTCTCCTTCATGCGATACCAGCCGTCCGCCGCGCCGGTGCACACGCCCTCGTAAAGGCACAGCACGCTTTTCATGCGCGGATTGTCGAGCGCGGCCAGAAAGTGCATCTCGGACGTGCCGGGATTGGCGAAGCACACGTCGACGCCGTTGTCGGCCAGTGTGTTGACCAGCGTCTGCGCGCCGGTCATCTCGCCTGCTTCGGGGTTGGGGTTCGCTTCGGCCATGGCTCAGTACCCCGCCAGTTCGCGGCCCTGCCCGACCACGCCATAGCTGCGCGAAGGGGCGGACATCAGGAAGCGATAGCCTTCGCCGATCAGGCGCTCGACGTTCTTGGCATTGGTGTGCGGGTTGCCGACCACCACGTTGTGCTTCTTGCAGGTCTCGACGATACGGCGCATCGCATCGAGCACTTCGGGATGCTCGTACTGGCGCGGATAGCCGAGCGCCTGCGAAAGATCGCCCTCGCCGATCAGCACGAAGCCGATGCCGGGCACGTTGGCGAGGATATCGTCGAGGTTCTCGATCGCCTCGGGGCTCTCGCACATCATGCCCACCAGCAGTTCGCCATGCGGAGCCAGCGGCCAGACGTCGGCCTTGGCGTAGTATTCGTGCTGGGTCAGGCCCCAGTAGCGCGCTGCCGTGGCCGGGCCGTCGCCGCGAATGCCCTTGGGCTCGTAGAGCGCCGCGCCGGTCGGCCTGGCATAGCGGCACGAGGCGACCATGTTGTAGGCCTGCTCGACGGTCGAGACGTGCGGGGTGATGACGCCGTAGACGCCGCGATCCAGCACCTGCTTGGCCTGGAACTGGTTCATCTCGGCGCCGTTCGCCGGAATGCGCGCAATCGGCGTCACCGCCGGGGCGACCGAGCCGGTCGAGGCGATTGTCTTGCGGTTGAGCATGTACTGCAGCGCGTCGCCCAGTCCGGCCACGTCGTAGGGGTTGTGCTCCATCTCGAACACCACGCCATCGTAAGGCGCGTCGGTCATTTCCTGCGCGGTCAGCTTGTCGACCTTGGCGAAGCAGGTGAAGGCGGGCTTGCCGGCTTCGAAGGCGCGGATGATGCCGTTGAGGCGATTGTCGGTCATGTCAGTCAGGCCTTTCAGGCAGCTTCGGTCTGTTCTTCGGGGCTCCAGTACATGAAGCCCATGCCTTCGCCGGTGCCGGCAGCGGTGCGCCAGCACGGCACGTAGTCGACCAGTTTCATCTGCGCGCCGGTGTGCTGGAGCGCCATCATCACGATGGAGTAGATCTTCACCTCCGACGTGCCCGACTGGTAGTAGGTGTCGGGAATGGCGGCGAGGCCGTCGTAATCGTAGCTCGCCAGCATCCCCATCACGTTGCGGTCGAACTCCTCGTCGTTGACGAAGTGCGACAGGCCGCCCGAGGCGATCACCGCCACGCGCACGTCCTCGGGCCAGGCCTCGATCGCATCGCGCAGCACGCGGCCGAACTCGATGCAGCGCGCCATCGAGGGCTGCGTGGGCGGATAGAACAGGTTGAACAGCACCGGCACATGCGGCGGCACATCGTCACCCATGATCTGGTGATAGACGAAGCTGTAGGCATGCGGGACCACCGGATAGTCCGGCGCATAGCCGCGCTGACGCTCCATCCAGGTGTTCTGCGGCCAGGCTTGCAGGTCGTTGAGATCGAAATTCTGCTCCTGAAACTTGCCGATCAGGTAGGTCGCGAACTCGGGATGGGCCTTGTGGACGACATGATGATCGGGCGCATAGACCGGGCGCTGCGGCGGGCCATTATGGACTTCCTCACCGGTGTAGATGGTGATCGCGGGGACTGGTCGGGCCAGATTTCCTTCTGGTCCTTGCCCAGCACGATGCACACATCGACCTTGGCGCGCTTGTAGGCTTCGGCCATCTCGTCCAGCGCGGCACGGCACTTGGCGGCACGTTCGGTGCGCTCTTCCATGGTCAGGCCATATTCGAAGGCGGCGCCGCGCTCGGCCTCCAGTTCGGGATAGGTCCAGGTCTTGCCCTTGTACCACAAGGCCGGGTTGTTGCGGTCGCGCTCGCCGTTGGTGAGCCAGTCTTCCGGTGCCTGTCCCAGCATGCCGCTGTGGGGGACAGCCATTCCGAATACGATTTTAGCCATTGTCTTGTATCCCTTGTCGAGGATCGAATCCGTTGATGCTTATGCTGCCGCGTGGACCTTGGGTGCCCAGCGCGGTTGCAGCACGAAGATGGTGGTGAGTGCGCCCAGCGCGCAGAAGGCCACGATCACGAGGATCGGCAGGTCGTAGCCGCCGCTCGCCGAAAGCAGCCAGCCCGAGATCAGCGCGGCGGCGCCGCCCGAGATGCTGGTCGCCACCTGCTGCACGCCGGTAACGAGGCCGACGGCGGGCTTGGGGATCAGCGTCAGGCGGCACAGCGCCAGGTTGTTCGCGGTGGCAAGGCCCAGACACGAGAGCGAGAACACGTTCCAGAACAGCGCGGTATCGAGGTTGGTCGAATAGGCGCCCAGCAGGATCGTGCTCGCGCCGACGAACCCGGCAACGGTGAAGGCCTTGCGCACGAACACCGCGTTGCCGCCATGGGCGATGATCCGGTCCGCCGCCCAGCCCGCGACAACCGCGACGATGGCAATCCCAGAGAAGCTGAAGAAGGTATAGAGGCCCGACTGCTTGAGCGAGAGGCCATGCTGCTCGACCAGATACGAAGGCATCCAGGTCATGCAGTAGAACGTGAAATAGCCATAGCAGAAGCTGACGATCAGCGTTCCCCACACCAGCGGGCTGGCAAGGATCGCGCCCAGCGTCACGGCCGAGGCCTTGCGGCGCACTTCGGCGCGCATTTCGGGCGGCGGCAGATCGTTGCGCACGCCGAAGATCCACGGCACCAGCCACAGCATGCCGACGATGCCGGTGGCGAAGAACATCGTGCGCCAGTCATGCGCGGTGATCAGCCACGCCGCGACCGGGGCGCCGATCGCCGGGCCAAGCTTGTTGCCCGCCGTGAAGATGCCGACCGCCGTACCTGCCGAGCCTTCGGAGAAGTTGTCGCGGATCCAGCGATAGCTGGCGGGGATCACAGCCGCTTCCGCCGCGCCGACAATGATGCGCATGACGATCAGCGCGAACAGCGTCGAGATCGCCCCGGTCACGGCCGTCGCCACGCACCACAGCGCGAAGCAGATGGTGTAGGGCAGCTTCACGCCATAACGATCGACCAGCCAGCCCATCGGGATCTGGATCAGGCCATAGGACCAGAAGAAGGCCGAGTTCACCCAGCCGCGATCGACATCGGTCAGGCCGAAGTGATCGATGAAGGGCTTTTCGGCCAGCGCCGAGGAAATGCTGGTACGATCGACGTAGGCGATCATCACCCCCAGCGCGAGCAGGATCAGGATCGCCCAGGTCGTCGCGTTGACGCGCGGCGTATCGTCGAGCAGGCCTTCACCCGCCAACGAGGGCACTTCCACCCCGTCCCTGCTCTCTATTGCCCTTGCCATGTCACTCTCCAATTTCTTTATTCTCGTTGCCGCGACCTTTTAGGATCAGTCGGCCAGCGCGGGGTATAGCTTCTGTGCGGTCCTGGCGAAGATCCAGCTACGCGCTTCCGCGTCGAGCGAGGCCAGACGCGCCTCGGCGGTTGCCTTGATCTCGCCCAGCGTGCCGGGCGAGGTCGGGTAGTTGGAACCCCAGGCCAGACGATCGGCGCCGAACACCTCGACGAACTTGGGGAACAGCGTTTCCGGGGTCGCCTCGCCCTTCGTGCTGTCGCCCATGATGCGCGGGGTCAGCTTGAAGTAGATCGAGGTGATCGGCGCGAGGTCGAACAGGCTCTGCGCCTTGGCGTAGGGCGCGCCGTCGGTCACATCGGGGCGGCCGAGGTGGTCGAGGATGATGTTCACGTTGGGGAAGCGCCTGGCCAGCGAGACCACGGCATCGAGGCCGTTCGGGCCGGTCTGGATGCACATCGGGATACCCAGTTCACCCAGCAGCTCCCACGCCGGATAGGCGCGCGCGTCGTCCAGCTCGCTGGCGTCGAATTCCTTGGTGCTGCCACCGGTGAAGATGCGCAGGCCCTTGAGGCCGCGATCGGTCCACATGCGGATCGTCTCGACCGCATCGGGCGCCAGCACGTCGACCGAACCCACCGAGATCAGGCGATCGGCATAGCGATTGCACGCATCGACGACGTAGCTGTTGTCGAAACCATAGGTGGTCGAGGAATGGACCACCGCGGCCTTGGCGACGCCCGCCTCGTCCATCGAGGCGATCAGCGTTTCGACCGTGCTCGGGCGCTCCTGCGACCAGTCCGAACGCTTGCCGAACAGGGGCGCGGGCGGATAGGCGGTCTCGTCGTCCGAGATCACATGCGGGTGAATATCGACATACGTCGCTGTCATCGGTGTCGGGCTCCAATCGCCGGCCGCGTCCATGCGCGATGCCGGTCATCCTCTCGGGGGTTTGACTCGAAGTTCGGTCAGGTCTTGCAGTGTGCCGGGGCACGCAGGTGGCGGGGAGTTGGAACTGGGCCGGAAGACATAACTTATGCCCTCAAGGAATAGCCCTGAATCGCGCTCCCCGCCGCCCCGGTTCCTTACAGGCCCTTGGCCTTCAGGCGCGCGTCGAGACGCGGATAGACGCGGCGTGCGTTGTCTTCGTAGATCAGTTGGCGATCGGCGTCGGTCAGCGCTTCGCAGGCATCAACATAGCGCTTGGTGTCATCGAAATAGTGGCCGGTGTTTGGATCGCGTCCACGCACGGCACCGATCATTTCCGAACCGAACAGGACATTGGTGGTGGGCACCACCTTGGTCAGCAGCTCGACGCCGGGATGGTGATAGACGCAGGTGTCGAAGAACACGTTTTCGAGCAGACCTTCCAGCGGACGGTCCATCATCTCCAGCGACATGCCGCGATAGCGGCCCCAGTGGTACGGCACCGCGCCGCCGCCATGCGGGATCACGAGGCGCAGCGTCGGGAAGTCCTTGAACAGGTTCGACTGCAGGATCTGCATGAACACCGAGGTATCGGCATTCAGGTAATGCGCGCCGGTGCCGTGGAAGTTGGGATTGCACGAGGCGGCGACGTGGACCATGCCCGGCACGTCCAGCTCGCACAGCGCCTCGAACAGCGGATACCATTCCTTGTCGGTGAAGGGCTTGCCCGTCCAGTAGCCGCCAGTCGGGTCCGGGTTGATGTTCACGCCCACGAAGCCGAGTTCGTTGACGATGCGCTTCAGTTCGGGGACCGAGTTCTTCGGTGCTGCGCCGGGGCTCTGCGGCAGCATGCCCACCGGCACGAAGTTGTCCGGGTACATCTCGGTGACGCGATAGACGAGATCGTTCGAGATCGTCGCCCATTCCAGGCTGGTGCGCTCGTTGCCGAGGTGGTGGCTCATCAGCCCCGCGATCGGCGAGAACAGCGTGAGGTCTCCGCCGCGCTCCTGCTGGAGGCGAAGCTGGCCATCCTCGATGCCCTCGCGGATCTGGTCGTCGGTGACGTAGGCATCGGCGATCTTCGGCGCGTTCGCCTCGTCGTTCGCCGCCGCGACCTGCGCGGCGCGCCATTCGCGGAAGTGCTTGGGCACGGTCGTGAAATGGCCGTGACAGTCGATGATCATGATAGACTCCGTAATTGTGCGGAGAGGTTCACCCAGCAAGCTGCTGTTTTACTACCGTGCCCCGCCACCCCCTCCGTTCGTGTCGAGCGAAGTCGAGACACGCTGGCGCGGCGAATGCCGTGTCTCGACTTCGCTCGACACGAACGGGGGCAGGAAGAGATCGAGCCGATAGCGTGAACGTTCCGAAAAACCGACGGGAGGCGACACCATGCCGCCTCCCGCAGCGAAAAGATCAGACGCGCACCGGCGCCTTGAGCGGATCGACGAAGAGTTCCTCCATGCTCATGCGGCGCGGGGTGAGGCCCTGCTTGAACGCGGTCTGCTCCAGCGCCTCGATGGTCGCGCGGTTCTCCTCAATGCCGTAGGGCAGCGGGTCGGGACCGACGATGCCCTGCAGCGCGCGGTACTTGTCCGCCTGCTTGCCGGTCGCCTCGCCCGAGTTCAGCTTGGCCAGCCACTCGTCCTTGGCGCGGGTGAAGGCATCGTTGAGCGAACGCGCGATCCACGGATGCTGCGCCAGGATGTCGTCCTTGACGACGATCGTGCCGTGCATCGGATAGACGCCGGTGCGCGCGAAGTATTCCTTCTCCGCACTTTCCGCATCGGGGATGAGATCGGGATACATGCTGGTGTCGACTTCCTGCCAGCCGCCGGTCGGGCTGCCGGTACGACCGATGCCGGCCGCCGCCTCGACGCCCGCCTGAATCGCGCCGCTGGCCATCATGTCGGCCAGCGAGACGCCGCCTTCGGTGTGGCGCACGTTGGAAGGCAGCTTCAGCTCGGTGACGTGCTCCTCGTCATCGACGACCCAGTTCACCTTGGAATTGTCCATGCCGTATTCGTCGATGAAGACCTGACGGATCCACACGCCAGTCGTCACCGAATAGGCGCGCACGCCCACGGTCTTGCCTTCCAGATCCTTCGGATGATGGATGCCCGCGTCGGGGCGCACCAGCATGCCGCCATGGTGGAAACGACGCACCACGAAGATCGGCAGCGCCGTGAACGGGCGGCCATAGGCGCGGGCGATGATATAGGTGGTCGGCGCCAGTTCGCAGACGTCGAATTCGAGGTCGCGCACCATGCGGCGGAACGCGCCGATCTGCGGCTTGACGGTGACGAACTCGGGCTCAACACCCTCGATCTCGATCTCGCCGCTGCGGATCGCCGAGGTGTGCGGATGCTCGGCAATCGCCAGCTTGAGGGGAACTTTCTGGCTCACTCTCACTCTCCTTGAAACCTTCTTGCACCAGCCCGCCCGAGATCCGGGCTGCCAGCGTGCGCCTCTCTAAGCGCCACCCCCGCCCGCTTCGTCAACGCGGCGGGGCCGGAACCACGCGCAGGAGACAAGCAATTTATAACCTGTGCGCTGCGGCTCGCCCTGTCATGTGATTGAAATATGGATTTTGCAGCGATTGAAATCGCGCAAGCGGCAATAGGTTTACCGCATTGCGCCTGTGCTTGAAAACGAGCCTGCGCAGCTGCGAGCAATCTCCGGATACCCGTCATAATCCCATGTTTTCTGCGCAATAGCGTGATATTTCATGCCGATCTCATGACCTGTCGACGCGCATTACCTTCGCAGATGCGGGAACGATGCGATGCATTTCAGGTTGAACGGGAGATAAAAAAGGCGAAGACTGCACCGCAGGAGAGGACATAAATAATGATCACAGCCAACCACTCTGGCACCAGTTCCGGCAACAGCCTCGAACGCGCCGGGTCGCTCAGCTTCCGGCAATTGCGCCTGTTCGAGGCGATCGGTGACTTGCGCAGCGTGCGGCAGGCCGCAGAGGCCTGCAACCTGTCGCAACCTGCCGTCACGCAAGCCCTCGCCAAGATGGAAGCCCAGCTCGACGTGCCGCTGGTCGACCGGCGCGCGAGCGGCAGCTACCTCAACGAATGGGGCGAGATCTTCCACGCCCGCGTGAAGCGCTTCTTCAACCAGGCCCAGCGCGCCATCGTCGAGATCGGCGCCGCCACCAACGCGGACAATGCCCGCGCGATCATGAACCGCCTGACGCGCTCGCAGCTGCGCATGCTGGTCGCGGTGGTCGAGCACGGCTCGTTCGAGCAGGCGGGCGAGGTCATCGCGATTTCCCCGGCCTCGCTCCAGCGTTCGGCCCGCGATCTTCAGGGCAACCTGCAGGTCTCGCTGTTCTATCGCACCGCCTCGGGCATGATCGTCGGCCCGGCAGGCATCCGCTTCGGCCAGCTGGCGCGGCTCGCCATGCACGAGATCGAACTGGGCGTGATGGAACTGGACGCCGCGCGCGAAGGCAGCGAAACGCCCGTGGTGATCGGCGCCATGCCGTTCGGCGGCAGCGTGCTGCTGGCCTCGGTGCTCGGCGATTTTCTCGCCACCCATCCGCAGGCGGACGTTCGGGTCATCAGCGAAAACGCGACCGAAATGACGCGGGCGCTGCGCACCGGCGCGGTCGATTTCGCGGTCGGCCTGCTGCCCGAACAGACCGATCCAGACTTCATCTGCGAACCGCTGGCCCAGACGCCCTACGTCATCGTCGGGCGCCGCAGCCATCCGCTGACCTTCGCGGGCAAGGTCACGGTGTCCGAACTGATGGCGCATGACTGGATCATCGGCACCGAAGGCTCCAGCCGCCGCGCCTGTTTCGAGCGGATCTTCGCCGGAACGCCCGGCCCGCGCACCCAGCTCGCCACTTGCGGCGTGCCGATCATCCGCCACCTGCTGCGCGACAGCGACCGGCTGACGCTGATGACCTCCTACGAGGTCGCCGCCGAGCGAGACACGATGCGCGCACTCCATTTCTCGCGGATCGAACCTGCCCCGTCGATCGGCATCACCCGCCGCGCCGACTGGATGCCGACCCGACTGCAGAGCGAGTTCCTCGACACCATCCGCCGCCATGTCAGCGCCGAACCGGTGCGCCTGCCGCAGGCGGTGTAGAAAGCCCGCAAGAGAGCCTGCCCGCCCGCAGGCTCTCTTTCTCCCTTAACCCTTGCGGCCTTCCAGCATGGCGACGGCGACTTGCGCGCACTGCTCGTCGAGCGTCTTGTCGCCGCCCAGCGATCCGCCCGAGGCCGCGACGATGCCGAACATGTGCTTGCCGTGCATCAGCGGGAAACCGCCGCCGCGCAGCACGCCGATATCGGGATCGACCACCGCGCTGACCGCCGTGTCATGGTTGGTTTCGGCCAGATTGGCGACATCGAGCGAGGGCTTGCCGTACTTCGCCACGATATTCGCCTTGGTCTGCGCGATCAGCATCGAGCGCACGCCCGCGCCATCGCCCGAAAGCAGCACGACCGGCTGCGCGTTCACATCCGCGACCAGCACGCTGACCGGCGCGCCTTTCGCCGCGCAGGCACTCACTGCGGCGCGGGCTGCGGCAATCGCGGCGTCGAGCGGCGGAGCCTCGGCGCGCGGCAGGTTCTTGGGCATCGCGGCGATGCGCTGCGCCAGCGAGGGCACATAGGCCGGCACCGGCAGCGCGGCAGCCAGCGGGTCCGGTCCATCGACCGCCTGCGCCGCGCCACAGCCGAGCGCTACAAGACCACCTGCCGCCGCGATCAACGCCAGCCGGAGAGGAGAGGAGGAAAGCATCGGGGGGTACTCCTTGCCATGTTTTTATACGAAGCGGATCGACTGTAGGGGATGCGTTCGCGCGCGGACTTCCAAACTGCGCTGCCCGCCTTCCAATTCCTGCCCTTCCCTCACGCCCTTGCGCGCCTGAGCATCTTCAGACGCCGAAAAGCCGAAGAGGACGACGCCGCGCGCCGCCCTCTTCGCAGTGTTCCGCCAGGGTGGGGGCGAAATCAGAACTTCATCCGGAAGCCTGCCGTGAACTGGCGACCGATCACATCGTCGCCGATCGCATAGCCATCGCGGTATCCGGCACGCGTGCCGTTGCCGGTATAGCCGCCCGTCGGCGGGATGGCGTTGAACAGGTTCTGGACGTTGACGTAGAACTCCCCGGTGGGAACCCCGGTCGGCTTGAACGTCAGTGTCACGTTGGTGGTGGCGAACGAATCGAGGTGATTGTTTTCCCAGACCTCGCCGGGCACACCGCTCAGCTTCATCGGATTGCGCCAACGCTCCATCAGGTCGACCGAAAGCTGATCGCTCGGCTCGTAGTGGACAAGGCCGGTCAGGCGCACGGTCGGCGCGGCTGCTGCGCCCAGCTGACCGAAGGCGGCTCCGGCCTGATCGATCGTCGGCACGCCCGGCTGGCGATAGTAGATATGCGGCTGGTACGCGCCCAGGAACCGCACGCCCAGACGGCGGCCGAACAGCGAGGTGTGCAGGTTCGCCTCGACATCGACGCCCATCGTCTCGATCGAGGAGAGGTTGATGCTCTGGCTGATCCAGGCCGTGACCTGATTGGCCGGGTTGGTATCGTCCGGGTTGTTCGGGTCGAACCCGCCGGGACGGACCTGCAAGGCGCAATAGGGCGATGTGCCGCCGCTGGCATAGCACAACTGCTGGATCTGCGTGGTCTGGCCCTGCAGCTGCGTGATCGCGTTCGTCACCTTGATATGGTAGTAATCGACCGCGATATCGAACACCGGCGAAGGCTTCCACACCGCACCGATCGTGAAGGTGTTGCCGATCTCCGCCTTCAGGTTGGGGTTGGAAAGGTTATAGGCCGGGACCGTCGGCGACGTACCTGTCAGCGTGTCGGTAGGCCGCACGATGCTGATATAGGTCGGCGCGAACAGGTCGTTCAGCGTAGGTGCCCGGATATCGCGCGAACGTGTGCCGCGCACCCGCAGCGTATCGGTGATGTGCCAGTCGATCCCCAGCTTCCACGTCCAGTACTGGCCGCTGGTCTGGTAGCTGGTGTAGCGTGCCGCGCCGCTGAGCGCGAAGGACTTGATGAACGGCAGGTCATTGACCAGCGGCACGTTCGCCTCGACCGCCCCTTCCCACACGGTGTTGCTGATGGTGTCGGTGGGGGCGAACGTGTTCTGCCACAAGAGCGTCGAGCCTTGCGTGCAGTTGTAGCGGATACCGGTGCAGTCGGCATAGTCGCTGGGCGTCGCATCGCTGCTCGAATGGAACGCCAGACGCCGCCATTCGCCCGAGATCGCCACGTTTACCGGCCCCGCCCAGGTATCGAAGGGCGATCCGCTGATCGCCGCCGTCACATCGTCAAGCACGGTTGCGGCGCGATAGTGCGTGTCCTGCTGGATATAGTCGAGCGCGGCCTGGCTGGCATTGCCCGCGCCGAACACATCAAGCGGCACGCAATCCGGGTTCTGCGCGGCCGAAGCGCACACGATGTTGCCGTTGCCATCCTCCACTGCATCGAGCGCAGCGTAAAGATGCTGGTAGTTCAGGTTGTTGGTCGATGTGGTCTTGAGCACCGAGGAGCCGTGAATGTAATCGACGTTCCAGTCGAACTTGCCCAGCTTGCCGTTCAGCCCCGCCGCAAGGTTGATCTGCGTGGTCTTCGCATCGACGCCAAGGCGCGGCCCGGCGGTCATCAACTCGCTCAGCTTGAACGTGCTCTGCCCGGCCAGCTGGCTGCGGATGGCGTCCGACAAGAACGGATTGCTGGCGCTGATCGTCGCGTTCTGGAGCAGCACGTTGTCGGCATAGGACTGGTTCGATTTGAAGTTGCCGCCCGCCTGCGCGTAGAAGTGGATGTCATCGGTCAGATCGTAGTCGAAGCGACCGAAGAACTGGTTGAACTCCAGCGGCGCAATCAGCGAGGCGTCGTAATAGGCGCCGTCGCCGCCGACTTCGAGCGCCGAGGTGCCGGTGGCCGTCCCTGCCTGATAAGGCCGCAGCGAACCATCGGCGTTGAAGGTCTGCCCGGCCAGCGGCCCCGACGAGATATAGCCGCCCGAGGTGATCTTCGAGAGGCGCAGGCCCGTCTGGTTGACGTAAGGGTTGCCCGTGGTGCCTGCCCCGGTCACGCCCGCCTGATCGAGCCACGAACGGTCGGTGCGGCGGGTGATGCCGTTCTGCTTGAGGTACTGGTAGCTCGCCTCGAAATGGCCTCTGCCACCGAACAGATCGGTGCCCCAGGCCAGGCCTGCCTGATAGTGTCCGGCATCGCCCTTTTGCGAAATCCCGCCCTCGGCCTGCACTTTCAAACCCTGCAGGTTCTTGTCGAGCACATAGTTGACCACGCCTGCAACCGCGTCCGAGCCGTAGACGGCAGAAGCGCCGCCGGTGACGACATCGACGCGGCTGACCATCATCTGCGGGATCGAATCGACATCGACGATGCCGCTGATGAGCGTGGGCGGCACGCGCTTGCCGTCCATCAGCACCAGCGTTTCCTGGCTGCCGAGGTTGCGCAGGTTCAACTGGTTCGCGGCACCGTTGCCCGCACCGACCGAACCGGTCGAGGAGGCGTTCGAGCCCGACCCGCGCGAGCCGGAGAACACCGGCATCGTGTTCAACGCATCGGCCAGCGTGCCGGGCTGCACCGCCAGCGCCTGCTGCGTGGAGACGACCGTGACGGGCGTCGGGCTGTTGTTGCCGTTGGTGATGACGCGCGAGCCGGTGACGATGATTTCCTGCGCCTTTTCAGGGGCGATGGCAGGCGGTGTCGCGTCAGTGGCAGGCGGTGTTTCTGATGGCGCTGGTGCAGGCGATGTGGTGGTCTGGGCATGAGACGCACCGGCCCATGCCAGCGCGAGCGCACTGACATGCACGGCGATAATACGCTTGGTCACGAAAATCCTCCCCTGTCGATGCCACTCGCCCCGGCATCAATCGGCACCGCAAATCCTTGCTGGCGGTGCTTCTTCTTCCCAAAAACCGGCGCCACCTTCGTGGGCGACTGCCTGATTCGATCTCTGTGGTATCACCAAGCACTGCAAAACAAAGGCATCAAAGTCGCAATGCAGGGTATCAATTTCCCGTTTCGGGCGATTGCCATCTCGCTGCACTGCAACGTGGGCGAGACGCCGGCGGCATCTTTTGCCATGATGATATCCGCCCCAGCTCCCAGGAACACCCAAGAAACGTCATGCCCGATACTGCCATTTCATCCGTGGACGATCTCCCGCTGGAGCGCATCGTCGAGCTGTTCGCGATGGAGCGTCATCCGACCTGCGGCTGGTTCGCCCCGCACCATGCCGACAGCGAAACCCGCAGCCGCCCCAGCATCAGCTCGATCTATTACCTGCTTTCCGGCGACGAACCGCTGCCGCTCGGCCAGCTGGACGCGACGCAGGTCTGGCATTTCTACGCAGGCGCCCCCGCCCGCTTCGAGGTGGGCGACGGTGTGCGCACGCCGATGGAAAGCCTGCTGGGGCGCGACTTCGCCGGAGGCCAGCGCCCGCAACTCGCAGTCCCTGCGTTCCTGTGGCAGTCCGCGCGAAGCCTTGGCGCCTGGACGCTGCTCGGCGCGACGACCTCACCCGCCCGGCTTGCCCGCAGCAGCTTCGTGATCGACGTGGGAGGGTAAGAATTTTGCGGCACCGGCCCACGCCCCACCCTACCACTCAACGGTAGTATCCTGCGGGTGGCAGGGTGGGGGCGTGGGCCGGTGCCGCTTCCTGAAAATGTCGTAATCGACATTTTCCAGACAGACCCAAACCCTACAATCCGTTGCGCGCGAACCAGTCGAGCGCGAAATCCATCAGCAGACGCACCCGTACCGGCAGGCCACCGCCCGGTGCGATGGCGACGAACAGTGTCTGCGGCAGCGGCGTCCAGTCGGGCAGCACCTCGACCAGCTGTCCCGCCGCGATATCCCCGCGCACCAGCGGCTCAGGCACCAGCGCCAGCCCCATGTCCTGCAACGCGGCATCGCGCAGCACCGAGAAAGTGTCTGCCGACAGCGCGCCCACCGGCTGGAGGCGCTCCTCGCGCCGGTCACGGAAGAACTGCCAGGTGTGATAGTTGAACTGCACCAGCAGGCGATGCTCGGACAAATCTGACGGCGCGGCGGGCGCACCGTGCTGCGCAACATAGCCGGGCGAGGCGACCAGCCGGTAGGGAATGTCCGCCAGCTTGCGTGCGACGATCCGGCTGTCGGGGATCTGGCGCGTGTGCAGCGCGATCTCGCAGCCCTGATCGACGAAGCCATAGGCGGTCTGCGCCATGCCGCCCAGGATCAACCGGGGTCGGATCTGCGGGTGCAGCGCGGCGAACTCGACCAGCAGCCGCGTTGCCTGCGCATGCAGCCACTTGGGCGCGAGCACCGCGATCTCGCCGCGCGCCTCGCCCGCCTCGGCACTGACCGCGCGGTCCATCTCGGCGACGCGGGTCAGGATTTCGTCGGCGAAGTGGAAGTAGCGCTGGCCCTCCTCGGTCAAGGAGAGCGAGCGCGTGGTACGGTTCATCAGCCGCACGCCCAATTCCGCCTCCAGCGCCTGGATATGCCGCGTGACGATCGTGCGGGAAATGCCCAGTTCCTGCGCGGCGGCGCCGAGCCCACCCTGCTTCACCGCGCCGACGAACGCCTCCATGGCCTTCATGCGGTCCATTGGTCCGTCTCCCCAGAGTTGTGCGGCACCGGCCCTCTCCCCCACCCGGCCTCCCATCAAGGATATACTGTGGGAGGCCGGGTGGGGGAGAGGGCCGGTGCCGCGCCGAAAATACCCGCAAGGGCATTTTCGAACAAATAAATGGCGTTTGCGCAGCAACGCAAGCCGCATTCCATTTGCGCACTTTGTGCAATCCAATGGTGCGCGCAGCCCCCCTTTTTCCGAATCCCTCACAGGGTCATCTGTTGCGGGGACACACCCGCCGCTGCGCCCAGCGATGCTTCAGGCAAGCACAAAGGCGCTTCAGGCGAACACCAAAAGACCCCGAGAGGAAAAGGAAGTTTCCGTGACGATCCAGCAGACCGAAAGTCTTGAAATGGCCCTCCTGCGCGCCGGTGGCGCGGTGGAATTGCTGCGCAACAGCCAGCGCCGCGCGTTCTCCCACGGCACGGTCTCCGGGCAGTTCACCAACTGGCAGAGCGAAGTCGCCTCGTGGCTGACGGGCGTCGGCTTCATGGACCAGTCGCACCACATGGTCGACCACTACGTGAAGGGCCCCGGCGCCTTCGAGATGCTGCGCCACCTCGCGGTCAACAGCTTCGAGAACTTCCGCCCCGGCATGGCCAAGCAGTTCGTGGCCTGCGCGCCCGACGGCAACTACCTCGGCGACTGCGTGCTGTTCTACCTTGAGGAGAACCTGTTCAACCTCGTCGGTCGTCCGACCTCGCTGGACTGGGTGGAATACCATGCGCAGTCGGGCAAGTGGGACGTCACCACCGAGCGCGATCCCCAGTCGATGGATCGCGGCGGCCGCCCGCCGGTGGTCTACCGCTACGAAGTGCAGGGGCCCCTGGCCGGTGCGCTGATGGAGAAGGTGACGGGCAAGCCCCTGCCCGAGATCAAGTTCTTCGGCATGACCGACTTCACCATCGCCGGCCACCGCGTGCAGGCGCTGCGCCACGGCATGGCGGGCGCGGTCGGCTTCGAGATGTTCGGCCCGTGGAGCGAAGGCGAGGCTGTGCGGGGCGCCATCCTCGCCGCCGGTGAGGAATTCGGCCTGACGCTGGTCGGCTCGATCGCCTACTCCACCGCCAACCTCGAATCCGGCTGGGTTCCCGGCCCGCTGCCCGCGATCTTCAACCAGCCCGAACTCAAGGCCTATCGCGAATGGCTTCCCGCCCGCGGCGCCGGCAGCCTTGCCGGCAGCTACAACCCGGCCAACATCGAAGACTACTACGTCCTGCCGCATGACCTCGGCTATGACCGCATCGTCAAGTTCGACCACGATTTCGTCGGTGCCGATGCGCTGAAGGAACGCCTTGCCACCGGCCCGCGCCGCAAGAAGGTGACGCTGGTGTGGGATGCCGACGACATGGCCGATGTGGTCTCTTCGGCATGGCGCGATGGCCCCAAGGCCAAGCACTTCAACATGCCCAAGGCGCGCTATGGCCTCTACCAGATGGACCAGGTGCTGGTGAAGGGCGCCGCTGCCGGTATCTCGCTCGACTGCGGCTATCTCGCCAACGAGCGCAAGATCGTCTCGCTGGCCGTGGTGGACGAGGAATTCGCCGCCACCGGCACGCAGGTCTCGCTGCTGTGGGGCGAAAGCCCGAACTCGACCAAGCCGCAGGTCGAAGCGCACGAGCAGTTCGAGGTTCGCGCCACCGTGGCCCCGGCACCCTACGGCGCCCACGCCCGCAACACCTACCGCAAGTGACCAAGTAAGCCGGGCGGGAGCGGCGGCACAGAACGCTGCTCCCGCTTCGCACTCCCGCACGAATACCTACCGTTATGTCAGCCGACCTCTCCCGTCGGCTGTCCCTGTCGCCCGCGAGCGCCCTTTGTGAAGCTCCGCATCCGGCTTTCTCGCGGGCGGCCTTTATTCGATCGCGACCTTCCCGGCCCCCGCGCCGCACCCGGCCTTTTCGGGATGCGCCGCCGCGCGCCCCGACAAGGCGGATCAGGAAGGACCAGACAGCATGTTCCAGCCAGCACCCGATACGCAAACCTCGATACCGCTGCGCGATGTGACGGAAGGCTTCTCGCTCGAAGCGACCGCCAAAGACATCGCCTCGCTCCAGGCCGCTACCCCCGGCATCCCGCAAGGCACGACGATCGCCGTGCCCTGGCTTCCGGGCGAGGATACCGCCGCGCGCGTGCTGGCAGCAAAGGCCGTGCGCGATCTCGGCTTCGAGCCGATGCCGCACTTCTCGGCGCGGCGCATCGCCTCGATCTCGGCGCTGGTGGATGACCTTGCGCGCTTCACCGGCGAGGCAGGCGTGACCGAATGCTTCGTCGTTGCCGGAGACCCGAGCGAGCCCGTCGGCCCCTTCGCGGACAGCAGCGCGGTGATCGCCACCGGCGCCTTCGAGGCGGCGGGCATCCGTCGCCTCGGCGTCGGCGGCCATCCCGAGGGCCACGATCACATGGACGAGGCGCAGCGCTGGCAGGTGCTGACAGACAAGTGCGCCGCGATCGCCGCGCGCGGCATGGACGCGCATATCGTCACCCAGTTCGGCTTCGATGCCGAGCGTATCCTCGGCTGGATGGCCGAACTGCGCGCGCAGGGCATCACGGTGCCGGTGGGCCTCGGCGTACCCGGCCCTGCCGGTATCCGCCAGTTGATGCGCTTTGCCGCGCGCTGCGGCGTCGGCGCCTCGGCCTCGGTGCTGGGCAAGTACGGCATTTCGCTGGGCAAGCTGATCGGCACCGCCGGACCGGAGCGGATGATCGACACGCTGTCGGCTGGCCTCGTCCCCGAGCTTGGCCCTGTCCACCTGCACTTCTACCCCTTCGGCGGCATCGAGAAGGCCGTCGACTGGATCGCCGCCCACCGCGCGCGCTGACCCCGGACGAAAGACACCACGCCATGACCACCAAGATCGCCACGCTCGAACGCCCCGCTCCAGTCGGTGCCCCCGCCGATGCCCCCACCGACACGCGCGCCGTGAGCGAAAGCTGCACGCTGACGCTCCAGTGCGACGACCGCCCCGGCCTTGTCGCCACGGTTGCCACCTGCCTTGCCTCGCACGGGGCGAACATCACCGATGCTGCGCAATTCAACGATCCCTCGAACGACCGCTTCTTCATGCGCGTGGGCTTCGACATCCCCTCGGAAAGCGCGCTGCTGGAACTGTGCGACGGCTTCGGCGTGGTCGCCCGCCCGGCCGCGATGCAGTGGAAGATCCGCCGCAACGCCCGCCCGCCCAAAGTGCTGCTGATGGTCAGCAAGTTCGACCATTGTCTGGGCGACCTGCTCTATCGCAGCAAGCTGGGCGAGCTGAACATGGAGGTGGTCGGCATCGTCAGCAATCATCCGCGCTCGGCGCTGACGATCTCGCTGGGCGACGACGTGCCCTTCCACCACTGCCCGATCACCCGCGACACCAAGCCGCAGCAGGAAGCGCAGATCCGCCAGATCATCGCCGAAACCGGCGCCGAACTGGTGGTGCTGGCGCGCTACATGCAGATCCTGTCGGACGAGATGTCGGCATTCCTTTCGGGCCGCTGCATCAACATCCACCACTCGTTCCTGCCGGGCTTCAAGGGCGCCAAGCCCTATCACCAGGCCCATGCGCGCGGGGTGAAGATGATCGGCGCGACCGCGCACTACGTCACCGGCGATCTCGACGAAGGCCCGATCATCCATCAGGCGGTCGAAGCCGTCACCCATGCCGCCACGCCGGACGACATGGTGCGCACCGGCCGCGACATCGAGCGCCGCGTGCTGGCCGAAGCGGTGCGTCTCCACCTTGAGGACCGGGTGCTGCTGAACGGCCATCGCACCGTGGTCTTTCGGGACTGAAGACGATGGCCAAGCTGATCCCCGGCCGCGCCATCGCCGCCGGGCTGGTGCAAAAGGTCGCCACCGAGGCCGCCGCCTTCACCCAGCGCACCGGGCAGATGCCCGCGCTGGCAGTGATTCTCGTCGGCGATCATGCGCCGAGCGAAATCTACGTGCGCCGCAAGGTTTCCGAATGCGCGAAGGCGGGTATCCGCTCGATCGAGCACCGCCTGAGCGCAGGAACATCGCAGGCGGACCTCCTCTCGCTCGTCGCCGTACTCAACGCCGACCCGCAGGTTCACGGCATTCTGGTGCAACTGCCGCTGCCCGCGCATCTCGATCCGGTGCCGGTGCTCGACGCGATCCGGCCCGACAAGGACGTGGACGGCTTCCACCCGGTCAATGTCGGGCGGCTTTCCACCGGCTCCGAAGGGCTGGTCCCCTGCACGCCGCTGGGCTGCATGATGCTGATCGACACTGTGCTGGACGATCTCAAGGGCAAGCACGCGGTGGTGATCGGCAAGTCCAACGTCGTCGGCAAGCCGGTCGCCATGCTGCTGCTAGAGCGCGAATGCACTGTCACAGTCACGCATATCGCCACGCAAGGGCTGCCGCAGATCGTGCGCGAGGCCGATATCGTCGTGGCTGCGGCAGGCGCACCGGGCCTAGTGCGCGGTGACTGGGTGAAGCCCGGCGCGGTGGTGATCGACGTCGGCATCACCCGCATCGATACGCCCGAGGGCAGGACGCGCATCGTCGGCGATTGTGCGGCGAGCGAGATGGATCACGCCCTTGCCGTCACGCCCGTCCCCGGCGGCGTCGGGCCGATGACCATAGCCTGTCTGCTGGCCAACACCATCGCAGCTGCGAACAGACTTTCGACCGACGAGCCCCACGCCGAAGTGCCCGGCACGCGCGATCAGACGCAATCGCTTGCAAATACGTCAAACCATCAGAATTCATTTGCTGCTGCAAGTGATCGCTAACTTGCCGCGCCTCTCGTCCTGATCGTGCCCTTGCGGCAGACAAGTGTCCGAAGCCTGACTTCTGTGTTGCGGATGCTGCAACGCCGCACCCGCAACATAAACCAGAAGCGGGTCGCACAATTGGGATTGAGAGATGCTCGAAAAGACACGTGATACCGCTTTGCCTGCGCGCGCC
The DNA here is from genome assembly GCF_025340265.1 of Novosphingobium sp. 9. Taxonomy (NCBI): domain Bacteria; kingdom Pseudomonadati; phylum Pseudomonadota; class Alphaproteobacteria; order Sphingomonadales; family Sphingomonadaceae; genus Novosphingobium; species Novosphingobium sp. 9. The sequence goes on along the minus strand of NZ_CP022707.1, from coordinate 1,085,160 downwards.
TCGCGCCAACATGGTCGCCCTGCGCTACACCTTAACAGCGCGCTCCACCTGGGCACCGCACTGATCGCGCTCGGCGCCTGCGCCTTGCCCGCGCTTGCCAGCGCGCAATCGACGGAGCAGGCACCCCCGACCAATGGACCGACCCTGCCCGACACCCAGCAGGACGGCCAAGGGACAGGGACTCTGGCGCAACCGCCCGCCACCTCGCCCGACGATGCCGTTCCCGCCACCGCCGCCACCACGCCCGACGACAGCTCGGACAGCGAGGAAGCCCGGCTCAAGGCGATGACCAAGCTGCTCTCGATCAAGGGCTGGGAAACCCACGCGCCGACCTACGACAACACGCTGACCCGCGACGCCGGGGGCTGGCGCAGCGCGCTGGCGGATGCGGGCTTCGGCCTCAGCCTCTACAGCCTGAACGTCGTCGCCTACGATTTCGCGCAGGCGGGCGGCAACCTGCACGGACCGCAGGTCTACAACGGCCAGAAGGTAACGCTGCAGTCGAGCAACCAGAACGCCATCCTGACCTATGACCTAGGCCGGGTGGGCCTGAAGGGCGGCCAGCTTTCCGCCAGCGTCGACTGGTCGCTCAACGGCTATCAGTCGCGCAACGGCATCCGTGATCTGCGCATCAAGGGGCTGACCTGGCACCAGCCGATCTTCGGCGGCAAGGTCGAGACCGACATCGGCTATATCGCCAACACCACCTATTTCATGGGCAGCACGGTGGGCGGCAGCCTTTCGGGCGGCGCGCTCGGTCCTTCCGCGCAGGTGCCGGTCGAGGCAGGGCTCAGCTTCGGCCAGTACGATGCGCCCAGCGCCCTTGCGCTGATCCACTGGACCAAGCACCTCTACACCCGCAGCGGCATCCAGCGCAGCATCAGCCCCAACGGCTCCACCGCCGAGAACGACGAGAACCCGGCAGGCCTGACCTTCTCGGTGAACGGCGCCAAGCCGCTGACCGTGCAGGAAATCGGCTATCAGGTGGACCCGGACGCGAACCACAAGTACTTCTGGGCGCGCGCGGGCGGGATCTACAACTGGTCCGACTACAAGCGGATCGACGGCACCGGCACAGGCCACAACGGCATGGTCTTTGCCGCCGTGGACCAGCAGATCACCCAGCCCGATGGTGACAATCCGGCGCGCGGTATCTATCTAGGCGCCACCTTCAACGGCGCGCCGGGCAGCATCGACAAGGTCTATCGCTACTACGAAGGCCGCGCCTACGTGAAAGGCCCCTTCGCCGGGCGCCCGGACGACATGCTTTCGGTCGTCATCGCCGATTCCGTCTACAGCCGCGACACCCGCGATGCCTCGGCGACCGACACCTTCTACCCCCGTAGCGGCACGCAGACCTACACCGTGGGCTACGAGTTCCACGTGATGCACGGCCTGTCGATCCAGCCGGGCATCAGCGTGATCCACAACCCGGTGTTCGACCAGAAGGTCGGCACGGCGGTGAACGGCCTCGTCAACTTCGCGATCTTCCTGTGAGGAATTTCACCCGCCAAAGCATTTTCTAATCAGGCAGAATCACCTGATGACTCGGAAAATGCGGCAAACCAGAAACTGAGAGCGGTTGTTCCGGTGCAATCGGATCAGACACCGCTCTAGATATTGGACAAGCGCCCCCTGCCCTGTCAGGCAGGGGGATGCTTTCGATCCTGATCTATGTGCTGGCAGCATTAGCCGAAATCGGCGGCTGCTTCGCCTTCTGGGCGTGGCTGCGGATGGACCGCTCGCCGCTGTGGCTGGTGCCGGGGTGCCTCTCGCTGGCGCTGTTTGCCTGGCTGCTGACGCGCGTCGATGCCGACGAGGCAGGCCGCGCCTATGCCGCATACGGCGGGATCTACATCACGTGCGCGCTGCTGTGGCTGTGGCAGGCCGAGGGCGTGCGACCCGACCGCTGGGATCTGGCGGGCGCCGCGCTGTGCCTGCTGGGCGCGGGCGTGATCCTGTTCGCCCCGCACCGGGCGTGAATGTTTAGAGCCTGATGACATCGCGGCAGGAGAGGGGGCCCGCAGCCGCCCTCTCCGCCGCTGTTAGGCAAGCAGTCTCATGCAGGCAGCTTGGTGCCTGCCGTCGGCCCCGACCGCAGCGTGTAGATCTCGTCGATGTGGATCAGCACGGCAAACTTGGGCGTCTTCATCCCTGCGGTCTCGGCAAAGGCGCAGGCCTTCTCAAAAGGCTCGCCTTCCGAGAAAATCTCGGGCGAGCCCACGAAGCGATAGCCGTCCAGCGCCTCGCGATCGATCACGGCAATCGCCATCTTCGACCCGTCACGCAAGTTCTGGAGCGTCTGGCCGCCAGTATTCTCGTTGTAGATCAGCGTCGTATCGTCATAGACCCGCAGCGAGCGCTTGGGGCCGATATCGGGCAGCCCGTCCTTGCTGACGGTCGACTGGATCGGCAGCTGCACGGCCAGGAAGCGCTTCATCTCATCGTTCAGGCTAGGCATGTGATCGATGCCCTTTCATCTGTGTAGTGGCTTGGGAAGGCCCTGCTTCTGTCGCACAATATAATGAGAATCAAGTGCAATAGAGCATAGAAAGAAAGGCTCCCGGCGCATGCCGGAAGCCCTCCTTAAATCGGAAATGCCGATATTGCCTAAAGCCGTTCGGCGTCCGCCACCGCTTCACTTGCGCGCAAGGAGCCGACGATGCGGGTGAGGTGCGCCAGATCGCTCACTTCCAGTTCGACATCATAGGTGCCGAACGGATCGTCGCGCTGGTACATCTGCAGGTTGACGATATTGGCGCGATAGCGCGCGAGTATCTCGGTCACTTCGGCCAGCGTACCGGGGCGGTTGTAGAGCACCAGCCGCAGACGACCAACCGCGCCGGTGGTGCGCTCGCCCCACGACAGGTCCAGCCATTCGGCGTCGGCATGATCGGCCAGCGTCGGGCAGTCGATGGTGTGGACTTCCACCTTGTGATCGGGGTGGCGCAGGCCGACGATGCGGTCGCCCGGCACCGGGTGGCAGCACTTCGCCAGTTCGAAGCCCATGCCCGGCGTCAGCCCCCGGATCGAGATCGCCCGTTCGCTGCGAGTCCATTCGGGCATTTCGGGAAGCTGCTCGGTGCTGCCCGGCATCAACGCTTCCATCACCTCGCGGTCGGTGAAGCGGGCCGAGCCGATGGCGAACATCAGGTCTTCCTCGTCGCGCAGGTCCAGCCGCTCGACCGCGCCCTGGGTCGCCTTCTTGCCGATCCGGCCCGGCATGTGGCCGACCAGCTCGTCGAACAGCTTGGAGCCGATCTCGGCCACTTCGGCGCGCTCCTTGGCGCGCACCGCGCGGCGGATGGCGGCGCGGGCCTTGCCGCTGACCACGAAGGCCAGCCACGAAAGCTGCGGCTCGGACGTGGCGCTCTTGATGATCTCGATCACGTCGCCGTTGTTCAGCCGCGTGCGCAGCGGCATGTGCCGCCCGTTGATCTTGGCGCCGACCGCCGCATTGCCGAGATTGGTGTGGACCGCATAGGCGAAGTCCACCGCCGTCGACCCGCGCGGCAACTGGTAAAGCGCGCCCTTGGGCGTGAAGGCGAAGATGCGATCCTGATAGATCGCCATCTTGGTGTTTTCGAGCAGTTCCTCGGCATCGTGCGAGGAATCGACGATCTCGATCAGGTCGCGCAGCCAGCCGACCTGCCCGTCGGGACGCACGCCGCCCTGCTTGTAGGCCCAGTGCGCGGCAAGGCCGTATTCGTTGAGGCGATGCATCTCGCGCGTGCGGACCTGTACTTCCATGCGCATCGAATTCTCGAAGATCAGCGCGGTGTGCAGCGACTGGTAGCCGTTGGTCTTCGGAGTGGAGATGTAGTCCTTGAAGCGGCCGGGGATCATCTGCCAGTGCCGGTGCAGCACGCCAAGCGCCCGGTAACAATCGTCCTCGTTATCCACGAGCACGCGGAAGGCCATGATGTCGGTGATCTGCTCGAAGGAGACGTGGCGCTCCTTCATCTTGCGCCAGATCGAGTACGGATGCTTCTCGCGCCCCGAAACCTCGACGTTCATGCCCACTTCGGCCAGCGCCTGCTTGATGGCGAGCGCGATGGCATCGACCTGCCCGCCTTCCTCGCTGCGGATCTGCGCGAGGCGCCCGGTGATCGTGGCATAGCCTTCGGGCTCCAGCTGCTCGAAGGCGAGCATCTGCATCTCGCGCATGTATTCGTACATGCCCACGCGCTCAGCCAGCGGCGCGTAGATTTCCATGGTCTCGCGCGCGATGCGCTGGCGCTTCTCCGGCTTCTTGATGAAGTGGAGCGTGCGCATGTTGTGCAGGCGGTCGGCCAGCTTGACGAGCAGGACGCGCAAGTCCTCGCTCATCGCCAGCAGGAACTTGCGCAGGTTCTCCGCCGCGCGCTCGTTCTCGCCCATCGCCTCGATCTTCGAGAGCTTGGTGACGCCATCGACCAGCCGCGCGACATCGGCCCCGAACAGCTTCTCGATCTCGTCGATGGTGGCGAGGGTATCCTCGACCGTATCGTGGAGCAGCGCGGTGATGATCGTCTGCTGGTCGAGCTTCAGCTCGGTCATCAGGCCCGCCACTTCGACCGGGTGGCTGAAGTAGGGATCACCGCTGGCGCGCTTCTGGCTGCCGTGCTTCTGCACGGTGTAGACATAGGCACGGTTGAGAAGGCCCTCATCGGCCTCCGGTGCGTATTCAAGGACGCGTTCGACGAGTTCGTATTGGCGCAGCATGGGTACGGGCCAGCATGTCAGGATTTTTGCGTCCACGACAAGAGGCAAGCGACAGAATTGCACTTTTTGCACGCAATCGTTCGTAAACGGAGCCTTTAATCGATTGCTTTACGCATTTTAACGGTTGGCCCGTTAGCAGCGTCCCAACACGTGCAGGTGCATCGTCATCCGGTCCGGGCGAGACCTTCGTCGCCCGCCACGGGGGTTTTCGATGACGAACATGCAGACAGCCGAGGATACATCCGCCGCCCCTAGTTCGGCCAAACGTTCGGCCCCACGTTCTGGTGTGGTCGTACCCCTTTTGGGGGCGGCTCAGTCCGCTTCTCCCCGTGCCTCCGACCTTTCCCACCACAGGAGCCCCTCGATGGACCGCAGCCCGATCGATGCCGCAGACAACCTGACTTTCATGGCCGCTTCCGACCTTCCCGCCCTTCCGCTGGCAGCGACGCTGTCCGCCGCGCTGCCCACCCACGCCTTCGTCCACGACGTGCTGGGCGTGATGAACCCGACCCTTGCCCTCGTGCGCATGGAAAGCGCCGAGGACAGCGAGCGGCGCACCCCCGAACCGCGCCAGCGCACGCTGATCAAGGCGCTGCTGAGCGGTCGCGACCTGCCCGAGCAGGAGGTCATCATCCGCAATGTCTCGGCGCACGGCATGTGCATCGCCCCGCAGGTCGCCATGCCCAGCGCCGGCGAGGAAGTGAGCCTGCGCCTGCCCTCTTCCTTGCGCATCCGCGGTGCGGTGTGCTGGAGCGACGGCAAGACCTTCGGCGTCGAACTGGAGCGCGAACTGGACATCAAGGACCTGATGCGCGCCGACCCGCGCGCCCGTCCGCGCATCGTCGATGCCATCGACATGCTGGTGGACAGGCACTTCGAGCATCGCGAAGGCGGGGACGGGAACGGCGCCGACGCGCGGTAAATCCCGCTTACGACTCCCCGTAAAGCTCGCGCTGGAAGGTTTCCATTTCCTCGAAATAGCGACGACGGGCATGGGCTTCGGTGACGATCCCGAGCACCCGGCCCACCCCGTCGACCACCGCGATTTCATCCGCGCCGGCATTGTCGAACGCCTCCAGCGTCTCGCGGATGCCGGTGGCGGGAGACAGCGTGACCTCCTCCAGACGCGCCACGGAAGCGACGCTCGCCTCCTCGTCCGCCGCCGGATCGTGGACGGCAGCGGTGATCGCGATGCCCAGATAGCGCCCGTCCTCGTCGGTGACGATGACCTTCTTGGTCGAACCCAAGCGAATGCGCTCGCGCGCCTGCGCCAGCGTCATGTCGCCGGGAATGGCGCTCCAGTCCGTCCGCATGATCCGCCCGGCCGAGAGTTTCAGCATCCAGCCGATGTCGCGCGGCCCCCGGATCACCGACCCGCGCAGATGCAGGCGCCATGTCGAGAACGAATAGCCGAACACCTGCCGGGTGATCGCGCTGGAAATCAGCGAGGCGGTCAGCACCAGCCCCATCAGCGCGAAATCGTGGGTGGTTTCCAGCATCAGCATCGTCAGCGTCATCGGCCCACCGACGATCGACACGCTGACCGCCGCCATGCCCACCAGCGCGGCATCGGTATGGTCGAGCGAGATACCCAGCGGCAGCATCTCGACCAGGTCGGCGAAGATCTGCCCGGTGATCGAGCCCAAGAACAGCGAGGCGAAGAACAGGCCGCCACGGAAACCGAAGCTCAGCGAAATCGTGCAGGCCAGCATCTTGAGCACGAGGATCATCAGCAGGAACTGCAGCGGCGGCACCATCGCCAGATTGAGGTGCATCGCCCCGTGCCCCGCCGAGAGCACCTGCGGCGAGATCAGCGCCAGCGGGATCAGCAGCACGCCGCCCACCAACGGGCGATAACGCCCCAGCTTCAGGCGCCCCTGCACGTTGATCTCGGCAAATGTCACCAGCCGCATCACGACGATGCCGACACCCGCGCAGGCAAGACCCAGCACCGCATAGGCCGCATATTCGCGAAGGCTGATGATCCGCTCCGCCGTGGTGGCGATCAGATAGGGCTGCGCGCCGAGGATCTTGGAGATGAACACCGCCGAAAGCGAGGCGGCCATGACCGGCGCCAGACCGGCAGGGGCATAGGTTCCGATGATGATCTCGAAGGCATAGAACGCCCCGGTGATCGGGGCACCGAATGCCGCGCCGATGGCCGCACCTGCACCCGCGCCCACCAGAATGCGCATATCCGCGCGGCGCAGGTTGAACCACTGCCCCAGCCACGACCCCATGCCGCCGCCCATCTGCGCATAAGCCGCCTCCAGCCCCACCGACGCGCCCGCACCGTTCGAGAACAGCGTCTGCACAGCGATCACGAGGTTATCGGTGAAAGGTATGCGCCCACCGTGCATCGCGTTCGCCTCGACCACGTCGATCGGCGCGCGGCGACGGCGCAGCAACAGCGAGAGGCCGACCAGCAGCACCCCGCCGATCGGCAGCGCGATCAACCGCCAGGGATGGTGTATCTCGCCCAGCGCGCTCACCCGGTTGACGGTGACGCCGTAAAGTACGCGCTGCATCCCGTGCGCGAGCGCCCGCAGCAGGTTCGTCGTCCAGCCCGCCGCAAGGCCGACCATCACCGCCAGCACGATGAACGCGGCCTCGCTCTGGCGCACGCGGCGACGCTGGCGCACGGCGAACGCGACCGGCTTCGCAATCCAGACGTGGCGCGTGACCCAGCTCATGATCTGTCCGTATCCTCTCCCGCAGCGGTCATGACCGGTCTTTTCTCAGTTCCAGGTCGCTTCGGGCGGCAGGCTCATCAGGATCGCGTCGATATTGCCGCCGGTCTTGAGCCCGAACAGCGTGCCGCGATCGTGGACGAGGTTGAACTCGGCATAACGTCCGCGCCATTCCAGCTGCACCGCCTTGTCGGCAGGCGTGAAGCTTTCGGCCATGCGCCGCCGCACGATTGTCGGGAAGATGTCGAGGAACGCCTCGCCCACCGCGCGGGTGAAGGCGAACTCGGCCTCGAACCGGGCCTCGTCGGCGCATTCGAGGTGATCGTAGAAGATCCCGCCCACACCGCGATGGACCTTGCGGTGGGGGATATAGAAATAGTCGTCCGCCCAGGCCTTGAAGCGCGGATAGCGGTCCTCGCCGAACGGATCGCACGCGGCCTTGAAGGCGGCGTGGAAATCGGCGGTATCCTCTTCGCGCGGCAGCGGCGGGTTGAGATCGGCGCCCCCGCCGAACCACGCCTTCGTGGTCGTCAGGAAGCGCGTGTTCATGTGGACCGCAGGCACCTGCGGATTGGCCATGTGCGCCACAAGGCTGATCCCAGTCGCGGTAAACTCGGGCTGCTCCACCGAGGCGCCGTTGATCGAGGCGGCGAACTGCGGGCTGAACGTGCCGCCCACGGTCGAGACGTTGACCCCGACTTTCTCGAACACCCGGCCCTTCATCAGGCCGCGAACGCCTCCACCGGGCTCACCGCCGCTGCCATCGTCCTCACGCTGCCAGGACGTATATTCGAAACGCGCGTCCGAACCGGCCTCGCGCTCGATCGCCTCGAAGGCCGCGCAGATCGAATCGCGCAAAGCCTCGAACCATTCGCGTGCGCGCGTCTGAGCGCCAGTCCAGTCGGTCATGTCCGTTCCTTGAGAATCCCTTGAAGCGCTTGCCAAAACACATCCGCTGGGGCAAGGGAAAGCCATGGTTCCCTTTTCGTTCCAGTCCTTCGAGATGCATCTCGTGGTGCCGGCGGGCGGCCATGCCGGCGCGATCTACTGGCCGCACGAGAACGCGCTGCTGGTCGCGGACCTGCATCTGGAGAAAGGCAGCTTCTTCGCGCGCACCGGGCAGATGCTTCCCCCCTACGACAGCCGCGTCACGCTGAAGCGGCTGGCCGAGGCGGTGCGGCTGACCGGCGCGCGGCGGGTCTATGCGCTGGGCGACAATTTCCACGATGCCGATGGCCCCGCCCGGCTGGAGCCGCATGCGGCGGGCATGCTCGCCGCACTGACCCGCGCGCTCGACTGGGTGTGGATCACCGGCAACCACGATCCGCACCTGCCTGCCGCAATCGGCGGCACGGTGGCCGAAGAAGTGCTGACCGGCGGCCTTGCCCTGCGCCATCAGGCGGAAGCGGACAGCACCCTGCCCGAGCTTTCCGGGCACTTTCACCCGCGCCTGCGACTCACTGCGCGCGGGCGGCGGATCGTGCGTCCCTGCGCGGTCCGCAGCGAGACCCGGCTGATCCTGCCCGCCTTCGGCGCGCTCACCGGCGGCATGGATGCAGGCGATCCGGCGATCCTCTCCGCCATGCAGCCCGCGCGCGAAATCGAGGCCTTGGTGGCCACAAATTCGCGGATTTTGCGCTACCCCTCTGGCGCGCGGCGGCCTGAAGGCCCATATTGGGGCCAAGGTCGGGCTCCGACCGGGGCAATTAATCGATTGGCGTGGCCGAAAAGGCCGATTTCCTGCTTGGCGAGCGGGAGTGATTCGCATTAATGACGCCCAAATTCACAAAGTCCCGAGTCTGTCCGCGTTACGGGCATGTTTCGGGCATGACGACAACAGTTCAGGAGAACGCATATAGCACCCCCACCCCGGCGCATGATGACGCCACCGGTCAAGAGTGGACCGCGCTACAATCACATGATCCAGACCGACAAGGTCCGTGTTATCGACGAGAACGGCGAAAACATCGGCGTCATGTACACGCGCCAGGCGATTGAACAGGCGGCAGACCTCGGCCTCGACCTCGTAGAGGTCTCGCCCAACGCCGATCCGCCGGTGTGCAAGTTCCTCGATGTCGGCAAGTACCGGTATGAGGCCCAGAAAAAGGCCAATGCCGCGCGCAAGACGCAGAAGACGCAGGAGATCAAGGAGATCAAGATGCGTCCGAACATCGACGACCACGACTACGACACCAAGATGCGTAACGTCGTGCGTTTCATCGGCGATGGCGACAAGGTGAAGGTCACCCTGCGCTTCCGCGGTCGTGAGCTTTCGCACCAGCAGCTGGGCATGAACCTGCTGCGCCGCGTGCAGGAAGACGTCGCCGAAGTGGCGAAGGTGGAATCCTATCCGCGCATGGAAGGCCGCCAGATGCTGATGGTGCTCTCGCCCAAGTAAGGGCTGCTGCGGCACTCGGCTGATGAAAAACGGGCGCGCGGGGATATCCTCGGGCGCCCGTTTTCGTTCTGGCTCGATTTTGTAAGGGTTCGTTACCCCCGAAGGCGAGATAGCCGGTGATCGTGAACAGCGAGACCACAGTGGAGGCCAGCACGACTTTCGCGGTCAGCCCCGCCTCGCGGCGATAGAACTCGGCGAGCATGAACGGGCCGGTGCCGGTCGGCAGCGCGGCAAGCAGCACGGCCGCGCGGACCTGAAACGGATCGAGCGCGAAGACGCGGGTTGCCAGCCACCAGGTCAGCACCGGCTGCACCAGCAGCTTGAGCGCGGTCAGCAGGACGACGGTGCCGCCAGCCCCTCCCTTGGCCTCGCGCTTCTCCGCCAGGAACAGGCCGAGCGCCACCAGCGCACAAGGACTCGCCGCGCCGCCCAGGAGCTTCAGGAAGCTGTCGACCGGCACCGGCAGGCCCCGCCCCACCGCCAGCACCACCGCGCCCAGCACCGGCGCGATCACCAGCGGATTGCGGGCGAGCGATCCGGCAACCTTCTGCACGATCCGAAGCGGCGGCTGCGAGGCTTCCAGCCCCACCTCGATCAGCACGATGGCCACCGCGAACAGGATGCAGATCGTGATGATAGAGGCCACCAGCGTCGGCGTCGCGCCTCCTGCGCCCAGCACGGCGGCAGCCAGCGGAAAACCGATGTAGCCCGTGTTGCCATAGGCCGCGTTCAGCCCGTCGACCGCCGCATCGGCCAGCCCATGCGCGCGCAGGCGGATGGCGATGGTGGCGACGAAAATCACCGCCACGCCGATCCCGAATGCGCCGACGAAGCCCGGTTGCCAGATCTGCGACCAGCTGGCTTTCGCGACGATATCCAGCAGCAGTGCAGGCAGCGCGAGATAGACCACGAAGCGGTTCAGCTCACGCGTGGCGTTGGGGCCGAGCACGTCGAGGCGGCGGCACAGCCACCCGGCGAAGATCAGCGCGAAGATCGGCAGGACGATGAACAGGACGGACATGGGAGAGAACAGCGCCCCTTAGGCAGACGGACAAGTATACGATGGAAAATCCGCCGTGGCGTAGTCGGCCAGATTGATGCATTCCAATACCGTTTTGTCACCAGACCGATGCCGGAGACGTATCAGTGATCGAGCTGCGCCAGTTGCGCTACTTCGTCGAACTCGCCCGCACGCTGCATTTCGGGCAGGCGGCGCGCGCGCTGCACATCAGCCAGCCGCCGCTCAGCCGCCAGATCGCCGCGCTGGAGGCGGACCTTGGCGTGCGGCTGGTCGAGCGCAATTCGCGCCATGCCCGCCTGACCCCTGCGGGCGAACAGTTCGCCGCTGACGCCCGCCGCACGCTGGCGACCTTCGACGAGGCCTGCCGCAACGCGCGGCTCGCCGAAGCAGGCGAGATCGGCGAACTGGCGGTCGGCTTCATGATGCACGCCGCCTACGGCCTCGTCCCCGCGCTGACCCGGCGCTACATGACCACGCATCCACTGGTGCGCCTGCATCTGCGCGAGACGGTGCCGCAGCAGTTGCTCGTCGATGTGGCCCAAGGGCGCCTCGATGCGGGGGTGACCTTCGATCCCGGCCAGCTGCCTGGCCTGTCCAGCGCGACGATCCACCGCGAACCGCTGGTCGCCGCGATACCTGCTGACGATCCCCTCGCCGCAGAGCCCATCCTCACCCCCGCCCACTTCACCGACCGCGCGCTGATCGCGGTGCTGGCCGACGTCGCCCCGACCCTGCGCCGCACGGTCGAGGACTACGTGCGGCTCGGCGGCGGCGAGCCCGAAGTCCGCCTCGAAGTGCAGTTGCAGCAGACCATCGTCGGCCTCGTCGCCGAGGGCCTCGGCCTGGCGCTCGTCCCCGCCTCGGTGCGCAAGCTCGGCATCGCTGGCGTGCGCTTCGTCGATCTGGAGGCGGCACCCGAAGTCGCCCAGGCCATCGTCTGGCGCGAGGACAGCCTCAACCCCGCGCTGCCAGGACTACTGGCGATGGCGCGAGCGTGAGCATACTCAGCGGCGAATGGACTGGTAGGTTATACGGACGCCGTCCACATGGTCCGCTCGCTTGAAGATGCGGGATTTAGCCGCATAGCGAACGAGCAGGTGATCTGTGGCCAGCCACTGGATCTGCGCCCACGAACCGCCCCATGGGCCCAATGCGGCCGCACCGTGATCGTCATCGGCACGAAATGCATTGCCTGCGTGAAGAGGCGTCTGGCGAGACGGAACAACAGAGACCTGTGTCGAGAACCCCGTGGTCGCGCCGCAGTCCCGCTGAAACAATACCGCCGAATGTAGCCCATCCGGACTATCGACGATTTTGATCGGCGTGTCGGAACAGTCGTCCGAGCAGCCCGTCACGAGCAGCAGCGCGGCAGCGATAGCGAGCGATCTCATACCGGAATACACAGAAAACGGATCGCGGCAGCCCTTCTGCAAACGCTTCCCGACTAGCCCTCTCAGCCCTTCCACTCGCGCCGGTCTTCGGCGGCGCGCAGGACTTCGTAGGCGAGCTGGTAGGTCTGGAAGGCCTTGGCGGCTTCCGGGTCGTTGGGCTTGACGTCGGGGTGGACTTCCTTGGCCCTGGTGCGCCAGGCCTTCCTCACCGCGTCGAAGTCCGCATCGGGATCGAGGCCGAGCGCTTCGAGCGCGCGCAGCTCGTCGCGGCTGCGGGTGCCGTCGCCCGAGCCCGCCCAGCCATAGTGCGCCGATTCCTTGTAGCCCGCCGTCTCGGCCTGCTCGTCTGCTTCGCGCGCGGCGGCTTCCTCGGCGTCGAGCCCGGCGAAGTAGTCCCACCCGGCGTTGTATTCGGCGGCGTGCTTCTGGCAGAAATACCAGCGATCGCGGCTGTTCGGACTCTTGGGCGCGGGGCAGTCACCCGGATCGTTGCAGCCGTGGCGATCGCAGAGCCGAACCTGTGCCGCCTCGCGCGAGGCGCCGTAGGGCCTCCAGCGGGGAAAGCCCCAGTCATTGGTTCGGGTTGCGCGGCTCATCCCTGCGCCGATACGCGTTCGGGGCCTTGGTACGCAAGCCCTTCCACGCAACAGCCCGGCTTGCGCAGATCGCATGCCGGGCTGTTGTTTTGTAAAATCCGCGAGGGCCGGTGCCGCAAGGGCATGTCCCGCACAGGACATGCCCCGAACGTCATCAGTTCATCACGACCGTCACCGCGCGGCGGTTCTTCGCCCAGGCGTCGGGCGTCGAGCCGAGCGCGATCGGGCGCTCCTTGCCGTAGCTGACGGTGGTCAGACGATCAGGCGAAACGCCCAGGCTGACGAGGTAGTTCTTGGCCGCATTGGCGCGGCGCTCACCCAGCGCGAGGTTGTAGTCGCGCGTGCCGCGCTCGTCGCAGTGGCCCTCGATGGTGGCGTGGGTGTTGGGATACTGCATCATCCACTGCGCCTGCTTGGCGAGCGCGGCCTGATCCTCGGCATCAACATCGTAGTTGTTGGTGTCGAAGTAGATCGTGTCGGCGCCCATCATCGTCGCGATGAAGTCTTCCGACGAACCCTTGACCGGGCCGTTGTAGGCAGGCTGCGTGTTCGCGGGCATCGAGGTCTCGGGGCCGACCGGCTGCGGCGGCAGCTCCTTGGGCGGCTTCTTCGAGCAGGCCGAGACGGTCAGCGCGCCCGCCACCATCAGCGACATGCCGATCAGGCGGGTACGGCGCGACATCGTGGAAGGCGAAACGACAGAAGTCTGGGAAGGCATGGTTCAATCTCCTCTCAGGCGCGGTCCTGCACGATGAACGCGCAGGACCGGAGTTTTGTTCACTGTGCGACAGAGTCAAGTCGCACGAAAATTCACACTGGCAGAAATACGGACGGTACTTTCGCCCTTACGCTCCCTTTACGGACGGATCGGGCCCCACGCCGGGTCCGAGGCGCCGCCGGGCGTCGGCAGCTTGCGCTCGTTGCGGCCGGTCAGGTCGACCTGCCAGATCGAGGCGTCGCTCGATCCCTTGGCGGTGCGGAAGAACTGCACGATGCGCCCGTTCGGCGACCAGGTGGGCGCCTCGTCCTGCCACGAATTGGTGAGGTAGCGCATGTCGCGCCCCTCGGGCGTCATCACCGCCACGCGCAGGTTGCCCGCGATGTGGGTGAAGGCGATCAGGTCGCCGCGCGGGCTCCATTCGGGCGTGGCCGAGCTGCCGCCGAAGAAGGTGATGCGGTGCTGGTTCGAGCCATCCGCGTTCATCACGTAGACCTGCTGGTTGCCCGAACGGTCGCTCTCGAACACGATCTTGCTGCCATCGGGCGAATAGCTGCCGCCGATCGAGATGCCCGGCACGTTGGTGAGCTGCACCGGTGCGCCGCCGCTGGCCGAAACGCGATAGATGTTGGTGTTGCCGCCCGTCGCCATCGAATAGAGGATCGACTTGCCATCGGGCGACCAGCGCGGCGCGAAGGTCGGGTTCTTGGAACGGCTGATCAGGCGCTGGGTGTTGGTGTTCAGGTCATAGACGTAGATGCTCGGCTCGCCATTGAGGTACGAGAGGTAGAGCAGCTTGGAATAGTCCGGCGAATAGCGCGGCGTCAGCGCCAGCGCCTGCCCGCTGGTGAGATAGCGCAAGTTCGCGCCATCCGAATCCATCACCGCCAGCCGCTTGATGCGGTGCGCCTTGGGGCCGCTCTCGGCAATGAAGGCGATGCGCGAATCGAAGAACGGGCTCTCGCCCGACAGGCGCGAATAGACCATGTCCGAACACTTGTGCGCCGCGCGGCGCCAGTCCTCGGGGCCGACCTGCCAGCCGCCCTTCGAAAGCATCTGCTTGAGCGCGACGTCGTAGAGATAGCAGCCCACGGTGATCTGCCCGTCGGCACCTGCGCGCACAAAGCCCTGCACCAGCATGTCCGCCCCGCGCGAGGACCAGACCGGATAGGTCGGCGCCTGAACCTGGCTATAGGCCACGTCCGGCAGACCCTGCGGCCCCGAAGGCTTGAACAGGCCGTTGTTCTTGAGGTCGTCGGCGATCACCGAGGAGACCGCCCGGCCGAGCGACGCGGTCGATCCCGCGTTGGTCCGCGTCGGCACGTCGGCGTCGGTGGCGAAGGCGGTGATCGCGATGCCGAGGTTCTCCCAGGCGCTGTCGTCCGAAACAGTGACCTGCAGGCCGCCGTCATCCTGAGTACCAGCGGGCTGAGATGCAGATTGCGAAGGCGCGGCATTGGGCGCGGGCATCGGCGTCAGCGGCGCAGACTGGGCGAGTGCGGCAGTCGAGACGCTCGCGACAAGTCCGAGCGCGATAAGGCGAAGAGGGATCATTGCGAGAGTTTCCTGTCGAAGTCGGTGGTTATGGTTTTCCAGGTCGAATAGTATTCGGACGGCAGGTTGAACGGCGCGGCCAGCCTTACGGCACGAACGGCCATCTCCTGATGACGTTCCACCTGCGCCTTGTTCGAGGCGGTGACGCCGGTGGTCGAAACCACCTGCGGCGCGCCGTCGAGCGTACCGTCCGGGTTCAGGCGGAAGCGGATGCGGGTGATCAGCTTGTCGGCATCGGCACCCTGCGGCGCCTGCCAGTGCGGCTTGATCTGGCGACGGATCGTGGCGCCCAGCGAGGCGGCGACCTGCGGGCTCATCGCCGCAGCAGGCGCGCCCTTGCCCTGCGGGTCCTTGGCGCCTTCCAGCCCCTTGAGGAAGTCCGCGCCGACCAGACTGCCGCCCGCCTTCTTGGGCGGCGCCTTGGCATTGCCCTTGGTCTCGGCCTCGCCCTTGCCCGGCTTGGCGGCGGGCTTGGCAGCAGGCTTCGAGGGCGCCTTCTCCTCATGACGAGGCGCAGGCTTGGGGGCGGGCTTGGGCGCCGGTTTCGGTTTCTCGACCGGCTTGGGCGCCGGTTTAGGCGCCGGTTTAGGCTGGGGCTTGGGCCGCTCGACCGGTTTGGGAGCAGGCTTGGGCACCGGCTTCGGCACGGGCCGGGGTGCCGGTTTGGGCTCAGGCTTCTCGACCGGCTTGGGCACCGGACGCGGTTCCGGTTTGGGTTGCGGCGGGGTCGGCACGGGCGGCGCGGGAACCGGCTCCGGCTCGGCAGGCGCAGCATCGGCCGCTTCCTCGCCGATCGCTGGCGCCACATCGGGCGCGGCCTGCGCCTTGGGATCGGGCGAAGTCGAGGTCTGCGCGATATCGGTGCTGATCGTCACTTCGACCGGCTTGGGCTCGCTCGGTTTGGGCGGCGTCGCGGGCTTGATCAGGATCACCGCGACCAGCCCCGCGTGCAGCGCAAGCGCCACCGCGAGGCCGACGACCTCTTCCTTGCGCCACTTGCGCCTGTTCCTGCCCGCCACGGGTGTCGTCGCCATCGTCCGAACCCTTAGCTTACGCGCCTGAACCGCCGCTGACATTTGCGGCGTCATCAGCGCCGCCGCTGACGTTGCTCACCAGCGAGATCTGGGTGATCCCGGCATGGTCCAGCTCGCCCATCACCTTGGCAACGGTGCCGTAATCGACGCTCTTGTCGGCGCGCAGCGTGACTTGCGGCAGCTTGCCCTCGGCATCCTTGGGCAGGGCTGCAAGGCGGTCCGCCAGCTCACCCGAGGCCAGCACGTCATTCTCCCAGTAGAGCTTGCCGTCGGCATCGATCGAGAGCGTGATCGCATCGGAATCGCCCGACATCGCCTTGGCCTGGGTATCGGGCAGCGCGATCGGCACGGCGGATTTCAGCAGCGGTGCCGTCACCATGAAGATGATCAGCAGCACCAGCATCACGTCGACCATCGGGGTGACGTTGATCTCGGCCATCGGCGCGCGCGAGGAACCGCCGCGGCGCCCCCGCCTGCCGCCCCGGCCGCCGCTCATCCCCATCGCCATCAGCGCTGCTCCAGCTGGCGCGTGAGGACCGACTGCAACTGGTCGGCAAAGCGCTGCATCCGCGCTTCGAACAGGTTCACCTTGTGCGAGAAACGGTTGTAGGCGATCACCGCCGGAATGGCCGCGAACAGGCCGATGGCGGTGGCGAACAGCGCCTCCGAAATGCCCGGCGCGACCACCGCGAGCGAGGAATTCTGCTGCTGGCCGATCTGGAAGAAGCTGTTCATGATGCCCCACACGGTGCCGAACAGGCCCACGAACGGCGCCACCGAGCCCACGGTCGCCAGAAAGTTCAGGCGGTTGGCAAGGTCATCCGCCTCCTCGCCCACCGACGAGCCGAGCGCCATGGCGATCCGCTGGCGCGCGCCTTCCAGATCGAGGCCCTTGGCGCCCGCGTTACGACGCCATTCGGCCAGCCCCGCCCCGGCGACGCGGCCCACGGCCACATTGTCCTTGTCGCGGCTGCGCTGGAAGGTCTCGAAGTTCTCGGCCTCCCAGAACTGCTCCTCGTACGTGTCCGAGCGGCGCTTGGTGGCACCCATGCGCAGGCTGAACGAGACGATGATCATCCATACCCACACGCTGGCCAGCAGCAGCGCGATCATGATCGCCTTCACGACGATGTCGGCATCGGCGAACAGCTTCACCGGGTTGAGGTGATCCGGGGTATCGCCGAGCGAGGCAGCGGCGGCGAGCAAGTCGATGGTCATTCCTGTCCTTCCCTGCCGCGCGCGTCTTGCGCGTCGGCGATTGATGGGGCCTCTGCGAGTTGCACGAAGGCGCGCAGCCATGCCTCGGGCTGGCGTGCGGGTTTTCCTTCGAGCGAGATGAATCCGACCTTGACGGTGGCCTCGGCCAGCACGGTTTCGCCGCGCCGCGCGATCTGGTGCAGCGTGCAGGCAACGCGCCCGACGCTGAGCGGCCTGGTTTCGATCACCACGGCATCGCCCAGCTTGCCCGGCGCGCGATAGCGGATCGCGATCTCCGCCACGGTATACATGCCGACGCCCCCCTCGATCGCCGCGCGCTGGTCGATGCCCAGCAGTTCGACGAGATCGGAGCGCGCACGCTCGAACCAGCGGATGTAATTGGCGTGATAGACCACCCCGCCCGCGTCGGTGTCTTCGTAGTAGACGCGCAGGGCGAAGCGGTGGAGGCCGCCGTCGATCCGGCCGCCGGGAGGCAGGGGCTGGTCTGTCATGCTAACCGGATGCTTAACGGCTCGTCGCAGTCCTGCCTAGCGCCTGCGAGCCGCTCGCAGCGACATCGCGGCGAAAACAGGCCCCCACTCGTCGGAAAACCGGGGATTACGGGGGTTATTCGGCAATCATCTGGTAGAACGGGCGTCCACCGAAGATGTGGACGTGCAGATGCGGCACTTCCTGATGGCCGTGCCCGCCCATGTTCACCATCAGGCGATAGCCCGGCGCATCCAGTTCCAGCTGGCGGGTGACGTTGCCCACCGCCCGCATGAACCCG
Source organism: Novosphingobium sp. 9 (assembly GCF_025340265.1). Lineage (NCBI taxonomy): Bacteria > Pseudomonadati > Pseudomonadota > Alphaproteobacteria > Sphingomonadales > Sphingomonadaceae > Novosphingobium > Novosphingobium sp. 9. The sequence continues at coordinate 1,067,067 of NZ_CP022707.1, read as the reverse complement.
GCGATCTCGGCATCCTCGGCCTTGGCGGTGAAATCGTCCCACGAGACGTAAGCCTGCTTGGGGATCACCAGAACATGGACCGGCGCCTGCGGGCGAATGTCGTTGAAGGCGAGCGCGAACTCGTCCTCGTAGACCTTGCTGCATGGCAGCTCGCCGCGCAGGATCAGTGCGAAGACGTTACGGTCGTCATAGGGCAGCTTGGGGTCGATCGGCATCGGGGGTCTCCGAAGGAAATCTCAAGTTCTGAGGGCGTCAGTCCTGAACGCGGGCGGCCTTTTCGGCGAGGCCCGAGACGCCTTCGCGGCGCTCAAGCACATCCAGCACCGCAGAAAAGGGCACCTCGCGCACGCCCAGCAGCACCATCAGGTGGAAAATCAGGTCGGCCGCCTCGCCCACCAGCGCCGCGTCATCCTCGGCGAGCGCGGCGATCACCGTCTCGACGCCCTCCTCGCCCACTTTCTGCGCGATCTTGGCAAGGCCCTTCGCCTTCAGCCGCGCGACGTAACTCGATTCCGGATCGGCCTGAAGCCGGGCCGCGACAGTCGCCTCAAGCCGGGCCAGTGTGTCGGAAGCAGAGGGCGCGTCGGAAACCGAGGGCGTAGCGGAGGAAGCGGTGCTCATGCGCCGAGCCATGGGGCGCAGGCACGCAAGGGTCAAGTCCTGTCACGCTCGGCGCCCCGACATGGCGGGCCGTCGTCGCAGCTTGCGCTACAGCGCCGCGATCAGCGCTTCGTGGAGAACCGGCGGCCGATCGCCACGCCTGCCACGCCCAGCCCGAACAGCAGCATGCTGCTGGGTTCCGGCAACTGCACCGTACCCGCGGCGTAAGCCGGGGTCGCTGCAAGTGCGAGAGGCAGGACGGAAAACAACGCAGAGCGCACGGCGGGGGGACCTTTCGACTTGGTTGACGACCCGTTAAGGAAGCCAACGAGGCCCTTTCGGCTCCCCGGTCCGTCGATGCAAGAGGGCAGTTGATCGTGTCCCGAATCGGTGCAGCACCGAAACCGATTGAATCGCGTGCAGATACGCGGATTTCCGCGACTTTTTTGCCTGGTAAAAAGCTGTATCAGCAGCCGCGCGCAGGCAGTCCTGCCGAGCGTAGCGCCGCGTGCGCCTCGGCCACGGTATGCGTTCCGAAATGGAAGATCGAGGCGGCCAGTACCGCGCTGGCATGGCCTTCGCGCACGCCGTCGACCAGATGGTCGAGCGTACCCACGCCTCCGCTCGCGATCACCGGCACCGAAACGGCGTCCGCAATCGTGCGGGTCAGCTCCAGATCGTAGCCCGCCTTGGTGCCATCGCCATCCATCGAGGTGACGAGCAGTTCGCCTGCGCCCAGCTCGGCCAGCTTCACCGCATGCGCCAGCGCGTCGATCCCGGTCGCCTTGCGGCCGCCGTGGGTGAAGATCTCCCACTTGCCCGGCGCCACCTTGCGCGCGTCCACCGAGGCGACGATGCACTGCGCGCCGAACCGGGCGGCAATGTCAGCCACCACTTCGGGGCGCGAAACCGCCGCCGAGTTCACCGCCACCTTGTCCGCCCCTGCCAGCAGCAGCGCGCGCGCATCCTCGGCACTGCGCACGCCGCCGCCCACGGTCAGCGGCATGAAGCAGACCTCGGCAGTGCGGCGCACCACGTCGAGCAGTGTCCCGCGCCCTTCGTGGCTGGCGGAAATGTCGAGGAAGCACAGCTCGTCTGCGCCCATGCGGTCATAGGCGCGCGCCTGCTCCACCGGATCGCCCGCGTCGATCAGGTCAACGAAGTTCACGCCCTTCACCACGCGGCCATCGCGAACGTCGAGGCAGGGGATCACACGGATACGCACGGTCATGGGATCACCTTCCTCACACAGGCTTGAAGAACAGCGCCACGCAGCCCACCGTCACCAGCACGATCAGGGCGACGTTGGCCGCGGTATAGAGGCGGAACTTGCGCGGATCGGTCTCGCGATCGGCACGGATGCCCGAACGCATCCGGCTGAACAACAGCAGCCGCACGCGTCCGTTGCGCCAGTCGTTCCAGGCAATCACGAAGCCCGGCACGAGGATCAGCAGCACCATCAGCGCAACCAGACGATTGTCGTTCATGCCGTCACCATGCGCGCGCACAGGAACAGCAAAAACGCGACGACCGCCAGCTGGAACACGGTCGCGCCCCAGAAGCCTGCCGGTTTCGTGCGCCGGTCCCAGCGCGCCATCACGCGGCCGGTGCCGGTGCGGATACGCGCCTGCCCTTCCAGACAATCGCGCACCACCATGAACAGCCGGAAACCGACTGCCAAGGTGGCGACGAAGCCCAGAAGGTGCAGCGGGTTCATCCCTCGCGCTCGGCCATCTGGATCGCGGCGGCAAGGTCGAGACGCCCGTCATAGAGCGCACGACCGGTGATGACGCCCTCGATGCCGTCCTTGGCATGGAGCGCCAGCAGGCGAATGTCGTCGAGTCCCTTCACGCCGCCGCTGGCGATCACCGGCATGTCGGTGCGGCGCGCAAGATCCACGGTCGCCTCGATGTTGGCGCCTTTCAGCATACCGTCGCGGCCGATGTCGGTGAACAGCAGCGAGGCAACGCCCGCATCCTCGAACCGGCGTGCCAGATCGACCACCGAAACGTCGGAGACTTCCCCCCAGCCCTCGGTCGCGACCATGCCGTCGCGCGCGTCCACCGCAACGACGATGCCGCCGGGGAACTCGCCCGCCATGTCCTTGACGAACTGCGGGTCCTTCAGCGCGGCAGTGCCCATGACCACGCGCGCGACGCCCAGGTCGAACCAGCCCTCGACCGCCTCGCGCGTGCGGATGCCGCCGCCCAGCTGGACATGGCCGGGGAACGCCTCAAGGATCGCCTCGACCGCCTCGCGGTTCTCCGCACGGCCTGCGAACGAGCCGTCGAGATCGACGACATGGAGGTACTGCGAACCGGCTTCGGCAAACAGCATGGCCTGCGCAGCCGGGTTGTCACCATAGACGGTGGCGCGCGCCATGTCGCCTTCGGCCAGACGCACGACCTGCCCCTGCTTCAGGTCGATGGCGGGAAATACGATCATACAAAAATCCTGAACTGATCCCTTCCCCCTTCAGGGGGAAGGATAGCAAAGCTTGCTCCGAAGGAGCTAGCGCAGCTTGGAAGGGGGCGGCGCAGGCAGTATCCCGCCGATCGCCCCCGCCCAACTCCGGCTAGGCCGCTGCGCGACCAAGCCTGCGTATCCCTCCCCTGAAGGGGTGGGAGATTGTCCATGTTCACGGCTTCCACTCCAGGAAACGGGAGAGCAGCGACAGCCCGTAGGACTGGCTCTTTTCCGGGTGGAACTGCACGCCGACCACGTTGTCGCGGGCGACGGCGGCGACAAGGCCGCCACCGTGATCGGTCATCGCCGCCACGTCCTGCCCATTGTCGGGCACGTAGTGGAAGGAGTGCAGGAAATAGGCCTCGCCCGGCACGATCAGGCCGGATGCGGGATCGTGACGGCCCAGCGCCACGTCGTTCCAGCCCATGTGCGGGATCTTGATCGCCGGATCGGTCCGCTCGATCGCCCGCACTTCGCCCGCGATCCAGCCGAGGCCCGGCGTCTCGCCGAACTCCAGCCCGCGCGTGGCGAGCAGTTGCATGCCAACGCAGATGCCGAGGAACGGCGCGCCGCCGACATGGACACGCTCGGCCATCGCCTCGACCATGCCGGGAATGCCCCAGAGCCCGGCCGCGCAGGCGCCGAACGAGCCGACGCCGGGCAGCACGATGCGCTCTGCGGTTCGCACCACCGAAGGGTCGGCGGTGATCGCGACATTCTCTGCCCCCGCCGCCCGCAGCGCATTGGCGACCGAGTGCAGGTTGCCCGCGCCGTAGTCGATCAGGGCCAGAACGTCCGCCATGGTCCCGTCAGCCTCCGAGCTGGCCCTTGGTCGAGGGGATCGCCCCGCCCTTGCGCGGATCCAGCTCGACCGCCTGACGCATCGCGCGCGCAAAGCCCTTGAAGATGCCTTCGCAGATGTGGTGGTTGTTCACGCCGTAGATCAGCTCGATGTGCAGGGTGATGCCCACGGCCTGCGCGATCGAGTGGAACCAGTGCTCGATCAGCTCGGTATCCAGCTCGCCCAGCTTGACCTGCGTGAACTCAGCCTTCCACACCAGCCACGGACGGCCCGAGATGTCGAGCGCGACACGCGCCAGCGCTTCGTCCATCGGCGAATAGACCTGGCCGTAGCGGCCGATGCCCGCCTTGTCGCCCAGCGCCTTGGAAATCGCCTGCCCGATGGCGATCGCGCTGTCCTCGGCGGTGTGATGGCCGTCGACATGCAGGTCGCCCGCCACCTTGCAGCGGATATCGATAAGCGAGTGGCGCGAGAACTGCTCGATCATGTGATCGAGGAAGCCGATGCCGGTCGACACCTCAAAGGCGCCGGTGCCGTCGAGGTTCACCTCCACGGCAATGTCGGTTTCGTGAGTCTTGCGGGTGATCGAGCCTGTACGCATGAAAAGCGCCTATAGAGCGGTGTCGCGCGGAATCAATGTTGCGCGCGACACCGATTGTGACGTTTTTTACAGCGCGCTCGCCTGCATGCCCGATTCGGGCGGCATGGAGACCGGCGCGAGACCGGCTTCGGCAGCCTGCACGGCATGCGCGACGGCGGCAGCGGCAATCGCGGTTTCGCCGGCCATGCCGCCATCGCGTCCCCCATCACTGGCCGCTACTGCGGGCGGAGGATCGGACAGTGCCGCCAGATCGGGATCGAGGGGAATCTCGCCCATGTCGTCGGTTCCCGGCCCGCCTCCCTCGCCATCGCGTCCGGCAAAAGGATAGGCGCTGGCATAATAGCCATCGGGCAGCGTTGCCGCGCTCTGCGATCCCGCACCCTGCCCGCCGGTATATCCACCGGGATCTGCATAAGCCACGGCGCTGCCATCCGAGGAGCCGCCGCGATAGGGCGCAAGACTGTCCGGCGCGGTGGAGACATGGGAAGAGGCCGGGACAAGGCGCGCGGCGAAGACGCCCAGCGTGACGGCCCCGCCTGCGCCCACGCACAGCAGCAGCAGCGCAATCGCCATGCGGTTCGATCCCGCCCAGCCACTCATCTCTCTGTGAGGCATCACAGCATCTCCCGCATCTGGGTTCGCAGCGGGAACGCCGATCGCCCGATCACCGTTCCCGCCACACACCGGATCGGAGCCCCGATCAGCCTTCCAGCGACTTTTCCAGCGTCACTTCGCAGTTCAGCAGCTTGGAGATCGGGCACCCCGCCTTGGCGCCATCGGCGATCTCGGCAAATTCGGCCTCGGTGATGCCGGGATGCTGGCTTTCAGCACCAGCGCCGATTTCGTCACGGCAAAGCCGTCGCCGTCCTTGTCGAGCGTCACCGTGCAACTGGTATCGAGCGTGCCATCGGCATGACCTGCCTTGGCCAGTGCGAAGCTGGTCGCCATCGTGAAGCAGGCGGCGTGCGCGGCGGCGATCAGTTCCTCGGGGTTGGTGCCGGGCTGGCCTTCGAATCGCGTCCCGAAACCATAGGGCTGGTCGCTCAGCACGCCCGACTTCGTCGAAATCGCGCCCTTGCCGTCCTTGCCGAGCCCTTCGTAGCGGGCCGATGCCGTGTTCGTCGTCATGTTCTGGTGCCTTTCGGGTGGGTTGAAAGTGTGTTCCGCCTCGCTGTCGCAACGCAGCGAGAGCAGGGTCGTTCCACAAGGGCGATAGTTAGCTTGCAAACCTTTGCCTTGAATTCGCAGCGAAAAACTCTGGCTATTACAGAGCGTTAATCCGGGCATCGCCGAAATGAACGAACACTCCTTTTTTCTGAATAGTTGCTCCAGCAATTGTGCAAGTGCAACTACCTGAAAAAAGGTGATTTTCTCTAAAATTCCACTTTGTGGACGCGATAAGCAGTGCTAGATCATGTCTCAACAAGGGGACTGGCCGAAACAAAATAAGGCGAGCCCTTCGGGACAAGAGGATACGAAAGGCCATGAAAGAGCTTCTGGCAGCGCTGCAGACCGGTCTGGTTCTGTTTGCCCTGTCCTTTTCGGGAACGAGTTGGGAGTAGAAACCACCTGCGGTTTCGATCCCGGTAAGGGCACTAAACCAGTACGCTGACCCCCAGCCAACGGACCATGCCCGCCGTAACACTCGCCTCACCGGAAAGGGGGTTTGTCCCCCAGCGGGCGAATTCGTCCCTGTCGCACTGCTGGGGGGCAGCGCGGCAGGGGCGAACGCCTGAACCGGCTTTATGGAAAGTGCATCCAGACAAGGCCTCTTATTGATATTGCAGCCAAGGCAGGGAGGAGGAGACACCGCCCGCGCACGGATCGACACAGACCCGGCGCGGGCGTGTTTGTTCTGGGCGATGGTTCGGGAAGAAGCGGGAGGTCGACTGCGCAGGTTGAGACGGTCGCCCGTCGCCCCCTTTCTGCAATGCAGGAATTGCCGTATCTTTGTGGAATGATCGACGCGACGACCGCTGGGTGGGAAACGGTTCATACCGTTCATGACTATTACGACGGGCCGCAAACCGGCATAGCCAACTATTGCGGTATTCCCCACGCCTACCGATGCGAGTGGGATAGTGAGGCTGGCGACTGGAGCGCCGTATGCCTATTGTCTCCGATCACGCCCGAACAGTTGGCCGCCATTGAGGAAGATTGGTCAATTTGGCTTCGATACCGAGCGAAGTTTCGGCAAGGCGCGCTTGAGCCCAACGATAAGCATCCAGCACTTGCCGATGACTGGCCTCGACATACGCAACTTCAAGCGACGGTAGAAGACGCCCTTCTGGTGAACGCAGCGCGAGCGGTACGTGCCGTCCCAGAGTTTCGCGGCACGATCGAACCAGAATATGACTTCGAGGTGTCTTGGCGATCGTCCGGCGATTAAACGCTATCGCCCCTTCCCTCGTCATTCCCGCGAAGGCGGGAATCCAGTAGCGACCTTGCGATAAGGGATGCCTGCCGACCTGATCCCTCCATTCTCGCCCTGGCACAAAACATTACCTCCTGCGCAAGCACCGCACCTGATCGAAAAGGGAAATCCGCCGTGGTGCGATCTCGCCAGCGATCTCGGTTTCGACGCGTTGCGCCGACTGGATTCCCGCCTTCGCGGGAATGACGAATTTGAGGGAAACGGCCCTGCGACCGCTACCCACCCATCTCAACCGCCAACCGATCTGGCACTCGGGATACTCCGGACAGTCTTGGCATGAGCGCAACACATCACGTCTTGGAGCGAAGCCCATAGGCACGCCCCCATCACCTCACCCCGGCGACCATTCCGGCGCGGCCAGCTCGAAACCTGCGAAGTCGAAGCCGGGGCTGACCACGCAGCTTACCAGCACCCAGCCGCCCTGAGGCGTCGTCGCCTGCCAGTGGCCGGTCGGGACGAGCACTTGCGGCGCCTCTCCCTTGAGCACCGAACCGCCGAGCACATGGCGCGTCACCGGCCCCTGATCGGTCGGCGCAATCTCCAGCACGCAGGGGCTTCCGGCGTGCCAGAACCAGATCTCGGCAGCATCCACCCGGTGCCAGTGCGAGCGCTGGTCCGCCTCCAGCAGGAAATGGATCGCGGTTGCCGTAGGACGCTCGCCCTCCGCCGCTTCGGCGCGCCAGGTCTCGCGATACCAGCCACCCTCGGGGTGCGGCATCAGGCCCAGCGCGGCGATCAGCTCGCTGGGATCGTCGCCGGAGTCGACAGGGCGATCGGGAACATCTGCGGAAAGGGGCAAGCCAGTCTCCTTGGCCGGGAACGGTTCAGGCCTACCGCAAGGTGCGGCGCAAAGCCATCAACGAGAATCGCGGAAGCTTACTGCGCCTGCCCGCCCGCTACCGTAGAACCCGACGCGGAGCCGACGGCATCGCGCGCAGGGGGCTTGCCGAAGATGAAGGCCACTGCCAGCGCGATCAGCGCAAGGGCGATGCTGAAGGCCAGCACGTTGCGAACGACGTGCGGCGTGGTCCCGGCGCGGGCATGGTCGCGGGCGATATGCGTGCGGTTCTGGTTGGGCCCAGCATTATTAAGCCAAGTCATGGCGTCGCGTCTCCCGAAGTTGAGGGCCTCTGCGTCTGTCCGGTTATCCACCTGAACAGACTACCCTTTCCCTCCTTCAACGCACCGGATGCGCAGCGCGTTCCAACGCGGCTGCGCATCCGTATCCGTTTTCGATCAGTCGCGCAGCAGCTCGTTGATGCCGGTCTTCGAGCGGGTCTGTGCGTCCACCGTCTTGACGATCACCGCGCAGTAGAGCGAGGGGCCGGGGTGCCGTCGGGCAGCGGCTTGCCGGGCATCGAGCCGGGGACGACCACCGCATAGGGCGGCACCTTGCCGATGTGGACTTCGCCGGTCGCGCGGTCGACGATCTTGGTCGAGGCGCCCAGGAACACGCCCATCGAGAGCACCGCGCCTTCACCGACCACGACGCCTTCGGCCACTTCCGAGCGCGCGCCGATGAAGCAGTTGTCCTCGATGATGACCGGGCCGGCCTGCAGCGGCTCCAGCACGCCGCCGATGCCGACGCCGCCCGAGATGTGGACGTTCTTGCCGATCTGCGCGCACGAGCCGACGGTCGCCCAGGTGTCGACCATGGTGCCCTCGCCCACGTAGGCGCCGATGTTCACGAAGCTGGGCATCAGCACCACGCCCTTCGAGATATAGGTGCCACGGCGCGCGACGGCGCCCGGCACGACGCGGAAGCCCGCCGCGCGGAACTCGTCCTCGCCCCAGCCGTCGAACTTCACCGGCACCTTGTCGAACGCGGGCGCGCCACCGGCACCACCGGCGACCGGCGCGTTGTCGTTCAGGCGGAACGAGAGCAGCACGGCCTTCTTGAGCCACTGGTTGACCTTCCAGCCGCCCTCGCCATCAGGCTCGGCCACGCGCGCTGCGCCGGACTCGATCAGGGCCAGCGCCTCGTCGACGACCTTGCGCACATCGGCGCTGGCGGGGGTGACGGTGTCGCGCGCGTCCCACGCGGCTTCGATGGCGGTTTCGAGTTCGGACATGTCGGCTCCTGCGATTTCGGTGATCTCTTCGGAAAGCGCGCCTAGAGCCTGACGCACGGACCGACAAGGGGCTTGCTTAACCGGACGGTACGCGAAATGGTCTGGTGCGACTCAGGCGCGAGTCAAAAGGGCAGGACGATATGGACAGCAAGGCGCGCGAAGTTCTCGATTTCTGGTTCCGCGACGTCGGCCCGGAGCAGTGGTTCAGCGGCGGCGAAAATCTCGACGCGATGGTCGCCGAACAGTTCGCCGACCTTCTGGCAGAGGCCCGCGGCGGCGCACTCGATCACTGGGCGGCGATGGGGCCGCTCAGCCGCCTCGCGCTGATCCTGCTGCTCGACCAGTTCCCGCGCCACATCCATCGCGGCACGGCTGCGGCCTTCGCCTCGGACGAAAAAGCCCTCGCCCTCGCGCTGGACGGCCTCGACAAGGGCATGGAGGCGCGCCTCACGCTGTCGCAGCGCCATTTCTTCGCGCTGCCGCTGATGCACGCCGAAGACCCCCAAGTGCAGGCCCGCGCGCTCGACCGCTACACCGCGCTCCACGCCGAAACCGCGCAGATCCTCGCCTTCGCGCAGGCCCACGCCGACGAGATAGCGCGCTTCGGCCGCTTCCCCGGACGAAACACCGCGCTGGGCCGCGAGACGAGCGAGGCGGAAGCCACGTTTCTGGCGACGCGGGAGGGGTGATGGGGCGAGTGCCCCACAAGCGGGTTGATTGACTTATAGGGAGTTAGGGATAAGTATAGCCTATATAGGTTATACATACCCCTAAAAGGCTAAATATGGACGCCGTCCGCAATCCTTTTGCCCCCGGAGCGGGATCGCAACCGCCTGAACTGGCCGGCCGAGAAGAAATCATCACCGCAGCAGATACGGCACTTCAACGCGTGCTGCTTGGGCGCCCGGCACAATCGCAAATGCTAATGGGTCTGCGCGGGGTGGGCAAAACGGTCTTGCTCAACAAGATCGAACAATTGGCTGAAGAGCATGGTTATTTCACTTCGTTCATTGAAGCTCCCGAAGACCGAAAATTGGTCGATCTTCTGTATCCGAAGATTCACCAAGTCCTGCGCAAAATGTCGGTTGTAGAGTCCGCAAAGGCCTCCACACATGTTGCCATGCGCGCGCTTCGCAGCTTTGCGAGTGCCTTCAAGATATCGGTGGGCGACTTTGAAGTCTCCGTCGACCCGGAGCCTGGCGTTGCAGACAGCGGCAATCTTGAGTTTGATCTGACGGAACTGTTTCTCAAAGTCGGCGATGCAGCCAAGGCGGCGGGGAGAGGATGGGCAATTCTGATCGACGAAGTGCAATATCTCTCACCGGATGAACTGGGCGCGTTAATCGTGGCCATTCACCGCATCAATCAAAAAGCATTGCCAGTACTGCTGTTTGGGGCTGGCCTCCCAGCTATTGCCGCCTTGTCCGGTGATGCAAAGTCCTATTCGGAAAGGCTTTTCATTTTCCCCAAAGTCGACGCCCTGTCCCATGATGACGCTGCGGGTGCGATCCGCCAGCCCATCGAGGACGAAGGCGAAACAATCGACGAGAACCTGCTCGAAAAGATTGTCGTCCTTACGCAGGGTTATCCCTATTTCTTGCAGGAATGGGGCTATCAGGTGTGGAATGCCTCCGAACGATCCCCGATCACGGTAGAGTGCATCGAGTCGGCGGGAAAGGAAGCGTTGCGAAGGCTCGACGATGGCTTCTTCAAGGTGCGAATTGACAGGCTCACACCGAAGGAAAAGGAATATGTCATCGCGATGGCGAAATTGGGCGCTGGACCGTTTCGATCATCGGAAGTCGCCGATGTCCTTGGAGAGAAGCTGACCACTCTGGGGCCACGGCGCGCACAGATCATCGCAAAAGGCATGATCTATAGCCCTGCGCACGGTGACATTGCCTTCACGGTTCCGATGTTTGACGAGTATCTCAAACGCCACTGGATCAAAGACTAGAGCGGATTTCGATCAGTCTGGATCATATCCGCAAGAGCTGAAGTAATTGGCGCATTCGGCGGGTTGGAAGATGTCGACGAGCTTTCCGATGAGGCTCCACAGACCGCTGACTGTTCGCTCCCCGATTTTCCTTAGGAGGGCCTTGAGGCGGGAGAAAGCCTTCTCGATCGGATTGAAGTCCGGGCTGTAGGGCGGAAGGAAGCGCAGTGTCGCACCTGCTGCTTCGATCCGATCCCGGACAGCCGGACGCTTATGGCTCGACAGATTGTCCATTATGACGATGTCACCTGGCCGCAGTTCAGGTACGAGAACCTGGGCCACGTAGGCCTCGAACCAATCGCCGTTGATGGGACCGTCCAGTACCATCGGTGCGACCATGCCCGTCATGCGCAGAGCCGCGACCAGCGTAGTGGTCTTGCGGTGCCCGTGAGGGAAACCCATCCGCAGTCGCTCGCCTTTGGCACAGCGGCCATGGCTGCGGGTCATGTTGGTGGCGGTCCAGGTTTCATCGATGAAGACCAGGCGTCCTGGTTCGAGGTCGACCTGCCCCTCGAACCAATCATGCCGCTGCTTCAGGACGTCGGGACGGTCCTGCTCGATTGCATGGCCAGTCTTTTTTTGCGCGTCATGCCCCGACGTACAAAAAACCGATGAAGTCCCGCTACCGAGACGATCAGTCCGGCTGCGGCCAGATCCACCCGTAGTTCTTCCAGCGAAATGTCCTTCCGCGCCTCCCAGACAGCGAGGACTTCCGCCGCTCGTTCCTCGATCCGGCGCGAACGCACATCACCGCCTTGCGGTTTGGCGGCAAAGGCGCCCGTGTCGCGCCGAAGTGCATGCCAGCGGATCGCCGTCGAGGGGGCAACACCAAATCGCGCCGCCGCCGCCCGGCAACTCAATCCGTTATCGATCGCTGCCAAAAGCCGCGAGCGCAAATCCATCGAAAGCGGATGACCCATCCATGCCAGCCTCCTTCACCAGCACGGATTATGAATCACAAAACGCTATCGTAGGGAATCCCTACCGATTCATACCGGTCGAAATCCGCTCTAAACCGCAAGAACTGGATGGCCCGTTCCTACGGCACCATCAGTTCCCGCACGAAGCCGATGAGGCCGGTCTGGCGGGCGCGGCGCAGGCGTTCGGCGGCGAGGATCTGGCGGACCTTGCCGAAGCACTCGTCGATGTCCTCGTTGACCACGACGTAATCGTAGCCGTCCCAGTGGCTGATCTCGGACTGCGCGCGGGCCATGCGGTCGGCGATCACTTCGGCGCTGTCGGTGCCGCGACCGGTCAGGCGGCGGCGCAGTTCGTCGATCGAGGGGGGCAGCAGGAATACGCGCACCACGTCGACTTCCATCTTCTGGTGCAGCTGCTGCGTGCCCTGCCAGTCGATGTCGAACAGATAATCATGCCCGGCGCGGATGCCCGCCTTCACTTCGGCCTTGGGCGTGCCGTAGCTCTTGCCGAAGACATGCGCCCATTCGAGGAACTCCTCGTTCTCGACCATGCGGTCGAACTGGTCCTGCGAGATGAAGTGATAGTCCTTGCCGTCCACTTCGCCGGGCCGTGGCGCGCGGGTGGTGCAGCTGACCGAGAGGCGCAGGTTCGTCTCGTGCTGGAGCATCTTGCGCGCGATGGTCGTCTTGCCTGCGCCGGACGGCGAGGAAAGGATGAACATCAGACCGCGACGGGCAAGGCCGGCATCGGGGTGAAGGTCGTGCGAGTGAGTATCGTGCTCCATCACGGAGCGATGGCGATGCGCGGGCGGCAAATCAAGGGGCAAATCGATACCGAGGCGCTCAGATGCCGCCGCTTTCGATCAGTCTTCCTCGCCCCCGATCGGCACAGCCGATCAATCTTCTTCGCCTTCCGCCGCCATACGCGACAGGCGGGCCTCGCCCTTGGCGGCGGCGCGGCGGGCGCGGGAGCGGTCGTAGAGCGTCTTGACCACCAGCCCGCTGCCCACCAGCACCGCGCCGGGCACCGAGCGCATCGCGGTACGCGCGATCATCCCGTGGATCATCGACTGCGGCAGCGAGCGCCCCTTCAGGATCGCGCGCGCCTTGCGCGGGGCATAGGTCTTGCCCAGCAGCAGGCGCTCCACCGCACGGCGGGCAAGGAACGTACTCGACCGCAGGGCGATATCGGCAATGGCAAGGTTGGTATGCGGGTTGGGGCTAGGCCCCGCGAGTTCGAGCGAGGTATCCGCGCCTTCGGGCGGCTCCAGATCGGCGGCACGCACCTTCACATGGCGCGGGCCGCTTCGCACGGCACGGCGCCGTTCGGAAGCTCTCTCCGTCAGTTGCTTCCCGCCCTTCTTTCCGAATCCGAACATCGCCCGTCTTTCTGCCAGGGGCGAGAGGACCCCGCCTTACTTCTTCTTGCCGAAGTCCACCGAGACGACATTCGAGCCGTCCTCGCTAGGCGTAATGCGCGAGGCGATATCGCGTTCCTCGCCATCGTTGCCTGCGGTGCCGGTGAGGTCTTCCTCATCCTCGTCCTCGACGATGGCCTGGAACTGCAGACCGAAATCGACGGCGGGATCGACGAAGGCGGTGATCGCCGAGAACGGCACCACCAGCTTGGCCGGGATCTGGTTGAAGCTGAGGCTGACGGTGAAGCCCTCGTCGGTGACGGCCAGATCCCAGAACTTGTTCTGGAGCACGATCGTCATCTCGTCGGGGAAGCGCGCGCGCAAGTCCGGCGGCACGCTGACGCCGGGGGCGCCGGTTTTGAACGTGATATAGAAGTGGTGGGTGCCGGGCAGAACCCCGCCCGACGACACGATCTGGCCGAGCACGCGGCCGACCACGGCGCGCAGGGCCTCCTGCACGATTTCGTCGTAAGGGATGAGGCTGTCAGGTGTCGTGTCGTTCATCGCGCCCTAGGTGCTCATGCAGGCGCGCGCGGTCAACCCGGTACGACACGATTTTTCCCCAGCCTGACGTGCGGGAGGCTCGGATGGTGGCTCTCGATCAGGGCAGCGGCGTGCGCGATGGCGCCGATTCGGGCGCTCTCGCCGCCCCGGTTTCGGCCCCGGTTCCGTTTCGGGCACAGCCGCTCAGCACCCGCTCGCCAAGACGCAGCGTGGCGCCGTAAGGCCATGGACGATCGGACATCCCGTCGCTGCACGGCCCCGGTCCGACCGCCAGCGTCAGGTCGCGCCCTTCGATCTCGCCGCTGAACGACACGCCGCCCCGCCCGGCAAAGCGCGATACCGGAAGGGTTACGCCTTGCGGACGCTCGGGCGTCGCGTAGGTCAGGTGGCCATCGCGCACGCGCGCGCTCCAGAACGGTTCGGTGCCGCTGGCGACCAGCACGGCATCGGCGGGGATCGCGCTCCACGGGCGATGGTCGTCCGGGTCGCCCGGCATTTGCGCGGACGGACTGCGCTGGCACGCGCCAAGGCTGGCGATGAGGCCAGCCAGAGCGGCGACAAGGAGCGCGGCGCGAAGCATGGCGCAGGATACTCCACAAGCGTAAGCACAGCAATCGGGCGTCACCCGGCATCGGCGCTCAGGCCCGTTCAGCGCCTCGACAGCCTGCCGTCCCTAGGGCGCGCAACGATGAACGCACACAGGCATACGGTAAACGGCACAAGATGAAGGCGGGTAAGGTACTGGTCCTGCTGGCGGGCGCCGGCATTGCGGCGGGCATCGTGCTCGCCAATATCACCACGCCCGCGCTCACCTCCTATCGCGCCGAGCATCCCGAACAACGCGAGGCACCGGGCGACCAGAGCCAGGGCATGGTCGTCGACCGGACAGGCCAGGGCGACCTCTCGCAGCAGGATTACGGCTACGCCCAGCAGAATCGCGGCGATGCGGACGGGGATCGGCGCGGTTACGCCGATGACCGGGCCGGCGACGGCAGTTATTCCGACGATGGGGCCGACGATCAGGGCGGCTTCGGCATGCCCCGCTGGCTGGCCGGACCCGAGCGCTGGCTTGCCCAGCGCGGCTGGATCGTGATGCCCGGCCCGCAAGCGATGGACGGTGACGGATGGGGTGGCCGCGGATGGGGCGGCCGCGGTCAGGGCCACTGGCAACAGGACGATGGCGACAACTGGCAGGACGATGGCGACGGTGACCGTCCCGGCTATCGCCAGCAGTCCGCGCCTGTCCCTCGTGGCTTCGTGGACGCGCCGCCCGCAGCCCTGTCCGGCGCGCAGCAGGGCCAGTCCGCGTTCGACCGTGCCTTCGGCAGCGGCCCGGCGCAGAGCGGCGCTCCCGGTCAGGCCCCTTCCGGTCAGGCAGCCTCATCAGACTCGGGCGACGCGGCCAAGGATGCCGCGTCCCGCGCGCGCGATGCCGCTGCCGATGTCCTCGCCGCCGAAGGCCGGACGCACAGCGCCGCGCACTGATCGCAGGGTTCAGGCAAGGCCCTCGCGAATCGAAAGGCCCAAAAAGTTTCACGATGTGGGGCTTGCGCAGGTGCGACGCGGCGGCGACGGAACCGAACGCGATTTTTTCGAGCCCCCACGCCGAACCGCGCATCCCGATTTATCCAATGGCGACAACTACTCAGACATGTTGGTGCGTTTTATGCAATTGCAGAATCCTGCAATGCATTTGTCCGACCACTTTGCATCGCTATTCTGACCTCAAGCAGAACATAAGATCGCAAGAATACCAGGATGCTTAAGGGCAAGCTCTCTCAAACCAGGGAATTGCCAGATGACCGTTTTCTTCAAGTACGCCGCCGCCGTTGCCGCTCTTGCTGGCGCTGCCATCGGCACTTCGGCCTTTGCACAGGGTGATGCCGCCAAGCAGTCGTTCGTGCGCAATGGCGTCGAGTACACCTACACCGTCGAAGCCGAAGGCGAAGGCCAGGTCCTGCGCGGCAGCGCGAACCACGGCGCCGAGCCCTTCCGCCTCTTCGTTCGCGACGACGTCGTGACCGGCACGTTCGACAATCACCCGGTCCGCTTCAAGCTGGAGCAGGTGAAGGCCGCCGCGCTCGCCGCCAACGACTGAGAGCTTGCCCGGTCCGCCGCCTTTCTCTCCTCCGGCGGCTGACCACATCGAAGACCCGGAAAAACGCCCGTACCGGTGTTTTTTCCGGGTTTTTCGCGTCCGATATACCTGTCCTCAGGCGAGCGTGACGAAGACTTCGGCCTCGATCACCCATTCGCCGCCGCCGATATCGCGCCATTTGGCCGCATAGCTGCCCGAAGCGAGCGCCGCATCCTCTGCCCCCAGAGCATACCCCCGCCAGTGCCCGGTCTCCATTGCCACCGGCTCGCTGGCCGAGACCGTAATCGCCTCCGGGCTGCGGACATAGACCGTTCGCGGGCTCGCGGTGAACTCGCGCCGCCAGACCTTTACCTGCCCCATGCGCCCGGAAATCACCGCGCTGTCGCTGCCCGTCACCATCACGCAGTCGCGCGCCAGAAATGCCCCGATCGCGCCCGCATCCCCCTCTGCAATCGCCCGGTTGAACGCCGCACGGCGCCCCCGGATCGCGAGTTCGGCAGCAGCGGAAGAGGTCATGAGTGGGGCCGTCCGGTTGAAGAAGTATCGAGGCGCTTTAGAAGGATTGGACGGGTTCGACCACCGGGCTTGTCCGTCACCGCAGGATACCCGACGGGATTGAAGGGCCGATATGGGTGGGGAGCGGTCATAGCCCTCTCCCCTAAAGGGGAGAGGGTTGGGAGAGGGGAGCGCGCGACCTAACCCCTCTCAACTACGGCTAGGCAGCAAGCTGCCAAGCCTTCGTATCTCTCCCCTGAAGAGGAGAGAGATATGTCCACCGTGGGGCGTTTGCCGAAAGTCCGCTTCCCATAAAACCACCCATGCTGACCTCAAGCGCCTACCCGCTCGATCAGCGCCTTGGCGGCGGCGGGGTTGCGGATCTTGTCTGCGGCGATGAAGAAGGCGAAGACTTCGCGGTTTTCGGCGCTCCATCGCGCGATGCGGCTGGCCCAGTGGTCGAGTTCGGCTTCGGGGTAGCCGGTCGCCACGGCCTCGCGCGCGTTCTGGAGGCGCAGGTAGACAAAGGATGCCGTATCCGGCGCGGCGATGGCCGGATAGGTCGGACTGTCGGCCAGCACGACGCCGACACCGGCCTTGCGGCACAAGTCGAAGAAGGCAGGATCGTCGAAGCTTTCGTGGCGCGGTTCGATGGCGTGGCGGATCGCCAGTCCTTCGTGCGTCGCGGGCAGCAGCGCGAGGAAGGCAGCGATCTCGTCGGCGTCGAACTTCTTGCTCACCGCCAGTTGCCAGTTGATCGGCCCCAGCTTGTCGCCCAGTTCGACCAGCCCCTGCGCCATGAAATTGGCGACGCTCTCGCCCGCTTCGGCCAGATCGCGGCGATTGGTGCAGTAGCGCGAGCCCTTCATCGCGAAGCGGAAGCCTTCGGGGACCGCATCGCGCCACTTGGCAAAGCTGGCAGGGCTCTGGCGGCGGTAGAAGGTGGCGTTGATCTCGGTCGCGGTCAGGTGCTCGCCCTGAAACGCCAGTTCGCGCGCCTGCGGCAGACCTTCGGGATAGAACGCGCCGCGCCACGGCGCATAAGTCCAGCCGCCGACGCCGATATGGACCTGCGCCGTCATAGCCGCTCTCTCATTTTCCGCTCTTGTTCACCCGGCGCGTCAGGCGGCGGCGGTTCGCGGAGACCTTGCGGCGATAGTGGCGGACCGCCGTGTGCGCCTGACTTTCCGGCGATGCGAGGCCGCCCGCCGCCAGCTTGACGCCCAGTTCGGCGGCGGCCTGCATTTTTTCGGACACCATCAGCATGTTTTCGGCCGCCGTGCCGCGCCCGACCATCATCTCGGCCGTGCGCAGCCCTACCACCATCATCGAGTCGGCCCAGAGCAAGTAACTGTCACTGGCCAGTTTCATCCAGTCGGTCGTATCGCGTCGAGGCATGAATGCGGTCTCCGGGGGACCGCATTCATAGCACTCGATGCTGCACCTGCGAAGACAAGCGAGGTGAAAACGCGATCAGTCGTGCTCGCGCCCGCCTGCCCCCATGTACAGTTCGCTGCCGGTTTCGCGGAACACGCGGCTCATTTCAGCCATGCCCGCCTCGGCCTCCGCCTCGGCGTTCGCCTCTGCGCTCTCTGCCGCCACGAACGTCTCGACCGGCTGGTTCTGCCTGGCCGCGAAGTCGCGCACTTCCTGGCTGATCTTCATCGAGCAGAACTTCGGCCCGCACATCGAACAGAAATGCGCCGACTTCGCCCCTTCGGCAGGCAGTGTCTGGTCGTGGTACTGCTCGGCCGTGTCGGGATCGAGGCTGAGGTTGAACTGGTCGCGCCAGCGGAACTCGAACCGCGCGCGCGACAGGGCATCGTCGCGGACCTTGGCCGCCGGGTGCCCCTTGGCAAGGTCCGCCGCGTGCGCCGCCAGCTTGTAGGTGACGACGCCAACCTTCACGTCATCGCGGTCGGGCAGGCCGAGGTGCTCCTTGGGGGTGACGTAGCAGAGCATCGCGGTGCCGTACCAGCCGATCATCGCCGCGCCGATGCCGCTGGTGATGTGATCGTAGCCCGGCGCGATGTCCGTCACGAGCGGCCCGAGCGTGTAGAACGGCGCCTCGCCGCAGGCTTCAAGCTGCTTGTCCATGTTCTCCTTCACCTTGTGCATGGGAACATGGCCGGGGCCTTCGATCATCACCTGCACGTCCTGCGCCCAGGCGCGCTTGGTCAGTTCGCCCAGCGTGTAGAGTTCGGCGAACTGCGCCTCGTCGTTGGCATCGGCGATCGAGCCCGGGCGCAGGCCGTCGCCCAGCGAATAGGCGACGTCGTAGGCCTTCATGATCTCGGTGATCTCGTCGAAGCGCTCGTAGAGGAAGCTCTCCTTGTGGTGGGCCAGACACCACTTGGCCATGATCGAGCCACCCCGGCTGACGATGCCGGTCACGCGCTTGGCCGCCAGCGGCACGAAGGGCAGGCGCACGCCTGCATGGATCGTGAAGTAGTCGACGCCCTGCTCGGCCTGTTCGATCAGCGTGTCGCGGAAGATCTCCCAGTTGAGGTCCTCGGCGATGCCGCCGACCTTCTCCAGCGCCTGATAGATCGGCACGGTGCCGATCGGCACAGGGGAATTGCGCAGGATCCACTCGCGCGTGTCGTGGATGTTGCGCCCGGTGGACAGGTCCATCACCGTATCCGCACCCCAGCGGATCGACCAGACCATCTTGTCGACTTCAGCCGCCACGTCCGACGCCACGGCGGAGTTGCCGATATTGGCGTTGATCTTGACGAGGAAGTTGCGCCCGATCGCCATCGGCTCGCTTTCGGGGTGGTT
This sequence comes from Novosphingobium sp. 9, assembly GCF_025340265.1. Lineage (NCBI taxonomy): Bacteria > Pseudomonadati > Pseudomonadota > Alphaproteobacteria > Sphingomonadales > Sphingomonadaceae > Novosphingobium > Novosphingobium sp. 9. The sequence goes on along the minus strand of NZ_CP022707.1, from coordinate 1,047,880 downwards.
GATGTTCGAGGGGATGATCGCCCGCCCGCGCGCCACTTCCTCGCGCACGAATTCGGGCGTCACGTAGTCGGGGATCGCCGCGCCCCAGTCGTTGCCGTCGCGCACATGGCCTTTCAGCATCGCGCGGCCAAGGTTCTCGCGCTCGGCCACATATTCCATCTCGGGCGTGATGATGCCCCGGCGCGCGTAATGCATCTGGCTGACGTTCATGCCCGCCTTCGCCCGCAAGGGGCGCTTGACGACATTGGGGAACGCCGGGACGCCGCCCGAACGGTCCGGGCCGAGCTGGCCGTTGTCCTCCGGCTTCACCGCGCGCGCAGCATAGTCCTCGACATCGCCGCGCGCCACGATCCATTCGCGGCGCCGGGGTGCAAGGCCCGCCGCGATGTCGATGGTCGCCGCCGGATCGGTATAGGGACCGGAGGTGTCATAGACGCGCACCGGCGCCTCGCCACTGCCCGGCTCCAGATGGATCTCGCGCATGGAGACGCGTAAGGGACCGACGTGGATCTTGCGGCTGCCGCGGATGGGGCCGGTCGTCACGCCGATTTCGAGTGGGGAATTGATATCTGCCATGGATGCCTCTCTTCTTCCATGGACGGAACAAGAGACGGACTGCGGGCGCAGATCTGGATTGGTCTTCACCCGTCGCTCCACTCCCTCCGCCCGTACTAACGGGTTCAGGTTCTACGGGTCTTGTGGAGCATACCCACAACTCTCAGCCACTTGCTGGCTCCCCGGGGGATGGCCAGAATAGACGGCCCCGGCGCGCGCGTCTAGAGCGGACGCAAGATGACCGTGCTCTACCGCCTCGATGCCCCGGCCCGCGCCGTGGGACGCGCCTTCGGGCTCGATCCGGGCGCAGACCCGTGGCCGGGCGGAACTGTCTCGGCGATGAGCTTTGCCCCGGTCATCACCGCCGGGCGCGAGGAAGTGGCAGGCCCACGCCCGCAGACGCGCACCCCGCGCCGCCTGATCCCGCGCCTGTGGGGCGTCCCGCCGCCGCCTTCGGTGGCAGAGCCCGGCGCGCGCGGCATCCTGACCGTGCGCAACACCGAAAGTCCGTTCTGGATCGGCAACTTGCGCAACAGCGAGTTCCGCTGCCTCGTGCCCGCCAGCGCCTTCATGGTCTGGGGCCGCCCCTCGCCCACCGACGGCAAGCGCCGCGCCTTGTGGATCGGCGCGGGCGACCAGCCGCTGTTCGCCATGGCAGGCGTATGGAAGGACAGCGAGGTGCCCTCCTTCGCGCTGCTCACCTGCCCCGCCAATGCCGCCTTGCGCGCCGAGGGGCGCGAGACAATGCCGGTGATCCTGCCCTCCGACCCGCACACACACGATACGTGGCTGCGCGGCGGGTGGGACCGCGCGCAAGGTCTGGTCGCGCCCTATTCATCTTCGCTGATGCAGATAGGCTGACCACCTGACAGAGCCGCCTCCATGCTTGCCGACCCGTTCACGCTCAATCCCGCCCTCAATCCCGAACATCTCGGCGAGGTCTACCGCCAGCGCTGCCGGGTTCGCATCGCCGGCTTCCTCGGCAACGACGGCCCGCAACGGCTGTTGACTGACCTTGACGCCCGCACCGACTGGCGACAGGTCTTCAACAGCGGCAGCAAGCTCTACGAACTCGACCGCCCTGCCCGCGAGAGTATGACGCAGGATCAGCGCGAGGCGCTGGATGGTGCCATCCATGCCCAGGCGCGCGAGGGTTTCCAGTATCGCTACGAGACGGTCCGCGTCCCCGATGGCAAAGCCGCGCGCGCGGCCAGCACCGACATCCTCGCGCGCTTTGCCGATTGGCTGTCGAGCGAGGCGGCTTTGTCGTTTCTCAGGCAGATCACCGGGCACGAGGACATCCGCTTCGCCGATACGCAGGCGACCGCCTATGCGCCCGGCGACTTTCTGACCGCCCACACCGATAACGTCGCGGGCAAGGATCGCCGCGCGGCTTTCGTGCTCAGCCTCAATGCAGGCTGGCGAGCGGAATGGGGCGGCTTGCTGATGTTCCACGGCGAAAACGGCAGCTTCGAGGGCGTGGCGCCCGCGTTCAACACACTCGACCTGCTGGCCGTACCGCAATCGCACAGCGTCTCCTACGTTGCGCCATCTGCCGCGCGGCGACGGCTCTCGATCACCGGGTGGCTGCGCGCACAGGAACAGCCTGCGTGAGCGAGCCCGCCATCACTATCCGGCCTCTGACCCTGGACGATCTGCCCGCCGCACTGGCGATCCAGCAGGTGGCCTATCCGGCGTTTCTGGTCGAGCCTGCCGAGGCTTTTGCCAGCCGCCTGACACTGCCCGCCAGCTATTGTCTTGCTGCCGAGCGGGACGACACGCTGATCGCCTATCTCCTCGCCCACGGCTGGCAGGACAGCGCCCCGCCCCTGGTCGGCGCGGTGCTGACGACAGAGGGCACCGCCGAAGTGCTGTTCCTCCACGACCTTGCGGTGTCGCAGGCCGCGCGCGGATCGGGCATCGGGCGGCGGCTGGTCGAACAGGCCCTCGCGATGGCCGCGCGCGACGGCCTGCCCCGCGCCCAGCTGATCGCGGTCGAAGGTGCCGCCCCCTACTGGCGAGCGCTGGGCTTCGCGGAGGGCGCGATGTCGCAGGCGCTTGCCGACAAAGTCAGGGGATACGGCGCAAGTGCGCGCTGGATGGAGAGGGGCTTGGGGTGACAGGGCATCGCGCCCGTCACCGCGCCCTGCCTCCCCCACCCGCTCAGCCTGAGCCTGTCGAAGGCCGCGCGATGCCGTGTGACCTGCTGAAAAAGACACAAGGTCAGGCTCGATCATGACCCCGCAAACCTGCCAAGATGTCGGGCATGGCGGCCATCCTCGCGCGCAGCCTTCGACAAGCTCAGGCTGAGCGGCATTGGGAAGACCTTCGAGGCAATGGCATCTCCCCACCGTCGCCAAACCGATTTCCTACACTTGGCCCGCTGCGGTAGGATTGCGCCATGCATGCCTCCTGCCTCTTCCGAAATCGCGCCTCCCGCAAGGTGACAGATCAAGTCGCTAAAGCGACACCGATGTTAACACTGTACGCACGTAAAAATGGCGGTTTTCTGCGCAAGGTGACACTTTGGGGCGGCAAAGTGACACTTTCCCTCTGGACCGTGTCAACTGTGTCAACCACCTGTCACCTTGCAGGTGTTCGCGGGCGACGCCATCTCGCCCGGCCATGACCGCCCCGCTCGATACCCTGCTGACCGAGATCCGCGCCTGCACGCTGTGCGAAGACGCGCTCGGGTTCGCGCCACGCCCCTTCGTGGCGGCAAGCGAAAGCGCGCGGATGCTCATCATCGGGCAGGCGCCGGGCAGCCGGGTCCATGCCAGCGGCATCGGTTGGGACGATGACAGCGGCGACCGGCTGCGCGGCTGGCTCGGGCTCGACAAGGCGGCGTTCTACGATGTGTCGACAATCGCGCAGATGCCCTCGGGCCTGTGCTATCCCGGCAAGGCGAGTGGCGGGGACAAGCCGCCGCGCCCCGAATGTGCGCCGCGCTGGCATCCACCGCTGCTCGCCGCGATGCCGCAGGTGCGCCTGACGCTGCTGGTCGGCCAATATGCCCAGAAACGCTACCTGCCGCGCGGCTTTGCCAGGAACCTCACCGAAGCGGTGGCGCGCTGGCAGGACGCGCCCGAGGGCGTGATCCCGCTGCCCCACCCGGCCTGGCGCAGCCGGATATGGATGGCGAAGCACCCGTGGTTCGAAGCGGAGCTGCTCCCCGCCCTGCGAGCGCGGGTGCAGGAGGTGCTCCCCAATGACCTTGGCTGAATGACTTTCCAGACTGGAAAATTATCACTTGCCGAATCGGAAAGTGAAGCGCATCTCTTTCCACATTGGAAAGTCATTTCGGGAAGGCAGGTCACGATGGACAGCGACGGGATCGATCGGCAGACGGCGGCAGCCGCGCTCGCTTCGGCACAGGAAGCCGGCAACCGGCTGGCGGACGTACAGGCAAAGGCCTGCCCGCCGTGGCGGCACGCGGCTTTCGGGCTGCTGATGGGCGCGATGGTGCTGGCCCCCGGCCTGCCGACCGTATTGACCGGCGCGATTGTGGCGATGTGCATGGCCGGTGTCGTGCTGCTCGTGCGCTACGACCGGGCGCGCAGCGGCACCTTCGTCAACGGCTACCGGCGCGGTGCCACGCGGCCGCTGGTCTTCGCGCTGCTGGGTACGATGCTGGTGCTGATCTTCGCCGAGACATACGCGAAGGAAAGCGGGCTCTCGATCTTCACGCGGCTGGGCATCGCGGTGATCGCAGGGCTGCTGGCAGGCGGCGGGAGCGTGGTGTTCCAGCGATTGTACTTGCGCGAGCTGCGGGGCGGGATGGACCGATGAGCCAGCTCGACATGGTGCTCCATCCCCCGGCGCGATTGCAGATCGGCGCGGTGCTGGCCCAGACGACGGAAGTGGAATTCGCCCGGCTGCGCGAGATCGCGGGCGTATCGGATTCGGTGCTGTCCAAGCATCTCTCCGCGCTGGTCGAGGCGGGGTACGTGACGCTGAAGAAATCGCCGATGGACGGGCGGCAGCGCACCTGGGCGATGTTTACCAGAGCCGGACGGAAGGCCTTCGCAGCGCATATTGCCGCGCTGAAAGCGATCGTCGCGGCGGCCTCGCCCGATGCCCTGGCACCGGAAAAGGCCGCCGCGAAAGAGGATCAGAACGTGTAGCCCACGCCCACGCCGCCGGTCCAGTTATTGGCGCTGCCGCGGATCGAGGTATAGGGCGTTGCCGAAGCGTCGTTCAGCATGCGCATGTAGTTGCCGAAAAGGAACACTTCGAAGCCGCCGTCGCGCAAGTCGCCCGACAGGTCGTAGCCCACGATCATCGCGGTGTGCCAGCTGTCCCAGCCGCCCTTGGCGTTGTAGAGCGGCAGCCCGCTGTTGGCGCTCTGCGTGGCGTTCACCGAGTAATAGTACTTGGCGTAATCGTCATCGACATGGCGCGCGCCGACATTGAGGATCACCAGCGCGGCCTTGCTGACCGGGGTCTTGTAGGTCACGTTCGGGTTTATCTGCATGCCGCCCGACGCGCCGTTGACGTCCCACAGCACGTCCGCGCCGACCGTCAGCTGGTCATAGGGATTGAGCAGCTTGTTGAAGTTCACGCCCGCGTTGCCGCCCACGTTGATGCCGACATCCAGCTTGCCCGCCGCGCGCACCACCGGGTCCTTGATCCCGAGGCACGGTTGCCGGTATAGGTGGCGACCGGGCCGAGATTGAAGCTGACCTTGGCGTCGTCGGGCGACGGGATCAGGTCAAGCGAGACACCGCCCGGACGCGGATTGACGTCGATGCCCCACAGATGCGCCTGGATGGCGGGAAACGGCGTGGCGCTCATGTTGTTCGAGCCGTCATAGCTCGGCGTATAGGCCACACCCACGCCGATCGTGACGTGGTTACCCGCGAGCACGTTCTTCGTCGGCGCCGTTACCGACGCGTCGCTGGAAATACTGGCGGACGAGTCGGTGGAGGACTGGGCGAACGCGGGAACCGCAGCCAGCGCGGCGGTGGCGGCGAGCGCGGTGCCGCAAAGGACACGGAATGCCTGTTTGGTCTTCATTATCGATCCCTGTTACCTTGTCGGCACCGATCCTCTGCCGGTCGGGTGCCATCCTGCGATTAACACGCAAGCCTTCATGCGGTTGCAACGCCTCTGCAACAGTTTGTAAACGCAATCAATCTTCCGGAAGGGTATCCTTGCCAGCCCCGAGAGCCCGCTGCATGATGAAGACATCGAGCCACTTGCCATGCTTCCACCCCGCTCCCTCCAGCGTGCCCACCGGCCGGAATCCGTGGCGCGCGTGAAGGATAACGGAAGCCGGTTCGGATTCGGCGATAATCGCAAAGGCCTGCCGCAGCCCGCGTGCCTCGCAGCTTTCGATCAGGGCATCGAGCAGTGCCGAGCCGATGCCGTGGCGCACGCAGTCCGGCCGGACATAGATCGTCGTCTCCACGGCATAGCGATAGCCAACGCGCGGGGCATAGCGCGTGCCGAACGCGAAGCCGAGGATCTGCCCGTCCTCTTCGTCGCGCGAGACGACGAACGGATAACCGTCCCCCGTCACCGCCGCGATTCGGCGGGCGATCTCTGGCTCGTCAGGCGGGACCGTCTCGAAAGTTGCCGTGCTTTCGAGCACATAATGCGCAAAGATGGCGGCGATGGCTTCGGCGTCTGCCGACGTTGCATCGCTGATCGTCAAAGTCTTCATCACCGCATCATGCCGCAACGCACAACGACTGCCAAGTTGCCCGGTGAACACACCGGTCGTACATCATGAAAAGCATGGACAGCACAACGACGGACATGAACGAGGGAACTGGCCTGATAGTGGTCGGCGGTGGCCTGTCCGGCGGGCTGATCGCGCTGGCCATGGCGGCAAGGCGACCGGATATTCCCGTCACCCTGCTGGAACGCGGAGAAACACTGGGCGGAGAGCATGTCTGGTCGTTCTTCGGCAGCGATATCGCACCTGCGAACAGGGACTGGATCGAGCCGCTGATCGTCGCGCGCTGGGAGGGGTACGACGTCCACTTTCCCGCGCACTCGCGGCAGCTCCATACGGCCTATCACGCCGTAACCTCCGCCCGGCTGGATGCGGCGGTGCGTGCCGCACTTCCGGCAGATCGTATCCTGACCGGGGTCGAGGTAGACACAATCACGCCGCAGACGGTGACGCTGCACGATGGCAGGGTGCTGCGCGCGCATGCCGTGATCGACGCGCGCGGTGCGGGCGCGCTGCCCCACATGGCAGGCGGATGGCAGAAGTTCATGGGGCAGACGCTGCACTTGTCCCACCCCCACGGCCTGACGCGCCCGGTCGTCATGGACGCCCGTGTCGAGCAGCTGGACGGCTATCGCTTCGTCTACTGCCTGCCCTTCGGCGAGCGGGACGTCTTCGTGGAGGACACCTACTATTCGGACAGCCCGGACCTCGACCCTCCCGCCCTGCGCGACCGGATCGCCCGCTATGCCCAGAGGCAAGGCTGGCCCGTCGCACGCATCGGGTACGAGGAAACCGGCGTCCTGCCGGTGATCGCCAAGGGGGATTTCCCCGCGTTCTGGCATGCTCTCGACGAACACGGCACCGCCCGTGCGGGCGTGCGCGCCGGGCTGGCCCATCCGCTGACCTCGTACTCGTTTCCGCAAGCTGTCATGTTCGCTACCTACCTGACCACTCTCGACAACCCGGACGGGATGGCCCTAGGAAGGTTCAGTCATGCATGGTCGCACCGAAACTGGCGCCGGGGAGGCTTCTACCGGATGTTGACGCGCATGCTCTTTGCTGCCGCGCGGCCAGACGCGCGCTATCGCATGCTTGAGCGGTTCTATCGCCTGCCCGAAAGCCTGATCGAACGCTTCTACGCAGGCGCCTCGACGCCTGCCGACATGGTGCGTGTCCTGTCCGGCAGGCCGCCGGTGCCGGTGATCGCCGCTGCCGCCAGCCTGCTGGGTGGCGGTGCTCCGCTCGCCGATCTTGGCATGCCCGGTCTTCGCACGCCCGATCTTTGCACACTCAGCCCGAAAGTCCCGCGGTGAAGAAAGCCTGCATCGTCGGCGCCGGGTTCGGCGGCCTTGCCCTCGCCATCCGCCTGCAGAGCGCCGGGATCGACACCACGCTGGTCGAGGGCCGCGACAAGGTGGGTGGCCGCGCCTATGTGTGGGAGCGCGAGGGTTTCACCTTCGATGCCGGCCCCACCGTCATCACCGATCCCAACTGCCTGCGCGAGCTATGGGCGCTGACCGATCAGGACATCGCCCGCGATGTGGATTTGATGCCGGTCTCGCCGTTCTACCGCCTCGGCTGGCCAGATGGCGTCACCTTCGACTATTCCAACGACGAGCCCGCGCTGCGCCGCGAGATCAGCCGGATCGCCCCGCAGGACGTGGGCGGCTACGACGAGTTCGTGCGCTATGCCGAGGGCGTCTATCACGAAGGCTACGTGCGCCTTGGCACCGAGGCGTTCCTGAACTTCTCGCAGATGGTCAAGGCCGCGCCCGCGCTGGCCCGCTATCAGGCGTGGCGCTCGGTCTATTCGATGGTCTCCTCGTTCGTGAAGGACGAGCATCTGCGTCAGGCACTCTCGTTCCACACCCTGCTGGTCGGCGGCAACCCGATGACCACCAGCGCGATCTACGCCCTGATCCACAAGCTGGAAAAGGACGGCGGCGTGTGGTGGGCCAGAGGCGGCACCAACAAGCTGGCACAGGGCATGGCCAGCCTGTTCGAGCGCCTCGGCGGCCGCCTGCGCCTTGCCGACCGGGTGACGCAGTTGCACACCGTGGGCGACCGCGTGCATGAGGTGGAAACCGTCAGCGGCTGGCGCGAGCGCTTCGATGCCGTCGCCTCGAACGGCGATCTCGTCCACACCTACCGCACCCTGCTTTCCGAAACCCCGCGTGGCCAGCAGATGGCCAAGAAGCTGACCGGCAAGCGCTTTTCGCCCAGTCTCTTCGTCGTCCACTTCGGGATCGAGGGCAAATGGCCGGGCATCCCGCACCACTCGATCCTGTTCGGGCCGCGCTACAAGGGCCTGCTCGACGATATCTTCGAGCATGGCGTGCTGCCCCGCGACTTCTCGATCTATCTCCACCACCCGACCGTCACCGATCCCTCGATGGCGCCTGCGGGCAAGAGCACGTTCTACGCGCTGGTCCCGGTCGCGCATCTGGGCAAGCTGCCGATCGACTGGAAGGCCGTTGGCCCGCAGCTGGAACGCCGGGTGCTGGACGAGGTGAAGCGCCGCCTGATCCCGGACCTCGACGACCGGCTGGTGACGAGCTTCCACTATACCCCGTTCGATTTCGAGCATGACCTGCACGCCTGGAAAGGCAATGCCTTCAGTCTGGAGCCGATCCTGACGCAGAGCGCGTGGTTCCGCGCCCACAACCGCGACGACGTGCTGCGCAACCTCTATATGGTCGGCGCGGGCACCCATCCGGGCGCGGGCATTCCCGGCGTCGTCGCCTCCGCCAAGGCCACCGCACGGCTGATCGTGGAAGACCTGAAATGAGCGCGGTTCTGCGTACTCTCAAGCGCGAATGGGGCTGGACCGGCGTCGATTTCGCAACCGTGCTGATGGTCAGCCGTATGGGTCATCTGGTGGTGGCGGACGCGGACGGCACGGTCCATTACCTCGACACCGACACCCGCGAACTGCTGCGCCTCGGCACCGAGGCACAGGCCGAACAGTACCTCGCCGATCCCGAAGTCCAGCTGGTCTGGCGCGCCGAGGCGCTGGTTGCAGCGGTCCGCGAACGGCTGGGTGCAACCGCGCCCGACGAGGTCTACGCCCGCACCGCCGAGGCGATGCTGAACGACACCTATGACATACAGAGTTTCATCAAGCTGCCGCTGACGCAGCTCATCTCCTTCACCGGGCAGGTTGCGCACCAGATGCGCGACATGCCCGAAGGCACTCCCGTCAAACTGAAAGCAGTACTCCCATCATGAAGCGCCTCGCCGTCTATTGCGGTTCCGCCACCCCCTCCGATCCCCGCTATGTCCAGCTGGCCTACGATGTCGGCAAGGCTCTGGCCGAACAGGGCATCGGCGTCGTCTATGGTGGCGGGCGCCTCGGCCTCATGGGCGCGACTGCCAGCGGCGCGCTGGATGCGGGCGGCGAAGTGATCGGCGTGATCCCCGAAGCGCTGGTGGGCGAGAACGGCAAGGGCGGCGAAGTCGCCAACCGGGACTGCACGGAACTGCACATCGTCAAGGACATGCATGAGCGCAAGGCCGCCTTCACCCGCCTGTCGGACGGCTTCGTCGTGCTGCCCGGCGGCGTCGGCACCATGGACGAGCTGTGGGAGGCAGTCAGCTGGGCGCAGCTGGGCTATCACGCCAAGCCGATCGGCGTGCTCAACGCCTTCGGATTCTACGACGGCCTGCTCGCCTTCAACCGTCACATGGCCGAGGTCGGCTTCGTGCGTCCGGCGCATCAGGGGATCATCCTCGACGCGCCCGAACTCGCTCCGCTGCTCGACCTGATGCGCCATCAGGCGCCGATCACGCCGATTGTCGCGATGGATCCTTCGACGCTTTGATTTCTTACGGTTTGTAGTACCTTACCGCCGACGACGCCAACAACGCCGGAGCCTTCCCATCCCTGCCAGCAGCCCCACTCTGCCGAGCCGGGCCGCGCTTGTCCGCGCGGCCCATCGCTCGATCCGCAAGGGATCGAAAAGCTTTGCCGCCGCCAGCCGCCTGTTCGACCGCAAGACCCGCGAAAAGGTCTGGCTGCTCTACGCCTGGTGCCGCGCCTGCGACGATATTGCCGACGATCAGGACCATGGCCGCGCCCCGGCGCCGCGCCCTGTCGGCACCACGCTCGATCCCGAATCCCGGCTCGCCACCATCCGCACGCTCACCGAACTGGCGCTGGCGGGCGAGCCGACCGGGACGCCTGCCTTCGACGCCTTCGGGGTGCTCGCCCGCGAAGTGCCCTTGCTCCGCGACGTCGCGCCGGACGTGATCGAGGGTTTCGCGCTCGACGCTGCCGACTGGCGCCCGCGCAGCGAACGCGACATGCTGCGCTACTGCTATCACGTCGCCGGGGCGGTCGGCGTGATGATGGCGGCGGTGATGGGCGTCTCGCCCGAGGATGACGATACGCTTGACCGCGCCTGCGACCTCGGCATCGCTTTCCAGCTGGGCAATATCGTGCGCGACGTGTGGGAAGACGATGCTCGTGGGCGCTGCTACCTCCCCGTCGAGTGGCTGGTGGAGGCCGATATTCCCCCCGGCGAAGTGACCAAGCCGCACTACCGCCACGCGCTGGTCCCGCAGGTCGCACGGGCCTGTGCGCTTGCCTACGAGTACGAGGCCTCTGCCCGCGTCGGCGCGGCGCGCCTCGCCTTTCGCCAGCGCTGGGCGATCCTGTCCGCCGCGAACATCTATGGCGCGATTGCCCGCGAGGTCGAGGCGCGCGGTGCCCACGCCTGGGACCACCGGGTGACGACCACCAAGATGCAGAAACTGCGTTTCGTCACCTCGGCTTTCACCGAGGCCCAGCACCGCGCCCCTGCCCTGCGCCCGCATCCTGTGATTTCACGCCCGCAACTGCTGGAACTGGTCCGCAAGGCCTGAGAGTTCCGTTGAAAATTCGCGGAATGCGGATTTTACCGCACCAGTCCTCTCCCCCCGAGCAATCAGGCAAATGCGCGTAATTCGCCTGGGCTACGTGTCCTTGGAAACATTTTGGCAATAGCGGCATTTGTCGCGGGAGCCTGACGCACGGATCGTGCGTTTCGGTGTTCAGGATGCCAAGGAGAACAATCCCATGCTTTTCACCATCGCCGCGATCCTGCTGGTCCTCTGGCTGCTCGGCTTCGTCGTGTTCCACGTCGCCAGCTGGGCAATCCACCTCCTGCTGATCGTCGCCATTGTCGTCGGCCTCGTGCAGCTGTTCCGTGGCCGCAGGGTCTGACGAAGCTCGTCACTCCAACAAAAAGGGAGCCTTCCGGCTCCCTTTTTTATTCCGCCCCCTCGATACCCGCAGGTGAGATCTTGCCCTTGTAGAAGCCCGGCGGATTGAGGCGCCGGAACAGCTGCCCGCGCTCGGAAAACAGTACCAGGCCGATGCAGACCGAGCCGCAGACGACCATCGCCACCATGATCGGCACCGCCGAACCATCGTAGGCCTGCCCGATCAGCGCGCCCAGCACCGAACCCAGCACCATGCGCACGAACGACATGACCGAGGCCGCAGCCCCCGCCATGCGCGCGAAAGGCTGGAGCGAGATCGCCTGGAAGTTGGCACCGATAAAGCTCATCATGCACATCGAGATCGTCATCAGCGGCGCGAAGGTCCAGAACCCCTCGCCGTGCCATGCCAGCACCAGATGGATCACGGCGGTCACGATATAGACCATCATCGCGGCATGGCTGACGCGGCGCGCGCCGAACTTCTCGACGATGCGCGCATTGATGAAGTTCGTGCTCGCCATGATCAGCGCCATCGTCCCGAACACCACCGGGAACAGCGTGCCCATCCCGAAGTGCTCACCCACCAACTGCTGCGCGCTGTTGAGATAGCCGAACAGCGCCCCCTGCACGAAGGCCGCGCCGAGGAAATAGCCGAAGGCCTCGCGCACGGTGAAGGCCTTCACCATGTTGCGTCCGATCACGCCGATCTGCACCGGCTGGCGGTTTTCCTCTCGCAGGGTCTCGGGCAGACGCAGGATCGTCCACAGGAACACCAGCGCGCTGACAGAGGCCATGATGCCGAAGATCCAGCGCCAGCTGGCGAACAGCAGCACCGTCTGGCCGATCATCGGCGCCATCATCGGCATCACCATGAACACCATCGCCACCAGCGATTGGGTGCGCGCCATCTTGTCGCCCTCGAAACGGTCACGCAGGATCGTCATCGGCATGACCATCATGGCAGAGGCGAACAGGCCCATCACGGCGCGGGCGATCAGCAGCAGCTCGAAACTGCCCGCAATTGCGCAGGCCAGCGAGCTGACCGCATAAGCGCACAAGGCCCCGAGAATGACCGGGCGGCGCCCGAAACGGTCCGCCAGCGCGCCCGGCACCAGCGTGCCAAGGCCGCTGAAGATCAGGAACACCCCGATGATGTACTGGCGGGAATTGGGGTCGGTCTCGCCCAGATCGCGCGAAATCGTCCCCAGCGCCGGCAGCATGACGTCCACCGCCAGCGATTGCAGCATCTGGAAGCCGGCCATCATCGCCACGAATTCGAATTCGCCGATGGGGAAACTACGGGTCTGGGGGGAGTGCGATTCCATGCGCGTGCCAATGCATCAATTGCAGGACGGTTGCGAGTCTCGAGATGCCTCGCATTTCCGTCAGGAATGGCTATAAACCAGAACATGACAGCAACGCAATCCAGCGAAGAGGATGACGAGGCTGACGGCCTGCGCAAGATCATCCATGTCGACATGGATGCCTTTTTCGCCAGCGTCGAGCAGCGCGACGATCCCTCGCTGCGGGGAAAGCCGGTGGCGGTCGGCGGATCGTCAGGGCGCGGCGTGGTCGCGGCAGCCAGCTACGAGGCGCGCAAGTTCGGCGTACGCTCGGCCATGCCTTCCACGCGCGCGGCACGCCAGTGCCCGGACCTGATCTTTCGCAAGCCCCGCTTCGAGGTCTATCGCGCCGTCAGCCAGCAGATCCGTGCGATCTTTCATGACTATACGCCGCACGTCGAACCGCTCTCGCTCGACGAGGCCTATCTTGACGTGACCGACGATCTGAAAGGGATCGGCTCTGCCACGCGGATCGCGCAGGAAATCCGCCGCCGCATCCGCGAGGAGACGCAGCTCACCGCCAGTGCCGGGGTCTCGTACAACAAGTTCCTCGCCAAGCTCGCCAGCGACCAGCACAAGCCCGATGGCCTGTGCGTGATCCGTCCCGGAGAAGGGGCCGCTTTCGTGGCCGGACTGCCTGTGCGGCGCTTTCATGGCGTCGGGCCGCGCGGCGCGGAAAAGATGGCCGGGCTCGGCATAGAAACCGGCGCAGATCTTGCTGCGAAAGACCTCGCTTTCCTGCGCGCCCATTTCGGGAGCTTCGCCGATTACCTGTTCCGGGCGGCCAGAGGTGTCGACCTGCGCCGGGTCCGCGCGAACCGGCCGCGCAAGTCACTCGGTGGCGAACGCACTTTCGCGCAGAATATTTCAGGCGCAGACGCGCTGCGCGCCACGCTGGACGATATCATCGAGACGGTATGGGACCGGATCGAACGCGCCGAGGCCCATGGTCGCACCATTACGCTCAAGCTGCGCTACGCCGACTTCCGCACGATCACGCGGGCGCGGTCGGTCCCGCAACCGGTCACATCCAGCAGCGATTTCGCAGACCTGTCGCATGCCTTGCTGGCAGAACTGATGCCCCTGCCCCAGCCGGTCCGTTTGATGGGCCTGACACTATCCGCACTCGGCACTGATGATGCCGCACCCGGCAGTACGCCTGATCAACCCTCGTTGTTCTGAGTTCTGAGGCCATCGGCCCTCAGACATTCGAGGACGATCGTACCCGTCAGGTTTTCTGACAGGCGGCAGGCAGGGGATAGCGACGCAAGGCCTCTGGCACCGACATCGGCTTGGCCGGCCCATCGATGCGCACGATCTTCACTTTGGGATCGAGATGCGCACTGACCTTGGTGCCCGGCCAGACCGCCAGCGTATTATTCGCCATCGTCACCGAGAGTTCATCGGCGGAACCACCGTCCTTCATATGCAGTTCGCCGGTCTTGAGTCCCGCCAAAGTGCCGGCCTTCCCCTGATCTGCATTGGGAAACCCCGTTGCCCAATTGCCCCGGATCACATCACCGCGCGGCGCCTTCTGTTCCTTCGAGTAGAACGCCATGATCCACGAAGGCTCCTTGGGGTCCATTCCGACAACGACGTTGTTCTCGATGCGCGCGTTGTCCATGCCGTAAAGCGCGATCCCATGGTAAGCGCGTGGCAGTACCAGATTACAGGTAATGACGATATTCTTCCACACGCCGTCGAACATCGAAATGCCCTGCATCACCTCCTTGTCCGGAACGGCGCGTTCGCTGGTGTGATCGATGCAGACATTGTGATCGATCGTCAGCCCGGAATAGGGCCAGTGCCAACTGCTCGATTGCCCCTGCATGCAGTCCGGATGCAGGGCACCGTTGTTGTTCCAGTGATCGGTGATCCAGTTTCCGCGAATCCGCAGACGATCGCCGCTGAAGTCGATGCCATCGTCGGAGAAACCGGAGATACGGTTGTTCAGAACCTGATCGTCACGACCGCGAATGATCCCAACACCCGTGCGCACATCGTGAATGCGGCTGTTGCTGATCGTCATGCAATCGCCGCGCATCATCACGCCGTTGGGCGCATTGTCGTACCAGTCCTGCGGATCGTGCCCGGCAATGGGGGCGCTGGCGCCCAGATCCATGTGATCGTAGACCAGATTGTCGGGCATGAACTCGTTCTGAGGCGCCGCACCAACGAGCACACGCGTCGATTTCGGCCCCATCGGCCCTCGCACAACAAGCCCCTGCAAGATCATATGCGAGGAAAACGCCGTAACGATCCGGGTAAAGACCGGACGGGCGCCAGGCGCGGCCGCGATGCGCATGAAGCGCTTATTGACGATTCCGTTCAGAACGAGTTCGCCATAATCGCCCGATGCCAGCAGGATCGTATCGCCGCCGACGACCTTCCCGTCAGGGTTGGCCTGCTCGCGGTAGAACACGCCCGGCTGTGCGCCATCCGGCAACATCGGCAGCCGCATCGAACTGCGCAAGCGTTCGCCCAGCTTGCGCTTGCTCACGAGAGCGCCGAAGTTTCGCCAGGGATGCGCACGCGATCCATCGCCGCTGTCCGATCCCCGCACCGGATCCATGTAGAACACATGGCCGCCCGCTGGCATCACCGGGCGATCGCAAGCGACCTGGGGCGGAAGTGCCGGAGCACGGTTGGGCACATTGGGAACGGCCAGCACAGTTGCGGGCGACATGGTAGCGCCCAGCGACATCGCCAGTCCGACAACACCAGTGGTGCCGATGGAAGCGAGACGGGCAATCCCGCGACGAAGCCGGAGCGTCAGAAAATGATCCATTCCGGTGTTAAACGCCAAGGATCACCGCCCTACAAGCCGACTTGCGACGGACAGAGTGCAGTTTTCACTTTTCCCGCCCGCGCCCCCGACGGCACGCCCGGCGGATATGCAAAAACCCCTGTTCCGCTTGGCCTTACGCTTTCTGCGACTGCCCCGTCAGCAGTTGACTTGCCGCCGCCTGCCCCGCGTCAGCAGAAGCAGGTGATCCTCCCGGTAGCCGCTTTCAGAAGCCGCGACACGGGCAGGTCGTGCTCTCCCTGCACTGCGGCGTCGAACAGCGCACGTTTTTCGTCGCCGCGAATGACGAACATCATCTCGTCACTGTCGATGAGCGAAGGGATCGTCAGGCTCACCCGGTCAAAAGGCGCCTCGGGCGGCAAGGGATCGGGCGTAAGACGGCGCACGGCCTGCGGATCATCCACTTGCGGGTCGGTGTTGGGAAAGAGCGAGGCGATATGCCCGTCCGCGCCCATTCCCAACCAGGCAATGGTGAAATGAGGCGGGACAGCTTCTTCGGTCAGCGGCACGATCACCGCTCCCACCGGTTCGAGGCGAGCACGGATCTTGCCCACGTTGGAAGCCGGATGGCTTTCCTCGACGATGCGATCATCGCCCGGCCAGACCGCGATCCGCGACCAGTCGAGATCTTCGTGCGCGAGGATATCGAAAATGGGAAATGGCGTGGAACCGCCGGGCACTGTCACCGCAATCGGGCCATCAGTGGCAGCCAGCGCGTGCTTCAGGCGATCGGCGAACCAACGGGCAATGGCGGCATCGTCAGCGTGTTCAACGATGGTGACGGCAGGTATCTGGGTGTCGGACATATGGGGAGTGCCTAGCACTCCCCATGCATCTCGCGAAGCCGGTTTCGCAAGCGTTAGCACGCGAGACCGGGCAAGTGTTATCAGGCGATGATTTCGCGCAGGAACCATGCGCGTTCCTCGGCCTGATCGGTCCAGTCATCGACGATCCCGTCGGTGGCGTTGTCGCCCGCCTCGCCTGCGGCTTCCTTCACTTCGCGAAGGCGCTTCACGTATTCGAGGTTGTCCTCATAGAGTTCACGGACCATCGCCATGGCATCGAGATCGGTCGAATCCTGCGGCTTGATGCGCGTCTTGGAGACAACCGAATCCGGGCTGGTCAGCGTCTTGCCGCCCTGCTTGCGCACACGCTCTGCCACGACGTCGGTCAGTGCGAAGATCTGGCCCGCCTGCGCGTCAAACAGCAGGTGCAGGTCATGGAACTGCGGCCCCTTGACGTGCCAGTGGAAATTCTTGGTCTTGATATAGAGCGCGAGCGTATCGGCCAGCAGCCCGTTGAGGCTGTCCACCAGCGCGCCTTGGGCGTTGTCCTTGGAAGTCATCGTCTCGTTCCCCTTTGTTCAATGCGTCACACTATTTAGGCTCAAGAACCCGAAGCAGAAGGGTTTGTTTCAATCGAAATTACCGATCACCCAATGCCGAGATTTGCGATTGCCACCAGCGCGGCGACCAGCATCAGGGTTGCCCCCACGCCGCGACGAACCCATCGTGCGGACAGCGTGTAGAGCCAATCCGGCTGGCTCCACGCCAGCACGGCAAGTGCCGCGCCGGCAAAAGCCCCTGCCAATCCCGACACCAGCGGCGCGGCCATTCCCACCGCCATCGCCAGCACCACGAAACGCGCCGCATCGGTAATCTGCTGCGCGACGAGAACTAGCGCCAGCGCGCCAAGCGACAGCGTCGGCTCCAGAAGCGTCTTACGGGGGACGACAAGCAGCGACTCCACGCCGGCAATCGCCAGTGCCATTGCCGCGAATATCCCGCGTGCCGGTGGTGGCAGGTGCCCGAGCATCCACAGTCCCGCCCACGCGGCAAGCCCTGCCGTGAGGAACGCACAGACCATCCCTGTGAGCAGCACACCGGGCCTTTGTCCCTGCACGCGCGCCAGCGAGGCCATGGTAATCTGATCCCGCGCACCAAACCCCGCGAGCAGAACTGCCAGAAACGTGAGATAGAACGCGGGCACGGGCGAACGCTCCGATCGGAAAGCCGGCAGAAGAAAGCGCGGGCGAACAGGATAACGGCACGGCTACCCGAGCCCCGCCGGTTCGTCCATCATATGTGCCTACTGGTTCCGTGCCCCCGAGAGCTTTCCGACTTTCTGCACACCCGCCGTCGTGGTGATGAGGATATCATCGCCGTCGACCACGACGATGGCATTCTCCAGCCCGATCACCGAAACGCGCGGCCCGTCGCTGTCTACCAGCACATTGCGGCAATCGACCAGTTCACCCACGCACCCGCGGATGCTGTTGCCGTCGCTGTCGCGCGGCACCGCGTCATGGAGCGCCGCCCAATTGCCGATGTCTGACCATTCCATGTCCGCCGGGACCATCGCCGCGCGGGCAGTCTTTTCCATGACCGCATAGTCCACCGATTCGCTCTCCACCGCCGCGAAGAGCTCCGCGTCGGGGTGGAAGCGATGCCCCTCGGTCCACCCGGACTCCACGGCCTTGCGCACCGCCGCGTCGATATCCGGGCGATGGGTCGCCAGTTCACGCAGGAAATCCTTTACCCGGAAGGCGAAAATCCCGCCGTTCCAGGCATAGTCGCCCGCCGAAAGAAACGTCCGCGCGGTTTCCAGATCCGGCTTTTCAACGAACTGGGCAGTGCGGAAGCCCTTGGCGCCCGAACCGCCGAGGATTTCCTCGCCCTGACGCAGGTAGCCAAAGCCGGTCTCGGGCGCGGTCGCTTCGATCCCGAACGAGACCAGCCAGCCTTCCGAGGCCAATTGCGAGGCTGCGACGGCAGCCGACGCGAAAGCGTCCGGGCGGCCGATCCAGTGATCGCTGGGACACACCAGCATGATCGCATCCTCGGGCAAGCGGTTCGCCGCCAGCGCGATGGCCGCGGCGGTATTGCGCGCGCAGGGCTCGACGATCACGCTCGGCTGCTCGACATCGCCCAGTTGCGCCTCGACATGATCGAGATGCAGCGCCCCCGTCACCACTACCGGTCCTGCGAAACCGATCGAAGGCGGACAGCGCGCGATCGTCGCCTCGAACAGCGTCAGTTCGCCAATCAGCGGCAGAAAAGGCTTGGGCCGGGACACCCGGCTACGCGGCCACAAACGCGTACCGCTTCCTCCGCAGAGGATCACCGGAACCACAGTGTTCATATATTCCCCCAGACACTCGGGCGGCGCCGGACAGGTCTCGGCGCGAACGACGGCAAAGCCGAATACTATGCGCATATTGTGCTATTCATTTTTCTGCGATGCAACATTCATGCGACCACGCATCGTCTCAAAACCGGAACCGGTCATCTGCTCATGCGTTCGCAGTCGCGGCGGGTGACTTTCGTCCGCCTGTCATCCGAATGCCCCAAGGGGTGGCCTTTTCCGGATCAAGGTGCAAGACTGACCACAATGACCCATCCCAGCGAAACCTTCTCGCGGGCGGGGAGCGACGCTGCCGTCGCCGATCTGCCCCCTCCCCCGCCGCTCACCGTCTCGTCCGAGACCGCGCTGTTCCTCGACTTCGACGGGACGCTGGTCGAGATTGCCGACCACCCGGACCTGGTGCGCGTGCCCGAAGACCTCGGCGCGCGGATCGAGGCGCTCTCCCGGCGACTTGAAGGACGTCTGGCCATCATCACCGGCCGTTCGATTCAAGCGCTGGAGGCGCTGCTTGGCCCACTCGACGTTGCGATCGCCGGATCGCATGGCGGCGAATTCCGCGAGACCGGCACCAGTGCGGTCGTGCCGCTTGCCGAACCGCTGCCTGCCCGCGCAGTCGAGGGCCTTCGCGCTTTTTCCGAGGCGAACGGTGGCCTGATCGTCGAAGCCAAGCCCTTCGGCGTGGCCGTCCACACGCGCACGCATCCGCATCTGCTGGATCAGCTTATCGAGCTTACCGAATCGCTGGCGGCCGAACTCGGGATCAAGACCAAGCGCGGCAAACAGGTGGTCGAACTGGTCATGCCCGGATCGGACAAGGGCAGCGCCGTCGACAAGTTCATGAGCCTGCCGCTGTTCGCCGGCACCAAGCCGCTGTTCCTGGGCGACGACGTGACCGACGAGGACGCCTTCAAAGTCATGGAGCGCCATGGCGGCGCCGGCGTGCTCATCGGCCCGCCGCGCGCCACGGCTGCGCACTGGCGCCTCAACAGCGTGGCTGCCGTGCATGACTGGCTGCGTGGAGCAGACCAGGCTTGACCGTACCTTCACAGAACACCCCTGCTGCAACCAAGGAGCCCGCCCGCATGAGCACGCTCGAACTCTGGCCCATCGGCAACTGCCAGGTCTCCGGCCTGATCGACGAGGCAGGCGCGCTCGTCTGGGGCTGCGTCCCCCGTGTGGACGGCGACCCGACCTTCTGTGCGCTGCTGCGCGGCGACAAGGGGCAGGACGCCGGGACCTGGCGCTTTGAGCTGGAAAATCAGGTGTCGGCCACGCAAGGCTACGTGCGCAACACCCCCATCCTCGTGACCCGGCTGGAAGACGCCAACGGCGGGATCGTCGATGTGATCGACTTCTGCCCGCGCTTCGAGCGGCTCGGGCGCACCTATCGCCCGATCGCCTATGCGCGCATCGTCAAGCCGGTGAAAGGCTCGCCCCGCATCCGTGCGATCCTCACCCCGATGAGCGGTTATGGCAGCCATCTGGCACAGATCACCCACGGCTCGAACCACATCCGCTATCTGGTGGAACGCAACACCCTGCGCCTTA
Source organism: Novosphingobium sp. 9 (assembly GCF_025340265.1). Classification (NCBI taxonomy): domain Bacteria; kingdom Pseudomonadati; phylum Pseudomonadota; class Alphaproteobacteria; order Sphingomonadales; family Sphingomonadaceae; genus Novosphingobium; species Novosphingobium sp. 9. The sequence continues at coordinate 1,027,602 of NZ_CP022707.1, read as the reverse complement.
CCACCGATGCACCGGTGGGCTACATCCTCGACGAGCGCTACTTCCGCGTCGAGCGGCCCCTGCACTTCTTCCTCGGCCCCGATGAGCCGTTCGTCGGCGACGTCAGCCACGAACTGGAAACGATGCGACTGCTTACTCAGTCTTACTGGATGAACTGGGTACGCGGCCTTGCCACGCCGATGGACTGGCAGGACGCGGTTATCCGCGCCGCGATCACGCTGAAGCTGTGCCAGCATGAGGAAACCGGCGCGATCGTCGCCGCGCTCACCACCTCGATCCCCGAAGCGCCCGGCTCCCAGCGCAACTGGGACTACCGCTACTGCTGGATTCGCGACGCCTACTATACGGTTCAGGCGCTCAACCACCTCGGTGCGCTCGACGTGCTGGAAAAGTACCTCGCCTATCTTCGCAACATCATCGACGATGCCGAAGGCGGCGCGATCCAGCCGCTCTATGCTGTCAGCGGCGGACGCGAGATCATCGAGTGGGAAGCCAAGGATCTTGCCGGCTATCGCGGTATGGGCCCCGTGCGGATCGGCAACGCGGCCTACTACCAGATTCAGAACGACTGCTATGGCCAGATCGTCCTCCCCTCGATCCAGGCCTTCTCTGACGAGCGCCTTTTGCGCCCGGCAACGCATGACGACTTCGCCAGCCTCGAACGCGTGGGCGAAATGGCCTGGAAGACCCACGATCAGCCCGATGCGGGCCTGTGGGAACTGCGCACCCGCACGGCCGTCCACACTTACACGAGCGTGATGTGCTGGGCCGCGTGCGACCGCCTCGCCAATGCCGCCGAGCACCTCGACCTCACCGAACGCGCCGATCTATGGCGTGATCGCGCAGACACCATTCGGGCCACCATCGACGAGAAGGCCTGGCACGAAATCGAAGGACATACGGCGGGCGGCCACTATGCCGCCAGCTTCGGCGGCTCGCAGCTCGATGCCAGCCTGTTGCAGATGGTCGAGCTGCGGTTCGTCGACGCCGCCGATCCGCGCTTCCAGTCGACGCTGGAGGCGGTACAGAACGCGCTACGGCGCGGCGAGCACATGCTGCGCTATGACAACGAAGACGATTTCGGCCTGCCCGAAACCGCTTTCAACATCTGCACCTTCTGGCTGATCGAGGCCCTGCATCGCTCCGGAAACGATGAGGAAGCACGCCGCCTGTTCGAAGCGATGCTGAGCCACCGGACGAAATCGGGACTTCTGTCCGAGGACATGGACTTCGAGACGAGTGAGCTTTGGGGGAACTTTCCCCAGACCTATTCGCTTGTTGGTATCATCAACTGTGCCGGGCAATTGTCCCGGTCCTGGCGGGACTGGCGCTGAGGCGCGCCTCCTGCGGGCGCTGTGTAAAGCGCGAATAGGGGCAGAAAATGAAACGACTTGTCGTGATCTCCAACCGGGTTTCGGTGCCCAAGGCTGCGGGCGCAGCCGGCGCGCAAGGGGGGCTTGCCGTGGCGCTCAATTCTGCACTGCGCGAGCATCGCGGTATCTGGTTTGGCTGGTCGGGGCAGGAAACCGAGGAGTTCACCGGCCACCTCGACATGCAACGCAACGACGATGTCACCACTGCAACGATCGACCTGGAACCCCAGGACGTCGAGGAATACTACAACGGCTATGCCAACCGGACGCTCTGGCCGCTGTTTCACTATCGTATCGACCTGACCGAATACGACCGCAATTTCGGCGAAGGCTATGAACGCGTCAACGAACGCTTCGCCGACAGCGTATCCCCCCTGATCGAGCCTGACGATCTTGTGTGGATCCACGATTATCATCTGCTGCCACTGGGCTCGATGCTGCGTCGACGCGGGATAAAGAACCGCATCGGCCTGTTCCTGCATACGCCCTGGCCGCCGACACGCCTGCTGACCTCGCTGCCGTTCCACGAGCGACTGGTATCCTCGATGCTGGAGTGTGACGTGATCGGCTTCCAGACGACCGAGTGGCTGGAAAGCTTCCTGCACTACGTCCAGAAGGAAATGGGGCTGAAGGTCGGCCTCGACAACACCATCGAATACAATGGCCGCAAGGTACTGGCCCGTGCTTTCCCGATCGGGGTCGATTACGAAGAATTCACCGAAGCCTCACGCGGCGCCGAAGCGCAGGAGGCCTATGAGCGTCTGAAATCCAGCGTCCGCGGCCGCAAGATCATGATCGGTGTCGATCGCCTCGACTATTCCAAAGGCCTTGGCGAACGTTTCGAGAGTTTCGGGCGCTATCTGGGCGACCATCCCGATAACGCCGGAGACGTGGTACTCCTCCAGATCGCCCCGCCTTCACGCGGGGATGTCGCCAGCTACCAGCAGATTCGCGAAGATCTCGAACGCAAGACCGGCCACATCAACGGGGCCCATGCGGACGTCGGCTTCGTCCCCATCCGCTACGTCAACCGCGGCTATCCGCGCGCACAACTCGCGGGGTTTTACCGGGCGGCCGACATCGGGCTCGTTACTCCCCTGCGCGACGGCATGAACCTCGTTGCCAAGGAATACATCGCCGCGCAGGATCCGGAGAATCCCGGCGTGCTGATCCTCTCGCAATTCGCAGGCGCCGCGCACCAGCTCAAGGATGCACTCCTCATCAACCCGCACTCGATCGAGCATGTCTCCGAAGCTATAGAACGCGCACTCACCATGCCTCTGGCCGAACGCAAGAAGCGGCACGAGAAACTGCTCGCATCGGTCCGTGAACAGGATGTGATTCGCTGGCGCGAGGATTTCGTGAATGCGCTGGCCGCCAAGACGCCAGCAGCGGCAAGCGAAGTCGCAACTCCCGCCTGACCCACGGGCGCAAGACGAGCTATCCTGCGGTTGCGGCCATCCGCAGGCCCGATGCAAAAGCCTCGCCGATGCTGGCACGTTGAAAGCGTCTGGCCTCGGCACTGCCTTGCCACCGCGCAAGACTGGCCTTGAGCTGCGCCTCTTCCTCGATGGCCCGGCGCATACCTAGCGCGATCGACCGGGGGTCGCGGGCATCGACGGCAATCGCGAAGTCGTGACCGTCAAAATAGCCGTCAACCGCTGTCCCTTTCGGGTAAACGATGGGCAGACCGGCAAACAGCGCCTCGATGAATACGAGCCCGAAGCTCTCGCGCAATGAAGGACATACGAACGCGCGCGCCTGCCGCATGCGCTGGCGCAGGGCCGAGCGGTCAAGCGCGCCTTCCAGATGCGTTCCGGCATGCGCGACCACGATATCCCGGCAGGCGCCGACCTGCTCCTCGTTACCGCCACCGATCACGCCAAGCCGGGCATGAAAGCCTTCTCCGTCGAGCAAACGAAGCGCCGCGACCATACCTTTCAGATTCTTGCGCGCGTGATTCTTGAGATGGAACGCGGTGATCAGCCCCTCGCCCCCGCAAGGGGGGCAGCGGCTCGTCAAGATCGGTCGGGCATGGCAGGGCAATACAAGGCCCGCTTCGCGCCCCCAACCTGCCTTCGACCTGCCGCAGCGACCAGGGCGCAAACGGAAAGACCATGGCCGCGCCATGGAATATCCCGGCAAAGGCGCGCTTCAGGTCCGGACGCGCGGCCAACACCTTGGTGTCGGTATCCCCCTGGATCGACAGAGCATATGGCCGGTCGAGCAAAAAGGCCGCGCGCTGAACCGCGATACCCTCGATCGACAGCTTGTGCGCCACCAGAAGATCCGGCACGCGGCCGGAAGCCCGCAGATCGGCAGCCAGTTCTTCACCGACCTGCCGCATGAGCGTTGCGAGAAACAGGCCCCGACCGGGCGCCTCGTATTCGATCGCCTCTCCCCATTCGAACGGTTGTGCCCGCATCGTCAGGCCAGGCTTTCCCAGCCCTGCAATCACCGATTTGCCAAACGAAAGCGCTGACGGCGACTGGCGGTTCAGCGAATAGACGCGATGGCTGAAATCATTTTGCGTCAGTTCCAGCAGAGTGCGGATGACCGGCGTCTTGAACGCAACGATCGGATCCGGAAAGTCGCAGGATACATGCACGACATCGAGATGCCGCTCACCGGTCGGTGTCGATGCAGACATGAGATTTCCTTAGGTCCGTTTGAAAATTCGCGGAATGCGGAATTTTACGGCACCAAAAACAAAGGGGGCCTCTTAGGCTTCGACACAACCGCCAAGAAAGAGGAGACCCATGACCCCCCTTTTTTTAATTATATATGTGTCAGTTTTCTTTTCCGTATGAATAGTAGTTGTATGCATATTCGTATGAGTGCCCGGCTTCCTGAGCGCGGTACTTGGTGAGGACGGCGCCGATGACCTTGGCGTGGACCTGTCCGAGGCGGCGCATCGCGGCCTTGGCCTGGCCGAAGTGCGAACGGTTGGCCTCGACCACGAAGACGATGTGATCGGCGACGCGGCCGATCAGCACCGCGTCGGCCAGACCGATCACCGGCGGCGAATCGATCAGCACCAGATCGTAGGCCTTGCGATGGCTCTCGATGAACTGCGCAAAGGCCGCCGACGAGAGGATTTCCACCGGGTTGGGCGGGATATGCCCGCACGGGATCACGTCCATGCTGCCGGACACCGACACCGCCACGTCCTCGAACGTGCGGTGCCCCAGCAGCACGTCGACCAGACCATGCTCGGCCTTGCGACCGATCAGCGCCCGCCCGATCGTGGGCTTGCGCAAGTCTGCGTCGATCACCAGCACCCGGCGGCCCAGCGCCGCGTACTGACCTGCCAGCGAAGTCGAGGTCGTCGTCTTGCCTTCCGAGGCCTGGCTCGAGGTGAACTGGATCACGCGGTGCGGGATCGCCGGGGCGGCATATTCGATCGCCGTGCGCAGCGAGGCATAAGCCTCCGACAGCGCCCCTGCGCGACCCATCGCCTCCTCCAGCTTGTCCACCTCGACATGCGGCGTGATCCCCAGCAGGTGCACGCCCAGCTTGGCTTCCACGTCCTCGGGCGAGTGCAGGCTGTCGTCGAGCATCTCGCGCAGCAGCGCAGCGCCGAAGGCCAGCACGATACCCGCGCCCAGCGCCAGCATCATGTTCTTGTAGATGTTGGGCGAGACCGCCGAGGCCGGGGCTTCGGCCGTATCCAGCAGCGTCAGATTGTTCGCATGGATATCCGAGGCCGAAGCGATCTCGTTGTAGCGCTGCATCAGCGAGGTCATCTGCTGGCGCAACGCATCGGTGTTGCGGTTCAGCAGGCTGTATTCGACCTGGCGATCCTGCTCGGCAAGCGTCTGGCTCGAGACCTTCGTGATCTCGGTATCCATCGCCCCTTCCTGCTGCTTGGCCACCTCGTACTGCGCCTTGATCGACGCCTTGATCTGGCTGGCCGTCTGCGCGATCTGCTGGTCGAGCGAGTGGATCTGCATCGTCAGCTCGTCAACCTGCGGATAGCCCGCCTTGTAACGCTGCTTCAGCTGCGCCAGCTGCCCGGCCAGATCCGCACGCTGCCCCTGCAGCGTCTGGATCGCCGAGTTCTGCTGCACCTCGGGAATGCTCAGCGCCGGCATGCCGGACACCACGTTCCAGTGCTGTTCGGCCTGGATCCGCGCCGATACCAGTCCCGAACGGGCACTGTTCATCGACATCAGCGTCGCCCCGGTCAGGGTCTGGGCGCCACCGCCGCCGCCGCCGCTCTGGCCGTCGCTCGAACCGCCATCGCCGCCGCCGCTTCCGCTGCCCATCGGCATGATCAGCTGGTTCGCACGCGCATAGTTCACCGCCTGCATTTCCGACTTGGCCAGCTGGTCGCGCGTCGCATCGATCTGCTGCTGCAGGACCTGGCGCGCGTAGCTGTTGGTATCCATCGAACGCTGCGCGTCATCGGCCACGAACAGGCTGGCGTAGGCATTCGCCAGACGCGCCGCCTCCTCGCGACCGGGCGACTTGTACGAGATCGCCATGATCCGCGTATCGCCCGGCGCATCGACCGACACGTTCGCCGCGATCTTGCGCGCCGCCCGATCCAGACGGGCCTGCCGGGTCTGCAGCTTGCCATCGCCCTTGTCGTCGCCAACAAATGCCGGATCGCGATCCAGACCCAGCTTATCGGCGACCCGCAGCGCCATCGAATGGCTGCCGATCACCGCCGAAAGCGTCTTGAGATAGCGCGGCAACTCGTTCGAGGCGATCATCGGGTTGGCCAGGTCCTGACCTTCCACGATCTGCCCCATCTGCTGGTCGACCCGCACCGTCGCCGTCGCCTGGTAGACCGGCCGCATCAGCAGCGTCGCCACCAGACCCAGCACCAGGCACACCAGCACGATCCCGCCGACGACATAGCGCTGGCGCCACAGCGCCCCGCGCACCTGCGCCATGCTGATCATCCCTGCGCCCTGCGCCGCCGCAGGATAGTCTCCCGCGCCCCGTTCGTCGGCTATGTAACGATCCGCCCAGGATGACGCCACAGGCGCCAGTTCATGATTATCCATGGAGATCCAGACCCTTACAAACGCGTGAAAATGGCAAGAGCCGGAAGCGACTTGACCAGATCCTGCCAGGCCTGGGTCATGCCCGAAAGCCCCACCACGACCCGGTCACCCGGCATCAGCACCGGGTCGATCATCGTCCCGGCCTGAACTGCCGAATAGTCGAACACCGCAACGCTCTGCCCCTGCGCATCGTGGCGGAAGATCACCACCTGCTTCATCTTGGCGACATCGCTGGTGCCGCCCGCCAGCGCCACCGCGCTCGACAGACGGGCCTCGCCCGCAAACGGATAGACCCCGGGCTTCTCCACAGCGCCCTCGACCGACACCAGGTGCGAGGCATACTGCTGAAGGTTGACCGTCACCTGTGGCGAGACCAGATATGTCTTCGACAGACGCTGCGTCACCTGCTGCGAAAGCTGCGCCGGCGTCAGGCCCGCCGCCTTGATCGTTCCGATCAGCGGCAGCGCAATCGTCCCGTCCTCGGCAATCGGCGTCGCATCCAGAGACAGGTCAGCCTCCCGGAAAACCTGAACCGAAATCACGTCCCCTGCACGAAGAACACCGTTCCCCGCACCCGGAGACACGAACGCCTCCTGCCCCTGGGACGTCACAGCAGGCGGCGATATACGGCCCACAACCGGCGGCGCCGGCGTGCTCCCGCACCCCGAAAGCGCCAGACAAACCAAAGCGCACGGAACACTCCGAGCCCAAATATCCCAGACCCTCAAGCCATGTCCCCGTCTACAAATACGAATACGAAACAACCCTTAAACTCACACTCCAAAATCAGCAAGATACACAAAATTCGAATATCACCTTTCTGCGCATCGAGGAAAAATTGCACCAGAATCCAAATACCGCACTCAACATCCCATTTTCACTGGATAATTAGGACATTCATATCAAAAAAATTGACGTAATTTAGAATATAAGCAGGGATTTATAGAAATTTTCGGAGATTGACTTATCTGGCAGAAAATATCAGCCCAAAGCCCCTTCGCATTTCAGAAAATATGGCGAAAAACAGCGCTCCACGCGAAACAGGTTTGCCCCAATTGCAATCCTGGCATCCATTCCACGACTGCCAATTTATGCTAACAACGCTCTTGTCTGCGTAAAATGCAGAGCCGCCTTCCCGCGACGCAACGCCAACCGGATAAAACAGCCAGATGTCTCCAGCAGCCCTGTTCGCCATCATCCTTTATGCGCTGTGTGCGGCCGTCACGCTACGCACGGCCCTTTTCGGCATCGGCAGGAGTCTTCCGACAAAAGACAAGATCAACTGGTGGCTGATGATTGGGCTGTTCGTCGTGATGATCTGCATGCGGCTGTTCAACGTCGAACAGAATTTTTCCGATACGATGCGCGGCATCGCCAGGGCAGATCAGGTCTATTCAGAAAGGCGTGACCTGCAGACCCCGCTTGTCCTGCTTATCATCGCAGTGACAACTGGAGCCTCCTGCTGGATCCTGTACAAGACCTCGAAGCGCCGTGCAGCCATGCATCCGGCCGCCCTTATGATACTGGCCTCGCGGATTGCAGCAGTGGCAGAGATACTGCTGGTTACCCTTCGGATGATATCGCTGCATGGGGTCGATGCCCTGCTTTATCACGGCGGCATCCTGCGACCGAACTACCTCATCGACCTTGCCGCATGCCTGACGATTGCCGGCACAGCATGGAAATATCGTCAGATTCTCAGCGCACCAGTGCGCAAGACCCGGCATTCAAGATAGAGGGCCAGCCAAAATAAAGGCCTGCAACCGGTCATCGCCTTCCAACGCAAGGCGATGACCGGTTGCAGGCCTTGCCTTCACCCTTCCGAAGAAATACGCAGGCCCTCGATATCTCCCGGAGAGGCGGTGAGAATGAGCTTCTGAGCGCGACATCCCGCAGCGGGGATCTGAAAGAGGCTTCCTCCATTGCTCGCCGCCCCGGCAAGCGGAACGCCGTCAGGCAGACAGAACATGGCGACCGAAACTCCTCGTGCACCGCTGCCCGACGCATTCGCGGACAGCTTTAGCAGATGCGCCCCCGACGCCAGCGTGACAATGCGTTCCGCAAACTTTGCAGGCACCGAACCGCCATTGTGAACGCTAAGTGAAACGTCGCCTCCGCTTCCTTCGAGGTCGGCAGATACTGCCGAGTTCTGAGTCAGCTGCCACCCGAACGGCCCTGTATCCCCGGTAGGAGCAGATGATACAAAGCGAACATCACCGGGCTGCGACGGCGCCGAATTACGACTGCAGCGCCCGTTCCAGAGCGCCTGTGCAAGCTCGGCATCACCATCCGACACGACAACCTTGCGCGCCACATCAGCCATCTGCCCGCAGTCAAATCTGGCTCCATGCGCCTGAGCAGCCATCGCAACAGATGCCGCCTGCTGCGGCGTAAGGTTGCCTGCGATCCAGCGCATCATCCCATCGCGCGCCGGTATATTGCCCGCCAGTTGCTGAGCAAGCGCCGCTCGTCCCTGCTCGGTCTGTGCGACCAGATGGGTAAGATCGTTCAGCGTCTGCCGATCGTTCACCACCGCCCAAAGCGCGGCCAGGCGCTGCGCAGCGATATCCCACGCCCCGGCCTGCGCCCCAGCCCGCACCATCGTCGCCTGAACGACCGGATCACGCCAGCCCCGTCCTGCGGCAAAGGCCATCGCCTGCTGGCCCACGGCATCGTTGCCAGCGGCGATTTCAGCCAATGCCAAAGCCCTGAGATGCTCAGCCGGGACCGGGCGCTGACGCAGCAATTTACGCGCGTCATCTAATTGCTCGCCGTCCAGAGACTGGCTTCCGGCCCCGTCCACCTCATTTTCCAAAGCAAACGACTGAAAGAGCGCTGGAACGTAATCGTCCAGCGACGAGTCCATCCGGGCCGATCGATCCAGTTCCACACCGACAACCAGCATGCCGACGAACGCCAGCGCCAGGATCCATACCAGCCGCTTCATGCTGCTGACTCCATATTACGCGGTCGAAAAGCCGTCGCGCAGAGAGCGAACAACAGGCCAGCCACGCAAAGATTGGCCTGATTGCGAAGCGGATAGTCGATGCCCGATTGCAGGATGAAGCATCCCAGCCCTACCGCAGAGGCCCATAGCGTCCAGCGATCTTCCCGCTTGCGAACGCACCAGACCGACGCAAGAACCGCCAACACCCAGGCCAGTGCGATCAGTTCCGCAAAAGGACCGGATTCCACAGCCATCTCGATATAATCGTTGTGCGCCCGCCCGGCACGACGCTCAGTCACATATTCAAGCGATTCGTCAGCCTGGAAAACCTCGTCGAAAGTTCCCGTGCCGGCGCCAACAGGCCAATAGCGCTTGGCCGAATCGATCGCATCCGCCCAGATTTCCGGGCGCTGGTCCTTCAAGTTCTGGTAACGCTCGAAGGTGGAGGCAAGCCTGCCACCGCCGGCCCCGGCCACCGCGCCAATAACCAGCAGACCGCCGACAGCAAACACCAACAGCCAACCCCGCGATATCCCCTGCCTTACGCCTTGGCGGTCCTTTCCGATCCACTCCTTTCTGGTTGCCCACAGCCGAACAAGGCAGAAAAGAACCGGCAGCAAGAGCAGGGCCGTTCCCGACCGCGACATCGTGCCGATCACACCCAGACCAAGCAGCGCGAAAAGCCCCACCCGCAAAGCCAGATTGGCAAGGGTCACCGAACGCAGAGGCAATATGCAAAGTATCGCCAGCGCGACATCGAGAAACACCCCGGCCGAATTGCGATTGGCAAACGTCCCGTGGACGACCTTGGTCATACCAAGGTCATTGGTCGCATAGATCAGCGGCACCGCCCCGCTGAGCTGGAATACGCCCAGCAAGACACTGCCAAGCGCAAGGATAGCCAGCGTCCATAGCAGCCGGTGGCGATCCCGCCCCGAAATACCCCAGCCCAGCACCAGAACCGTTGCCGGCACGATGGTCCCGACAAAAGCCGTAAGCGTGCGCATGGAGTCCATGGAGACAGGGAACCAGGCGCCTTGCGGGTCGGTCACAAGAGACAGCGATTGCTCGACGATATCCCGGCCGGGCAATCGGCTCCACATCGCATAGGGCAGCGGCACAAGCTGCAACAAGGGCCACAACATCGTCAGAACAAGCAGGCCAAGCACCGGCCACGGCGCATGACGGAAAAAGCGCGCAACGACATGGCCGTTGAGCGCCAGCAGCACCAATGCGAGGATCTGGACGCATGCATTGGCAAGGCCATATCCCACCCCACCTCCGCCGAACAGCAAGGCGGCCACCAAGAGAAACTGCAAATGCACGACACGCTGCTTCCATAGCGGCGTGTGTCCGCGGGCAGCATAGGGGGACTGGGCTCTCACGGCTGACCGCTCCTTATTGGCCTGTTGCGTGGCCTGCACATCTTTCACAACGCAATAGCGCCCCCGACCGGTTCGGGAGCGCTATCTTGAAGGGATCATCCCCCTTTTTATATATGTGTCAGTTTTCTTTTCCGTATGAATAGTAGTTGTATGCGTATTCGTATGAGTGTCCGGCTTCCTGAGCGCGGTACTTGGTGAGGACGGCGCCGATGACCTTGGCGTGGACCTGTCCGAGGCGGCGCATCGCGGCCTTGGCCTGGCCGAAGTGCGAGCGGTTGGCCTCGACCACGAAGACGATGTGATCGGCGACGCGGCCGATCAGCACCGCGTCGGCCAGACCGATCACCGGCGGCGAATCGATCAGCACCAGATCGTAGGCCTTGCGATGGCTCTCGATGAACTGCGCAAAGGCCGCCGACGAGAGGATTTCCACCGGGTTGGGCGGGATATGTCCGCACGGGATCACGTCCATGCTGCCGGACACCGACACCACCACGTCCTCGAACGTGCGATGCCCCAGCAGCACGTCGACCAGACCATGCTCGGCCTTGCGACCGATCAGTGCCCGCCCGATCGTGGGCTTGCGCAAGTCTGCGTCGATCACCAGCACCCGGCGACCCAGCGCCGCGTACTGACCTGCCAGCGACGTCGAGGTCGTCGTCTTGCCCTCCGAGGCCTGGCTCGAGGTGAACTGGATCACGCGGTGCGGGATCGCCGGAGCGGCATATTCGATCGCCGTGCGCAGCGAGGCATAAGCCTCCGACAGCGCCCCTGCGCGACCCATCGCCTCCTCCAGCTTGTCCACCTCGACATGCGGCGTGATCCCCAGCAGGTGCACGCCCAGCTTGGCTTCCACGTCCTCGGGCGAGTGCAGGCTGTCGTCGAGCATCTCGCGCAGCAGCGCAGCGCCGAAGGCCAGCACGATACCCGCGCCCAGCGCCAGCATCATGTTCTTGTAGATGTTGGGCGAGACCGCCGAGGCCGGGGCTTCGGCCGTATCCAGCAGCGTCAGATTGTTCGCATGGATATCCGAGGCCGAAGCGATCTCGTTGTAGCGCTGCATCAGCGAGGTCATCTGCTGGCGCAACGCATCGGTGTTGCGGTTCAGCAGGCTGTATTCGACCTGGCGATCCTGCTCGGCAAGCGTCTGGCTCGAGACCTTCGTGATCTCGGTATCCATCGCCCCTTCCTGCTGCTTGGCCACCTCGTACTGCGCCTTGATCGACGCCTTGATCTGGCTGGCCGTCTGCGCGATCTGCTGGTCGAGCGAGTGGATCTGCATCGTCAGCTCGTCAACCTGCGGATAGCCCGCCTTGTAACGCTGCTTCAGCTGCGCCAGCTGCCCGGCCAGATCCGCACGCTGCCCCTGCAGCGTCTGGATCGCCGAGTTCTGCTGCACCTCGGGAATGCTCAGCGCCGGCATGCCGGACACCACGTTCCAGTGCTGTTCGGCCTGGATCCGCGCCGATACCAGTCCCGAACGGGCACTGTTCATCGACATCAGCGTCGCCCCGGTCAGGGTCTGGGCGCCACCGCCGCCGCCGCCGCTCTGGCCGTCGCTCGAACCGCCATCGCCGCCGCCGCTTCCGCTGCCCATCGGCATGATCAGCTGGTTCGCACGCGCATAGTTCACCGCCTGCATTTCCGACTTGGCCAGCTGGTCGCGCGTCGCATCGATCTGCTGCTGCAGGACCTGGCGCGCGTAGCTGTTGGTATCCATCGAACGCTGCGCGTCATCGGCCACGAACAGGCTGGCGTAGGCATTCGCCAGACGCGCCGCCTCCTCGCGACCGGGCGACTTGTACGAGATCGCCATGATCCGCGTATCGCCCGGCGCATCGACCGACACGTTCGCCGCGATCTTGCGCGCCGCCCGATCCAGACGGGCCTGCCGGGTCTGCAGCTTGCCATCGCCCTTGTCGTCGCCAACAAATGCCGGATCGCGATCCAGACCCAGCTTATCGGCGACCCGCAGCGCCATCGAATGGCTGCCGATCACCGCCGAAAGCGTCTTGAGATAGCGCGGCAACTCGTTCGAGGCGATCATCGGGTTGGCCAGGTCCTGACCTTCCACGATCTGCCCCATCTGCTGGTCGACCCGCACCGTCGCCGTCGCCTGGTAGACCGGCCGCATCAGCAGCGTCGCCACCAGACCCAGCACCAGGCACACCAGCACGATCCCGCCGACGACATAGCGCTGGCGCCACAGCGCCCCGCGCACCTGCGCCATGCTGATCATCCCTGCGCCCTGCGCCGCCGCAGGATAGTCTCCCGCGCCCCGTTCGTCGGCTATGTAACGATCCGCCCAGGATGACGCCACAGGCGCCAGTTCATGATTATCCATGGAGATCCAGACCCTTACAAACGCGTGAAAATGGCAAGAGCCGGAAGCGACTTGACCAGATCCTGCCAGGCCTGGGTCATGCCCGAAAGCCCCACCACGACCCGGTCACCCGGCATCAGCACCGGGTCGATCATCGTCCCGGCCTGAACTGCCGAATAGTCGAACACCGCAACGCTCTGCCCCTGCGCATCGTGGCGGAAGATCACCACCTGCTTCATCTTGGCGACATCGCTGGTGCCGCCCGCCAGCGCCACCGCGCTCGACAGACGGGCCTCGCCCGCAAACGGATAGACCCCGGGCTTCTCCACAGCGCCCTCGACCGACACCAGGTGCGAGGCATACTGCTGAAGGTTGACCGTCACCTGTGGCGAGACCAGATATGTCTTCGACAGACGCTGCGTCACCTGCTGCGAAAGCTGCGCCGGCGTCAGGCCCGCCGCCTTGATCGTTCCGATCAGCGGCAGCGCAATCGTCCCGTCCTCGGCAATCGGCGTCGCATCCAGAGACAGGTCAGCCTCCCGGAAAACCTGAACCGAAATCACGTCCCCTGCACGAAGAACACCGTTCCCCGCACCCGGAGACACGAACGCCTCCTGCCCCTGGGACGTCACAGCAGGCGGCGATATACGGCCCACAACCGGCGGCGCCGGCGTGCTCCCGCACCCCGAAAGCGCCAGACAAACCAAAGCGCACGGAACACTCCGAGCCCAAATATCCCAGACCCTCAAGCCATGTCCCCGTCTACAAATACGAATACGAAACAACCCTTAAACTCACACTCCAAAATCAGCAAGATACACAAAACGCCGCAGTGCAACATGACGCAGGGGCAACGCATCAGTGGGCGGTGAATCGCGAAAGGTCCTATCTAAAAGGATGTTGCCTAATCCACCGCCCGCCCGTAGACACTTCGCGTAAATACGTATTTTACTGACGCGGGTCACCAATACCAAAGACTCGGATGAGACATGATCTTCAACCGTATTCTGGCCGAAAGTGACCCTGATGAAACACCCGGATTTGTGCGCTGCAATGCTGTAGCCATCACACTCTTCTGCCCCGCCAATACTTTAGCGAGAACCTATGACCAATCGTAAGGGCATTATCCTGGCAGGTGGATCGGGCACACGCCTCTACCCGCTCACCCGCGGTGCATCCAAGCAACTGATGCCGGTCTACGACAAGCCGATGATCTACTATCCGCTTGCGACACTGATGATGGCGGGTATCCGGGAAGTGCTGATCATAACCACCCCTCAGGATCAGGCCGCGTTCGCCAACCTGCTTGGCGACGGTACGGCGTGGGGCATGTCGATCAGCTATGCCGTGCAGCCGTCACCGGACGGGCTGGCCCAAGCCTATCACATCGGCGCGGACTTTCTTGCCGGTTCGAAAAGCGCTCTCGTTCTAGGCGACAACATCTTCTACGGCCACGGCCTGCCGATCCTGCTGAAGAATGCAGACGCCCAGCAGCAGGGTGCCAGCGTATTCGCCTATCGCGTCAACAACCCGCAGGCCTATGGCGTGGTCTCCTTCGACAGCGAAGGACGCGCTGTCGAACTGGTCGAAAAGCCGGAAAAGCCAAACTCCAACTATGCCGTCACCGGACTGTATTTCTACGATGAGACGGCAGTCGATCGCGCGCGGGATCTCCAGCCTTCCCCGCGCGGCGAATACGAGATCACCGATCTCAACATGCGCTATCTGGAAGACGGTGCACTGAACGTCGAGATAATGGGGCGCGGCTATGCCTGGCTCGATACCGGCACGCACAATTCGCTGCTCGACGCCGGAACCTACGTCCGCGTCACCGAAGAACGACAAGGCCTGAAGGTCTGCTGCCCGGAAGAGATCGCCTGGCGACAGGGCTTCATCGACGATGCCGCGCTGGAATCGCTCGCCGCGCCGCTCCGCAAGTCAGGCTATGGGGAATACCTGATACAGTTGCTGCAGAATGGTGAGCGTCCATGAACGTGATCGAGGGCAAGCTGCCCGGCACTCTGATCCTTGAACCCAGAGTGTTCGGCGACGACCGAGGCTTCTTCATGGAAACCTGGAGCGAGGCGAAGTTCCGCGAAATCGGGCTCGACCTCACGTTCGTACAGGACAACCATAGCTGTTCGCAGAAAGGGGTGCTGCGGGGCCTGCATTTCCAGAACCCGGCGCCGCAAGGTAAACTGGTGCGCGTGGCAACCGGTGCCGTCTATGACGTTGCCGTTGATCTGCGCAAGTCGTCGCCCACGTTCGGACAATGGATGGGCGTGGAGCTAAGTGCTGCGAACAAGCGCATGTTCTGGGTGCCCGAGGGTTTCGCGCACGGCTTTCTGACCTTGGAAGACAACACGAACTTCCTCTACAAATGCACCGCGCCCTACGCGCCGCAAAGTGAGCACTGCCTGCTCTGGAACGACCCCGCCGTGGACATCGCATGGCCGCTGGACGGCATGACACCGCAACTGTCCGGCAAGGACTTGCTCGGCGTCACGCTCGACGCGGTCGAGGCCTTTGCATGAAGGCCCTCATCACCGGCTGCAACGGACAGCTGGGCAAGGCACTGCTGGCATCACTGCCCGACGGCTGCGACGCCGTGGCGCTCGACCGCACATCGCTTGATCTGACGGATGCCGCCGCCGTCTACGAGCGCGTGTCCCGCGAGGCCCCTGACCTGCTGCTCAATGCCGCAGCCTATACGGCCGTGGACAAGGCGGAAAACGACGAAGCCACGGCGCGTGCGGTCAATGTCGATGCGGTCGCAGCAATGGCCCGCGCAATGAAAGCGGGGAGCGGCCGACTGGTTCACGTTTCCACCGACTTCGTGTTCGACGGCAGTTCCGCACGCGCCTATCGTCCCGAAGACGCACGCAATCCACTGTCGGTCTACGGAAAGACCAAGGCCGATGGTGAAGACGCTGCCGGGACGGACGCGCTGATCGTGCGGACCAGCTGGGTCTACTCCGCCGGCGGCGCGAACTTTGTGCGTACCATGCTGCGCCTGATGCGCGAGCGCGACACGCTCGGCGTCGTTGCAGACCAGATCGGCACGCCGACATGGGCGCCGGGCCTAGCATCCGTATTATGGGGGCTTGCCGCGCGCGAGGCGCGAGGGGTGTACCACCACAGCGATGCAGGGGTGGCCAGCTGGTACGATTTCGCCGTGGCGATCCACGAGGAAGCCCTCGCCATCGGCTTGCTGGATCGACCGGTGACGATCAATCCGATCGCAACGGCACAATATCCGACCCCGGCAGTCCGCCCTGCCTTCTCGCTTCTGGACACATCGGCGACGCGTGCGCTTCTCGAAGCGCCTGCGGTCCACTGGCGCACCCACCTCAGAACCATGCTCAAGAAGGAACAGGGACTTGTCTAATCTGCTCGTAACGGGAGGTGCCGGCTTCATTGGCGGCAACTTCGTACACTACTGGAGCGCGAAGCACCCCGAAAGCCAGGTCATCGTTCTGGACAGCCTGACCTATGCCGGCAACGAATCGACTATCGCCGGCGTCCCGCGCGCGCAGCTTGTGGTCGGAGATATCCTCGATACGCAACTCGTGAAGACGCTGCTGCGCGAGCATGAAATTTCGACGCTGGTTCATTTCGCTGCGGAAAGCCATGTCGACCGCTCGATCTCCGGACCGGATGCCTTCATCGAAACCAACATTCTTGGCACCAACAGCCTGCTGAAGGCTGCGCGCGAAGTCTGGCTTTCGGGCAGCGGCGTTCCGCACCGCTTCCACCACATCTCGACCGACGAAGTGTTCGGCTCGCTCGGGCCGCAAGACCCTGCGTTCTCGGAAACGACGCCCTATGCGCCGAATTCACCCTACTCGGCCTCCAAGGCCTCTTCGGACCATCTGGCGCGCGCCTACCACCACACGTACGGGCTGGAGGTGACGACCACCAACTGCTCGAACAACTACGGGCCATACCAGTACCCGGAAAAGCTCATCCCGCTGTTCCTGCTCAACGCGCTTTCGGGCAAGCCGCTGCCGATCTACGGCGATGGCATGAACGTGCGTGACTGGCTGCACGTCGAGGATCACTGCCGCGGTATCGAGGCCTGCCTGAACAACGGCGTCCCCGGCGAAACGTACAACATCGGCGGCGGCGAAGAGCTTCCCAACCTTGCCGTGATCGACGAGATCTGCGCCCAGGTCGACAAGGCCTTTGCCGCGGATCCCTCGCTGGCGGAGCGCTTTCCCGATGCCCTCCCCGCCAAGGGACGCCCCACCAGCGATCTCAAGACCTTCGTCGAAGATCGCAAGGGCCACGATCGGCGCTATGCCATCGACGAGACCAAGGCCAAGGCCGAACTCGGCTATGTGCCCGTCCACGATTTCGAAGGCGGCCTGTCCAGCACGCTCAAGTGGTATCTTGAGCGCGAAGACTGGTGGAAACCGCTCCAGCAGGCCAAGGCCTGAGAACCGAAAGTCCGCGCGTGCCAACCGTCGACATCCTCCTCGCCACATATCAGAACGCGCGCTATCTGCCTGCGTTGATGGATTCGCTCGCCGCCCAGACACGGCGCGACTTCCGCCTGCTGGTGAGCGACGATTGTTCAAACGACGGCTCGGCCGATATTGTCGAAAGCTATGCAGACCGGTTTGACCGGTTCGAGCTGATCCGGCGTGCATCCCCCAGTGGATCGGCAAAAGCGAATTTCAGCTTCCTCCTCGAACGGGCGGATGCCGATTATGTCCTGTTTGCCGATGCGGACGATGTCTGGGACCATGACAAGGTCGAACGCACGCTGGCCATGCTCGAAAGCGGCAATGCGCAGTTCGGATCGGGAACACCCCACTACGTTTTCTCCGACGTTCGGCTGATCGATGGCAATGGCGGTCCCAAAGGGCCAGCTACTGGGCCTACAAGAAGATGCATCCCGGTGCCGGAGACCCTCCTGCGCGCGCGCTGGTCTGCCCGCCGATGCTCGGCTGCGCATCGGGCATCAACCGGGCTCTGCATCGACTGGCCATGCCCGTTCCCGTGGACGAAGTGACCGGGCATGACTGGTATCTGCTGCTCCTTGCCGCCTTTGCCGGAAAGGTCTCCGTTCTGGACGATACGACAATGTCCTATCGCCTTCACGGCGCCAATTCATCGGATCAGAAGCCAGTCAGCATGATGAAATACGCCGGGTCTTCCGGAAAGCTGGATCGTGTGCGCGCAGGCATGACCTGGCGCAGACGACAGGCCGCCGCTGTCCTTGCGCAACTGGATGGCACTATCGATGAGCAAGGCCGTGCGCTGATCGAGGCGTTCGTTTCCCTGCCGAAGCGTGGCGCGCTGACGCGTCGCTGGACGCTGCTGGCGAACCGGATTCTCTACCCCGACCTGCCCCGCAACCTTGCCATGTTCGCCGGAGCCTGAGAGCGTGCCTGGAGTGATCGATGGTAATCCCGCAACCACTGCAAAGCCGACCGTGAGCCTGCTG
The DNA here is from genome assembly GCF_025340265.1 of Novosphingobium sp. 9. Taxonomy (NCBI): domain Bacteria; kingdom Pseudomonadati; phylum Pseudomonadota; class Alphaproteobacteria; order Sphingomonadales; family Sphingomonadaceae; genus Novosphingobium; species Novosphingobium sp. 9. The sequence continues at coordinate 1,009,107 of NZ_CP022707.1, read as the reverse complement.
ATCGTGGCCTACAACGCCGGCAGCATTCTCGACGAATGCCTGACAGCGGCCCTGCGCGAAGCCACTTCAGTGGGCGGCGAAGTCCTGTTCATCGACAATGGCGATGACGGCACCGAGCATCGTGTGGCCCGAGAATATCCCGATGTTCGCATCGTGCCGAGCGAAGGCAACATCGGCTTCGGTCCGGGCAACAACCGCCTGGCCGCGCAAGCCCGCGCCGACCTGTTGCTGCTGGTTAATCCCGATGCCATTCTTGATGAGGGTGCAGTGGCCGTGCTCCTTGAAGAGGAGCGCCGGCACCCGGAGGCTGCCGTGTTCGGGGGCATGATCAAGAACCCGGAGGGGCGCCCCGAAATCCACAATTACATTCGCCTTCCCGCCTTCAGCCATCTGCTTCTCGCTACGGCCGGGGTGGAAGGCAGGATCCAGCAGCGCGATCGCCCACTGGACCGCACCAGCGCGGTAGACGCCGTCACCGGCGCGTTCTTCATGATCCGTGCCGAAGCCTATCGGGCAATGGCCGGGTTCGACGAGAGTTTCTTCCTCTACAGCGAGGAAATCGATCTGTTCCACCGTCTGGGCCGCGCTGGCTACACCATCCTTTTCGCGCCCCAGGCAGCAGTGATCCACAAGACCGGCACGACGGGTGAAATGTCGCGTGGGCGCACGGTCTACCGCGCGATCGGCCAGATGCATTACATGCGCAAGCACTGGGGACCGCTGGGCGCTGCAGCGGGCGGCGCGCTGGTTTGGATTGCCGCCATCGAGCGGGTGATCGCAGGAAAGCTCGTACGCAATCGCAACTCGCGCTTTGCCCGCATGGGGCATGTGAACTGGCCGCTCGTGCGCTCTCCGGGGCTGTGGTGGCACGGGTATGCCAGGGGAGCCGAGCATGCACGGCAGGCCATCGCCCGCCTTCAGGGGAACTGAGACGATGCGCCATATCATTCTGACCCGCTTCAACATCGCCAGCCCCGGCCGGGAAAGCGCTATCCGCAATTCGCCGGGCTGGCTGGCACGCCGCTTCGAACTCTTCGAGCGCTACTGCCTGCCCAGCGTTGCCGATCAGACGGACCGGCAGTTCGACTGGCTGATCTATTTCGATGAGAATACGCCGCAGGAATTCCGCGACCGCATCGCCCGCGCGCAGGAAGTCATGCCCTTTTCCCCTCGCTTCGTGGGCGTCTCCCGCGAGGGCATCGCGGCAAGAGATGTCAGCGCCATGGTTGGTACGGAAGAGGACATCGTCCTGACCACCCGCCTCGATAACGACGACGGTATCGCACGCGATTTCGTGAGGCGGATACAGGCCGCCGCGCACGAACATGCCCCCGGCACCGTGCTCAACTTTCCACATGGTGTCGCCATGCGCGACGGTCGCCTGTTCACGGCCACCGATCGCAGCAATCCCTTTACCAGCCTGATCGAAAACGGCGCCGCGCCGATCAAGACCATCTGGTCCGCCCAGCATCATGAACTGGCAACCAAGTGGAACCTCACGCAAGTCGAAAGCCCGCCGATGTGGCTGCAGGTCGTCCACGGCGAGAATGTGACCAATCGCATCAAGGGGCGGCGCCTGCCTGCCGCAACCATTCTCGATGACTTCACGTTGCGCGCCGACGTGAAGGCACGTTCCGTGAATGCCGCGCAGCTAATGCTCGATCGGCTTGTACTCGGCCCCATGCGCGACATTCGCGAACAGGTGTTCCTGATGGGCAAACCGGTCTTCAAGAAGCTGTTGCGCCGCTGATGCCGACCGCGACAACAGGCTGGACTTCGGTATGATCCCCTCTTCCAGCCCCGACCTCACATCCAAGCGAAAGCTGTCGCGCGGCCAGCGCTTCCTGCGATTGCTGGCTTCGACTCTTGACCCCCGTGCCTGGGCGCATCTGTTCAAGATCGTCAATTACTACAACTACTCACACGTTCAGCCACTGCGAAGCGTGCGCCGCGGCGAAGGCTGCGCGATCAGCCCGGACGCCGTCTTTTCGCATGCCGAGCGCGTCGTTCTGGGCGAACGCGTCGCCATCGGTTCGCGCTGCCACATCTGGGCCGGAAACACCCGCGCACGCATCTTGCTGGGCGATGACGTATTGCTCGGTCCCGAGGTCATGATCACTGCTTCCAGCTACCGCTTTCATGACGGCAGCCCGGTCTCCCGGCAGGCGATGGACGAGGCCGACATTATCATCGGCCGCGATGTCTGGCTCGGCACCCGCGCCATCGTGCTGCCCGGCGTTACCATCGGCGATGGCGCCGTGATCGGCGCCGGCACTCTGGTGAACCGCGACATTCCGCCCATGGCCATCGCCGTGGGCACCCCTGCCCGGATCGTCGGCGAACGCAGAGGCGCTGCCGTGCCTCCCGTCGCCACATCCCCCCATGCCGTCGAGGATTGACAGCCATGCCCCGTCAGACACTCCGCAAGGTTCTGATCATCGTCGAGAACCTGCCTGTTCCATTCGACCGCCGCGTATGGATGGAAGCCCGCACGCTGCGCGATGCCGGCTATCAGGTGTCGATCATCTGCCCGACCGGCAAGGGCTACGACGCCACCCACGAGGTTATCGAGGAAATCCATATCTATCGGCACACCCTGCCGACGGAAGGCAACGGCCTCATGGGATATATCGCAGAGTATGGCTCGGCACTGTTCGCGGAGTTGAGGCTTGCACTGCGGATCGCCTTCACACGCGGATTCCACGTGATCCACGCCTGCAATCCGCCAGACCTCATCTTTCTTGTCGCGGCGCTGTTCCGCCCGTTCGGCAAGCGCTTCCTGTTCGACCACCACGACCTGTGCCCGGAACTGTTCGAAACCAAATTCGGCACGCGCGGATTGCAGTACAAGGCGATGGTCTGGGCCGAACGCCTGACCTTTGCACTAGCCAAGGTCTCGATCGCCACGAATGAAAGCTACAAGGCCATCGCCGTGCGGCGCGGCCACATGAAGCCCGAAGATGTCTTCGTGGTTCGCTCGGGGCCAGAGCTTTCCAAGATCAAGCCCGGCCCCGCCAGGCCGGAACTCAAGCAGGGCAAACGCCACCTCGTGGGCTATGTCGGCGTAATCGGTCGCCAGGAAGGGCTCGATCTTCTGGTCGACTCCGCCGCATGGCTGCGCGCGCAGGGCCGGGAAGACATTCACTACGGCATCGTCGGTGGCGGGCCGGAGTTGGAGTTCATCAAGACTTACGCGCGCGAAAAAGGCGTGGCGGACCTCTTCACCTTCACCGGGCGAGCGCCCGACGATGTGCTGATGGACATGCTCAACACCGCCGATATTTGCGTCAATCCGGATCGCGTCGATCCGATGAACGACCTCAGCACCATGAACAAGATCATGGAATATATGGCGCTGGGTAAGCCCATTGTGCAGTTCGACGTCAAGGAAGGCCGCTTTTCGGCACAGGATGCATCGCTTTACGCGCTCGCCAACGACCCGATCGACTTCGCTCGCAAGATCGCCGAAGTTCTCGACGATCCGGCAAAGGCCGCAGCGATGGGCCGCTTTGGATATGAACGGGTTCACCAGCACCTTGGCTGGGACAAGGAACGCCCGAAGCTGCTGGCAGCGTACGATGCGCTTTTCGGCGCCCCTTATGCGGCCACCCGACAGACCGTTTGAGAATGCGCCTGACGGCGCTTCGCGAGACCGCCCCTCTTCCATTCCAAAGGGCTGCAAGGAATCATCGAGAGCTTAGGATGGCAACCGCGCGGCAGACGCCGAATTCGCCCATGCCGACTAATAAAACATGCCGGCTAGTAAAACATGCCGGCTAACAAAAAAGGCGGCCCCAATCGGGACCGCCTTTTCCTGTATCCTGTTGCAGGAACCATCAGGCTTCGCTGACGCCTGACGCTTGTCAGCCTTCGCTGACAACTGCCTTGACGATCTTGCCCGGCTCGCGCGGCGGCTCGCCCTTGGGCAGCGCGTCGACCTGGTCCATGCCTTCGACGACCTGGCCCCAGACGGTGTACTGCTTGTCGAGGAAGCGGGCATCGTCGAAGCAGATGAAGAACTGGCTGTTGGCCGAGTGCGGGTAGCTGGTGCGCGCCATCGAGCACACGCCGCGTACGTGAGGCTCGTCATTGAACTCGGCCTGCAGGTCGGGCTTGTCCGAACCGCCCATGCCGGTGCCGTTGGGGCAGCCGCCCTGTGCCATGAAGCCGGGGATCACGCGGTGGAACTTGATGCCGTCGTAGAAGCCTTCGCCCACCAGCTCCTTGATGCGCGCGACGTGACCGGGCGCGAGGTCGGGACGGAGCTTGATCTTGACGTCGCCGCCATCGCCGTTGCCGGTGTCGAGCGTGAAGGTCAGGTATTCGTCTGCCATTCGGGTATCTCCATTGCGGACCCGCGATTACAGGTCCGGCCCCGGCACCGGGGGCTTCTTTCAAAACTGACCGCCGATATAAGGCGCCCTGCGCCAATGTCACGCCCATGCAGGCAAACGCCGCCCGGTTTACGCCCAATTGGCCAGTTTACGCCGAATTGTCGGGCGGGCAAATTGGTGATGGACCAGCTCTGGCGGTTGCAATTGCGAAGGACCGGCCTAGACCGGCTTCCATGAGCGATACCGACCTCGAAACCGACCTGACCGAAGACGTGGCGACCGCGCCCGAGACGGCGGCCGAGAGCGAGAGTCTGGACAAGGACAACCGCCTCAAGCCCGAGTTCGTGCGGGCGGTGAAGGAGGCTCTGGCCGAGGATGACTTCGGCCGCGTCTACGACCTTGTCGAACCGCTCCACCCCGCCGACATCGCCGACCTTTTCGAGCTGGTCGACGAGGGCGAGCGTGCGCCGCTGGGTCGCGCGATCAGCGACCTCATGGGCGCCGAGGTCATCGCCGAACTGAACGACTGGGTGCGCGAGACCATCGTCGAGGCGCTGCCCGCCGATGTCGTCGCCGAGATCGCCGGTGAACTCGATACCGACGATGCCGTCGCCATGCTGGAGGATCTCGACGAGGAGGACCAGCAGGCCGTCCTTGCCGAGATGGAGCCGGAAGACCGCGCCGCGATCGAATCCGCGCTTGCCTATCCGGAGGAATCCGCAGGGCGCCTGATGAGCCGCGATTTCGTGGCCGTCCACGAAACGATGACGGTCGGCGGGCTGATCGATTTCCTGCGCGACCACCGCGAACTGCCGACCGAGTTCTGGGAAGTGTTCATCGTCGATCCGATGCACCGGCCCGTCGGCACCTGCTCGCTCTCGTGGATTTTGCGCACGCCGCGCAACATTCCGCTCTACGATGTCATGGCCCGCGACCAGACGCTGATCCCGGTCGGCATGGACCAGGAGGAAGTCGCGCTGCGCTTCCAGAAGTACGCGCTGATCTCCGCCGCCGTGGTGGACGAGGCGGGGCGCCTGATCGGTCAGGTCACGGTCGACGACATCGTCCACATCATTCAGGAAGAAGCGGGCGAGGACGCCCTGCTGCTGTCCGGCGCCGGTGATGGCGACATCAACGAGCCGATCCTGCTGACCGTGCGCGCGCGTCTGACGTGGCTGGTCGTCAATCTCGCCACGGCGATGCTCGCCTCGTCGGTGGTCGGCGGGTTCCAGGGCGCGATCGCGCATTTCGCGCTGCTGGCGGTGCTGATGCCGATCGTTTCGGGCATGGGCGGCAACGCGGGCACGCAGACGCTGGCCGTGGCGGTGCGCGCGATCGCCACCAACCAGCTGACCGATTCCAACACCGTTCGCATGATCCTGCGCGAGTTTCGTATTGCCATCGCCAACGGCACCACGCTGGGCCTGCTGATCGGCACCGGAACCTGGCTGATCTTCGGCAATCCGCTGCTGGGCGCGGTGATCGGCTCGGCGATGGTCATCAACAATCTGGTCGCCGGTCTCGCGGGCATTCTCGTCCCCGTCCTGCTCGACCGTTTCCGCGTCGATCCGGCGGTATCCTCGGCGGTGTTCGTGACCACTGCGACCGACTGCATGGGCTTCTTCTCGTTCCTCGGGCTGGCGGTGCTGACGGGACTGGCCTGATCGGGGTAGCCTCCCTATCTGGAGGTCATGCCGCTCAACATGACCAAGATCGCCTTTTCCGCCACCAGCCCTGCGGACCTTCGCGAATGGCTGGAGGCGCACGCCCCGTTGGGCGAGGCGCTGATGACCACGCGCTATCTGCCCAAGCGGCATGAGGAGATGATCGGCGGCTCGCTCTACTGGATCTTCGAGCATGCCCTGATCGGTCGCTCGCCGATCCGCCGCTTCACCCAGCGCGAGGACGGGCGCTGGCACATCCACCTCTCGCCCGAACTGATCGCCGTCCAGACCAAGCCCAAGCGCGCGCATCAGGGCTGGCGCTACCTGTCCGAGGAAGACGCCCCCGCCGATCTCGGCGCGGGCGAAGTGGCGGGCGATGCCATGCCTGCAAGGATGGTCAGCGAACTGGCGAAGCTGGGGCTGGTGTAAGCCAAACCCGTCATGACCTGACCCCGTCATCCAAGCCCTTCGCTGGCGCTCAGGATAAACTGCCCTGCGGGCAGGCTGGGATCGTCATGAGCCTGGTACGACATCGATAGCGATCCCGGCCTGCGCCGGGATGACGGATTGATACGCCTCTACTTCCCCGCGATCGCCTTCTGGCGGCGCCTCTGGACCGAACTGCCAAGGCCGATCGCCTCGCGATACTTCGCCACCGTGCGCCGGGCAAGCTGGAAGCCCTTGTCCTTGAGCAGATCGACCAGCGTATCGTCGGAGAGGATCGCTTTGGGGTCCTCCGCATCGATCAGCTGGCGGATCGCCGCCTTCACCGCCTCCGCCGAAGCCCCGCCCTCGCCATCCGCCGAAGCGCCCACCCCCGAGGTAAAGAAGTACTTCAGCTCGAACGTACCGCGCGGGCATTGCAGGTACTTGTTCGAGGTGACACGGCTGACGGTCGATTCGTGCATGCCGATGGCCTCGGCCACCGCCCGCAGGGTCAGCGGCTTGAGGTGCGCCACGCCGCGCTGGAAGAAGCCCTGCTGCTGCTTCACCAGTTCGCTCGCCACTTTCAGGATCGTGCGCTGGCGCTGGTCAAGCGCCTTGATCAGCCAGTTGGCATCGGCCAGCTTTTCCGAAAGCCACGCGCGCGAGGCCTTGTCGCCGCACGTGCCGCGCAGCTCCACATAATAGCCCCGGTTGACGATCAGGCGCGGCAGTGTTGCCGGGTTGATCGCGACGGTCCAGCCGGAGGACGGCTCCGGCGATGGCGCCCCCTCTGCCTCTACCGCCGGAGCCGGTGTCACCAGCACATCGGGCGTCACCGGCAGGCTCGGTTCGCCGCCGAAGCGCAGGCCGGGCTTGGGATCGTAGCCGCGCAGTTCGGCCAGCATGTCCGCGAAATCCTCGTCGTCCACGCCGCACATGCGCTTGAGGCGCGGGATTTCGCCGCGCGCCAGCAGATCGAGATTGTCGATCAGCCGCGCCATCGCCGGATCGTAGCGATCCGCCTCGCGCGCCTGAAGGGCAATGCATTCGCCGAGCGAACGCGCGCCCACCCCGGTCGGATCGAGCGTCTGCACCAGCGTCAGCGCCGCTTCCACTTCCCGCTCGTCCAGCGCGAGGTCCGCCGCCAGTTCCGAGACGCGCGCGGGCAGATAGCCCGCCTCGTCGAGCTGGCCGATCAGGTAATGCATGATCGCCGCCATGCGCATATCCAGCGCGACGGCGCCGACTTGCGCGGTCAGGTGCTCAGTCAGCGTCTCATCGGCACCGGGGCGCTCGTCGATACCGGGGCCATCCTCGCCCGAAAGGCTACCGCCACCAGCGCCCCACAGCGCATCGCCGCCACTGAACGCGGATTCCGCCGCGCCATCGCCCGTATCGCGCTCGGTATCGAGAGCGCGTGCGTCGATATCGAGCGGGCGGTCATCGCCGCCGCGCCCCTCACCGATCAGTTGGTCGACACCGGAGGTTTCCAGCGCAGTCCGCCGCGCCTCGTCCGGCATGCTTTCGATGGATTCGACAGGCGCCGGCGCTTCCGCCACCCCGGTATCGAGCAGCGGATTGCCATCGAGCGATTCGCCGACGAACGCCTCGATTTCGAGGTTGGACAGCGCCAGCAGCTTGATCGCCTGCTGGAGCTGCGGCGTCATCACCAGCGACTGGCTCTGCCGCAGGTCGAGGCGTGGCCCGAGAGCCACGGATCAGTGTCCCGTCGGGGGCAGGCTCTTCGACAGGTGGCGCCCCCACGCCTGCGCCGGATGGAAAGCCCCCGAATGGATCACAGCGTGAAGCTCTCGCCGAGATAGAGCCTGCGCACCGCCTCGTCCGCCACCAGCGCCTGCGGGCTGCCCGCGAACAGCACCTGCCCGCCGTAGATGATGCAGGCACGGTCGACGATATCCAGCGTCTCGCGCACGTTATGGTCGGTGATCAGCACGCCGATGCCGCGATTCTTGAGATCGCGCACCAGTTCGCGAATGTCCGAGATCGAGAGCGGATCGATGCCTGCGAACGGCTCGTCGAGCAGCATGATCGACGGCTTGGCGGCCAGTGCGCGGGCGATTTCGGCACGGCGGCGCTCACCGCCGGACAGTGCCATCGCCGGGCTGGCGCGCAGGCGGGTGAGGCCGAATTCGTCGAGCAGGCGCTCCAGCTCGGCTTCGCGCACGCTGCGATCCGGCTCGTTCAGTTCGAGCACGGCGGCGATGTTCTGCTCCACCGTCAGCCCGCGAAAGATCGAGGTTTCCTGCGGCAGATAACCCAGCCCCAGCACCGCGCGGCGGTACATCGGCAGGCGCGTCACATCGACGCCGTCCATCAGGATGCGGCCCGAATCCGGGCGTACCAGACCCATGATCGAATAGAAGCAGGTGGTCTTGCCCGCACCGTTCGGGCCGAGCAGGCCCAGCACTTCGCCCTTCGCGACGGAGAGCGAGATATCGGACAGCACGGTCCGCTTGTCATAGCTCTTGGCGATGGAAATGACCTCAAGCCCGCCCTTTTCGGCGACCAGAGCAGCAGCGGCCTGCTGTTCGGCGGCCTGTTCGGCTGCGGGCTGGGCGTGCAGATCGTTATCGGCGTCCATCCGCGCGAGTTACCGCAGCACGGGGGTGTGCCGCAAGCGGGCATTTTCGTAGGCCGATGGAAACTGGCAGGTTTCGTGCATGGTGAGGATTGAAAGCACCACCCGATTTGCCCTCCGCCCGTCTCACCGCTAGGGCCGTCCTCAAGCGATTGAGGACACAGGACACGCCATGCTGAGCACCCAGGACGCCCACGAGCGGGCCGCAGACCTTGTCGAGCGCGCGCGCCGCGCCGGCGCCGATGCCGCCGATGCGGTCTACAGCGCCAGCGCGTCCGAAGGCATCTCGGTGCGGCTGGGCAAGCTGGAGGACGTGGAGCGCTCCGAAGGCGAGCACATCGGCCTGCGGGTCTTCGTGGGCAAGCGCTCGGCCAGTATCGGCTCGTCCGACTTGTCGGTCGCCGCACTCGACGAACTGGCCGCGCGCGCGCTCGACATGGCCCGCGCCGCGCCCGAAGACGCCTATGCCGGGCTCGCTCCGCGCGATCGCCTGAGCCACGGCGACTGGCCCGAGCTGGACCTGATCGACACGCAGGAACCCTCGCCCGAGCAGCTTCGCGCCATGGCCGAAGAGGCCGAGGACGCGGCGCGCGCGGTGACAGGCGTCACCAATTCGGACGGCGCCTCGGCCTCTTCGGGCGGTGGCGTGTTCGCGCTGGCAACCAGCCACGGCTTTTCGGGCGCCTATGCCTCGACCAGCCGGGGCGTCAGCGCCTCGGTCGTTGCGGGCGAGGGCAATGCCAAGCAGCGCGACGGCGACTGGCGACAGGTGCACCACCTTGCGGACCTGCCGTCCCCTGCCGAAATCGGCACGCGCGGCGGCGAACGGGCGGTCGCCCGCCTCAACCCTGCGAAGTTGCGCAGCGGCGCGATGCCGGTGGTGTTCGATCCGCGCGTCGGCGGCACGCTGCTCGCCCCGCTGATCGGCGCCATTTCGGGCAGCGCGATCACGCGCCGCGCCAGCTTCCTGCTGGAGCGGCTGGAGGACCAGCTGTTCGCACCGGGCCTGACGATCCTCGACGATCCGCATGTCGCGCGCGGTCTGCGCTCGCGTCCGTTCGATGGCGAGGGCCTGCCCACGACGGGCGGCGCAATCGTGGCCGACGGGCGCCTCACCGGCTGGCTGCTCGACAGTGCCGCCGCGCGCCAGCTCGGCCTCGAACCCACCGGCCATGCCGCGCGTGGCGGTGCCGGTGCCCCCGGCGTCTCGACCGGCAACGTCCATATGGCCCCGGCGCGCTCTCGCCTGCCGAACTGATCGCGGACATCGCCGATGGCGTCTATGTCACCGAGCTGATCGGACAGGGCGTGAACGCGGTGACGGGCGACTACAGCCGCGGCGCCTCGGGCTTCCGCATCGTGGGCGGCGAGATCGCCGGCCCCGTTGCCGAGTTCACCGTCGCGGGCAATCTGGTGGCGATGTACGGCGCGCTGACCGCCGCGAACGACCTCGAATGGTTCCGCGCCGTCAACGTGCCGACGCTGCGCGTGGATGGAATGACCGTCGCGGGGGATTGAGGGGGCGAGGCCGGGCGAGCTTACTGCCTTCATCCTAACCTTCGTCATTCCCGCGAAGGCGGGAATCCAGTTCAGCCCCACGCTTAGAAACCGAGATCTGCGGCGAGATTGCACCGTTCCAAAAATATAAGCGGAAGGCGCAAAGGCATCCTTCACCGCCAATGTTGCCACTGGATTCCCGCCTTCGCGGGAATGACGAAGAAGGGTGGTTAGGCGAAGTCCGATTTTAATTTTGAGGCGTCGACTACGTCCGCGCCCATGTGACGAACGAACGCCTCTCGCAGACCGATCTTATGTTTTTGCCACTTGGCAGGTTCCGACGATGGATCGACGCCATCGGCCAAAAATAACCAGTCGACGAACTGCTCGGCGCTGACAGGCCCGGTTTTTGGAATAAAATCGTCCACATGCGAAGGTCTATTGTCAACAATCCCACCGCACCAACCTCGGTCCACGCAGACTTCGTGCATCAGCGAATTGTAGTCAGGATTTCCAACCATGCAGCCAATGGAACACGGACTTGGAATTTCCGCAATGGGACATTTACCGCATAGCCCACATTTGCAAAGCCAGCCTCAAGCCCCACCCCATCGCCGGGAGACGTACCGGGGGTGCAGGGGGCAATGGCCCCCTGCCCTAAACTACCCCTTCAACCCGAACCCCAGATCACGCCACGGCAGCGGTGACGATCACTTCCACGAGATAGCCCGGATCGGCGAGCTTGGATTCACCGGTGGCGCGGGTCGGGCGGGGGACGTCGGCGACCCAGGCGTCCCAGACGGCGTTCATCGCCTCGAAGTCGGCCATGTCGGCCAGCCAGATCTGCGCGGCGAGCATGTTGGCCTTGCTGCTGCCTGCCTTGCTAAGGAGCATCTCGATCTCGGCGAGCGCGGTGCGGGTCTGGTCGGCAACCGAATCGCCGATCTCGCCGACCTGCCCGGAGAGGTAGACGGTGCCGTTGTGGACGACGGCCTCGCTCATGCGGGCGCCTTCGTCGATGCGGGTGATGGTGGTCATGTATTCAGTCCTTGCGCAAAATCAGTAGCGGTCGATCGAAAGATCGGCGGTTTCGATGGCAGCGCGGCGGCCGCTCATGAGGTCGGCGATGACGTGGCCCGAGCCGCAGGCCATCGTCCAGCCCAGCGTGCCGTGGCCGCAGTTGAGGAAGAGGTTGTCGATCTTCGTGGCGCCGATCACCGGCACGCTGTCGGGCGTCATCGGACGCAGGCCGCACCAGAACGTGGCCTTCGAGAAGTCGCCCGCGCCGGGGAACAGCGATCCGGCGGACATCTCCAGCGTTTCGCGGCGGGCGGGCGGCAAAGTGCGCTCGTAGCCCGAAAGCTCGGCCATGCCGCCGATGCGGATGCGGTTCCCCAGCCGGGTGATCGCCACCTTGTAGCTTTCGTCGAGCAGGGTGGAGACCGGCGCGCGCGCCTCGTCGGTGATCGGCACGGTGAGCGAATAGCCCTTCACCGGATAGATCGGCAACTTGAGGCCCAGCGGCCTGACCAGCATCGGCGAGAAGCTGCCCATGGCGACGAGGTAACTGTCGGCGCGCAGCACGCCTGCGCTCGTCTCCACCCCGGCGATGCGTCCGCCCTCCTCGATCAATCGCGTAATCGTGGTGCCGTTGAGGAACTCGACGCCGAGCGCGGCGCAGCGCTCGGCCAGCGCATTGGTGAACTTGAAGCAGTCCCCGGTCTCGTCGTGCGGCAGGCGCAGGCCACCGGCGATGGGCGCCTGCGAGGCGGCAAGGCCCGGCTCGGCGGCGATGCAGCCCGCGCGGTCGAGCACTTCGAACGGCACGCCATCGGCGCGCAGCACGTCGACGTCCTTGGCGATGCCGTCCATCTGCTTCGCCTCGCGCAGCAGTTGCAGCGTGCCCTGGCTACGCTCGTCATAGGCAATGCCGGTTGCGCCGCGCAGTTCGACCAGACGGTCGCGGCTGAACTCGGCCACGCGCACCATGCGGCGCTTGTTGATCGCATAGTCGCGCGCGTTGCAGTTGCGCAGCATCGCCGCGATCCAGCGTACCATCGCCATGTCCGGCTGCGGGCGCAGCACCAACGGGGCGTGGCGCATGGTCAGCCACTTCATCGCCTTCAGCGGAATGCCGGGCGCGGCCCACGGGGTGGAGTACCCCGGCGAAATCTCGCCCGCATTGGCGAAACTGGTTTCGAGCGCCGGGCCTTCCTGCCGGTCGATGACGGTCACCTCGTGCCCCGCCTGCGCGAGATACCAGGCGGACGTGACGCCGATCACGCCGCTGCCAAGGATGATGACCTTCATGCTGCGTCGCTCCGTTCGGGGGCTTGGGCGGGGGCCTGCACCGGAACGATCTCGCGGTGATAGCGGGGGCCGAGCTGGGTGAGGATTTCGTAGGAGATGGTGCCCGCGTCGCCGGCCACCTGATCGAGGCTCTGGTGCGGCCCGATCAGTTCGACCGGCGCGCCGGGATAGATATGCACTTCGGGCACATCGGTGACGTCCACGGTCATGCTGTCCATCGAGACACGGCCCAGGATCGGTGCGCGGTGCCCGCCGAGATAGACCGCACCGACGCCGGAGAGATGCCGCGGCCAGCCATCGGCATAGCCCACCGGGATCGTCGCCACCGTGGTCTCGCGGGTGGTCACATGGGTCAGGCCATAACCGACGCCAGTGCCCGCAGGCACCTTGCGGGTCTGCACCAGCCGCGCCTCCAGCGAGACGACCGCACGCATCGGGTTCTCACCCTCGTAAGGCGCGCCGCCGTAAAGCGCGATGCCGGGGCGGACGAGATCGAAGTGCCCGCGCGGCAGGAAGCTGCCCGCGCTGTTGTCGAGCGCGCGGGGCACACCGGGAAACGCTTCGGCCATGGCGGCAAAGCGCGTCGCCTGCGCGGTGTTCGCCTCGGCCTCGGGCGTGTCGGCGCAGGCAAGATGGCTCATGACCAGCAGCAGGTCGATGCCGCCCAAGCGCTCCGGCTCGGCCATCAGGATCGCCAGTTCCTCAGGCGAGAGGCCGAGGCGCGACATGCCGCTGTCCACCTGCACGGCGGCGGGCAGCATCTCGCCCCGCGCCTTCGCACAGGCAGACCAGCGCGCGATCTGGTCGAGCGAGTTGAGCACCGGAATAGCCCCCAGCGCCGCGCAAGCCTCTTCCGCGCCCGGAAGCAGGCCGTTGAGCACGAAAACGCGCGCGGCGGCGGGCAACGCGGCGAGCACCGGTACTGCCTCTCCCGGCATGGCGACGAAGAAATCGCGGCATCCCTCGGCATAGAGCGTCGCGCCGACCAGTTCCGCGCCCAGACCATAGCCGCGCGCCTTGATGACGGCGGCAGCGCGCGCCGGGGCGGCACAATCGCGGATCAGGCGATAGTTGGCGGCCAGCGCATCGAGGTCGATACGCAGCGTGGCACCTGCAAATTCTGGCGGAATATCGGACGGGGTGGAAGCCAAGGGAAAAACTCCTTCGCCGCCACTCTATCGAATATCGACTTGAATGTTATGCCTGTCTGTCGAAGATCATTGCGCATATCACGATTTTTCGCACGATCTTCGCAAGTCTGGAGAATGAATGCCCGCACCGCTCGATTCCACCGACCGCGCGATCCTGCGCCTGCTGCGGCTGAACGCCCGGCGCCCCAATTCGGAGATCGCCGCCGAGGTTGGCCTCTCGCCCTCCGCCTGCCATCGCCGCATCCGCCTGCTGGAGGACAGCGGCGTGATCGCGGGCTACACCGCGCTGACAGGCATTGGCGACGAGGCGAACGGCGTCGACGTGCTGGTGCAGGTCACGCTGGAGCGCCAGAGCGAGGATTTCCTGTCACGCTTCGAGGCTGCCGTGCGCCAGTGCCCGGAAATCAAGGAATGCTTCCTGATGGCAGGCGATGTCGATTACTGGCTGCGCGTACGCACCGAAAGCGCCGCCGCCTACGAGGCGATCCACGGCGAAGTGCTCTCGCGCCTGCCGGGCGTCACCCGCATCAGTTCGAGCTTCGCGATGCGCAACGCCCTACTGCCCCGACGATCGAGGAAACGCTGAAACTGGTCTATAGGAAGACTGGAGCGGGCGAAGGGATTCGAACCCTCGACCCCAACCTTGGCAAGGTTGTGCTCTACCCCTGAGCTACGCCCGCTCTGGCGCTGGTGCAGGCCGAAAAGGCCTCACAGGTAAACCCGGAACGCGAACCATGCAGGAACGCGAAACGCCTGATTTCTCTAGGAAAACTGGAGCGGGCGAAGGGATTCGAACCCTCGACCCCAACCTTGGCAAGGTTGTGCTCTACCCCTGAGCTACGCCCGCTCTGGCGTTTGAAAGAACCGGCCAGATGGCCTGTCCTCTCGGGTGAGGCGGGCCACTAACAGGGGCCGTCTGACTCGGCAAGCGAAAAAGTTCAAAAACTTCAGCAGCGATGGCAAAGCCTCGGCAAAAGGCTGGACGCTACGGGGTTTGCCCCTTCACAAATCGCCTCCGAAGGGCGATCTAGGCCGCCACCTGCAAAACATATTTGCGACGAATGGAGATTACGCGTGGCCAGCATGGGTCTGAACATCGAGGAACAGAAGGCCGTCGAGCGATTCCGCAAGGACGTGGCCGAACCGTCGATGACCAAGCTGGTCATCCTCGATTTCTGGGCAGAATGGTGCGGCCCGTGCAAGGCGCTGACCCCCACGCTGGAAAAGATCGCTGCCGAATATGCCGAAAAGGGCGTGATCCTCGCCAAGGTGAATGTGGACGAGGAGCAATTCATCGCCTCGCAGTTCCAGGTCCGCTCGATCCCGACGGTCTATGCGATGTTCCAGGGCCAGCCGGTGGCAGACCTGACCAATGCGCGCAGCGAGACGCAGCTGCGCCAGGTGCTCGACCAGTTGCTTTCGCAGCTTCCGGTCCAGCCCGGTGCACTGGGCGAGGAACCGGCGCCCGATCTGGCCCCGCTGCTCGCGATGGGCGAAGAAACGCTGGCCGCAGGCGATGCCGAGCGCGCCGCCGCGATGTTCATGCAGATCCTCGAGGTCGCGCCCGATAACGCCGAGGCCGCCGCCGGGTTCATCCGCGCGCTCGTCACTGCCGGACGGATCGACGAGGCCCGCCAACTGCTCGAAGGCCTGACGCCCGAGATGCTGGCCGACGCTCACATCGAACGCGCCCGCGCTGCGCTGGAACTCGCCGCCGACAAGCCCGAGGACAGCGAACTCTCCGCCCTGCGTGCCGCTGCTGCCGAGCGCCCCGCGGACATGGACGCGCAGCTCGCCTTCGCCAACGCCGCTTTTGCCGCAGGGGAGCGCGACACCGCCGCCGATACGCTGCTGGCGATGGTCCAGGCCGACCGCGCCTGGAACGAAGGCGCCGCGCGCTCCAAGCTGCTCCAGATCTTCGAGGTCGTAGGCCTTGAAGACCCGTGGGTCGCGGCCACCCGCCGTCGCCTCTCGACGATCCTGTTCGGCTGAGCGGGCGGAGCAGGCGCGCCGTGACGCGGATCTCGATCTTCCCGCTGACCGGCGCGATGCTCTACCCCGAGCTGCAACTGCCGCTGCACATCTTCGAGCCGCGCTATCGCGCAATGGTGACGGATGCCCTCGCCCGTGACCGGCGGATCGGCATGATCCAGCCTCAGGCGAATGCCGAGGGTGCCCCGCTCTATGCGGTGGGGTGCCTTGGCCGGATCGCGGAAGTGGAGGCGCTGGAGGACGGGCGCTTCAACATCATTCTCGAAGGCGAACAGCGCTTCCGGGTCCTGCGCGAACTCGACGTCACCACGCCGTTCCGGCAGATCGAGGCGGAGCTTATCGCCGATCCCGAACTGGAAGCCCTTTCCCCCATCGAACGTGCCAGCTTCGAGCGCGAGGCGCGCCGCTTTGCCGACCGGCAGGGCTATTCGGTGGACTGGGACAAGGTGGTCCGCCTCGACGATACCTCGCTTATCAATGGCGTGGCGCAGATCGCTCCGTTCGACAGCGCCGCCAAGCAGGCGCTGCTGGAAGTCGACACGCTGGCCCAGCGCTGCGAGTTACTGGTGCAGTTGATGCAGTTCTTCGGACGTCGCAATGGCGACGAGGACGGCGTGACGCTTCAGTAGCACCCGGCCAGCGGTCCGGGCTGACAAATCCGCTTCAATGCTTGGCATTGCGGGATTTTGCCGCGCCTGCCAGACCTTCCAGCGCCCGCTCGCGGAAGTCCAGTTCCTTCAGCTTGCTGGGCGAATAGCCGTCCGCACCGAAGCGGTCGGCCAGCGCGTCGATATAGCCAGCCTGCCTGCGCAGGGCTTTCGATTCGTGATGGCTGAGATGGCCCGAACTGCGCGCTTCGTCGATCACCGCGCGAGTGCGCAGACGATCCTGGCCATAATCGACAGCCTCGGACTGCGTCTGCGCGTAAACCGTTCGGTCCACCGTCGAGCCATCGGGCAAGGGCCCGACGATCTGCGCCTGCGCAGGAAGCGCGATCAGTGTGGAGCAGGTGAAGAACAGCACAGCAGGCAGGCGCATCGGGCATATCCTTTGCAAACCGCCGGATGCCGGAAACGACATCGGCCGGGACGAAAATTCCGCCCCGACCGACGAACGCCAGATGAATGTGGTCCGGCGGACGGATCAGCTGGTCAGTGCGGCCTTGATCCCGTCGATCACGAATTGCGCGGCCAGTGCGGCCAGCAGCACACCCAGAATACGGGTGATGACGGCCTCCACCTTGTCGCCCAGAATGCGCATGAGCGGCCCGGCGGCAGCGAGCCCGGCGAAGCTGATCAGCAGCACCAGCAGCATGGCGCCCAGCACCATCGCGGTCTCCTCGGCACCGTGGGCGCGCTGCGTCAGCAGCATGATCGTCGCGATCGAACCGGGGCCTGCCAGCATCGGCATCGCCATCGGGAAGACCGAAACATCCTCGACCTCGGGATGCTCGGTCAGCAGCTTCTCGGCACGCTCCTCGCGGCGCTGGGTGCGCTTTTCGAACACCATTTCCAGCGCGATGATGAACAGCATGATGCCGCCCGCCATGCGGAACGCGTTCAGTTCGATGTGCAGGAAGCCGAGCAGCTTCTCGCCGAACAGCGCGAAGACCACAAGAATGCCCGCCGCGATCAGGCAGGCGCGTGCCGCCATCGAGATCGCCTGCGCGCGCGAAGCACCGGCGGAGAGCCCCGCATAGATCGGCGCGCAGCCCGGCGGATCGATCACCACGAACAGCGTAACGAAGGCGGACATGAACAAATCGAGCATCGCTCAGCGGGCCTCCCTGCCCGCGCGCAAGTATCCCCGCGGGGGTGTCAGCGCCGCGACAGAGGCGGCGGACAGGTTGAAATCGATCACCGGAACCATGGCCCCGGCCTTGCGCAGCGACACTTCGAGTGTGCCCCCGCCATCTGCCTCTGCATAGGACCATGCGAGCGTTCCGTCACGCGACATGCCGCCACTGCCCACAGTAGAGGCCCGGCTTTCCAGCGAAACGCTGGGCACAGGGGGCGCATCGGGCGCCCGGCGAATGCATTCGGCAACGCTGGCGCTGAGCGTTTCCAGTTCGTCATCGGGCTTGGCAGCCACGGCCTGAGCTTCCGGTTCCGCAGGCCCCTCGGCAAACGCTACCCAGCGATAGTCGCCGGGCTTGCGTTGCTGCCAGACCCTGACGAAAGGACCACTGCCCGCGGCATCGCGCCATGTTCCGCGCGTGACGCCCAGCGTGCCGTCGCAGCTCATCCAGACAGACTTTGCATCCCAGCGTTGCGGGCCAAGCCCATCTCCGTGGCGCGAGAGCCAGTCTTTCGCGGGCACCGGATCCGGCGCCAGCACGACTGCCTCGTCCATCGCCGCATCGCGCAACGCCTTCGCGAGGCCTTTATCCATGGCCCGGCGTCCAAGCGCGATCTCGGTGGCGATCAGTTCGCTGGGGTTGGCCGTACCCGGCCCGATGCCAAGCCGCATCCGCTTGCGGGCCTCCGCCGCCCCCGGTACCAGCAGCGCCGAGAGCACGAGCGCGCCCGCCACGAGGGCAAGAGGCCTTGACCGGATCACGGCCGCGCCGTCACAGGCTGGCGTCGTCGAAGGCGATCCCGGCGTTGCGATGGGCGGCGACGATGGCGTTGCGCAGCAGCACGGCAATGGTCATCGGGCCGACACCGCCGGGCACCGGCGTGATCGCGCCTGCAACCGCGCTGGCCGAGGCGAAATCGACATCGCCGACCAAACGCGCCTTCTCCCCCTCGGCGCCCTCGACACGGTTGATGCCGACGTCGATCACGGTCGCGCCGGGCTTGATCCACTCGCCCCGCACCATCTCAGGACGACCCACCGCGGCCACGACGATATCGGCGCGGCGCACGACATCGGGCAGATCCCTGGTGCGGCTATGCGCCAGCGTGACGGTGCAGCTCTCGGCAGTGAGCAATTGCGCCATCGGCTTGCCGACGATGTTCGAACGACCGATCACCACCGCATCGAGGCCGGAAAGCGAACCGAGCTTGTCCTTCAGCAGCATCAGGCAGCCGAGCGGCGTGCAGGGCACAAAGCCCGGCAGCCCGGTGGCAAGGCGCCCGACATTGATGACGTGAAAACCATCGACATCCTTGTCGGGATCGATCGCAGCGATCACCGTCTGCTCGTTCATGTGCGCGGGCAGCGGCAACTGGACGAGGATGCCGTCCACCGCCGGATCGGCGTTGAGCGCCTGCACCACCGCCAGCAGTTCGGCTTCGCTAGCGTCGGCAGGCAGCTTGTGCTCGAAGCTGTTCATCCCGCAGGCGACGGTCATCTTGCCCTTGGAGCGGACATA
Source organism: Novosphingobium sp. 9 (assembly GCF_025340265.1). Classification (NCBI taxonomy): domain Bacteria; kingdom Pseudomonadati; phylum Pseudomonadota; class Alphaproteobacteria; order Sphingomonadales; family Sphingomonadaceae; genus Novosphingobium; species Novosphingobium sp. 9. The sequence goes on along the minus strand of NZ_CP022707.1, from coordinate 989,818 downwards.
GACCTGGCTGGCCGGGTCCTCGCCCACCAGTACCACTGCAAGGCCCGCCTTGCGCCCCGCCTTCGCCTCGAAATCGGCGGCGGCGACAGCCACCTTCTCGCGCAGGCCTTGCGCAAAGGCCTTGCCGTCGATGATGGCGGCAGCGGCGGTCGCAGTATCGGTCATGTCGGGATCAGCTCTCAGATATAGGTGCGGGCAAGGTTGCCGAGGATAATGTTGAGCACGTTCAGGCCGATGATCAGCACCATCGGCGAAAAGTCGATCCCACCGGTATTGGGCAGGATACGCCGGATCGGCGCCAGCATCGGTTCCAGCAGCGCATTAAGCGCGCGCCACAGCGAGGCGACGAACTGGTTGTGGGTATTGACCACGTTGAACGCGATCAGCAGGCCCAGCACGAACTGGACGATCACGATCCACACGATGATCGTGATGAGATAGTTCACGATCTGGTAGAGGGTGAAGAAGATCAAGGCGTGCTCCTGGAGTGCGCGAGAGGGATACCCGCGCTCAATAGCGGGCAGCCCGACCCTCCGGCAAGAGTGTGCGGGGAACAATCTGGTCCGGGCCCGGTATACCGGGCACTGCCGCGGTCATGACCAGCATCAGGACGAGAAGGTCGACGTCCGCTCGATCCGCCAGTTAAGCTGTTCCTCGCTCGCCCCCGGCACGTCGTTGACGCGGCGCACGACGATGGTCCCGCGCTGCGAAGGTCGACCGTCCGAGAAGTCCACCACCAGTGGCGCTTCATAGTAGAGCGAACCGGCAGCACCCTCGACATCGCCCTTGCCCAGCGTCAGGCGAGCCCCGGCACCGGCGAATTCCGCCTTGAGCTTGTCGGGCGTCATCTGCGCATCGAGGCTCCACGCTTTCGCCGCAGCCGCCCAGTTCTGGGAGCGGATCGCGCTGGTGTAGAACTGCAGCAGGCGCTCGGGCTGCTGGCGATCGGTCAGCGCGCCGAAATCGAGATTGGAGACGACCGCGCCATTCCCCGAACCCGTGGCGTCGGCGGAAGGCTGCACATCTGGCCCAGCGCTGGCCGAAGCACTGGCCGCCGACGAAGGATCGCTGCCGCCCTGACAACCCGCCAGCACCAGAGAGGCGACGGCCAGCGCGGTTGCAGCAGGGACCAGTCGACGAACGGGGCGGAATGCGGGCATTTTCATCATGATAAACTATACGGCCTTTTTCTGGTTCTAGCCTCTTGGCGAGGAAAACTAGCCAGCGCGGATGAGCGTGCCGGCTCCTTCCTGCGTGAAGATTTCCAGCAACATGGCATGCGAGACCCGTCCGTCAAGCACGACGGCGGCTTCGCAGCCCGCTTCCACGGCGTGGATGCAGGTTTCCAGCTTGGGGATCATCCCGCCCGATATCGTGCCATCTTCCTGAAGCGCGGCAATGTCGGCAGGCGTCAGGTCGGTCAGCAGTTCGCCCTGCTTGTCGAGCACGCCGCGCACGTCGGTGAGCAGGAACAGCCGCGCCGCGCCCAGCGCTGCGGCGACCGCGCCTGCCATCGTATCGGCATTGACGTTGTAGGTCTCGCCATCCGGCCCCGCCGCGATCGGCGAGATCACCGGGATGTAGCCTGCGGACGAGATCGTCTCGATCACGCGGATGTCGATGTGCTCGGGCTCGCCCACGAAGCCGAGGTCGACGACCTTCTCAATCTGGCTGTCGGGGTCCTTCTTGGTGCGGGCGACCTTGCGCGCGGTGGCGAGGCCACCGTCCTTGCCGGAAATGCCCATGGCCTTGCCGCCCGCCTTGGCGATCCAGCCGACGATTTCCTTGTTGATCGCGCCGCACAGCACCATTTCGGCGACCTGTGCGGTCTGCTTGTCGGTCACGCGAAGCCCGTCGATGAACTGCGATTCGACACCCATGGTCTTGAGCATGTTGCCGATCTGCGGCCCGCCGCCGTGGACGACCACCGGGTTGATGCCGATCGCCTTCAGTAACACGACGTCTTCGGCGAAATCCTCCGCCAGCGCCGGATCGCCCATCGCATGGCCGCCGTATTTCACGACGAACGTGCGCCCGGCGTATCGCTGCAGATAGGGCAGCGCATCGACGAGGGTTGCGGCCTTGGAGAGAAGCTGGGGATCGTGCGGATTCGGCATGGGGGTGCTTTAACCCCCTTGCGCCGGATTTGAAGCCATTTGTGGCCGAATGGCGCTTAAAATCCGCCTTCCCGCGCATCAATGCTGCGTCCGATGCGCACCACGATGGTGATGATGATCGGCACAAGCACGGCCGATAGCGCCACCTTGGCCAGCATCTGGCCCAGCATGATCGGCAGGATATCACGCTCGCCATAGAACGAAAGCGTGATGAAGATCATCGTATCGGCGATCTGCGAGAGCGCCGCAGCGATGGCCCCGCGCAAGGGTGCAAGGCGCCCTCCGCCCACAGCGCCGCCCAGACGCGAGAAGATGAAGATATTGAGCGTCAGCGACACGGCATAGGCGCAGATCCCCGCCGCCATCATTCGCCACGACTGGCCCAGCACGATCGGGAACGCGGCCTTGGCAGGTTCGTACATGCCCGGATCGGTGGGCAGGCGCAGCACGAACAGCGTGAGCAGGATCGCCATGACCAGCGGGATCATCCCGAAGCGGGCAAGGCGCTGCGCTGTCGATGCGCCATAAAGCTGCGCGATGCCGCTCGATGTCGCCACCAGCGTCAGGAACGGGAAGATCCCCGCCTCCACCGCCAGCGGCCCCAGCGCCACCTGCTTGGAGCCCAGAACGCCCCCCAGCGTGACCATGCCCCCGTACAGGACAGTGAACAACATCAGGGCGGGAGGGCAGGATCGGGTCGACATCCTCAAGGCATTTAGGCAAATGTGGCGCTTTGGACTAGAAGCCAGCGACAGTCGGCCTATAGAATTCCACGCAATTTTCGCTTCAGACCTGCCCCGGGGGACAGTTTTCTCGATGCCAACCCTTTTCAGCGCCCTCGGCGTCGCTCTCATCATTGCCATCGCCTACCTGCTTTCCTCGAATCGCCGTGCGATTCGCCTGCGAGTCGTGGGCGCAGCTTTCGCGCTTCAGGCAGGCTTCGCGGCGCTGGTGCTCTACGTCCCGATCGGCCGCAAACTGCTGTCGGGCGCGGCATCGGCGGTGGAGAGCCTGCTCGGCTATGCCCATGCCGGTGTGGACTTCCTGTTCGGCCCGCTCGCCGCACCGAACGTGGGCGGCGCCAGCTTCGCGATCTCGGCGCTGCCGGTGATCATCTTCTTCGCCTCGTTGATCTCGATCCTCTATTACCTGCGCATCATGCCGCTGGTGATCCGCTGGATCGGCGGCGCGCTGCAAAAGGTGACGGGGATCAGCAAGGTGGAAAGCCTGTGCGCGGCCTCGAACATCTTCGTCGGCCAGAGCGAAAGCCCGCTGGTGATCCGGCCTTACCTTGCCGCGCTCAACCCCTCGCAACTGTTCTGCGTGATGAGCGTGGGCCTGGCCGGTGTAGCAGGCACGATCCTGGCCGCCTACGCCAGCATGGGCATCCGCATCGACTACCTCGTCGCCGCCGCCTTCATGGCCGCGCCGGGCGGCATCTTCATGGCCAAGATGATCATGCCCGACCCGCTGCCGGGCGAGACCCATCCGCTTGCGCACCTGTCGGACAACACCCCGCCGCCCGCAGGCCTCGCCGCCGCCGCGCTCAACCGGCAGGACGTGGCGCACCAGCCCGGCGTCCATGTCGAGGAAGTTGCGGACAGTCAGGGTGACATCCCCGTCGAAGTACCGCACGACGAGGAAAAGCCCGCAAACATCATCATGGCCGCCGCGCAGGGCGCCCAGACCGGCGTGAAGCTGGCCGTGGCCGTGGGCGCGATGGTGCTGGCCTTCGTGGCGCTGATCGCGCTGGCCAACGGCCTGTTCGGCTCGATCGCCAGCCTGCTGGGCTTCCACGACGTGACCGTGCAGGCGCTGCTCGGCTACGTCTTCGCACCGATCTTCTACCTGCTCGCCGCTCCGGACTGGACTCAGGCGATGCACGCGGGCGGCCTGTTCGGCACCAAGATCGTGCTCAACGAATTCGTCGCCTTCATCGAGATGGGCAAGGACCCGCTGCTCAGCCAGCGGACCGTTGCCGTCGTGACGTTTGCGCTGTGCGGTTTCGCCAACTTCTCCTCGATCGCGATCCAGCTGGCCGTGACCGGCAGCCTCGCCCCCAACCAGCGCCCGGTGATCGCCAAGCTGGGCCTGCGCGCGCTGGCCGCCGGCAGTCTCTCCAACCTGATGAGCGCGGCACTGGCGGGGCTGTTCCTCGGCCTGCACTGATAGGTCCGGTTGAGCCAGTTGCCTCTCCCGACGTTTGCGCGCAGAGCTTTCTTGCGACGACAACAGACAGGATGATGATGTGACCGACAAGCCCACCAGCGGCAGCGCCAGCGACAGCAGGAAAAGCAACTTCGAGGCGAACCAGCCCTCGGTTCTGGCCCTGCTCTATCTTGGCGGATCACTGACCTTCGGCGTCTCGGCGATCGCCGGGCTGGTCATGGCCTACCTGTGGCGCAAGGAGCCCCGCGCCGAGTGGGAAGTCTCGCACTACACCTACATGATCCGCACGTTCTGGATGAGCGTGCTGTGGACCGTGGTAGGCATCGCGCTGAGCGTCGTGGTCGTCGGGATCGTCCTGCTGATCGCCACGAGCGTGCTGGTGATCGTGCGCAGCGTGAAGTCGCTGCTGCTGGCCCAGAAGCATGAGCCCATGCCCTCGCCCAAGACCTGGCTGGTCTGATCGAGCGGCTGGTTCAGAAGAAAAACAAAGACAGTTCCGGGGCCAGCGGCCCCGGCCCCCGTTACGTCTTCCGACGCATTCGGTTTACCCAGATCCGGCGCATGTTCTTCAACACGTGACGGCTCATCAACCGCCCAGCCACCAGCCGCCGCCCACCGCCAGCGCAACGGCCTGCAGGATCGCGATGGCGTGAAGATTGCGCACGAACGGCTGCTTGCGCGTCTTGTGCCGGAACAGCGAACGCGCCGCATAGGCGCCCGGCGTCCCACCGAAAAATGCCAGCATGAGCAAATGGCGCTCTGAAATACGCTGACGCGACCGCCCTGCCTGCGCCAGCCGCTTGTCCGTCCAGAACATGATGAACGCCGCAAGGTTCACGCAGCCAAGCGCAACGAGAATCAGCTGGAAGAGATCAGGCATGGCTCGGCGCCTAACCGCGCAAGTCTCATACAGAAAGCCCCCATACGAAAAGGGCGACCTTGCGGCCGCCCTTCGCATTGTTTCGTCAAGCTGAGTGCAATCACTCTGCCGCTTCGGTCGTCCCGAACAGGCCCGGCTCGCCGCCTTCGACGTTCGCGGCGGTCTCGCCCAACTTGGCCTTGCGGCGCGAATCGAAGTTCGCCCAGACGGTGTTCCAGTCACCGCGCGTCGCGCCCTTCGAGTATTCGGTCGCGCGCGTCTCGAAGAAGTTGGCGTGCTCCACGCCGTTGAGCAGCGGCGTCAGCCAGGGCAGCGGATGCTCCTCGATCAGGTAGACCGGCGGCAGGCCCAGCTGGCCAAGGCGCCAGTCGGCGATGAAGCGGATGTAGCGCTTGATGTCCTTGGCGCTCATCCCCGGCACCGGGCCGAGTTCAAAGGCCAGGTCGATGAAGTTGTCCTCAAGACGCACGGTGGTCATGCAGCAGTCGATGATATCCTGCTTGACCGACTTGGTGAGGCAGCCGCGCTCCTTCACGAAAGTATGGAACATCTTGATGATGCCCTCGCAGTGCAGCGTCTCGTCGCGGACCGACCACGAGACGATCTGCCCCATGCCCTTCATCTTGTTGAAGCGCGGGAAGTTCATCAGCATCGCGAAGCTGGCGAACAGCTGAAGTCCCTCGGTGAAGCCGCCGAACATCGCCAGCGTACGGGCGATATCCTCGTCCGAATCGACTCCGAAGGTGTGCATGTAGTCATGCTTGTCCTTCAGCTCGGCATATTCGAGGAAGGCGCCGTATTCGCTCTCGGGCATGCCGATGGTGTCGAGCAGGTGTGAATAGGCCGCGATGTGCACCGTCTCCATGTTGGAGAAGGCGGTGAGCATCATCTTGATCTCGGTCGGCTTGAACACGCGCGCATACTTGTCGTGGTAGCAATCCTGCACCTCGACGTCGGCCTGCGTGAAGAAGCGGAAGATCTGCGTCAGCAGGTTGCGCTCATGCTCGGAAATCTTCTGCGCCCAGTCGCGGCAGTCCTCGCCCAGCGGCACTTCCTCGGGCAGCCAGTGCAGCTGCTGCTGGATCTTCCAGTAGTCGTAGGCCCAGGGGTACTCGAAAGGCTTGTAGGTCTTGCGGGCTTCGAGAAGGGACATGACGGGACAACTCCGGTGAACGACGAATTTTGCTTGCCCCGGCGCGTTTCCGGGCAGCGACACCAAGGCCGCGCCGGCGCAGCGGCGGGCAGGACGGTCATCCTAACCGCAAACCCTGGAAAAGAGGGATAGCTTTTCCTGAGGTTTGCACAGCTTTGACAAATCTTTTAGCACATCTTGCGACTGTGGATAGAGTCCATCGCAAGGGGTTGTGTTCGCTCCGAATCGCCGGGTTTGCGTCGATATGGCCGAAAAGTCGCTGCCTCAGGCATCCCGAAAGCCCATTTTCGACCGCTTCGGAACCCTCGCTGCCGACAGGGTTTGATCCTTGAGAGCCCGTGTGAGACGGAAAGGACGATCATGGCCGGAATCGACGAACAGCACAGCTGGTGGACCTCTGCCGGAACCATCCGGCGCGGCATGACCGTGCTCGATCCGGACGCAGTGCCTCTCGGCACGGTCGATCATGTGGAGGGCGAGGAAATCCATCTCGCGGATACGCCGAACGACGATGCGCGCAGCTTCATTCTGGCCTCGCAGGTCGATGGCATCGACGGCGACACGGTGTTGCTGTCCCGCCGGGGGGATGCGACCTTCGGCGAAGGCGCGCTTCCCTGAAATTCACCCCCGCTCCCGCAGGCATCGCGCCTGCGGGAGCGGGGGCGATCCATCGTCAGTGGTGATCGCCATCCCAGTTGCCGTCACCGCGATGACCGTCATGGCCATGATCGCCATGCGGCGGGCGATGATGTCCCGGATGGCCATAGTTGCACGCGGCCAGCGTGGTCGAGGCCAGCACCGCGACAGCCAGCACGGCGATAATTCGGGTCTTACGCATAAGTTCTCTCCTGTTCGTCGGCATCCAGCCGGGCGCCGTCGTGATGCGGCGACCGGATCGATCATCCGCCACAAATCCGCATGACGCCAGAAATTTACAAGCGTTGGGAAACCCGCCAGTTCCCGACTGACCCGTCACAATGACGACAAAAGGGCGGCCCGAACTTCGGACCGCCCTTTGCGTTCAATCAGAACTCAGGCGCTAATTGGCAGGCCCTTACTTACTGGCAGGCAAGGCACTCGTCGTAGTCGGTGCTCTCGCCGATCTCGAACTTGGGGGCGATGGCGGTGTTGTCCGCCTCGACGCCGCCGGACCCTGCGAAGCCTGCACGCTGCACCGACTTCGAGCGCAGGTAATACAGTGACTTGATACCCCGCTCCCACGCCTGGAAGTGCAGCATCAGCAGGTCCCACTTGTCCACGTCTGCCGGGATGAACAGGTTCAGCGACTGCGCCTGATCGATGTAGGGCGTGCGATCGCCCGCGAATTCGAGCAGCCAGCGCTGGTCGATCTCGAAGCTGGTCTTGAAGCAGTCCTTCTCGTCCTGCGTCAGGAAGTCGAGGTGCTGGACCGAACCGCCCTTTTCGAGGATCGAGTTCCACACATTGGCGGAATCCTTCGACTTCGAGGCCAGCAGCTTTTCGAGATACGGGTTCTTCACCGAGAACGAGCCCGAGAGCGTCTTGTGGGTATAGATGTTGCCCGGAATCGGCTCGATGCAGGCCGAGGTGCCGCCGCAGATGATCGAGATCGACGCGGTGGGCGCGATCGCCATCTTGCTGGAGAAGCGCTGCATCACGCCCATGTCCTGCGCATCGGGGCACGCGCCGCGCTCGTGCGCCAGCAGCAGCGAGGCCTCGTCCGCCTTGGCGGCGATGTGCTGGAAGATCTGCAGGTTGATCGCCTTGGCCATCGCGCTCTCGAACGCGACGCCGCGCTTCTGCAGGTACGAGTGGAAGCCCATCACGCCCAGACCCACCGAACGCTCGCGCGCAGCCGAGTACTTGGCACGGGCCATCTCGTCCGGCGCGCGGTCGATGAAGTCCTGCAGCACGTTGTCGAGGAAGCGCATGATGTCCTCCACCACATGCTTCTCGCCCTTCCACTCTTCCCAGGTCTCCAGGTTGAGCGAGGAGAGGCAGCACACGGCGGTACGGTCGTTGCCCAGGTGATCGCGGCCGGTGGGCAGCGTGATTTCCGAGCACAGGTTCGAGGTGGAGACCTTGAGGCCGAGATCGCGCTGGTGCTTGGGCATCATGCGGTTCACGGTGTCGGAGAACACGAAGTAGGGCTCGCCGGTGCGCAGGCGCACTTCGACCAGCTTCTGGAGCAGCGAACGCGCGTCCACCGTCTTGCGAATCGACTGGTCCTTGGGGCTGCGCAGATTGAATTCGGTGCCGTCGCGCACCGCTTCCATGAACTCGTCCGACAGCAGCACGCCGTGGTGCAGGTTCAGCGCCTTGCGGTTAAAGTCACCGGTAGTGGTGCGGATTTCGAGGAATTCCTCGATCTCGGGGTGCGACACGTCGATGTAGCACGCCGCCGAACCGCGACGCAGCGAGCCCTGCGAGATCGCCAGCGTCAGCGAATCCATCACGCGCACGAAGGGAATGATGCCGCTGGTCTTGCCGTTGAGGCCGACCGGCTCACCGATGCCGCGCACGTTGCCCCAGTAGGTACCGATGCCGCCGCCGCGCGAGGCGAGCCAGACGTTCTCGTTCCAGGTGGCGACGATGCCCTCAAGGCTGTCCTCGACCGAGTTGAGATAGCACGAGATCGGCAGACCACGGCCCGTGCCGCCGTTCGACAGCACCGGGGTTGCCGGCATGAACCACAGCTTCGAGATATAGTCGTACAGGCGCTGGGCATGCGCCTCGTCATCGGCATAGGCATCGGCGACGCGCGCGAACAGGTCCTGATACTTCTCGCCGGGAAGCAGATAGCGATCTTCCAGCGTTTCCTTGCCGAACGCGGTCAGCAGCGCATCGCGGCTCTCGTCGACGACGACGTTGAAGCGGCGCGGACGCACGGTCTTGGAATCGATCTTCTCGGCAGCGGCGGCACCGGCGGCCTTCATCGCGTTACCTAGGGCATCGGCGACCAGCGTGTCGGTTGCGGTATCGGTCTTGTCCATGGCGATGGCCGGGGTGCTCCCCGCCTCCTTGCTGCTGCTGTCGATGGCCGTGTCGATCGTCGTCTCTACGTCCGAACCGTCCACGCGCGCGTCGCTATCGTTCCTGAAATCCACAGTTCGCCCCTTTGTCCGCGCAGGCGGCCTGCCGCCCTGACGCCTTGCGTTCCAACCTTCAGAGCCAGACACGGCCGCCTCGTGGCGACGAAAGCGACGATCCGCTTTCCCTTACCACGAACAGCCCAATCGAGAACGATCTTCCCTGTCCGACCCCATCACACAGACCTGCATCACACGCTCCGCATTGACCGGATCCGTCGAAGCAGCACATTGCCATCCCACCGAGGACCATCAAGGTCTTGAGGCGACGCGGGCTGTGCGACACAACCTATAGTGGACCTTTGCCGCGCCGATGCAAGTGCAGCGAAAATGGAGTGACCATTCCCGTCGCCTCTCGCGACGCGTGGACTTTCCTGTGCTACGTCAAAGGCAAGAGGTCAGATGCACCCGTTCTGTCAGAATTTTTCCACATAAATGCGCGATGAAGCGAATCGGGCGTGCGACGAAACGAAATACCACATCGACCAGCCGAGGCCGCGCGCACCTGCCGGGACAACTGCCCCTTCTCAAGGCACACGGCGCGCTGGAAACCCCGCCCGGCCTCGGGCATTGTGCAGGCGCAGCAGAGCCATTCACCAAGCGCTCACCGGCGCAGTCAGGAAGAAACGACAGCATGTTCAACATCATCGGCGCCATCATCAGCGGACTTATCGTCGGTGTGCTGGCGCGATTCGTCTATCCGGGCACAATCCAAATGGGCTGGATCGCCACGATCCTGCTGGGCATCGGCGGCTCGCTGGTGGCCGGACTCGTCACCAGTCGTGGTCGCACCGAATTTCATCGCGCCGGTTGCCTTGCCTCGATCCTGGGCGCGATCGTGCTGATCTTCGTAGGCCGACATCTGCATATCGGCTTCAATTGAAGGAGGCAATGCCGTGCCGGGGTCGCCGAACCGCTTAGCTTGTCTTGCCTTTTTCTTCGCCTCGGTAAAATTGAGCATATCTCAATCAAACTGCTTTTCAGAGATCGTTGGCTGACCACGATACAACTGACCTGCCCCCACCGAGTGGCCCGATTGGTTTTTTAGTGGATTAAGGCCATCGCCGCCATATCCGGACGGAGGTGGAGCGAAGCGGAACCGGAGGGCGGATATGGCGGTGTCGCTGTTTCCGGTTCCGGCGGTCGATAGCCCAGGCTGCTATGCGGGCGGACGGTGTTGTAATGCCGCCGCCAGGCTTCGATCAGGACCTTGGCCCCGGCGAGGCTGTAGAAGATCTCGCCGCCCGGCAGTTCGTCGCGAAGCGACCCATTGAAGCTTTCGGTATAGCCATTCTCCCATGGTGATCCCAGGGTGATGTAAAGCGTCTTCACACCGATCTGACCCAGCCATTTCTGCACAGCGGTCGCGATAAGTTCGCTGCCATTATCGGACCGTATATGTGCAGGCGGGCCGCGCGAGATGAACAGGTCGGCCAGAGCCGCCAGAACATCCTCGTGCTTGAGCTGACGCGCAACGATGAGCGCCAGGCATTCCCTGCTGGCCTCGTCAATGATCGTGAGGATACGGAACTTGCGGCCATCATGCGTTCGCCCCTCGACGAAATCGTAGGCCCAGACATGTCCCGGATACTCAGGCAGCAGGCGGATGCATGATCCGTCGCCCTGCCATAGACGTCCGCGCTTTGGCTGGCGCTGCGGCACCTTGAGCCCTTCGCGCCGCCATATTCGCTCGACCCGCTTATGGTTTACCGTCCATCCCGCATGGCACATGCAACGCTGTCACCCGGCGGTCACCGTAAGCTTTCGGAGGCTCGGTGGATTCCGCAAATCGAGGATATGAAAATGCGAAAGCGGCATGAGGTTCCGCTCTCGAAGCAGGCGATCGCCATCATCAACGAGATGGCACCGTTGCGAAATGGCCCGTACGTGTTTCCGACGTTTCACACGGGCCGTCGCCCTATCTCGGAGAACACTGTCAACGGCGCGCTTCGCCGGATCGGATATAAAGGCAAAATGACTGCCCACGGTTTTCGCTCCATGGCCAGCACGTTGCTGAACGAGTCGAGCAAGTGGAACCCGGATGCCATCGAAGCTGCGCTCGCTCATAAAGTTGGGAACACGACACGAGCTACGTACAACCGTGGCACTTATTGGAGCGAGCGCGTTGAAATGATGCAGTGGTGGAGCGACTGGCTCGACGAACTCAGAGCAAAAGGGGCCTGATCCGAGGCCCCTTCGGAGGCCCCCAAAAGGCCCCCACGTGGTCGCGGCTGGGGGCCTTTACAGACGACCGTTCGCGAACGCCAGATAAGCAAAAAGCCCCGGTTCCCCGGGGCTTTTTGCTATTTACGGCCACCTCCGAAAAGGTGAATGGTGCCAGAAGAACACTCACATTGAGGGGCATTTTCGGCAGAATTCCAAGCTTTCTAAACTCGATCGTTGACCGGATACCTCCAACGATACCCGCAAAACTTATTCGAGAAGAGGTTCGAGTCCTTTATCACCATAAACTTTCCTCATCATGCGATTCGCGTGGAATTACCTTCCATCTGGATGGGGATGTTATCAGCGTTCTTCTAGAGCGGATTTCGATCAGTCTGGATCATATCCGCAAGAGCTGAAGTAATTGGCGCATTCGGCGGGTTGGAAGATGTCGACGAGCTTTCCGATGAGGCTCCACAGACCGCTGACTGTTCGCTCCCCGATTTTCCTTAGGAGGGCCTTGAGGCGGGAGAAAGCCTTCTCGATCGGATTGAAGTCCGGGCTGTAGGGCGGAAGGAAGCGCAGTGTCGCACCTGCTGCTTCGATCCGATCCCGGACAGCCGGACGCTTATGGCTCGACAGATTGTCCATTATGACGATGTCACCTGGCCGCAGTTCAGGTACGAGAACCTGGGCCACGTAGGCCTCGAACCAATCGCCGTTGATGGGACCGTCCAGTACCATCGGTGCGACCATGCCCGTCATGCGCAGAGCCGCGACCAGCGTAGTGGTCTTGCGGTGCCCGTGAGGGAAACCCATCCGCAGTCGCTCGCCTTTGGCACAGCGGCCATGGCTGCGGGTCATGTTGGTGGCGGTCCAGGTTTCATCGATGAAGACCAGGCGTCCTGGTTCGAGGTCGACCTGCCCCTCGAACCAATCATGCCGCTGCTTCAGGACGTCGGGACGGTCCTGCTCGATTGCATGGCCAGTCTTTTTTTGCGCGTCATGCCCCGACGTACAAAAAACCGATGAAGTCCCGCTACCGAGACGATCAGTCCGGCTGCGGCCAGATCCACCCGTAGTTCTTCCAGCGAAATGTCCTTCCGCGCCTCCCAGACAGCGAGGACTTCCGCCGCTCGTTCCTCGATCCGGCGCGAACGCACATCACCGCCTTGCGGTTTGGCGGCAAAGGCGCCCGTGTCGCGCCGAAGTGCATGCCAGCGGATCGCCGTCGAGGGGGCAACACCAAATCGCGCCGCCGCCGCCCGGCAACTCAATCCGTTATCGATCGCTGCCAAAAGCCGCGAGCGCAAATCCATCGAAAGCGGATGACCCATCCATGCCAGCCTCCTTCACCAGCACGGATTATGAATCACAAAACGCTATCGTAGGGAATCCCTACCGATTCATACCGGTCGAAATCCGCTCTAATGGTCAGATGTGGGACTATGGCGACAGTCGCCTTTGGAGCCGCCGGCCAAGGTAAGCCGACGCTCGATGCGCAGTGCGGTAGAGAAATTTGAGCAACGCCTTGTTTCCGGAATAGGCCACTTGCCCAGGGGCGCGTCTGCCAGCATGTTCCTCCAATATCAGGATGCACAATGGTGCACCTGCCCGCCGTCGCGGACGGAGCACAAGTTGAAATGGCGCGGATGACTCAGGGCTGTTCGGCGGCCTGGACTGCCAGCGCGCATAGAGCGCTGCCGGGTCGTTGAATTTGGTAAGGCTGGGCGTTCCCTTGAGGCCGGCGATACGCGCAGCAAGCTTTGCAAGATCTTCGCCCCCCTTTGGGTCCCAGCCGTTGCGGATTGCCCAGGACTTAATCGAGACGGGATCGAGCTCATGGCCTTTTGCGCGTAAGATACGCAAGATCATGTCTGCGGATTGCTTGTCGCGCGGATGCAGGATGCCGTGCGAGACGTTCACCAGAATCGTGAGCGAGGTAAGCGCTGCCGCGACCACTCGATCTTCGATCAGAGGGGCAGGCTGCGCTTGCCGGGCGGCCCCATGGACATGCGCGTTCCAGCGTTTCTGCCAGACGTCCGCTGCATCTCGAATATACGGAACCGCGACAACTCCGACGAGGCCTTTGAGACCGTCGAGATGTTCCATCATTTTCTCGTTGGCGTAACACGCGATGACGACGGATTGGGGCAGCGCAAAGCGACCGGTCTGCAGTGTCTTGTTCTCCAGCGTGAAACGCCCGTTCAGGCTCGTTCGCCGATTGTCGGTCAACGACTTGGCAACGACCGGGCCCAGGGTTTGAGCAAGCGTGGTAGTCTTGAGTTGCTGTTTGGACGGGGTGAATAGCACGATCCTTTCCGTCCCCTGATCTTCGGCGATTTTCTGAGCATAGCTGAGGGCAAGGCCCCAGGTTTCTGGGAATGGCAATCGTCGGGGATGAGCACGCGGACAGCTTTATTCATGGACGTCATACCTTCTTTTTCGGTGGTAGCCTCACGGCATTGCCGCACTGCTTCTTGAACTGATATCAGCTGTAAAGGACCCCGATGACACGCCGTGCGCTTATCATGAGCGGAACGCCCGAATCACCTTGATCGCTCTCGACGGCCTCCGTCGCAACGATCATCGAGGACCCGAGGCCGCCGATGGTCTCGAACAGGCGCAGGTGACTGAATCGACCGGGAAGTCGCCGACCCACGCGTTTGAAGATACTGGTTCCATCGTCGAGCGTGACGGCCACGAGCCTGTCTTCCCAATGATCGAGATCAACTGGTGTGAGCTCTGCGCCGCCCAAGATGATCTGACCGGGCAGGGCAAGGGGGATTGCGCTGTCTTCCTTCACCCGGTAGGCGACCGCAACGTTCTCGAGCTCCGGGCAAACCTCGATGGGCTGTGCTTCCCCGCCTCCGTCAGGAGGTTGAGCTTGAGTGAATAGAGCACCGACAATGCGATACAGCCGAACCCCACTGTCGAAAGTCAGGGCCGGGCGCGACGTGCGGGGATCGGGCATCTGTGCAGAAAGCGAAACCCCAATTGACCGGCTTGGCTTCACCAGTCGACGGGCAAGAACTTGCCCTCTGTACCGGGCAATTACCAGGTTGCTGTCACGGCCAGCATATGGCTCAAAATCAACAATTGCGATCGAGCCCGCCGGTACTGCAAAGCCAAGCGTCTCACCGCTGACATAGTATAAAGCCTTGCCCTCGAACCACTCGCCGCCAAGCATCTCTTCCGCTTCGTCCTGAGAGCCGCCGGCAGGTGCGCTACCCGCAAAAGCAGCAATGTCAGGACAAACCGGCACGCTGAAAGCGGGCCTGCGCATGACTGGTAGCGAAATTACAACCGGTGCACCGGCCTCTGGCTCTAGGGGTTCGCGCCAGCGATAAAGGCGGAACTGCTCGTGAACCTTTTCGATCGCGGTGCGCAAGCCTTGCAGCTCGCTCTGCACTGCTTCGACATCGGCATAGGAAATCGTCTGGCTGCCGTGATGGGCTTCGTTGAGGACGCGGCGTGGTTCGGCTCCTTCTGCTAGTGCCGCATGGTTTAGGAAACGGAGCACCACTGGGTGACGGAACAGCTCGCTTGCGCCTTCGGCGGTGGAAAGTCTGCGGAGGCGGTCCATCAGCTGCATCAGTGTCGGTGTACGGCTTGGCTGGCCGTGGGCAGGATGGGCGACATCGTCGAAGAGATCGCCAAGCCGTGCTTCCAAGAATACGCGCACGTGCGCTGCGTAATCGCGGGCAGCAACGTGATCATTCGGGGCCTCCCTAAATGCGTCACGCTTACGATCAACTTCCTCGATAGCGGGACAGGGCACAAGCCGTGGGCGCGCCGGGTTTACCGGATGGACCGAGTAGTGCTCGATGCCGTCGGTCGCGCGGTGCTCGGCGACTAGGCAACGCGCAAACTTGCCATCGTGCGTGGTGACGATGACTTGCGCTCCCGCCTCTGAAATCTTCGAAATCCCGCGGGCCAGGCGCTCCCGGTTTTCGTTGTCGAGTAGTTCCTGCGGGTCATCGAGTACGAGCGTCTCGATGCCGCCCCGCTGGTCAAGCACGTGTTCACGAAAAGCAAGGTAGAAGCCGAACAACGCGCCGCGCAGTGCCGATGCATTCGAGATATGCTGTGCCGGTGCTGTCACGCCTTCGCGCCCTACAGTAAGTTCAAGCACGCCTGTGCGGCTCATCGCAGTGCCGGCAAGTTCTGGTGCGGTGGTGTTGGCGTTGCGGTAGACGGCCTTGCGCCACAATTCGGATCTAACGTGCAACCGTTCGCGCAGACCGTCGACTTGCTGCTGCGCTAGTCCGCCGAGCGGCGTAAGCTTGAACAATGCGGCTTCGGCGCGCCCACAGTGATTTTTGCGCCGCGCTGCGTTCTCGTAGCTTGCGCGCGTGTCGGCGAGCCGCTTTACCAGAACCAGTGCCCGGTTGAGTGGCGCGACGCTCTCGACGATTCCCAGCAGTGTATCGAGCCTTTTGCCGATGGCGCGTTGGGCGTCCGCAGAGCCCTCATGTCCCCGCCGCACAGCCCCAATGAAGGCTAGTATCACCTCCTTGTGGCGATCGCGCCAGGCCGCAAAGGCAAGCGCCCGCCTAACCCTGCCAACCATGGTTTCGAGCTGGGTGGCTGTCACGGAGATGGCAGGCGGCAGCGGCGTAGTGCCGACTGCGGCAAACGGCGGCAGTAATTGCGCCTGTTCATGCACCAAAGCCTCGGCATCGGGGCGCAGCGCGCCCAGCACACCCCGGAAGCCTTCGCTTTCGAAAAGCTCCACAGTCATGCCGTGCACAAGCAGATCGGCGGGAGTAGACGGCAGGTCGCGGCGCGCCTCGGCTGCAATTGCTGCGGGAAGTTCTCTAAGTAGTTCACCGGTCCAGTGCTCGACCCATTGCGTGATCGTGCGAGACACGACATCGCGGTCATTCGCCGCAGATACCAGATGCTGTGTCACCGGCAGATCGGTGACAGGGTCGCGCGCCAGGGAAAGGTCGCCCACGCATACTGGGCATCTGGTCTGGTCCTCATGGCCGTGTTCGTGAACCCACGAGGCGACGCGCGCGTAGAGTTGCTCGCGGCGTGCCCGGTCCGGGCTTTCAGCAAGACGTGCCAGCAAGGCAGCTTCGCTTGCGATCTTGTCCAGAAGTGCCTGGCTTCGCTCTGCATCCTTGTCGGAAAGCGTCAAACCGCTGAGCCGGCTTACCGATGGCAATTGCCTCGACTGCTTCAACTGGATGATCGCTGGCTGGATCGACCGTTCGAGGTTGTCGCGCGATGCATGATCTTCAGGATCGAAATCCTGGCCCAGCACTTCTTGTGCAGCGCCTAGGGCTCCTGCCTTGCGCTGCGTGAAATGCCTCTCGATCGCATCGAGGCGCTGAGGGCAATCCTCTTTGTCCAGCGTTGGGATTTCGCCCTCAAAAGCAAGGTCGGGGCTCTCGCCAAGTTCCCGCGTGAGGTCGCTCGCAGCATCGCCAAAGCGTAGAATGATTGCCGCGAGCGCTTCGTCCGCCGATTTCATCAGATCGGTCTTAAGGCGCTTACCCATTCGCCCTGCGTGGTCGGCGAGATCAGAAAGGTCCGCGAGGCCGGTCAATCGGGCCGCAGCCTGTCCAAGCTGCGAGGCGGATCCTACCGCAAGATAAGGCAGGATTGCCGGCATCGTCGTGCCGATCCGCCAGGCGATTGGATCAAGGCCCAAGCCGCTGAGATCGGGCGCATCCTCCAGCAACTTGCCGCGATCGTTTCGAGACTGAGTTCGCCGGACCGGGGGCAGGACATTGCCCGCCTCGTCAGCGAAGGTCAGTTCCACCCAGGTGTCTGCAGGTACCGGTCTTCCCGACGCAACAAGGCCGCTATTCCTTCCTGGCATCGGCGTGACCGGCGACATCTTGTGCGTGCTCAGCGCACCATTTGTGCCGCTCACTTCACAGGTAAATTCCTCCTGACCCGATGCCGGCACGCGCTGGGAGCGGATCAGTTCCCCCGTGAGGCACCAAACGATCGAATTGACGATCGAAGTCTTGCCCGACCCGTTGGAACCCTCAAACAGGGTGACCGCCTTCGCCGGCTCGAAGACGAACGTCTCGGGTGGCTGAGCCAATGTGCCAAACATGTGGAGGCCAGCAAACCGATGCGCTTCCACCTTGACGAGACGCAAGCGCCGCCGGCCGGTAGCATGACCCCGAACTTCCTCGGCAGCGGCAAGTTCGGGCGCTCCGATCGCAATCTTTCCAACCACCGCTTCGGCATCGTCGGCGCTCAACCGGGAGGTCCATTTGTTCTGGTTCAGGCGATACCAGTCGAGAACGGCCCGAGCGTCGGCGTCTACCATCGTCAACTCCTCGCCGCCTTCAAGCGCGATTGATCGACCTCCAACGAGTTCGCTAAGGAGAACTTCGGTTGTAAGCAAGTGAATGTCGCGAGCAGGCCGCGGTGTTTCTTCAATCATACTATCCCCCCTGAGCGGCAATTGGTCGGATTGAATGGGGGACAAGTCCAGTACCGGCAGCAAAAATGAGCGCAGTTTTCACCAAATCGCTGTGGGCATCGCCGCAGTTCATTAGGACGAGCCAAGATCGCTCACAATCAACCGCGAGCTCAGGTGTCGGCGCTCTATAACGCCTGACCGTCCACAGCTGAGGACGAAGAATCGGCGGCTGAGCGGCTATTCAGGCTGACAAAGGGCGTGAGTGATTGGGACCTTCCGGCCCGTTGCCTTTGGAGCAGCTGTCCTCGGTAAGCCGAAATTCGATCGTTGACGCCACGAATCCAGGTCAACAGCCTGACCGCTGCGTTTATCGCGAACAGACCGCCCGCCAGTTCGACCGTGCCAAGGTCGAACTGGCTTTGTCGAATGATCTCTGCGAGCCATTAGTTGGTCGGGTAGGCCGACAGTCCAGAACCCGGAACCGGAACGGCAAAATTTAGCGATCGCTGCTCGACTTTTTACTCCATGCATGGTGAATATGAAGCCGACACTAGGGGGATCGGGTGACTTATCACGACGCATCGCGGCAACTGGATTATATTCGCCAGTCGCTGTCGCAAAACAAGAAGCATGTCGGCTTTTTCATTGGCGCAGGTTGCCCGCTGGCCGTCCGTGTCGAACGCCAGCTCGAAAATGGCCAAACCGTCAACGAACCAATCATTCCGGATGTTGCCGGCCTCACCAAGATGATTGCCACGAAGCTCAGAACGCCATCAGGCGGGGAAGAGAGCCTATACGATCGCTTGGCAAAATTGTTTGTCGAAGATGAAAAGTCGCATTTCAATATCGAAGATGCGTTGTCGATGATCCGCTCGATGTCGCAAGTCGTGGGCAAGGGCGAGGTTCGCGGTTTCAAAGCTGCGGAACTTGAACAGTTGGACCGGTCGATTTGCGAGATAATTTCCGACATTGTCGACCGAAACCTTCCAACCAACGAAAGCCCTTACCACGATTTAGCGATATGGGCGCGATCACTATCACGCGACAAGCCCGTACACATTTTCACCACGAACTATGATTTGTTGATGGAAGAAGCGCTCGAAGATGAGAGTGCGCCCTATTTCGACGGGTTCATCGGATCACGGAATGCGTTCTTCGACCTTGGCGCGGTAGAGAACGAGAAATTGATCGGACCGCGCTGGCTAAGGCTCTGGAAGATACACGGGTCGATCAACTGGAAACTCAAGCTCCCACAGAACGCTGCAGCTGGCTCGGTCATCCGTTCAGACAAGATCGAATCCGGTCAGAAGCATCTGATTTATCCGTCGCATCTGAAGTTCGACCAGAGCCGGAAGATGCCGTATTTGGCTCTTATGGACCGATTGAAGGATTTTATCAGCTGCCCATCTTCACTCCTGTTCATGTCCGGATATTCGTTCAGTGACGATCATATCAACGATATCATTGTGAGCAGCCTCAAGAACAATCCAACTGCGATGGTGCACGCCTTTCTCTTCGGTCCGTTGGGCGGCACCGGCTATGCCAAGGCGATTGCGTGTGCGCAACAGGCCCCAATCTCGCGATCGCCGCGCAGGACGAGGCGATTATCGGCCGCCGACGGGCGGGCTGGATCAGCGTCGGCGTATCGGAGCCAGGTGGGCTGGCGCAGGAGGTCATCCACCTTCTTGGCGCGGAGAACGACGAGAATGAGGGGAGAATTCCCTGCCAGCTCAATCTTGGCGATTTTGCAAAGCTGGGCTTGCTGCTGCGGTCGCTGAGCCGTGACGAACTGCAAAGCGCAACACATGAATAGTGCGTCGCCTACCCTTATCGGAACCGTTCAGGACGTGAATGGCACTTCGGTCAGTGTCGCGTTGACCGGCGCGCAGCTTTCGGGGCTGACTTTCGTCGACGGCCAAGGGTACCGGATCGGCCAGATCGGCAGCTTCGTACGCATACCGGTCGGCTATGCAGATTTGTTCGGCATCGTTTCGCAAGTCGGCGCGAGCGCCATCCCCGAGACTCTGGCCGACACTGGAGGTGCCGGATATCGTTGGCTAAAGGTTCAACTTATCGGCGAGGGCTCGGCAGGTGGCCAGTTCCGGCGCGGAATCTCGCAATATCCGACGATCGATGACGATGTCCATTTGGTGTCGCAACGTGATCTTGAGCGGATCTACGGACGGCGCGGCAAACAACATCACCTTGTGAAGGTCGGCCACATCGCGGGATCTCAGTCCATCGACGCGCTCGTGGATATCAACAAACTAGTCACCCGGCATAGCGCGGTGGTGGGGACGACGGGTCGGGAAAATCAACTACTGTAGCGAGCGTCGTACGATCCTTGTCGTCGGCGAAGAACTATCCGTCGTCGCGTATCCTGATTCTTGATATCCACGGTGAATATCAGGCCGCGTTTGCGGATCGTGCTCATGTCTACAAGGTCAACGTTGACGCCAGCAAGGCAGATCAGGAACGGCTGTGTCTCCCATTCTGGGCGATGGAATTTGATGAACTCATGAGCCTGACCTTCGGGTCCTTTCCAGTGGATTCAAAGGCCAGAAATCTCATCATGGAGCGCATCATCGCAGCGAAGGTCGCGACAGTCGAATCTGATGACGACAGCGACATCGATCCCGAAGCTGTAAACGCGGATTCGCCAATTCCGTTCGATATCAAGAAGCTGTGGTACGACCTGTACTGCCAGGAGTTCGGCACCTATTTCTCAGGTAAGGGCAAAACCCCGGTCGAGGAAAACTGGGCATACAAGCTTGATGCGCATGGCCAGCCGATCAAGGGTGACGCATCAAAGGGCCTCCCTCCGCGCTTTCGCGAGGTTAAAAGCGTTGCGGGCGACGACGAGAAAATCAACTATCTGCCTGAGACCTTGAACATACGTGCGCAGCTCGAGGCGTTTGGAGCAAAGCTTCGTATCCCCCGGTACAATTTCTTCCTGCGTCCGGGCGGGTGGGATCCCGATCCGGAGGGGAAGACCGAGGAGACGCTGGCGTGCCTGATGAAAGGGTGGATCGGATCGGACCGGCCGGTTACCATTCTAGACCTGTCCGGCGTCCCGAGCGCGATCACCAACGACGTGATCGGTATTCTTCTTCGGTTGATATACGATTGCTTGTTTTGGGCACGCCACCTTTCGCAGGGCGGCCGCGAGCGACCGCTACTGCTGGTGCTCGAAGAGGCCCATACCTACCTCAATGGTGACATCGGCGGACGTGCTTCAACTGTGGTGCAACGCATCGTCAAAGAAGGGCGAAAGTACGGTATTGGCGCGATGATTGTTAGCCAGCGCCCGTCCGAGATCAACTCGACCATTCTGTCGCAATGCGGCACCTTTTTCGCGTTACGTCTGTCCAATGGTAACGACCGGTCAAAAATTACCGGAGCGATTTCCGAGAACCTTGAAGGTCTTACCAGTATGTTGCCCATCCTGCGGACAGGCGAGGCGATCATCCTTGGCGAAGGTGTGGGTATCCCGATGCGCACGATGATCGAGCCTCCGCCGAAGGACAAGCGCCCCGACAGTGCCGACCCGGTGGTGTGCGATGAAACAAGTCCCGATGATTCGATGATTCCCGGTGGCTGGGGTATTCCGATGGAAGCTGATCCGAATTATGAGGAAGTCGTGGCGTTGTGGCGGCAACAGACCCCGTTCACATCCGCATTAGTCAATCTCGACGAAACGCAAGGATAGAAAATGGAAACCTATGACGCGTTCGAATCCTCGAACATCGCCTCGCTTAAATATGATTCTGATACCCTGACGCTGCAGGTGTCGTTCCATAACGGCTCGGCATATCAGTATTTCGATGTCCCGCAGCAAATTTGGGAGGCCTTCAAGCTTGCGGATTCGAAGGGAGTTTTCCTCAATGCCGAGATCAAAGGCACCTATCGGTACAGTAAGGTCTAACGGATAGAATTCAGGACTGTAATGTCTTCTATTAAACTCAATCACGGCCTTCGCAGGCTCGAAGTCTCTGGTATCGAGCTGGAGAATGACCTGATTTTCGACTATTTCGACCGGGTTCCCGTTGATCAGCGCGATGGCGTTTTTGCAAAGGCGCTTCATATAGGTGTGCTTGCACTAAGCCAGGAACGCCTATCAGCCTTTCTGGCCCGGACTGAGAACGAACTCGGCACGGAACTCGAATCGTTGAAGATCCGGCTCGAAATGAGCACGGAGCTTTTCTCGAAAAGTTCGATGAAGGGCGTTGCCGGCGAGATTGCGGTGGCGAACTATCTCGACGACTTTCTTACTGCTAAGGGCATCGGTGACACGATCTCGCCGACTGGCAATATTACGGGCACTCTGCCGAAGAACAAGACTGGCGATATTCTGTGCGCCATTGACGGCGGGGACGATCAGTCTATCGTCATCGAGTGCAAATTCGATAAAGCGATCAGCTTGGGTAATCCTGACGAGCGCGACTGGTATGGTAAGAATATCGACACGGCTCTCAGTCAGTTGTTGGAAGCGCAGGTCAATCGCAAAAGTACGCAAGCGATCATCGTCCTCGATCGGTCGTCGATCAATCCGTCGTTGCTAAAGCGCGTCGAGAATGTCGCGTATCGCCCCGGCTACGGGTTCATCGTCGTGATCGATATGCTGCACGGCGATTTTTCCAATCTTGGTCTGGCTTATCTGGTGGCGCGCGACCTTGCAGTCGCTGACCGAAAGGTCGATCTCGACACAAACATTCTCGACCTGCTGATCGGGAGGGTGGTCAGCGAGATTAACCGGCTATCGGACATCCGGAAGCTGATTGAACGCAATATCAAGAGCTGCGAGGAGATCCTTGGTCGGATCGATCAGTCCATGCTTTCCATTGAGTTCTGCCAAACCTACCTCTCCAAGTTTCTCCGCGACGGCATACTGTCGAAAGAAGATTTATTGGCGTTCGCCACCGGGGGTGATTTGAAGGCCCGGTATCAGCTGATCGCAACTGAGCTTGCGAACGGGGGCGAGTGAGCAGTATGGGTAGCGCTAGCTTCGGCCTTCAAGCCGAGCGTGTTGGCCTCGTCCGAAGCAAGGAGCTGACCGCTCCAGAGATTGGAAATCGGCAGCTGAACGACAAAGAAGGGTTGGTTTCGCCAAGGCGCCACGCCGTTTCGTGGGGGCAAACCCGGCATTCGCCAGTCTCGTGCCGAGCGGTAGCATCCGCCCGAACGGGTAGTTCCTCAGCTAACCTTGAAGGTCACGCTCTGCCAGCGATACGCCGAACCGACCTTGCTTGAATGCCCACATCGAACCCGGTCGGCATCCGAATTTGCCATTTCCCTTTGGCGACCAAAGGCTTGCCTTGTGATCCGTCGAACTGTAGCCGGTGCGAGCGGGATCAGTGACGAACGCGCGGCGAACAGGGTAAAGAAGCGCTATGACCAAAAAGCTTGCCATTGTGGGGGGCGGTCCCAAGGCAGCGGCCTTGGTCGCGCGCGCGGCAGTGTTGCGAAATCTCGATGTTGAAAACGTCCCCGAGCTTTTTGTGTTCGAGAAGAAGGCGGTCGGCTCCGCCTGGAGAGGTGAGGCCGGCTATTCGAGCGGTCACCTCACACTATGTTCTCCGGCGGAAAAGGATGTGGGCTTCCCCTACGCCGAGTTTGGCGCAAAGGATGGGAAGCGGTCGATCGCTTCGGCACTGCATGCGCGATTTTCCTGGTCGGCCTATCTCGTTGCGACGGGCTACTTTTCGGAATGGGTGGATCGCGGACGCGATCACCCGACCCATGAGTTATGGGCGGATTATCTGGAGTGGGTATTCGAGAAAGCCGACCAGGGGGTCGTCGAGGGCGAGGTGATCAGGATCACCCCGCAGAAGGCTGGCGGCTGGCTCATCACCTATCGCGATGATGAGGAGGAAGTTACAGTCGAGGCAGATGGCGTGGTTTTGACCGGGACGGGCAAGGCCAGGGCCATCAGCGGTCTTACATCAAAGATTCCTGCGGAACGCTTGCTTGATGCCGAAACTTTCTGGAGCCATCGCGACAAGGTCCGGGAGTGGGGCGAGATTGCTGTTACGGGGGCCGGAGGCGCAGCTGGTGCAATAGTAGCCTGGCTTTCCAATGCATTGGCCGAAAAGCCCCAAGCGACTGTACGCTCCATCAGTCCGATGGGCACACTGTTCTTGCGCGGCGATGGTTACGCGGAGCGTCGATGGTTTACTGATCCTGATGCCTGGACTGATCTTAGCCTCGCAGATCGGCGCAAACTACTCGAGCGGACCGAGGCCGGGGTCATTTCCTCGCGGAACAAGTCGATTATCGATAGCGCCAGCAACGTCGACTATGTCCTCGGAAAGGCCACTGATGCCTCTTGGGATGACGATGAACTGGCCATTGATATCACCTATGACGGGAAATTGCAGAAGCAGGTGAGGGCCGACTGTGTGATCAATGCGATCGGTTTCGATGCCTGGAGTTTGCTCGATCTGGTCGATGCTGTCGCCGTCAAAGACATCCTTGGCCCTAGAGGCAAGGACACGCGGGATCGCCTTGAGAGCGAAATGCTCGCGGATCTGTCGTTCCCGGCGAGCGCCGGACTGGGGGCTGGACTGCATGCCCCTTCCCTTGCAGCGCTGGCGCGCGGCCCGGGCATGGCGACGCTGGGAAGCCTTGGCCTCTTGGCCAGCGCGATCCTGAAGAGTTATTTGTAACAGATGCTCTGCTGCCCTTGTGGTAGCGTGGATCAACATATATATGCATATATGTTCATTCAAACCGAACACACCTTGGTGGAAGGATAAGCTGTATGTCTGAGGTTCTGGTCATGCGCTCGGTTTACCTTCCAGCGACGCTTGATGCTGAGCTGCGTCAAATCGCTCATGAAAAGGGTTTTTCCAAGAGCGACCTCATCCGGGCCGCAGTTGCGCTCAAAGCCGAGGAATGGCGCGGCGACAACACCGGGACGAAACTGGGCGACGACGTGCAGGCCGGGCTTCGAGCGGGCGGCCGCCAAGCCACGGTCAAGGCGGTCAAGCCTGCGGCAGTGAGCCGCAAGCCGAGAGCCAAAGGCGTAAAGGCCGCAACGGCCTCGACTGACGCTCCGAAGAGGCCCGGTCGCAAGAGTGCCGCGGCTTCGCAGGACTGATGGCGCGGATCGCATGGGCGCTCATGGCGCGCGGCGGCGTCTTCGAACGCGGGCACATGCCGATTGGCAGCCGCATAGACCAAGAGCTTGGCTGAAGAGATCAGCTTCACGAGGTTGTAAGCGCGAAGGATGTGATGGCGAGACCGGTCGGACCTTGTTCGTGCGCCCCATCAGGGCCAGCAGTCTAAACCTACTGCATCAAAAGGCCGGACAGACGACTGCATCCGACGGAATGTCAGAACATCACTTTGCACTTGCAACGCTGGAGCCATTCACAGAGGACAGTCCGGACTTGGGAACGCGAAATCGATGGCTGCACGGCGACAAAGGGGCATTCCGACCGGAAGAGCAGGCCGTCAACATCTGAAACGAAAATCAGATGTCGCTGGAAAAGGGGGAGGCAGAAACTACCGATGGTCTTTGCGCTGATGAGAACCGAGCGAAGCACACGCGTCGCGGATCGTGCCATCTAAGCTCGCCATCGCCACCATAATGTCGCCCACAAGGTCGTCCTCAGCCTCAAATCTGATGCCGTCATCTGGCGAGTAAAGAGCCTCACGCTGCTCGTTCGTGATTTCCGCCACAACCGCCGTCAGCACCGCGCGCAGAAGGATGGGATGGACGCTCATGATTCTTCCCCTTCACGGGCATCGGCAATCAACCGCTTCAGGCTTTCGAACGACACCAGCGTCATGGCTCCGACCTTGACGACCTCGATGCTGCCGTCGGCAATGAGCTCATAGAGCTTGGAGCGGCCGATGCCGGTCAACCGGCAGGCTTCGGGAATCCGCACCGTCAGGGGATCGGTTTTGTAGGGCAGCAGTGCGGCGCGATCGGATGGACTGCTCATGCCTCGTTCTCCTGCGGCGAAGGTGGGGATGCGCTTGGCTTGGCATTGGACTTTTTCGCCGCCAGCTCTCCCGCATGCCTGAGGAAGTTCTCGTAGCGCCGCAGGCCCAGATTGCGGGTCTCCTCGTCGAAGGCCGGGTGATGCGCGGTGAAGGTCAGATAGTAGCGCACGAACAAGCCGAGCACTTCGGTCAGGTGGTCTACCCGCTGATCGAGGCGCTCGGACGCACGAGCCTGCCTGGCCAGCACCTTGCCGAACTGCGCTCCGGTCTGTTCATCATCGGTGCGCTGAATCCAGGCAGCGAGGGCCTCGCTCAGGATCGTCGTCTTCGATGCTCCCGGCTCTCCCGCCATGGTATCGAGCCGGGCCGAGAGATGATCTGGAAGGTAGAACTGGTGGCGGGTCTTGCGCGTCTGCATGGAGGCCATGATGGGCATGGCTTCCGATAGGCGACAGAGCCTTTCCGGTATCCCCAGGGGTGTTTTCAGTATCATCAGGTGATCTGCGGCCCCGAGCGCTGGCGACCAAAGGTCCAGTTGATGCTCCCGCTTCGCTCGATGGTGCCCGCGACACTGCGGCCGAGCTGCTTCTCCAGCACCGGCTGCCAGGGCACCAGGGTGAACTCCCGAGATTTCTCGATCACGGCATATTTCTCGCCGCCCACGTTCACGGCCTTGCGATAGATGCCCTCGACCCGGCCGCCCTCCATCGGCGTGAACCGCAAGCCCAGTTCGCCGGAGAGCTGCGCGCCGACGCGGCGCAACTCGCGCCCGCGCAGCGTGGCGATGAGATCGCTGCGGTAGCGCAGGGCATTGCCCTCTTGTTCGGCCAGTCCCTGCTCTACAAGCCACTGCCTCCGCTGACGCAGCGCTGCCGCGACCTCGCCGCCCATGCGCCCGTGCAGGCGCTCGCGGGGACTTTCCACGCACTGGCGGTCAAGCCATGTGGGACCGTCGTGGCGGACGAGCTGCTCCAGCGGCCGGTCGGCCAGTACGTCGACGATCACCGGCCGACGCTGGGCCTGGCGCTCCTCGTAGCGCTGCGCCTCGTCCAGATAATCCGGGCCGATGATCCAGGTGCCGTTGGGCTCGCGGTCTATCGATGCCCCGTCGCGCCGCAGCGCCTCGAGCCTGCGCACATGGGCCTGTGCGAAGCGTTCCGAAGCATACGGATCGTGAGCAAGGTGAAGGTCGACATTGTAGCGTCCGTTGCTCGCCGCAGCGACCTCGGCGATCACCGGGTCGGCCTTGCGCAGTCCGAAGTCGGAGGGGGACACTCTGACCAGTCCGCCGCGCCTTGCCCCCTCGGCGATGTCCTCTCCCAGATCAACGAAGAGGGTACGCCCGTCGGTTGCCTCGACGATCAGGTAACGGCGATCGGCGTGCTCGTCGGAGAGACCCCGGTCGAGCACGCGCCCGACGAAGGGCTTAGCTTGTGCAGGCTCATGGATCGCATAGTCCTGGGGCAGCACCTCGGGATGGCTGCGCAGGCGTTCGTGCATGGTGGCGATGATGTCGCCGCGCCTGCCCATGGTGCGCAGCTTCGTTTCCAGTTCGGGATCGAGGCGATAGCGTCCACGCCCTTTGCCTTCCTCTTCGGCGAGCCCCATCGAGCGCAGCGTGCCAAGGCGGGCCGCGCGCAACGCCTGCTCGGCCGGGTCACCATGCCATGCCGAGGCAAGGCCCTTGTCGTCGAGATCGCCCAGCAGGCGTCGGTCGATCCGGGTGAAGCGCTCCTGCGTCACTTCGCGCTCGTTGGCTGCGGCGATTTCCCGTTCGGTGCGCGGGCCCAGATCGCGGCTGACGATCTCGCAAGCCCGTGCGGCCATGCCCTGGCTGATGTAGTCGCGAGCGATGACGAGGTTCTCCCCTGTATCATCCACGCCGCGCACGACGATGTGGGTATGGGGGTGGCCGGTGTTGAAGTGATCGACCGCAACCCATTCGAGCGAAGTGCCCAGATCCTTTTCGACCTGCTGCATGAGCCTACGGGTCACTGGCCGCAGGTCGGCATACTGCTCGCCATCCTCGGGCGCGACGATGAAGCGGAACTGGTGCCGGTCCCCGGCGCCCCGCTCGAGGAAGGCCTTGCCGTCGGCGCAGTCGCTGTCGGGGCCGTAGAGCGTGCCGCGCTCGCCCTCGCGGGTGGTCCCGTCGCGCTGCAGGTAGCTGAGGTGGGCGGAAGCTGCCTTGGCGCCCTTGCCCGCAAGCTTCACGAAGCGGGCCTTCACGACCACCCGGCGCGTTCTCGAACCGCCGTGACGGGGACCATCGCCGAGCATCTGTGCGGCCGCGACGCCGCGCCCGGTCCGCGCGCCGGTGAAGCGCGGCTTGCCCCCCTTCGACAGGCGCGATCCGCCCGCCTGATTGACCGCGCGGCGCAGGGCGTGGCGCATGGGCCGTTCCTTGCCGATATGGCCCAGCCACACGTCGAACCCATCGTCCATTGCCGCTTCCTTGATGCTGTCGATGCCTGCCCGAGCCAGCAATCAGGGGACGCGCATGCCCAGCGGCAAGGGCCTCCACGGTTGCCTCCCGATAAGCGCCTGCAAAACCAGTGTTTCTTTGCGATTTGCTTCATGAGCGGAGGCTTAGGCTGGGCTCCGGCACCCCTTATCTCTCAAGAAAAAGACGTGCAGACAGCCACTTAGTCGAACCAGAGAGACAGGGGCCTTTAACTTGCCATAGCCTTTCTTCCTGCCCCTTCGCTGCCCTTACCCTTCCGAACCCCATCATCGCACTTCATGATGTTCGCTATATGTTCTATATCCATCTCGTCACATGAGTCGCGAAGGAAGGACAGAGCCATGGGTGTGCGGATCGAAGCGCAGGCAGGCCATCGCCTGCATCTGACAGGGGATATCGAGACCGTTCTCGATGTCCCGGCACGCGGGATTGCCGAGGGGTTCTCGCTGGCATTTTCGGATGGAACGCTGGTGCAGGGCACCTGCATTCCGGGCGGCGATGCCTGCCGTTTCGGGATCGCCAGCGAGGGCGCGGCGATGGCCAGGATCACCCGTCATGGCCTTGGCGATGCGCTCGATCTGGACTGGAGTTTCGACTGGATCACGCTCGCCTGCGGCGCGCAGACGCTGCAGCCCGATGCCGATAACGAGAGCGAGGACGTGCTGCAGCTTACGCTCGATATCGAGGTGCGGGAAGAAGCCTGAAGGGTAGTGGGAACGCGCGCACGGTGATGATCAATGGACGCAAGAGGGCCGCCCACTCCTGTAAAACAGGGCTCAGCCTGCTTCGCGAACTTGCGAGGCGAGCAGCGTCAGGCGTTCCTGACAGACTTCCTGCACCAGCTGGCCGAGCTTTTCGACCCTGGCGGCAAGCCACTCCAAGTCCTCTTTTGCGATGCGGTAGTGCTTGGAGTAGCGCGCCTTCACATAGGCATCCTTGAGCTTCTCGAAGAGCGCTCGTTCACGCCGGGTATTGCGCGGCCATGCATCGACAAGGCGCATGTCGAGGCCCTCAGCCTGCGCGCGCAGGAAGGCGAGATTGTGGTTGTGTGGGGTGTAGAAAGTGCCGACTAAAAGTACGCAATGAAAGAGAAATTCTGCTGACTGGTGCAGGTCGAATGCAGCTTCTTTCAGGTAGCCTTCTTTGATGTCGAAGCGCGCAATGTTGAAGCGCTTATTAGCTGCAGGAAACCACTCGTCGAAGTATTCCTGCGCCATGGCCAGCGCCTGTTCGGGCGTCTTGGGCTTGGGCTCGGGAAGCGGTCTGTCGTCGGCCTCGAACAGCACCACGCCATCGCGGGCGATGTCCATGAAGAAGTAGCGCCCGTGGGCCAGACCATCGCCGACTTCCTGCCACGTATGGACCACGAAGTTGGCAGGCGTGCGCAGACGCCCTGCGAGCTTCTCCTCGATCAACCGCTGGTCGGCAGCGGTCCAGTGCGCGGCGCGGTCGGTCAGGTCCTTCTGGTTGACGATCACCAGCAGGTCGAAGTCCGAGACGTAGCCCTTGGCGGTATGCGGCTCGTCGACCCAGCCGCCACGGGCATGGCTGCCGTAGAGAATAACCTTGAGGATCCGGCCCCGCCGACGGCGCGCGGTGGCATTCTCGTGCGCTGCGGCGAATTCCTCGAACAGGATCTGGACCACACGGTCCAGGTCCCGCTGCTTGCTTGCAGGCAGATGATCGAGGTCGGTTTTCATAAGGCCAGACTCGCTGCTATTCCCTGTAATGCCAAGCACAAAGTGGCAGGCCGGTCCCACCGGGAACCGGCCCTATCCCCTGTCATGCCGCCTTGGGCAAGGCGGTATCGGCATCGGTGTCGGTGTGGGGGCGGTTGCCCCTTCGCCTTCATCGGCTTGGACATCGCCCTCGGCGTCGGCGTCTTCGACCTCTGACACAGGCGCCTCGGTAGATGCGATCCGGCCTGCCCGCTCGACACTGCCGACCCCGCCGCGCATCGTGTAGGCGCTCGCCGGAAACGCCATCCAGCGCGGCACCCAGCTTTCGTGTCTGCGCCGTCCACTGGCCCCGGCAAGGCAATCGCGGATGATCCCGCGCTGTACCTTGGTAGTGGCCTTGGCGTTCTCGGTTGCCACCGCTTCGCCTGCCAGATCGGCCAGCAAATGCCCGATCACCTCGCGGTCGCGCACGGCCTCGAGCAGCGCATCGTCGGCCTGCCAGACATCGGCCATGGTCACGCCCATGTGCGTGCCCAGCATTTCGATCAGGCCTGTACCCACATCGAGCGTCTCGCCCATGACCACGGCCAGAACTTGCAGCACCGCTGCATCGTCCAGGGCGATCAGCCGCAGCAGCAGACCGCAGATGCCGTGCTCTTCCTCGCTGCCGGTGACAGTCGGGGTATCGGGATCGCGTTCCAGCAAGGCCAGAACCTCGCGCCGCCTTGCATCGAACAGGGCTTCGGACAGGCAGGACTCGATGCTCTCGACCACGGCATCGGTGGGGCATTTCTGTGGTTCGATCCGCACGGTCCACAGCCCCGACCCCATGATCGCATGGGCCACCATCACCCGCAGCGACAGGCCGGTATCTTCCACCAGTCTGGCCCGCACGGCAGCATGGCGGTGCAGATCGATATAGGCATTCACCGTGCTCGACACTTCGGGCCGGGAGACCTTCTCCAGTACCTCCCCGCGTTCCAGCCGCCGTGCTTCCTTCGTGGTCACATAGCCTTCGTGGAACGTGACATCGCCGCGATGGCCGATAACGACATAGACCCGCCCGCCTTTACCCTTGGCCATGCGCTCGTGCTCCCATGTGTGGAAGGCATCGCCGCGCGGGAGGATCACCACCTCGCCCCAGCCTGCTTCGCGACAGGCGTCGGCACGGGCCTCGATGGCCTCCATCTGCGCGCTCCAGAACACCTCGGCACAGGCGAAGTAGCGCTCCTCGCCGAACAGGTCGGCAACGATCTCGCCGGGATAGGCCTCCACATCGAACAGCGCGGCCCCGACCGGGATCGAGGCACCCCCGAACAGCCATGCCTTGAGCCATGCTCCGGTCGGTGCTGTTGCGCGTTCGTCGTCATAAAGGGCCAGCCACTCCTTCTGCTTTGCCTTCGAGGCCATCGTCAGGTGCCGCAGCGACACTGCATCGATACCGTCTGCCCGGTAGAGGTTGCGCAGGCGCGGGATCAGGTTGCCGAGCGCCAGCGTGCGCTTCACCTGCAAAGCCGTCAGCCCGAAGGTCAGGGCAATGCCATCCACATCGCGGCCCTCGCGCACCAGCCGGGTGAACGTTTCGCAGCGGGTCATCTCGTCAGGATCGAGCCGTGCAATGTTCTCGATCAGCGAGGCTTCGAGCGCCCCTGCATCGTCCCCCGGCTCGATCACCGCGCAGGGCAGGTCCTCAATGCCGCCACCTTCTTCCACCACGGTAAGCGCCGCATGATAGCGCCGCTTGCCTGCCAGAATCTCGTAAGCAGGGCGATGCTCCACCCCGTCTGCGACCTCACTTCCAGACCGATCCATCTCGCGAACGATCAGCGGCACCAGCACGCCGCGTGCCCTGACCGAGGGCAGGATATTGGCGATGTCGCAGGCCTTCCTCGTGCCCCGCATGTTGAGGCTGGAAACCGACAGACGGGTGATGTCGATGTGCTTGAGTTCCATGATCTTCACTCCTTCTTCCATCGCGCGCATTGACCGGCCGGAGGGCGGGGTGGGCGACAGGAGCGAACCGGCAAGGCCCGCCGTCCGAGGCGGGGCGCACCTGACAAGGCCGCAACGAAGTGCAGGACCTGAGCCAGAGCTCAGGTTGCGCGCCGCCGCGGCGGGCCTAGAGGGTAGTGACGCCCACTCCGCCTGCCCGGCAGGTCCATCAACCCGGCGCCAGCGCGGCCCGCCGCGCTGTCCGCATCCGGAGCGCGGAAGGCGGGACGGCCCCTGCCAGCGATCCTTGCCCGCATGGGACGAGACGCCGCAGGCGGCTCGGTCGAAGCGAAGCGAGGATAGAGCGCGGCCGCGCGAAAGGCGCGGGGCAGCATTCTAATCTGAGTGTTTGGAAACCTCCCCACACGGCGTAAAGAGCGCCATGCGCAGGCGCCATCGAACTGACAACCTGATCAAATTTGACCACTACCGCCGCAGGTCACGGTCCAGAACGACCAAAGTAATTGCCGCATGGTTCGGCGCAGCTGCGCTGGCGGGAGCTGGTGCCGGTGCGGCATCACTAATTTGGCCGGAAAATCCACCGGCCCGTACCGGCCACCCGCTCACCGACTGTCGTGTGGTGGACGGTGATACGCTCAATTGTGCCGGCGAACGCATTCGCTTGCTGGGCATCGATGCTCCCGAACTTGCCGGCCATTGCCGAAAGGGAAGGCAGTGCGCACCTGGCAATCCGGAAGCATCGACGGATAGCCTGCGAGATGCACTGCATGGCCGCCTCACGATCGAGAGGATAGGAACCGACAGGTACGGTCGAACCCTGGCTCTGGTATCCAGCGAAACAGGAGACCTATCCTGCTGGCAACTGGGCAAAGGGGCCGCGATCTACAAGAAGCGGTGGGACGATGGGCAGCGCGTCGCCAGAGTTTGCCCGCAATCTACCAGATGACGAGCTGTCCTTCGTTTGGATCGAGATTCCCAAAAAGCGTCGATGTAGCGCGAACCAGACCATAGGCAGCTATCAACGCAAAGTCCGCATGGTGATTTAGGTTCGGGGCATCACAGCCGGGCCCCCTACGAGAGACACGATGGAAGCACGAAGCGCTGAAGCGTTAGAATGCAGTCTTGCCGGATACGGGGCGTCAGAGCCAGAGCTAGACAAGCGATCTTTTCAGTAGGACTTCATACTGCTCTGGAATGCCGTTCGCAGGCGCTGACAGGAATGAACGCGGGCTCGCCGTACCCGGTATAGACCTCGCTCATCAGCCATGCCCGCTCCGCACCGTGATCCGCCTCCGCGATCTCGGTCGTCCAGAAGCGCAACGCAGAATTCCAGCGATAGCCTCGGGCTTTTAGGCGGTCCTTGGCATCGAAGGGGGCATCGACCGCATTCACCTGGAAAGACGACCGCTCCGAACAGGCTATCAGCTTGGCCATCACGGTTTCGCCGTCCGGCAAGTCATGCGCCAGAAGGTATAGGAGCGCGAGGATGTCGTTTTCAGCCCGATGACCTTCATAGAACCAGCCGCACTGCGAGACGAGATGGGCAAGCGCACGCCCGTCGAAACCGAGTTCCAGCCAGTCCAGTTCGGACATCGAGCAGGCCCAGGCCTTACCGGCGAGCGCGGGCAACCTGCGATCGACGAACGGCCGATCGAACCGCGCGTTATGGGCAACGATCAAATCGGCCGAGCCCAGAATTTCGAGCGCAAGGGTATCGTCGATCGACTGTCCCGCCAGGACCTCATCGGTCAAGCCGGTCAGTTTCGTTATCCTGAGATCGAGGGGCTCACCCGGCTCTTCACGCCAGACCCGGGCCTGGCCGACCTGCACGATCCGCCCGGCATCGTCGTAGCGAAATCGCTGGAGGGCCAGTTCAATGATCCGGTCGGATTCGTAGTCCAGCCCAGTGGTCTCGACATCGATCGCAACGCCGATACGGTTGCGAGCGCCAGGCACCGGTCGATGAAACCCTGCCACTGGACGAAGCTTGCGCAGCACCCGGTATTCCGGATTTTCAGCCAGCAGCGAAGCGGCTCGATTATAGACGTCGGGCGAAACGGTCACCATGCCCGGCTCTCTAGCTTCAGCAACAGCCAAGCGAAAGCCGGACTGTTGCCTGATCAAAAGGGAGCCGGGAAACTTGCCAAATCGCTCAGCCAGTCGCACGATGCAAGGTAATCAAGGTCAGTTCGGACGGCTTGCCCAACCTCAGGGCGAACCCCGGCCAAATGCCGGTGCCGTTGTTGACGTAGAGCGCCATTGTGCCAACCTCATAGAGCCCCGAGACGAAGCCGCTATTGCCGCGCGCGACCAGTCGGTCGAGCCCGACGATCATGCCGCCGTGGGTATGGCCCGAGAGCTGCAACGCCACGCCGCGCCGGGCCGCTTCTTGCGCCCGCCCCGGTTCGTGATCGAGCAGGATGATCGGGGCGTCCGGTGGAGATCCCTCAAGCGCCTGCCCCAGATCGGGGAGCGGCTTGCCGACGCCGCGCGCCGAAGGATCGGTGAGACCGGCCACGACGAGAGCCTCATCGCCTCGCGCGATCACCGCATGGGCATTGCCCAGTACCCGCATGCCCAGCGATGCAAGGTGCGCCATCCATGGATCGTAGCCCGAGAGGTATTCATGGTTGCCGGGACAAAGGTACACCCCGTCTTTCGCGCGCAGTTCGCGCAAGGGTTCGACGCCTGTGCGCCGGTTGTCGACGCTGCCATCGATCACGTCACCCGTCACGACGATCAGGTCCGCATCCAGCCGGTTGGTCGCCTCGACCACGGCGCGCGTCCAGCCGGCGGGGAACAGCCGGCTGATGTGCAGGTCGGTAAGCTGGATGAGGGTATAGCCCTCGAACGCTTCGGGAAGCGCTGGGATCGTGACGGTCACCTTGCGCAGGCGCGGTACGCCGATGGCGTTCCACACGCCGATGGCCGCCAGCACCAAGGCCAGCACAGCGATGGCGTAGCGCGCCTCGATCCAGGGGGCGTCTGCGCCGATCCCGGTTATCGTGGCTGCCAGCCTCACCACGTCGAGCGCGATCTGGAACACGGCCAGCTGGGCAATACACCCGAACAGCCAGTTAAGCACGACGATGAGCGGCCGGGGAAATTCCGGACTGAACACCGATCCCGAAGAGATACGGCTCCACAGGTGCGACTGCGCTCCGACGAGCAGGATCAGGGCGACCGCCAGCTTCACGCCGAGCGCCCAGGGCAATGGCAGCAGGGTGCGCGCGACAACATAGGCCCACGGCAAGGCGAAGATCAGATGGAACATGGTCTTGTGCTTCAGCCGAACGCCACGCCGGTCATCGCCTCGGACCGCGCCCACAGCTGCGCGGCGACCTCGGCATCGCGCGCCTGTGGCTCAATCCTGCCCGCGCCCGGTGGTCCTTTCATCTCGCGAAAGCCCTGCGGCCCGAAATACTCGCCGCCCCGGATACCCGGCATGGTCGCGGCCATCAGTAGCGGCAGCGCGCCGTCTTGGGCGGAATGGCCGATCAGCTTGAGGGCTATCGCGCTTCCCCAGGTCATCAACCGGCTCGCAGCGCCCATACCGTTCGCGACCAGATCGGTGTCGGCAGCACCCGGATGGGCAGCCACGCTGGTGATCCCCCAGCCGTTCGCGCGGCTGCGGCGATCCAGTTCGAGCGCGAACATCAGCATCGCCAGCTTGGACTGCGCATAGACCGGCCAGGGCCTGTAGCCTTGCCCGTAATCGAGATCGTCGATCCGGATTCTGCCGCTGCGATGGGCGATGCTCGACACCTCCACCACGCGCGCCTTGCCTGCGCTCAGCAGCGGCAGCAACTGGCCGGTCAGCGCGAAGTGCGAGAGGTAGTTGGTGGCGAACTGCATCTCGTGCCCGTCGAGCGTGGTTTCGCGCCGGGGCAGCGCCATGATGCCGGCGTTGTTGACGAGAATGTCGATCGGGCGCTCGCTCGCCAGTTGCCGCTGGGCAAAATCGCGAACCGAAGCGAGGCTGGCCAGATCGACACGATCGAAGCGGACGCGGGCATCGGGATGTCGCTGGCGGATCAGCGCTTCCGCCGCGCGTCCTTTGTTCGGATTGCGCGCCGCCAGAATGACCTCTGCTCCCGCGCCTGCCAGCGCGAGGGCCGTCTCCAGCCCGAGGCCTCCGGTGGCGCCAGTGACGATCGCCAGCCTGCCGGACTGGTCGGGAATATCCTTGGTGGTCCAGCTCGCCATTTTTGCTATCCTTCGCATCGATCAGCCACAGGAGGGCACTGGGCGCGATATTGTGCACTCAGTGCAAAAATACAAGCAGTGCAAGACATACTCTCACCTGACACGGTCGGTCTGCGAGCGCGAAAGCGCTCCCGGACCCGCGCCCGCATTCAGGACGAGGCGATGCGCCTGTTTCTGGAACGCGGGTTCGAAGCGACGACGCTCGACGACATCGCTGCAGCGGCAGACGTTTCGCGCCGCAGTCTGTTCCATTATTTCGGCTCGAAGGAGGAGATCGTCTTCTCCACCAAGGCCGATTTTCCGGCGCTCGTGGCAGAAGCGATAAATCGGCGCCCCGTCGAGGAACCGCTGCTCGACATGGTCGAGAACGCCTTCGTGGAATTGGCACAGACCCATCTGTCGGAAGCGTCGCGCGACCTTGCCCGGCTAATCCAGGACACCCCTGCGCTGAGCGCGGGCGATCAGGCCAAGTACGAGAAATTCGAGCGGGTGCTCGCCAAAGCTCTGGCCGATAGGAAAGAGCGCCCGCAAGACGACATCGAATGCCGCGTCACTGCGGCAGCTGCGATCGGCATTCTGAAGCTGTCGACACAGGCCTGGCTCGCGGCCCCCGAAACCGGCCCCGACACCTTCGGCAGGGCTGCCTTCGCCGCTTTACGCGAAGTAGCCGGGCAAGCGCCGGACGTCCGCGAATAGACTGCACTTGGCCGAAAGGAGAAGGACGGGTTTTGGCCAGAAAATGGCGAAGCAGACATTCACGCTTAAAGCGCATAGTCCCCTTCGGCCCAAGAGCCGACCTTCGCACCAGGCGCGGCAGATGGCAGGCCCCAGTCCCTTTCCGACAGCCGGAATTGCTGGTATTTTTCGAAGAAGCTGAATGTGCAGAACTCAGGTTATCTCGTTTTTTAATAGAATCCTCTGAGTTTCGACATCATAAAGATACCGATGCAAGGTCCCCTCTTCGATCAGCTTAGCTGCCTGACCGACGTGTTCTGGCAGGACATAGAACCATTCCTTAGGAAGAACCTTCTTCCCGAACCGATCTGTGACGAATAGTTTAGCCGGACGAGCCGCTGCGAAGAAACGATGCAGCAAGTTCTCGACTTTGTTGCGGGACAGATTTTGCAGGCTGTAGGTCGCGACGATTTCCACCGGCGCCAGAAGAAACGTTGGATCGTTTCTGGCGTCCGCAACACGGCGGGATACATCCTGGCTGGTGACGCCGATCTTATGCAAGATCATACGCTGCCCTTTGATCTCGGGATTTTCAGATCGGGAGCGGGCAACATAGATCGTTCCCGACAGTTCGAGCTGATCGTTTTCCCATTCAGGATCAAGCGGTCCGAGGCCAACCTTCTGGACCATGCGAGCTGTCTTATCGTCATTCAGGGATTTTCGGAATGACGACATGAGCGGGTCGCTCTCTGTACCGTTTGAAAAGATGACGCGAAGCCGATGGTCGCGCGTGCCGCCACGGGCGGTCATTTCCGACTTCTCGGCGATCATGGCGAGCAAACCGTTCCTTATGAAGAAGTCCCCTTCGATCGGCTCGATCACCGACCATTTCCGTACCGGGCTTGCTTGGCGCTCACCTGCTTCCAAGCCCCGCTGAACTGTCTCAAAGCGCTCCCGGAATTGCTCGAAATCCTGACAGAGCACGAAGTCCGCGCGATGATCAGGAACGTGCCTTTCTGCAGCCGGTGTGGTGTGCTTGAGGCTGACCAGTGACGCATCAACATCAAGATCGTCATCAGCAAAGATGTCATCCAAGCTATTGGGAATATCAGCGTCGACAGGCTCATCTTGCCATGAACGCGACTTTGGGGCGGCGGAGGCGCTTAGCAGGCCCAACCGATCCACAGCCCGCATTTGATCGGCGGGAGCCAACTTTACGGTATCCCAGATTGCTCCAAGGCGCATCTCGTCATGATCCATTGCGTCTGGATCGGGGAGGCGCGAATGACGCTCATAGAAGGCGGTTACTTCGAGCAAGGCTGCGACGCCACGATCCTGCGAAGGACCACCGCGCCCCGCGCGAGGTTTGACATCCAACAGGCCGAACTCGTCGTCTTCCATGAAAATATCTTCCAAGCTCGGGCGTGACATCACAGAGCCCCCTCACGCAGGCGCTTGGCCTTTTCGGCCTTCAGCCAAGCGAGTGCCTCTGCCATGCGCTTTTCAAGGGGATTGGCGGAATGGACATTAGGCTCATGCCCTTCGGCAGCGCGGAATGCCTTGATGCGAGGCCAAAGCGTTCGGGCCTCATCGCCGGTCATGTTTACGCGCAAGGCCACCATCGCTGACTGCACATGTGACAGTAGCTCAGAGTTCAGCGATTTCGATGCGACCTCGAAGCGCTCCTGGAAGGTGTTTACGCTGTCGATCAACTCGATATCGATGTCTCGGACGTTGATGAATTTTCGGACCATCTCCAGAAGCGTATTCGGTGCGCTGGCGGGCTCGTCATCATCGTCGTCACCGCTCGGCTTCGGGGCGAACCGCTCAAGGGCGACTGCCCCCCAGCAAAACCGCGTTCGGCTTCCTTCCGCGCCAGCGTCAAGACGTTCATATGCGCCGCCAGATGCTGACGGACGGATTCCGCTTCCTCGGCATCCAGCGCCTCATACCGCTTCTCGATGATATCGGTGAGCACCATCTGGGTCGCGACCTCGGGGGCCGTTTCAGGCGACAGTACGCGCCGGTCCATCTCCTGATAGGCAGTCGCTATCAGATCGTTCATGTCCTTTTCGCAGATCTCGCGCGAACGGTTCGTGGGCGGCTCGACCAGTCCCTTAATGCCGATTGTAATATTGCCTTCATCATCGGTGCCTATGGGCGCCCGCACGTCGCCATCTTCGCGGCGGTAGAACTTGAAGTTGGGGGCCAGTACCTGCTCCATCAGAAGCGACCCGGAGATGGCCTTGAGCATGTCGTTTACGGCATCGGTCACGACACCGGTTTCGACGCCGGGTTCGGCAACAAGGTTCGTGAACAGCGCGCGGGGCTTGCCCGGCGCGTCGCGGGTCGCGCGCCCGATGATCTGCACGATCTCGGTCAGAGACGACCGATAGCCGATCGTCAGAGCATGTTCACACCAGACCCAGTCGAAACCCTCCTTAGCCATGCCGAGAGCAATGATGATGTCGACCTTGGCTCGGTCCGCAACATCATCGCGTTTGCCATCTGGCCCTTTGATTTCACGCGACAGCGATGCCTTCACGATATCGCGGCCCGTCCCGTCATCCACCAGGTCCGCCACTTTCAGCAGTCCGCCATCGGGCTTGCGCACCAGATCAAACCCCGTCTCGGGATCGCGCCCCTCATGTGTGCCCAGCAGGTCGAGGATCTTGCCCACCTCGTTGAACTTGTCATCGAACGCCTCGGACGACCCACGATGCGGGATGTGGATGATCGTTTTCTGATCGGGGTTCAGCACGCCCGGCAGCCCGTTGACGTAATTGCCCTTGTAGAAGTCGTAGTTAATCCCGAGCGCCTTGAGCCAGGCGTAGCCCTCCAGCTGCTCGTAATAGCTGTAGGTGATCTTGGTGAAGCGATCCTCGTCCTCGAGACGAAGCACCGGATCTGCATCGCCACGGAAATAGCTGCCGGTCATCGCCATCACATGGCACTCGGCGCGATTGATCAGGCTGCGCAGGATGACCCCCAGCCTGTTATTGTCCGAAGCCGACACATGGTGGAATTCGTCGATAGCAATGAAGCAGCTGTCGAAGGCCTCGATTCCCTTGGTCTTGATCACCTCGTCAAAACCGAAGCGGAAGGTGGCATGGGTGCAGACCAGCACCCTGGCATCGCTCTCCATGAAGGTCTGGAAGGCTTTCACCTTCTGTTTGCCGGCATCCTCGCCGGTCAGGCAAAGGTTCCAGCGGTCATCGACCTCCCAATCCGCCTCGAAGCCATAGCTGGTCAGATCGGTCGAGCGGAACGAGCCGCCGATCGAGGTTTCGGGCACGCAGACGATGGTCTTGTCCAGCCCCTGATGGCGCAGCTTGTCGAGCGCCACGAACATCAGCGCGCGACTCTTGCCCGCCGCCGGGGGCGCTTTCAGCAGCAGGAACTGCGCGGCACGGGCAGCATAGGTGCGGGCCTGCATCGGGCGCTGACCAAGGGAGTTCGTTGTCGCCTTGGAGGTTCCATAGGTGACATTGACCATCTGAACCATCTATCAGGCCCTCTTTTTCTTTGGCGTGGCTTCCAGCGATTTCACCTTGGCGGCATAGAGCTTGAAGAGCTTCTCCAACCGTTCGGTGTCATTGCGGAAGGAGCGGCCGATATACATGCTTTCCAAAAGCTCGTCGTTTTCCCGATGCACGGCGCGCAGGTCGGCGGGCATTTTGTCGGGGTCATAGAGCTCGGCAATCGTGGCGGGGTAATGGGAATAGCGGCAGCGCAGGATCTTGCGGGCCGAGGCCGAGAGCGCCTCCAACTGATCCTCAGCGAACTTCGGCACCGGGAAGGTGTTCCAGCCGAGGGTGTTGGAGTAGCGGAAGTCGGATTTCAGCTTGCCGCAGACGGTAGCGATCCAAACGAGGTGCAGGCGTGAGGCGATCAGGGCGATGCACCATTCGGGAGCGTTGTAAAGCACCTGGTTAAGGTTCGAGGCTATCACATCTGCCCCGACACGCTCAACAGGCAAGTATGGACGGCGTTCGGAGGTGACGCTGGGGACGAGGATCGAATGCGCCTTCGGGTCGATACGTATTTGATCGAACTCATAAGGCCACTCCGCCATTCGGCGAGTAGGCTCTTTGGTGCTGGCAAGCCGAAACTGCCTGACGTTTTCAAAGCGCTCTTCCAAGGCGGGAATCTTGCGCGCTTCTTCATATTGACTGGCTGAAACCCACAGGCAGTATCGCTCGATCCCTTTGGTTACCTCTTGAGACCCCATGTACCTCTTGATGAAGGGCTCAGCATCTGGTGCAGACGACATGATTGAATTTCGTTCGTCGACTGAGAGGATTAGGAAGCCGCCATCGGCTGGTTTGTTGCCGTAATCCATGTATGGCAGGCCAAAGATGCCATTCCGTATAGCTTCAACGTAGAGTGAAGGTCCAGCCACCAAGTAAGCGTTGATATTTTCGATGACGCTTTCGATACCGTCCACAAATAGACGCTTCGGCTCTTTGCTGCTATTACGTATTCCAATGACGGAACAAATAACAGCCGCGTTCGCCGAAGCATTGTTACGCCATTTGAAGTCCTTATGCGCGAAGCCGATTTCAAGGTCACCCTCCAAGACGTAAGGCCACAAGGCCGCGACCGAGTATCCTTGGCAAACCGAGTTGGTCGACACCAACGCAGCTCGCGATGCCCTGCCTCGAATGAAGCAGGATGCCTTGAAAAACCAGGCAGCGACGAAATCGAAGGCTGCGAAGCTCTTCACTTGCCCTGAGAAGACGTGCGCAAAGTCGGCCTTCTGTTCTTTGCTCTGATACGTTGACCCAAGGAACGGCGGATTGCCCGCAATAAACACTTCCTCGCCTTCACCGGGGGGCGGGCAGACCTCTTCCCAGTCGATGCGCAGCGAGTTCTCGGTGCGGATATGCGCTGCGTCCTTCAGGGGCAGCGCTGCGGGGCGGCGCCCAAAGACTTCGGCAAAGCTTGCATTCGCCTGGTATTCGGCGATGAACAGCGCCAGCTTGGCAGTCTCGGCAGCGAAATCCGCGATCTCGATCCCATAGAAATGGCTGATCGAGATGGCCGAGAACATCTGCATCGAGCCGGGGCCATTCATCTCTTCCAGCCGCCGCAGGATGCGCGTCTCGCGCGCCCGCAGCTCGCGATAAGACACGACAAGAAAGTTGCCCGAGCCACAGGCCGGGTCAAACACGCGGATGCGCGACATCCGGTCCAGCACCTGTTGCAGCGCGCGGGCGCGGTCCCAGGCCTTGTGGATATCGGCATCGAGGTCATCGAGGAACAGCGGCCCGATCACCTTCATGATGTTCGGCACGGAGGTGTAGTGCATCCCCAGTTCCGAGCGTTGCTTCGGATCCGCAACCGACTGGATCATCGAGCCGAAGATGTCGGGGTTGATCTCTCGCCAGTTCAGATCGCAAGCCTCGCGCAGATAGCGGAAGGCCACGCCGTCAAAGCGCGGCGCGTCGATGGCGCCCGCGAAAAGCCCGCCGTTGACGTATTCCAGCTCGCCCGTCCAGGCAGGCAGGCCCTCGCGTTTTGCCTTGGGCCGGTTCATCGCCTGAAAGGCCGCGATGATGGCTTCGCGCGCTTCCTCGCCCTTGTCGCCCGCATGGATGAACAGCAAGCGTGAGAACTGGTTGTCGGGAAAGATGCCGACATCCTCGGCAAACATGCAGAAGATCAGCCGCATCATCAGCTGGTTCATCTCGTGCCGACGTTCGTCGCTGCCCCAGTCCGGATTGGCTTTGGTCAGCGCGTCATAGAGCCGGGCCAGCTTGCCAGTCGCCTTGACGTCGACGGGGTTTTCTTCGACCGCGCGGTAGCGTTCCTTGCCCGCGGCAGGTAGGAAGAAGCCGAAGTTGTCGCCAAGCTCGGCAAAGCGGCTATGGAGCGTATCGCCCGAGGCCGGATGCTCTGCCGAGATCATCTCGCCATCGGTGGCGATCAAAATCGCGGGCTTTGAGGTTTTGGTCTTCTTCGAGCTACGCAGCTGGTCCAGCGTGACATCGGTCATGCCTGCAAGCGCAGGGGCATAGTGGAACTTCTTGCCGAACAGCACACCGCCTTGAAGGTCGGACTTGTTGGTCGCCCCGCTCCGCAGCTTGGAGATCGCAGCCTTGGCACCATCTGTGGCGGCGGCAAAGGCGAAGGGGAATTCGGTGGCGCAAAACGGTTCGGCGGCAATCTCCGCCAATGCGTCATAAATTTCAGTAGGGTTCATCAAGAGCCTCGAGATACTTACCCGTAGCTAAGTGACGCCCAATCTTGAATCCACTGAAAATGCTTTAGCAAAAGAATGAATATCGGTTTGCGCACATGTTAGTCAGTCGCTTCGTGCGCATCTCTGCCGATCGACCGAGATGCAGCGAAAGTCCGCTCCCCGCCCTTAAAGGTCATTCGCACATCGTGCAATGAACGCGCAGCTTTGCGGATCGGATAGGCAATCTCTGAACGGCCAACATGGGCGCAAAGTTGCAGTATCGGGGGCGCACCGCCAACCAAAATCATAGGGGCGCATTCAGCCGCGCTGATTCGAAAACCCTTCGAAAGAAACTCACGCCGCGTCCGAACGGGCTCGCCTCGCGAAGTTGGGTTTGAGGACGCGGGCGCCATCACGCAAACGCTCCAACTCGTCAGACCAAAACTGCATCAACGCCACACGTTCATTCCAGTATTCGCCGCGGGTATACGCGCGGCGCACCCCATTGTTCTCCATGTGTGCCAACTGGCGCTCAATCGCATCGGGATTGAATCGCCCGGCTTCATTGAGCAGCGTCGCTGCCATCGCCCGAAACCCATGCGCCGTCATCTCCTCTTGGCCAAAGCCAAGAGCCCGGAGCGCCGCATTGACAGTGTTCTCGGACATCGGGCGCTGCCCAGACCGGAACGAAGGGAAGCAATAGCGGCCGTGGC
The DNA here is from genome assembly GCF_025340265.1 of Novosphingobium sp. 9. Lineage (NCBI taxonomy): Bacteria > Pseudomonadati > Pseudomonadota > Alphaproteobacteria > Sphingomonadales > Sphingomonadaceae > Novosphingobium > Novosphingobium sp. 9. The sequence continues at coordinate 946,053 of NZ_CP022707.1, read as the reverse complement.
CTGTCAGGTCCCATAACTCCTCGAACAGCCTTACCACCTGAGGCGAAAGGGGGACGCGATGCGGCCGACGCATCTTCATCTTCTCAGCGGGAATGTTCCAAACGCAGCGATCGAAATCGAACTCCGGCCACTCGGCCTGCCGAAGCTCACCGGGGCGAACGAAGAGGTGCGCTGACAGCTTCAAGGCGAATAGCGTGATGGCATGGCCTGAATAACCCTCGATAGCGCGCATGAGGTCTCCCGCCCGATCTTCGGTGGTGATCGCGGCGAGGTGCTTGGTTTTGGGCACCGTCAATGCGCCGCGCAGATCGCTCGCAGGATCACGCTCGGCGCGCGTCGTGGCGATGGCATAACGGAAGACCCGGCTAAGCACGCTGCGCATGCGCCGGGCGCTCTCGTGCCGTCCCGTGGCCTCGACGGCACGCAGAACGGCCAGGACCTCCTGTGCTGTGATTTTGGCGATCGGACGATTGCCGATTTTGGGATACGCTTTGTCGAGTAGCCAGCGAAGTTTGCTGAGCGTGACCTCGGCCATACCCTCGCGCTCGTTCTTCGCGACCCATTCCTCGGCCACGAGCCGGAAGGTGTCGTTCTCCTCGATCCGTGCACGCGCCGAATTGACCTTCTGCTGGTGGGAAGGGTCGGTTCCGGCAGCAAGCAGGTGGCGGGCTTCGTCACGCCGCTCTCTGGCGTCAGCGAGGCTGACCTCGGGCCATGCTCCGAACGCCAGCGTGCGGTGCTTTTCGAGATAGCGATAATTGAGGCGCCACAGCTTCGTGCCATTGGGGCGGACAAGAAGGTAGAGACCTCCGCCGTCCGATAGCTTATAGTCGCGCTCGCGTGGCTTGGCGTTGGCGACGGTTGTGGCGAAAAGGGTGGCCATGAAGGTATCGTCCCGTGAAAGGACGAAAATCGATACCCTCGGATATACCCGAATTGTTCCCGATTGGTGCCGAATTCGCCCGGATTTGACTGGACGATCATAACACAAAAAATGGCAGATTTCAGCCTCTCTGCGGACGTCTATGGACGTCCGCAGGAGAACAAATGGTGCCCAGAAGAGGACTCGAACCTCCACGCCCTTGCGAGCGCCAGCACCTGAAGCTGGTGCGTCTACCAATTCCGCCATCTGGGCACGGTAGCGAGGGAGCAGGCTTGCTATCCTCGCTGGGTAGGAGGGCGCCTCTAAGCGGCTGCGGGAGGGTTGTCAACGCGGTTCATGAAGAAATTTTCCCAGAAAATTCTTCACTTGCCGTGAAGCCGGCGCCGCACTTGCACGTTGGGTACAGGAAACCGCAGAAAATCGCTATATTTGCGGGATAACGGACAAGGCAGCTGACGAAAACGAAGCCGGGCTGTGCGCATCCCCGGCTTTCCTGCAAGGAACACATCCAACGTGACCCAACAGCTTTCCGCCTCAATTTCCGCCCCTCACCCACTTTCCGGGAAAATCGTCACTGTCATCGGTGGCAGCGGTTTCGTGGGCCGACATCTCGCGCAGCACCTTTTCGAGCACGGCGCACGCCTGCGCATCGCCAGTCGCAGTCCCGGCAAAGCCTATGCCGTGCGAGCGCTTGCCAACCTGGGGCAAGTCCAGTTCATCGGCACGGATGTCACCCGTCCGGAAATGCTGACAGCAGGATTCACGGGTTCGGATATGGTTGTCAATCTGGTCAGTGCGTTCACCGGCAAGCTCGATGCAATACAGGGCGAGGGAGCAGGCAGAATCGCGGCAGCAGCAAAAGCTGCAGGGGTTCGCGCGTTCATTCACGTCTCAGTGCTCGGAGCGGACGCTACGTCAGACGTACCCTATCTGCGGACAAAGGCCGAAGGCGAGCGCGCGATACTGACAGCATACCCGCAGGCCACGATACTTCGCCCCTCTGTATTGTTCGGGCCGGATGACCATTTCGTGATGATGCTGGCCGATGCCATGGCAAGCGCGCCGATCATGCCGGTCTTCGCGCCGGAAGCGAAGCTCCAGCCGCTTTACGTGGATGATTTGGCCAAGGCGATCGTCAACGTACTCGCCAACACCGAGCACCATGAAGGCAAGATTTACGAGGTTGCCGGGCCTGAGGCGATCTCGATGCTTGAAATCACCCAGCGCATTGCTGCTGCGCAGGAGCGCAAGCGCCATATCTGGCCACTCTCGGACAGCATGGCAAAAGTGCTTCGCGCCCTGCCCTTCACACCGATCAGCGCCGATCAGTACAAGGTGCTAAAGGCCGGTAATACGCTGACGGGTGCGTTGCCGGGCCTCGATGCGCTGGGCGTTACCCCGCGCCCCATAGGGCTTTTCCTGAACCGCTGGATGGCGCCGTTCCGCAAGACCGGGCGCTTTACCGATGACAATGCCGTAGCCCCGTAAAAATCAGCGTCAGATGCGCTCCCAAAGCGCCGTGAAGCGGACCGCAGGCACTCGAAAGCAGAACGGCATGGCATCAAGCCCCAAGGCCCTTGCAAAAGCGCCCGGCCTCCAGTCCAGCGCCTGCATGGGAATAATCGAGTCGAGGTTGATGGGTAGATCTATTCCCGCGAAGGCAAGGTTGCCGGGCTTTTCAAGAGGAGCGATGGCTTCGTCCTGAAGCGTCAACTGCGCGAGCGCTTCGTCATATCCGCCGAAAAAAGGTGCAAATTCCGCAGGCAGGATACGATGTTCGGTATCCCGCCCACGCAAATGCCAGTCCGGTGCACTGCCGCCACCCGAGGCCGCGCCGCTGATCCAGTCAAGCCCATCCCGGCGATGACCGAAATTCACTGCGCGATGCGAGAGCATGGCATCGCTGAACAATCTGGTGCCAAGCGCGTAGAGATCGCTATCGAACGCGTTGCACAGGAACAGCACGGTCTCCACCGCTGGTTCCTGCCCGCCTATGCGTTGGACATAAAGCCGCCAGTTGCTTTGCTTGGGCGAGGGGAACAGCCCTCGCAAAGGGCCCGCCAACGCGGGACCGAAATGACCGTGTACGTAAGTGAGCACGGTCAGGATGGCATGGCCATCGACACTGCGTATCGTGACGCCGGGCGGGATCACATCGGCCAGACGATCGACCGGCACCACCCAACTGGCATAGATCACATCGCGTACATCGCTGACCAGCTTGGGAAAGGGCAAGCGCGAGGTGAAGGCGCGGCGGATGCGGCGCAGCCCCTCGTGATTGGCGAGGCAGGTCTCAATACGCCCGAAGAGACCCTCTCGTGGCGAGGCGAAACGGAGCGGCAACAGCCTGCCTTCACCGCCTCGCAGGCCCTGTTCAGGCATCCACTTCGGCATAGTGGCTGGGCGGCTGGATCACTTCCATCCGCTCGGACAGCAGCGGGCGGAAGCTGGGGCGCGACTTGATCCACATGTACCAGGCACGGGCCTGCTCGTGGCTCGACCAGTCGAGGCCGCCGAGATAGTCGGCGACGGAAATCTGGGCAGCGGCGGCAAAGTCTGCCAGCGTGATCGTTGCGCCCGCCAGCCAGGGGCGATTGTCGATCAGATAGTCGATGTAATCGAGATAATCGTGCGCCAGCTTCATCGCCTCGCGCAGCATCTTCGCATCGGGCGACTGACGCAGGACGAGGCGCTTCTTCATACGCTCGTGCAGCAGCGGCTCGGTGACGGCGGCATAGAAATTCTCGTCGAACATCGCCACCAGACGGCGGATCTCCGCACGTTGCTGGGCGGTGCCGCTGATCAGTGGATTGCGATCGACGGTTTCCTCGAAATACTCGCAGATCGCCCGGCTGTCCGACAGCGTGATCGCGCGCTCGGTCTCGTGGACCACCGGGGTACGCCCGGCCGGATTCATCGCGAAGAAACGATCCTCGCCTTCCCAGGGCCTTGCGGTCTGGAGTTCGTAGGCGATCCCCTTCTCGGCCATCAGCAGACGGACCTTGCGACTGAACGGACAGAGCGGGAATTGATAGATGTGCCACATGGTTTTTCGGCATGCCAAAGGCTCCGAGGCGCGTCCACCCACGGATTTGCGCGGGATGCGCTAAACAGGTGGACAAGTGCAGCGGGCAGGCGCACTCGACGGGCGCGAATTTCGCCTTCGGAGAGCTTCCATGTTCACGCATATCTGTGTCGGCAGCAATGACCTTGCCCGTTCCAAGTCTTTCTACGACGCCATTTTTTCAGCAGCAGGCGGGACCGCCACAGCCAGCGATCCGGCTTCGGGGCGCCTGATGTACGAGCACAAGGGCGGGCGCCTTGTGGTACTGACGCCGAACAATGGCGAGACCGCCAGCTTCGCCAATGGCGGGACCATCGGCCTGCATATGGACACCCCCGAAATGGTCGAGGCATGGCACGCGGCGGGCGTGGCGGCAGGCGGTACAACCTGCGAAAATCCCCCGGGAATCCGCTCGATGCCGGGACGCGAACTGTACCTTGCCTACTTGCGCGATCCCGACGGAAACAAGCTGTGCGGCGCCCATCCGGTCGCCTGACACAGGTCGGCTGACACTGATCGGCTAAAAGGGGGTAGAGGTGGGCTAGAGGCAGGCTCAGCCCCCTCTACCCCGCCCCTACCCCGATCAGACGCCGAGGAAGAATCCTTCGGCGATCTTCACGAAATCGTCGGGCCGGTCGAGATTGACCACATGGGTCGCATCGATCCGACGATAAGTTCCGTGCTTCAACAGCGCCATCGCGCGCTTCGCATCGTCAGCGTCCATCGCGCCGTCGAGCGTACCATCGGGCAGCATCCTGAAATTCGCCTGGAGCAGCAGCACCGGGCACTCGATCCGCGCCAGCGCCGCCGCGTGATCGAACCCGGCGTTCCAGGTGCCGTCATAGAATGCCGCGCCGAAGCGGGGATCGTACTGGTCGAGCCCGCGCACCAGCATGCGGACCGTGTCGTTCTTCAGCAGCCCGATCTCGACCGGCTGATGCGGATGCCCGGACCGCCACGCCTTGACGGCCTGCGTCAGCAGGAAAGGCGTGCCCGGCGCGACGTTGCGGCGGAAGAATCGCGCGTTCTTCTCGATCCAGTAGAGCAGGAAATCGTCGGGCACATCCTTCGTCGCGGTATAGCTGGTGCGAAAGGCCCGCTGGGCGATCGTGGATTTGATGCGCGGATACTCGCTGGAGAACAGCGGCGGGTCTTCGAGCAGCGCCGCGCGGACCAGTTGCGGGCGGTTAGCCGCCAGCCATGTCGCCAGCAGCCCGCCCGAACTGTTGCCCGAGACGAACACCGGCTGGCCGATCTGCCGCGCGATGAAATCGCCAAGGTCGGCGCCGATGCGGTTCGCGGTCATCGGATAGCCCAGCGGCACCCGCGTCGCGCCTTGGCCCGGATAGTCGATATCGTAGACGTGGAAGCGCTTCGAGAGCGCGGGCAGCACCCGGTTGTAGGAAAACCAGTCGAGCAACTGGGCATGGAGCAGCACCAGCGGCGGGCCATTGTCCGGCCCCTCGACATAGCTGAGGCGCACGCCGTTCACCTCGGCCATCTTCGGCACGAACCCGGCGGCGGCGACTTTCGCGTGCCCCGGATCGACGTAGCTGTCGACGCGATCCCGCAGCCACGCCGCCCCGCCGATGCCTGCAAGCACCAGTCCCGCCACCGACCACCCGAGCACCCGCCCAAGCCCCTGCCCCAGCGCCGCCCCGCACGGCGCGCAGGCGTTGGAGAATCGGGAGCATCGGCACGGCTGGTCATCATCGCAATCCATCCCCCCGCCGCGGCCGGGGCTCGGCCAGCGCCTCTCGGAAGGTCCGGGCGCTATAGACGGAGGGCGGTCGGGGCGGATGACAGATTGTAAATGGGGGAGAAGATTTTGGGCGATGGGGAATGATCTGTTCCGGAGCCCGTAAGTCGAAAAGCCCTTTGAGCAGAGCTTGCAGTTTTGCCGGATATTTCCGACAGTGTAGGGGTTTGAATGCGTTACTGGGCAGAGCAAAAAGAATGACAGTCGTGGCGACTGCCTTGATGAAAGAAGCTATCCATCTGCCTTGGTTGGAGATCGTCAGGACCGTCGCGCCGGTTGTGACTGCATGGATCGCGTTTAGAGCACTACGAAACTGGCAACGGCAAGATCGAGCGAAACGCGAAGTCGAATTTTTAGACCAACTCATAGATGCAGCACAACAGTACATCGTAGAAATACGGATTCCGGTTGAACTCTTGCGCATGGCGAAAATTGGAGCTGCAAGCCATGTTCGGGACTGGGAAACACGCGAAGAGGATGACAAGATTATCGCCGGAGCCATTGCATACATCAACAAGCGAGGTGAGCAGGACGGGAAGCGATTAATGGAGGCGCTCGCGGCCATCGAGCCATCCGTCGTCAAATTAAGGTCACTAGCTGTGAAAGGGCAGGTACTGAATTTCAGTGACTACCAAAGATGTCACGATGCCGTGATCAAGATCACTTGGCATTTCGGTCGCCTGCAAGCCTTTACGTCGATGATCCAATCTCCTTCATGGAACTGGGAGAACCCCGAGGTGAGCGGACTCTTAACCAAGGTAATGACCATCGACACAAACGAGATCATACAAGATCTCGACGCAAACGCTGCAACCATCATAGGGTTCGCCCGCGACACGTATAAACGCATCTATGGCTGATTTTTCCCACTCCTTCGTCATTCCCGCGAAGGCGGGAATCCAGTTAGCGCAGCATTTCGACACGAAGATCAGTAGCAAGTTACGCGCCGAAGTTAGAATATACACAGCGGACGAAAAAATGCCCTTTGTCGCGAGGTCGACACTGGATTCCCGCCTTCGCGGGAATGACGAAGGAGGTAAGTAGGCGTCAGAGACTTACGCCACAGTTCAATGCGCCGACGCCCGCAAACCCTCACCGCGACAGAAGAAACACCGCGTGTTCGGCGCGGAAGTTCGCTGCCGCCGCGCTGCATTTCGTGTCACCGGAAAGGAACCAGCGGCCTTCGACGGTAATGCCGCGCTCGTTCAGCAGCGCGCGAAAATCGTCGACGGTCAGGTGATGGATGTTGGGCGTCTCGTACCAGGCCACGGGCAGCAGGCGCGTCACCGGCATGCGGCCGCCCCACAGCAACGAGAGGCGCACGCGCCAGTGGGCGAAGTTGGGGAAGCTCACGAAGGCGCGGCGGCCGATGCGCAGCAACTGGTCGAGCACCAGATCGGGGCGCATCGTCGTCTGCAGGGTCTGCGAGAGGATCGCGTAGTCGACCGACTTGTCGGGATAGAACGACAGGTCCTGATCGGCATCGCCCTGGATCGCCGAGAGCCCGCGCGCCACACAGGCGCCGACGTTGGCCGGATCGACGTCCATGCCGCGCGTGTCGCACGCCAGCCGGTCGCGCAGCGCCGCCATCAGCGTGCCGTCACCGCAGCCGACGTCCAGAACGCTGCTGCCGCGCGCGACATTGGCGGCGATCACCGCAAGGTCGGGGCGCAAGTGGGCTGTTTCGGCAGCGGTCACGAAAGGGCTTTCAGTTCGGCGGCAAACGCGTCCGACAGGCGCTCCATGTAGCGCTCGGGCCGGATCGGGGTGTGGAAGCCCACGCCCTCGTAGACGCCATGGGCATCGGCGGTGACGAGCGCGAAGCGGCGCACGGTGGCATAGTCCGGATTCTCGACGAACCACTGGACCATGCGGCGGCCCACGCCTGCCCCCGCGCGCGATCGTCGACGAAGACGTCGGCCAGCCAGGCGAAGCTCGCCTTGTCGGAGATCATGCGCGCGAAACCCACCTGCCCCAGCTCCGGGTGATAGGCGCCGAGGCAGTGCGAATTGGCGATCTGCTTGTCCACCTGCGCGCGGGCGATCCCCGGCGTCCAGTAGCTGGAGGCCAGCCAGCCGTGCACCCGCTCGACATCGAGGCGGGCCTTGTCGTCAGCCAGTATGATTTCCGGCGAAAGCGCGATCATGCGATGAACCCCTGCACCACGCGGTCGAGCGCGGGCACGTCGAGAAGGAAGGAATCGTGGCCGTAAGGCGCGGACAGCTCGACGAAGCTGGCGGGCAGCCCGGCGGCGTTCAGCGCCTGCACGACGCTGCGCGATTCGGCGGTGGGATAGAGCCAGTCGGTATCGAAGCTGACGAGGCAGAAGCGCGCCTTCGATTTCGCGAAGGCATTCGCGAGCAGGCCGCCGTGCTCTTCGGCAAGGTCGAAGTAGTCCATCGCGCGGGTGATGTAGAGGTACGAGTTGGCATCGAAGCGGTCGGTGAAGGCCAGCCCCTGATAGCGCAGGTACGATTCGATCTGGAAATCGGCGTCGAACCCGAAGGTCTTCTCGTCGCGGTCCTGCAACCGGCGCCCGAACTTGGCGGTGAGGCCCGCTTCCGACAGATACGTGATGTGCGCGGCCATGCGGGCGACCGAGAGGCCCTTCTCCGGCCCCTTCCCGTGCGCGTAATAGTCGCCCTCGCGCCATTCGGGATCGGCCATGATCGCCTGTCGGCCCACCTCGTGGAAGGCAATGTTCTGGGCCGAGTGGCGCGCGGTGGAGGCGAGCACCAGCACCGCGCGGGCGCGCTCGGGGAAGTTGGCGGCAAGGCTCAGCGCCTGCATGCCCCCCATCGATCCGCCGACGAGCGCGTGCAGGCTGTCGATCCCCAGCGCATCGAGCAGGGCGATGTGGCCGCGCACCATGTCGCGGATGGTGATCACCGGGAAGCGCATGCCCCACGGTTGTCCATCCGGCGCAAGGCTGGCGGGACCGGTCGAGCCCATGCACGATCCGATCACGTTCGCACAGATCACGAAGAAGCGGTCGGTGTCGATCGGCCTGCCGGGGCCGACCATGCGCACCCACCAGCCGGGCTTGCCGGTCTTGGGGTGGTGCGAGACGACATGATGATCGCCCGTCAGCGCGTGACAGATGAAGATCGCGTTGTCCTTGGCCGCGTTCAGCGTGCCGTGGGTTTCGTAGGCGATGCGCACGCCGGGCAGGCTCTGCCCGCCGTCGAGCACGAGCGGTTGCGCAAGGTCGAGGACCTGGCTGGAATCGATGAAGGGAGCCGTGGCCATGATGGCACGCCAAGTGGGCCTGCCGCGTCTGCAAGTCAACTTTCAGGCGACAAAGCAGCGCTATTGCCTCCTCGTGCATCTCGCGCTGTCATTTGCGCAGCGCCTGCGGTAAGCCCCGCCGCGCTATGACCGAGACCGTGAACGCCGAGCCCGCAGCCCGCACCGCCCCCACGCCCAAGCCGTGGATCGAGGCGATCCATGCCTATGTGCCGGGCAAGTCCAAGGGCAAGGACGGTCAGCCGCTGATCAAGCTCTCGGCCAACGAGAACCCGCTCGGCACCAGCCCCGCCGCGCTCGCCGCGCGTGCGCAGGCCCCGGCGCTCTACCCGGACCCGGACAGCACCGCGCTGCGCGCCGCTATCGCGCACAAGCACGGCCTCGATGCCGCGCGCGTGGTGATGGGCACCGGCTCGGACGAGATCCTGCACATCATCGCGCAGGGCTATGCCGGGCCGGGCGACGAGGTGATCTACGTGCGCTACGGCTTTGCGGTGTATGACATCGCCGCGCGCCGCTGCGGGGCGACGCCGGTGGTGGCGCCCGATCTCGACTACGGCACCGACATCGACGCGCTGCTGGCGCTCGTCACCGAAAAGACCCGCGTGGTCTTCGTCGCCAATCCGAACAACCCCACCGGCTCGTACCTGCCCAAGGGCGAGATCACCCGCCTGCACGCCGCGCTGCCTGCCGACGTGGTGCTGGTGATCGATCAGGCCTATGGCGAATATGTCGCCGCAGAGGACGAGGACGGCGCCTTCGCCCTCGCCGCCGCGCACGACAATGTGCTGGTGACGCGCACTTTCTCCAAGATCTTCGGCCTTGCCGGAGAGCGGATCGGCTGGGCCACCGGCGCGCCGGGCCTGATCGACACGCTCAACCGCATTCGCGGCCCCTTCAACGTCTCGGCCACCGGACAGGCGATGGCGTTGGCCGCGCTCTCCGACGAGGCCTTCATCGAGGCCGCCCGCATCCACAACCGCGACGAGCGCGCGCGCTTCGTCGAACGCCTCACCGCGCTCGGCAACCACGGCCTTCGCCCGCTGCCCAGTCAGGCGAACTTCGTGCTGGTGCTGTTCGAGGGCAAGCTGACCGCCGAGGCCGCGCTCGAAGGGCTGGCCGATGCCGGGTACATCGTGCGCTGGCTGCCCGGTCAGGGCCTGCCGCAGGCGCTGCGCATCACCATCGGCAAGACGCACGACATGGAGGCCATCGCCGACGCGCTCACCCGCATGGTCGAACAGCAGGGCTGAGGCGGCACCGATGGCTTTCCGTCACGTCGCGATCATCGGCCTTGGCCTTCAGGGCGGCTCGATCGGCCTTGCGGTGCAGGAAGCCCTGCCCGACATGCGCGTGACCGGGCATGACATCAGCGCCGAGACCCGCCTGCGCGCCGCCGAGCGCGGCCTTGTCCAGCAGGTGTTCGAGACCGCGGAAGAGGCCGTCTCCGGCGCCGATCTGGTGATCTTCTGCGTGCCGCCGGGCGCCATGGGCGCGGTCGCGGCACCTTTACGCGAAGCCATCGCTCCCGATGCGCTGGTGAGCGACGTCGGCTCGTCCAAGCAGCTGATCGCGCGCGAACTGGGCGCGGCGCTGCCCGACCACCTCGTGATCCCGGCGCACCCGGTCGCGGGCACCGAGAATTCCGGGCCGGACGCAGGCTTCGCCGCCCTGTTCCGCAACCGCTGGTGCATCGTCACCCCGCCCGAGCAGACCGACCTCCTCAAGCTCTCGGCACTGGTCGAGTTCTGGGAAGCGCTCGGCGCCAATGTCGAGCGGATGAGCCCCGAGCATCACGATCTCGTGCTCGCCGTCACCAGCCACCTGCCGCACCTGATCGCCTATACCATCGTCGGCACCGCGTCCGATCTGGAAGACGTGACCCAAAGCGAGGTCATCAAGTATTCGGCGGGCGGCTTCCGCGACTTCACCCGCATCGCCGCCTCCGACCCGACGATGTGGCGCGACGTGTTCCTGACCAACCGCGAAGCCGTGCTGACGATGCTCCAGCGCTTCACCGAAGACCTCACCGCCCTCCAGCGCGCGATCCGCGTGGGCGACGGCGACCAGCTCTTCGACCACTTCGCCCGCACCCGCGACATCCGCCGCTCGATCATCCAGGAAGGCCAGGACGACAGCCGCCCCGACTTCGGCCGCAGCGATCACGGCAAGGGCAAGTGAGGGTTGCGAGGGGTGATTAGGGCGAAAAGCTGATTCCGGGGCCATCGCCCCGGACCCCGTTCCGTCTCCCGGAGCAGGTATCGGCACTTAGCGAAACCGTACTGCGTGTTTTGAGGTCTGCTGCGCCCACATTCAGGGCGTTCGGCAGCAATGTGCCCGCGCCCAGAACCAGACATTCGGATTTCGACTGAGTATGGTACCAACTGACACCCTTAGTGCCAGCTGGCTGAAACGGATGCTTTTCCTAGAGCACAATATCCGTACGTGCGTTGTGGAAAATTAAGATAGGCTTTGCTATATGAATTATGCGACGATCGGTCGCAGGAGGCTTCCAAGTGTATAATTCAGCAAAGGCGGCGCAGATCATCGCCTATCTTGCGCTGAAAACTGAGGCTCGCGCGATCAATATGTTGAAGGCGATCAAGCTCGTCTACATTAGCGATCGGGAGGCACTGAAGCGCTTCGCCATACCGATGCTTGATGAGCCGCGAGCGTCATTGCCGCACGGCCCTGTGAATTCGTTGACCTACGATAACGCCAAGGGCGAAGTCGAGGACACGAACTGGTCAACCATCCTCGATGATCGGGCCAACCACATGATCGGCGTCAAGCCGAATATCGAGGTGGACGACCTTGACGAACTCAGCGACGCCGAGGTCGAGGTGCTCGACAGCGTTTGGGAGAAGTTCGGCAGCATGACGCAGTGGCAACTCCGCGATTGGACGCACAAGAGCGACAACATTCCCGAATGGGAAGACCCGAACGGCAGCTCAAACCCGATCCCGCTTGAGCGATTGCTCCACGCGGTCGGCATTGAAAACACTGCTGAACATGCGCAATTCCTTCGCGACCAAGCATCGATTACTAAACTGCTCGCCCAGTTAGCATAAGCAGGCGATGGGGTATGGCATTCGCGAAGAAGGGCACACTGCTCATTGTGTCTGGGCCGAAGCACGATCCCGAACGTAAGCATCTGCATGTGGTCTGCAATGATCCAGACGACGATGGGAACGTAGCACTAGTAAGCATCTGCTCGGTCACTGGTACGAACCACGACACCACCTGCATCCTTCAAGAACACGAGCATGCCTTCCTCAAGCATGAGTCCTTCGTGCTTTACGCACGAGCGAAGATCGTCAGCGAGAGCAGCCTCGCGAACGGGGTGGCGGCTAAACTTATGGTCATTCACGACGACATGAACGGGCAAACTTTTCTGCGCGTGCTAAAAGGCGCCTGCCGCTCGCCGCTGACACCGCGCAAGGTAAAGAAGTATCTCGGCTGCGCTGAGTTGGAAGCCGAGTAAAACTCGGCCACCTAGCTTAGCCTCGCTCGTCAGCGCTAGCGCAGACTACGTGACCATTGTGTCGTCATGGCTGCTCGATCAGCGCGCCGTCTCCCCAACTTCCCCCGGCTGATTGGGGCGCGACTGCCCACCAGTGGCCAGACTTACGAATAGCTGGTTCATGACGTGAACCGACATTCCCACCACAGGGCCGAAACCAGTGTGCTGGCCGGCAGCCGGCGCCGATTGATGACTACCACGTCTACGACCCGGTTCCGAACTGGCCATTCGCCTACCAGCCAACAGCACCTCAAACCCTACCAGCCCCCCAGCCCCGTCACGCCCTTGCGGTATTCCTCAATGCGGCGGCGGGTGGCGGGGAAGTGGTGTCGGGGAGATCGTCGAGCGCGAACCAGCCCGCTTCGGCGATTTCCAGCGGGTCGGCTTTGGCGAGATCGGCGGTCTGCGGCGTATCGGTGCGTACGGCGAAGATGACGATGTGGTCGTCCTTGCCCTCGCGGCGGCTGTGGTAGACGCCGAGCACCCGCTCGATCACCGGGTCGGTGATCGCCACTTCCTCGCGCAACTCGCGCAGCAGGGCATCGCCGATGCTCTCGCCCTTCTTCACACCGCCGCCGGGCAGATACCACTGCGCGGTATAGGTATGCCGCACCAGCGCCACCCGCCCCTGCGCGTCGGTCAGCACCGCGCGCACGCCGATGGTGCGGGGCTTCGTCACGCGCCAGAACAGGCGGGCCAGCGATCCGATCAGCCGGTGATGGAAAGCCATGCGCGCGCCCTGCCTCTTCTCTTGTGCCAAGGCGCCGAGATGCTGACGCATCACGCCTTGGAAATGTTCAAACGCCACACGGGCTTAACCAAAGCCCCATGAGCCAAGCTCATCGAGCTTTGGCTTACCCGTTCAGCGCGTTGATCGCGGCGAGCACTTGTGCTTCGGCTTCGGCGCGCGGCAGGCCGGGCTCGATCCGCGCGCCCACCCGGAAGGTGATGACGCCGGGCTTCTTCCAGAGCCGGTGATAGAGCCGCCCGCTGTCGACCGCGATGGGCACCACCGGCACGCCGATCATCTTGTAGAGCCCCGCAAACCCCGATTGCAGCGGCGGCCTTTGTCCATGCGGCACGCGCGTCCCTTCCGGAAACAGCACCAGCGCGCGGCCCTCGGCAGCAAAGGCACGCCCCTGCGCCACCATCGCACGCAGGGCCTTCGCGCCCTGATCGCGCTCCACCGGCACCACGCCATAGGCCAGCGCGGCCTTGCCCCAGCCGGGCAGGCGCGTCAGCTCGGCCTTGGGAAACGGCGCGGGACGGTCGAACAGCAGCGGCAGGTCGATCGCCTCGAAGAAGCTCTCGTGCTTCATCGCCACCAGCACGCCGTCGGTCGGGATCTGGCCCTCGATGCGCACCTCGATGCCCAGCAGCATCCGCGCGCAGCCCCGGTGGAACCCGGCCCAGTGCGCGACCATCCGCACCAGCAGATCATGGTCGATCCGCGCGGCGACCAGTGTCACCAGCACCATCGCCAGCGTGCCGAGATAGAAGATGATATAGAAGGCAAGGGAGCGGACCACGTCCGCCGCGCTCGTTCGCATCAGGCGCCCCACAGTGTCGTCAGCTCGCGTGCGAGCAGCTTGTGATATTCGAGAAACAGCGTGCCCAGGCTCGGCCGCGAGGGCACCGCGTCGCGGTAGAGCGTGACGCCCTTGGGCAGCTCTCTGCGCAGTTCCAGTTCGGCGCGGCGCATGTGCCAGTCCGCCGTGATGAGGCGCACCGTGCGCGCGTGGTGCGCGGCCACCCAGTCCCCCGCCTCGATGGCGTTGGAGCGCGTGTCGAAGGCCTCGTACCCCAGCGTGATGCAGCACGCCATCAGCCGTGGCGGCACCTTGTATTCCACCCGGAACTCGCGCGGCTTCACTTCGCGCCCGACGCCCGAGACCAGCAGGCGCGGCGCCTGACCACGCTTCAGCACGGCGATCGCCTGTTCGATCCGCCCGCCGCTCCCAGTCAGCACGATGGCCGCGTCGGTCTGGCGCGGCCCCAGCGGCCCCGGCAGCGCGACGGCGAACCAGACGAACCCGAAAAGCCAGATCAGCAGGACAAAGGCGGCGGTACGGCGAAACATGCTGTGTCCACTATAGCATCTTGCGCAGCGCGTGCAGCACCGTCATGCGCGCCGTCACCATCGCCAGCAGCGTTGCCAGAACGGGCACGAGCACGATCAGCACCCAGTCGCTCCACACCAGCGCACCGTAATCGACGAGCCCCGCGCCAAGCCCTGCAAAGCGCTGGCCGAGGCCGAGAATCACCGCGACCGCCAGCGCCAGCCCCAGCGCCCCGCCCGCGCCTGCATCCGTTGCCGTCGCGCGCTGGAACACGCCTGCCACCTGCCGGTCCGTCGCGCCGAGCAGGTGGACGATCTCGATCACCTCGCGGCTCGCCCCCAGCGCCGAGCGCGAGGCGAGCAGCACGGCAGCGGCCAGCGCACAGGCGAGCAGCACGATAAGCGCCGCCGCCAGCAGGCGCAGCGACTGCATCGCCCGGAACACCGGCTTGAGCCAGTCCGACTGCGCATCGACACGCGCCGCCGGCGCCACGTCATGCAGCGCGCGGGCAATCAACGCGACACGGCTGGGCGTCGCGGCGGCATCAAGCCGCACGTCGATCAGCGCAGGCACCGGCACCGAGACGCCATCCTCGTCGCTGGCGCCCGTACCCAGCCATGGCGCGATCAGCGCATCGGTCTCGGCCTGAGGCACCAGCCGCAGCCCGGTGACATGGGCCATGTGCTCCAGCTGGCGCGTGGCGGCGCGGGCCTGTGCATCGCGGATCTCGGGGCGCGGTTCGAGCACCTGCACGGTCACGCCGCCGTCGATCTCGGCCCGCGCGGCAGACACTGCGTTGCCGAGCGAAAGCCCGCCCGCCAGCGCGATCGCGGTCAGTGCCACCATGATCGCGATCACCCAGGGCATCGGCCCGGTCAACCGCGCCTGCGGGAACAGGTCGCGCCCGGCCAGCCGCTGCCCGCCGCCGCCCTGCAGGCGCCCGACCATAAGGCGGGACAACACACCGTTGTCGGACCGTTTCGTCAGGGCACCGCTCATGGCGTGCGCCTCGGCGGATAGCGCAGCATGCCGGTGGGGTCGGACAGACGCCCCTTGTCCAGCCGCATGATGAGGCTGTCGGGCACCTTGCGCAAAAGGTCGAGATCGTGGGTGGCGACGACCACCGTGGTCCCCTGCCGGTTAAGCATCTCGAACAGGCGCAACAGCTTGAGCGCCATCTCGGGATCGACGTTGCCGGTCGGCTCATCCGCCACCAGCATGGCCGGGCGCGCGATCACCGCGCGGGCGATGGCGACGCGCTGCTGCTCCCCGCCCGAAAGCGCGGCAGGCGGCGCATCGCGACGCTCGGCCAGGCCCACCCACTGGAGAATATCGGCCACCGGCTTCTCGATCTCGCGCTCGGCGATGCCTGCAACGCGCAAGGGCAGCGCCACATTGTCGAAGGCGGACAGGTGCGGCACCAGTCGGAAGTCCTGGAACACCACGCCGATGCGGCGGCGCATCGCCGGCAGGCGGCGGCGCGGCAAGGTGATCGCATCGGTGCCGAACATGCGGATCATCCCGCGCGACGGACGCTGCGCGAGGTACAGCATCTTGAGCAGCGAGGTCTTGCCCGCGCCGCTCGCTCCGGTGAGGAAATAGAAACGCCCGGCGAACAGCGTGAAGCTTAGGTCCGCCAGAACTTCGCGCTCGGCCGAATAGCGCAGCCCCACATTGTCGAAGTGGACGATCTCCCCATCGGCGGCGGTGGTCATCGAGCGGCGTTACTTCCGTTGACGGGCGGACAGGACAAGCAGGCGAAGCGACCCGAAGAGGCCGTGGGCGCGGCTATAGCGAGCAATGTATGTGGAAAAAAGGGCCATGCGCCGCTTAGTCGTGCACAGGCTGCTTGTCGCGCTTCGTGCAAGCGTGCTTTAGCTGATGAACGATGATTATCGCCTGCCCCGCCTGCACGACACGCTACGCCGTGCCCGATAGCGCGATCGGCCCCGAAGGCCGGACGGTGCGCTGTGCGAAGTGCAGGCACAGCTGGTTCCAGGAAGGGCCGGACTTCGTACCCCAGCCCGTACCGGAACCTGCTCCTGCGATGACCGCCCCGGTCATGGCGCATGCCTCGCCCATGGCAGCTCCAGCGGCAGCGCCGATGGCGCCCCCGGCAGCAGCGGCACCCGTCTATGCCGAACCGGTTGCCGCGCCCCCACCGCCACCACCACCTCCCCCGCCGCCTCCGGTTCCCGAAACGCCGGTGCCGTTCGCCGGGCACGAGGAGGCCCGTCCCGCCCCGGTTCGCGTGCCCCCCGCCGCCGCCGAGGCGCGCGCGGCGGAAAAGCGCACCGCGCCGCCCGCGTTCTACGACGATGCGGCGAACGGGCGGTATGCCGACGAGCAGACCTCCAGCTTCGAGCATTCGCCGCCATTCCGGCCGCGCCGCAACTGGACGAAGATCGGGACCTATGCTGCGGGCATCTTCGCCGTCGTCACGCTGGCTCTGGCGGGCGCAGTCGCCATGCTCGGCCTGCCGGACTGGCTGCCGCTGCCGCACCCGACTTTCGTGAAGGGCCAGAGCGACCTGCAACTGGACTTCCCGGCCCGCCGCCAGGATCGCGAGACGCTGCCCGACGGCACGCAGTTCTTCAGTGTCAGTGGCACTGTCACCAACATCGGTGGCGAGACGCGCGACGTTCCCTCGATCCTGGTGGTGCTGCGCGACAAGCGTGACCGCATCGTCTACGAAAAGGAGATCGTCCCCTCCAAGGCCAAGCTGATGCCGGGCGAGGCCGAGACGATCAACGAAGCGTTGACCGACATTCCCAAGGCGGCTTCGGCTGCCGAAATCGGCTGGAAGCCCGACTGATTCTCTTCCGATCGGCGCCGCGCACCGCCCGCAGGACTGTGGGCGAACTGCCGACACGCGCTCAAAGCCCCGGAAATCCGGCGGTTTTCCCGGCGCCGTCAACGAAACGTCAAAAAAATTCGCGATCCGCAGCTAATGCGCTTGCCGACCCCGAAACCCTTTGCTAGAGGCGCGCTCCTACCACGGGGCACCGTCAAACGGCCCCGTCGATCGTGCGGTCGTGGCGGAATTGGTAGACGCGCAACGTTGAGGTCGTTGTGGGCGAAAGCCCGTGGAAGTTCGAGTCTTCTCGACCGCACCATCTTTCCTGAAAATTCGGAATAATCAACGCCTTCGGGCCACAGCCAGGCTGTGCCCTGAAACTTGCGCTCATCCCTCGGGCGGCTTCCGATCGCACCCGGCATCACCGCACCCAGCGCGCATCTGCAACTTTTTCCGGCAGCGTTTTAAAAGTGTCATGTTGCTCTGCGAAAGGGCGCGGATGCTTCACGCCGTAGAAGCGCGCAGTGCCTGGCTCGCGCGCCACATCCTGCCCCACGAACCCGAGCTGCGCCGCTGGCTGGCGCGCTCGTCGGATATCGGCGGCGACCAGATCGACGATCTGGTGCAGGAATCCTACGCGATTCTCGTCGGACGCACAGAAGTCGATTCGATCCGCGATCCGCGCAGCTACCTGTTTCAGGTCGCGCGCTCGGTACTGCTCCAGCAGCTGCGCCGTTCGCGCGTGGTGGCGCTGGGCGCGCTCGACGATCTCGACCGGCTGGGCGCGGCGACCGACATGCCCTCGCCCGAGCACCAGACACTGGCGCGCGACGAATTCGCCCGCGTGGCCGCCGCCATTGCCGCCATGCCGCCCCAGACCCGCCGCGCCTTCCAGATGCGCCGTGTCGAGGGCCTGTCGCAGCGCGAGATCGCAGGGGCTCTCGGCCTGTCCGAGAACACGGTCGAAAAGCACATCGCCCGTGGCATCCGCGCGCTGATGAAGCAGTTCGGGCGACGGGACCAGCGCGTCGCACCTGCCCCCATCGCGGCGCCCGAGCACGCGCCCCGTCGCGCCAAAGCCTCCTGACCGGAAATATTTCGCGCCCCGGTGGCGGAAACATCGATCCCGCTGCATCTAGGGCTCGCGCCGGGAAAATCCGGTACGAAGCAAAGCCCCACCGGAGCCACCCGTCCCGCCATGATTCCCCCTTCGCCCGCCAAGGCCATCGACGCCGATGCCGCGTCCTGGGCGGCCCGGATGGATCGCGGGCTGAGCGCGGGCGAGGAAGCGCAGCTCGAAGCGTGGCTGGCCGCGAACAGCCGCCATGTCGGCGCCCTCGCGCGGGCTCGGGCGATCTGGGTCCACGCGGAGCAGGCCGGGTCGCTGGCGCCGCTGATCGATGTGCGTCCCGATTCCGAACAGTATCCCGTCACACACCGCCATCTCCTGTCCCGCCGCCATGCCCTCATCGGCATCGGCGCGCTGGCGGCCAGTGCTGCCGCCCTGACGCTTTCGCCGCTGCGGCTGTGGCCGCAGGGGCGCCAGCTTGCCACCGGGATCGGGGAGATCCGCCGGGTGCCGCTGCCCGATGGCAGCGTGGTGACTCTCGACACCGCCACCAGCCTGACGCTGCGCTTCACCGACACCGAACGCCGCGTCCTGCTGCATGCAGGCGGCGCCTATTTCGAAACCGTCGCGGCTGAGGCCCGCCCGTTCGTTGTCGAGGCAGGCGTGCTCTCGCTGGAAGCGGGCGCGGCAGCGTTCTCGGTCCACGCGCTGTCGGGCGTGCCGGTAACGGTGCTGGTGACACGCGGCGTGATCCACGCGCTTGCGCGTGCTGAGAACAACGAGCGATCCCAGAGTATCGGACCAGGCATCCGCGCGGTGCAGAGCGCGGGACTTCCCGGCGAAGCCGCCGATGCCCTGCCCACCCGTCTTGCGCCGCTGCCGCCCGCCGAAGTCGATCGCCTGCTGTCATGGCGGCAGGGGCAACTCGCGTTCGAGGGCGAGACGCTGGCCCATGCCGCCGAGACCTTCCGCCGTTATGCCAGCCCGGCCATCGAGATCGCCTCACCCGAGCTGGCGCGCGAGCCGATCACCGGCCTGTTCGCGGCAACCGATCCTGCCGGTTTCGCCGATGCCGTGGCGCTCAGCCTCGATGCCCGTGTCTCGCGTCAGGATGGCGTGATCTGCCTGACCCGCTGAAAACGGCCCGCTTCAAGATCATTGCCGTTTCGTAAAAAAATTTGCGCAAGGCACGGGCGGAACTTTCTCCCTCACGCATCTAGCCCCTGAAACCCGCGCGATCGCGCCGGTTGCTGTGAGGACTTTCATGAAAGTAGCTTTCTTTGGGCTGGCGACTTCGGTTGCCGCCCTGTGCATCGCCAATCCGGCCCTTGCTCAAACCAGCGCCCAGACCGGCACTCAGGCCGATGCCGAGCTGTCCAGCCCGCACCACTTCAACCTTGCCGCCCAGAGCGCGCTGAAGGGCATCCCCGCTTTCGCGCGTCAGGCCGGTATCCAGATCGTGGCGCCGGCCGCCCATCTCGACGGCGTGCGTACCAACGCGGTGCACGGCGATCTTCCGACCCACGCAGCGCTGGCCCAGCTGCTGGCAGGGACCGGCCTTTCGGTCGCAGGCCGCAGCGGCAACACCATCAGCCTGCACCTGACGGCGGCCTCTGCGGGGGAGCCGGTCGGCGCGTCATCGGCCGATACCCAGACCGATGACGACAGTGCGCGCGCCAACCAGATCGTCGTGATCGGCCAAGCCATCGCCGTTGCCCCTTCGACAACGCCGCTCGATGCGCTCCAGCCGACCTCGAACATCGATCGCAGCTTCATCAAGAACAACATCACCCCGCTGTCGAGCTATGACGACGTGGTGAAGTTCGCGCCCAGCGTGTGGGACCAGAGCCCCAACGGCCCCGGCCTCGGCAAGTCCGAGACGCTGAGCCTGCGCGGCTTTCAGGACGGCCAGTTCAACGTCACTTACGACGGTATCCCGTTCGGCGATTCGACCGACCTGCACCACACCTCCTCGGCGCTGTTCATCGCGCATGACCTGCTCGACGCCTCGGTCGACCGTGGCCCCGGCACTGCCTCGACGATCGGCAACGCGACGTTCGGCGGCAGCATGAACTTCAACACCAAGGCGCCGCTGAACACCTTCACCGTCAATCCCTACCTGACGGTGGGCAGCTTCGACACCTGGTCGCTCGGCACCGAGGTCGACACCGGCGAGACGAAGTTCGGCAAGGCCTTCATCGACGTCCAGCACGAGGAGAGCGACGGCTACCTCTCCTATGCGCAGGAGCAGCGCACCAATATCGAGGCCAAGACCGTCTCGCAGCTGGCGCCCAACATCAAGCTGACGCTGCTGGCCAGCTGGAACCACTCGCACGAGTACACCACGCAGGGCACCACGCTGGCGAACATCAAGGAATACGGCTGGAACTACGCGCTGGGCAACGATCCCAGCCTGCAGAACTACTACAAGTACCAGCCCAGCAACTATTCCTCGGACTTCGAATATGCCCGTCTGGAAGCCGGGCTTGGCGGCGGCTGGTCGGTGGACAACACGCTCTACACGACGTCCTTCACGCATGATTACAAGGAATCGAAGGACGCCTCGGACAACAATCCGGCGGATGTGGGCGTCACCTATTACGACGACAACGGCAAGAAGCTCTCGCCCCAGCCCGCCAATGCCGCGACCGATATCACCGGCAAGCAGACCAATGCGCACTACCGCGCCTATGGCGATACCCTGCGCGTCTCGAAGGATCTGGGCGCCATCGGCAAGCTGAATGTCGGGCTCTGGGCCGAGCACACCGTGGACGACCGCTGGTCGGCGACCACCGACGTGATGACCGGCGATCTGGTGAACACCAAGTACGGCACCCCGTACAAGTACATCTACCATGACACCGCCAACACGCTGCAGCCCTATGCCGAACTGGTGCTGACGCCCGCCTCGGGCCTGACGCTGACGCCGGGCGTGCGCTTCACCTACTTCCAGCGCAAGCTGGATGCGGCGCTGAACTCGGTCTCGCCGCCCGCGCCCGAGAACTTCACCGAAAGCTACCACGCCTGGCAGCCCTCGATCGCGGCGAACTACAAGATCCTGAAGAACTGGTCGGTCTATGCGCAGGTCGCGCGCGGGTTCCTGGCGCCGCCGCTCGACACCTTCCAGACGCAGGTGATCCAGCGCGTCTCGCCCGAACGCACCACCAACTATCAGGTCGGCACCGCCGCCCACATCGGCAACCTCGTGCTCGGCGCCGATGCCTATTACATCGACTTCAACAACTACATCACCTCGGTGAACATCGACGATCCCGACTATGGCGTGGTCTCGACCTACACCAACGGCGGCGGCGCCGTGTACAAGGGTCTGGAAGCAGAAGTGCAGTACGTCGTCGGCAAGGGCTTCTCGCTTTACGGCAACGCCTCGCTCAATTCGGCCAAGTACAAGCACACCGACGTCTGGATCGCGGAAAGCCCGCGCTGGACGGCGGCGGCGGGCGTCCTCTACGACAACCGCACCGGCCCCTATGCCTCGATCATCGCCAAGTGGATCGGCCCGCGCTACGGCCTCGATACCGACGGCACCGATGCGAACGGCGAGCCGGTGTTCGCCAACGATCCGACCACCAGGCTCGACACCTACATGACCACCGACCTCGCGCTCGGCGTCCATCTCGATCGCCTGCTGGACATGAAGAAGGAGACCACGATCAGCCTCAAGGTCTCCAACCTGTTCAACCTGCACAAGATCGTGGACTACGCAGGCACGCAGTCGGCCACCGACGATCCGCTCTACTGGGTCTCGGCCGGACGCTCGGCGTTCCTCAACATCTCGGTTTCGATGTAAGGGGGAAGGATATCGCAAAAAGGCCCTGTCGGATCATCCGGCGGGGCCTTTTTTGTTTCCAGCGATCGCGTTGTGGTCGGAGTCCGAACCTCAGGCGATCGAGCGTGCCGGGGCTTTCATCGCGGGATCGACCTGCTCGCTCTCCCCGCCAGCAGATCACTGACGATGGCATAGGTGCGATCATCGTCGACATCGATCGCCTGCCGTCCGTCCGCCAGCACCGGCGCGCGCAGCTTCAGGCCAAGGCGGCGCGAGGCGTGTTCGAGCGCGTCTTGCAAAGACAGCAGGCCCATGGCGAACCGGAAGCCCGCGCCGAGCCCGAACGCGCGCATGATCCGCCACGCGCTCCACACCCCGCTGGGGCCACCCCGGAACAGCTCGACCGCGCCGAGCGCTTGCGTGCCGGACGCCGCGAACAGATTGCAGTCGGCATAATCGCCATCGGTAAAGCGCAGAAAGCGGCGGTGCGCCGAAGGATGGACCGCCAGAACATCGCGCCGTGCTACGAGCGCCAGCGCCAGGTCGGCACGGTCGAGCGCGTCGATCAGGGTGTCGATCGCCCCGGCGGTCAGCAGCGCGTGATCGGCGGTGGTCACGAGGATGCGCCCATCCCAGCCTTCTGCCGCCGCGCGCACGCTGTCGGCAAGGTCGGCATTCGCCTCGACCAGCCGCGAGGTGCCGCGCCCCGGCAGGCGGGTGAGCACGTCATAGATCGGTGCGAACGCCTCGGTCTCGACCGAGACGGCCAGACTGTCGATGCGCGGATGCGCCGCAGCGGTCTGGAGCACGCGGGCGATCAACGGGCGATCGCCCAGCGGGACGAGGCACTTGTGGCTGACGGCAAAGCGCTGCGCCAGATGATCGGCCTCGTCCGCGCGGCGTCCCGCCAGCACGACCAGCAGCACCGGACGATCCAGCGCGGTCATGCCGTCAGTTCCGGACATTGCGGAACGAAATCAGGAAGAAACGGCGGAAAACGGCGCTGCATGGTCCATCGCCTATGCCCCGCCGACATGACATCGATGTGACTTCGGCGGCAGGTTCCCGGCGGTTTAGCTGGCCGCAGTATAGTTCAGCGGCACGATGTCGGTGAAATTGGCGACGTCGGCGACCAGCTTCGCGGTGCCCGCGTCGGCCAGCGCTGCGGCCATCGCCGCCTCGTCACGGAAGCGCAGGACCGAGATGCAGGCATAGGGCTGGGCGGGATCGGTGGGGTAGAACACCTCGGTGCCGGTCAACCCGTGTGCGCCCCAGACCTCGCGCGCCAGCCCCATGTGATGCTCGTCGTAATAAGCGCGGTCGAAATGCGCGCCGTCGTGGGTCAGGTAGGTGACGATGAGGGCCGGACTGGGCTGAACTGGACTGGGCATGCAACGGGCTCCGTTCTGCAATCAGATACGCCTTGCGATCTGGGTACGCAGCCCCGGATCGCAAGGCGCACAACGCATGAAACTGCACGCAATTTCCGCAAGGCGGGTTCGGTGTCCGTCAAATACCCCTCAGAGCATCCGGCGCAGCACGGTGTCGCGCAGCACGAAGTGATGGCGCAGCGCCGCCGCGATGTGCAGCACCAGAACCACCGCCATCGAATAGCCGAACACGGTGTGGAACTCGTGGCTGAAGCCGACAAGCGCATCGCCCTTGGCGAACGGCAGCTTCGGCCAGTCGAACAGCCCGAACCATGAAAGATCGCGCGGGCTGGCCGACGCGAAGATCCAGCCCGACAGCGGCATCCCGATCATGCCCACATAGAGCAGCACATGGACCAGCGTCGCTGCCCCACGCTCCCAGCCGGGCATATGCGAGGGGTACGGCGGATGCGTCCAGGTCAGGCGCCACAGCAGCCGTGCGACCGAAAGCACCAGCACGGTCAGGCCGATCGCCTTGTGCGAGGGGATCAGCACCGCGCCCATATGCAGCGGCTCGTGCAGGATGCCCGAAAGCAGGTTGCAGATGATCAGCACCGCGATCGACCAGTGCAGCGCCCGCGCGACGCCGTTGTATTTCTCCACGCTTGTCATGGTTATTCTCAAGTCCCTTATCCCTTGGGGCACTGCTTGCGAGCGCCTCTCAATCGCGTGAGACTGGCAGTTTCGCGTGGACCTTCAAGCGCTAAATCGTATCGGCAACGCGACAGGTGCGGGCCGTGGCAAGACGCTCTGGGGAAAGCCGCCCCCTCCCCCTTTGCATCGCGGCCTCGCTTTGCGTATCCCGCCGCTTGTGAAAGCGAACATCGTGATCGGCCAGACCCCGAACGGGGACGCGATCGACATCGACATCACCGAACTTCTCGCGACCCGCCTGCTGGTGCAGGGCAATTCCGGGTCCGGAAAGTCGCACCTGCTGCGCCGGTTGCTGGAAGAGAGCGCCGGGATCGTCCAGCAGGTGGTGATCGACCCGGAAGGCGATTTCGTCAGCCTTGCCGAGGAATTCGGCCATGTCGTGATCGACGCCGGTGCCTATGGCGAGGCCGAGATCGTGCGGCTGGGCGCGCGCATCCGCCAGCATCGCGCCTCGGTGGTGCTGGCGCTCGATTCGCTGGAAATCGACCAGCAGATGAAGTGCGCCGCGCAGTTCCTCAACGCCATGTTCGATGCCCCGCGCGACCAGTGGTATCCCGCGCTGGTGGTGGTGGACGAGGCGCAGCTGTTCGCGCCCGCCGCTGCCGGTGAAGTTTCCGAGGAAGCGCGCCGCATCTCGCTGGGCGCGATGACCAACCTGATGTGCCGTGGCCGCAAGCGCGGTCTGGCGGGCGTGATCGCCACCCAGCGCCTAGCCAAGCTGGCCAAGAACGTGGCGGCGGAAGCCAGCAACTTCCTGATGGGCCGCACCTTCCTCGACATCGACATGATCCGCGCCGCCGATCTGCTGGGCATGGAGCGCCGTCAGGCCGAGCAGATCCGCGACCTTGCACGCGGGCAGTTCCTGGGCCTTGGCCCGGCGATCAGCCGCCGTCCGGTGGCGGTGAACATCGGCGCGGTGCGCACCGGCGCCAAGTCCGTCACCCCCGGCCTCGCCCCGCTGCCGACTGCCAGCACCGAGGACATGCGCGAACTGCTCCACGCCAACCTGCACGTGGAGACCGAGCGCCCGAGTTCCCCCGCCCCGCCCCGCGCGTGGTCGAGGATGTCGAGGAACTGTCCGAGCGGATTTCCGCGCTCGACAGTCTGGGCGGCGCCGTACCGCGCCCCGAACGCGCCGAGCCGGAGCCCGAGGAAAACCGCGCGGCGATGCTCGAAATCCTGAACGGCATGGCGGCAGAGCCCGACTGCACCTTCCAGTCGGCCACCACGCTGTTTCAGGACTACACGATCCGCTGCCGGATGAAGGGCATCTCGGTGCGCGGCCTTGATGCCACCGCCTTCCGGCGCGGTTTCGCTGCCGCACTCGCGGGGATCGAAGACCCCGACGACGAGCGCTGGACCGATCTGGTCAATCTGGCCAAGCACGTCCCCGACGATGCGCTGGCGACGTTCTATACGATCGCCAAGTTCGCGATGGACAACCGTCCCTGCCCCGACGACATGGAACTGGCGCGGATCTACGGCACCAGCAGCCCACGCCGGGTGCAGCGCCTGCTCGACTATCTGGAGAAGGACGGGCTGATCGTTGTGCGCACCGATTTTTCGGGCAAGCGTTCGGTCGCCCTGCCCGATCTGGGGGTGACGACGGCCCCGGTCGAGGCGTAGACTGCGGCTGTCATGGCCGAAATCGTCAATCTTCGCATGGCCCGCAAGGCCAAGGCCCGCGCCACCGCCAGCGTGCAGGCAGACACCGCCCGCGCGCAACATGGTCGCTCGAAGGCCGAAAAGACCGCCACCCGCGCCGAAGTCTTGCGGGTCGGCAAGGCACTGGATGGCGCGAAACGCGAGAAGGAGCAGGACTGATGCGCACGACCTATGGCGAAGCCACTGTCCGGCTCTATCACCTCGATGGCGGAGCCGAAGGCGGTGCGGCCAACACCCTGTTCTACGGCTCGCTCACCGAAGCGCTGCGCATCGCAGAGTTGCAACCCGAAGAAGTGCAGGACGGCCTGTTCATCGCCACCGACAACGACGTGGTGGCCTATCTCGATCTGATCGAGAGCTGACCCCCCGTTCGCGCATGCCGCAAGGCATCACCCGAACGGGGTAAGGTCGCTGCCAGCCCCGCTTTAGATCTTCACCTGCTTCAGGTCTTCAGAAGTGGGCCGTGATACCGGCGGCCAGATAGTGGTCGCCAAGGTCGCCCTTCACCGAGAACAACGGCGCGATCGGCACGGCGACCGTGCCGTAGGGACGCAGGTCATCGCCCATCCAGCGCGCGCCCAGCCCTACCGATGCCATCGGCAGGCTGTAGGTCGCCTCGATGCGGGCATAGAGCTTGGTGCCGCTGCCGTCGCAATGGTGGCCGCCCACTTCGCTGTCGTCGGAATTGGCATAACAGGCGCCGTCGTCCTTGTAATAGCCGGGGTGATCGCGGTCGTAGACGAACACGCCGACCATCGGCGTCACCTTGATCGGGCCGTCGTTGACGATCGGCATGCCGACGCCCAGCTCGCCACCCCACTGGCCTTCGGACTTGGCCACATTGGCTTCCGCCGTGACCTGCGCCGAGGCGGGCGCTGCCATGACCGCAAGGCCCGAGACCGACAGCACCGCTGCCAGCACCACGCGTGCGTTGTTCATACGAAACTTCCCTCATATCGTGTTGAAAGCGCGCATTTCCGCGCCTTCCCCTGTCCTGACCCGGCTACTCCCGCCGGGTGAGGAGCGACAAGCCCTGCCATCGCGACTCGCCCCGCGCAGGACTCGCCTCGTCCCTCAGACGTGCTGCATCAGGGCTGGAACACCACTTTCGTACCCGCCGAGACCATTTCGGCCACGCGCGCGGCGTCCCAGTTGGTCAGGCGCACGCAGCCATGGCTTTCGGTATGGCCGATGTTCTGCGGCTCGGGCGTGCCGTGGATGCCGTAGTGCGGCTTGGACAGGTCCATCCACACCACGCCGACCGGCCCGTTCGGACCCGGCGGCAGGCGCGCGGCCTTGGCGTTCTTCGAGGCATCCCAGAACAGCTTGGGGTTGAACTGGTAATCGGGATTGCGCGCCTCGCCCTGGATCGTCCAGGTGCCGATCGGCAGCGGATCGTGCTCGGACCCGGTTGTGACGGGGAACTGGCCGATCAGGCGGTCCTGCTTATCGAACACGCGCAGCACGCCATCAGACTTGTCGACCACCAGATGATCGGCCTTCGCCTGCCGGGGCGAAACGCCGAGCGAGACCAGCGTCTCGTTCCAGTCGCGCGCGTCCTTTTCGAACCCTTCGGGCTTCACGTCGGGAATATTGGGCACCCACAAGGGCTTGCCCGCCGCGATCATGGCCTGCGCGCCGTTGAGCGCGATCAGCGTTTCGGGCGTGGTGTGGAACCGCTCGGCCAGCGCCTCGGCCATGGTGCGGTAGCCGAGGTTGTCGAACTTCGCCATGCCGCTCTCGCTGGTGGGAAGATCGGGATAGAACTTCTGCGTCACGAATGCCTTGGGCACCGTCACCAGCACGGCGGGCGCTACCTGCTGCCAGCGCGCGAGGGCCTGCCGGGTGGCATCGTCCAGCTCTCCCGTCGCGGCGATGTCGTTGGCACTCTGGAAACCGGCCAGCGCCTTCTTGAACGAAGCGCCCGGCTTGCCGTCGATCACGCCCGGAGAGAAGCCCAGCCGGTCGAGCACGACCTGCGCCTGCATCGCCGGTGTCGCGGCGGCGGGCAGAGGACCGGGATTGGCGACCGGGCGGAAGGCCATACTGGCGACCAGCGCCGCGCTCGGATCGGGGGCCGCAGCCACCGGTGAGGCAGGCGCGGCACCGGGCTGATCGCTCTCTGCCTTACCCGGATCGGGATGACACGCGGCCAGCAGTCCGGCG
Source organism: Novosphingobium sp. 9 (assembly GCF_025340265.1). Lineage (NCBI taxonomy): Bacteria > Pseudomonadati > Pseudomonadota > Alphaproteobacteria > Sphingomonadales > Sphingomonadaceae > Novosphingobium > Novosphingobium sp. 9. The sequence goes on along the minus strand of NZ_CP022707.1, from coordinate 917,950 downwards.
ACGAGCGCGCACGAGAGCAGCGGAAGGCGACCCCTGATAAGGCCGCCGGAGATCAGGATATTATTGTTCTTGTCCATACCCGATAACGCACCAGATCGCCCGAAGGTGCCGCGCGGCGCAAAACCGCAACGCCGTCCCGCCGCCTGCCTGCGACAATTCGCGCAAGTGCCCTGCCCCGCAATGCCACCGTAATCCCATTGCCCCGCTGCGCCCTCTGGCCTACCCGGCAGCATCATGAGCAGGCCCCATTCCCCCCTTGATGCCCCTCTTCGCCAGGCCCTCGACAAGATCGAACAGGCTGGCCGCCGCCGCGTGCTGCGCGCGGCCAGCATGGCTCCGCAAGGGCGCATCGTGCGCGACGGGCGCGAACTGGTGGACTTCGCCAGCAACGACTACCTCGGCCTTGCCACCCATCCGCTGCCCGCACAGCGCGCGGGTGAGTGGGCGCAGGAACTGGGCACCGGGTCGGGCGCCTCACGCCTCGTGACCGGCACCAGCGCGGCTCACCTCGCCGTGGAGGCCCGGCTCGCCGCGTTCAAAAAGTGCGAGGCGGCGATGATCTTCGCCTCGGGCTGGCAGGCCAATGCGGCGACGATCCCCGCGCTGATCGCGGCAATGCCGGGCGTCGCGGTGTTCAGCGACCGGCTGATCCACGCCTCGATGCACGCCGGGATCGCCGCCTCCGGCGTGCGCCAGCACCGCTTCCGCCACAACGACCTCGCCCATCTGGAAGAGCTGCTCGCCACGAAAGGCGCCGAAGCGCCTGCGCGGCTGATCCTGACCGAAAGCGTGTTCTCGATGGACGGCGACCGCGCCGATGTGGCCGAACTCTCGGCCATCGCCCGTCGTCACGATGCGATCCTCTATGTCGACGAGGCCCATGCGACCGGCGTGCTCGGCCCGCAAGGCGCGGGGCTCTGTGCCGAAGTGCCAGAGGGCGTGGACGTGGTGATGGGCACGTTCAGCAAGGCGCTGGGCGGGTTCGGCGCCTATGTGGCGGGATCGCAGGTGCTGATCGACTACCTCGCCAATGCTGCAAGCGGCTTCGTCTTCACCACCGCGCCGCCGCCCGCCATACTCGGCGCGCTCGATGCCACGCTCGATCTGGTGCCGACGATGGATGCCGAACGCGCGCATCTGGCTGCGCTGGGCGATCGACTGCGCGACGGCCTGGCCACGCTGGGGCTGGACCATGGCGGCTCCTCGACCCAGATCGTCCCTGCCGTGCTCGGCACCGAGGCGCGCACAATGGCCATCGCCGCAGCGCTGGAAGACGCAGGCTTCCTTACCGGCGCGATCCGCCCGCCGACGGTGCCCACCGGGACCAGCCGCCTGCGCATCGCGCTGCGCGCCACGCACGGTATGGCGGACGTCGATGCGCTGCTCGCCGCGCTGGCCGAGGCGGTGAAGGCGAACCCTGCGTGAAGCTGCTGTTCCTGCACGGCTGGGGCTTCGACGCCTCGTTCTGGGAGCCCTTGCGCGCGGCTTTGCCCGAATTCGCGCACGAGGCCGACGATCGCGGCTACTTCGGCGATCCGCACACGCTGGCGCCTGACCGCATGAGTACGCCGGTGCTCGCGGTGACGCATTCGTTCGGCACCATGCGCCTGCTCGCCGATCCGCCGCCGGGGCTGGTCGGCCTTGTCGCGATCAACGGCTTCGACCATTTCTCCGCCCGGCCCGACCGCCCCGGCGTGCCGATGCGTGTGCTCGACCGGATGCTGCGCCGCTTCGACGAAGACCCGGCCCCCGTGCTCGCCGAGTTCCGCCGCCAGATCGGCTGCCACGACGATTTCGAGATGTGCGAGCCCGAGCCCTTGCGCGAAGACCTGCTCGCCATGCGCGATGCCCACCTCTCGCTCAGCCCGGTGCCGGTGCTGGCAATCCACGGCAGCGCCGATCCGCTGCTGCCCCCGGATCTGCGCGCCGCGACCTTCACGCGGGGCACGCATCCGGCGCGGCGGATGGACTCGCCCGAAGGCGGGCACCTGTTGCCGCGCGAGAACCCGGCGCTCTGCGCCGCCGCGATCCGGGGCATGATCGCCTCGCTGCCCGCAGGACCCGCGACGGCATGAGCCCGATCCCGCACGAGGAGGTCGCCCACCGCTTCGGCGCCGCGCGCGACTATGACGGCAACGCCCATGTCCAGAATCGCATCGCCGGGGCGCTCGCCGCGCGGATCGCCGCCCTCGACCTCCCCCGCCCCGTGCGGGGGCTGGAAATCGGCTGCGGCACCGGGTTCCTGACGCAGGCGCTACACGAACGCGGTATCGAGGGCGAGTGGCTCGTCACCGATCTTGCGCCCGAAATGGTTGCCCGGTGCGAAGCACGCATGGCAGGCAGCGCCGCGCATCATTTTGCGGTGCTCGACGGCGAGCGCGAAGCGCTCGAGGGTGGCCCGTTCGACCTGATCGTCTCCAGCCTGGCCGTGCAATGGTTCGACGACGCTCCCGCCGCGCTCGCCCGGCTGGCCGCGCAACTGGCACCCGGTGGCCATCTGGTCGTGACGACGCTCGGCCCGAAGACCTTCTCGCACTGGCGCGCGGCGCATGAGGCGCAAGGACTTGCCCCCGGCACGCCCGCCTTCGCGCCGGTCGAAGCATTTCGCGCGCTGGGAGACATCACAGTCGAAACCCTGAGCGAGGACCACGCCGATGCCCGCGCTTTCCTGCGCGCAGTCAAGGCCATCGGCGCGGGTCATGCCGCCAGCGAACACCGCCCGCTCAGCCCGCGCCAGTTGCGCGCGGTGATGGCCCAGTTCGAGAAATCGGGAGCCTGTGCCGACTACGAGGTGGTGACGGTGCACCTGCAAGCTGGCAGGGAGCAGGCATGACTACCTCCTCCAACTTCCATCCCATCATCGTCACCGGCACCGATACAGAAATCGGCAAGACCGTCTTTGCCGCCGCGCTGGCAGGCGCGCTGAACGCGCAGGGCAACGCCTATTACTGGAAGCCGGTACAGGCCGGGCTCGAAGCCGACGGCGGCGACCGCGACCGCGTGGCACGACTTTCCGGCCTGGCGCCCGAGCGGGTGCTGCCCGACGCCTATCGCCTCACCACCCCTGCTCCCCGCACCTCGCCGCCGAGATCGACGGCGTGACCATCGACCCGGCCCGTCTCGCGCTGCCGCAGGTCGACGGGCCACTGGTAGTCGAAGGCGCAGGCGGCGCCCTCGTTCCGCTCGACCGGCAGACCACTTATGCCGACCAATTTGCCCGCTGGCGCGCGCCGGTGGTGCTGGTCTCACGCACGCAACTGGGCGCGATCAACCACGCACTGCTCTCCATTGAGGCGCTACGGTCGCGCGGAATCGCGATCCTCGGCGTCGCGTTCGTGGGCGACAACGTGGAAGACAGCGAGGCGACGATCTGCGCGATGGGCGGCGTGAAGCGGCTCGGTCGCCTGCCCAAGCTCGATACGCTCAGTCCCGAAACGCTGCGCGAGGCCTTCGCCGCCGCGTTCGACATCGCGGACTTCCTCGCATGAGCGGCTCCTCCATCTGGCATCCCTTCACGCAGCACGGTCTGGGCGAGGAAATCCCGCTGGTGGACCGGGCCGAGGGCGCGCTGCTCCATCTGGCCGACGGGCGCACGCTGATCGACGCGATCTCCTCGTGGTGGGTGACGACGCACGGCCATGCCAACCCGCGCATCATGGCGGCTATCGCCGCGCAGGCAGGCAAGCTCGACCAGATCATCTTCGCCGGATACACCCACGCGCCTGCCGAAGAGGTCGCCGCGGGCCTGCGCGCGATCATGCCCGAGAGCCTGACGCGGGTGTTCTTCTCGGACAGCGGCTCCACCTGCGTCGAAGTCGCGCTGAAGATGGCGCTCGGCTACTGGCAGGCCCGCAACGAGGCCCGCCACCGCATCGTGGTGATGGAGCATTCGTACCACGGCGACACCATCGGCGCGATGTCGGTGGGCGAGCGCGGCGTGTTCACCCAGCCTTACGGCCCGCTGCTGTTCGATGTGGGCCGCGTGCCCTTCCCGGCGGCAGGCGCCGAGCAGGCGACGCTCGATGCCTTGGAGGCGCTATGCGCGCAGGGCGACGTGGCGGCATTCATCGTCGAGCCGCTGGTGCTCGGCTCGGGCGGGATGCTGTTCTATTCCCCCGACATTCTCGCCGCGATGCAGACGATCTGCGCCGCGCACGGCGTTCTGTTCATCGCCGACGAGGTGATGACTGCCTGGGGCCGCACCGGGACGCTGCTGGCCTGCGAACAGGCGGGTGTCGTGCCCGATATCCTGTGTCTGTCCAAGGGGCTGACCGGCGGCTCGGTGCCGCTCGCCGTCACCATGGCGCGCGAGGAGATCTTCCAGGCGCACTGGTCGAACGACCGGGCGAAGATGTTCTTCCACTCCTCCAGCTACACTGCCAACCCGATCGCCTGCGCAGCGGCGGCGGAGAACCTCGCCATCTGGCGCGAGGAGCCGGTGCTAGAGCGGATCGCCGATCTCGGCACCCGCCAGCAGCAGCGGCTGGACGCGCTGGCCGCCACCGGCGTCATCGACAACCCGCGCCGCTGCGGCACTATCGCGGCGGTGGACCTGCCGGTGCGCGAGACCAGCGGCGGCTATCTCGACACCCGCCAGCCGCGCCTCGTCGCCTTCTTCCGCGAACAGGGCGTGCTGCTGCGCCCGCTGGGCAATACCGTCTACGTGATGCCTCCCTATGGCATCACCGACGATCAGCTCGACACCGTGTGGGCCGCCATCGCCGAGGCCGCCGCGCGGTTCTAGGCGTCGTGGACAAATTTGACGTCCATTGAATGGCAGTGGTGGGTGGCTAGCGGTCATAGCCCTCTCCCCTTCAGGGGAGAGGGTTGGGAGAGGGGAGCGCGGCCTAACCCCTCTCAACTACGGCTAGGCAGCAAGCTGCCAAGCCTTCGTATCTCTCCCCTGAAGAGGAGAGAGAAGATCGTCCGCAATGGGGCGTTACGGACCATTCGAATTCGTCAGTGCGCTTCCAGAAGCCGGGAACGGGTGAGGCGCTCACGCGCTTGATTCCCTCAAGAGGTGCGGCGGATGTGACGCCGCGCTCCATGGGGAGGCCCGACGCATGATCCTTGTCCACCATCTGGAAAACTCGCGCTCGCAGCGTGTGCTGTGGCTGCTGGAGGAACTGGGGCTGCCTTACGAGGTGCGCCGCTATGCTCGGGACAAGAAGACCATGCTCGCCCCGCCCGAGTTGCGGCGTATCCATCCGCTGGGCAAGTCCCCGGTAATCGAGGACAACCAGACCGGCCTGACGCTGGCCGAGACCGGGGCCATCGTCGAATATCTCGTGGAGAAGGCGGGTGGCCGGTTCGGCCCGCCTGTCGACGATGACGGCGCACGGCGCTATCGCTTCTTCCTGCACTATGCCGAAGGATCGGTGATGCCGGTGCTGCTGCTCAAGCTGGTGCTCAGCCGCATCCCGATCATGGGCAAGGTCGCGCTCAGGCGCGTGGCGCCAATAATTACGGTGCATCTGGACTATATCGAAAGCGAACTGGCGCAGCGGCCCTGGTTCGCCGGAGACAGCATCAGCGCCGCGGATGTGATGATGAGCTTTCCGGTGGAGGCCGCCCGGTCACGCGCGGGGATGGACGCAGCGCACTATCCCCATGCCGCAGCCTGGCTGGCGAGCATTCACGCGCGGCCCGCGTATCAGCGCGCGCTCGAAGTGGGCGGGCGCTATGCTTATGCGTGAGGCATGGGGGTGGTGAACTGCTGTTCTTCGCCTACCCTACTCGTCACCCCGCGAAGGCGGGGATCCAGTCAGCGGGTGCGCACAGGCAAAGCGTCGAGGCTGGATTCCCGCCTACGCGGGAATGACGAAGTAAAAGCGTGCCCCCTCAGACGTAAGGCGGCTGGTGCCAGCCCTTGGCGCTCTGGGTGAAGATTTCCACGCCGTCCGCCGTGATGCCGATCGAATGCTCGAACTGGGCCGAGAGCGACTTGTCGCGCGTCACTGCCGTCCAGCCGTCATTGAGCATCTTCACGGCGGGCTTGCCGAGGTTGATCATCGGCTCGATGGTGAAGAACATGCCTTCGCGCAGTTCCGGGCCGGTGCCGGGGCGCCCGGCGTGGACGACCTCGGGCGCATCGTGGAACAGGCGACCGACGCCATGGCCGCAGAAGTCGCGCACCACGCCGTAGCGGTTCGCCTCGGCATGCTCCTGGATCGCCGCGCTGATATCGCCCAGACGGATGCCCGGACGCGCCATGTTCACGCCGATCATCAGGCACTCGTAAGTCACATCGACCAGCTTGCGCGCCTTGAGCGGCACATCGCCGACAAGATACATGCGGCTGGTATCGCCGTGCCAGCCATCGACCAGCGGGGTCACGTCGACATTGACGATATCGCCGCTCTTGAAGGTCTTTTCCGAGGGAATGCCGTGGCACACGACATGGTTGATCGAGATGCAGCACGAGTGCGCATAGCCGCGATAGCCCATCGTTGCCGGCACCGCGCCGGCATCGAGCGTCATCTCGCGCACCTTGTCGTCGATCGAGGCGGTGGTGACACCCGGCTGGATCAGCGGCGCGATCTCGTCGAGGATCGCGGCGGCGAGCGCGCCTGCCTTGCGCATGCCCGCAAAGCCGTCCGGCCCGTGCAGCTTGATGGTCCCGTCACGCAGCAGCGTGTCGCCCGGCTCGACTGTCTGATATTCGGTCATGCCGGGCGATATAGCGCCGATGGTCGCGGATTGCGAGGGCCGGCGCGCCTCTGTTTCAAGCGCTCCGGCGTTGCCGTCCCGCTGCCAGCACGGCGATCAGGCTCACCAACGCAATGACGCTGAGCCACACGCCGGGAATGGCGCGGTTATGCGTCGCGCCGATCGCCCATGTCACCAGGAATGGGGTGAACCCGCCCACCGCCGTCGCCAGACTGTAGGCGAGGCTGAAGCCCGAGGCGCGAACCTCGGCGGGTACGATCTCGGTCAGGTAGACGACCATCGCCGAGTTGTAGCTGGCATAGAGCGCCGAGAGCCACAGTTCGACCGCGATCAGCCGCACCACGCTGGGCTCCGTCGCCAGCCAGATCATCGCCGGATAGGCCGTCAGCAACATCAGCACAGTGCAGGCGAGCAGGATCGGCTTACGCCCGATCCGGTCGGACAGTGCGCCCATCAGCGGCAGCCAGATCAGGTTCGAGGCACCGACGCCCGCCGTCACCCACAGGTTCGCCTCCTCGGGCAGATGCAGCAGCTTGCCGAAGGTGGGGGTGTAGGCGGTGATCATGTAGAAGCTGACGGTGGTCATCATCACCATGCCAAGGCCCGTCAGCACGATGCCCCTGGACTTCCACAAGTGCCCCAGCACAGTGCCGAGGCTGGCGGGCGGCGGCCGGTTCTCGAACTCGTCGCTTTCCTTCAGATGGCGACGCAGCAGGAACAGCAACGGCACCAGCAGACATCCTAGGCCCAGCGGCACGCGCCAGCCCCAGGCCGCAAGCTGGTCGGGGCCCAACATGCGCGACAGTGCCACACCGACGACAGCCGCGAACACCACCGCCACCTGCTGCGAGGCGGACTGCCAAGACACGAAAAAGCCCTTATGCTGCGGCGGCGCGATTTCGGCGAGATAGACCGAGACGTTGCCCAGTTCCGCGCCTGCCGAGAAGCCCTGGATCAGGCGTCCGAACAGCACCAGCACCGGCGCCAGCACGCCGATGGTGGCGTAGGCGGGCGTGAAGGTGAGCGTCACGATGCCCACGCTCATCAGCGCCAGCGTCAGCAACAGACCTGCCCGGCGACCATGGCGATCGGTGAACCCGCCCAGCACGATGGCGCCCAGCGGACGCATCAGGAACCCGGCACCGAACGTCGCCAGCGATTTCAGCAGCGCGCTGGCATTGTCTCCGCTCGGGAAATAGGCCTGCCCGATGGCGGCGGCGAAATAGCCGAACACCATGAAATCGTACATTTCGAGGAAGTTGCCGCTGGCGATACGGAACACGTCGCCTGCGGTCGCACCCTGTGCGCGTTGCTGCTCGGACACTTTCGGTCGCTCTCCTGACTACGTGCGACCAACCGCCGCTGCCCAGCCGACCTAGAGCCATTTCCGCGATATTCATAGCGTGCAGAAGCAATAATAATCGCGATCGATGCAAACGGTTGTTCCCGCTCAATTCCGCACACTCACCAAAAACACCCGGTGACAGGATCAAAATATGTTTGTACCGGATAGTTCATAGTCAGGGCGCGAGCATCAAATCGCGCCGTCATTTTAGGTGGAGTAGGAAAATGCCCCTGTTGCAGCGCCGTGAAACCCTTTCCCTTGGAGCTGTAGCCGGGATGCTTCCCCTGCTCTCCAGCGCGGCAAGCGCCGCCACCGCCAAGGCCGCTCCGGCTCCCGTCCAGATGAAGCCCGTGCGTATCCGCGACGTCGAGATCGGCACCGGCCGCACCAAGACCATCGTCTCGCTGATCGAGGCGACGCCCGATGCGGTGCTGTCCCGCGCCCGCCTGATGGGCGCCATGGCGGAGATCGACGTGGTGGAATACCGCATCGACTTCCTCGACGCCGCGCTCGATCCGCAGGCCGTGGCCGCCACGATGCGCCCGGTCGCCGATGCCATCAAGGGCAAGCCGCTGGTCGTCACCTTCCGCACCAAGGCCGAAGGCGGCCAGAAGGCCATCACCCCGGCCCAATACGCCGCCGTCTACAACGCCGTGCTCGACAGCGGCGCGGGCGACCTGATCGACATCGAGGCCGCGCTGATGGCCGATCCCGCCGTCGCCGCGCTCAAGACCCGCGTGCAGGGCATGGGCCGCAAGGTCATCATGTCGCACCACGATTTCCAGACCACGCCTTCGACCGAGGTCATGGTCGCGCTGCTGCGTCGCCAGCAGGCGCTGGGCGCGGATATCTGCAAGATCGCGGTGATGCCGCACGATCCGGGCGACGTGCTGCGCCTGCTCGACGCGACGTGGACCGTGCGCCGCGATTATGGCGATCGCCCGCTGATCACCATGGCGATGGGCGGCCTTGGCACCGTGTCGCGCGTGGCGGGCGAGATGTTCGGATCGTCGCTGAGCTTCGGCGCGCTGGGCGATCCTTCGGCACCCGGCCAGATCAAGGTCTCGGACCTCAACGAAACGCTCACGCTGCTGCACGGCGCGCTGGGCAAGTAAGAACGAGTGGGTGGGGGGAGGCTCGGCGCTTCCCCTCACCCGTCAGCAATTACCCAGCAGGCGAGAAGCTCGCCCGGTATTGCGGCTTGAGCGCATTCATCAGCGCGGGCGTGACGGGCAGCGTCACTTCATAGGTCCCTTCCGAGTACGGCCCGGCCTCGTAAGGCGGGATCAGGATTCCCACGCGGTCGAACGCCTGCCCGTTGGAAGAACCGAAGATCACCGTCTCCTTGGTCGGGTCGATGCACTGCGTGAACTCGCTGATGGTGCCGCCCATGTTGGCCTGACCGCCGCGCTTGGCCGCGCGCTGGCGGTTCAGCGCCGCGCAGAACGGGGCGTTGATCGCATTCAGGAAATTCGCAGGCGATGTGAACAGGTCCATCGGCTTGCGCTCCTGATTGGTGTTCTTGTCCCACAGGATTTCGCCGAACCACGAATTGCCGTGCGCGCCGCCGGTATAGGCATAGCCCTGCCCCGAAAGACTCAGCCAGTTCGGCAGGTCCGCCACGACCTTCCAGTTGATCTGCCGTTCACCCGCATGGAACGGGATCGGCGTGTTCGTGCTGCCTGCCATCTGATCCGCCGCCGACTTGTCCGAGGCATCCCGGTCCGCCTGCGCCAGACGGCGCGTCTTGCCCTGCTGCTGGGCCAGATCGGCATCGAGCATCGCCTTCAGGCCGGGCAGCGCGCCTGCCGCATCGGGATAGCTGTAGGCGAAGTTGTACAGATCGTTCTGCACCTGCACGGAGCGCCCTGCCCCGGCGCCCGGTGCATCGCTGGCGCCATCGGTCGGCGCATCGGGCGCAGGGCCGAGCATCGGCGGCGTATCGGGCGCGCTGGGCGTCTCCACGCCGGTCAGCGAATCGGACTGGCTGCCGTCGCTGTTCTCGCCCGCCTGCTTCACCGAGGAATCGCAGGCGGCAAGACCAAGGCACAGCGCCAGACCGAGGAGCGGAAGAAGCACGGGACGGGACATTTTTTCTCTCGCAACTTGCGCCCGGTCGGGACTAGGATCACCCCCGACATGAGCGAAAAGACCCCTTTGATAAAGCCCGCATTGATACAACCTGACCGCGGACAGAGCGCAACGGCGATCCACCTTGTGGACAAGGCCGGGCTCGACGCCTTCGTGAAGGCCCGCAGCGGCGGCCAGCGTGCCGCGCTGGAGGCGCAGAAGTTCAAGGCCGCGCCCGGCAGCCACGCGATCGTGCCCGATGGCGAAGGCTGGTTGGTGGCCGCAGGCGTGGCCGATGCCGCTGCGCCCGGCACCTGGTGCCTTGCGAAACTCGCCGAGGTTCTGCCCGCCGGAACCTATCGCTGCACTGGCGCAGAACCCGGCGTTGCAGGAATCGGCTGGGTGCTGGGGCAATACGCCTTCGACCGATACCTCAGCGAACCGTCCGAGGAAGGCCCGCGCGTTCTCCTGACCACTGCCGTCGCCGGGATCGAGGCGACCATCGCCGAGGCGGAAGCGGTCGAACTGGTGCGCGATCTCGTCAACACGCCGCCTGAGGACATGGGGCCTGCACAACTCGAAGCCGAGATCGAGGCGTTGGGCAAGGCACACCGCGCAGAGGTGAAGGTCGTGCGCGGCGACGTGCTGGAGCGCGACTATCCGATGGTCCATGCCGTCGGCCGCGCCGCAGGCCGCAGCCATGCCCCGCGCCTGATCGAACTGGAGTGGGGCGATCCGGCGCACCCGCGCCTCGCGCTCGTCGGCAAGGGCGTGTGCTTCGATTCGGGCGGGCTCGATATCAAGCCTTCGGCAGGTATGCTGCTGATGAAGAAGGACATGGGCGGCGCGGCGCATGCCATCGCACTGGCGAAGCTGGTGATGACCGCGCGCCTGCCGGTACGGCTGCATCTGGTGGTGCCCGCAGTCGAGAACGCGATCTCGGGCAACGCCTTCCGCCCCGGCGACGTGCTGCGCAGCCGCGCGAAAATCTCGGTCGAAATCGGCAATACCGATGCCGAAGGCCGCCTGATCCTGGGCGATGCACTGACCCGCGCGGGCGAGGCCAAGCCCGACCTCATGCTCGATTTCGCAACGCTGACCGGCGCCGCCCGCGTGGCGCTCGGCCCCGACCTGCCCGCGCTGTTCGCCCGCCGCGACGAAACCGCGCAAGCACTGCTCGATGCAGGCACCGCGCATGACGATCCGGTCTGGCGCCTGCCGCTGCACGATGGCTATCGCGAGATGCTGAAAAGCGACGTGGCGGATGTCAACAACGCCGGATCGGGCGGCTTCGCCGGCGCCGTCACCGCCGCGCTGTTCATGGACCGCTTCGTACCCGAAGGGATCGACTGGGCGCATTTCGATACGTTCGCCTGGCGCCCGGCCTCGAAGCCCGGTCGTCCCAAGGGCGGCGAGGCACTGGCCCTGCGCGCCGCATGGCACATGCTCAAGGGCCGCTACGGCGCGAAATAAAAAGCATTTTCTAATCAGGTGGATACACCTGATGACTCGGAAAATGCGACAATCCAAAAATTCCGGAGCAGTTGAGCTGGCGTAGCCAGATCGGAAACTGCCCCGGAAGCTCGTCGGGTGGGGCTGCGAAGGCCCTGCCCGATGGCAAATTCGCCACAGACTTGGCCCAATTCGACGCGAACCTTGCGGAATCGACGGTCCAAGGCTAAGCGCGCGCATCCCAGAACACGGAGAATGACGCGCCTTGGCGACCCAGGATACCCAGAACCGCCCCTATGCGATCGACGGCATGCTTGCCATGACCGGCCCGAGCGTCTCGGTGGAGCCCGGCCATCTGCCGGTGCGCGGCGATCTGGCGCATATCCGCCTCGCCGGTCGCTACTTCGTGCCGCACTATGCCGTGCCGATGCCGCATAGCGCGCGCGCCGGTGCCGTGCTGCGCGCTGCCGGCCATGCGGATGGCGAGACCATATGCACGCTCGACGAAGGCGCCACTTTCGAGGTTCTCGACATCGCCGGAGCATGGGCCTGGGGCCAGCTGGGCGCAGACGGACCGGTCGGCTACGTAGCCCTTGGTGAACTGGAAGTAATTTCGGCATGACGACCCACAGCGTATTCATCGACGGTGCCGCGGGCACCACCGGCCTCGAAATCGCCGAGCGGCTTGCGGGCCGCGAGGAATTCGCGCTGATTACGCTGGACGAGGCCCGCCGCAAGGACGAGGCCGCCCGCGCCGAGGCGATCAACGACGCCGACTTCGTGATCCTGTGCCTGCCCGACGATGCCGCCCGCGATTCGGTGGCGATGATCCGCAACGATCGCACCCGCGTGATCGACGCCAGCTCCGCCCACCGCACTGCGATCGGCTGGACCTACGGCTTCCCCGAGGTGATCGGGCATGACCTGATCGCGCAATCCAAGCGCGTCAGCAATCCGGGCTGCTATCCCACCGGATTCATCGGGCTGCTGGCACCGCTGGTCTCGGCAGGCATGCTCCCGCGCGAATGGCCTTACGTGTGCCACGCGGTCTCGGGCTACTCGGGCGGCGGCAAGGCGCTGATCGCCCGGTTCGAGGAAGATACCGACATCGCCTATCGCGCCTATGGCCTGGCGATGGGCCACAAGCACGTGCCCGAAATGCAGACGCACACCGGCATCACCATCGCGCCGATCTTCGCGCCCGCCGTGGTGCCCGCGCACCGGGGCATGCTGGTCGAAGTGCCGCTGCATCTCGAAGCCATGACCAATGCCGCGACGCCCGACGTGCTGCACGCCGCACTGGTCGAAGCCTATCGCGGCAGCCCGGTCGTCTCGGTCAGCGAGGAGCGCCCGAGCGAACTGCTGCTGCGCGCCTCGATGCAGCCGGTCGATACGCTGGAACTCTCGGTCTTCGCCGCCGCCGATGGCAAGCAGGCGCGCCTCGCCGCCCGCCTCGACAATCTGGGCAAGGGTGCCAGCGGCGCTGCTGTCCAGAACCTCAATATCATGGCGGGCTTGCCCGAAACCGCAGGCCTGCGACTGGGCTGATCGCAGGCGCGCGAAGCTTCACAAAAGTTTCATATACACGCAATAGCCGTTCATCCTCGCGGATGGACGGCTTTTTCATGCCTGCATCGCATCCGCGCGCAAATTGCCCGCTAATTGCCTTCTTTCGCGCAGATGCACAATTTCAAGGCAGCACCTGCACAAATCTTGAACAATCCTTGCGCGATCGCGATGCAGAAAAACGGGCACAATCGTTAGTTGACCCGGCAAATCGTGCAATTCCGCTCTTTTCGCGCCCCCTTCCATGTCCTACCAAGAGCGCATTGGCCTTGGCACGAATCTTGATTGGATTCGCGCGCGAGGCATCTGGTCGCGGACAGCACCAAATTCGCCGTCCGAGAGCACATGCAAAAGGTCCGAATACGCGTGAAGAAGATCGAAGCCATCATCAAGCCGTTCAAGCTGGACGAGGTGAAGGAAGCCCTCCACGAAGTGGGCGTGTCGGGCATTACCGTCACCGAAGCCAAGGGGTTCGGCCGCCAGAAAGGCCACACCGAGCTTTACCGCGGCGCCGAATACGTCGTCGATTTCCTGCCCAAGGTGAAGCTTGAAGTCGTCGTTCCCGACGCTCTGGCCGACCGCGTGGTGGAAGCCATTGCCGACGCCGCCCAGACCGGGCGCATCGGCGACGGCAAGATCTTCGTCACCGCGATCGAGACCGCCGTGCGCATCCGCACCGGCGAACGGGACGACGACGCGCTCTAAGCCGCGCACCGTCCCGGTTCCGACCGGCATCCATCGCATCGCCCTTGCCCGGCTCCGGCCGCGCCACGACGATGAGATGGAGTGCCCGCGAGGAGATCGCCGGTCACACATTTCCGGTTGAAACCGGACCGGGTTCACGCTGGCAGGGGGCCGGCCGACCGGACAGCCAATACCCTCACGACTTCTCCGGGATCGGGGGAGCAACACTGGAGTACCAAGCCGATGGCAACTGCAAAGGACGTCCTGAAGAAGATCAAGGACGAGGAGATCGAGTGGGTCGATCTTCGCTTCACCGACCCCAAGGGCAAGTGGCAGCACCTGACCATGGTTTCGAGCGTCCTGGGTGAGGACGAGCTCGAAGACGGCCTGATGTTCGACGGTTCGTCGATCGAAGGCTGGAAGGCCATCAACGAGTCGGACATGATCCTCAAGCCCGACCTCGATGCCGTTTACACCGATCCGTTCTCGGCCACGCCGATGATGATCCTGTTCTGCGACATCGTTGAGCCTTCGACCGGCGAGCTTTACGCCCGTGACCCGCGTTCGACCGCCAAGCGCGCCGAATCGTTCGTCAAGTCGGCCGGTTTCGGCGACACCGTGTTCGTCGGCCCCGAGGCCGAGTTCTTCATGTTCGATGACGTGAAGTTCTACGACGGCTACGACGGCAACGGCTTCAAGATCGACGACATCGAGCTGCCGACCAACACCGCCAAGGAATACGAAGTCGGCAACCTGGGCCACCGCCCGCGTGCCAAGGGCGGCTACTTCCCGGTCGCGCCGGTCGATTCGGCTGTCGATATCCGCGCCGAAATGGTCTCGACCATGATCGAGATGGGTCTGCCCTGCGACAAGCACCACCACGAAGTGGCGGCTGCCCAGCACGAGCTCGGCCTGACCTTCGGCAAGCTCGTCACCACCGCTGACCGCATGCAGATCTACAAGTACGTCGTGCAGATGGTCGCGCAGGCCTATGGCAAGACGGCAACGTTCATGCCCAAGCCGATCATGAAGGACAACGGCTCGGGTATGCACACGCATATCTCGATCTGGAACGAGGGCGAGAACACCTTCGCAGGCAACGGCTATGCCGGTCTGTCGGAGACCTGCCTGTACTTCATCGGCGGTGTCATCAAGCACGCCAAGGCCCTGAACGCCTTCACCAACCCGACCACCAACAGCTACAAGCGCCTGGTTCCGGGTTACGAAGCACCGGTTCTGCTCGCCTACTCGGCGCGCAACCGTTCGGCCTCGTGCCGCATCCCCTACGGTGCGGGCACCAAGGCAAAGCGCGTGGAATTCCGCTTCCCCGACGCGATGGCCAACCCCTACCTGTGCTATGCCTCGCTGCTGATGGCCGGCCTCGACGGCATCAAGAACAAGATCCACCCCGGCGAAGCCATGGACAAGAACCTCTACGACCTGCCCCCGGCAGAACTCGCCGAAGTTCCGACCGTGTGCGGCTCACTGCGTGAAGCTCTCGAATCGCTTCAGGCCGACCACGCGTTCCTTCTCGAAGGCGGCGTGTTCACCGAGGACCAGATCGAAGCCTACCTCGAACTCAAGTGGCCCGAAGTGCTGCGCTGGGAAACCACGCCGTCGGCTGTCGAGTTCGACATGTACTACAGCGCCTGATCGCGCTTTTCCGCGCTCTTTCGAGCCCGGAAAGAAGAGATCACCGAGGGGGGCGTCCGGAGCGATCCGGGCGCCCTTTCCTTTTGTTTGCAAACACTCGGCACGAACGTCGAATCGGGATCTTCCGGCAAGCCTTGGTTCATCGCGGCAAGGCCATCGAACCTCTCGCCACAGCCGAAGAGCACCCGACGGGGAGGAACCTGACAGGACGCTTCCGCGTTTGCTCTGGCCAGAGGAGATGCCCGATGCGACCGACCGTTCCCGTCCCGGCCCTGCGGCCCGTGCTCATCGCACTCTCGGTCGGCGCCGCCACGACTTCGCTGGCCTTAAGCACCGTGGCTCCAGCCCAGTCGGGCACGCAAATTCAGGCTGCTCCCCACGATCAGAACGATGCGCCTGACGGAGCCCGCAATCCTGTCACCGCCGCGACAGCATCGGGGAAGCATCACCAGGAAGGCAGCCCCCGACAAGGCGGACAGACGGCTCCGGCAACGCGATCGCCCGGCTCCGGCATGACCGGTCCTGCACACCAGACCGCCCAGCCCGCTTCCTCGAAAGATCGTGATACCGGCACGGGATCGACTAACGCCGGGCGCGCCGGAAAGCCTGCCCCGGATCGCGACGATCAGGCACCGCCGCAAACCGCGCCGCAGCCTGCCACGCCTTCCGCAGTCGCAACCGTGCCGCATCCCGAGCCACACGGCAGCGCGCGCCATGAAGCGGCCCACGCCGAGCGCCGCGCCGCAGCCCGTCGCGCGCTGCGCCATGACCTCAAGCAGAGCCGCTTTCGCGACACCCATGGCAGTGCCTTTCAGGTGCCTACCAACGCCCGCGTCCGGGTCGTCACCAATCGCAAGGCGTTCGACTGGGGCGCGCTGGACCAGCGACAGACGTTGCAGGGATGCCCCCCGGCCCTGACCAAGGGGCCGAATTGCGCGCCTCCGGCCCCTTCAATTCTGCCCGCCTCGCTCGCCACCCCCGCACCGCCGAGCGCCTGGAGCCAGCCGGGCTGGTACTTGCGCGATTATGACCGCAACCAGACCTATACGTACTCGGGGGCTACCTGCTGCGCATGGGCACCGGAAACACCGTCGCCAGCTATGTGCCACTGCTGGGTGGGGCGCTCGCCGTCGGCGCGATCTGGCCTGCCGCTGTGCAAAGCGCTGCCTTGCCCGACTATTACAGCACCTATTTCGGTCTGGGAGCAGCGGACACCTATCGCTATTACGACGATACGCTTTACCGCGTTAACCCACAGGGCAATGCGATAACCGCAGTCGCCGCGCTGCTTACGGGAAATACCATTGCGGTCGGCAAGGTAATGCCTCCGGGCTACGACATCTACAACGTGCCCTATGGCTATCGCGACCAGTACGTCGATGGGCCGGACGCGCTCTACCGCTACAGCGACGGATATATCTACCAGCTCGACCCGAAAACCCGGATGGTGCGCGCCGCCATCGAAATGCTCGACTGACGGCCAGAGCAAGGACAGACCCCATGCGCATGACACTCCGCACCACCGCCTTTGTCTTGCTGCTGGCAGCAGGGCTCTCTGCCTGTTCCGGCAAGACGCCCAGAGCCGATGCCTCGACCAGTGCGGCAGAAGATCTGGCCGCCGTCGTCCCCGGCGACACCTCGCTTCCCGATGCGCTCGACAATGCCGCAGGCCTCCAGACGGTGGCCGAAGCGCTCAAGACCACCGGGCTTGGCGACATATTTGCAGGTAAGGCCAGCTATACCCTGCTCGCTCCCAGCGACGATGCCTTTGCGGCGGCGGGCGATGCCACCAAGGCGATCACCGGCTCGACCGACCAGTCCGCGCTCGCCGCGCTGCTCAAGGCGCACATCCTGCCCGGCTACGTGACCCGCCACGATATCGCCGCAGCGATCGAGGCCAGCGGCAGCAAGGCGGCTGCGACCATGACCGACATGGCAGGAACGACGCTCACCTTCACGAAAACCGGCGACGTGATCACCGTCACCGCGCCGGACGGCAGCACCGCCACCCTGTCCGGCGATGCCGTGGCGGGCAAGGAGAGCCTCGCCCTGCCTGTCGATGCCGTCCTGAAGAAGCTGTGATCCCGGTCCGGGCAGCACAGCAAGGTTTACAAGACGGTAACTGTCCTACAACCGGGACACCTGCGCAGGATTTCCTCGGCCACCCCTTTTGAGCCGGAGTCCTGCCCATGTCCGCCACTTTCGCGCCAGCCGTTGCCATTGGGGACGAATTCAAATCGCTGACCGCTTCCGTTCGCCCTGTCGGTGCGACCGGAATCGCGCTCGTCCGCAAATGGGAGGGCTGCGCACGCAAACGCAGCGACGGCAGGATCGAGGCGTATCCCGATCCCGGCACGGGCGGGGCGCCATGGACGATCGGCTGGGGCGCGACCGGGCGAGGCATCGTGCGCGGAACGGTATGGACGCAGGCGCAATGCGATGCGCGTCTGGAAAGCGATCTTCAGCGCTTCGCCAGGGACGTAAGCCGCGCGATCGGTTCAGCGCCCACCACCGCCAACCAGTTCGATGCCCTCGTCTCCTTCCATTACAACACGGGGCAGATCGCCAGCGCCACGCTCACCCGCAAGCACCGCGCAGGCGACCATGCAGGCGCACGGGCCGAATTCCTGCGCTGGATCAATGCAGGCGGCCGGGCGATGGAGGGATTGCGCCGTCGCCGCGCGGAAGAGGCGGCGCTTTACGCCCGGCCCGATAACACCTGAAGAAACAGCGCCTGAAAAATGCCGGGCGGCCTCGATCAGATGCCGACGCGCGGCATTCCGTCCTTGGCGCCATGCGAGACAGGCTCATCGCTGTCCTTACGCGGCGCCACCGCCCCCGCAATCAACCGGTCGTGCTCTTCGCAGCCGATCCGTTCCCAGCCGTTGCGACCAAGGCGCTCCATCGGGCGATAGCGGATCTTGTACTGCATCCGCCCCGAACCCTCGACCCAATAGCCGAGGTAGACGTAATCCAGTCCCATCTCGTGCGCGCGCTGGATATGGTCGAGGATGATGAAGTTGCCGAGGCTGCCGCGTGCCGGATGATCGGGCTCATAGAAGCTGTAGATCATCGAAAGCCCGTCGCACTGGCGATCGGTCAGGCAGGCGCCGATGAGGCGACCGGGGGAGATGCCGTCCGTGGACGGCTCACGATATTCGACGACATATGTCGTGACCGGCGTGTGCTCCACCATGTCGGCAAAGTCGACCTCGTCCATGTTCGCCATGCCGCCATCGGGATGGCGCGAGGCGAGATAGCGCTGGAGCAGTTCAAACTGCTCGCTGGTGGACCAGGGACGGCAGACAGTGACGATCAGGTCATCATGGCGCTTCATCGTGCGCTTCTGCGAAGCAGACGGCGCAAATTCACCCGTCACCACGCGCACGGAAACGCAGGCGTTACAGTCAAGGCACGAAGGGCGATAGGCGACGGTCTGGCTGCGACGAAAACCGATCCGGCCCAGCGCATCGTTGAGCGAATCCGCCTGCGGCCCCTTCAGTTCCGTGAACACCTTGCGCTCGCTCCGGCCCGGCAGATAGGGGCACGGCGCGGGGCTCGTCACGAAGAAGCGGGGAAATCGAACCGGAGCCGTCACGAGGCCTGCTGTCCTTTATTCGGGCTTTTGCCCTGCCAATGGGGTCTACGCCCTGCGCCTGAAAGCCAAATATGCCACACTGGCTCCGGCTTGAAAGAGCCTTAACCACAAATTCGGAGCCATCGGGTCCGAATTTGCCCCAGGATGGCACTCTGGCGTGCTCCCCTGTCCCGGTTCGGGGCGTTCGACCGGCCGCAAGGCACCGACAAACGTTAACAAACCGCCTGCGATACCTGCAAATCCGGCTACGTCAGAGCGAAACACTCACCCTTTGCAATGCACCAGGACGCAAAGTAGTTTCCGGTAAAGATCGTGCGGGCGCGCTCCGGTCTGCTCACGGCCGGTCTCAAGCCGGCTCAGAGCCTATGCGGACCGGGCGCGCGCCCGCCTCTCCCTACTCGGTTTCGACCAGCTTCACTTCGTAGCCTTCGCGGCGAAGGCTGCCGATCAGGGCGTGAAGCTGCGCGCTGTCCCGCGCCTCGCACTCGATCTCGGTGACGAGACCCTTGGCGGGCAGGTGCGTGAAGATGCGCTGGTGGAAGACTTCGATGATGTTGACGTTGTGCTCGTGGAAGACCTTGGCCACCTTGAACAGCGCGCCTGCGCGATCCTGAAGGCCGATCTTCAACCGTGCGAGACGGCCCGAGCGGGCCAGATCGCGCAGCAGCACGTTCGCCAGCAGGCGCGTGTCGATATTGCCGCCCGACAGCACGATGCCCACCTTGCGACCGGCGAACAGTTCCGGGTTGTCACGCACGGCAGCGAGGCCGACCGCGCCCGCGCCCTCGACCAGCGTCTTCTCGATCTGCAGCAGCAGCGCCAGCGAGCTTTCGATGCTGGCCTCGCTGACGAGCAGGAAATCGTCGAGCGATTCCTTGAGCACCTTCGAGGTGAAATGCCCCGGCTCCGCCACCGCGATGCCTTCCGCCAGCGTATCCCCGCCGACCGGCAGACGCGTGCCCTTGAGCAGGTTGAACATCGAGGGATAGAGCTGTGCCTCGACACCGATCAGGCGGATATCGGGGCGAATCTCCCGTGCAATCGTGCCCATGCCGGTGGCAAGGCCGCCACCGCCCACCGGCAGCACCAGCGTGTCGATCTCGGGCACATCCTCGAGCATTTCGAGCGCGACCGTGCCCTGCCCTGCGGCGACATGCGGATCGTCGAAGGGGTGCAGGAAAGTGAGGCCCAGTTCGGTTTCCAGCTTGCGGGCATGGGCATAGGCCTCGTCGAAAGTCTCGCCTTCGAGCACGACCTTGCCGCCCACGCTCTCGGTCTGCATCACCTTCACCATCGGCGTGGTGCGTGGCATGACGATCGTGACCGGCACGCCCAGTCGCGTGCCGTGATACGACAACCCTTGCGCGTGGTTACCTGCGGACGCGGCGATCACACCGCGCGCTTTGCGCGAATCCTCCAGCAACATCAGCGCGTTGAGCGCGCCGCGCTCCTTGTAGGCGGCGGTGAACTGCAGGTTCTCGAACTTGAGCCAGATGTCGGCGCCGGTAATCGCGCTCAGCGTCTTGCTGTGCATCGTCGGCGTGCGAACGACCTTGCCGCTAATTCGCCGAGCCGCTCCGCGAACGTCCTCTGCGGTCAGCAGCGCCCTTTCGGGGGCCGTAGCGATCTGTAGCTCTGGCTGTTCCATAGTGCAGGCGCGCCTACCGGAAAGCGGAACGGATGAAAAGCGAAGAGGGGGCGATGATGAAAGAAAAATGCGCAACTCAAGCGCGTGCGGAACATTTCCGAATCCGCCGCGAAGCTGATTTGCAATCGCGGCCAAAGCAGTAGAAGACGGATCGCATGAGCGAACGACGCAAGGTTTCCTTCCTTGGCCTGGGCGTGATGGGCAGTGCGATCGCGCGCCACATCGCCGAGGCCGGCCACGAACTGACGATCTACAACCGCTCGCCCGGCCGCATCGCCGCGTGGCAGGCGGCGAACCCGCAATTCGCGGTGCGCGTCGCAACAGACCCCGCCGATGCCGCGCGCGGCGCCGACGTCGTCATCACCTGCGTCGGCAATGACGACGATCTGGCCGAAGTGGTGCTTGGCCCCCACGGCGTGTTCCGGGCGATGGCGCCGGGCAGCGTGTTCATCGACCATACCACCGTCTCGGCCCGGATCGCCCGGCAGATCTCGGTCGAAGCGCGCGACCTGCACCTGCACTGCATCGATGCGCCGATGACCGGATCGCAGATCGGCGCCGAGCGCGGCACGCTCACGCTGATGTGCGGCGGCCGCAAGGATGCGGTGGAGCGCGCAAGGCCGGTGATGGAGGCCTATTCGGCCCGCATCGTCCATGTCGGCAAGGCAGGCGCGGGGCAGACCGCCAAGATGGCCTGCCAGATCTGCATCGCCGGAAACGTCGCGGCGCTGGCCGAAGCGGTACGCTTCGCGCAGGCCTCGCACCTCGACATGGAGAAGGTCTACGAAGCGATCTCGGGCGGCGCGGCGCAGTCCTGGCAGATGGACAACCGCTGGCACTCGATGAACGAGGACCGCTTCGACTTCGGCTTCGCCATCGACTGGATGCGCAAGGATCTGGGCCTCTCTATGGAAGAGGGGCGCAGCCTTGGCGTATCGATGCCGGTGGCCGCCCTGATCGATCAGTTCTATGCCGACATCCAGGCGATGGGCGGCGGGCGTCTGGATACCAGCGCCATCATCAAGCGATTGCCACGGAAAGGCTCCAAGTGACATCCAAGAGCGGCGCGCTGCGCGCCCTGTTCCTCGCCACCGCGCTCTGCGGTGTGCTGCCGACGACCGCGTTCGCCAAGAAGAAGGCGCCGGAGGTTCCCGCCACCGGAACGCTGATCGACAACGTGCAGGGCCTGACGCCCGACGGCCACGGCGGCATCGCCCGCTTCGAGGCTTTCCTGATCGGCGACGATGGCCGCGTGGTGCAGACCTTCCAGCACGGAGACAAGCTGCCCGATCGTGTGCGCTACAAGCTCGACGGCAAGCACCGCATCGTGGTGCCGGGCATGATCGACGCCGATGCCGACGTGATCGCCACCGGCATCGCGAAGATGACGCTCGACCTGACGCAGGCGCGCTCGCTGGAGGATGCCCTCTCGCGCGTGCAAGCGTGGGCCGCGGCGCACCCCGACCTGCCGTGGATACTCGGCCGCGGGTGGGACCAGAACGCCTGGGGCCTTGGCCATATGCCGAGCGCCAAGGACCTCGATGCCGTAACCGGCGGACGGCCTGCATGGCTGCTCAGCGCCGACGGACAGACCGGATGGGCGAACTCCGCCGCGCTCCGCGAAGGCGGCGTCTCTGCCGCCAGCACGGACCCTGTGGGTGGCCGGATCGAGCGGATCGCGGGCGGCAAGCAGCCGTCCGGCGTGCTCATGGCGACCGCCATGGCCCCAGTCGAAGCCAAAGTGCCGCGCCCGCGTCCGGAGGATATCGACTCCGCGCTGGGCCGCGCGCAACTGCTGTTCCTGGCACAGGGCGTGACCACGGTCTCGGCGATGGGCACTTCGATCGAGGACTGGCAGGCGATGCGCCGCGCCGCCGATGCCGGACGCCTGCGCCTGCGCGTGGTCGCCTATGCCGACAACGTGGCCGACATGGCGCTGATCGGCGGCCCCGGCCCTTCGCCGTGGCTCTATGACGACCGGCTCAAGATGAACGGCGTGGAACTGACGCTCGACGGTGGCCTCGGTTCGCACGGGGCGTGGCTGCTCAAGCCCTATGCCGACGATGCTGCGACCAGTGGGTTGCCGCAGATGAACGAGACGCAACTCGGCAACCTGATGAGCCGCGCGGCGATCGACAACTTCCAGGTCGCCGTGCGGGCCAATGGCGATGCCGCCGTGCGCACGGTACTCGATTCGATTCAGGAACTGTCGGATACCTACAAGGGCGACCGGCGCTGGCGGATCGAAGGGGCCGATGCCATCGATCCCCTCGACGTGACGCGGCTCGGCAAGGCCGGGGTCACCGTCGCCATGCAGCCGGGCGACATGGCGGACGAGCGCACCGTGGCCGAGGCCGCACTTGGCGCTCCGCGTCTGAACGAGGCTTTCGCGTGGAAGTCGGTGGCGACCGGCGGGGCGACGCTGGCGTTCGGCTCGGGCACGCCTGCGCGCATTCCGGCCCCCTTCGTCGGCATGGCCGTCGCCACCAGCCGCGCCGATGCCAGCGGTCAGCCGTTCGGCGGATGGCAGCCGCAGGAAGTGCTTGGCCGCGAGGCGGCGCTGACGGCCTATACCTCCGGTGGTGCCCATGCGCTGCTCGCCGATGACCGGCTGGGCCGGATCGCGCCGGGCTATCGCGCGGACTTCCTGTTCGTCGATCAGGACCCGACCGCCGCCACCCCGCAGCAGTTGCGCATCGCCAGGGTCGAGGAAACCTGGATCGGCGGTCAGATGGCGTGGAGCGCGGCGCAGGACAAGGCCGCACAGGACAAGGTCATGCCCGAGGACGCCAAGACCGTCATCGGTGAAGGCGACAAGGACAAACCCCGCTGATACGAAAAAGGGCCGGAAAATCCGGCCCTTTTTTATGTCGAATGGAAATGCCCGGTATCAGGCGGCGGGTGCCTCGGCCTCCGCAGCGGCAGCAGCCTCTTCCGCTGCCTTGGCCTTTGCCGCGCTGCGATCGGTGAACCACATCACGATCAGCGTGCCCTCGAACAGCATCAGCAGCGGCACCGCGAGCAGCAGCTGCGAGACGACATCGGGCGGCGTGGCCACCGCAGCGATGATAAAGATGCCGACGATGGCGTAGCGCCGCGCGCCCTTCAGCTGATCGCGGGTGATGATCCCCGCGCGGTTAAGCAGCATCAGCAGCACCGGCATCAGGAAGCTGATCCCGAAGGCGAGGATGAACTGCATCACCAGCGCCAGATAGTCACCCGTGCCCGGAAGCGCTTCGAGCTTGAGGCCACCGGTCTGCCCCTGGAAACCCAGGAAGAAGTGGAAGGCCGTGGGCATCACTACATAATAGGCCAGCGCGCCGCCCATCGTGAACAGCACCGGCGTTGCGATCAGGAACGGCAGGAAGGCCCGCTTTTCCTTGGCATAGAGCCCCGGCGCCACGAACGCCCAGATCTGGTTGGCGATCACCGGGAAGCTGACGAAGACCGCCGCGAACAGCGCCACCTTCACTTCGACGAAGAACGCCTCGTAGAGCTTGGTGTAGATCAGCTTGTCCTGCCCGGCCTCGACCAGCGGACGCACGAGGAAGCCGATCAGCTTGCCCGAGAAATAGAAGCACACCGCGAAGGCCACGGCGAAGGCCATGAACGCCCGCAGCAGACGCGTGCGCAGTTCGACCAGATGTTCGAGCAGCGGCGCCTGCGAATCGTCGATATCGGAGATGCGAAAGGCCACGTCAGCGATGCTCCTGCGAGGTATCGAGCGGGAGCTGCGGTTCGGGGGACGGCTTTGCCTCGGCGGCCTGCGTCGCTGGCGCTGCGGGCGCCGGATTTGCAGGCGTTGCGGTTTCCGGCGCCGTCGGTGCCGGAGCGGCAGCCGGGAGCGAAGGCGCCGGATCGGGCTCCGCGATCGGCGGCTGCATCGCCTCTGCGCTTTCGGCGCCGGTGCCGGTCAGCTGCGGGGCGGCCTTCATGATCGCCTCGTTCTGCTCACGCCACTTGCGCTCCATGTCCTCCAACTCCGCCTCGCGCACCATGGCATCGATGCCGGCGCGGAAGTGGTTGGAGACCTTGCGCATCTTGCCGATCCACCGGCCCGCGACGCGCAGCGCCACGGGCAGATCCTTGGGGCCGATCACCACGACCGCCACGATGACGATCAACAGTAATTCGGAGCCGCCGATGTCGAACATCGCCTGTTATCCGTTCGGTCTTGCGGTCAGTTCTGCTCGGTCTTGTTTTCGGTGGTGCCGACGTGAGGGGCAACTGGCGGCGCCACAGGCGCGACAGGCGGAACTTCCGTCGAGGTGATCTGCGCAGGCGGAGCCACCGGCGCGGGCGGCGGCGTTACCGTGCCCTTCTTCGATTCTTCCTCGTTCACGCCTTCCTTGAAGCTCTTGATGCCCTTCCCGAACTCACCCATGATTTCCGAGACGCGGCCGCGACCGAACAGCACGAGCACGATCACCAGAACGATCAGCCAGTGCCAGATCGACAAGCTACCCATAACCCTAACTCCAGTAATCGAATGCCCGATTCCGGGCCCACCTCGATTCATCTAGGCACTTTCCGGCCCCGATACCAGCCCGACTATTGCGCGGAAGGGCTCAGAGGCCCTCTTCGTCCCCAGTCGCGTGATCGTCCTGATCCTCATCGGCACCTTCACCGCCGCCACCAAGCGCCCGCTCGATCATGTCGTCGTCCACCGGATCGAGCAGGCCCGAGGCGCGCAGCTCGTCCACACCCGGAAGATCGCGCAGCGAGGCAAGGCCGAAGTGATCGAGAAATTCGGGCGTCGTTGCATAGATCACCGGACGCCCCGGCACTTCGCGCCGCCCTGCCGCACGGACCCAGCCCGCCTCCATCAGCACGTCGAGCGTGCCCTTGGCGGTCTGCACGCCGCGGATCTGCTCGATCTGCGCGCGGCTGACCGGCTCGTGATAGGCGACGATCGCGAGCACCTCGGTCGCTGCCCGGCTCAACCGGCGCGGCTCTTCCTTCTCGCGCCGCAGCAGGTGCGCGAGATCGGGCGCAGTCTCGAAATGCCAGCGCCTGCCGCGCTCGACCAGATGCACGCCGCGCGTCGCGTAATGGCGCTGCAGTTCGACCAGCGCCGGTCGCACCGCCGCGCCGCCAAGATGCGTGGAAATCTGCTCCACGCTCATCGGCGCTTCCGCCGCGAACAAGGTCGCCTCGACCGCCCGGATAAGCGCGTCGAGCGCCGGATCGCCCGCGCTCATGCCCGGCTCTCGCGCATGTTCTGGCTCTCTCTCGGCATCGCTTTCAACCGCAGCGGGCCGAACACCTGCTCCTGCACGATCTCGGCCCTTCCGGTGCGCGCCAGTTCCAGCGCGGCGACGAAGCTGGAGGCCAGTGCCGAGCGGCGCAACTGCGGGTTCGCCCAGGCGTCGTGCGCGGGCGGCAGGAAATCGCGCAGTTCCATCCAGTCGACCGCGACGCCCAGCATCGAGGATACCCGCTCGATCGCGGTGTCGAGGCTCATCACCATGCGTTCGCGCACCATGTGGACCACCGGCTGCGAGCGGACTTTGACATCACCGTAGGCCCGCACCAGATCGTACCATGAGGCCTGCCACAGCGCCTTGCGCTCCACCCGCAGCCCTTCGGGCGCGCCGCGCAGGAACACGTCGCGCCCCAGCCGGTCACGCCCCATCAGCCGCGCCGCCGCCTCCCGCATGGCGGCGAGGCGTTGCAGGCGCATTTGCAGGCGCAGCGCCAGTTCTTCGGGGCTGGGATCTTCCTGCTCCTCCCTGGGGAGCAGCATCGCGGACTTGAGGTAGGCGAGCCATGCCGCCATCACCAGATAGTCCGCCGCCAGTTCCAGCCGCAGCGCCTCCGCCTCCTCGACATAGGTCAGATAGGCATCGACCAGTTCGAGGATCGAGATCGTGCGCAGGTCCACCTTCTGGCGCCGCGCGAGATCGAGCAGCAGGTCGAGCGGACCTTCCCAGCCGTCGATCTCCAGATACAGCGCATCGCGCCGCTCGGCAGCTGCGCGCGCCTCGGCATGGTGTTCCTCGATCCCCCGTAGCGCCCCCTGCTCCATCGCGATCAGGCGGGTGCGGGAACGAGCGCAAGCAGTGCATCGCGCCGGGCAATGAGATCGGCATGCGCCGCACGGTCCGCTTCGGTGAACACGCGCGGCGTGACCGAAGCCATCGCCGCCGCCAGCCGTTCGCCAGCGCGGGGGGCAATATCGGGCAGAGCGCGCGCGATACCGGTCATGTCGTCCATCTTCGCCCAGCAGTTGAGCGCGATGTCGCAACCTGCCGCGACGGCCTGCGCGGCGAGGTCCGGCACGCTGCCCGACAGCGCCTGCATGTCGAGATCGTCGCTCATCAGCAGGCCGTCGAAGCCGATCCGCCCCCGGATGATCTCGACAATCACCCTGGGCGAGAGCGTGGCGGGCAGCGCATCGTCCCACGCGGTGTAGCGCACATGCGCGGTCATGCCGACGGGAGCGACGAAAGGCCCTGTGCTCAGCGTGCGGAACGGCTCGATGTCGCGTTCGAGTTCCTCGGCACTGGCGGTGACGGTGGGCAGTTCCTTGTGGCTGTCCGCCATCGCCCGCCCGTGGCCGGGGATATGCTTGACGCAGCCGACCACGCCCGCCAGCGCCAGCCCTTCGAGGATCGCGCGGCCCAGCGCGGTGACGCGCATCGGATCGTGGCCGAGCGACCGGTCGCCGACGATATCGTGCGCGCCGGGCTGGCGCAGGTCGAGCGGCGGATGGCAATCGAGCGTCACACCCACTTCGGCAAGATCCAGCCCCAGCGCCTCGGCATTGAGGCGCGCGGCCTCGATGGCACTGGCAGGCGCGATCTCGTAAAGCCGGTCGAACGCCTCGCCTGCCGGATAGGCTGGCCAGACCGGCGGCTTCATCCTTGCGACACGGCCACCTTCCTGATCGATCGAGATCAGCAGCCGGTCGCGGCCATGGATCGCGCGCAGCTCGTCGGTCAGCGCGCGAACCTGCTCGCGGCTCTCGATGTTGCGCCCGAACAGGATGTAGCCCGCCGGATCGGCATCGGCGAAGAAGGCGCGCTCATCAGCGCTCAGCGTCAGGCCGGAGAGGCCGAAAATTGCAGGAACCATGGCCGATCCGTCGCACGAACAGGGGGCCTCCCGCAAGATCGCGGGAGATGGATACCCTATGCCCTTGGGCTTTCCCGGCGCTTTTTCAGTTCTTGACCTGGCAGGGAATGTCCGCCTGCTGGAGCCCTTCGCACAGCGTGCGCGCGGCAGCGGCATTCTCCGTCACCGCCTGCAGGCGATAGACGGTGCCGATATCCGCCGTGCCCTGCACCACACGGTGCTGGAAAGCCGAAAGACCGTCGTAGCGCTTCTTGAGCACTGCCCAGCCCGCTTCCGCCGCCGCCGTATTGGCATAGGCGCCGACCTGCACGCCGACACCGGTCAGTGCAGGCGTCGCCGAGGCTGTCGGCGAAGGCGAAGCTGCCGCACCGGGCTTGGCGCCGACGCTGTCGAAGCCGGGCTGTGCGGGTGCGGCAGCATTGCCGCCATCGCCGTTCATCGCATCGATGCGCGCGGGGCGGCTCTGCCCTTCGGCGACCGCGAAGCTCGAATCGCCGGTGCCGTCGACCACCTGACCGCCCGGATCGTCGGGACGGACCTTGTAGGGCATCTTGGGCGCCTCGATCACGCCGCCGACCGCCACCAGTTCCTGATCGCCATGGCCGCGCGTCGCCCAGATCACCGCGCCGATGATGGCGATCACCGCCACCAGACCGAGACCGATCAGCACCAGTCCCTGCGCGCTCAGGCCGCCGCGCTCGTCATCCTCGTCCTCGTCGTCACCTTCGAGCCAGGGCAGACGCACTTCGGGCTCGCCCATGTCAAGGCGGCGCGCTTCCGAAGGCGCCTCCGAAAACCGGGGGTTCAGCCGTTCGGGCTCGTCGAAGGGTTCCGAAGCAAAGCCCTGCGCGCCGGACGGCGGCGCCTCGTGGAAGAACCCGTCTCCCGCGTTGCTGCCCGTCTCGTTGCGGCCCGCCTCGTCACGGCCATTGCCCTGCGCGCCGAACGCCTGATCCCCGAACGGATTCACCATTGCCCTTACATTTCCTCCACGGCCTCGACGCCGAGCAGGGCCAGACCGTTGCGGATCAGCTGCCCCATCTGTGCAGCCAGGAATAGCCGCGCTGCCGTCAGCTTACCATCCTGCACGTTAACGAAGCGCTTTTCGATCCGGTCGTTTCCGAGGTTCCAGTAGCCATGGAACGCGGCGGCCAGATCGCCGAGGAAGAAAGCGATCCGGTGCGCCTCGCGCGCCACGGCTGCCGCCTCGACGATGCGGGGGAACTGCGCGGCCAGCTTGACCAGCTCCAGCTCTTCGGCCCCCAGCAGTTCCAGATCGTCCGCAGACGGCGTGAAGTTGCCTTCGGCCAGACCCTTGCGCAGCGTCGAGTGGACGCGGGCATTGGCGTACTGCACGTAGAACACCGGGTTGTCCTTCGAGGCTTCGACCACCTTGGCGAAGTCGAAGTCCATCTGCGCCTCGGGCTTGCGGGTGAGCATGGTGAAGCGCACCACGTCCTTGCCCACTTCGTTCACCACGTCGGCCAGCGTGACGAAGTTGCCCGAACGCTTGGACATCTTCACCGGCTCGCCATCGCGCAGCAGTTGGACCATCTGGACCAGCTTCACCTCGAACGGGGTCTCCTCGCCGTTCTCGCCGGTCATCGCCGCAACGGCGGCCTTGATGCGCTTGACGGTGCCCGCGTGGTCCGCGCCCCAGATGTCGACGAGGGCGTCGGCGCTCTGCGCCTTCTGGAAGTGATAGGCGAGATCGGCGCCGAAGTAGGTCCAGGTGCCGTCCGACTTCTTGATCGGGCGATCCTGATCGTCCCCGAATGCGGTCGACTTGAACAGCGGCAGCTCCACCGCTTCCCAGTCGTCCAGCGTCTTGCCCTTGGGCGCTTCGAGCACGCCGTCGTAGACCAGACCCTTGGCGCGCAGCCACGCTTCGGCCTCGTCCGGCTTGCCCGAGGCCTGCAGTTCGGCCTCCGACGAGAACAGATCGTGGTGGATGCCGAGCAGGGCGAGGTCCTGCTTGATCATCACCAGCATCGCCGCGACCGCCTTTTCGCGGAACAGCACCAGCCACTCCGATTCGGGCGCCTTGGCGTACTTGTCGCCGAACTCGGCGGCGAGCTGTTCGCCCACCGGGATCAGGTATTCGCCCGGATAGAGCCCCTCGGGGATCGCGCCGACCTCTTCGCCAAGCGCCTCGCGATAACGGACATGCGCCGAGCGGGCGAGCACCTGCACCTGTGCGCCCGCATCGTTGACGTAGTATTCCTTGACCACCTTGTGGCCTGCGAACTCCAGCAGGCTGGCCAGCGCATCGCCGACCACCGCGCCGCGGCAGTGGCCCATGTGCATCGGGCCGGTGGGGTTGGCCGAGACGTATTCGACGTTCACCACCTTGCCGCCGCCCATCGTCGAGCGGCCGTAATCCGCACCCAGCGTGCCGATCGCGCGCAGTTCGGCGATCCAGGCGGCGGGCGAGAGGCGCAGGTTGATGAAGCCCGGCCCGGCGATCTCGGCCGAGGTGACATCCTCCAGCTTGGCGAGTTCGGCCACCAGCGCCTCGGCCACGTCGCGCGGCTTCATGCCCGCAGGCTTGGCCAGCACCATCGCGGCATTGGTGGACAGGTCGCCATGCGAGGGATCGCGCGGCGGCTCGACCGTGATCGCCCCTCGCTTGAGGCCGCCCGGCAGCGAACCGGCCGCTTCCAGCGCATCGAGCGCGGCGTTCAGGTGGCCTGCAAAGGCGGCGTACAAAGTTTCGGTCTTGCTCATGACGCGCGCGGATAGCGGGAAATCACGCTTTATGCGACCCGAAATGCAGGCAGCCGCTTCACCCAAGGTGACACTCTGGTTGACACAGTTGACACGGTCCAGAGGCAAAGTGTCACCTTGCCCCCGAGTGTCACCTTGCGGGGCCCGTGCATAGCGCTGCGCACGCCGCAGAGCCCCGAGGCGTTGCCCCTCGTCCCACGCCTCGGCAAATACCTCTCCCAGCCGCTCTCGCAGCCGATAGGCCGACTGGCGGCTCATCCCCACCAGCGCCGCACTCGCCGCGACCGAGTATCCGAAGGCCAGCGCGCGCAGGAACACGAGCGCCTTCTCCTTCGTCCAGCGGTATTCGCTGTTGGGCACGGGTTGCAGGCAGGAAAGGGCGAGCGGGGCGAGGAGAGCTGTCCATGCCCCCGAAAATACCGGAAGGTGCAGAGTGTAGGAAAACGGTTTGGAAGGCAGCTGTTCTGTGAACAGGCAGGCTATGTCAGCTTTTCGTTCTGCTCTTCCCCCCTGCCCTCTTCCCCCTGTCCAAGCCCGCGCTTTTCCGGTATCGGCGCGGCCATGCAGACACCTTCTTCTCCTGTTGCGAATCCGAAGACCTACCGGGTCAAGAGCTTCGGCTGCCAGATGAACGTCTATGACGGCGAGCGCATGGCCGAACTGCTGGCCGAGCAGGGCATCGCCCCTGCGCCGGAGGGCGAGGATGCCGATCTGGTGGTGCTCAACACCTGCCATATCCGCGAAAAGGCAGCGGAAAAGGTCTATTCAGACATCGGCCGCCTGAAGCGCGACGATGGCACCTCGCCGCTGATCGCGGTCGCGGGCTGCGTCGCGCAGGCCGAGGGCGAGGAGATCATGACCCGTGCGCCCGCCGTGAAGATGGTGGTCGGTCCGCAGGCCTATCACCGCCTGCCGCAGATGGTCGCCGAGGCCGTCGCCGGTCGCCGCGCCACCGATACCGACATGCCTGCCGAGACCAAGTTCGACGCGCTGCCGCGTCGCCGCAGGTCCGGTCCATCGGCGTTCCTGACGGTGCAGGAAGGCTGCGACAAGTTCTGCACCTATTGCGTGGTGCCCTATACCCGCGGCGCGGAAATCTCGCGCCCCTATGCGGCGCTGATCGACGAGGCCAAGCGGCTGGTCGAGGCCGGCGCGCGCGAGATCACGCTGCTGGGCCAGAACGTCAATGCGTGGAGCGGCGAAGACGCGAAGGGTCGCGCAGTAGGCCTCGATGGCCTTGCCCGCGAACTGGCGGCGATCCCGGAGCTGGCGCGTATCCGCTACACCACCAGCCACCCCAACGACATGACGCAGGGGCTGATCGACGCGCATAGCGAGATCGCCAAGCTGATGCCGTTCCTCCACCTGCCGGTGCAGGCGGGCAACGACCGCGTGCTCAAGGCCATGAACCGCAGCCACACGGTGGAAAGCTATCTGAAAATCCTCGACCGGGTGCGCGCCGTGCGCCCGGACATCGCGCTGTCGGGCGATTTCATCGTCGGCTTCCCCGGCGAGACCGAGGCCGAGTTCGCGGACACGCTCAAGCTGGTGGACGCGGTCGGCTATTCGCAGTGCTACAGCTTCAAGTATTCCCCGCGCGCCGGAACCCCTGCGGCGACGATGGGCGATCAGGTTCCCGCCGCCGTGATGGACGAGCGGCTCCAGCGGCTTCAGGCCGCGCTCAACCGCGATCAGGCCGCCTTCAACGCCGCGACCGTGGGCAAGACCTGCACCGTGCTGGTCGAGCGGCGCGGCAAGCTTCCCGGCCAGTGGCTGGGCAAGTCGCCGTGGTTGCAGTCTGTCCACTTCATCGGCGAGGCCGCGATCGGCGATCTGGTGACGGTGGAGATCGCCAGCGCCGGGCCGAACAGCCTGGCCGGTGTGCTCAAGGTTCCGGCGGACGCCTCCGCCGCATGACCGTGAAGACACCGCTGGTTCTCGTCCCCGGCCTTGCCTGCGATGCGACGCTGTGGGCCGCCCAGCGCGCAGGGCTTGCCGATGTGGCGGATGTCTCCATCGCCGATACGCTGAACGACGATTCGATCACACTGATGGCCGCGCGCCTGCTGGCCTCGGCGCCCGAGCGCTTCGCCATCGCCGGGCTGTCGATGGGCGGCTACGTGACGATGGAAGTGTGGCGGCAAGCGCCCGAACGCGTCAGCCACCTCGCGCTGATCGACACCAGCGCCCGCGCCGATACCGAGGGGGACACGCGCCTGCGCGAAGCGGCGATCGCCAGCGCCCGTACCAACGGCTATGCCGAGATGCTGCGAAACGGCCTGCGCCATTTCGTCGCGCGCGACTGCCCCGAGCCGATCTTCCAGAGCGTGTTGCAGATGGCCCAGCGCGTCGGCCTTGGCACGTACATGGCCCAGCAACAGGCGATCATGGATCGTATCGATTCGCGCGAGACGCTGACGACCGTCACGGTTCCCGCGCTGGTGGTGGTCGGCGACGAGGACCGCGTGACCCCGCCCGAACGCGCCCGCGAAATGGCAGGCGCGATCCCCGGCTGCGCCTATGTCGAGATTGCCGACTGCGGCCACATGGCGACGATGGAACGCCCCGAGGCGGTCAACGCCGCCCTGCGCGAATGGCTGGCGCGATAGGCAACGCGCTGCGGCCTTCACGCGGTCGAGCTTCAGGCCTTATCTAGCCCGGCCTTCTTTTCGTCATCCCCGCGAAGGCGGGGATCCAGTCACGCGCGTTTTTCGTGTATCGAACCGGCGTACTGGATTCCCGCCTTCGCGGGAATGACGAAGCTGGAGAATACGCCCTCAGTTCGCGCCCTCTGTCGCTCCGTCAACCGGCGCCGGAAGCGGCTGGAGTTCGGCCTGCGGGATCAGCACCTTGCCAAGGGTGTCGCTCGGCTCGGCAGGGGCGACGGTGGGATTGTCGGCATAGGCCTTGCCGTCGAACGGCACGCGCATCACGCCCGCATCGGCCCCGCCGCCCGACACGCTGACGGCCAGATCGCGCCAGCCGTTGGTCTTGCTGTCGAGCACGCCTACCGGCATCTGCACGACCGAAAGATCGCCGACCATGCGCCAGCTGTCGCCATCCGGTGTCAGCACGATCAGGTCGCAGCCCCCGCTGCCGCACAGCATCGAGCCGCCCGCATAGAGCAGCACTTCGTCCTTGCCGTCGCCATTGAGGTCCACCGTGGCCTTGGCATAGCGCAGCGAATCGATCTCGGAGCGCAGATCGCCTGCAAAATGCGCCTTCAGCCAGTCCTCGGGCGACTGGCGCGTCACCACGGCTTCGGTCGGCGCCGCGCTTTGCGTGGGCGCGGGCTGCGGCGCGCTCTTGTCCTTGCACGAGGCGAGAGCCAGCGCCGAGACGGCGGCGAGCGAGCAGGCGATGATGCGAAGCGTGTTCATGGCGCAAGGGATAGCGCCGCCGCCGCCTTGCCGCAACGGCGCGCGGTGCCCGTTTCGCCAGACCACTGAGCCCGTTCGTCGCATGCGAAAAAGGCCCCGGCGCGAACCGGGGCCTCCTTGCGTACGGGGGAACGTACTTGGGTGTCTGTATAAGGGCAGCTTACCAGAAGAAGCCGTTGTAGGCCTGGAGCACCACGCCGGTGCGGGTGTTCACCAGCACCACATCGTTGCCGTAGCGAATCCAGCGGGCACCGGCGCGCGGCGCGGGCAGGCGATAGCGGGCATAGTCGTTCACCCAGTAGCGCTGGCCGTAATAGGCAGGCGCGAAGCGGTGGCCAACGCCGACGCGAACATAGCGGTAGCCGCGCGGGCCTGCATAGGCCGGGCGATGATAGACGTCGCGGTGAGCCTGACGATAGTCGCGCCAGTCCTCGCGGCGCTCCTGACGGTCACGACGCAGTTCGCGGCGGTCCTGGCGGATCTCGCGATTGTCGTGACGGACTTCCGCACGCGACTGCGCCGAAGCGATCGTAGGGGCTGCCAGCGCGGGCAGCGCGACACTTGCAGCGGCAACGGCCATCAGGATCTTCTTCATGGTTGCTCTCCTTCTCTATTCCGGAGCCCCCTTGTTCGGGGACCACGCATTCATGTTTGCCCCCGCCAAGCTGAATTCGCATCGAACCGGCAGTGCAGCATGTGGCAAGAAATGTCGCAGCAGCGCTACAGTTGCGTAACAGGACGCCGAAACGACCGATTATCCCCCATGAAACGATTTTCTCCGCTATCGGCGCCCTTGCGCGGCGCGATGTGCGGAGCCATCTTCAAGACAGGACGAATGGCGTTTTCCATCTGTCCTTTGCGAGAGAACCCCGAAAGGAGCGCATGGCCCGAAAAGCAGCCCGTGCCGTAGACCCGGCGCAACTCCGTCCCGAAACCCACCGTCGTGCCCGAGCCGAACTGGATTTCGACGAACCCGTGCTGCTGGGGGCCTTGTTCGGCCAGTTCGACGCCAACCTCGTGCAGGTGGAAAACCGCCTCGGCGTCTACATTTCCGCGCGCGGCAACAAGATCATGATCGAAGGCCCCGACGATTCGGTGGCCCGCGCGCGTGAGACGCTGACCGGCATGTACCGCCGTCTCGAACAGGGGCAGGACCTCGATTCGGGCGCCATCGAATCGCTGATCGCGATGAGCACCGAGCCCACGCTGGAAGGCATCATCACCGGCGATGCCGGGGCCGGCGTGCCGCCGATCATGATCCGCACGCGCAAGAAGACGATCGTGCCGCGCTCGGCGACGCAGATCGACTATATGCGCCAGCTGACCAAGGCCGACGTGATCTTCGCGCTCGGCCCAGCAGGCACCGGCAAGACTTACGTTGCCGTCGCGCAGGCGGTCAGCCAGCTGATGACCGGTTCGGTCCAGCGCCTGATCCTCTCGCGCCCGGCGGTGGAAGCGGGTGAGAAGCTCGGCTTCCTGCCCGGCGACATGAAGGACAAGGTCGATCCCTACCTGCGCCCGCTCTACGATGCGCTGTACGACTGCATGCCGCCCGAGCAGGTGGAGCGTCGTCTGGCGAATGGCGAGATCGAGATCGCGCCGATCGCCTTCATGCGCGGCCGCACGCTGGCCGATGCCTTCGTCATTCTCGACGAGGCGCAGAACACCACGCGCGAGCAGATGAAGATGTTCCTCACCCGCTTCGGCCAGAACAGCCGCATGGTGGTGTGCGGAGACCCGCGTCAGGTCGACATCCCCGGCGGCGATCGCATGTCGGGCCTCGCCGATGCGGTGAACCGGCTGGAAGGCATCGAAGGCGTCGCCGTCACCCGCTTCACGGCAGCGGACGTGGTGCGCCACCCGATCGTCGGCCGCATCGTCGAGGCCTACGAAGGCCCGCTCGACGCCGCCGAAGCCGCCAAGGTGCATTGAGGGCAGGCTGCGCCTGTGCCTCTGGATCCCCGCCTTCGCGGGGATGACGAGAGATAGGTAAATCCGTTTCATCCTCGTCATCCCCGCGAAGGCGGGGATCCAGCTATTTTCTCTTTCCTTTCCGCTGCTGGTGGGCAGCGGACGAATTAAAACCCCGCCATCCCGCTTCCCTCGCTCCGCCCCACAGGCTAGGACGGACGTGATGAATCTCGAAATCGACATCGAAGAACCCTGGCCCGGCGATACCGACTGGCCGGACCTTGCCGAACGCGCCGCCGAGGCGCTGGCCCAAGTCGCCCCCGAACTCGACAACGTGCGGCTGATGGTCAGCCTGCTGTTCACCAGCGATGCCGAAGTGCAGGTGCTCAACCGCGAGTGGCGCGGCAAGGACAAGCCGACCAACGTCCTCTCGTTCCCGATGATGGAGCGCGACGACCTGCTCGATCTCGCCCCCGACGGCGCCCCCGACATGCTGGGCGACATCGCGCTGGCCTTCGAGACCTGCGCGCGCGAGGCGGCGGACAAGGGCATCGCGGTTGCCGATCACGCCAGCCACCTGATCGTCCACGGATTGCTGCACCTTGCCGGGCTCGACCACGAGATTTCCGAGGAGGATGCCATCGCGATGGAGGCCCTCGAAACAAAGGCGCTTGCCCTGCTCGACCTTCCCGACCCATATGGGGATCGCACCTAAAGGCTGGCGTTTTTCGCAATTGCCTGCAATGCATCGAAACTGACACTTCTACAGGGGATTTCCATCACCATGGCCGACAATGGCCGCACCACCGAGACCGGCTCGGGAGAACCGGACAGTAGCGGCACGCTCTGGCGTGTCTTCCGCAGGCTTTTCCAGTCCGATGCCGACCAGTCGCTGCGCGCCCGCCTCGAAGAGGTGATCGACGATCACGAGGGCGACGAGACTCCGGAAGTCGCAGGATCGGGCGATCTTTCGCCGATCGAGCGGCAGATGCTGCGCAACCTCCTGCACTTTTCCGAACACGATGCCGACGATGTGGCGATCCCGCGCGGCGAGATCATCGCCCTGCCCGCCTCGGCCAGTTGGGACGAAGTGATCGAGGCCTTTGCCGAGCACGGCCACAGCCGCATGCCGGTCTATGGCGAGACGCTCGACGAGATTCGCGGCATGATCCACATCAAGGACGTGTTCCCCATCCTCGCCCGCAAGGCGCCGCCGCCCGCCGACTGGACCGTGCTGATGCGCCAGCCGCTGTTCGTGCCGCAGGCGCGCGGCGCGCTCGACGTGCTGGCCGACATGCGCGCGCGCCGCACCCACCTGGCCGTGGTGATCGACGAATATTCGGGCACCGACGGCATCGTCACCTTCGAGGATCTGGTCGAGGAAATCGTCGGCGATATCGAGGACGAGCACGACGATGCCCCCGAAGACCTGCTGGTGCCGCTGGAAAACGGCATGTGGGAGGCCGATGCCCGCGTCGAACTCGAAGAAGTGGCGCAAAGAATAGACACCCGGCTCGCCGAAGTTGAGGAAGCAGTTGACACTTTGGGCGGACTGGCCTTTGTCCTCGCGGAGAAAGTCCCGGAGGTCGGCACGATCCTGGAGCATGACAGCGGTTGGCGTATCGAGGTGATCGACGGCAACGAGCGCCACGTCTCCCGGCTCAGGCTTCATCCGCCCGAGGACGATTTGGCGAGAGACCCCCAAACCTGAAACGTGCGCCCTTCACCGGGTGCCCAGCGGAAGAAAAGAACAGACCTTGCCCGTTCGTCGCCTCCCCCCCCTTCGCGCTCTTGAAGCATTCGTCCGTGTGGTCCGTCTGGGATCGGCCAAGGCGGCTGCCAACGAACTCGCGCTCAGCCCCTCCGCGCTTTCGCGCCGGGTCGCGGCGCTGGAGGACTTCACCGGCAAGCGGCTGTTCACACGCCAGCATCAGGCGATGAAGCTGACGGACGAAGGCATGGCGTTCTACAATGTCGTCGGCCCCAAGCTGGAAGAGCTGGCCGAAGCGGTGGAATCGCAGATCGATCGCGGTCAGGTGCTGCGCCTGCATCTGGGCGTGCCCGCGCTGTTCGGCGGCCAGCGCCTGTTCCCGCGCCTGCCCGAACTGCGCAAGCTGCACCCGCGCCTGCACATCGACATCGACACCGGATCGAACCTCGAAGGCCGCGTCGGCGATACGCTGGATGCCGCCGTGATCCTCTCGAAGGAGCCGGACCCAGCCTTCTACAAGGTGCAACTCGATCACAACAAGGTCTACGCCATCGTCTCGCGCGAGCTGGCCGAGGCGATCGGCCCGGTTCCCGATCGCGAGAAGCTGTCGAAGCAGACCTTCCTCATCCACAACGACCTG
Source organism: Novosphingobium sp. 9 (assembly GCF_025340265.1). Classification (NCBI taxonomy): domain Bacteria; kingdom Pseudomonadati; phylum Pseudomonadota; class Alphaproteobacteria; order Sphingomonadales; family Sphingomonadaceae; genus Novosphingobium; species Novosphingobium sp. 9. The sequence goes on along the minus strand of NZ_CP022707.1, from coordinate 879,819 downwards.
CCCGAAAGCCTCGATGCGTGGAAGACCGCCATCGGCATGAACAAGCTGGAGGCCGCCTCGGTCGACCGCTTCAATTCGGGTCAGCTGGTTCTGGAAGCGGCGGCGCAGGGCCTTGGCATCGCCATCATGCACGACGACCACTTCCGCCGCGCGCATGACGACCGGCTTGCCCGCCTCTACGATATCGAGGTCGACAGCCCCTATCGCTACTGGTTCATCTGCCGCCCCAAGGCGCTGGAAACCCGCCCCGTGCGCATCTTTCACGAGTGGCTGCTGAGCGCGGGCCTCTAAGAGCCCGTTTGAGAATGCGCCTGACGGCGCATCGCGGCACCGGCCCCCTTTTTGCTTTTTGGCGCCCCCACCCTGCCACCCGCAGGATACTACCGTTGGGTGGCAGGGTGGGGGCGTGGGCCGGTGCCGCCTCTGAAATCGCTCTTTCGCGATTTCTCAAATGGCCTCTAAGGCCACGATTTCAGGACTACAGTTCGGCGGCGGCATCCTGCATCGCAAGCACCTCCAGCGCCGAGGCCAGACCGCGCGCGGCGAGTTCGTCCAGCGCCGACGCGGTGTCTCGTCCCATCTGACGCGCGAGCGCCTTCACGGCGCGCGCATCTTCGGCAAAGGCCTGCTCGTCCAGCCATGCCGCATGCAGTTCCTGGCGCCGCACAAAGGCGCCGTTCCAGTCGATACCCATAACGCGATACTCCCGTTCCTGCACGACGGGAGAGAATCGCCCGCCGCCTCTGGAAAGGCGTTCTGGACGCGTCAGCGCAAAGCCGCGCCTAACGGGCGAGAGCGCGGATCGACGAGGGATGCAATCGTTTAAAATTTACCTTTGCCGTACCCGAACGAAAGTGGTGCGACCCGACTCGGCTCGTGCGGCAGGATCTCTTCTCATCCCCGACCGAACAGGCGCCGCAGGATTCCGGCGGGCTGGTCCATCGGCTGGATCGGGCCATAGGTATTGAGGCGCTGGTGCGCATCGCGGTGCGAACGAGGAAGCACCGACTCGTGCGGGCGGCTGCTGCGGAAAACGTAGGCAGACATAAGCAAGACTCCCTGTTGTCCATTCGTCTTTGGTAAAACTCCCATGGCCGCGAAAAGTGCCCGAGTTTCGGCATGGGCATAACAGCCCGCGCAAAATGCGGCATCCGGGCAACACCGGATCGCACCCGAAGCAGCGGGTAAAGGTGCCGGAAAAGAGCACCGAAAAAGAGGGCGGCAAATTCGGGGCATGACCGCCTGCACCGCCTTCCCATCGCCCCGGCGCATCTGGCATAGGCTGCCTCCGTGACCGAGCACGAGAACGACGACAACTGGCCAGACGCCACCTCCTGGTACGCCGAAGATGACGGCAGCGACCACGGCTGGGCGCCGGTGGCCGACTACGAAGACTTCGCCCCTGCCCCCATCCTCGAAGCCGGGCCGCCGCCCTCGCCCGAGGATGTCTCGCGCGCGCTGCACGAGACCTTCGGCTTCTCGGGCTTTCGCGGCGTGCAGGATCAGGTGGTTGGCCGCGTGCTCGAAGGCCGCTCGACACTGGCGGTGATGCCGACCGGCGCGGGCAAGTCGCTGACCTACCAGTTGCCCGCCGTGCTGCTGAACGGCACGTGCGTCGTCGTCTCGCCGCTGATCGCGCTGATGCACGACCAGTTGCGCTCGGCCCGTGCCAACGGCATCCGCGCCGCCGCGCTCACCAGCGCCGATACCGACCGCGATGCCACCATGCGCGCCTTTCGCGCGGGCGAACTGGACCTGCTCTACGTCGCCCCCGAACGCGCCAGCCAGCCGCATTTCCGCGAACTGCTGTCGCGCGCGCGCGTGGCGCTCTTCGCCATCGACGAGGCGCACTGCGTCTCCGAATGGGGCCACGATTTCCGGCCCGACTACCGCCTGCTCAAACCGCTGCTGGATGCCTTTCCGGACGTGCCGCGCCTCGCGCTGACCGCGACGGCGGACCGTCACACCCGCGCCGATATCCTGACGCAGCTGGGCATCGCCGAGGACGGGCTGATCGTCGCCGGGTTCGACCGACCGAACATCCGCTATGCGATCCGCCCGCGCGAGACCGTGCAGCGCCAGCTGAAGGCCGTGCTCGACGAGAACCCCGGCCCCGGCATCGTCTATGCCTCCACCCGCGCCCGTGTGGAGCAACTGGCCGAGGGGCTTGCCCGCGACACCGGCCGCCGGGTGCTGCCCTATCACGCGGGGCTTTCCCCCGAAGTGCGCGCCCGCAACCAGGCCGCCTTCGTGGCCTCGGAAGACATGGTGATGGTGGCGACCGTCGCTTTCGGCATGGGTATCGACAAGCCCGACGTGCGCTTCGTGGCGCATGCCGGCATCCCCAAGTCGATCGAGGGCTATTATCAGGAGACCGGTCGTGCCGGGCGCGACGGCGATCCCTCGGTGGCGATCATGCTGTGGGGCGCGGACGACTTTGCCCGCGCCCGCCAGCGCCTGTCCGAGATCGAGCCGCATCGCCTAGCCAGCGAGCGCCAGCGCCTCGATGCCCTCGCCGGACTGGTCGAGACCGCCGCCTGCCGCCGCGCCGTGCTGCTGCGCCACTTCGGCGAGGAACCGCCCGCCACCTGCGGCAACTGCGACAACTGCCTGACGCCCCCATCGGTCAACGATGTCACCGAACTCGCGCGCAAGCTGCTCTCGGCGGTCTATCGCACGGGGCAGAGCTTTGGCCTCGGCCATCTGGAGAAAGTCCTCGGCGGCGTCAGCGACGACCGCGTGCTCCAGCGCGGGCATGACCAGCTCTCGGTCTTCGGCATCCTGACCGAAGACGAGCGCCCGCTGCTCAAGCCGCTCGCTCGCGCTTTGCAGGCGCGCGGCAGTCTGGTGCCGACCGAGCACGGCGGCCTCGCGCTGGGTGGCGATTCACGCGATATCCTGAAAGGCGAGGCGAGCGTGATGATCGTCGTGCCGCCGCGCAGCGAACGCCGCAAGCGCGGCAGTCGCGGCGGCAACGATGGCCCCGATCCGTTCGGCGATCCGCTGTTCGAGGCGCTGCGCGAACTGCGCCGCTCGCTTGCCGCCGAAGCGGGCGTGCCGCCCTATCACATCTTCTCCAACGCCACCTTGCGCGAGATGACCGAGACGCGCCCTGCCAGCCGCAGCGATCTGGCTGCGATCGGCGGCGTCGGCGCCTACAAGCTCGATGCCTATGGCGAGGCGTTCCTGCAGGCTATTCGCGAGAACTGAGGGGCCGCGAGAACTGGCGAAGGCGGTCCGGCGCCGTCAGGCGGACAGCTTGCGCCCCTCGATCGACCGCCAGCCACAGAACCAGCCCGCCCCCATCAACGCCGCCAGCAGGTGCGCCACCGTCGTCACCGGCGGGAAGGTGACGGCGTAATAGACAAGGCCCAGCGCGCCGGCGCTCAACAATGCCAGACGCAAAGGCCTGCCACGGCCACCTGTACCGGCAAAGGCATGGCCATATAGGGCCGACCATACCAGCGAGACGCCCGCGGCATTCATCACCAGCCAGAGCGACACCTGCAACACGGCGATAACAACGGCAAGCGGCACCCAGCCCCCGCGTTGATCGACCGGCGATGCTTCCGGCACCGTGTGAAGGCCGACACCCGCCGCCACCAGCGCATAGTTGATGACGCAATGCTTCACGCTGCCGTCGTAAGTGGCGCCGAGCAGCAGCGCCGTCGTTACATTCGCCACTCCGGCCCCCACCACACCCGATATCATTCTGCCGACGGACGACACTTCATGCAACGCCGCTGTGCAAAGGCCTTGAACTTGTGCGGCCCCTCCCCAAATACCCCCATGGGTATTTTAAAAACCCGGTGAAACGACGAGTTCTCATCATGCATCATGACCGCACCCGCACCATCAACCGGCTGAAACGCATCGAGGGACAGGTGCGCGGGCTTCAGCAGATGCTGGTCGACCAGCGCTACTGCATCGACGTGCTGCACCAGTTGCAGGCGGTGAAGGCGGCGCTGGGCAAGGCCGAGAGCGAAATTCTGGGCGAACATGCCGCGCACTGCGTGGCCGAGGCGATCGCTTCGGGCGATCCGGCGGCGCAGACCGCCAAGTTCGCGGAACTCGTCGACCTGTTCGAGAAGGTGAAACGATGACCACTGCTGCCACTTCCCCCGCCTCAGCCGCGCCTTCGGGCAAGCCCGTCGCCCGGCTCTATCGCATGGTGTTCGACAAGCACGTCTGCCCCTGGGGTCTGCGGGCGAAGTACCTGCTCGAAAAACAGGGCTATGCGGTCGAGGACCACTGGCTGCGCAACCGCGACGAGGTGGACGCCTTCAAGCGCGAGCACGACGTGAAAACCACGCCGCAGACCTTCATCAACGGCGAGCGGATCGGCGGTCATGACGACCTGCGCCGGTTCCTGGGCAAACCGGTGCGCGATCCCAAGGCGACCAGCTACCGCCCGGTCCTCGCCATCTTCGCGATGGCCGCGCTGATGGCGCTGGCGACCAGTTGGGCGACTTCGGGTGCGCTGCTGACGATGCGCGCGGGCGAATGGTTCATCGCCTATTCCATGGCGATCCTCGCCACGCAGAAGCTGCAGGATATCGAGAGCTTCTCGACGATGTTCCTGGGCTATGATCTGCTCGCGCGACGCTGGGTGCCCTATGCGAAGATCTATCCCTTTGCCGAGGCGCTGGCGGCGGTGCTGATGATCTCGGGCGCGCTGACCTTCGTGGCCGCGCCCATCGCGCTGGTGATCGGCGGCATCGGCGCCGTTTCGGTGTTCTACGCCGTCTACATCCAGAAGCGCGAGCTGAAGTGCGCCTGCGTCGGCGGCAGTTCGAACGTGCCGCTGGGCTTCGTTTCGCTCACCGAGAACGTGATGATGGTGGCGATGGCCCTCTGGATGCTGCTGAAGTGATGGATGCTGCTGAAGTGAGGGAATACGTCGCCCCGAAAAAGGCAAAGGCGGCGTTCAGCACTGTAACGCCGCCCTCCCTTTCGTCATCCCCGCCTGCGCGGGAATGACGAAGAATAGAATCTGTATCGTAACTGCCTGATCAGAGCGGGTTATCCAGCTTGATCACCGCCTCGTCGCTGGCGCGCTGGGTAGTGTGGAGCTGGCGCGGCGCCTTGAAGCTGTCGAGCACCGGCTTGTCGCGACCGTAGAGGTCGTCGAACTGCGTCAGCGTGCCGTCGATGTTGCGGGCATAGGTGAAGTAGACAAGGTACACCGGGAAGGTGCGCGTCATGTTCACCTTGGTGTACTTGCCCGAGCGCGAGATCTCCGCCGCCTTTTCCGGGTCCATCTGGGCCCCGAGGATCGCCATCGTCATACCCAGCTCCACCGCGCGCTCGGTACGCACGCAGCCGTGGCTGAACGCGCGGACCTTGGCGTTGAAGTAGGACTTGGCGGGCGTGTCGTGGAGATAGATCGCGTGCGGGTTGGGCATGTCGATCTTCATCATGCCCAGCGCGTTGTTCGGGCCGGGCTGCTGCACCACCCACGCCGGACCGGTGCCGTTCTGGACCAGCTTGTAGCCGTTGTTCTTCGCCCAGTTCGGATTGGCGGCAACCTTGGCGGCGAGCCCTTCACCCTTCGAGATCGACTGCGGCACTGTCCACGTCGGGTTGAACACCACGTCCGTCACCGTCTCGGCCAGCTGCGGCGTCGCGGTGCGTCCCGGCTTGCCCACCACCGTCTTGTAGGTGCGGATGATGTTGTTCTTCACCGTCAGGCGCAGCTGGAACTCGGGGATGTTGGTGATGAGGTAAACGTCACCCAGATCGCGCTTGAGCCAGCGCCAGCGATCCATGTTCGCCTGAATCAGCGCGCGCTTGGCGACCTGCGCCTTGGGCGTGGCGGCCAGCGCGTCCTTGAGGATCTGGTAGTCGGGGATCGTCGGCGCCAGTTCGCTCACCACCCCGGCGATGTCATGGCTGGACAGCGCCTGCGCCATCACCTGTTCGGTCGGCGTGGTGTCCTGATCAGGATCGACCGCGAACCACTGCACGCGATCGGTCATCGGCGTGCGCCCGTCGCGCAGATCCTCGATCAGCCAGCCGAAGGTGCGGCTCGCCTGCTGGTCGAGCGCGTCGCCCGCCCCGCCCATGATCGCGGTGTTGAGCGCATCGGGCTGGTAATCCGCCGGGATCAGGCCTTCCGAACCGATCCCGCGGATCAGCTTGAGCAGCGCCTTGGCGTCCGCCACCGTCCACGACATCACCGGCTCGACCACGGGCACGATCTGACCATTGGCGCTTTCCGGGGTGCCCGGTGCCGGAAGCGGCTGGACCACGGGCTTCGAGGTCTCGATCGGAGCAGGCGTCGCCACCGCAGCCGGAGCGGCCTTCGCGCTGCCCGACTTCGCCTTGGGCGTGGCGGTCGCGGTCGGCTCGGGCGATGACATCTGCTGGGGCAGGAGGTCCGCCGGCTGGCGCTGAGTCGCGGCCTCGGCCACCAGCGGCTGTGCCACGAGACCGGTCACGGTCAGCGCGGGAATCACCTTGCGGGCCAGAACAGACCCCGCCATCAGCGAACCGCACCGCACTGCCCGAACAAAATTTGCCATTATCGAAGAAACCTGCCCAAATGTTATGGGGTCAAAATGCCCCGGACGGCGGTGCGTTCCCGCCCCCGCCAGATACGCTCCGCCAAGAGCCTTGGCGCACGGTAAAAAGACGCCGTTGCGGCCGACTTAGCCCCGTTTGCCCGTGATCTTCAAGCATTCGTCCTGACCTTGCGATGAATCGCTTGCAGCGGGCTCGGGAATCGCTTGCAGCCGCCGCCTCTCCCCGACAATGCGCAACGGCGATGACTGCCTCTGCCCCCCGCCTCCATGCCCCGCAGCCGCACACTCTGGCGGCGGTTCTGGCCGTGATCGCCGGTATCGCGACGTTCAGCGGCATGGACGCCGCGATCAAGAGCGCCTCGCTGGCGGTGGGTGTCTACAGCGCGCTTCTGGGCCGTAACATACTGGGAACATTGCTGACCCTGCCACTGTGGCTGGCCGCCGGACGCCCCATGCCCACGCTGGCCGTGCTGCTGCGCGTCCACGCCTTCCGCGCCCTTCTCACATCCGCGATGGCCGCGCTGTTCTTCTACGGCCTCGTCCGGCTGCCGATGGCCGAGGGCATGGCGATTTCATTTATCTCACCTATCCTTGCACTTTATTTTGCCGCTGCGATGCTGGGAGAGCGCATCCGCCCCCGTGCGATCTGGGCCTCGCTGCTCGGAATCCTCGGCGTGGTCGTGATCGCCTCGGGCCGTCTCGGCACCGGTCATGCCGATGTCGAGAGCCTGAAAGGCGTGATCGCAATACTTCTGTCTGCAACTTTTTACGCCGCCAATCTGGCGGTCCAGCGCAAGCAGGCGCTGGTGGCGGGGCCGGTGGAAGTCGCGCTGTTCCAGAACCTTGGCGTAACCCTGATTTTCCTTGTTTTCTCGCCATTTCTCTGGACCATGCCGCAGCCCGGAACATGGGCCGATATCCTCGCCGCAGCGGCTCTGGCAACCGCCGCGCTGATGCTTTTGTCATGGGGCTATGCCCGTGCCGAAGCGCAGGTTCTGGTGCCCATCGAATATACCGCTTTCCTCTGGGCCGCGCTGCTCGGCTGGCTGATGTTCGATGAGCGGGTGGACAGCCTCACGATCGCGGGAACCGTGCTGATCGTGCTGGGCTGCTGGGTGGGCACACGGGGCAAGCCGTCCCACGATGGGGTCGCGCCCGCTTCTGCACCCGACGCGCCCCCCTTGACCTGAGGCGCCGGAGCGCGCATCGGCGGGGCGACGAATCCGCCTGTCGCAGTGCAGCACGGAACCGGGGTTTCCGGTCTGTCGCGGCAGGCATAATCAAGAAGGGAAAAAAGCCCACCATGACCCAGGTCGGACAGGATACGCTCGGCACCCGCAGCACCATGACAGTCGGCGGCAAGCAGATCGCCTACTACTCCTTCAAGAAGGCTGCCGAAAAGATCGGCGACGTCTCGCGGCTTCCCTTCTCGATGAAGGTGCTGCTTGAGAACCTGCTCCGCTTCGAGGATGGCGGCTTCACCGTCGCAGTCGAGCACATTCAGGCCGTCGCCGACTGGCAGAAGAACCCCACCACCGGTGACGAGATCCAGTATCGCCCGGCCCGCGTTCTTCTGCAGGACTTCACCGGCGTTCCCTGCGTGGTCGACCTTGCCGCGATGCGCGACGGCATCAAGGCGCTCGGCGGCGACACCAGCAAGATCAACCCGCAGGTTCCCGTGAACCTGGTGATCGACCACTCGGTCATGGTCGACGAATTCGGACACCCCAAGGCGTTCGAAGAGAACATGGAGATCGAGTACCAGCGCAACATGGAGCGCTACGACTTCCTCAAGTGGGGCTCCAAGTCGCTCTCGAACTTCTACGCCGTTCCGCCGGGCACCGGCATCTGCCACCAGGTGAACCTGGAAAACATCGCCCAGACCGTGTGGACCGACAAGGACCAGAACGGTGAACTGGTCGCCTATCCCGACACCTGCGTCGGCACCGACAGCCACACCACCATGGTCAATGGCCTCGGCGTGCTGGGCTGGGGCGTCGGTGGCATCGAGGCGGAAGCCGCGATGCTCGGCCAGCCGGTCTCGATGCTGATCCCCGAAGTCGTCGGCTTCAAGTTCGTGGGCGAGCTGAAGGAAGGCGTCACCGCCACCGATCTCGTGCTCACCTGCACCGCCATGCTGCGCAAGCACGGCGTGGTCGGCCGCTTCGTCGAATACTTCGGTCCGGGCCTCGCCTCGCTGACCCTCGCCGACCGTGCGACGCTCGCCAACATGGCCCCGGAATACGGCGCCACCTGCGGCTTCTTCGGCATCGACGACAAGACCCTGGACTACCTGCGCCTCACCGGCCGCGAGGAAGACCAGATCGCGCTCGTCGAAGCCTATGCCAAGGAGCAGGGCTTCTGGATGGAGCCGGGCGCAGCCGACCCGATCTTCACCTCGACGCTGGAACTCGACCTGTCGACCGTCGTCCCCACCCTCGCAGGCCCCAAGCGCCCGCAGGACAAGGTGATCCTCACCGACGTCGACGACGTATTCAACAAGGACATGGCCGAGACCTACAAGCAGGCGCCCAAGACCGTGCAGGTCGAAGGCAAGGACTTCTCGATCACCGACGGTGACGTGATGATCGCGGCCATCACCAGCTGCACCAACACCTCGAACCCCTCGGTTCTGGTGGCAGCAGGCCTCGTCGCCAAGAAGGCCGACGAGCTGGGCCTCAAGCCCAAGCCCTGGGTCAAGACCTCGCTCGCACCGGGTTCGCAGGTCGTCACCGACTACCTGAACAAGGCCGGTCTGCAGTCGCACCTCGACAACATCGGCTTCAACCTCGTCGGTTACGGCTGCACCACCTGCATCGGCAACTCGGGTCCGCTCGCAGAGCCGATCAGCAAGGCGATCAACGAGAACGGTCTCGTCGCCTCGGCGGTCATCTCGGGCAACCGCAACTTCGAAGGCCGCGTCTCGCCGGACGTGCGCGCCAACTTCCTGGCCTCGCCGCCGCTGGTCGTCGCCTACGCGCTGAAGGGCACTGTGGTGGAAGACTTCACCACCACCCCGATCGGCGTGAGCAAGGACGGCGTGGACGTGTTCCTCAAGGACATCTGGCCGACCAACCTCGAAGTCAACGAGACGATGAACGCCTGCGTCGACCGCGCCATGTTCCAGGCCCGTTACGCCGACGTCTACAAGGGTGACGAGCACTGGCAGGCGATCAACGTCACCGGTTCGGAAACCTACTCGTGGAAGGCCGCGTCGACCTACGTCGCCAACCCGCCTTACTTCGAGGGCATGGAGATGACCCCGGCACCGGTTTCGGACATCATCGGCGCCAAGCCGCTGCTGATCCTGGCCGACTCGGTCACCACCGACCACATCTCGCCGGCCGGTTCGATCAAGGCCGACAGCCCGGCGGGCAAGTGGCTGATGGAGCGTCAGGTCGCCAAGGCGGACTTCAACTCCTACGGTTCGCGCCGTGGCCACCACGACGTCATGGTGCGCGGCACCTTCGCCAACATCCGCATCAAGAACGAGATGGTTCCCGGCACCGAGGGCGGCTTCTCGTCGTACAACGGCGAGACCATGGCCGTGTACGATGCCGCGATGAAGCACGCTGCCGACGGCACGCCGCTGGTCGTCGTGGCCGGCAAGGAATACGGCACCGGCTCGTCGCGTGACTGGGCCGCCAAGGGCACCAACCTGCTGGGCGTTCGCGTCGTCATCGTCGAGAGCTTCGAGCGCATCCACCGCTCAAACCTGGTCGGCATGGGCGTGCTCCCGCTCCAGTTCAAGGACGGCGACACCCGCCAGTCGCTTGGCCTGACCGGCGACGACGCGTTCACGATCAAGGGCGTTGCCAGCCTCAAGCCGCGCCAGGACGTGGAAGTCGAAGTCACCCGCAAGGACGGCTCGACCTTCACCTTCACCGCGCTGTGCCGCATCGATACCGCCAACGAAGTCGAGTACTTCATGAACGGCGGCATCCTGCAGTACGTGCTGCGCAAGCTGGCGGCCTGATCCGCTTCGAGCGCTAAGGCCTGAAACAGAAAAAGCCCCGTCCGGCACACGCCGGGCGGGGCTTTTTTGTGGGGAAGAGCAGGCTGGCGTCCCCTCCTTTTTCTCCCAAATACCCGCTCAGCCTGAGCCTGACGAAGGCCGCGCGCGACAGCCCCCTCCTTCGTCATCCCCGCGCAGGCGGGGATCCAGAGTGGACCACGGTCGGCCCGGTCGTAGCGGCTTATTACATGTAGTGCGCAACTGGATCCCGCCTACGCGGGGATGACGACACCCGGAAACACACACCCGCGACAAACGCGGCCCAGCCGCTATAGTGCGGCCCGATGCCCAAGCTGCCGTTCCTCTCCGCCCTGCTCCAGTCCGACAAGTCCGGGCCGCTCCACCGGCTGGCGCGCACGATGACCGACGATACCGCCCAGTTCGCCGATCCCGAGCGACTGGCCGAGGTCGGGCGCACGGTCATGGCGCGGCTGGAGAGCACGCCCGGCGTCGAGCGTGTCATATGTGCAGGCGCGGACCTGTTCACCCTGCCCGGCTTTGCCGACCCGGCGCTATGCCGCAAGCTGGTGCGCGCGATCGACAAGGAGGCGACGCCCTCCACCTTGTTCAAGGGGCCGAACCCTGACGGCTTCCGCACCAGCTTCACGCACTACTTCTCGATGCGCGACAAGCAGACGGCGGGGATCGAGGCGCGCATTTCCGAGCTGATGGGGATCGACGATGCCCATTCGGAGATGATCCAGGGCCAGCGCTATCAGGTGGGGCAGCAGTACAAGCCGCATCACGACTATTTCCATCAGGGGCAGGCCTACTGGCAGCAGGAGGCCCCGCGCGGCGGGCAGCGCAGCTGGACCGCGATGTTGTTCCTGAACACGCCCGAGGAAGGCGGCGAGACCGAATTCACGAAGCTGGGCGTCGCGATCCCGCCGGTGCCCGGCACGCTGGTGATCTGGAACAACATGGGACGCGACGGGAAGCCGAACGATCGCACCATCCACGCCGGAACCCCGGTGCTTCGCGGTGTGAAGCATGTCCTGACCAAATGGTATCGGCTCGACCGCTGGCGCGAGATCAACGCCGACAAGTATCGGTAAGCGCCCTCGCCTCACCGCGCGGCGAGGCGCGCAGCACGTTGGCACAAACAAAAGGCGGGGCCATGCGGTCCCGCCTTTTCGTGTATCAGGCCTGCTGCTTGCGCTTTGCGAACCGCCCGCGTGCGACCACCGCAGCGGCGGCCGCGCCGAACAGGATCAGCATCGGCGGCGCAGGCACGTCGTGCGGATCGTGCGGGTGATGCCCGTCATGCCCGCCCGACGACGAGCTCGACGAAGACGAGCTGGAACTGGACGAGGAAGACGACGACGAGCTGGACGAACTCGACGAGGAGCTGGAGCTGCTCGACGACGTGGTGCTCGAACTGAAATCGCCCGAGGTCGTCGAGACATTCCCCGAAGTCGTGGTCGAGCTGGTGATGTTGCCCGACGTGCTCGTGATGTTTCCCGAGGTGCTGGTGATGTTCCCCGAGGTCGTGCTCGTCACATTGCCCGACGTCGTCGACGTGGTGCTGCTGATGTTGCCCGAAGTCGTCGAGGTCGTGCTGGAAATATTGCCCGAGGTCGTGCTCGACACGTTGCCCGAGGTGCTCGACGTGCTGGTGACGTTCCCCGAAGTCGAGGACGTGCTGGTCACGTTGCCGGAGGTCGTGGTCGTCGTGGTCGTCGTCGTGGTGCCTTCTCCACCGCTCGAACTGGAGCTGGAACTGGAACCCGAGGTCGAGCTGGAGCCGGACGTCGATCCGGTGGTGGTCGAACTGATGATGACGTTACCGCCACCGCCGCCGCTGCTGCCACCGAAGAAACCGCCGAAGAAACCGCCTCCGAAGCCGCCGAAACCGCCACCGTTACCCACCACCACCGGCGCAGCGGTGCCGCCACCCGCGCTCACCGGGTTGGCAGGCGGGATATAGGGCGGGGGCAGCGGGATCATCGCCATCTGCGGTGCCGGCGGCTTGACGATCTCGCGCTCACGCTTGAGCGGCGGGCGCTTGGGGATCTGGCGCTGGGCGATACGCGGACGCGGCTTCTCGACCGCCGCCACCTTGGCCTGCTTGTGCTTGCTGTACTGCAGTTCCCCCGCGGACTGCGTTTCAGCGACATGCACTGCACCACCGCCGATGATCGCGCATCCGGCGGCACATGCAGACAGTTTGGCCAGAGCCATGCGTACCGACATGATCTTGCTTTCTTCTTCCCATGGCAAAGGCCTTCACGGACCCTTGCGCGAAACCCCTGCACGACGCCGCCAAGACGCCATGCCCTGCTTCTCTATGCCAGAGACAACGCAGGAAGGCGTTAACCGGGCAACGCTGTTTCGCCTAAATTTGCCCGATAGCGGGACGAATATTGGTTAACGAGCGATTTCGCCAGTGCCTTGTGCTGATTTGGGACGGAATTGCGTTCAGTTGCGTGCTCCAGTGAACGAAGTCGGCGGGTTTTCACCCACCCAGCCGGCACCGGACGTGATTCGCGAGGCGCGTAATTCGGGGGTTAGTCCTCGCCCTCGAACAATCCACCTTGTGGCCCCGCCATGCCGGGGGGGATCGGCGGCGTCATGCCCAGGTGGGTCCAGCCGCGATCGTTGAGGCAGCGCCCGCGCGCGGTGCGCGCCACCATGCCGAGCTGGATCAGGTAGGGCTCGATCACTTCCTCGATGGTGTCGCGCGGCTCGGAGAGGCCCGCCGCCAGCGTCTCGACACCCACCGGGCCGCCCTTGTAGATCTCCGCGATCATCCGAAGATAGCGGTGGTCCTGCGAATCGAGGCCGATCGAATCGATCTCCAGACGGGTCAGCGCATCATCGGCGATGGCGCGGGTAACGAGGTCGGAACCTGCCACATGCGCAAAGTCGCGCACCCGGCGCAGCAGGCGCCCGGCCACGCGCGGCGTACCGCGCGCGCGGCGTGCGATTTCGGTGGCGCCGCCCCGGTCGATGCCGATGCCGAGCAACCCTGCCCCGCGCGCGACAACCTTCTCCAGTTCCTCGACAGTATAGAACTGCAGGCGCACCGGAATGCCGAAACGGTCGCGCAGCGGTGTCTGCAACAGACCCTGCCGCGTCGTCGCGCCGACCAGCGTGAACGGCGGCAGATCGATCCGCACCGAGCGTGCCGACGGCCCCTCGCCGATGATGAGATCGAGCGCACGGTCTTCCATCGCCGGATAGAGCACTTCCTCGACCACCGGATTGAGGCGGTGGATCTCGTCGATGAACAGGACGTCGCCCTGCTCCAGATTGGTCAGCAGCGCAGCAAGGTCGCCCGCCTTGGCGATCACCGGGCCGGACGTTGCGCGAAAGCCCACGCCCAGTTCGCGCGCGATGATCTGCGCCAGCGTGGTCTTGCCAAGCCCCGGCGGGCCGAAGAACAGCGTGTGGTCCATCGCCTCGCGCCGCGACTTGGCGCTCTCGATAAAGACGCGCAGGTTGTCCTTGGCCGCGATCTGCCCGACGAACTCCTCGAGCGACTTGGGCCGCAGCGCCGCATCGGCATCCTCGGTCTGGCGATTGGGGAAAGGATGGGGTTATCGGTCATGGTCTGCCCAACTGCGCCGCGCGTTCGTCCATCGCGTGATGGAGAATGCGAACGATCAGTACAATGTCATCGCCGAAGCGATAGAATATCCGGTGCCGCCGATGAACAAGGCAGCGTATCTCTTCGCCCAGTTCAGGCCTTGGCGCCCCGGATTGCGGATGGCGTGCCAGCAAGTCGAATGCCTCCAGAAACCCGCGGGCATAAGCATCCGCCACATCGTCCCCGAACTGCCGGGCGCTGTATGCATCGACAGCAGCGAGATCGGAGCGTGCAGCGGTCGATAAACGAACCTCAACCACGCGTGCTTCGTCGCTCGGCGATGATCTGCTCGATCACGTCGCGAGGATTCTCCTCGATAACGCCGGAGGCCAGCCCTTGCGCGATCATGCCGCGCAGCCATTCCGTCTCGTCCTGGGCCGCGTCCTGATCGCGGCGCACCAGATCGCGGACGTAATCGCTGGCGTTGGCATAGCGCCCTTCGGCAACGCGGGTCTCGATCCACTGGCGCAAGGCGGGCGGCATGGTGACGTTGAGCTGGGACATGGCAGGAGTATAGGAATTCATAGCGACCTGTCCATAAATCCTAGAATCACGGCTCTCATCCCGCCGCCCGCTTCAGCGCCACGCGCACGAGGTCGTTCAGCCCGGCGTGCTCGCCCAGTTCCTCCACCGCCTTGCCGACGGCCATCGCCGCGACGTTGGGCTTGAAGCCGAGGTTCTGGAGCGCGGAGACGGCATCGGCGCTGGCCGAGCCCGCAGGCGCGGCGATGGCTGCCCCCGGCGCGCCCGGTGCCGTGGGCATGCCGCCCGCCTTGTCCTTCAATTCGTTGACGATGCGGCTGGCCAGCTTGGGGCCGACGCCATTGGCGCGCGCCACCATTGCCGCATCGCCGCCCGCGCAGGCGCGCTGCAATTCCTCGGTATTGAGCGCCGAAAGGATCGCCAGCGCCACCTTGGAGCCCACGCCCTGCACCGCCGTCAGCAGCCGGAACCAGTTGCGCTCGGCCGCCGAAGCGAAGCCGATCAGGCGCTGGTCGGTCTCCGAAACCTGCATTTCGGTATGGATCACCACCTTGTCGCCGCGAATGCCCAGATGGTCGAGCGTGCGGGCGGAACAATGGACGAGATAGCCCACACCGTGGACATCGATCACCGCCCAGTCGGGGCCGGTGTCGTCAAGGAGGCCGGTCAGCTTCGCGATCATGGTTTGTTCTATGGCAGGAAGCGTTTTGCGGGGCCAGCGGAAAAGAGCACCGTGCCGGGAGTTGCCATCCCGGCGCCTTGCGATCTGTCAAGGCTGCAGCGCTGGTTTAGCGGTGGCTGCCGAGCATATTGGCGTGGGTGATCGCCACGGCGAGCGCGTCGGAAGCGTCCTCGCCCGCCAGCTTCACGCCGGGAGCAGGACTTTCAGCATCGCCTGGATCTGCTTCTTGTCGGCGCCGCCGGTGCCGACCAGCGCCTTCTTGATGACCTTGGTGGAGTACTCGGCCACCGGCAGTCCGGCGCGCGCGATCGAGAGCATCGCCACGCCGCGCGCCTGCCCCAGCTTGAGCGTCGACTGCGGGTTCACGTTGACGAAGACCTCCTCCACCGCGCCCGCATCGGGACGATGGTGGAGGATCACGTCGGTCAGCGCGGCGTCGAGTTCGACCAGCCGGTCGGCCATGCAGGCCTTGGCATCGGTGCGGATCTGCCCGTTGGCAACATGGCTGAGGCGGCTGCCGCTCTTGGCGACAATGCCCCAGCCCGTGCAGGTCAGACCCGGATCAAGACCGATGATGATCATAAGATCAGATAACAGGAATTTGCCTCAGGCCGGAGCGAGAAGGGGGGCTTTCGAGAACCGGCGCGCAGCGTACCTTAGGGTACGTGAGCACCGGAAGCGCAGAAAGCCGCCTTTCGCAGCCCGTCCTGTGGCAAATTACCCCAAGGTTTCCATGACTTCGTCGGAGATGGCGTAGTTCCCCCAGACGGTCTGGACGTCATCGTCGTCTTCCAGCGTGTCGACCAGCTTCATCAGCGTTCCGACGGTATCGGCGTCGACATCGACGGTGATGTTCGGCTTCCATGCCAGCTTCACGCCCTCGGCTTCGCCGAGCGTCTTTTCCAGTTCGCGCGCGACTTCGTGGAGCGCATCGACCGAGACCCAGATCTGGTGGCTGCCGGGATTCTCGTCACCGTCGCCCATGTCGCTCTGCACGTCCTCGGCACCGGCCTCGATCGCGGCTTCGAGAACCTTGTCCTCGTCACCCACGCTGCCGGGGTACTCGATCAGGCCGAGACGCTCAAACCCGTGCGCAACCGCGCCCGAGGCGCCGAGGTTGCCGCCGTTCTTGGCAAAGGCGGTGCGCACGTTGGTGGCGGTGCGGTTGCGGTTGTCGGTCAGCGCCTCGACGATGATGGCGATACCGGCCGGGCCGTAGCCCTCGTAGCGCACTTCCTCGTAGTTCTCGGCATCGCCCTTCGAAGCCTTGTCGATCGCGCGCTGGATGTTGTCCTTGGGCATCGACTGCGCCTTGGCGGCGTTGACGGCGGCGCGCAGGCGCGGGTTCATGTCCGGATCGGGCATGCCCATCTTGGCGGCCACGGTGATTTCGCGGCTGAGCTTGGAGAACTGCGCCGAGCGCTTCTTGTCCTGCGCACCCTTGCGGTGCATGATGTTCTTGAATTTGGAATGGCCTGCCATTGGTCTGCCCATCATTCTGGCCCGGCCAGGAAAGACGGCGGGCGCTGTGTCCATGTAAAGTTGAGGGCGCCCTTACAACAGCCGAGCCCCGCAGGGCAACCTTCGCGCGAAACCGCTGGAGAACTGAGCCGCCGGAGCTTGTTTGAGAAATCGCGTTTGAGAAATCGCGAAAGAGCGATTTCAGAGGCGGCACCGTCAGGCGCTTCTCAGACAACCCCCTCTACAACAGGCGCTGCCACCAGCCGACGTCGTGCCACGCGCCCAGCTTCCAGCCGACTTCGCGATAGATGCCCAGCGGCGCGAATCCCATGCCCTCATGCAGGGCGATGCTGGCGGCATTGGGCAAGGCGATCCCGGCGAAGGCAGCGTGGCGCCCTTGCGCGGCCAGCATGGGCAGCAGCGCGCCGTAGAGCGCCCGCCCTACCCCCTGCCGCGCTGCCGCGGGATCGACATAGATTCCGACATCGCACGAAGAGGCATAGGCCGCCCGGTCGCGGTGCGGCGAGCCATAGGCATAGCCGAGCACCTGCCCGGCCCGCTCGGCGACCAGCCAGACGTGCGACGTGCCGTAGCGCGCGATTCGCCGCGCCATTTCCTCTGTGTCCGGCGCTTCCAGTTCGAAGCTGACGCAGGTGTCGGTGACGAAGGGCGCATAGATCGCCGCGCAGGCGGCAGCATCCTGCGGGATGGCGTTGCGGATCATCGGCGCGACAGGAGCGGACATAGTGCGAAATTCCCTTCCACCTGCGAAAAGACAACGAATTGGCAAGGCTGGCAAGGCTACGCCGCTTGCATGACCGAGACCGAGGCTGAACCCTGCCGCCCTTTCCTCTTCCCCTTGCGCGAACTCGCCGCGTTCCTGCGCCGTCCGCGCCTGCTGGCGCCCGAAGGGCTGCGCTCTGCTGCAGGCTGGCGCGCGTTCGTGCCGCTGCTGGCGCTGCATCTGATCGTGTTGCTGCTGGTGCTGCTGCCGCTGTCCATCGTGGCGCAGAAGGGCCTGGGGCTCGATGCACCCGATGCCTTCGACAAGATCTCCGCCGGCTGGCTGCTGCCGATCACCCTGCTGATCGCGCCGGTGATCGAGGAGATGCTGTTTCGCGGCTGGCAGACCGGGCGGCCCCGCGCGCTATGGCTGCTGCTGTGCGCCATCCTCGGCGGCGCAGCGCTTTACGGTTCGACGCACGGACTTGCTCCGCTGGCGGCGGCGGGCGTGCTGTTGCTGAGCGTGGTGGCCGGGCTTGTCGGCTGGCTGGTCCTGCGGCGCAAGTCGGCGCCGGTCGCAGGCTTCGCGGCGGCGTTTCCGGCGATCTACTGGATCGTCGCGCTGCTATTCGCAGGCGCGCACCTGATGAACTATGCAGCCCCGAAACCGCTGACTGCCGTGCTGGTGCTGCCGCAACTGTGGGCCGGGATCATGCTGGGCTTCACTCGCCAGCGACTGGGGCTTCCCGCCTCGATGCTCCAGCATATTCTCGCCAACGGATCGGTGATCCTGGTGGCGCAGATCATCGGCTGATGAATCAAAAAGGGCGGCCATGCAGGGCCGCCCTTCCTTCCCGTTCGTCCCGAAGACCTTACTCGATGCCGAGTGCGGCCTTGTAGGTGTCGAGAATCATTTCCATCTCGCGACGGTCGTCGGGCTTGAGCTTACGGATGCGCACGATCTGGCGCATGATCTTGACGTCGTAACCCACGGCCTTGGCCTCGTTGTAGACGTCGCGGATATCGTCCGAGATACCCTTCTTCTCTTCTTCAAGGCGCTCGACGCGCTCGATCAGCAGGCGCAGACGATCGTCGGTGTTTTCGGCCATCGGGTTTGGTGCTCCGGTCAAGGTTCTGTGAGAATCAGTTGGCCGGGCTGATAGCGCCCCTCGCGGATTCGGGCAAAGCCGTATCGGCGCCTTGATGGGGAAAACGGGGATGGGGGAAAACGGGAACGGTGTGGACGGAGCGCAACCCGATCGGCCGCGCTCCGCCGTCTTCTTACACCAGTTCAGCCAGTGCCGAGGCCTCGAAGCCCTTGAGCGTATCGGTCTGGCCGTCGCGCACCTTCGCCACCCACTGCGCGTCCGAGATCAGCGCGCGTCCCACCGCGATAAGGTCGAACTCGTCGCGCTCCATGCGCTCGACCAACTGATCGAGACCGGTCGCCTGCGAGCCTTCGCCGCCGAAGGCTGCCATGAAATCGCCCGAAAGGCCGACCGAGCCAACGCTGATCGTCGTCGCGCCGGTCAGCTTCTTGGCCCAGCCTGCGAAGTTCAGGCCCTGCTCGCCGTCGATCTCGGGGAACTCGGGCAGCCAGAAGCGGCGCTGCGAGCAGTGCAGCACATTCGCGCCCGCCTCGACCAGCGGCGTCAGCCAGGCTTCCATCTCGGCAGGCGTATTGGCGAGGCGCGCGGCATAGTCCTGCTGCTTCCACTGGCTGAGACGGATTATCAGCGGGAAGTCCGGACCGACGGCGGCGCGCACCGCCGCGATCACTTCAGCGGCAAAGCGCGAACGCTCGCCTATGGTCGCACCGCCATAGCGGTCCTCGCGCTGGTTGGTGCCGGCCCAGAAGAACTGGTCGATCAGATAGCCGTGCGCGCCATGCAGTTCGACCACGTCGAAGCCCACCTTTTTGGCATCCGCTGCGGCAGAGGCAAAGGCGGCGACGGCATCGGCAATGTCTTCCTCGCTCATCGCCACGCCGCGCGGCTGGTCGGGCGCGTTGAGGCCCGAGGGGCTTTCGACCGGGTTCTCGGGCTCCCAGCCGCTCATGCCCTTGGTGGCGCCGGTGTGCCAGATCTGCGGCCCCATGCGACCGCCTGCGCCGTGCACCGCCTCGATCACCTGCTTCCAGCCCGCCAGCGCGGCCTCGCCATGGATGAAGGGGATGCCTGGCTCGTTGCGCGACGAAGGCCGGTCGATCACCGTGCCTTCGGACAGGATCAGGCCGACACCGCCCTCGGCACGGCGGCGATAGTATTCTGCCTGCGCAGGCCCGACGATACCGTCTGCGGCCTGCGCGCGGGTCATCGGCGCCATGACGATGCGATTGGGCAGCTCCAGCGCGCCGAGCGAGAACGGGCGGAACAGGACGTCGGGGGAAGTCTGGGTCATGAGAGAGGCTTGGCTCCGTTGCCGGGAAAGCCTGTTAGGTATATCATGGATACCTGGGTTCAAGAACGCACCTTGAATAACCCAGGTATACCCAAGGAAACCGCACCCGTGTCCGTCGCTCTCAAACCCGATTGCATGCACTTTACCGTGGACTGCCCCAGCCGCCTGCTGTTCGACCAGATCAGCGACAAGTGGTCGATGATGGTGCTGACCGTACTCGACAGGGGACCGATGCGCTTCAACGCGATCCGTCGCCAGATCGAGGGGCTGACGCAGAAATCGCTGACGCTGTGCCTGCGCCGGATGGAGCGCAACGGGCTGCTCCATCGTCGGGTGATCGCCGGCTCGCCGGTCGCGGTGGAATACGAGATCACCGCGCTCGGCCGCTCGTTGCAGGGGCCGTTCAAGGCGCTCTATCGCTGGACCATGGAGAACATGGCCGAGGTAGACCAGGCCCGCGCCGCCTTCGACGAACGGGCGCTGGTGGAGGTGTGAAGGGAGCCGGGCCGTTGCGAGGCGATGGAAGCGTTAGCGGCTATGGGTGGGAAGCTGCCATAGCCCTCTCCCCTTCAGGGGAGAGGGTTGGGAGAGGGGAGCGCGCGGCATAAACCCCTCTCAACTACGGTTAGGCAGCCAGCTGCCAAACCTTCGTATCTCTCCCCTGAAGGGGAGAGAGAACATGTCCGCTAGGGGGCGAAACCCGCACGTCGTTATCTGCACGACCTTATGGCAAGATCCAGACTTCCCCACCCTCGTTTCGTCATCCCCGCGAAGGCGGGGATCCAGTCTGCGTATCCAAGTCCACGTTCGACGGGATCGAGAGATCGCAGCTGGATTCCCGCCTTCGCGGGAATGACGAAGTTTTAGTACGGCAGGCGCAGCCTTCGACTACCCCTGCCCTCCCCCTCACCCGTTCTTCTTCAGGCTCTCTTCCATCCGGGCGAGCTGCTCGGGCGTGGCGGGGTCTGGTGCTTCGTCTTCCACTCGTCCGCGCTCATGCCGTGGATCACTTCGCGCGCGGCGGCCTTGTCGCCTGCATAGCCGCCTTCGCGAATCCAGTCGGCCAGGCAATTGCGGCAGAACCCGGCGAGACCCATCAGGTCGATGTTCTGCGCATCGTGCCGGTGGCGCAGATGGCGCACCAGATGGCGGAAGGCGGCAGCGGCGGTCGCATCGTCGAGGGTATCGAGGGATCGGTCTGGTTTTCGGTCATATGGGGCGGTTCGTCCTTGGTTTGTCGGGCAGGCTTTGCCATATCGCGCGGGGACTACGCAAAGAGGAAAGAACCACCGTGGCCATTCAGACCTATCGCCGCTCGCCGCACCACCGGGGGATCACGCGCCAGCGCAAGGTAAAAATTCTCGCCACGCTCGGCCCTGCAAGCCGGGACAAGGCGACCATCGAGAAGCTGCTGCGCGCCGGTGCCGACGCCTTCCGCGTCAACATGAGCCATGGCGACCACGAGACCCACCGCGAGACGATCGCCAATATCCGCGCGGTCGAGAAGGACGTGGGCCGCCCGGTCGCCGTGCTGTGCGACCTGCAGGGCCCCAAGCTGCGCGTTGGCACGTTCAAGGACGGCAAGGCGTTCATCCGCCACTCCGCACACTTCACGCTCGACAACAATCCCGAGCCGGGCGACGATAACCGCGTCTGCCTGCCGCACCCTGAGCTGTTCGGCATCCTCCAGAAGGGCCAGCGCCTGCTGATCGACGACGGCAAGCTGCGCCTCGTCGTCATCCGCGCGGAACCGGACTCGATCCTGTGCAGCGCCGAAGTCGGCGGGCCGATCTCCGACCGCAAGGGCGTGAACATCCCCGACGCCATCGTGCCGGTGCCCGCGCTGACCGAGAAAGACCGCCGCGACCTTGCCTTCGCGGTGGAGCAGAAGGCCGACTGGATCGGCCTCTCCTTCGTGCAGCGCCCCGAGGACGTCGCCGAGGCGCGCAGCCTGATGGGCAGCCATGGCGCGCTGATGGCCAAGATCGAAAAGCCCGCCGCGGTCGGCAATCTCGATGCGATCATCGAGCTGTCGGACGGCATCATGGTGGCGCGCGGCGATCTGGGTGTCGAACTGCTGCCCGAGGAAGTGCCGCCGATCCAGAAGCACATCGTCGCCCGCACCCGCGCCAGCGGCAAGCCGGTGGTGGTGGCAACGCAGATGCTGGAATCGATGATCACCAGCCCCTCGCCCACCCGCGCCGAAGTCTCCGACGTCGCCAACGCGGTCTATGACGGTGCCGACGTGGTGATGCTCTCCGCAGAGACGGCAGCGGGCCAGTGGCCGGTCGAGGCGGTCACGATCATGGACCGCATCGCCGCCAAGGCAGAGGCCGACGAGACCTATCGCCAGCGCATTCACCTCACGCAAACGCCGCCCGACGCCACCACGGCAGACGCGCTGGCCGAAGCCTGCGCCAGCATCGCCGATGCCCTGCCGATCGAGGGCATCGTGGTGTTCACCGGCTCGGGCATCTCGGCCCGCCGCGTTGCGCGCGAGCGTCCCTCGGTGCCGATGCTGGTGCTCACCCCGTCGATGGACACCGCGCGCCGCGTCGCACTGCTGTGGGGCACGCATGCCGTCGCCACGCGCGATATCGGCAGCTTCGAGGAGATGATCGCCAAGGGCAAGCGCATGGCGCTGCGCCACGGCTTCGGCGCGGCGGGTACCAAGCTGGTGACGCTGGCCGGCGTGCCCTTCGGCGTGCCGGGGTCGACCAACCTGCTGCATGTGGTGACGCTGACCGGCAACGAGCTGGATACGGCGGAGTAATCCGGAAAAGCGGGAGCACTCAGGGCCGGGCGCTCCCGCTTTCCCTCACCCCATCGGCGTATCGTCGGCCTGTCGCCAGGGGCGCAGCGGGCTGTGCGGGAACAGCGCCGCCACGCCCAGCGCGATGCCGCCGCCCAGCATCGTCGCGATCAGGCGGTGGACGGCGTTGATCTCGGGCGTCGCGAGGCCGCCCAGCGAGACCAGCAGCACCGCGCTGGCGGTGATCGCGGTGGAGAGCCCCGCATAATGCGCCTTCTGCAGCGAGAATGCGCACCACGAGGCGATGGCCATGCCCGTCACCAGCACCCAGGTATCGTTGCGGCAGGCGATCGACAGCACCGAGGCGAGACCTGCACCCACGAACGTCCCGCCGAGCCGCTCCAGCCCGCGCGTGCGGGTCTCGTGCAGGCGGGGCTTGAGCACCAGCAGCGCGGTCATCGGCGCCCAGTAGCCGTTGACGAGGCCCAGCGCATCGCCTGCCAGCAGGCTCGCCACCACGCAGAGCGCGGCGCGCAGCATGTGCGCGCGGATCAGGCGCGGATCGGCGTCATGCTCGCCGGGGCCACCGGCATAGGCATGGGCCGCGCGCGGGAACAGCCACGCCAGCGCCATCACCATCGCCGCCTGGATGCCGCCGCCCACCAGCACCATCTCGGTACGGAACAGCGCATTGTGCAACGGCCCATGGAAGTGTCCGGCGATCAGGAAGACGATGGCGACCTGCAACGCCACCCACCACTGCTGGGTATCGCGCAGCGCCAGCCAGGCAACGATCACCGCCAGCAGCGCGGTCAGCGGAACATAGACCGGCGCGATGCCACCCAGCAGCGTGCCTGCGAAACTCGCTGCCATCATTCCCACGAGCGCGGCCAGCATCGCCGCCCAGCGTCGCCCGAACAGATCGTGCGCCGAACCGAAGCCGACGGAAAAGGCGGAACCCGCCGCCATCGCCCCGCCCACCGGATGGCCCAGCGCCACGCCGCCCAGAAAGATCAGCGGCAGCGCAGGCAGCGCCAGCAGCCCCTCGCGCCAGTGCATCGGCGCGAAATAGCGCTCTCCCAGCGCCGTCAGACGCGTGCGGAGACGGGATGCGAAGCCTCTGCCGCTCATCGCGAAGTCTGACAGTTGCCGCTCATCGCGGCCGGGCGGGATTGCCGACGACGGTCGTGCCCGGCGCCACGTCGCGCGTCACCACCGCGCCCGCGCCGACAACGGCATCGTCGCCGATGGTCACGCCGGGCAGCACGATGGCGCCCGCGCCGATCCACACGTTGCGCCCGATCACGACCGGACGCCCCCATTCGAGGCCGCTGGCGCGCTCCTCCGGGTCGCGCGGATGGTCGGCGGTGAGGATCTGCACGCCGCTGCCGATCTGCGTGCCCTCACCGATGGTGACGGCCACCACGTCAAGGATCACGCAGTTGAAGTTCAGGAACACGCCCGCGCCCAGCGCGATATTGAAGCCGTAATCGCAGTGGAACGGCGGGCGGATCGTCGCACCCTCGCCCACGCCGGCGAAGCGCTCGTGCAGCATCGCCGTGCGCTCGTCCGCATCGACGAGCCGGTTGTAGCGCATCATCCATTCGGCGGCGGCGCGCTGGTCGGCGACGATTTCCGGGCAGGAGGCGCGATAGGGCTCGCCCGCCAGCATCTTCTGCTTTTCGCTGCGCTCCGCCATCAGGCGCCCTCCGTCAGGTGCTATCCGCGCGCGCCGAACAGCGCGCTGCCCACGCGCACATGCGTCGCGCCCAGCATCACCGCGACCTCGAAATCGCTGCTCATGCCCATCGACAGCTGCGAGATGCCGTTGTCGGCCGCGATCTTGGCGAGCAGCGCGAAGAACGGCGCCGCCTCGATATCGGCGGGCGGCACGCACATCAGGCCCGACACCGGCACGTCTGCGGTACGCGCGGCAGCCAGCAGCGCGGGCACATCGGCAATCGCGCAGCCGCCCTTCTGCTCTTCGGCGCCGATGTTCACCTGCACGAAGCACGGCACCCGGCGCCCGGCCTTGTCCATCGCCTTGCCCAGCGCATCGACCAGCGAGGGCCGGTCGAGCGAATGGATACAATCGAACAGCGCGACCGCATCCTCGGCCTTGTTCGACTGGAGCTGGCCGACGAGGTGCAGCGCGATCCCCTCATGCGCCTCACGCAGCGCGGGCCATTTCGCCTGCGCTTCCTGCACGCGGTTCTCGCCGAACACGCGCTGGCCTTGTGCGATCAGCGGCGCGATCGCCTCGGCGGGGTGGGTCTTGGAAATCGCGATCAGCTCGACCGCGTCTTCCGGGCGACCGGCAATGCGGGCAGCCTGCGCGATGCGGGCGCGGATGTCTTCCAGAGCGGTGAGCGGGCGAGTGGCGGGCGTCGTCATGTCTTCTCGATCCATGGGCAGGTGCTATAGCGCCTGCGTGCCGAACCGCCACCCGCCTCTTGCCGCAAAGCCCTTCAAATGCCCCGCGATGTGGCTCATCAGCGACGCTCGCAACGATGCGCGGCTGGAGCGTGTGCTCGCCCGCCTGCCGCGCGGATCGGGCTTCGTGTTCCGCCATTACCACCTTTCACCCGCAGAACGGCTAGCGCGCTGGCGGGAACTGCAGCGCACGGCGCGGCGCTTCGGGCACTGCGCGGTATTCGCCGGAACCATGGCCGAAGCGCGCCGCTATCGCGCCGATGGCGCCTATGGTCCGCCCAAACGACTGGCGCGTGGAGATGCAGGCCTGCGCCTTATCACTGCGCATTCTCTGCGCGAGCTGGCCCAGGCCCGACGAGCGTGCGCCGATGCGGTGCTGCTCTCGCCGGTCTTCGCGACGAACTCCCACCCCGGCGCGCCCTCGCTCGGCCCTGTACGCTTTCGCCTGCTGGCCGCGCGCGCCGGACTGCCCGTAATCGCGCTGGGCGGCATGACAAAGCATCGCGCCGCTACGCTGGCCCCTCACGCATGGGCAGCCATCGACGGGCACTTATAATCAAGGCGCTGAGATGCTGACGCATCACGCCTTGGCAATGCTCAAGCGCCGCACGGGCTAAACCAAATCCCCCACCCACAGCGATGTTCACGGTCCATTCTTGACGCCGAGTCCCCCCGGCGGGCATAATCGGGGCAGATTTCGGAAGGTATTTTTGTAATGGCGACACGACCCATGGGCAGCGGCCGAAGGGCGACCAAGCCGGACTGGCGTGCCGTCCTGCGCCGGTCGCTGCGGCGCGCCACCGAGCTGAGCGGCGCGATCGCGCTGTTCGCGGTGATGGTCTACCTCGCGCTGGCGCTGGTGAGCTATCACCAGACCGACCCCTCCGCCTCCACCGCTGCCGCCAGCGGCACGGTGCAGAACTGGATGGGAACGCCCGGCGCCTGGATCGCCGAGCGCGCGCTGTTCTTCTTCGGGCCGGTTTCCGCGCTGTTCCTTCCGCTGCTCTACGTCTTTGCCCGCAAGCTGTGGCTGCTGGTCGAGGAAGACGATCAGGAAATCGAGCATAGCAACCAGCGCTGGTGGCGCCCGGTGCTGGTGCTCGCCATCGGCATCGCGCTGATCTGCACGGTGCTCTCGCTGCTGTTCACCCAGCCCGGCAGCACCCTGCCCGCCTCGTGGGGCGGCCTTGCGGGCCTGCTCGGCGCGCACGGGATCGACGCGCTGGCAGGCCTTGCCCCCGATGGCGTGGCGGGCTGGATCAAGCTGGTGCTCGCGCTCGCCTGCGCCTCGATCGGCGTGGCGCTGGTCGGCCGGGTCTTCGCGTTCGACTGGGCGCGCCTGCTGACGCTGCCCGGCAAGATCGGCCGCGTCACCGACGCGCTGCCCTCCGCTTCCGACCTGCCCTTCGCGCGCGGCGCCAAGGAAAGCGCCACCGACGACGAGGACGCCGCCCCGCGCGCCAAGGTCAAGGTCCGTCCCGAAGCGAATGCCGCCGCCGCGCCGGACAAGCCGCGCCGCGCGCCCGAGATCAGCGATCCCAAGGCCTCGCCCGCACCCGCGCAACTGGCGCTCGGCGCGCGCCAGAAGGACATGTTCGACAAGTACGAGCTGCCCAGCCTGGAACTGCTCGCCGATCCGCCGCCCAACTCGCAGCCCAAGATCGACAAGTCGAGCCTGGAGAGCAACGCGCGCCTGCTCGAAACCGTGCTGGACGACTTCAACGTGAAGGGCGAGATCACCGCCGTGCGCACCGGCCCGGTCGTCACCATGTACGAGCTGGAGCCCGCGCCCGGCATCAAGGCCAGCCGCGTGATCGGTCTCGCCGACGATATCGCCCGCAATATGAGCGCGATCTCGGCCCGCGTCTCCTCGATACCGGGGCGCACGGTGATGGGCATCGAACTGCCCAACGCCAATCGCCAGATGGTCTCGTTCAAGGAGATGGTCGCCTCCGAAGCCTTCGCCGCGCACAAGGGGCTGCTGCCGATCATCCTGGGCAAGGATATCGCGGGCGAGCCGATCGTGGCCGACCTTGCGACGATGCCCCACCTGCTCGTCGCCGGTACGACCGGTTCGGGCAAGTCGGTGGGCCTCAACGCGATCCTGCTCTCGCTGCTCTATCGCCTGACGCCCGCGCAGTGCCGCCTGATCCTCGTCGATCCCAAGGTGCTGGAACTCAAGAGCTACGACGACATTCCGCACCTGCTCTCCCCCGTCGTCACCGAGCCGCCCAAGGCGGTGCGCGCGCTGAAATGGGCAGTCGAGGAAATGGAGCGCCGCTATCGCCAGATGAGCGAGATCTCGGTGCGCAACCTCTCGGGCTTCAACGACAAGGTGCGCAAGGCCGCCGCCAAGGGCGAACCGCTGGGCCGCCGCGTCCAGACCGGCTTCGATCAGGAGACCGGCGAGCCGCTCTACGAAGAGAACCAGTTCGATTACGAAGTGCTGCCGCAGATCGTCCTGATCGTCGACGAGCTGGCCGACCTCATGGTCACGGTCGGCAAGGAAATCGAAGTGCTGATCCAGCGGCTTGCGCAAAAGAGCCGCGCGGCGGGCATCCACCTGATCATGGCGACGCAGCGCCCGTCGGTGGACGTCATCACCGGCGTCATCAAGGCCAACCTGCCGACGCGCATCTCGTTCGCCGTCACCAGCCGCATCGACAGCCGCACGATCCTGGGCGAACAGGGCGCCGAGCAGCTGCTGGGCAAGGGCGACATGCTCTACAAGCCCAGCTCCGACCCGGTGAAGCGCGTTCACGGCCCGTTCGTGTCGGACGAGGAGGTCGAACACGTCGCCGACTACTGGCGCACGCAGGGCAAGCCCGACTACATCGATGCCGTCACCGAAGAGCCCGAGGAAGGCAGCTTCGGCTTCGACGACCTCGACGCCACCGCCTCCGACCAGCCCGAGGAACGCAAGTACCGGCAGGTGTGCCATCTGGTGTTCGAGAACCAGAAAGTCTCGGTCTCGTGGCTCCAGCGCCAGATGGGCGTGGGCTACAACACCGCCGCCAAGTGGGTGGAGCGCATGGAGAACGACGGCTTCGTCGGCCCCGCCAACCACGTCGGGCGCCGCGATATCTATCGCGACGAGAACGGCAACCCCCTCTAGAGCCGAGCGACATTCAGCCCTGACGGCCTGCAAATGGCGCTTTTCCGAGCTTCCGGTGCTCACGTACAGAAAGTACGCTGCGCTCCGGGTCTCGAAAAATCACCCTTTTCGGCTCGTCATCATCTGAATGTCGATCAACCCTGACGGCCTGCAAACTTCTCCTTCCGCCTAGCGGTGGCGAGAGGGAGGGGCTTGCGGGCATCCCGGTGCCGCCGCATGAAGCCGGGCATGACCGAGACCGATGCCCTGACCGCCGAACGCGCCCGGCTGCGCCTGACCTGCCGCCACCTCGCCGGGGCCGGCCCTGTCCATCCTGCCGAGCATTTCGAGGCCATCGCGGGCTGGCTGCGCGAACACGGTCCGCATCATACCGACGCCGGTTTCGTACCCGGACTGGAACCCGACAACTACGGGACCGGCGCGCTGGTCGAGGACTTCGAGGCCGAGGTCGCCGCACTGTTCGGCCTGCCTGCCGCGCGGTTCATGCCTTCGGGCTGCATGGCCCAGCCGATCGCACTGCGCATCTGGAGCGACCGCGCGGGCAACAGCGTCACGGCCTTTCACCCCACCTCGCACCTCGAACTGCACGAGGAAGGCGGCTATCGCGAACTCCACGGCCTGCACGCCCACCTGCTGGGCGAAGCGCACCGCCCGACGACGCCTGCCGATCTGCTCTCGCTGATCGAACCCGGCGGCGCGGCGCACGCCACCGGCATCGCCAGCCTGCTGATCGAACTACCCGCGCGCGAGATCGGCGGCCAGCTGCCGACATGGGACGACCTGACGGCGCTCAGCCGGTTGTGCCGCGCGCGCGGCATCCGCCTCCACCTCGACGGCGCGCGGGTGTGGCAGGCCGCGCCCGCCTATGGCCGCAGCCTTGCCGAGATCGCCGCGCTGTTCGATTCGGTCTACGTCTCGTTCTACAAGGACGTCGGCGCGCTGGCGGGCGCCATGCTGCTTGGCCCGAAGGACTTCATCGACGAGGCGGCGGTGTGGCAGCGCCGACAGGGCGGCACGCTGCATTCGGCCATGGCGAACATCGTCTCGGCCCGGATGCGGCTTTCCGCCTGCCTCGAACGCATGCCGCGCCTGATCGAGCGTGCCCGCAAGGTTGCCGCGCTGTTCGCCGTCCACCCCCGCGCCCATGTGCTGCCCGACCCGCCGCACACGAGCATGTTCCACCTGCATCTGGACGGCGAGCGCGAGGGCCTGCTCGCCGCCCGCGACCGGGTGGCGCGCGAGACCGGCATCTGGCTGTTCCCGAACCTCAAACCCGTGCCCGGCGAACCGGCGCGATCCTCGGTCGAACTGTCGATGGGGCCTGCCAGTCTCGAACTGGACGATGACGAACTCGCCGGCGCCATCGCCCTGCTGTTTCGCGCCTGACCCCCTTCGCCATGGCGACGGTGGGCGCACCATGACAAAACGCCCCCCTACCCGCGCATGGGTTGGCCCGCGCGGCGTTCCCGCCTAGGGTACGCACAAAGGTCGCGCAGGCGGTGTCGCGACCCCCGGTTCCCTCGAAAGGCCCCGGCTCCCCCGAAAGGCGATGCGTGCACGATAGCGGACAAACCTTCCTTCTGGCCGAAGGCACGATGCTGCTGGGCACGGCCCTGCTGTTCGTCCTGCTGTTCCGCAAGCTGGGTCTGGGTGCGACGCTGGGCTATCTGCTCGCAGGCGCGATTCTGGGGCCTTATGCGCTGGGCCTCGTCGGCGATGCGCAAGGCAAGATGGGCATTGCCGAGCTGGGGATCACCCTGCTGCTGTTCATCGTCGGGCTGGAACTCGCACCCCGCCGCCTGTGGCAGATGCGGCACGAGATCTTCGGGCTTGGCCTGTTGCAGGTGGTGCTCTGCGGCCTTGCGATCACCGGCATCCTGCATTTCGTGGTCCACTTCAGCCTCGACGCCTCGCTCGCGCTGGGCCTGCCGCTGGCGCTGTCCTCGACCGCGCAGGTCCTGCCGATGCTCCAGAGCGCGGGCCGCCTGCACACCCCGATGGGCGAGCGCGCCTTTGCCGTGCTGCTGTTCCAGGACCTCTCGATCATCCCGATGATCACCTTCATCGCCGCGCTGAACCGCAACCCGGACCTGCCCGCAGGCCCTCCGGGCTGGCAGCTGGCGCTGACGACGGTCGCCGCGATCGTCGGCCTGATCGTTGCCGGGCGCTTCGTGATCCGCCCGCTGTTCCGCCTGATCGGCAATCTGGGCGAGCGCGAGATGTTCGTGTTCGCCGCGCTGTTCACCGTGATCGCCGCCGCCGCACTGATGCAGTACCTCGGCCTCTCGACCGCGCTGGGCGCCTTCATCGCCGGGGTGATGCTGGCCGACAGCCCCTATCGCCACGAACTGGAAGCCGATGTCGAGCCGTTCCGCTCGATCCTGCTGGGCCTGTTCTTCATGTCGGTGGGCATGATGCTGGACCTGTCCGCCATTGCCGAGCGACCGGTCTTCGTGATCGCCATGGCCGTGGCGCTGATTGCAGCGAAGGGCGGCATCATCACCGGTCTTGGCATGCTGTTCCGCATGCCCTGGCGGCAGGCGCTGGCCTTCGGCCTGCTGCTGAGCCAGGGCGGCGAGTTCGGTTTCGTGCTGTTCGCACAGGCGCAGGACGCGCGCCTTATCGCGCCAGAGGCCTCCAGCCTGTTCAGCGCCATCGTCACCCTCTCGATGGTGACGACGCCGTTCCTGATGATGGCCACGCGCCGCATCCGCGAGGCGCCGCAGGGCAAGGCCGAGACGCGGGAAGGCCCGAACGCCGACGGCGCCAGCGCGCTGGTCGTCGGCTATGGCCGCTTCGGGCAGACCGTTGGCCAGATCCTCAATGCCGCCGATATCGAGGTGACGCTGATCGACACCGACATCGAGATGATCGACATTGCCGGAAACTTTGGCGCCAAGGTCTATTTCGGCGATGGCCGCCGGATCGACCTGCTGCGGCAGGCAGGCGCGGCGGATGCCCAGTTGATCGCCTTCTGCATGGACGGCGACCAGCTGGACGAGGAATTCCTGCGCTCGGTCAACACCGCCTTCCCGCAAGCCGCGATCCACGTGCGCGCGTTCGACCGCCGCACCGTGCTGCGCCTGCACGAGGCACCCGTGACCTTCATGGTGCGCGAAGTCGTCGAATCCGCCGTGGTGCTCGCCCGCGAGGCGCTGGGAGAACTGGGGCTGTCGATGCAGGAGATCGAGCGCGCCGAGGCGATGTACCGCACCAACGACGAGGAACGCTTCGCCGCCCAGTTCGAGGCCGGTACCTTGCGCGTCGCGCAGGACCGGATCATCACCTCGCCTCAGCCAAGATAAGGGATCAGTCCGATGCGGGCGCGAAAGGCGCGGCGACCTCGGGCGGGATGCGGTGGAGCCTGCCGCTGGCGATCTCGATCAGCGCCCATGTCGTGCGCGCCGAGATGATCACCTTGCCCGCCGCGTTGCGGAAGGCGACGCAGCGGTCGAACCGCGCGCCCTGCGGCCCCTCGGGAATCCACGTCTCCCCGGTCACGCTCTCGCCCTCGCGGATATTGCCGCGATAGTCGATCTCGTGCCGGGTGACGACCCAGGCCCACACCGCCTGATGCTCGGGCGGTGCCACCGCTTCCCAGTGCGCGGTGGCCATCGCTTCCATCCACTGCACCCACACCGCGTTGTTGACGTGGCCCATCACATCGATGTGCTCCGCCTGTGCGGTGAAAGTCAGTGTGAAGCGATCGGCCACCATGCCCTGCTCAGCCTTCGATGCCCAGCTGCCACAGGATAAAGGCGAATTCCTCCGCCGTTTCCTTCAGGCTCTCGAAGCGACCGGACTTGCCGCCGTGGCCGGCGCCCATGTTGGTCTTGAGGATCAGCTCGTTGCCGTCAGTCTTCAGCTCACGCAGCTTCGCAACCCACTTGGCGGGCTCCCAGTAGGTCACGCGCGGGTCGTTGAGGCCTGCCGTCACCATCAGCGGCGGATAGCTCTGCGCTTTCACCTGATCATAGGGGGAGTAGCTCAGAATCAGGTCGAAGGCGGCCTCGTCCTCGATCGGGTTGCCCCATTCGGGCCACTCGCCCGGCGTCAGGGGCAGGCTTTCATCAAGCATCGTGTTGAGCACGTCGACGAACGGCACATGCGCGACGACCGCGCCCCACAGCTCGGGATCGGAATTGATCACCGCGCCCATCAGCTCGCCCCCCGCAGAACCGCCCGAGATGCTGATCTGGCCCGGCGCGGTGAAGCCCCGGTCGACCAGCCCCTTGGCCACGTCCACGAAGTCGTTGAAGGTGTTGGTCCGGCGCTCCAGCTTACCCGCCTTGTACCAAGCGCGGCCCATGTCGTCGCCGCCGCGGATATGCGCGATGGCATAGGCGAAGCCGCGATCGACGAGGCTGAGCCGCGTGGTCGAGAAGCCCGGATCGATGCTGATGCCGTAGGCGCCGTAGCCATAGAGGTGCAGCGGGCCGCCCCCGTTTTTGGCACCGTTCCCCTGCTCCGCACGGTCCTTGCGATACATGATCGAGACCGGAATCGCGGTGCCGTCGCGCGCGGTGATCTCCAGCCGCTCGGTGGCGTAGAGATCGGCGTCGTAGCCCGAGGGGATTTCCTGGACCTTGAGCGTCTCGAACGTGCCCGTCGCCACCTCGTAATCGAGGACGGAGCTGGGCATCACCATCGATTCGTAGGACAGCCGC
The DNA here is from genome assembly GCF_025340265.1 of Novosphingobium sp. 9. Classification (NCBI taxonomy): domain Bacteria; kingdom Pseudomonadati; phylum Pseudomonadota; class Alphaproteobacteria; order Sphingomonadales; family Sphingomonadaceae; genus Novosphingobium; species Novosphingobium sp. 9. The sequence goes on along the minus strand of NZ_CP022707.1, from coordinate 846,975 downwards.
AGCTTCTCGACATGCCATTCGGGATTGCTGCCAAGGCCTGCGGAATAGCTGGCATCGGCGAAGGCGATCGGCTCGATCCGGGCGGGATCGTCGTAGTACCGCACCTCGATCCGGTCGAGCCCGCGCTCGCGCCCCTCGATCACGTAGAAGTCGCGGAACACGTCGACGCCGGTGAGGTAGAAGTGGTCCGTCCCCTCGATCACCACCGTCCAGTTCGACGGATCGGCGAGCGGCGCGGTCGCCAGCGCGAAGTTCTCGTGCGTGTGGTTGGTGTGGATGAACAGCGTGTCGGTATGGACGTCGACATCGTATTCCACGCCCTTGACGCGTTCGCGCACAAGGATCTGCTCGCCCAGCGGATCGGCGGCGCGGACCAGACGCACTTCGCTGGTCTCGTGATCGCTCGTCCCGATCAGCAGCCATTCCTCGTTGGCCGACAGCGAGGCACCGACGCGGAAGCCTTCGTCATCCTCGTGGAACAGCTCGACATCCTTGTCGAGTGGCTCGCCCAGCCAGTGCAGGCGGGCGTTGTCGGTGCGCCACTGCTCGTTGGCGAGCGAATAGACGATGCCCTTGTCGCCTGCGACCCAGACCAGCCCCGAGAGCGTACCCGGAATCTCGTCCGCCAGAAGCTCGCCGGTTTCCAGGTTCTTGATCCGCGCGGTGAAGCGCTCGGAGCCGTTGTCGTCCACCGAATAGGCCAGCAGGCGCCCGTCGTTGCTGGTGGCGATGGCGCCGAGGCGGAAGTATTCCAGCCCCTCGGCCAGCGCCACTTCGTCGAGGATAAGCTCGTTCGCAGAGGCATCGTCGCCCGCCGAGACGGCACGGCGCCACCACTTCTTGTATTCAGCACCTTCCTCGAACTCGATCCAGTAGAGCCAGTCGCCATCCTTCTGCGGCACCGAGGTGTCGGCTTCCTTGATGCGCCCGCGCATTTCGGTGAACAGCGCATCGATCCGGCCCTGATGCGGCGCCATGCGGCTTTCGAACCAGCCGTTCTCCGCCTCCAGATGCGCCAGCACCTCGGCGTCCTTCACCTCGGGGTAGCCGGGATCGCGCAGCCAGGCGTAATCGTCGGCCACGGTGCGTCCGTGATGGGTGAAGGAGTGCGGTTTTTTCACCGCCGATGGAGGACCGGACAGGGTCTGGGTGGAATTGACCATCACCACCATCTATGTTGGCCGCATCACACCCGCAAGTCGGATACCAAAACCCATGCTGATGAATACCCACGAAGCCCGTCTCGATGCCCTGCGCAAGGAGCTGAAATCGCGCGGCCTCGACGGCTTCGTGATCCCGATTTCCGACGAGCACATGAGCGAATACGTCGGCGGCTATGCCCAGCGCCTTGCCTGGCTGACCGGCTTCGGCGGCTCGGCCGGAACCGCCGTGGTGCTGACCGACGCCGCGCTCTCCCCCGCCGCCGCGATGTTCGTGGACGGACGCTACACCCTGCAGGTGCGCGATCAGGTGGACGGGCGCTTCTATGCCTATGAAAGCGTACCGCAGACCAGCGCCGCCGAGTGGCTCAAGCAGCATGCCCCGCAAGGCGCGGTGATCGGCTACGACGCCTGGCTGCACGGATCGAAGTGGGTCGAGGCTGCCGATGCCGCGATTGCCGCAAAGGGCGGCAAGCTGATCGCTGTGGAGACCAACCCGATCGACACGGTGTGGGAAGACCAGCCGCTGCCCTCGCCCGCGCTCGCCTTCGTCCAGCCCGATGCGCTGGCGGGCGTATCGAGCGAGGCCAAGCGCGCCGCCGTCTCCGAATGGCTGGCCGAGCAGGGCCTCGACGCGACGGTCGTCACCGCACTCGATTCGATCGCCTGGCTGCTCAACATTCGCGGCGCCGACGTGGACCGTACCCCGGTGGCGCTGTCCTATGTGATCGCGCGCAAGGACGGCACGGCAGAGCTGTTCATCGCCGAAGAGAAGGTCACGCCCGAACTGCGCCAGCATCTGGGCAATGCGGTGAAGATCGCCAGCCGCGACCACTTCGTGGCCGGGCTCGATGCGCTGGCGGGCCTGCGCGTCGGCCTCGACCCGCAGAGCGCCGTCGCCGCGATCTTCGAGCGTCTGCACCAGTCGGGCGCGATCGTCGTCGAGGCGAACGATCCGTGCGTGCTGCCCAAGGCGATCAAGAACGCGGTCGAGCAGCAGGGCCACCGCGATGCGCAACATCGCGACGGCGCCGCCGTCTCGCGCTTCCTGCACTGGCTGAGCGTCGAGGCGCCCAAGGGCACGGTCACCGAAATGAGCGCGTCGGACCGCCTCCACGCCTTGCGCGAAGCCTGCGGTGACCTGCGTGACCTCTCGTTCGACACGATCTCGGGCGCGGGGCCGAACGCCGCGATCCCGCACTACCGGGTGAGCGACGAAAGCAGCCTGACGCTGGCACCGGGCAGCATCTATCTGGTCGATTCGGGAGGCCAGTACCCCGACGGCACCACCGATATCACCCGCACCGTCTGGGTCGACACGCCCACGGGCGCCGAGCCCACGGCCGAAATGAAGGACCGCTTCACCCGCGTCCTCAAGGGCCATATCGCCATCGCCACGGCGGTATTCCCCAAGGGCACGACCGGCGGCCAGCTTGACGTGCTGGCGCGCCATGCGCTGTGGTCGGCGGGGATCGACTATGCCCACGGCACCGGCCACGGCGTCGGCAGCTTCCTCGCGGTCCACGAAGGCCCGCAGCGTATCGCCAAGCCTGCCGGTGGACAGGCGGGCACGATGCAGGACTTGCGCCCCGGCATGATCATCTCGAACGAGCCGGGCTATTACAAGAGCGGCGAGTTCGGCATCCGCATCGAGAACCTCGTGCTCGTCGAACAGCGCGACATCGCCGGAATGGAAGGCGAATACTACGGCTTCGAGACACTGACCTTCGTGCCGATCGAGCGCCGTCTGGTCGATACCGCCCTGCTGACGCCTGCCGAAATCGCGTGGTGGAACGATTACCACGCACAGGTCCACGCGATCATCGCGCCGCAGCTCGAAGGCGAGGCGCTCGCCTGGCTCGACGCACAGTGCGCCGCGCTCTGAGGGGCTGACACCGATGGGCAACCGGGGCTTCCAAGACGATCATCCGTCCGCCGAAGCCCCGGCTGCGCCCCTGCTCTCCGAATTTCCCGTCCATCTCGACAGCAAGGGCGGCGCGGCCATGCTCGCGGCGCTTCACCGGCAGCGCGGGATGGTACGAGGACTATGCGACCAGCACCGCGAAGGACGGCGCAGGCGGGCGCCTCGTCTCGGTCCACGCCTTTGCCGAGGACTGGGCGATGTGGGAAATGCACCCCGACGGCGACGAACTGGTCGTCTGCCTCTCCGGCGCGTTCACCTTGTGGCAGGCGTCCCCCGAAGGCGGCCAGCGGCGGATCGAGCTGGAACCCGGCCAATACGCGATCAATCCCGCAGGCGTGTGGCACACCGCCAATACGCGTGGCCCGGCAGAGGCACTGTTCGTGACCTCGGGCCAGGGCACGCAGCATCGCCGGCGACACTGACGTCCAACTTCGCGGGACTTTGCTGCAAAATGAACGACCGTTCCCTCGTGTGACAAATCGCGACAATAAAGCGCTCTGCCGGGATACCTGCGCGACAGTCCCTCTTTAGACGGGACATCAGAAAGTCGCGCGGCGGTATTTCCCCCCACCCCCTCACCGGCCGCGCGGCTTTCCCGAAAACTTTAACGTTGGATTGGGACACGCGATGACTGGAATGCTCAAGTTCTCGCTCGGCCTCTCGGTCGCAGCACTTTCCCTTGGCGGTTTCGCCTATGCGCAGGCGCCCGATGGCCCGCCCCCCGGCGGCCCCGGCAGCGAACGACACGGCCCGATGATGGCCCCAATGATGGCAGACGAGACCCGCGCCGAAGCGCAGGCCCGCGCCGAGAAGCTGTTCGACCACCTCGACGTCAACCACGACGGCAAGCTCGACAAGGCCGATCGCGAACTGATGCGCCAGCAGATGCGCGAAAAGATGTTCGACCGCCTCGACACCAATCACGACGGCTCGATCTCCAAGGCCGAGTTCATGGCCGATCATGGCCCGCATGGCGACCATGGGCCGAAGGGCGGTCACGGCCCCGATGGCGGTGCGCAGGGCGACATGCCGCCTCCGCCTCCCGGTGGCCCCGATGGCGATGACGGCACGCCGCCGCCTCCCCCGCCGCCCGGCGCGCAGGACGGCCAGCCCGGCCCGGATCATCGCGACTGGCATGGGCGCAAGGGGCCGCCGCATGGTCATGGCCCGATGGGCATGGGTATGGAGCGCAAGGCCGATACCAATGGCGATGGTGCCGTCAGCAAGGCGGAATTCGTCACGGCCGCGCTCAAGCGCTTTGACATGCTCGACGCGAACCACGATGGCACTGTAACCAAGGCGGAACGTCAGGCGGCGTTCCAGAAAATGAGGATGGAGCGCAAGGACCGCCGCGACGGCGACCGGCCCGAAGCCCCCCAGCAGGCGCCCGGCCAGTAACCGGCAGGCGCGGAACAGGAGTGTGATGAACGATACCGCGCTGCCCCGACTGCTGCTTGTCGACGACGAGGCTGCCCTTCGCGAACCTCTGGCCGAGTACCTCTCGCGCCAGGGGTTCACGCTCGACCAGTGCTCGAACGCCGCAGAGGCCCGCTCGCGCCTGCGCGATACGTCCTACGAACTGGTGCTGCTCGACATCATGATGCCGGGCGAGGACGGCCTGTCCTTGTGCCGCCATCTGGTCGAGGCCAAGGACACCCCGTGATCTTCCTCACCGCGCGTGCCGAGGCGACCGACCGGATCGTCGGGCTGGAAATCGGCGCCGACGATTACGTGGTCAAGCCGTTCGAGCCACGCGAACTGGTCGCCCGCATCCGTTCGGTGCTGCGCCGCGCCTCGCGCGTGCCCGCGCCTGCGGTCGAGAACGAGGACCTGATGTTCGAGAACTGGCGCCTCGATCCGTTGAAGCGCCGCCTGACCGATCCCGACGGTGCCACCGTGGCGATCTCCTCGGTCGAGTTCCGGCTGCTGATGGCCTTCCTCGAACACCCGCGTCAGGTGCTCAACCGCGACCGCCTGCTCGACATGGTGCAGGGCCGCGAGGCGCACCTGTTCGACCGCGCGGTGGACAACCAGGTCAGCCGCCTGCGTCGCAAGATCGAGGTCGACAGCCGCAATCCGCAGATGATCCAGACCGTGTGGGGCGGCGGCTACATGCTCGCCGCAGATGTGCGCAAGGTGCCGCAGGCGCCCGAATGAAACGTGCCGCAGGCCCCGGAATGGACTGCGCCGCAGGCGCCCGCATGAACGGTGCCCGCATGAACACCGCCGGAGTGACGATCGCCCAATGACCGCCAGCACGACCCGCCGTTTCAGCCTGCCCCGCCCCCACAGCCTGATGGGGCAGATGCTGCTGGCCGTCGCCGCCGCGCTGCTGCTGGTGCAGGGCCTCGGCGCCGCGCTGGTCTATCGCGCCCAGCGCGACGGCTACGAGGCGGGCATGCTCAACGGGGCGACGTTCAACCTGCTCAACGAGACGCGCGGACCGGGGTCCTTCGGACACCACCGCAATCGCGACGGCGGTGATGGTGGTGACGGCGGCCCCGGTGGACCGCGCGGCCCGTTCAGCGGGCCACCGCCGCGCGGCTTCCGTCTGGAATACAGCACCAATTCCCCGCAGAAGCAGGGCGAAGCGCGCGACGCCCATGCCGAGGGCATCCTTCGCCAGATCCTCAAGAACCAGAACTTCCCGGCGAGCGAAATCGTCGTCCTGCACCGCACCGTGGCGGGCGATCCCTTCGCCGCGCAGAGCACGCGCCACCGGGCGGAGCGGCTGAATCTCTCCGCCGACATGGTGAAGAACATGCTCGCCGATCATCTGCTGGTTGTCGGCGTGAAACCGACCGGCAACGGCAGCTGGCTGGTCTCGCGAGTGCGCAGCCCTCAGGCCGCCAACATGCTGCTGGTGCCGATCATCTTGCAGACGCTGGTGATCTACATCGTGCTGGTCGGCGCGGTCGCGCTGATCCTGCGCCGCATCACCCGGCCGCTGGCGGCCCTCACGAAGCGGGTCGAGGCCTTCGCCGTCGCGCCCGAGGTCCAGCATCAGCTGGCGCCGACCGGCCCGGAAGACATGCGCCGCCTGATCGAGGCGCATAACGCCATGGAATCGCGCATTTCGGCCATGCTGGACGAAAAGGACGTGATGCTCGGCGCCATCGGCCATGACCTCAAGACACCGCTGACCGCGCTGCGCGTCCGCATCGAATCGGTCGAGGACGAGACCGAACGCGCCCGCATGGCGATGACCATCGAGGATATCGTCCACACGCTTGACGACATTCTCTCGCTCGCCCGCGTCGGTCGCCCCAGCGATCCGATCGAGCGCACCGAAGTCTCCTCGCTGGTGATCTCGGTGGTCGAGGAATACGAGGACATGGGCGAGCCGGTCGATCTGCTCGACACGCGCCGGATCGCCGCGCAAGTACGTCCGACATGGCTGCGCCGCGCGCTGCGCAACCTTATCAGCAATGCCCTGCGCTACGGCCAGACCGCGCGCGTCTCGCTGGAGCACGAACAGGGCCGCGCGGTGATCCTGATCGACGATGACGGCCCCGGCATTCCCGAGACGGACATCGGCTCGATGATGAACGCCTTCACGCGCGGCGACCCCTCGCGCAATTCGGCCACCGGCGGCGCGGGACTGGGCCTTGCCCTCGCCCGCGCCATTGCCGACCAGCACGGCGGCGCGCTCAGGCTGTCGAACCGCCGCGACGCGCAAGGCGCCATCGTCGGCCTGACGGCGCGGCTGGAAATCCCCTCGGATTAAAGACGCGGGCGGGAATAGAGCGGTTACGATCCGGCTATGCCGGTTCGACCGCTCTATCTTTTTGGGTTTGCCGCATTTTCCGAGCCATCAGGTGTTTCCACCTGATTAGAAAATGCTCTGCCCCCCCCCGCGCTCACGTCAGCGCATCAATCCGCCGATCAGGTTGCGTGCGAAGCGGCCAAGCCCCGGAAAGCCCACCGCGCGGCCCAGCGTATCGCCGATCGCGCCCGCCGCCGCGCTGGCGGCCGAGGCCTGGGGGCTGGCGCGGCTGGTCTTGCCCTGGATCGTCTGCGCCAGGATCGAGCCCGCGCTGGCCGCTGCAGCACCAGCCGCCGCCTTGGCGACCTTGCCGCCGATGCCGTCCCACAGACCGGGGCTGATGCGTTCGCGCTTGCCGACTTCCTCGCGCCCCTTGTCGGCCACTTCCGCGCCCGTCGCCGCGGCATCCGCCGCCTTGGCCGCCAGAACTTCCTCGGCGCTCTCGCGATTGACGCGGGTGTCGTACTTGCCCGCGAACGGGCTGACCGACTGGATCACCGCGCGCTCCTTGTCGCTCACCGGCCCCAGCCGCGAGCGCGGCGGCGCCACCAGCGTGCGCTGGACCACCGAAGGCGCGCCCTCGCCATCGAGCGTCGAGACCAGCGCCTCGCCCACTTTCAGCTCGGTGATCGCGGTCTCGACATCGAGTTGCGGGTTGATGCGGAAGGTCTCCGCCGCCGCCTTGATCGCCCGCTTGTCGCGCGGGTGAAGGCGCGCAGCGCGTGCTGGACGCGATTGCCGAGCTGGCCCGCCACATCCTCGGGCACGTCGATCGGGTTCTGCGTGACGAAATAGACGCCCACGCCCTTGGAGCGGATCAGGCGCACCACCTGCTCCACCTTGTCCTCCAGCGCCTTGGGCGCCTCGTCGAACAGCAGGTGGGCCTCGTCGAAGAAGAACACCAGCTTGGGCTTTTCGGGATCGCCCACTTCGGGCAGCGCCTCGAACAGTTCGGACAGCAGCCACAGCAGGAACGTGGCGTAGAGGCCGGGGCTACGCATCAGCTTGTCGGCGGCGAGGATATTGACGATGCCGCGCCCCTGCTCGTCGCAGCGGATGAAGTCGTTGATCTCCAGCGCGGGCTCGCCGAAGAACTGCGCCGCGCCCTGGCTTTCAAGCGAGAGCAGCTGGCGCTGGATCGTGCCGACGCTGGCCTTGGTGATGTTGCCGTACTTGGCGGAAAGTTCGGCGGCGTGCTCGGCGGAATAGGCCAGCATCGCCTGCAGGTCTTCCAGATCGAGCAGCAGCAGGCCCTGTTCGTCGGCAAAGCGGAAGACGATGTTGAGCACGCCCTCCTGCGTCTCGTTGAGGTTCATCAGGCGCGAGAGCAGCAGCGGCCCCATCTCCGAGATGGTGGTGCGCACCGGATGCCCCTGTTCGCCGTAGATGTCCCAGAACACTGCCGGATTGTCGCTGTAGGCATAGTCGGTAAGGCCGATCTCCTTGGCGCGCGCCTCCAGCGTGTCGGCATGCTTGAACTGCGGACTGCCCGCCATCGCAATGCCCGAAAGATCGCCCTTCACGTCGGCCAGGAACACCGGCACGCCTGCTGCGGAGAACTGCTCCGCGATGGTCTGGAGCGTGACGGTCTTGCCGGTGCCCGTGGCGCCGGCGACCATGCCGTGCCGGTTCGCGCGCGTAAGGTCGAGCACCTGCCGCTCGCCATTGCCGCCCAGTCCGATAAATATCTCGCTCATTGGCCTTGTCCCGTCTGCTTCATGCCCTAGCAGCGGGAGGATAGGGTGCCGTTGCGGCTGCGGCGAGCGGTATTTTGCAACCATGACAAGACAGCGCTAAGGCGCGCGCCTGCTACCGAGAACCCCGCGACCATGCCCGATCCCTTCCTCCTGCTCGACGATGCCCGCCCCGATGCGAACCGCACAGCGCGCCTCTATCGCGCGCCGGTGGACGTGGTGATCGCGCAGGAGGGGGCAGAGGTGCTGCCCGCCATCGCCCGGCTGGAAGCGCTCTCGGCGCAGGGCCTGCATGTGGCGGGGATGCTGTCCTACGAGGCCGGGCTGATGCTGGAGCCGCGCACCGTGCCGCTGCTCGAACAGCGCGCGGGCATGGCCCAGCCGCTGCTGTGGTTCGGCGCCTTCGAGACCTGCGAGACCATTGCCCCCCCGGACGTTCCCGCATGGCTCGCCGCGCACGCGGGCACGGGTCGGCCGTCCATCGGACCGCTGGAGCCGCAGATTTCCACCGGCGACTATGCCCGCGCCTTCGCCGCCATTCAGGAGGCGATCCACGCGGGCGACATCTATCAGGCGAACCTCACCTTCCCGCTGGCGGGCCCGTGGAATGGCGATCCGATCGCGCTCTATGCGGGGCTTCGCGCCAATGCCGAGGCGGGATACGGCGCGCTGCTGCACGATGGCAGCGACTACTGGCTCAGCTTCTCGCCCGAACTGTTCTTCGCGCTGTCCGGCGAGACCATCACCGTGCGGCCGATGAAGGGCACCCGTCCGCGCGGTCGCGACGAGGCCGAGGATGCAGCGCTCGCCGCCGAACTCAGCGCCAGCGCCAAGGATCGCTCGGAAAACCTGATGATCCTCGACCTTCTGCGCAACGACCTTTCGCGCGTGGCGCAGGCGGGCAGCGTCATCGCCGAGGCGCCCTTCGCCATCGAGAGCTACCCCACCGTCCACCAGATGGTCTCCACCGTGAACGCCACGATGCAAACTGGCCTTGGCGCCTTCGACGCCCTGCGCGCGCTGTTTCCCTGCGGATCGATCACCGGCGCGCCGAAAATCCGGGCGATGGAACTGATCGCGCAAACCGAATGCTTCGCGCGCGGCGCTTACTGCGGGACCATCGGTTTCGTAGAACCCTCTGGCGATGCAGCCTTCAATGTGGCAATCCGCACCCTCAGCCTGACCGGCAACCCGACAAGCGGGGGCCGGGCGGTGCTGGGAGTGGGCTCGGCGGTGGTCGCCGATTCGCAAGCGCTTCCCGAATGGCGGGAGTGTCTGGTCAAAGGGGGTTTCGTGCGAAAGTCGGCAGGGCCGGAGGCGCCCGCGCGCCTCGATCTGATCGAGACGATGCGGTTCACGCCTGATGAGGGCATCGCGCTGCTCGAAGGGCATATCGCCCGTATCGGTGCCAGCGCGCTGGCGCTGGGCTTCGCGTTCGATCGCCACGCCGTGCGCAATGCCATCCAGGCGCTGTGCTTCGAGGCGGACGCACCCTCGCGGCTGCGTCTGGTACTGGGCCGCACCGGGGCCTATGCGCTGGAACTGTCGGACTTACCCGAAACCTTGCCCGAACCGCTTATCTGCGGCGTGCTGCCGCTGCCGGTCGATACGGGCGACTGGCGCCTCGCCCACAAGACCAGCGACCGCGGCTTCTACACAGCAGGCCTTGCCGTGGCGCGCGAGGCCGGGGCGCACGAGGCGCTGTTCCTGCGCGACGACGGCCTGCTGACCGAAGGCACCTTCACCACTATCTTCGTCGAGCGCGACGGCGTTCTGCTGACCCCGCCCGCCACGCTGGGCCTGCTGCCAGGCGTGCTGCGCGCCTCGCTGCTGGCCTCGGGCCGCGCGGTGGAGGCAGAGCTGCGCCTCGACGACCTGACCGACGGCTTCTTCGTGGGCAACGCGCTGCGTGGCCTGCTCCCGGCAAGGCTTCTGGCATGATCCACGTCTCCCGCTCGCTTTCGCGCATCTCGCCCTCGCAGACCACGGCGATGACCGACCGCGCCTTTGCTCTGCGCGAACAGGGTGTCGATATCATCTCGCTCTCGGTGGGCGAGCCGGACTTCGCGACGCCTGCGCATGTGCTCGATGCCGCCAAGGCCGCGCTCGATACCGGGCAGACCAAGTACACCGCCGTGGGCGGCAGCGCGCAGGCGAAGAAGGCCGCCGCGCTGCATTTCCGGCGCGACCTCGGCATCGATGTGCCGACCTCGCAGATCACCGTCAGCGCCGGGGGCAAGCAGGCGATCTTCCATGCCCTGCTCGCCACGATCAGCGAGGGCGACGAAGTGATCGTCCCCTCGCCCTGGTGGGTCAGCTATCCCGAGATCGTGCGCTTTGCAGGGGGCAAGGTGGTCCCGCTCACCACCCACGCGAAGGACAACTTCCGCTTCACGCCCGCCGATCTCGAAGCGCAGATCGGCCCGAACACGCTGTGGCTGCTGCTCAACAGCCCCGGCAACCCGACCGGCGCCTATTACCCGGCGGACCTGCTGCTGGGCATCGGCGAGGTGCTGCGCCGACACCCGCGCGTGATGGTGATGAGCGACGATATCTACGCCCCGCTCGGCTATACCGGAGAAGCGCACGCGACGCTGGCGAACCTGTGCCCGGACCTTGCCGACCGCGTGCTGACGATCTCGGGCGTCTCGAAAAGCCACGCGATGACCGGCTTTCGCATCGGTGTTGCCGCCGGGCCGGAATGGCTGATCGCGGCGATGGAGAAGCTCCAGTCGCATTCCTCGGGCAACCCCTGCTCGATCAGCCAGGCCGCCGCCGTCGCCGCCTTCGAAGGCCCGCAGGACTTCCTGATCGGCTGGCGCGAGCGGTTCCGGGCGCGCCGCGATGCCGTGGTCGCCGCGATCAACGCGATCCCCGGCCTCTTCACCCCGACGCCGGACGGCGCGTTCTACTGCATGGTCGATGCCGCGCCGCTGATGGCGCGCTTCGGCGATGACACCGCGCTGGCGCTGCACCTGCTCGATCACGGCGTCGCCATCGTTCCCGCCTCTGCCTTTGGTGGACGCGACGGCTTCCGCATCAGTTTCGCGGCCGACGAGGCCGTGCTCGCCGAGGCGCTGCGACGGATCGCAGGCGCGCTTGCCGAGCCCCCCGCATAACGGACATCCTAGTATATGAAATTCGACATCCTCTTCGAAGACGGCGAAGCCCTCGTCATTGACAAGCCCGCCGGGCTGCCGCTCGACCGCCCTCGTGCCGGTGGCCCCGCGCTGGAAGACTACCTCGAACAGCTGACGCTCGGCTTCCAGCGCCTGCCCCAGCCGGTCCACCGGCTCGACCGCGACACCTCGGGCTGCCTGCTGCTGGCGCGCAATCCCAAGGCGCTGAAGCGCTTCTCCGCCGCCTTCGAGGAGCGGCAGGTTGAAAAGCGCTATCTCGGCATTGTCGATGGCGTGCCCGAGGAGGAGGAAGGCACCATCGCGCTGTCGCTCTCCAAGGTCAGCACCGAGAAGGACGGCTGGCGCATGATCCTGGCGCGCAAGGGCAAGCCCGCGATCACCCACTGGCGCCGCCTGGCCAGCCGCAACGGCGTGAGCCTGATCGAGTTCCGCCCGGAAACCGGCCGCACCCATCAGATCCGCGTCCATGCTGCCTCGGGCCTTGGCATGCCGCTGCTGGGCGATCCGGTCTACGGCTCGAAGAAGGGCGCGCCGCGCACGCTGCTCCACGCTGCGGGACTGACGATCGCACGCGGCGAAAAGCCGCCGATCGTCGCGGTCAGCCCGCTGCCCGCCGATTTCCTCGCGCTCGGCTTCAGCGAGGACTGAGGCACGCCGTGTCTACCAATGGCGCGTCCGCCGATGCCGTGGTCGAACGCGCGCAGGCTCTCGCGAGCGAGAGCTTCATCGCCTCGACCGGGCCTGGCGGCCAGAACGTCAACAAGGTGGCGACGGCAGTGCAACTGCGCGTCGACATCTATGCCCTGCGGCTGACCCAGCCGGTGTTCCAGCGCGTGAAGGAACTGGCGGGCAGTCGCATGACCTCGCGCGGCGAACTGGTGCTGACGGCGCGCCGCTTCCGCACGCAGGAAGCCAACCGCGCAGACGCCCGCGAACGGCTCGCCGAACTGCTGATCGAGGCACACAAGCTGCCCGAAAAGCGCGCGAAATCGCGGCTCAACCGGGTCGGCAAGACCGAGCGGCTCAAGGGCAAGAAACTGCGCAGTTCGGTCAAGGCCGGGCGCGGCCGAGTGCAGATGGATTAGAGCGGTCGATCCGGATGCGCCGGATCAACCGCTCTAAGTTTCTGGTTTGCCGCATTTTCCGAGACATCAGGTGATCCCACCTGATTAGAAAATGCTCTAATGGATCGGCGCGGCTGCGGGCATAGCCTCAGCTTGCGCGGAAGGCATATCCTGTGCCGCCGCAGTCGCTTCTTCCACCGGTGGCGGCTTTCGCGAATCGAGCATCGCGGCGGCATCGTCGAGCGCGCGGGCCTCGCCCATCGTCACCCCGCCCGGCCCCGGCGCATTGTCGGGCTTACTGCACCCGGCCAGCACCAGCACGCCTGCCAGCGCGACATATCCTGCTTTCACGCCTCGATGATCCTCGTTTCGGGATGGTGCCGGTCAAGATGACGGCGGATCATCTTGAGGTTACGGGTATTCGAGCGGAACAGGAAGTCGAACACGTCCCCCGCGAAGGGAATCGCGCCGATCGCAGTGTCGATGCCGACATTGCCGACCATGCGCGCCAGCTTCCAGCGCGACATGCCAAGGCTGCGCGCTTCCCAGACCAGATAGAGCCCGAGCAGCGCCGAGATCACGTCTCCCGCCACCGGTACGACGCCCACCACGGCATCGAGCCCGACGGCGCGGCGCAAGCCCGGAATGCGGATGCTGTTTTCGAGCAGGAACTCCATCGCCTCGATCCGCCGCCGGACGGAGGCCGGATCGCGCCCGGTCGGAAAATCGAACCGCATCCGACGCGCCGAACCGGAACCGGAAACCATGAACGTATCGCTCCCAACGCGAGCAGGCCCGAATGGCGCGGCTCGTCCTTTCGATTATTTGGGAAGCCAGGCCAGCGGCAACAAGGGGTGCCAGCCCCAGGCATTGGGGGCAAAGCCGTTGACGCTGCCGCGCACCAGCGACCAGCGGATCGGCGCCCCGAACGGGATATAGAGGTTGGCGCCGGTCAGTTCGCCTTCGGCCTGCGTCAGGAACGCCACGCGCTGGGCAGGATCGGTCGCCGCATCGGCCTGCTCCACCAGGGCGTCCGCCGCAGGGGCGCACAGACCTTGCGAGGCCTTGCACGAAAGCCGGTCGAGAAACCACTGCGCCTGCGGATAGCGCGCCACGGTATCGACCAGCACGAGGTCCGCGCCCTTCTCCTCCTGCGCCCGCTCCAGCGTGACACCGATAGTGGCAAGGTCGGCAGCGAGGCCGTCGAACAGCATGTCCGAGCCCTGCCCCGGAACGAGCCAGAGCGAGAGATGCGGGCCGTTGGCGGGCGGCGCGGAAGTCGGCGGTGTGGCTGGCGAAGATCCCGCTGGCGATTTGGGCGCGGCATGCGCCTTCGAGACCGGTGCCGAGACCGGCGGTGCCGCGGATTGCGCCGCCATCCACTGATGCACGCGCTGGCTGGCTATCGCGCGGCGCTCGTCGATGGTCTGCTGCTGCCAGCGCTCACCGACCGTGCCGGGATCGCCATCGAGGCCGGGCGCCACTACGCGACTGGTCGGCTGCCAGCCGCCGAACCCGAACACGCCCATCAGCTTGCCCCGGTCGATCGCCATGGCCAGCGCCTCACGGTTCTGCGGCGTCGCCAGAAAGCCCTTGTCGTCCATCACCTGCAAGCCGAGCAGCCCGATGACCGGATCGATCTGGATCGTGCCGCGCAGGATACCGACCGAGCGTGTCAGCGGGAAATCGGCCAGCCTGCCGCCCTGCACCAGATCGACCGCGCCTGCATTGAACCGTTCGACCGCCTCTGCCGCCGGCATCGCCACCAGATCGACCTTGCGGGCGCGGCTGGCCCAATCGTCCACTTCGGGCTGGCCCAGGCTGGAAGGGGCCAGCGGCGCCAGCACCGCCAGCCGCCCCTTGCGCACCGCCGTCATCGGGCCGCTGCCGCGATCCTCGTGAAACAGGCCAAGTTCGGGCTGGGCGAGCAGTTGCAGAAGATAGGGCGAGGGCGCGAGAGGCGGATCTCGATCACCCGGCTGGCCATGGCGCGCACCTCGTCGATCACCGCGAGATCGCGCCCCAGAGGCTTGTCGCGCTGCGAGCGAAGCGCTGCCTGCAACGCCGCGCGGCCCGAACGCGCCGTGATCGGATCACCGTTGCTCCAGTCGCCATCGCGCAGGCGGAAAATGTAGCTGAGCCCATCGTCGGTGACGATCCAGCGATCCGCCAGCGCGGGAACGACACGGCCCTGTTCGTCGAACGAGACCAGCCCTTCCGCTGTCGCTGCCAGCAGCAGGCGACGGGCGGGCGGCAGATCGTCGCCCTTCAGGAAAGGGTCTTCGCTCTGTCCGATGACAGCAACGCCCAGCGCCGAGCCATCGCTCTTGTGGCAGGCGCCCAGCATCAGCGTAGAAGCGGCGATCAGGCCAAGAAGGAGGAAGCGGGGCACGGACAGGGAAAGGGGCATGGCCATCAAGGGGTAGCCCATTTGCCGTGCGGTGCAATCGCGTGCCGCAAAAATCGTGATGCGGCCCGAAAAGACGCTAAAAGGCCAGCCCTCAGATTTTGCGCAGATTGGTGCTCTCGGGATTGTACTGCGCTTCGTAGTGCTGGACGAACCGCATTGTGCCCGGCTCTTCCGAAACGGAGGTGGTGGGCGCGCGGGCCAGCTTGGGATCGATCTCGGCCTCGAAGGCAATGCCGAAGCGGCTTTCCTGCACCCAGGCGACGGCACCCGATACCCAGCCGATATTGCGCAGCTTCACTTCGATCAGCGTTCCACGCAGCACATCGACCGCACCTTCGCCCATCATCCCGCCAGGCGAGAGATTGCGCACCCGTACACGGTGCTCGCCATCGCGCCCCTTCAGGCGAAGGTCCGCCATCAGGAACAGGCTGTCTCGCGCGATCTGTCTGTTATCGCCTTGCTGCATCGGGTCGTCCGCTGTCTTCGATCCTGCTTCCAATGGAAACCGCCGAGACGACCTCCACTATCGCATACGTGCATCTGCAAGAGCAGACACACGCATGTCCACTCCAAACTCTTTACGCCGGACCGACTAACGGAAACTTAATTCCGCTACCGGTCCAGCGCCAAGATCGGTTGCACCATACCACAGGATAAGGCCGCAGGTCAGTCGTCGCGTGAAACCTTCTCGCGACGTTCGTGCGCTTCCTGTGCCTCGACCGTCATGGTCGCGATCGGGCGGGCCTGAAGGCGGCCAATGCCGATCGGCTCCCCGGTCACTTCGCAATATCCGTATTCGCCTTCCTCGATCCGGCGGATGGCCGAATCGATCTTGGCGATCAGCTTGCGCTGACGGTCGCGGGTGCGCAGTTCGATACCCCAGTCGGTTTCGCTGGACGCGCGATCGTTGAGGTCGGGCTCCCGCAAGGGACCGTCCTGCAACTGCTGGAGCGTTCCGGCGGAAGCATCAAGGATGGAGCGCTTCCATGCCTGAAGCAGTCGCCGGAAATAATCCAGCTGTGCATCGGACATGTAAGGTTCGTCGTCGGCAGGAACATATCCTCCGCCGATATTCCGCTTCGCGGTGGCGAGGATGTCAATGTCGTCAGTCAGGGCCGTTGCCATTACTAGAGAATCTCCGCACAATTCCCCGTGGACCACCGGCGCCCTGCAGCCCCGGATTTTTCCAGTGGCTCCCCAGCAATCCGCAGTTCCGGGGCCTATAAGTCGCTGCTTTGCCCTGCACAAGCGCCTTAACGAAATGATCCACAAAAATGCCGGGTTTTCTGTCCGAATTGCATCCGTTCTGGATGCCTTGACAGTAAAACCGTTCAACCGACCTCGGGCACCACGCCGGACGCACAGCGTATCCGAGCCTTTGCCCAAATTCGCGTTAACCATTTATTGATCGGACCTGCGGCACCTTCCGGGGCGACAGATGCAAGGAAGGGTGCGGAGCCGACGCCACAGGTCGCAACGCACGAACAGGGGACGTTGCCACCATGGAATTCGCGATCATTAACCAGACTGACGCTTCACCGCTTGGCGCTCTCGCGGCTCAGGCCGAAAACCGCTTCATCGCCGACAGCCTCGCCGCAGCCGCCCTTGGCGATGCCGACGCCTGCTTCGATCTGGGCGTGACCTTCTCCACCGGCTCGCATGGGATGGCCTGCGATCTGGTCGAGGCGCACAAGTGGTTCAACCTCGCCGCGCTCTCGGGCCATGAGGACGCCGCCGGTTGCCGCGCCGAAGTTGCCGACGAGATGACCGCGCGCGAAATCGCCGAAGCCCAGCGCCGCGCCCGCGAATGGCTGCGCGCAACGTCGACACGCAAAGCCGCCTGAAATCTCAGTCGCGCCGGAACGGCGTATGCTCGCCAAGGCGTAGCTGGTCGCTGGCGACGCCTGCCCGCTCCTGCTCCAGATAGTCCGCGATCGCGCTGCGCAAGCCTGGATGGGCGATGTAATGCGCCGAGACCGTGCGGACAGGCTCGTAGCCGCGCGCCAGCTTGTGGCCCCCTTGCGCGCCGGCCTCGACGCGCGAGAGGCCGCGCGCGATGGCCGCGTCGATCGCCTGATAATAGCACAGCTCGAAGTGCAGGAACGGCTTGTCGATGCTGGCGCCCCAGTAGCGACCATAGAGCGCATCGGCGCCGATGAAGTTCAGCGCGCCCGCCACCGGCTCCCCGTCGATCCGGGCGAGCACCAGCAGGATGCGATCCGCCATCGTCTCGCCCAGCAGCGAGAATGCCGCGCGGGTCAGGTAGGGATGGCCCCACTTGCGCGCGCCGGTATCCTGATAGAATTCCCAGAACGCATCCCAGTGCTCCTCGCGCAGGTCCGCGCCGGAAAGGTGCTCGATTGTCACGCCTTCCTGCGCCTTCTCGCGCTCCTTGCGGATATCCTTGCGCTTGCGGGACGACAGCGCCCCCAGGAACCCGTCGAAGTCGGTGTAGCCCCGATTCTCCCAGTGGAACTGGATATCCTCGCGCAGCAGCCAGCCCGCCTGCTCGAACACCGGCACCTGATCGGGCTCGATGAAGGTCGCGTGCGCGGAGGAAAGCCCGTTCTGGTCGCACAGTGATTCGGCGGCGCGCAGCATCGGCAGCAGCAGGTCGTCGCGGCGAGACAGCACGCGCGGACCGGTGGCGGGCGTGAACGGCACCGCGATCTGGAGCTTGGGGTAATAGTGCCCGCCCGCGCGCTCCCAGGCATCGGCCCAGGCATGGTCGAACACGTATTCGCCCTGGCTGTGCTCCTTGAGATAGGCGGGCATGGCCGCGATGAGCGCGCCATCGGGCTCGGCAATCGTCAGCGGCACCGGAATCCAGCCGCTGCGCCCACCGACACTGCGCGAGGTCTCCATAGCGCTGAGGAAATCGTGCGAGACGAAGGGATTGCCGCCATCGGTCAGCGCGTCCCACTCCCCGGCAGGCAGCGCCGCGACCGAATCGTGGATCCGGGCGATGACGTCCGTCCCGCTCACGCCGTCACGCCGACCTCCTGCCGGCGGACGACCTCGCCCTCGAAAATATCAGTATCGGCATGGTCGAGCGCGCGATCGCGATGGTCCGGCGTGCGCACCGTCCAGGTGGCAAGCATCATGCCCCGGCGGCGCTGCGCGGCGGCAAAGCGGCTGGGCAGGTCGCGGATATCGTAGGCGAGGAAATCGGGGCGGGCATGCCACAGCGACAGACGGCGGCGGATCTTGCCCGCCAGCGCACGGTCATCGCCTTCCGAGACGATCAGCCCGCGCACGGTGTGCGACGAATGACGGCGGAACCATGCGCAAACGCGCGGATCGAAGCTCATCACCGCGTGCTCGCCGACATAGCCTTCCAGCACCCGACGCACGGCAAGGCAGATCGCCGCGACGCGCTGCTGCGGCCCCACCTTGACCTCGATCAGCACCGGGACACGGCCTGCCACTTCGGCCAGCACATCGCGCAAGGTCGGGATCGTCTCGGACGTCCCTGCCAGCGTCAGCGCGCCAAGCTGCTGCGCGGTACGGCGCGAGGCGCGACCGGAATCTCCGGTCAGACGCTCCAGCGTATCGTCATGAAATACCACCGCGCGCCCGTCGCTGGAGCGCTGGACATCGAGTTCGATGCCTACGCCCGCCGAGACGGCACGCGCGAAGGCGGCGCGGGAGTTCTCGGGAACCCCCGCGTCGTGCAGGCCGCGATGCGCGAAGTCCTGCGCCCCGATCCAGTCCACCCGCGAAGGCGGCGGGACCGGCGCAAGCCAGCGATCAAGCAGGGCGAACGGCAATGACGGCATCCACTTCGACAGCGGCGCCCAGCGGCAGCACCGGCACGCCCACGGCGCTGCGGGCGTGCTTGCCGGCATCGCCGAACACCGCGACCATCAGCTCCGAGGCGCCGTTGGCGACCTGCGGCTGCTGCGTGAAATCGCCGGCCGAGTTGATGAACACACCCAGCTTGACGACGCGCTCAACGCGATCGAGCGAGCCCAGAGCGGCCTTGAGCTGGGCCAGCAGCATCACACCGCAGGCCTGCGCGGCCTCGACACCCTGCTCCAGCGAGACATCCTCGCCCAGACGGCCGGTGACGAGCTTGCCCTCGACGAAGGGCAGCTGGCCCGAGACATGGGCAAGGCCGTTCGATTCGACCACCGCGACATAGGCGGCGACCGGCGCGGCGGCGACGGGAAGGGTCAGGCCGAGTTCGGCAAGGCGGGCGTCGATGTCACTCATGAGTCTGCAAAGTCCTTCTGGTCGTCGTTCAGCTTCGCGAGAAGCCAGGGTAACGCCTCAGCCCAGTCATCGATCCGGGCGTGGGCATGGCCTGCCTTGAAAGCGCAGGCGATGTGGGGGGCGAGCACCGGTTCGGCGCACAAGTGCAGCCGGGTGACATGGGGCGTCACTTCGGCGACCGAGCCATGATGCTGCGAAAGATCGTCGATGAAGATCGCGCGCTCGGGCTGGTATTCGTCGAGGATCGCCTTGAGCGCCGGGCCTTTCGGCCCCTGATTCGTGTAGATCGGCAGATCGAGCCCGAAGGCCGCCAACTGCGCCTTGCGCGAATTGCGGCGGAAATCGAGCAGGTTGGTCAGCACCACCACGTCGGCATGGCGCTGAAGCTCCGTGATCCCCTCGATCGCGCCCTTCACGGCGGTCTGGCGGGCCATCTCGGTATCGAAGAAGGCATTGAGCAGGCGCCAGACGTCTGCCGCCGGAACCGTGCCGCCGCCGTCGATCCACGTCATCGAATCGGTGAAGTCATTGTGCTTCATCCGGAACTCGACGCCCTGCGATTCGGCCAGCCAGTCGCGGAAATGCGCGACCATGTGCAGCAGCACCTCGTCGCAATCGGTGATGATCAGCGGACGGCTCATGCCCCCAATCTCCCGCGCGCGGCGGCCAGTTGCGCAGGCGGCACGCCCAGCGCCTCTGCCGCTGCCACCAGATCGGCTTCGTAGGCGCAGAGGAAATCGAGCACGGCCTCCAGCGTCGCCGGTTCGCCCAGCGATTCGCGCAGCGAATCAGGCGTCAGCCCGGTCATGCTCAGGAACCGCCCGGCCCGGTCGGCATCGCCCAGCACCCAGCCGAGCGCGTTGAGCGCCAGCGCCTGAGCGTCGGGGGCGGGTTGTGGCGGCTCTCGAAGAATTGTCAGCCTCGTTTCTCTGGCATAGAGCTGTGCGTACAACTCTAGATGGTGTCCGGGCGTCGAATGGCAAAGCGAATCCTCGTTGTCGAGGACAACGATCTCAACCGCAGGCTGTTTTGCGACGTTCTTCGCGCACAAGGCTTCGCCGTGGAGCCGGTGGCGGACGGGCTGGAGGCGCTGGACGCCGCCCGCCGCTTCGTACCCAACCTCGTCATCATGGACATCCAGCTGCCCAACGTCTCCGGGCTGGACCTGATCGAGGCAGCCAAGAAGGACCCGGTGCTGCGCACGATCCCCGTGCTCGCCGTCACCGCCTATGCGGGCAAGGGCGACGAGGAGCGCATCCGCGAGGCGGGCGCCGAGGGGTATCTGGCCAAGCCGATCTCGATCGGACCGTTCATGCAGGCCATCCGGGCGCTCCTGTGATGCACTCTATCCCATTCCCCCTTTTCCCTCTCAGCCCACCGGCGCTTGACTTTGCGACGCCACGCCGCTTTTGCGCCGCAATTCGCGGCCAGAGAGCCGACTAGACCCTTTCGGAGTTTTTGAGACCATGGACCGCGCAGAGACCTCAGAGCGCATTGCCGCGCTGATCGAGCCCTTCAACAAGAAGGGCGTCACCGTGACCGACGCGACCCGCTTCACCGACGATCTCGAATTCGACAGCCTGACCGTGATGGACTTCGTCGCCGCGATCGAGGACGAGTTCGACATCATCATCTCGATGAACCAGCAGGCCGAGATCGAGAACTACGGCCAGCTCGTCGACGCCGTGGTCAAGCTGCAGGGTTGAAGCTCTTTTTGGGAAATGCGCGGTTGCGCATTTCCAACGCGGCACCGGCCCTCGCCCCCACCCGACCTCCCGCAGGGTACTATCGTCGGGAGGTCGGGTGGGGGCGAGGGCCGGTGCCGCAAAATCCACCCTTGGTGGATTTTCAATACCCAGGAAAATACCGATGACCGAGACCACCGAGACCACTGAATCCAAGGACCTGTTCAGCAAGTTCGATCCGCTGATCCAGATGCGGACCGACCTGCTCTCCACCGGCGTCACCGATCCGTTCGGCCTCGTCATGGAGCGCGTCGTCTCCCCCACCGTCGCCATGTGCAACGGACGCGAGACGATCCTGCTGGGCACCTACAACTACATGGGCATGACGTTCGATGCGGACGTGATCGCCGCCGGCAAGGCCGCGCTCGACGATTTCGGCGCGGGCACCACCGGCAGCCGCGTGCTCAACGGCACTTATGCGGGCCACAAGGCGGTCGAGCAGGCGCTTTGCGAGTTCTACGCCATGGATCATGCCATGGTGTTCTCCACCGGCTACCAGGCGAACCTGGGCATCATCTCGACCATCGCGGGCAAGGGCGACTACATCGTCCTCGACATCGACAGCCACGCCTCGATCTGGGACGGCTGCAAGCTGGGCGATGCCGAGATCGTACCGTTCAAGCACAACGACATCGACGCCATGGAAAAGCGCCTCAAGCGCATTCCCGAAGGCGCGGGCAAGCTGGTGATCCTCGAAGGCGTCTATTCGATGCTGGGCGATATCGCCCCGCTCAAGGAGATGATCGCGGTCGCCAAGAAGTACGGCGCGATGGTGCTGGTGGACGAGGCCCACTCGATGGGCTTCATCGGCCCCAACGGGCGCGGCGTGGCCGAGGATCAGGGCTGCCTCGATGACGTCGATTTCGTGATCGGCACGTTCTCGAAGTCGGTCGGTACGGTCGGCGGCTTCTGCGTCTCGAACCACCCCAAGTTCGAGATCATGCGTCTGGTCTGCCGTCCTTACGTGTTCACCGCCAGCCTGCCGCCCAGCGTCGTCGCCACCGCCGCGACCTCGGTGCGCAAGCTGATGAACGCGGGCGACAAGCGCGCGCACCTGTGGGCGAACTCGAAGGTGCTGCACAAGGGCCTGACCGACGCGGGCTTCCAGCTCGGCACTACCGAGCCGCAGAGCGCGATCATCGCCGTCGTCATGCCCGATCTGGAGCGCGGCGCGATGATGTGGGAAGCGCTGCTGCACGAAGGTCTCTACGTGAACCTCGCGCGTCCCCCGGCGACCCCTGCGAACATGACGCTGCTGCGCTGCTCGCTGTGCGCCGAGCACTCGGCCGAGCAGGTGCAGACGATCATCGGCATGTTCACCCGCGCAGGCAAGGCCGTCGGCATCATCTGATCCGGCCTTCACGATGACGCAAAAACGCCGCCGCCTCCCCACCGGGACGCGGCGGCGTTTTCGTATGCCGTGCTGTCTGTCTGGAAAATGCCCGGATAGGCATTTTCGGTTCGGCACCGGCCCTCTCCCCCACCCTGCCACCCAACGGTAGTATCCTGCGGGTGGCAGGGTGGGGGAGAGGGCCGGTGCCGCAAAATTCGCGGCGCGCGAATTTTCAGCTCACATGCGCGTCCACCAGCGCGAGAAAGGCCTTCATCCAGCCGTCGAGGAAGCCTGCCGAGCCCTCGCCCACCGCGCCGCTGTCGTCGAGCAGGGTGTCGCTCCACTGCACGAAGGCCTCGGGCTGGTTCAGCGTGGGCATGTCGAGATAGGCCAGCACATTGCGCAAGTGCTGCTGCGCCAGCGCCGTCGCCACCTTCCCCGGCGAAGTGCCGATCACGCCTGCGACCTTGCCGCCCCACACGCTCTTTCCATAAGGACGCGACCCCTGATCAAGCGCGTTCTTAAGCACGCCGGGGATCGAGCGATTGTATTCCGGCGTCACGAAGATCACCGCATCGGCGCTCGCCACCGCCTGCTTGAACGCGGTCACTTCCGCTGCCGGGGCGCCATCGGCATCCTGATCGTAGAGCGGCAGCGTGCCGATATCGGGGAACACGAAATGATGCCCCGCCGCCGCGGGCAACTTCGTCAGCGCCTCGCCCAGCTGGCGGTTGAACGATCCGGCGCGCAGGCTGCCGACGATGATGGCGATACGATAGGCCATGCAGATCTCCCTGGAGGTTGCGAACGCCTCGAACGTTTCACAAAACAGCGCGGCGCGGTAGACCTGCCGCGCTTCACTTTCGCACGAAAGGCGTGACAGCTTGCGGACAATCGGCCTGATCGGCGGCATGAGCTGGGAAAGCTCGGCCGAATACTACCGCATCCTCAACGAAGGGATTCGCGACCGGCGCGGGCCGACGGCTTCTGCCAAGTGCCTGATGTGGTCGTTCGATTTCTCCGAGATCGAGGCCTTGCAGCACGCGGGCGACTGGGCCGCGCTGACCGAACGCATGATCGATGCGGCGCGGCGGCTGGAGAGCGGCGGCGCGGACGTGCTGCTGATCTGCACCAACACGATGCACCGCATGGCACCTGCGGTGGAAGCCGCCGTCGGCATCCCCCTGCTCCACATCGCCGATCCCACGGCAGAGCGGATCAAGGCGGCGGTCCTCAGGAAGGTCGGCCTGCTCGGCACTGCCTTCACGATGGAGCAGGGCTTCTACAAGGGCCGCCTGACCGAGCGCCACGGGCTCGACGTGCTGATCCCCGAGGCAACGGACCGCGAGACGGTCCACCGGGTGATCTACGAGGAACTGGTGGCGGGCAAGGTCCGCCCCGAATCGCGCGAGGCCTATCGCGCGGTGATCGCCCGGCTGGTCGCGGCAGGGGCCGAGGCGGTGATCCTGGGCTGCACCGAGATCATGCTGCTGGTCGAGCCGCAGGACAGCGCCGTGCCGATGTTCGACACGACCGCGCTGCACGCAGCAGCGGCGGTCGATTTCGCATTGGGGTAATTCTTCAGGCGGCGGGCATGTCCAGCGTGGCATGCGCGCACTTGGCATCGGCCTGCTTCGAGCCGCCGCCGAGCAGCGAGACCGCCAGGAAACCGACCAGCACTGCGGCGACGAACGCCACCGTCACCTTGCCCAGATGCTTGTCGATCACCGCCTTGATCGGCGCGCCGAACAGACGGAACAGCACGCCCACGATCATGAAGCTGATCGAGCGCGAAACAATGCTGGCGCCCAGGAACACCCACAGGTTCATGCCGATGAACCCGGCGGTGATGGTGATCAGCTTAAAGGGGATCGGCGTCGCGCCCTTCACGATGATGATCTCGGCGCCGTAGGTCCGCAGATAGCAGGCGGCGGTCGGGAAGCTCTGCTCCAGATGGAGCAGGTGCAGCAGCGCATGGCCGAACGCGGCATAGGCGAAGTGGCCGATGGCATAGCCCAGCAGCCCGCCCGTGACCGAGGCCAGCGTGGCGATCGCGGCATAGCGGATCGCCTTCTTCGGCTCGGCCAGACACATCAGGCCCAGCAGCGGATGCGGCGGCACCGGGAAGAAGCTCGCCTCCATGAACGCGAACAGCGCCAGCCACCACCCCGCGTGGCGGTGCGCCGCCTTGGCCATGGTCCAGTCGTAAAGGCGACGAAGCATTCGACGTATCATCCCGCAAGAAATCCCGGCGCCGTGCCTAGAGGGGAATGATCCGGCTAACAAGGGATCGCACCAAGCGAACCGTTTTGGTTATTTCAACTTGACATCAGACATTCATATTGGTACATAACAGAAACATTGCCGCTCACTCTGCCCGAATCGGGTCGCGGCCTCTTCCGAAACTCGCTCCCTTCGTTTCGTCCCCTTTTTCGCAATGCAGGATACCCCATGGAAAAGCCGAACCCGGCTTCGCCCGGTGGCGCCGCGCGTCGCCGCAAGACGAAGACCCCTGCCCCCAAGGTCGAGACCTCCACCGACGATGCTGCGGCGGCAGACAACGCCAAGCCTAACGCGCACTGGCGCGGCGTGTTTCTGGCCGCGCTGGCCGAAACCTCGAACGTCACGGCGGCGGCTGCTGCGGCGGCAGTCCCCCCCAGCCGCCCCTACAAGGTCCGCCGCGAGGAGCCCGAATTCGCCCGCCTGTGGTATGCCGCGTTGCTCGAAGGCTACGAGAACCTCGAAATGGAAGTGCTCCAGCGCCTGCGCTTCGGTGAGGGCAAGGACGATGCCGTGCGCTTCGACAACGCCGCCGCGCTGCGCCTGCTCGGCCTGCACCGCGAGACCGTAGCGCGCGAACGCGCCCTGCGCGAGGACGAGGATGTCGCCGCCGTGCGCGCCTCGATCGATGCCAAGCTGGAGCATCTGCGCCTGCAGGTGGAGGCCCGTCGCCTTGCCGCCGCGAACCCGGACGGAGATCCCGCAGATGGCTGAGGCAGACCCGCTCGACTGGATGGCCGGGGCCGAGGCGACCGAGATCGACGCGCTTGTCGCCTCGTTCTCGCGCGCCGAACAGCGCGCCTGGCGCTGGCACTGGAAGCTGTGGGCACGCCCCGCGCAACTGGCCCCGGCGGGCGACTGGCGGCTGTGGCTGATCATGGCCGGGCGCGGCTTCGGCAAGACCCGCAGCGGCGCCGAATGGGTCCGCCAGATCGCCGAGAGCGATCCTGCGGCGCGCATCGCCCTTGTCGGCGCGAGCCTTGGCGAAGTGCGCGCGGTGATGGTGGAAGGCGAGAGCGGGCTGCTGTCGGTCGGCCCGCGCGAACAGCGCCCGCTCTACGAATCCTCGCTGCGGCGGCTGACATGGCCGAGCGGCGCGCAAGCCATGCTCTATTCCGCCGCCGAGCCCGAATCGCTGCGCGGCCCCCAGCACAGCCACGCCTGGTGCGACGAGATCGCCAAGTGGGACAATGCCGCCGCCCGCGCCACCTCGGCCTGGGACAACCTGATGATGGGCCTGCGCCTTGGCGAACGCCCGCAGGTTCTGGCGACGACCACGCCGCGTGCCGTGCCGCTGCTGACCCGCCTGCTGGCGAGCGAGGACGGTGCCGAAGTCATCGTCACGCGCGGCACCACCTGGGACAACCGTGCCAATCTGCCGACGCGCTTTCTGGACGCGATGCGCCGCCTGTTCGGCACCAGCCAGCTCGGGCGGCAGGAACTGGAAGGCGAGATGCTGGCCGAGGCCGAAGGCGCGCTGTGGAGCCGCGCGCTGCTCGAACAGTGCCGTGAAGGCGCAGGCCCGGAATGCGTCCGGGTGATCGTCGGCGTCGATCCCCCTGCCTCGGCGGGGGGCGATGCCTGCGGGATCGTGGTGGTCGGCCTCGATGCCAGCGGCAGCGCGCATGTGCTGGCCGATGCCTCGGTGGAGAAGGCCAGCCCGGAACGCTGGGCGCGCGCCGCCGCCGGTGCGGCGCAGGCCTGGCAGGCCGATCGCGTCGTCGCAGAAGCCAACCAGGGCGGCGCGATGGTCGCCTCGGTCCTGCGCGCCGCCGATATTTCGCTGCCCCTGAAGCTGGTCCACGCCAGCCGCGGCAAAGTGGCCCGCGCCGAACCCGTCGCCGCGCTCTACGAGGCGGGCCGCGTGTTCCACGCCGGATACTTCCCCGCGCTGGAAGACGAAATGTGCGGGCTGATGGCCGGTGGCACCTATGAAGGCCCCACCCGCTCCCCCGACCGCGCCGACGCGCTGGTCTGGGCGCTCAGCGACCTGATGCTCGGCACTGCCGCCACCCCGCGCGTCCGTATGACCTGATCCTGCCCGCTTTGTCCCTTTTCCCCTTTTCACGAGGCACCGCCAGACATGAGCATCGACCTGATCGCCCGCGGCCTTGCCGCCCGCACCACCAGCAGCGCGGAAGCGGCGCGGACAAACGCCGTGACCGCCCTGGCCTCGGCAACCGCTGCGGCCGGTTCCGCCGTGACCGCAACCAATGCCGCCTCGGCCCTGACGGGTGCCGTCGCACAGATCTCCGCCACGGTCGGCTCGCTCATCCGCGCGAATCTGCTGTCGCTGGAGGCCGGAATCGCCGCACCCAAGGTGATGACGTTTTCGTCCACTGCCGGGCGCTGGCGCCTGACCGCATCGGGGTTCGCCATCTGCGCGGCCAACGAGGAACGCCTGTGCTATAACAGCTCGGGCCAGTTCCTCGGCGCGATGCTGCAACCTGCGGACACCTATCGCTCGGCACCGTGGCACGACACGGCTGCGCCGCATGCGGCCACCGATCCGGCTTATCTCGTCAAGTCGCAGGCCAGCGATACGATCGCTTATGCGGGCAGCCATACCGAGGCCGATATCTTCGGCACGACCGGCAAGGGCGCTGTATGGACGCAGGGCACTGTCAACAGCGGGCAGCTGTCCGCTCCAAATGCCGTCACCGGAACGGCAGCGTCGGTCGCCGACATCATCCGCACGCATGCCATCGTCGCCATCGCGCCCGGATCAGTAGGCGCAAATACAATAGCATTCGGCAGCAGAACGGCGGCCAGTGCTTTTGACGCAGCCACGTACTCGCACGACGCCGCAGGCGCGATCACCGGCTTCACCGAGGCATGGGGTACGCGGCGCTGCGGCTATTACGACCTCGGGATGCTCAATGGCAAACGCTGGACGTACCTTTGGGTTGATACCTATGTGAATGCCGCTGGGTCGCTGTATTATCCGGTGTTCTTGATGACCGGAACACTCGACACCGGCAGGAAAGTCCACATCTGCGAGATGATGGTGCAGCGCAATCCGACCTCGGCCCCCGCTGCCGTGCCGGTCTGCGCCGCCAACAAGACGTTTGCAGCGGACACCATCAACACCGGGATTATGCAGCAGGTCGGTTACATCATGCCGCATATCGCGGCGGCGCGTTCGCAGGCACCGGGCGGCCAGATCACCGCGCCCGCCATCACCATCGGCCTGCCCTACCTGCCGATCGAGAAGGATATCCGCGTCGTCCAGAGCACCGAGACGGCTGATCGCTCCGGCATCCTGCACAACGGCAACGAAGCGCTCTATTTCACCCCGTTCAAGACCCCGACGCTTCATGCACTGGTGCTTGGTCCGTCTCGCTTTCCGCATCCCATCGGCACGTACGGCACCGGCAAACTGGCGGTCAGCCAGCAAGTCCGTTCAGTGTTCCAGAAGCGGAAGGAATTTCTCCCGATCACCCAGCGCCTGACCAGCGTTCTGACCGGCAGCTACGACATGGATGGGATCATTGTCGCATCCCTCACCGATACGTCTCCCGGCCTCTGGCAACAGGTGGGCATCGGGGTGGCGGCATACCGGTCCATAGCTGTGCAGGCGAGCAACGACATCGCCATGACCAGATGCCTGTTTGCAGGCGCTCATCTGGGTAACAGCCGTTCGCGCAAATATCTCCAGAACGATCAGACGGACGAGAGGTGCGTGTGGGCCGGGCAACCTATCGTCACGGTATCCGCAGGCGGCCCGAGCAATGCCGGATCCTCCGTCAGCTTCGCGGGCTCTTTCGGAACGCGAATGGCACGCTTTTTGGCGCCCTTTGCAACTGTATCCTCGCAGGGGAACACCACCGGCAGCAAGATCAACCTCAACGTCAACGACGTGGGGTACGATCTCATCTGGTCGGATGGCATCAATGTTGGCTCTGGACTGTTCCTGAATGGCACGGGCCACCGCCGCTTCGGTGGCCGCTTCACCTGCTATCCCGCTCTCAACCTGTGGCAGAGCCGCAAGGAGTTCGAGGTAAATCGCTATGACGGCAACGGGTGGGTCGCCTTTTCGGCATCGGGCCTCACGGTCGACCAATTGCCGCACGGCCGGCCAGCAACGATGGTTGGCACCTACGATTTCACCGCAGGAACGCTCGACGCCAGCAAGATCAACGCCGACAAGCACCACATCGTGCGATACTGGGAACGCGGCGATACCTCGCTGTACGACAAGGCCGGATACCAGTGGCACGCGGCGCAGCAGGAGCATATCAACCAAGACGGATCGTGCTGGACCTCCTATCCGCTTCAGAACGAGGTCTACGTCGTGGAGGGCGATGGCATCGCCGTTCGCCTGTACTACGACTATGGCTACTGGCCCTCATCCGGCGCTGGATACGTCTCCACGCCTAATGCGCCTGCCGCTTCCAACACCGGAACACACGCCGACAACTTCCAGCCCAATGCGGGCGCGGTGTCGATGTATGGCTGGCGCGAGGAAGGCGTGTTCCTGTGCAACGAAGGTCAGGGACCGTTCCTGCAGGGGAGTTCCAGCGGCGCCGCTAATGGGGCGGACTTCGGCGATTGGGAAACCAGCAAGTCCCTGTTCGTTCTGGCCACGAATAACCCCCTGCGGTTGGAATACCCGAAATATGCCGGAGCGCAGCTCGCACTCCGGAACAGCCTGATCGTCCAGGGTGCGCAGTCCTTCCGCGACATCAATGGTAGCGGTGGATCATGCTTCGTCACCGCCCAGGGGGCCAATGCCGTGGCCGTGTTCGACAACGCCTGGATCGCCACCACTTCGGCAACCGGGCAGAACATCGCCAGCGGCGCCACGGCAACCGGCACGATCAACCGCCTTCCGGCATCGACCGTCAAGGGCGGGACGTTCACGCACGCAACAGACCCCCAGGCCCGTAATCTGGTGGCCCCTGCGTTCTGGGATCCTATCTCGGAATTGCCTTTGCTGAGCGATCCATGGCGCTTTCAGGTTTCTGCACACGCCGGACAGCTTGTCGGTGTGGATTTCAATGCCGTCATCGACACTGCACGAAACCGGCATCGCCCGTGGCTGGCGCTGATCGAGAGCGATCTGCTGACACCGTACTTTCGCCCCGCCGACTTCATCGCAACGGCGACAGTCGGCGGATCGACGGTGCCTGCCGCAACAGCCGTCGGCACGGTGATCGCGACGGGCATCAAGGCGACCGGCTTCGACGTGCTGCAGGGCGGCCACCGGCGCGGTTACTTCGCGCTCGATGCGGCGGGCAACCTGAGCGTCGCCAAGGCCCTGACCGGCCTGAACGATGTGTTCCTCCTGCGCACCGCACTGAACGAGACGATCCTCATCGATGTGACGGCCTGACCGGTACGACGGCCCGAACCGATCGCTCTCCTCCCACTGCTTCCGAAAGGAGTCCCATGCCTTTCCTTGACTCCATCCTCGCCGCCTTCAAGGGCGCGACAGAACGTCCTCCGCTGTCGCGTGCGCCCAGCATTCCTTGGTATGCCTGCGCCGAAGCGCCGGGGCGCCCGGCCTTCGACTATCGCACCGCGATCCATCACGCCTATCTCCATAACCCGGTCGCCCAGCGCGCGGTGCGCCTGGTGGCCGAAGGGCTTGGCGGCGCGCCGTTGCGGCAGGGCGATCCCGCGCTGACCGCACTCGTCACCGCCACCAGCGCGGGACAGGCGCTGCTCGAAACGCTGGCGGCGCACCTGCTGCTGCACGGCAATGCCTATGTGCAGGTGATGAAGGACGCGCGCGGGCGCCCGGTCGAGCTGTTCGCGCTGCGGCCCGAGCGGATCGCCATCGTCCCCGACGAGGACGGCTGGCCCAGCGCCTTCGCCTATACCGTGGGCGGGCAGCAGATCGCGATCCCGGCGCTGGACGAGGACGCCGCGCCCAACGTGATCCACATCCGCCACTTCCACCCGGCGGACGATCACTATGGCGCGGGATGCCTTGCCGCCGCCGATCAGGCAATCGCCACGCACAACGCTGCCGCAGAATGGAACCGCCAGCTGCTGGAGAACGCCGCGCGGCCCTCGGGCGCGCTGGTCTACCGCAACGAGGACGGCAACAGCCTGACCCCCGACCAGTTCGACCGGCTCAAGGCCGAACTGACCCACGCCTTCGCCGGTGCCGGGAATGCCGGGCGGCCGATGCTGCTGGAAGGCGGCCTCACCTGGCAGGCGATGGCGATGACGCCCGCAGACATGGACTTCGCGACGCTGAAGGCCGCCGCCGCGCGCGACATCGCGCTGGCTTTCGGCGTGCCGCCGATGCTGCTCGGCCTGCCCGGAGATTCGACCTATGCGAACTACCGCGAGGCCAACCGCGCGCTCTGGCGCCTGACGTTGCTGCCGATGGCCGCCAAGATCTTCGCCGCCCTTGGCGAGGGGCTGGCCCCGTGGTTCCCCGAAGCCGCGCTCGCCGTCGATCTCGACCGGGTGCCCGCGCTGGCGGAGGACCGCGAGAAGCTGTGGTCGCAGGTCAGCGATGCCGACTTCCTCGACCCATCCGAAAAGCGCGCGCTGCTGGGCCTGCCCGAACGCATCGAGCCAGATCGCATCGAGCCGCTTGAGACCCGCAGCAAGGAGAACATTTCATGAACAATGGTGAGATGCTGGCCGGGCTTCTGGCGCAGGCCCGTGCCTCCGGGTCCGACCTCGTGACCCTGCGCGCCATCGTCGAGGAAGCGAGCGAACTGGGTTCGCAGCGCATGCTTTCCCGCCTCGGCCTCGATGACGAGACCGCCATCGGCGATCTCTCCGAACTGCGCGAGTTGCTGCAGGCCTGGCGCGATGCGAAGGCCAGCGCGACGCAGGCGGTGGTCGGCTGGGCCGTGCGTGCGGTGCTGGCGCTGCTGCTGCTCGGCCTCGCCTATCGCTTCGGCGTGGCGGAGATCATCCGATGACCGCCGCTGCCTCCGGCCCCTTGCGCTTTGCGGGTTACGCCGCGCTGTTCGACCGCCGCGATGCCGGGCGCGACACCATTCGTCCCGGCGCTTTCGCCCGCACCATCGCCGAACACGAAGGACAGGCCCCGGTGCCGCTGTTCTGGCAGCACCGCCCGGACCTGCGCATCGGCTGGGTCGAGCGGCTGGCCGAAGACGCGCGCGGCCTGCGTGTGGTCGCCATGATCGACAACCCGGAAGGCGCGGCGGGCCTTGCGCTGCGGCGCGGGACAGTGAGCGGCCTGTCGTTCGGCTACCGCGCCCGCTCCAGCCGCCACAATGCCGAAGGGCGCGAACTGCTCGATCTGGAGCTGTTCGAGGTGAGCCTCGTCACCCACCCGATGCAGCACGGCGCACGGGTGCATCTGGTCTCCTGACCTCGCCGGTTGCTTCCACTGCCAACGCACAATCGATGCCCAACGCCGCCCAGTCGCGGCCAACCCGAAAGGTGAATGCCCCATGGAAATCACGCCCCCGGTCGAGGCCCTCGACTCCTCGTTCGACCTCGTCGCCCGCCAGGACGCCACCGATGCCGCAGTCACGGCGCTGCGCACCGATGTCGAGGACGTGAAGGCCCGGCTCGACCGCGTCAGCCGCGCCGCCGCCCGCCCGATGATCGAAGGCGCCGCCTCGGCCCCGCCCAGCCTCGAAGTCAAAGGCTTCGTCGAGGGCTATCTGCGCCGTGGCCGCGAGACCGAACTGAAGTCGATCTCCGGCGCTATCGCTGCCGATGGCGGCTATGCCGTGCCGCGCGAGATCGACGCGCTGATCGCCAGCCGCCTCAAGAACATCAGCCCGATCCGCTCCATCGCGCAAGTCGTGCAGACCGGCACGGCGGGCTATCGCAAGCTTATCACCACCGGCGGCACCGCATCCGGCTGGGTCAGCGAAGTCGCCACCCGCGCCGAGACCGCCACGCCCAGCTTCGCCGAAATCGCCCCGCCGACCGGTGAACTCTACGCCAATCCGGCGGCCAGCCAGGCGATGCTCGACGATGCCGGGTTCGATATTCAGTCGTGGCTGGCGGACGAGATCGCCATGGAGTTCGCCCGTGCCGAAGGCGGCGCCTTCATCAACGGCACCGGCATCAACCAGCCCAAGGGCTTCCTCGCCGCCGAAGCCACCAGCGAGGCAGACACAGTGCGCGCCTTCGGCAAGCTGCAATACCTCAAGTCCGGCGATGCGGCAGGCTTCGACACTTCGCCCGAACTGAAGCTGATCGACCTCGTCCACTCGCTCAAGGCCGGGCACCGGCAGGGCGCAAGCTGGGTGATGAACTCGGCAACGCTGGCGGTGGTGCGCAAGCTGAAGGCGGCGGACGGCTCGTTCCTGTGGCAGCCGGGCCTGATGGAAGGCCAGCCCAACCGCCTGCTGGGCTATCCGGTGGTCGAGGCCGAGGACATGCCCGATGTCGCGGCGGGCAGCTTCCCGGTCGCCTTCGGCAACTTCCGCGCGGGCTATCTGATCGCCGAACGCTCGGCCACCGCGATCCTGCGCGATCCCTTCACCAACAAGCCCTTCGTCCACTTCTACGCGACCAAGCGCATCGGCGGGCAGGTGCTCGATTCGGACGCGATCAAGCTGCTGCGCATCGCAGCCTGATCGGATCTGCTGATCCGCTGACGAGGTGACGCGGCGGCAGGATACCCCCTCCCTGTCCTGCCGCCGCCGGCCCGCGCCGCTGCCCCCTTAGGGTTAGCCCCCTTCCGGCGGCGCGGGCCTTTTCTTCCTGCCCATTCCCTTTCGCGCCTGATCGGAGACTTCGATGAACCGCGTCATCCTCTCGCCCGCGACGCTGCCGGGCACGGCGCTCGCCGAGCTTAAGCAATGGCTGGGCATCACCACCGCGCACGACGATGCCGTGCTGGGCGACCTGCTCGACGCCAGCCTCGATGTCTGCGAGGGCTTCACCGGCACGATGCCGCTGGAGGCCGGTTGCGAGGAACGCCTCCCCGCATGGTCCGGGCGCTGGCAGCGTCTGGCGACGCGGCCCGTGCAGGCGATCACCGCGATCGAGGCGATCGCCGCGGACGGCACCCGCACCGCGCTGTCTTCCGCCGCGTGGGAGGCAGACCTCGACACCGACGGCACCGGCTGCGTGCGCCTGCTGGCAAGCGCGAATGCGACGCAGCTGGCGGTCCGCTTCACCGCCGGGCTCACCGCCAGCTGGGACATGCTGCCCGATGGCCTGCGCCACGGCCTCATCCGCCTCGCCGCGCACCAGCACCGCGAGCGCGAGAACGGAGGCGCCGCGCCACTGCCGCCCGCCTCGGTGGCTGCGCTGTGGCGCCCCTGGAGGCGGATGCGGCTGGCATGAGCGGGTCTGCGCTTACCGCCAGAACCGATTTCGACGCGTTCGCCCGGCACCTCACCGACAAGGCCGCCGCGCTCGCCGAGGCTGCCGCGCAGACGCGGGCGCTGGAACGCGCAGGCGACGAAAGCCGCTGGCGCCGCGCCGACCTGCTCTGGCCCACCGCGCCACGCTGACCCTACCGACGAAAGGATACGCCATGGAAGTGCCCCTGCGCGCCGCCCTGCTCGACTGGCTGGCCGGCGATCCCACTCTGGCGGGCGAACTCAACGCCCTGACCGAGGAAGCGCCCGGCCGCACCAGCCTGCCGTGGATCGCCATTTCGGCCAGTTCCAGCGCTGACTGGAGCTGCAAGACCGCGAAAGGTCGCGAGGTGCGCGTCGCGCTCGAACTGCAGTGCCGGGGCGATGCCCCCGATGCCGCTGCCGATCTCGTCGCCGCGCTGGAAGAGCGGATCGAGAGCTTGCCGCGCCAGCAGGACGCCTTCTCGATCGCCTCCACCACCTTCCTGCGCGCCCGTGCCGAACAGCGTGGCGAAAGCCGCCGTGCGATCCTGCTCGAATACCGCTTCCGCCTGCTCGCCGCCTGATTTCGCCTGTTCAACTTTCCCCGCCATTTCGAGGAGACTTCCCATGACCGCCCAGAAAGGCAGCGCCTTCCTTCTCAAGATTTCCGACGGCGCCACCCCCGCCGCCTATCAGACCGTCGCAGGCCTGCGCACCACGCAGATGTCGGTGACGGGCGATGCGGTGGTCGTCACCAGCAAGGATTCGGGCGGCTGGCGCGAGCTGCTTTCGGGCGCGGGCGTGCGCGCCGTTTCGGTCAGCGCGGCGGGCATTTTCCTCGGCAGCACCGCCGAAGCCCGCGTGCGCGCCAATGCCATGGCGGGCACGCTCGACGATTACGAACTGAGCTTCGAGGACGGCGAGAAGCTGCGCGGACGCTTCCTTGTCCAGCGGCTCGACTATGCGGGCGATTTCAACGGCGAGCGCAACTACACGCTCCAGCTGGAAAGCTCGGGCGCGGTCGCCGCCGCGTGAGCCTTGAGGCCAATCTCCTGCGCGGTGAGACGGCGCTGGTGCTCGGCGGTGTGGCGCATCGCCTGCGTCCCAGCTTCACCGCGCTGGTCGCTGCCGAGGCCGAGCTTGGCCCGCTGCTGGCGCTGGTCGAGCGGGCGGGCGACGGCGATTTGCGCCTGACCGAGATGGCCGCGCTGTTCTGGCACTGCCTGACGGACCGCGCTGCCTTCAGCCGCGAAGCGTTCTGCGAAGCCGTGGCCGAAGGCGGACTGGCCGCCTGCATCGCGCCCTTGCGGGTGCTGCTCGGCCAGATCGTCAAGGGCACCGCGTGAGCCGGACCTTTACCGAGACCGCGCCCCGGCTCTGCGCGCTGGCCGCCCGCACGCTCGGCTGGCGCCCCGACGAGTTCTGGCGCGCCACGCCCGCCGAACTCGCCGACTGCCTCGGCCTGACCGCTGACGCTGCCGGAACTCCGGCCAGTACCGGGATCGACCGCGACACTCTCACCCAGATGATGGACAACGACCATGGCCGATGATGCCGACAGCCTGATTATCGACGTGCGCGCCTCCACCGACGGCTTCGCGCAGGACATCGCCGCCATGCGCAAGCAGATCGACGGCGACCTGACCGGCGGCTTCACCAGGGCGGGCTCCTCGCTGCAATCCAGCCTCGCCTCGGCGATCAAACAAGGCAGCCTCGGCTTCGACGACCTGAAGCGCGTGGCGGTGAACGCGCTGGGCGAGATCGCCGCCAGCGCCGCGCAAGGGCTGGTCGGTGGCAGCGCCGGTGTCGGCACATCGGCGGGCACCGGCAGCGCCAGCCTTGGCGGGCTCGTCACCTCGCTGCTCGGCCTGCCGGGCCGCGCGACCGGCGGCAATGTCGCGCCGGGCAGCGCCTATGTGGTGGGCGAGCGCGGGCCGGAACTGTTCGTGCCGACCTCCGCCGGACGCATCGACAGCGGGGCGTCCGGTTCGAGCGGCGGGCGTTCGGTCAGCGTCGCCATCAACATGACCGGCGCGCGCGGCGCCAGCGTGCCGCAATCGCTGCGCCGCTCCTCGCGGCAGATCGCCAGCGCCGTGCGCCGCGCGCTGAACGAGCGCTGAGGGGGGGAAACAGAAATGGCCTTCTGGCTCGCTTCCAAACGACAGGGACAGGACAGCGACTGGATCGAGCGCTTCGATCCGCGCTTCTGGACCGTTAACTTCCCCCGCCCGATGATGGCGAGCGTCGTCGCCACCGCGCCCGACGCGCTGCGGATCGAGGCGACGTTCCTGCGCCATGCCGACCTTGGCGGGCTGATCTGGGACAGCGCCGACACGCTCGACCACCCGCTACTCGGCTACAGGACAGACCGCGATTATCGCCACACCTCGCTGTCGTTGCGCTGGCGGTCTTCCGGCGTGGTGCCGCTCGATGCCGTGAACGGCCCGACGCTGACCATCGAGGGACGCAACGAAAGCGGCGCGGCGCGGACCTGGTACGTGCGGCTGTGGAACTACGCCGAAGGAGCGGGCGAGGACGCCACGATCACGCTGAACTTCTCGGCCCTCGACGGCGGCTTTTCGCTGCCCGCCGATGCCGATCCGGTCTGGGCGGGCGATATCGACCGGATGTTCATCTCCTTCGCGCCGCCGGGCTATGACGGGGCGAGCACCGCCGCGCTCGATGCGCCGCGCGAAGGCTGGATCGAACTGTCGCAGATCCGCTGCGACGGGGCGCGGGCGATGCTGGAAATCGGCGACGTGATGATCCCGCCCCACGGCCTCGCCATCGCC
Organism: Novosphingobium sp. 9; assembly: GCF_025340265.1. Lineage (NCBI taxonomy): Bacteria > Pseudomonadati > Pseudomonadota > Alphaproteobacteria > Sphingomonadales > Sphingomonadaceae > Novosphingobium > Novosphingobium sp. 9. The sequence continues at coordinate 810,207 of NZ_CP022707.1, read as the reverse complement.
ACCGGGTTCGACGATCAGGGCGTGCAGACGCCGTCGCGGCTGCTGCGCGCGATCCGCCAGCTCGGCTATCGCGGCTCGATCGTCCACTACGTGGGAATGAGCCATTACTTCGGGCTCGGCGCGAGCGACGACGCGTTCCTTGTCGGCGCTTCCGGGGACGTGCTGAACACCCCGACCCGCGCCTGGCATGCCGCCTTCTTCTCCGAGGCGGTGGCGATGGGCTTCAGTCCGGTGGCCTCGCTCTCCTACGAAGTGCTGGCGCAGCATTGCCCGCCCGCATGGCAACAGCGCGACCATCTCGGCAATCCGGCGCTGACCGGCTGGGAACCGCCCTCGACCCTGCTTTCCCCCGCGAACGGCGCGGCGATGGCGTGGCTGCGCGGTGTGGCCGAGGCCTTCGCGACGCTGATGGCCGAGGCGGGCGCGCCGGTGCGCTTCCAGATCGGCGAGCCGTGGTGGTGGACTTTCGCGGCCGGGCGCATCTGCCTTTACGACGATGCCGCAAAGGCTGCGTTCGGCGGCGCGCCGGTGGCGATCCCCGACATGCGCGCGCCCTTGAGCGCCGCACAGACCGCGCTGCTCGATGCGGCGGGCGCGATGCTCGCCGCTTCCACCGCCGCGCTGGTTTCCGCCGTGCGCGCCGCCGTGGCCCCTGCCCCGGTCGAAGCGCTCGCGCTGGTGTTCACGCCCACGCTGCTCGCGCCCGACATGCCCGAACTGAAGCGCGCCAACCTGCCGCTGGGCTGGGCCGCCCCGGCCTTCGACCGCCTTCAGGTCGAGGACTACGACTGGCTGACCACAGGCGCCGATGGCCACCGCCGCACCGCACACGCCGAAGTCGATGCGCGGCTCGGCTATCCGGCGACGGAGCAGGACTATCTGGCAGGCTTCGTGCTCGATCCCGCCAATGCCGACCAGTGGCGCCGGATCGATGCCGGGATCGACGAGGCATTCGCGCGCAGCCCGCACGAGATCGTGATCTGGGCGCTGCCGCAGGTCGCGCGCGACGGATACGTGCGCTTGCCTACTATCAGCGGAGACGATGACATGCAGGCCTTCGACGATGTGCTCTACCCGCTCGCGCTGGGCCGCGACGCCACGGTGATTCCGGAGTTTTCGACCAGCGTCTCGATCACCGCCTCGGGCTTCGAGCGACGCAATTCTCTGTGGTCGAACGCGCGGCTGCGCTTCGATGTCGGCCCCGGCGTGCGCTCCGATGCGGAGCTGGGCGAGCTGATCGCCTTCTTCCGCGCGCGGCGCGGCTCGGCGCGCGGTTTCCGCCTGCGCGATCCCAGCGACTACAGCTCGGCCGGGATGGTCGGCGTGCCCGGCGCGCGCGACCAGCTGCTCGGCACCGGAGACGGCCTCGCCACCGATTTCGCGCTGGTGAAGCGCTATGGCGAGGGCGATGCGCAGCAGGTGCGCCGCGTGACCCGGCCCGATGCGCCGTCCGTGCAGGTCGCGGTGGGCGGTGTCGTGCAGACGCAAGGCTGGACCCTGCTCGACGGCGGCACGATCCGCTTCGACGCCGCGCCTGCCTCCGGTCTCGACGTGCGCGCCGGGTTCCTTTTCGACGTGCCGGTGCGCTTTGCCGAGGACCAGCTCGAAGTCTCCGGCGCGGCCTTTGCCGCAGGCGAGGCGCCGAGCGTGCCCGTCGTCGAGATTCGGGAGGCCGCATGACCCGCACCTGGTTCTCCGGCGATCTCGAAACCGCCGCCACGTACCTTCGCATCCTGCGCCGCGACGGGGTGACGCTGGGCTTCACGACGCACGACCGCGACCTGTGGCTGGAGGGCGTACTCCACCGCGCCTCGCCCGGCATGGTGCCCTCCTCAATCCGCAAGTCGGCGGACCTTTCGGACGACAGCGCCGAAGTGGAAGGCGCGCTCAGCCACGATTCGATCTCGTCTCCCGACCTTGCCGCCGGGCGCTTCGACGATGCACAGGTGCGGATCGGGCTGGTCGACTGGGAGAGCGGCGAGAGCGCACTGCTCTATGCCGGGTCGCTCGGCACCGTGTCCGAAGAGGCCGGGCAGTTCTCCGCCCAGCTCGTCTCGCGCAAGGCCGAGCTGGAGCGCGATCTGGTGCCAAGGACCAGCCCGACCTGCCGCGCTGCGTTCTGCGGACCGGGCTGCAATCTCGGCGCGGTACGCTTCACCTCTGAGCGCACGCTGGCAGCCTTCGATGCCGAAGCCAACGCGGTGACACTCTTCCCCGCCCCGGATACCGGCACGCATATCGGCGGCACCTTGCGCTGGATCGATGGCGCGCAGTGCGACGAGAGCGCGATGATCGTGGCGGCTACGGCGCAGGGCGCGCTGGTGCTCGACCGACCCGTCGATCCGCCCCCCGCCATCGGCACGCGCGTGATGCTGCGGCAGGGCTGCGATCACACGCTGGAGACTTGCGCCGGTCGCTTCGGCAACGCGATAAACTTCCGCGCAGAACCTTATCTTCCGGGCAACGACCTGCTCACCCGCTATCCTTCGCCGGGCGCATCGTGAGCGGCGCGACGACAGGAGACGCACTCGCCGAAGCGGCGCTGGCGTTCGCAGGCACCCGCTTTCGCCTGCATGGGCGGACGCGCGAGACCGGGCTGGACTGCGTGGGCCTGCTCGACGCGGCACTGCGCGGGATCGGCGCCGCGCCGCACCTCCCCAACGGCTATCCGCTGCGTTCGCTGACGCAACCCGACGTCGAGACGTGGATGCATGCCTCGGGCTTCGTGCCCGCCGAAGCACCGCGCCAACCCGGCGACGTGCTGATCCTGCGCCCCGCCCCTACGCAAGTGCATGTCGCCATCGCGCTCGCACCGCAGCGCATCGTCCATGCCCATGCCGGGTTGCGCAAGGTCGTCGTCACCCCGCTGCCCGATCCGTGGCCGGTGCTGTCCCGCTGGCGGCTTCTCCCCCCTTCCCTGACCTGAGGACTTTTCCGCATGGCCACTCTCGTCTTCAGTTCCATCGGCACCGCGCTGGCCGGCCCGGTCGGCGGTGCGATCGGCGCGCTGATGGGCCGCCAGATCGACGGCGCCGTGTTCGGCTCGGGCCAGCGCAGCAGCGGGCGACTCGCCGACCTGACGCCGACCGATTCGACCTATGGACAGGTCCTGCCGCGCCATTTCGGACGGATGCGCACGGGCGGCTCGATCATCTGGGCGACCGATCTCATCGAGCATTCCACCATCGAGGGCGGCACCAAGGGCGCGACGGCGCTTGCCGTCTATACCTATTCGGCGAATTTCGCGGTCGCCCTCGCCAGCCGTCCGATCAGCGGGATCGGGCGCATCTGGGCCGACGGCAACCTGCTGCGCGGGGCCGAGGGCGACCTGAAAGTGGCAGGCACGCTGCGCATCCACACCGGCGAAGGCGATCAGGCGCCCGATCCGCTGATCCTCGCCAACGAGGGCGAAGCGATGACGCCCGCCCACCGCGATCTGGCCTATGTGGTGTTCGAGAACCTCAACCTAGCCGAATACTACAACCGCATCCCCACGCTGACCTTCGAGGTGCTGGCGAGCGGCGACTTCACGCCCGCAGACCTGATCGGCGAGCTGCTCGACAATGCCGAGGTCACAGCGCCGATTGCCGGGATCGAGGGCTTCAGCCACACCGGCACGCTGGCGGATACCCTCGCCACGATCGATCAGGTGGTGCCGCTCGCCAGCCATGTCGAAGGCGAGACACTGGTGTTCGAGCGCCGCGATCTGGCCACCACGGTCTCCCCGCTCGGCGAAGCGACGGCTTCTGCCGAGGACGATGCCTTCGGTGCCAGCTCCGGCTGGACCCGCAGCCGCGCCGCACCGCCCGCGCAGCCCAGTGCAGCCCTGCGCTATTACGACCCCGACCGCGATTACCTCCCCGGCCTCCAGCGCGCCGCCGGACGCCCCGCGCCCGGCCAGCCCGCCACCATCGAACTGCCCGCAGCGCTGTCCGCCAACACCGCCCGCGCGCTGATCGAGACCACCGCGCGCCGGATCGACTGGTCGCGCGACCGGATCGCCTGGCGCACGCGCGAACTCGATCCCGCGATTCGGCCAGGCAGCTTCGTGACAATGCCCGACATCGCCGGAATCTGGCGCGTGGGGTATGGGAGTGGCGCGATGCAGGGGTCGAACTCTCGCTCGAACGCTGTGCGCCGACCGGTGCCGACAGCGCTTCCGCGATGGCGACCTCGGCTGGCCGCGCAGGCAAAGCCACAGATGCGGCAGCCTCTGCCACGCTGCTGCAGGCGTTCGAGTTGCCCGACGATGGCGAGGGCAACGCACTTTCCAGCAGGCGCGTCATTGCCGCCGCGTCCAGTAGCACCACCGGCTGGAGCGGCGCGGCATTGTATCTCGTCGAAGACAACGGCGATCTGGCAGGCGCAGGGGCGACCGGCCGCACCCGTGCAGCCCTCGGCAAAGTGCTGACGGTTCCCGGCACGGCGCATCCGGCGCGATTTGACCGAACTTCACGACTCGAAGTGCAACTCGCCGCTATCGACATGGCGCTCGTGTCTTCATCCCCCGAAAACCTCAGTCTGGGCGCCAATCTTGCGCTTGTCGGAGACGAACTCCTCCAGTTTGCCAGTGCCGTGCCGCTGGGGCAGGGGCGCTGGCAACTGCGCGGCCTGCTGCGCGGACGCGCCGGCACCGAATCCGGCATCGCGACTCACGCGGTGGGCGAACCGTTCGTACTGCTCGATCGGCAAATGACGTCGCTATCTGCAGATAGCCGCATATCGCGCATCGCCGCATCGGGCCTGGGCGATCCCGTCCCCGTCGTCAGTAATGTCCGCCTGTCCGGGCTATCGCTGCGCCCGCCATCGCCGGTCCATCCCGCGGTCACCACGATGGCCGACGGAACAACCCGCCTTGGCTGGACCCGGCGTTCACGCGGCGGCTGGCGCTGGGCGGACGGGATCGACGTCCCCCTGAGCGAGGAAGCGGAGCGCTATGTCGTCACTGCGGGGCCCGACGATCGTCCTCTTGCCCGCTGGAGTGTCGACGTCCCTTGGCTCGATCTCACGCCGCTCGAAAAAGACGCCGTGGCCGAACAGTCGGTCCGTATCCGCCAGCAGGGTACTTTCGCGCTCTCCGAGCCGCTGGTTTTTTCCGTTCTTCCCTGACCTCACCCCATAACGAGGCCCGTCATGACCGATCCGATCGCCTTTTCCTCCACTACGCCGCGCTTTTCCCTACCCCTTTTATTCTCCGGTCAGGCGCAAAAGGAAGTCTTCGTGAACGAAAGCCTCGCGCGGACGGATGCCCTGCTGCATTGCACGGTCAAAGGCGTTGCATCTGCGCCACCCGAAGCGATGCAGGAGGGCGACTCCTGGGTTGTTGCAAGCGATGCAAGCGGGGATTTTGCGGGTCAGGACGATGCCATCGCCTGCTTCCAGCAGGGCAGCTGGGTTTTCATTTCGCCGTGCGAAGGGATGCGAATCTTCAACCTCGCCACGGCCAGTGACATGCTTTTTTTCGAAAATTGGCAAAAACCCGCCACTCCGCAGGAACCACTAGGCGGCTCCGTAGTTGATGGGGAGGCTCGAGCGGCGATCAATGCCCTGATTTCCGCCTTGCAAGCCTTGGGTGTCTTACCGTCGGTGTGAAAACCGCAACAACAGGGGTCACGAAATGCAGGTGTCCGGCTTTGGGTCGTACGAGCAGTTCTCGGCGACCTGTCTACTGCGGCATTCTTGCCACAGGGCCTTCGATTGTGCGCTTGCGTGCACTTATGGGAGGAGCTAGACACCGCAGCACTCGGTGGCTCCAATTTCTTAGTAGGGGAAACGTATGAGGAAACTCGTCCTTGGACTGGCCATGGCATCTACCGCCATCGCCACTCCCGCATTCGCACGAGATAATTCGTGGTATCTTCAGATGGACTTCGGCGCGATGATCGTCGAAGACGCAGCCGTTCACGTGAACGGTGTCAATGAAGGCGACATCAACTACCACACCGGCTTCGACGGTGGTGCAGAGCTCGGTTACGACTTCGGTCCGTTCCGTCTCGAAACCGAAGCCAGCTATCGCCAGGCTGACGTCAAGGACCTCGGCGGCAAGGGTCAGAACCTGTCGTTCATGGTCAACGGCCTCGTTGACTTCGGTCCCGACGACGGCCTTCAGGGCTATGTCGGCGGTGGTGCGGGCGTCGCTCGCGTCAAGTCGACCACGATCGGCGACTCGGACACCGGCTTCGCCTGGCAGGTCATCGCGGGCATTCGCGCCCCGATCACCGACCACATCGACGTGGGTCTGAAGTACCGCTTCCAGAACGTCAGCAACGTTGACCTCGTCGACGATGCCGGTGACGATATTCGCACCCGCTGGCGCTCGCACTCGATCATGGGCACGCTGGCCTACAACTTCGGTGGCAAGAAGGTAGAGGAAGCGGCTCCGCCGCCGCCCCCGCCGCCCCCGCCGCCCCCGCCGCCGCCCCCGCCGCCCCCGCCGCCGGCTCCGGTCTGCAACAAGGGTCCGTACATCGTGTTCTTCGACTGGGATAAGTCGGACATCACGCCGGAAGCGTCGAGCATCCTGGACAGCGCCATCAGCGCCTACGGCAACTGCGACAACGTTCCGATCATGCTGGCAGGCTACACCGACCGTTCGGGTACGCCGAAGTACAACATGGGCCTTTCGGAGCGTCGCAACGCTTCGGTCCGTGCGTACCTCACCAGCCACGGCATCCCCGACGGCTCGATCTCGAGCCAGGCATTCGGCGAAGCCAACCCGCGCGTTCCGACCGCGGATGGCGTGCGCGAGCTGCAGAACCGTCGCGTCGAGATCACTTACGGTCCGGGTTCGGGCCAGTAAGCAAACCGGCAACGGTACAGGATTGGGGGCTGGAGAAATCCGGCCCCCTTTTCTTTTGCCTGCTGCAAACGGAGGCATTTCACGTCGTTCCCCAGCTTCAGGCCAGGGTGCGGGTTTGATAAGCGCCTCACTGGCACGGGCACGAAAAAGGCCGCCTGCGATATCGCGGGCGGCCTTTTTCGTTTCATCAACAGACGCAAGGTGCGCCTGTTCAGAGGCTTGAGAATCAGGCCGCGTAAGGCGTCGCATCGGTAAGCCCTGCTTCCTCGAACCCGCCCTTGCGCAGGCGGCAACTGTCACACAGGCCACAGGCCTTGCCGTCCGGCTGCGGATCATAGCACGACCAGCTCATCCCGGTCTCCAGCCCCAGACGGGCCGCCTCGCGCGCGATATCGGCCTTGCTCATGAACTGGAGCGGCGCGCGGATATGGAAGGCCTTACCCCCGTCCCCGGCCTTCGTCGCCAGCGTGGCGACATTCTCGAAAGCCGAGATGAACTCCGGCCGACAGTCCGGATAGCCCGAATAATCGAGCGCATTGACGCCGATGAAGATATCCTGCGCCCCGATCGCCTCGGCCCAGGCCAGCGTCAGCGACAGGAACACCAGATTGCGCGCGGGCACATAGGTCACCGGGATGTCGTCGGCACTCACCCCATCCTTGGGAACGTCGATATCGTCGGTCAGTGCCGATCCACCGAACTGGCGCAAGTCCAGCGGCAGAACGACATGGCGCGCCGCGCCCAGCGTGCGGGCAATCTCGCGCGCGGCATCCAGTTCACGGCGATGGCGCTGGTTGTAGTCGATGGTCAGGGCATTGACGCGATAGCCCTGCTCCAGAGCGATGGCCGCAGAAACCATGGAATCAAGCCCGCCCGAAAGCAGGACGACCGCATCACGCGGGGTTTCGGAAGAAATATCAGTCATGATCCCGCGCTAACCCCACAACGGCGCCAACTCAACCTTGCGTCCCCGATGACGCCCCCGATCATGCCCCCTGTCACTTGGCGCAATCGCCCGTGCGGCGCCCTTCCATGGTAAAGGAGAAGGGCTGCCCCTTGGCGATGCCCTGGCTGTCGATCTGGATCAGGCTGTTGCTCTCACGCCGGATATGCGTGCGACCATAGCCTTGCCCCGGACAGGTATATTGCACTGTCACCTCCTGGGGCGTGTCCTGCACGACCGTGCGGCTGCAGGCCATCCCGGCATGGCGCATCTGGATCAGCTCGCGCCCGCTATCGAGACACAGCTGGCGAACCGGCGCGGAAGCACCGCGCTCCCGCAGTTCCCAGTTCCCCGAGGTCAGCTCGTCAAGCATGGCCCCGGCCGGAACCGCAGCAACCAATGCCGAGCCAGCCATGACGGCGCACACGCTTCCCAGCGCTGCCAGTCTACCCAAAGTCATCGTTCCAATCCGCAATTCGTCGATACTACAAAACGGCATATCGGGATTGTTCCCGCATTTTGCCATGCTGCATGGCAAATCGGGCGAAATTCAGACCGAAATCAAGGTATACGAAGATAAGCTGCGCCTAGCGATCCGGCCTGAAAGCTCAGACCTCGACTCGGATGATCTTCGAACAGAACGCGCAATCGACCGGGACTGTCCCGTCCGGATCGCGCATTTCGGCCAGCTGGTCCTCTGGGAAACGGCCAAGCACCGACTGATAATGCGCCACCGAGCAACGGCAGCCGCGCTGCAGGTGCCGCAACGGATCGACGCGCACTTCCTCTTCCTCGTGGAACAGGCGCCAGGTGAGGTCTTCCAGCGTCAGCACCGGATCGACCAGTTCCTCGGGCGTGGTGCTGCCTGCCAGGATCGAGACGTGCTCCCAGTCCGGGTGATCGTCCTTGGCGTGCAGACGCTCGCGGCCTTCCTCGCCATCGGGCAGATGCTGCACCAGCAGGCCGCCCGCACAGCAGCGCGCCCCGTTCGAGCGCACCGAGATGCGGATCAGCGTCGGAATCTGCTCCGACAGGGCGAAATACTGCTCGCACGCGTGGGCCAGCGAGCGCCCTTCCAGCGGGACAACCCCCTGATAACGCTCACCCGATGTCGCGAGGTCGAACGTGATCGCCAGATAGCCCTTGCCGAACAGCGCCTCCAGCGGCGCCTCCGGACCGAGGTCGGCCATCAGCGCGGCGTTGTGGCGCAGATAGCCGCGCACTTCACCCGCGCGATAATCGCAGACCAGCAGGTCGATCGCCCCGCCCTCGGCCTGCGCCTGAAACGTCAGTTGCGCCTCGTCGTCCTTGAGGAGCGATCCCATCAGCGCCGTCAGCACCAGCGCCTCGGCCAGTAGATGCTTGGCGACCACCGGATAGTCGTGCGCCGACAGCACCGTCTCCAGCACCGGGCCGAGACGGACCAGACGCCCCCGCGCGCTGCGCGCGGGGACGCTGAAGGACAGAACGCGATCGAAACCGGTATCGCCCGCAGGCAGGTCGTCTTCGATCACAGCTTGCCGAGTGCCCAGAGCAGGACCGACTTCTGCGCATGGATGCGGTTTTCCGCCTCATCCCAGACCACCGACTGCGGCCCGTCGATCACCTCGCCGGTCACTTCCTCCTCGCGGTGCGCGGGCAGGCAGTGCAGGAACAGCGCGGCGGGATCGGCCTTGGCCATCAGCGCCGCGTCGACCTGATAGGGCTGCATCGCGGCGATATGAACCTCGCCGCCCGCCTGCCCCATCGAGACCCAGGTATCGGTGACGACAACCTGCGCGCCAGCGACCGCCTCAGCCGCATCGTTGGTCAGCACCACCTGGCCACCGGCGGCGCGGGCGCGTTCGATGAACCCGGCGTCGGGCTCGTACCCTGCCGGGCCGCCGATGCGGATTGTGAACTTGAGCAGCCCCGCCGCCTCAATCAGCGAATTGGTGACGTTGTTGCCGTCACCCAGCCAGGCCATGACCATGCCTTCCAGCGTGACGCCGCGCTCATGCAGGGTCAGCAAGTCGGCAACGATCTGGCACGGGTGCGACAGATCGGTCAGGCCGTTGATCACCGGCACGTCGGCGTAATGCGCCAGTTCCTCGATCTTGGCATGATCGTCGGTGCGGATCATGATCGCATCGACCATGCGGCTGAGCACGCGCGCGGTATCGGCGATCGTCTCGCCGCGACCGATCTGCGTGCTGCCCGCCTCCATGATCAGCGCCGTGCCGCCAAGCTGGCGCATCGCCATGTCGAACGAGACGCGCGTGCGCGTCGAGTTCTTCTCGAAGATCATCGCCAGCGTATGCCCGGCAAGCGGCGCGTCGGCATCGACGCCGCCCTTGGGCTTGCCCAGCCGCGCAGTCTTGCGCGCGTGGGCATCGTCGAGCATCCGCCGCAGCGCCTCGCTGCCGGCATCGGCGATATTGAGGAAATGCCGCCCCATCATGCGGTCTCCGCCACTTGATAGTCCGCCGCAGCGGCAGACAGCTTCTCCATGAACTCGTCGATATGCGCGTCCTCGATCACCAGCGGCGGCAGGACGCGCACCACGTTGTCGCCCGCCGAAACGGTGAGCAGGCCATGGTGATCGCGCATGTGCGCCACGAACGCCCGCGGCTCGACCTTCATCTTCACGCCGATGAACAGGCCGCGACCATGCACCGATTCGAACAGTTCGGGATAGTTGCCGATGAACTGTTCGAGGCGCGACATAATCCGCTCGCCCTTGGCGCGCACCTCGGCGAGGAAGCCCTCTTCGGTCACGGCGTCGAGCACCGCGTCGATCGCCGCCATCGCGAACGGGTTGCCGCCATAGGTCGAGCCATGGGTGCCGAAGGTCATGCCGCGCGCCGCCTTTTCGGTGGCGAGGCAGGCGCCGACCGGGAAGCCGCCGCCGATGCCCTTGGCGATCGACATCACATCGGGGATCACGCCGTACTGCTCATAGGCGAACAGCGTACCGGCACGGCCCACGCCGCTCTGCACCTCGTCGAAGACCAGCATCAGATCCTGCTCGTCGCAGATCTGGCGCAGGCCCTTGATGAACTCTTCGGTGCCGATGCGGATGCCGCCCTCGCCCTGGATCGGCTCGACGAGGAAACCTGCCGTGTTCGGGCCGATCGCCGCGCGTGCGGCTTCGAGATCGTTGAACTCCACGTACTTGAAGCCGGGCAGCATGGGCTCGAAGCCCTTGTGCATCTTCTCCTGGTTGGACGCGGCAATGGCGCCCATCGTGCGGCCGTGGAAGGCGTTCTTGAAGGTGATCAGTTCATAGCGCGTCGTATCGCCCTGATACTGGTGATAGGCGCGCGCGGTCTTGATCGCACACTCCACCGCCTCGGCACCCGAATTGGTGAAGAACACCGTGTCGGCAAAAGTCAGCTCGGTCAGCCGCTTGGCGACGGCTTCGCCCTGCGGGCTGCCGTAGAGGTTCGAGACGTGCATCAGCGTGGCGGCCTGCTTCTGGATCGCGCCGACCAGACCGGGGTGCGAGTGGCCGAGCAGGTTCACCGCGATACCGCTGGCGAAATCAAGGAATCGGCGGCCGTCTTCGCTGATCAGATGGCAGTGCTCCCCGCGAACGGGACGCACGTCGCACCGGGGGTAAACGGGCATCAGCGGTGTGATCGACATGACGAATTCCTTGATGAAACAAATCGGTGAAATGAAACTCTTGCACTGCAAACGACAAATGGCGGCCCCGGAAGGGCCGCCATCTGCGTGCTTCTAGTCTGTTGCCTTCCCCGGTCAAACCGCCGGGGAAAGGCGGGTCAGATCAACCCTGAAGCGACGAAAGGTTGACCGCCGAGTACTTGCCTCGTCGATCGACCTCGATGTCGAACTCCACACGGTCGCCTTCGTTCAGACCCGGCAGGCCCGAACGCTCGACAGCGCTGATGTGAACGAATGCGTCCGGCTGGCCGTCATCACGGGTGATGAAGCCGAAGCCCTTCATGGAATTGAAGAACTTGACCGTGCCGCTGGCACGCTCACCGGTGAGCTGACGCTGCGGAGCGGGCTCGCGCTTCTCGACGGCGATGACTTCGCCAACGACCGAAAGCTCGGCCGCCGAAATCTTGCCGCCGCGATCGACGAGCTGGAACTGCAGCTGCTGACCTTCGGCCAGACCTTCAAGGCCTGCACGCTCGACCGCGCTGATGTGAACGAACACATCGTCGCCGCCTTCATCGCGCTGGATGAAGCCGAAGCCCTTGGCTGCGTTGAAGAACTTGACGACGCCAGTACCTTCGCCGACGACCTGGCCGGGCATGCCGCCACCGCCGCCACCACGCGGGCCGCCGCCGAAGCCGCCGCCACGCGAACCACCGCCGAAGCCGCCACCGCCGCCGCCGAAGCCGCCACCGCGCGAGCCGCCGCCGAAGCCGCCGCCACCACCGCCGTAGCCGCCACCGCCGCCGAAGCGGTCACCACCGCCCCCGAAACGGTCACCACCGCCGCCGAAGCGATCCTGTCCGGCATAGAACGGATCGAACTCGTTCTCTCCAAACTGATCTCGTTTATCGCGTCCCCTTCCGCGACGACCTTTGTCAAAACTCATGTCTACGAACGTACCTTCGCTCCGCCCCAGATTCATTCCCCCGAGCGCGTGGACGTGGCGCGTCGGGCACAGCACTGCGCCGCGCCAAAAGCGCAGCAAACAGTCCTTCAATTCGCGACCTTACACCACTCAAAGTCCGTTGGCGAACACAAATACGCAGGACATCAGCGGAATCGGCGAGATTCAGTTGCGATCATTCCATTTTGCACTTGCCTGATCTTGCCGGAAGGTCTTCTACCGCGACACAACCTGCCAATGGCACCTTTCATCGTGCCCTTGGCGCAGCACCGAAGGGTCGCCCATGTTCCGCAAAATCACCGATTCCGTCTTCGCCAGTCCGCAGATCGACGTTGATGCGGTGGCTGAGGCCAGCCGACTCGGGATCGTGCGAATCATTAACAACCGCCCCGAGGGCGAAAGCGAAGACCAGACGCCGGGCGAGAGCATCGAAGCTGCCGCCCGCGCCGCCGGGATCGATTACATCGCGATTCCGGTCGGCCATTCCGGCTTCAGCCAGGGACAGGTCGAAGCCATGGATGCCGCACTCGATGCGGAAGGGCCGGTGCTGGCCTACTGCCGCTCGGGCACCCGCTCGACCCTGCTCTGGGCACTGGCCTCGGCCCGCGCGGGCGACGCGCCGGACGTGATCGCCGCCCGCGCCGCTGAGGCCGGGTACGACGTCACCCCGATTCGCGCGCTGATCGACATGCTCGCGGCGGGCCACGGGTAATCGACCGAGCCGAAACTGGCACGCCAGAGGGGCATGCCCTGCTGAACGCCTGATCGCCGCATTCCAAAAGGCCTCCAGACAGAGCATGTCTGGAGGCCTTTTTGTGCTCGCGGCACGCTTATATCCCCTGCAAGACCCAAGAAAAAAGGGCCGAAGCTTGCGCCTCGGCCCGATAAGTCTGTGTTCGCAGGAGGAACATGGTTTGGCGGGAACCGTTGGGAGAAGAGGAGAGAGGAAACCCTTGCCCCCGCCAATTCGGTAAAAACTCAGTTGTAGGCGCGCTCGCCGTGCTCGCCGATGTCGAGACCTTCGAGCTCGACCTCTTCGCTGACGCGCAGGCCAGTGATGAGCTTGGCAATGGTGATCGCGATCACGGTGCCGATGGTCGAGATGACGATGGTGGCGACGACGGCTTCGACCTGCACCAGCAGCTGGTGGCCGATCACGAAGTCCGGCTTGCCGGGGCCACCGAACATCGGGGCGTAGACAATGCCGGTGCCGACTGCGCCGATCATGCCGCCGATGCCGTGGACACCGAAAGCATCGAGCGCGTCGTCATAGCCGAGCTTGGGCTTGAGCTTGCTGACCGCGAAGAAGCAGACGATCGAGGCGACGGCGCCCAGAATGATCGCGCCGAACGGGCCAGAGTTGCCAGCGGCGGGGTGACGGCGACGAGACCGGCGACGATACCCGAGCACAGGCCCAGAGCCGAACCCTTGTGCCCTGCCAGACGCTCGGCGAGCATCCAGAACAGACCGGCCGAAGCGGTGGCGACGAAAGTGTTGATCATGGCAAGGCTGGCAGCGCCGTTGGCGGCAAGCGCCGAGCCTGCGTTGAAGCCGAACCAGCCCACCCACAGCAGACCGGTGCCGACGCCGGTCAGCGTCAGCGAGTGCGGCGCCATCGGCTCATGCGGGTAGCCCTTGCGCTTGCCGAGCATGATCGCGGCCACCAGCGCCGAGACACCGGCGTTGATGTGGACGACCGTACCACCGGCGTAGTCAAGCGCGCCGAGACCGAAGAAGTAGCCGGTCGGTGCCCAGACCATGTGCGCGATCGGGAAGTAGACGATGGTCAGCCAGACCAGCGCGAAGACCATGACGGCCGAGAACTTCATGCGCTCGACAGTCGAACCCAGAACCAGCGCGATGGTGATCGCGGCGAAGGTCATCTGGAAGCAGGCGAAGACGTATTCAGGGATCGTGCCCGAAACCGAGTCCGGCGTGACACCCTTCATGAAGGCCTTGCCGAAGCCCGCGACGAAAGCGTTGCCGCCGTCACCGAAGGCCATCGAATAGCCGTAGATCACCCAGATCAGCATGGCGAAGCACGCCACGGCGCCGATCTGCGTCATCGTCGAGAGCATGTTCTTCGAGCGGGTCAGACCGCCGTAGAACAGGGCGAGACCAGGAACGATCATCATGAGAACGAGGAGCGTCGACGTCATCATCCAGGCGGTGTCACCGCTGTTGATGGTCGGCGTCGCGGCGGCCTGCGCCGAGGCGGGCATGGCGACAGCCAGAGACGCACCCAGTGCGCCGGCGCCGCTCAGAAGCTTGCGAAACATCGTGGAAATCCCTCCGAAAGCGCGGATCAGAGCGCGGTGTCGCCCGACTCGCCGGTGCGGATGCGCACGGCCGAGGCGAGGTCGAGGACAAAGATCTTGCCATCGCCGATGGCTTCGGTGCTGGCGACCTGCTGGATCGTCTCGACGATCTTGGGCGCCAGATCGTCCGGCGCGGCGACCTCGATCTTCACCTTGGGCAGCATGTTCGTGGAGTATTCCGCTCCGCGATAGATTTCCGTCTGCCCCTTCTGACGTCCGAAGCCCTTGACCTCGGAGACCGTCATGCCCGCTACGCCGATCGCGCCCAGGGCCTCTCGGACCTCGTCGAGCTTGAAGGGCTTGATGATGGCGATGATGAACTTCATCCCATTCCCCCATGAAGAACCGACCCCAGCGTCGGTCAAATTGAGGAATGCAAACAGCGTGCCAATTTACAATCCGGTAAGGATATGGAGGATTCGGACAAAGTTCCCGCATCCGGTCGCGCGAAAAACTCAATTCATCGCCCGATTCGCGAGCACACTGCCTATTTTTTAGGCAGAGAAAGTGTCGCATGGACGGGCAGATGGTCCGATCCTGTCGCCGATAGCGCCGTTCTGTGAACGTTCGTTGTCATCACACCCCATTCCGGCGAAACAATGATGCGATCGAGCTGGGCCATCGGGCGGCGCGACGGAAAACTGCGCCCCGGCGCCAACACCTGCCACGGCGCTGCAAATTCCCGCAGCGAACCTCCCGCCTGCGACCACTCGTTGAGATCGCCCATCATCACGGTGGGGCAACGGGCAGCGCAGCCGTCAACATGCGCCAGCACGCTGCGGATCTGATGTCGGCGGCGCAGGCCCGAAAGATCGAGATGCATGCCAATGGCGCGGAACCGGCGCCCGTCCTTTTCAAGCTCGGCACAGATCGCCCCGCGCGGCTCCAGCACCGGCAGCGGCACCGCCTGCGCCTCGATCAGGGTGATGCCCCGCCGCACGAGGATCGCGTTGCCGTGCCAGCCAAGGCTGTCAGGCTTCATCGACAGCGGCACCGGCTCATAGGCCGTGGTCGCATGGATCATGTCGAGCGGCAGCACGCTCATGCGCCGACCATAGCGCCGGTCGACCTCCTGCAGCGCCACGACATCGGCATCGATCTCGCGCAGGATCGAGAGGATGCGCTCGGGATCGCGGCGCCGGTCGATGCCGACGGCCTTGTGGATATTGTAGCTGGCGAAGGTGATCTGCATGGCAGCCCGGCGGGGTGGAGAGGACGGGACGGAGATGCCCCTGCCAGAGCAAACCGCGAGCGTCGCTCCGGTTCCCTCTGTCGCTCTCTCTACCCCCGCTTTCGCGCCGTTAAGTCGGCCTCAGCGCTCCTTGGTGGCGCTGAAGGCGAGATCGGGATTACGTTCCTGCTGGTAGCTGACGTCCCAGGCCGAGCGGGCCATGAACACCGGATCGCCATCGCGATCGCGCGCGAGGTTCATCTTGTTGAACTCCGCGAAGTCCTTGAGCGCCTTGTCGTCACCCTTGAGCCAGCGCGCGGTATCGAAGGGGGAGGCTTCGAGCACCGCCTCGACCTTGTACTCCGCCTCAAGCCGCGAGATCAGCACGTCGAGCTGGAGCTGGCCGACGACACCGACCACCCACTGCGAGCCGATCTCCGGGTAGAACACCTGAATCACGCCCTCTTCGGACAGATCGTCGAGCGCCTTGCGAAGCTGCTTGGTCTTGGTCGGGTCCTTGAGCTGGACACGACGCAGGATTTCCGGCGCAAAGTTGGGCAGGCCGGTGAAGCGGACCTGGTTCTTTTCCGACAGGGTATCGCCCACGCGCAAGGTGCCGTGGTTGGGAATGCCGATGATATCGCCGGGCTCTGCGTTGTCGGCGATCTCGCGATCCTGCGCGAAGAACAGAATCGGCGAGTGGACCGCGATCGGCTTGCCCAGCCCCGAGGGCGTCAGCTTCATGCCGCGCTTGAAAGTGCCCGAGACCAGCCGCATGAAGGCGATACGGTCCCGGTGCATCGGGTCCATGTTGGCCTGCACCTTGAAGATGAAGCCGGTGACTTCCTTCTCCTCGGGCTCGACCGGGCCGGTGTCGCTGGGCTGCGCGCGCGGCGGCGGCGAAAACTTCGAGATCGCGTCGATCAGCTCGGCCACGCCGAAGTTCTTGAGCGCGGAGCCGAAATAGACCGGCGTCAGATCGCCGCCGAGATAGGCGTCGAGATCGAACTCGGGATAGCCCGCCTGCGCCAGTTCCAGTTCGTCGGCGACTTCGGCAGGCAGCGTCGCGCCTTCGTCCACCTTGCCGAGGAACTCCTTAGAGGCACCTTCGGGACGGCTGACCCGGCCCGATGCGATGTCGAGAATGCCCTCGAAAATGCCGCCCATGCCGACCGGCCAGGACATCGGGCACACGTCGAGCGCCAGCTTGTCCGCCACTTCGTCGAGAATGTCGAAGCACGGGCGGCCTTCGCGGTCGACTTTGTTGATGA
The DNA here is from genome assembly GCF_025340265.1 of Novosphingobium sp. 9. Lineage (NCBI taxonomy): Bacteria > Pseudomonadati > Pseudomonadota > Alphaproteobacteria > Sphingomonadales > Sphingomonadaceae > Novosphingobium > Novosphingobium sp. 9. Next base: position 793,135 of record NZ_CP022707.1, on the reverse strand, counting down.
AGGTGATGATCGGCAGCGAGCGCAGGCGGCAGACCTCGAACAGCTTGCGCGTCTGCGGCTCGATACCCTTGGCCGCGTCGATCACCATGATCGCCGAATCGACGGCGGTGAGCGTGCGATAGGTGTCTTCCGAGAAGTCCTCGTGCCCCGGCGTATCGAGCAGGTTGAACGTCACGGTCGAACCGTCGGCGTTGGTCTTCTCGAACGTCATGACCGAACTGGTCACGGAGATGCCGCGCTGCTGCTCGATCTTCATCCAGTCCGAGCGCGCACGCCGGGCCGCGCCACGCGCCTTGACCTGTCCGGCCAGGTGGATGGCGCCGCCCTGCAGCAGCAGCTTCTCGGTCAGCGTGGTCTTGCCCGCGTCCGGGTGCGAGATGATCGCGAATGTGCGACGGGAATTGGTCATCGGCGCGCATTACCGGCGCGCGCGCGGATTTCATAGCCTGTTGTTGGCGCGCGGGAGAGACAGCCTCCCCCGCAGCACCACATCCGCAGATCAGCCTACGCGCGCGACCTGGAAGCCCGCGAACGATTGGCTGACCGGCATCAGTTCCAGCGTGTTGATGTTGAGGTGCGGCGGCAGCGTCGCCACCCACAGGATCGTCTCGGCGATATCGTCACCGGTCATCGGGTTGGAGCCGCCATAGAGCGCATCCGAAGCCGCCTGGCTGCCGCCGGTGCGGATCAGCGTGAACTCGGTCTCGACCATGCCCGGCTCGATCGAGGTGACGCGCACACCGGTGCCGTGCAGGTCCGAACGCAGGCCGAGGCTGAACTGGTGGACGAAAGCCTTGGTGCCGCCGTAGACGTTGCCGCCGGTGTAGGGATAGGTCGCGGCGGTCGAGGCGAGATTGACGATCGCCCCCTTGCGTTCGATCAGGCCCGGCAGCAGCTTGTGGGTAAGCGAGACCAGTGCGGTCACGTTGGTGTCGATCATCGTCTTCCAGTTGTCGACGCTGGCCTGCTGCGCCGGTTCGGTGCCGAGCGCGAGCCCGGCATTGTTTACCAGACAGTCGATCGCGGCGAACTCGGCGGGAAGCGACGCCAGCGCGGCATCGCGCGCGGCTTCATCGCGCACGTCGAAAACGAGCGCATGGACCTTGTCGGCGCCCAGATCGGTGACCAGCGCCTCAAGCCGATCGGCACGGCGGCCGGTGGTCACGACGCGCCAGCCCGCCTTCACGAATGCACGCACGCAGGCTTCGCCGATTCCGGCGGTTCCGCCGGTCACAAGTGCGGTCTTCATGGGCAATCTCCTTGGCTAGTTTGCGAATAGGAATGAAAGGCGCGCGGGGGATCAGTCGGCGGGCAGCACCGTCACGTCCATGCGGAAGCCGCGCGAGGCACCCGGTGCGAGTTCGACCACGCCCGGCTTCTCGCGGAAATCGCCCGCGAAGCCGACCGGATCGGCATGGCCCTGCCAGGGCTCGACGCAAAGATAGGCCGCGCCCGGCTTCTGCCAGATGCCCAGCATCGGCGTCTCGGGAAAAGCGATGGCGAGTTGCGTGCCACCCGGCGCTCCAAACGTCAGCGCGCGGCTGGCGAGATCGTCCCAGATCAGCGCGTCGGCCTCGAACAGTTCGGACGTCGGCGTGAAGGTGTGGCCTTCGACAGGCGTGGGAATGGTCTCGGGCAGCAGCAGGCCGGACTTGAGATCGACCGCGCGGATCGGCTGCGGCTCGCTCTGGTCAAAGGCGATCGCGTGGTCGGCCTTGGCCGCGCCGCCGGGCAGCGGCCAGGCAAACGCGGGATGGAAGCCGAAGCTGAACGGCAGCGCGCCCTCGCCGGGATTGGTCACGGTGCCGGTCATCGACAGGCGCGCACCGTCGAGCTCAAAGGCCATCTCCAGCGCGAAGGCGAACGGATAGACCCCGCGCGTCTCGGCACTGTCGGACAGGCGGAAACGCGCGACGCCCTCGCCCGCCTCGATCACCTCGAAGCGCGAATGGCGCGCGAAGCCGTGCTTGGAAAGGCCGTATTCCTGCCCGTCGAGGCGATAGCGGTTGCCGTTCAGCGCGCCGACGATGGGAAACAGCACCGGCGCGTGTCCGGTCCAGAAGGCCGGGTCCGCATCGGTCATGTACTCACGGCCCTGACGATCGGTGAGCGACCACAGTTCCGCACCCAGGGGATTGATCCGGGCGGAAAGATCGCCGGAGGTGATGGTCACGAAGTCCTTGTCAATCACCGGCGATCGTCTCCATTTCCAGAACGGCATCCGGGATTACCCCCGCAGGGTCGCCCCGAGCTTGGCGGCGGCGGCCACAACCTTGTCGGACACCGCCTTGATGTCCTCGTCCTTGTAGGTCTTCTCGACCGGCTGGAGCGTGACTTCGAGCGCCAGCGACTTGTGCCCCTCGGGCACGCCTGCCCCACGGAAATCGTCGAACAGGCGCGCGGCGACGATGTTGGCCTTGTCGGCACCCTGCACCGCCCGAACCAGATCGCCTGCCGCCAGATGGACCGGCGCGAGGAACGCGAAGTCGCGCGTCACCGCCTGCAGCGCGGGCGGCGCATAAGCGGTGCGGGCAAAGGTAGCGGCACCCTTCTTGGCCGGGATCGCGTCGAGGAACACCTCGACCATCGCCACCGGACCGTCGATATCGAACAGCTTGGCGGTCGCCGGATGCAGCATGCCGAAGCGCGCCAGCACCGACTTGGGCCCGAGGCGCAGCGTGGCCGACTGGCCGGGATGGAACTGAGTACCTGCCTCGCCCATCACCATCAGGCGATCGACCGGTGCGCCTGCCTCGGCCAGCAGCGCGAGCGCCTCTGCCTTGGCATCGAAGGCATCGAAGGCAACGGCCTTGCCGGTCGCCCAGCCGCGCGGCGTCTTCTCGCCTGCGAGCACGACGCCCAGCGTCACGCGCTCGTCGCTCGCGCCGCCCTTGCCGCGCAAGTAACGACGGCCCAGCTCGAACAGGCGCAGGCTGGACGCCCCGCGATCGAGATTGCGGCGCGCGGCGGACAGCAGCCCCGGCAGCAGCGAGGGACGCATGGCCTTCAGGTCTTCGCTGATCGGGTTGGCCAGCACCCAGAGCGCATCCTCGCCCCGGAACGCCTCGGCCTCGGCCTCGGGCAGGAACGACCAGGTGACGGCCTCGTTCAACCCGCGCGCAGCAGCGGCGCGGCGCAGGCGGCGCTCCAGCATCTGCGCAGGCGTCGCGGTGGGACGCGCCACGCCATCGGCACGCGGCAGAGCCACGCTCTCCACCTTGTCGAGCCCGTGGATGCGCACGACTTCCTCGACCAGATCGGGCGCGCCATCGACGTCCGGGCGCCAGCCCGGCACGGTGACAGCCCAATCACTGTCGAAACCGGCCTCGCTCGCCACGACCGAGAAGCCCAGCGATTCGAGAATGCGCTGCTGCTCGGCAGGGGCGACGGTCACGCCGCCCAGACGCTGTGTCAGCGCCGGATCGAAGTGGACGATCTTGGGCGTTGCAGGCGCAGCCCCGGCGCGCACGACTTCGGACGCCTCGCCGCCGCAGGTCTCGACGACCAGCGCGGTCAGCAGGTCCATCGCGGTATCGAGGAACGCCGGATCGACGCCGCGCTCGAAACGACCGCGCGCGTCGGAGGTGAGGTTGAGCTTGCGGCCCGCCCTGGCGATGCGCTCGGGATCGAAGTAGGCGATCTCCAGCAGCACGTCGCGGGTCTCCGCCGAGCAACCCGAGTGCTCGCCGCCCATCACGCCTGCCACGCCGTGGATCTCGGCATCGTCGGCAATGACGGTGATCTCGCCATCGAGCGTGTAGGTCTTCTCGTTCAGCAGCGTGGCCGTCTCGCCGTCGCGGGCGCGGCGGGCGACCAGCGCGCCGGTCAGCTTGGCAAGGTCATAGGCATGCGCCGGGCGGCCGTAGCCGAGCGAGAGGTAGTTGGTCACGTCCACCAGCGCCGAGATCGGGCGCTGTCCGGCGGCGATCAGCACATCCTGAAGCCACTGTGGCGAAGCGCCGTTGGTGACGCCGCGCACGACCCGGCCATAGAGCGCAGGTGCGCCTTCGGCGTCCTCGGTGCGCACGTCGACGGGGCTGGTGAAGCTTGCCGAAACCGGTGCGAAAGCGATGGGCTTCAACGTGCCGAGGCCTGCCGCCGCAAGGTCGCGGGCGATGCCGTAGACGCCCATGCAGTCCGGGCGGTTGGGGGTGATCGCCACTTCGATCACCGGGCTGGCGCCGTGATACTGCGCGAAGGGCGTGCCGATGGGCGCGTCCTCGGGCAGTTCGATGATGCCGTCGTGATCCTCGCCCAGTTCCAGTTCGCGGGTCGAGCACATCATGCCGTTGGATTCGACACCGCGGATCGCGCTCTTGCGCAGCACCATGCCGTTCGCGGGCACGCTCGCGCCGGGCAGGCCGAGCACGCCGACAAGGCCCGCACGCGCATTGGGCGCACCGCAGACGACCTGCAAGGGCGCGCCCTCACCGGTATCGACGCTGAGCACCTGCAGCTTGTCCGCATCCGGGTGACGCGCGGCGGTAAGCACACGGGCGATGCGGAAGCCTTCGAGCTTCGCAGCGGGGTCTTCCACGCCTTCGACTTCGAGGCCGATGGCGTTGAGCGTATCGCAGATCTGCTGCAGGCCGGCCTCGGTATCGAGGTAGCGCGCGAGCCACGAGAGAGAGAATTTCATGTCCGTCGTATCCTTGTCGCGCGTCAGGCCGGGGTGCCGACACCGCCCGAGAGGGTCGGCACGTCGAGCGCGGAGAAACCGTAGTGGTTGAGCCAGCGATGATCGCCGTCGAAGAAGGCGCGCAGATCGTCCATGCCGTATTTCAGCATGGCGAGGCGATCGACGCCGATGCCGAAGGCGAAGCCCTGCCACTGTTCGGGGTCGAGGCCGCCGAACTCGACGACGCGGCGGTTGACCATGCCGCTGCCGAGCACTTCCATCCAGCCGCCCTCACCCTTGGACGGATCGCCGCCGACCACGCGCTTGCCGTTGATGAGCGTATAGCCGATGTCGACTTCGATCGAGGGTTCGGTGAACGGGAAGTAGCTGGGGCGCAGGCGCAGGACGATGTCCTCGCGCTCGAAGAAGGCCTTGAGGAAGGTCTCCAGCGTCCACTTCAGGTGACCGAGATGTACGTCCTTGTCGATCACCAGACCTTCGACCTGATGGAACATCGGCGTGTGCGTGGCATCGCTGTCCGAGCGATAGACGCGGCCCGGCGCGATGATGCGAAGCGGCGCACCCTGCGCCAGCATCGTGCGCATCTGCACCGGCGAGGTGTGCGTGCGCAGCAGCATCTCGCGGCCCGCCTCATCACGGTCCGGGAAATAGAACGTGTCGTGCATCGCGCGCGCCGGATGGCTTTCGGGCATGTTGAGCGCGGTGAAGTTGTGCCAGTCGTCCTCGATCTCGGGACCGGAGGCGACGGCAAAGCCCATGTCGGCGAAGATTTCGGCCAGTTCGTCCATCACCTGCGCGATGGGGTGGACCGAGCCGCGCGGGGCCTCGGGCGCGGGCAGCGAGAGGTCCACGGTCTCAGCGGCGAGACGCGCTTCGAGCGCGGCGCTTTCCAGCGCGTCCTTGCGGGCGGTCAGCGCGTTGCTGACCTCTTCGCGCAGGCCCTGGATCTTGGGCCCTTCGACCTTGCGGGCCTCGGGATCGAGCTTGCCCAGCGTCTTGAGCAGGCCCGAAATCGAACCCTGCTTGCCCAGAAACTCGACCCGCAGCGCCTCGAGCGTTTCGAGATCGGTGGCCGCGACGATGCGCGCGATCGCCTCCTGGCCGGTTGCTGCGTAATCCATGGGTGTCTGCCTGGCTGGTTGTTCAAAAGGATCGGAAGGCCGGTCCTTAGAAAGGATGCCGCCAAAGCGCAAACGGCAAGACGCGTTTGCGAAGCCCGATCAGAAGCGCAGCGCCCGATCAGAACCGCGCGGCCAGCCGCGCCCGCTCGCGCAGCACAGCCCCGCTGATCGGGTGCGGCTGCTGGGCATATTCGCGCGGGGTCATGCCCATGAACTCGCGGAAGTCGCGCACGAAATGCGCCTGATCGTGATAGGCCGCATCGATGGCGCCGATCCAGCGCCCGGACGGATCGACCGAAAAGTCGACCAGACTGCGCACGAAGCGCGCACGGCGCAGCAGCATCTTGGGCGAGAATCCGAAACAGCGCAGCGCCAGCCGCTCGATGCTACGCTTGGCGATGCCCAGCCGTTCGGCCAGCATGTCCACGCTGTCCACCGTCGGATCGGCGAGCGCGGCCTGCATCGCCTCGATCGCTCCGGCCTGCGGCTCGCTCTGCTGCGCCATGGTCTCGAAGAAAGTGACGATGCGCTCCAGCTCTCCCGGCGCATCCGAGGCCTGTCCGTAGATTGCCGAGCGCAGCGGGCGAAAGGGGGCGAAGACCGGGTCCGCCATGCCATCGGCCATGCGGTTGGCATAGTCCGCCGCAGATACCCCGATGAAGCTTGCCCAGCCCAGCGGCGTCAGCGCGACCGTCCACTGGCGATAGCTGCCGAGCCGGAACCGCACATCGTTCATCAGCGGGCCGACCACGACGAAATCACAATCGGCCAGATGGCCGCCATTGCGCATCCAGCCCTCGCCGCGAAGACCGAGATTGAAGCGCAGGGTCGCAAGGTCCGGGAAAAGCACATCCTCGATCATGCCGCCATGCTCGACAACGACGTCGGACAGCACGAATTCGGCCACGAACGGTCGCAGGCTCGCAGGGCCTGGAAAGCTGCGAATACTGACCCGGTAATCGGGCGCGACCGTCATCCCCGTTATTCCCCTTATCTTTCAGGAAGATATGGTGATATTTCTTGTTTTTGACAATGAAAAAGGCGCCAGAGAGGACCTCTGACGCCTTAATCTATTTCGCTCATGTACTCAGGAGCAAGCCCCGAGTATCGATTAAAGTCCTGTAACCAGCACTTCAACCGTTCGGCCGGTTCAGGCCGGAAGAGCAGCCTTCGCCTGTGCGATCACAGTCGAGAACACGCCGCCTTCGTTCATGGCGAGGTCCGCCATGGTCTTGCGGTCGAGTTCGATGCCGGCCAGCTTAACGCCGTGCATGAACTGCGAGTAGGTCAGGCCTTCGTTGCGAACGGCAGCGTTGATGCGCTGGATCCACAGGGCGCGGAAGGTGCGCTTCTTAACCTTGCGGTCGCGATAGGCGTACTGGCCGGCCTTTTCGACGGCCTGACGGGCAACGCGGATGGTATTCTTGCGACGGCCACGGTAACCCTTGGCCTGGTCCAGAATACGCTTGTGCTTGGCGCGGGTGGTTACACCCCTCTTGATACGGCTCATAGTCTAGCGCTCCTCAGTTCAGCCCGTAGGGCGCCCACTTCTTGATCGTCTTTGCATCGGCGTCGGAAATGACGTCGGTGCCGCGATTCTGGCGGATGTACTTGCCGTTGTGGCTCATGAGGCGGTGGCGCTTGCCAGCCACACCATGCTTGATCTTGCCAGTGGCAGTGAGCTTGAAGCGCTTCTTGACGCCGCTCTTGGTCTTCAGCTTGGGCATTTTTGTCTCCTGTTCAGGGACACGTCCAACCAGCCCTGGCAGCCCTTTTCGCCAGGCGGGCCATGAATTGCGTGTCTATGAAGGGCGCGCCCATAAGGGGGTCTGCGGGCAAAAGCAAGAGATTCGCTGGAGCACCGCGATTGTCGGCGCCGCGATCAGCGGAATGCACGATGCCCGGTCAGATCGAGCCAGCGCCGGAAATCGCCGCTTGGCACCGGCCTTGCCCTCGCAGGCAGTTGGCGATCCCATCGCCACGCCTGCGCGGCGACAAGCGCACCGCCTGCCCTCGCCCGCACCATAGTCCGGCGATAATCGCGCCCTTCGTAGCGATCGAGACGCGCGAGATCGTTCGCAGCGAGATCGAGCGTCAACAGCGCGCCCGCAATCGCGGCATCGGCGGCGGCAACCCCGGCCGGATACCAGCCGCGAGGATCGGGGATGGCATATAGCCGCCCCGGCACGGTGGCTGCGACGCTCTCGACCGTCCGCCCGGCCAGCCAGCGCGCCATCGGCGTATCGGCTTGCGGTTGCAGCGTGCCATAGACGAAAAGCCGTCGCCGCAGCACGATGACCAGAACCTCAGTGGTGGTGGCAGGCCAGCGCCTCGACCACGTCTTCCAGACGCGCGGGATCGCCCATCGCCAGAACATGCCCGTCGCTGTCGGCGTTGAGCGGCTCGCCGTTCCAGTCGCACATCGTGCCGCCCGCGCCTTCGACCACCGGCACCAGCGCCGCCCAGTCGTGCAGCTTGAGCCCGGCCTCGCAGACCACGTCGAGATGACCGCTCGCCAGCAGTCCGTAGTTATAGCAGTCACCACCCATCACCATGCGCTTGTGATCGGTCTTGGCGGCCAGTGCCATGAAGTGCTCGCCCTGGTGATTGTCGAAATAGTGCGGCCCGGTGGTCGCCAGCATCGCCTGCGACAGCTCGCGGCAGGGGCGCGTGCGGATCGGGCGATCGTTGAAGGTCGTCTCGCGCCCGGTAGCCCCGATCCAGCGTTCGCGCAGGATCGGCTGGTCGATCACGCCCAGAACCGGCCAGCCATCGACGAGCAGCGCGATCAGCGTGCCGAAGATCGGCCGCCCGGCGATGAACGAGACCGTGCCATCGATGGGATCGAGCACCCAGGTCCGGCCCGAGGTGCCCTCCTCGGTGCCGAACTCCTCACCGATGATGCCGTCGCGCGGGAATTCCGCTTTGATGATCCGGCGCATCGCCTCTTCGGCAGCGCGGTCCGCCAGCGTGACCGGCGAGGCATCGCCCTTGGTCTCAATCGGAACGCTGTTGCGGAAATGCGGGCGAATCGCATCGCCGGCGGCATCGGCAAGGCGGCGGGCGAGGGCGAGTTCGGCGTCGATCTTCATGCCCTGTGCTCTGCGCCGGACACCACGCCATGGTCAACCCCTACGGCAGATGGCCCTACGGCAGATGGCGCCAAAGCGAGATTTACCATCGAACCTGTAAGAAAATGCAGCCGCAACCAATGCTTCTCGGCACATTTCCCTAATTGCCCGCAAGGAAAGGGTTTTCTATCTTATGTGTTCCGCGGTAACATAGCGGGTCGCAAAAGACGGAATCAGGGGAATGCAGCATAAGCGCTCACCGGCGCTCGATAGCCAGATCGAGCCGGTTCAAGGAGTTACGCGAGACGGCCAGCCGATCTCCTATAACCGGGCCCCGGCGCCCGACCTTGAGCCCTACGTCGGGCGCTTCTATGTGACCAAGGTCGATATGCCGGCCGATTACACGCTGTCCTGCGGTCTGCTCAACGACGTGTCGTGCGTCCGCATCCAGCTCGCGGGAGACTGGGCGGCGGAAACGGCAGACGGGCCTCTCACGGCAAGGCGCGAGGCGATGTTCTTCGGCCCGCAGCGCCGCAAGATGCCGATCAGCGTCACCGGCAGCTTCATCAGTGTGGGCATCCATCTTCGCCCCGGTGCCTGCGCCGCGCTGGGCACGCCCCTGCCGCCCGACACGCTGGACCGCATCCGCCCGACCGATGCCTCGACCGTAGACCCCGAAGCGATCATCGCCGCGCTCACGCCCGATGGCTCGCCCGAGGACTGGATCACCACGATCGAGGACCATCTGCGCAAGGCCGTCGCACGGGCTGGCGGCAAACTGCCCGATCCGGTCACGGTCGCTTTCGAGGAACTGGCCTTCGTCAACCCGACGATGACGGTCGCCGAAGCTGCGGAGCGCTGCGGGGTGGAGCGACGCAAGCTGGAGCGGGTGATCGCGCGCGATTTCGGGCTGTCCCCCAAGAAGGTGCTGCGCCGGGCCCGCGCGCTCGACATGGCGAGCCACTTGCGCGGCGTCGCCGACGAGGCCGAGGGCGAGGCCATCGTGCTGCGCTATTACGATGAAAGCCACCTGATCCGCGAGTTCACCGAACTGTTCGGCATGTCGCCGCGCCATTTCGTCGCCACACCGCAACCGATCATGACGCTGGCGCTGGAATCGCGTCAGGCGCATCGGCTCGAAGCGCTCAAGCGCCTGCAACCGGGCGAAAGTCGTCCCTGGGAGCGCTGAGCGCGCTCCCAGAGGCGGAATAGAATCAGTCGAACAGGCTGGAGACCGAGCTTTCGTCGGCAATGCGGCGGATCGCCTCGCCGATCAGCGGCGCGATGGTCAGCACTCGGATCTTGTCCGAAGCCTTGACCGCATCGGTCGCCTGGATCGAATCGGTGATGACCAGTTCCTTGAGCGCCGAGTTGGTGACGCGGCTGACCGCAGCGCCCGAAAGCACGCCGTGGGTGATGTAGGCGGTGACGCTGGCGGCGCCCTCGTCCATCAGTGCCTGCGCTGCGTTGCACAGCGTGCCGCCCGAATCGATGATGTCGTCGATCAGGATGCAGGCGCGGCCCTTCACATCGCCGATGATGTTCATGACTTCCGACTGGCCGGGCTTGTCGCGGCGCTTGTCGACGATCGCCAGCGGGGCGTTGTCAAGGCGCTTGGCGAGGGCGCGGGCGCGAACCACACCGCCGACGTCGGGCGAGACCACCATCAGCGACTGGTCGCCGTAGCGGGCCTGGATGTCGGCGGCCATGACCGGCGCTGCGAACAGGTTGTCGGTCGGGATGTCGAAGAAGCCCTGGATCTGTCCGGCATGGAGGTCCGCCGACAGGACGCGATCGGCGCCCGCCTCGGTGATCAGGTTGGCGACCAGCTTGGCCGAGATCGGCGTGCGCGGGCCGGGCTTGCGGTCCTGACGGGCATAGCCGAAGTACGGCACGACAGCGGTGATGCGGCGTGCCGAGGCCCGGCGCAGCGCGTCGATGCAGATCAGCAGTTCCATCAGGTTGTCGTTCGCGGGGTAGTTCGTCGGCTGGACGATGAACACGTCCTCGCCACGCACGTTCTCGTGGATTTCGACGAAGACTTCCTCGTCGGCGAAACGACGCACGCTGGCATCGGTCAACGGCAGTTCCAGATAGGCCGCGATCGCACGCGCGAGCGGCAGGTTGCTGTTGCCTGACATGATCTTCATGGCGATTCCCCGACTAGAGCATTTTCTAATCAGGCGGAAATCGCCTGATGACCCGGAAAATGCGATAAACCAAAATCGTAGAGCCGTTGAGCCGACACAGTCGGACCGGAAACGGCTCCACGCCCGACCGCCCGCCGGACGCGCACGCCTCTAGCCATGAGTCACGGGATTGCAATAGTGAACCCGCGGTTTTTCGATGGTGGGAGGCGGGCGAACGCCTCCGGCCCCGCTCAGTAGCGGTGCTCGCCCCGGATCCAGCGAACCGTGCCCGAACTGGCGCGCATGACCACGCTCTCGGTCGTCATCTTCCCGCCTTTCAGGCGCTTGACCCCGCCCAGCAGCGTGCCGTGCGTGACGCCGGTCGCCGCGAAGATGCAGTCCCCGCGCGCCAGATCGGTCAGCGCATAGATCCGGTCGAGATCCTCGATACCGGATTGCCGCGCGCGCAGACGCTCATCCTCGTTGCGGAACAGCAACCGGCCTTCCATCTGCCCGCCGACGCAGCGCAATGCCGCCGCCGCCAGCACGCCTTCAGGGGCGCCGCCGCTGCCCATGTACATGTCGACCGTGGTTTCCTCGTCGGTCACGGCGATCACCCCGGCGATATCGCCATCGGGGATCAGCTGGACCCCGCAGCCCACCTCGCGCAGTTCGGCGATCAGCGCCTCGTGCCGGGGGCGGTCGAGCACGCAGACCAGAATCTCTTCGGCGGGCACGCCCTTCGCCTCCGCCAGCGCGCGCACGTTCTCGGTCGGCGTGCGGCTGAGGCTGACGACACCTTCGGGATAGCCCGGCCCGACGGCGATCTTCTCCATATAGACGTCCGGCGCGTTGAGCAGAGCGCCCTCTTCCGCCGCCGCCAGCACCGCCAGCGAGTTCGGCCCGGACTTGGCCGCGATCGTCGTGCCTTCCAGCGGATCGAGCGCGATATCGATCCTCGGCCCCTTGCCGGGCGCGCCGCCCACCTTCTCGCCCACATAGAGCACGGGCGCTTCGCCCTGAGCGCCCTCCCCGATCACGACAGTGCCGTCCATGTAGAGATCGTCGAGCGCCTGGCGCATCGCCTCGGCGGCAGCGGCATCCGCGGCCCGCTCATCGCCCCGGCCGACCAGCCCGGAAGCAGCAATCGCCGCCGCCTCCGTAACCCGCACCATTTCGAGAACCAGAATGCGGTCCAGCACGTTACTGGCAGCAACCGACCTATCGGGACTTGCAGAAGTCGGGTTGCCGGGCATGTTCTCTCCAGTTTATGCCATGGAAACAAAGTGGGTGTGACTTAGACAGAGGACATGTAGTTGTCGAGACGAAGGACTGCCTACCTGGGCGCCGCCGCACTGGTTATCGCAACGATGATCCAGCCCGCGTTCGGGCAGGAAAACCAGACCGTCCAGCAGGCGGACAGCGCCGTTGCCCAGAATTTGCTGAGCGGCTCGCTCGTCCCCAAGACCTCGCGCGAACGCTGCTCCGAACCGGGGCGGCCGGGGGAGATCATCGTCTGTGCACCGGATAAGGACAAGTATCGCATTCCCTCGACGACGGACGAGGATCCGACCGGAAAGAAAGGCACGGATGACGGGCAGCTTCACGCCCCCAACGTCAGCGGCCTGCCCGATTGCAGCAAGCGCGGCTCGTGCATCGGCATCGGCAAGACGCCCGAGCCGGTCTATATGATCGATCTGAAATCCATCCCTCAGGCCCCTGCGGATTCCGATGCCGACAAGATTGCCCGTGGCGAGATGAAAGTGCCCTGAGGGCCATCAGCCTTTGCCGTCCAAACAGAAAGGGGCGCGGGATCTTCGGACCCCGCGCCCCTTTTCTTGGTCGGTCAAACCGGCGATCAGCCGACGATCTGCATCACCAGCGGCTTGCCGCTCAGGCTGTCCGAGCCATCGAGGATGCGCAGCGCCTCGTTGACAGCACTCTCCGGCCCTTCGTGCGTGACGATGGCGATCAGCACTTCGCCCGCATCGGAGCGGTTCTGCTGGATCAGGCTCTCGATCGAAACCCCGGCATCGCGCATCGCCGCCGTGATATCGGCCAGCACGCCCGGACGATCGGGCACGGTGAAGCGGATGTACGAGCGGCCCTGTCGGTGGCCGGAATCGGCGGGCTCCATTGCCCCCAACTCGCCTGCGGGCATCGAGAACGCCGCGCCCTTCTCACCACGCGCGATATCGATGATGTCGGCCACCACGGCGCTCGCCGTCGGCCCGTCACCGGCGCCGGCGCCCTGAAACAGCAGGCGGCCCATAAAGTTGCCCTCGGCGACGACCGCGTTGGTCGCGCCGTCGACGTGGGCCAGCGGGTGGTCGAGCGGGACCAGATGCGGGCGCACGCGCTGGAACAGGCGCGGAGTGCCGCCGGTCGCGTCCAGCTCGGCCATGCCGATCAGGCGGATCACATAACCCAGCGAATGCGCCTGCGCGATATCGGCGGGACGCACGCGCGAGATCCCCATGGTCTCCACCGCATCGAAGCGCAGCCGCGAACCGAAGGCGATCGCCGCCAGGATCGAGAGCTTGTGCGCGGCATCGATACCCTCGACATCGAAGGTCGGATCGGCTTCGGCATAGCCCAGCTTCTGCGCCTCGCCGAGCACTTCGGCGAAGCTGCGCCCGGTGTCTTCCATGGTCGAGAGGATGTAATTGCAGGTGCCGTTGAGAATGCCGTAGACGCGCTCGATCTCGTTGGCAGCGGCACCTTCGCTCAGCCCCTTGATCACCGGGATGCCGCCTGCGACCGCCGCCTCGAACTTGAGCGCGACGCCCTGCGCCTCGGCAGCGGACGCAAGCTCCAGACCGTGATGCGCGATCATCGCCTTGTTCGCCGTCACCAGCGACTTGCCCGCCGCGATCGCCTGACGCGCGAGGCTGAGCGCCGGACCGTCCGAGCCGCCGACCATCTCGACCACCACGTCCACATCGTCGCGCGCGGCCAGCGCCGCCGAATCGTCGACCCATTCATAGGGCGACAGATCGACGCCGCGATCCTTGGTACGGTCGCGCGCGCTGACGGCGGTAATGCGAATCGGCCTGCGGGCACGCCGCGAAATGAGATCGGCATTGGTCTCGATAAGACGGACGACTCCGGCCCCGACAGTGCCGAGCCCGGCCAGCGCGATATGCAACGGTTCTGACATGAATAACCCTTTCGGCTGCGCGCCTAGGCGAGACAGCCGCAAAATTCCAGAGGCAACGCGTGCAGAGCAAGATTCATGCTCTGCACTACGTCCTGCGTGTTGCGATCAGTGCAGGTTCCGGCGACACGGTCCAAGCTGCTGGAGCACGAAGCGATAGTCGGCATCGGCCTGCGCCTGCGCATCGCCGGGGTCCGACACATTGACGCCGGGCGCCAGCGTGCGCGGCAGGAAACAGGCGAGACGATACCATTCCACCGTCTCGGGCTGCGGCGGATGGCTGAGGTCGGCGGTCAGTTCCGAGAACGACACCCCCAGCTGGCCGGGACGCCCGGCTCGTGGTGGACCGTGATCGAGGCTGCCGAATTGTTCGCTGTCTTGAGGAACATCTGCGTCTCACCCTGCCCGGCAAGGTTGCCCGGCACGTACATGATCTCGCGCACGCCCTCGATCTTCACCGGGGCGTTGGGAGAGACCAGCGTGGTCAGGATCTGGCGAACGCGGGCATCGGCCTCGGGGCTCCACATCTGCTGGGCGGTGGGCGTCACCAGCTGGAGTTCGCCGGGACGCCCCGGCACCGCGCGGGCGAACAGCAGCACGTCGCGCTTCTTGATGTTGTCCGGCTTGCCGCGTTCGTTCAGCGGCAGATCGACCAGATAGGCGACCTGCGCGCCCAGCGGCGCGGAGCCGACCAGCAGGGCCACCGTCTGCGCCTGCACGTAGAAGCGGCCATATCCCGGCGCGAGGCCCGGCGCCCGCGCATCGTCCACCCGCGCGATCTTGCGGACCTGGGCATGCACGACCATGCCCGCCGAATCGGCAAGCCCGGCGACATCCGCGAATGTCGGCCCCGATGCTGCGATAGCGGATTCGGGCGCGCCGACCGTCTGGGCCTGAAGGGCACCGCCGGTTACTGTCAATCCCAGCCCAAGGGCGATGAGATTCGGCAGAATCAGACGGCTTGCGCCCAGGGGCAGACAGCGCGTGTTGGAGGGCATCCTAATCAAACTCCTTGAGTATTCTACAGACCGTCAAACACGGCCTGCGCGCACCGGAAAACCCCGTCAAGTCCTTGCTTGGCGACCTGAATCGCACGTTAACAGCCCCTCTGTGGATAAGGCGTTGCGCGCATGGGGCATCCTCGCTAAGAATTGTGCCAAACGGGGTGGAAATACAACAATTGCCCCGCGGTTCGCCTCACCATGGCTTCGCATCTTTGGAGGGGCAGACTGTTCAGCCGTCAGGGTGGGTAAAATGAGTTTCGTCATGGCGCTCGTCTGTGCGAGTGTCCGTGGACGCCCTCGGCTTGTCCGGGGCATGGTTAATGGAGTGATGCGTTTGAATGGCTTACGCTGACCAGCAAATGAGCGGTAGCAAGGTTACCGCGCTTGTCATTGTGGCGCTGATCCACGTGCTCGTAGGGTATGCCCTCGTCACGGGGCTTGCCTATACGGCGCTGCAGAAGGTCGCCCAGAAGGTGACGGCCGTGGATATTTCGGAGCCGCCTCCGCCGCCTCCGCCGCCACCGCCGCCGCCGCCCAAGGAGCAGCCGAAGACACCGCCGCCGCCGACGGCTCCGCCGATCGTGGCACCGCCGCCGCCGATCAACATCGCGCCGACGCCGCCTCCGGTGGCCGTTGTCGCCAAGGCCCCGCCCCCGGCGCCGGTCAGCGTGATCGCGGCTCCTCCGGGACCGCCCGCACCTCCGGCTCCGCCCGCGCCTTCCAAGGCACGTGGCGCGACCCCCAAGGGTCAGAGCAGCTGGGCCGCGCGTATTCAGGATGCCTATCCGCCCCGTGCGGCGCGTGAAGAGCGCGAAGGCCGCGTGGGCCTGAAGGTCACCATCGGACCGGACGGTCGTGTCTCGTCCTGCACGGTGACCGCATCGAGCGGCAGCCCGGATCTCGATTCGGCAGCTTGCGACGGTATGAGCCGCTACGCGCGCTTCAACCCCGCGCTTGACGATGCCGGCAGCCCGACCTCGGGCGGTTACTCCACGGCCATCGTCTACAAGCTCCAGTAAGTTACCCAAGTTTACCGGGTCCGGGCATCCAAGGGATTGTAACCGGACCGCACCCTGCATTCTTCTTGAGAGGTAAATCGCATGCTTATCGTGGATATTCTTGCCGCTGCCGGAGAGGCCGCGCCGCAGAACAAGTTCGGTTTCGTTGAAGCTGTCCAGGCCGGTGGCTTCATCTCGTACGCCACCGTCATCATCATGGGCGTGATGTCGTTCGGCTCGTTCTACATCCTGTTCACCAAGTGGTTCGAGCAGGGCAAGATCATGCGCCAGTACCGCGAAGTCCGCAGCTCGTTCTGGCGTGCGCCCACGCTGCGCGAAGGCGTGACCAAGATGGAGAAGAACACCGCCTGGCGTCAGATCGTCGAGGACGGCATCGCCGCTGAAGACCAGCACTCGAAGATGACCGACGCTCTCGAAGGTCATGAGTGGCTGCACGGCTCGCTGGCCCGTTCGGAAGCCTCGATCAACGCTCGCCTCGCTGGCGGCCTGCCCTTCCTCGCCACCGTCGGCGCGACCGCACCGTTCATCGGTCTGTTCGGTACCGTCGTCGGCATCTACCGCGCGCTGATCGCCATCGGTCTCGCCGGTTCGGCCTCGATCGACAAGGTTGCCGGCCCCGTCGGTGAATCGCTGATCATGACCGCACTCGGCCTGATCGTCGCCGTTCCCGCCGTTCTCGCCTACAACTACCTGCAGAGCCGCAACAAGCGCATCGCCGAGCTGCTGACCGGCTTCTCGACCGACGTGCTCGCGAACATCACCTCGAAGGGCGTCGTCAAGCCGTCCGTCCCGGCTGCCCCGGCAAAGGTTGCTCCGAAGCCCGCAGCGGCTCCGGCGAAGCCCGGCTCGACCCCGGCAAAGTCGTAAGGCCGACCCGGGGGCCGGGGATGGAGCAAGGCTCCACGAACCGGCCCCACGGGAAGGAAGCGACGGCTCTCCATGCATGCGGAGCCGTCGCCCTCTCCCGAGGCAACGCAAGGATTAGGATAAGACTATGGCGATTTCCACGGGCGGGGGCGGTGCCGAAACACCGATGTCCGACATCAACACGACGCCACTCGTTGACGTCATGCTGGTGCTTCTGATCATCTTCCTCATCGCCGTTCCGGTCGCGATTCAGACCATCCAGAAGCTGCACATTCCGATCATCAAGTCCGTCGAATCGAAGGACAAGAACGAGAATCTGCTGCTGACGGTATCGACCACGGACGACTCCGGTCGCAGCGCAGGCGACCCCGGATTCGAGGGTGCATCGCGCAACGGCCAGTGCCGCGTCTACATCAACAACATCGTTCCGGTGACTTCGGACGAGCTGCAGAAGCAGGCGTTCGATCGCCTCGATGCTATCGTCAAGGCCGCTGGCGGCCCCGAGGCCCTCAAGGATGATCCCGAGCGGATTCCGCAGGTTCAGATCCGCGGCGACGTACAGGCCCCCTGGCGCTGCGTCGCAGGTGCGATCTACAACGTTCAGCTCGCCGGTTATCCGACCGTCGGCTTCGTTTCGAACCCGGTCGATCCGAACGGCTGAGCCCGCAGGACGGAACAGGAGTAACACCTCATGGCAATGTCAGGCGGCAAGGATGATGGCTCGCCGATGATGGATATGAACACGACGCCGTTGATCGACGTCATGCTCGTGCTCCTCATCATGTTCATCATCACCATCCCGGTTGCGACCAACTCGATCAATATTGATCTCCCGGTCAATTCCCAGACGACGACACCCCCGCCGATCAACCCGGTGAAGAACAAGATCGTTCTGACCCAGGACGACCGTATCCTCTGGAACGGCACGCCGATCGACGGCCCGACCCTCGCCAAGACGCTGGCGGACACCACCCGGATGGACCCGGAGCCCGAGCTCCAGTACCAGCCGGAAGCAGAAGCCAGCTACGACCTGTCGGCCAAGACGCTGCAGGTCATCAAGGCTTCGGGCGTCACGAAGTTCGGCTTCGTGGGTAACGAACAGTACCAGGTCTTCGGCAAGTAAGCCGAATGATCCGGTGCTTTCCTTTCGGAAAGCAGATCAAGGGGCGGAGCGATCCGCCCCTTTTTCTTTGTCCAAGGCGGGCGGGGGGCGGAGCGATCCACCCCTTTTTCTTTGTCTAGGGCGGGTGGGGGCGGAGCGATCCGCCCCTTTTCTTTGTCCGGACCAAGCAAGGGCCAGGAACCATCAGCGCGGCTCACCCCTCATCCGGCATCTCCACCGGATCGATCCGCATCGCCAGTCCGGCCAGCGTTTCCGCCTCCATCAGCAGGTCCTCGTCCGCCGCGCCCGACGGTAGCGTCTCGCGTCCGATCATCGAGAGTACCGGCACCGACAGCGGGCTGATCCGCTCCAGCGTGATGTGATCGACCTCGCGCGCCGCCCGGTCGAGAACGTCTGCCACACGCGCCACGTCGGTCATCCGCTGGCGGGCATCGGCCCAGGCCGCCTCGATCAGCAGATGATCGGGCTCATGCCGCTGGAGCACATCGAAGATCAGGTCAGTCGAGAACGTCACCTGCCGCCCGGACTTGCGCGCGCCGGGCTGCTGGCGCTCGACGAGGCCGGAGATCACCGCCACCTCGCGAAACGCGCGCCGCAGAAGGTGCGACTGCTGCACCCAGTCGACGAACTCGTGCGTCAGGATGTCCGGTGAGAGCAGCGCGGCCGGATCGTCGACCGCATGCAGCCCCCAGACCGACAGCGCATAGTCGGTGGCGACGAAGCCCAGCGGTCCCAGTCCCCGATCCTCCATCCGCCGGGTGATGAGCATCCCCAGCGACTGGTTCGCATTCCAGCCCTCAAAGGTGTAGTAGGTCGTATAGGCAAGGCCGCGATGCGGGAAGCTTTCCACCAGCAGGCGCCCCGGCGCCGGCAGGTGCGAGCGCCAATCCTGCACTTCCAGCCACTCGCGCACATCGTCGGGGAAGCGCGCCCAGCCCGCCCGGTCGGCCAGCATCGCCCGGACGCGATCGGCAAGATGCGTCGAGATCGGCATGCGCGCGCCCATGTAGCTGGGGATGGTCGCCGAGCGTTTCGCCGCCCGCACCACCAGTTCGAGATCGCGCAGGCTTTCCACTTCCAGATCGAGCCCGGCGAACCGGAAGGTATCGCCCGGCTTCAGGCTGGCCCCGAAATTCTCCTCGACCTTGCCCAGCGAGCGCCCGTTGCGAAA
Source organism: Novosphingobium sp. 9 (assembly GCF_025340265.1). Classification (NCBI taxonomy): domain Bacteria; kingdom Pseudomonadati; phylum Pseudomonadota; class Alphaproteobacteria; order Sphingomonadales; family Sphingomonadaceae; genus Novosphingobium; species Novosphingobium sp. 9. The sequence goes on along the minus strand of NZ_CP022707.1, from coordinate 773,834 downwards.
CCGCACGTCGAGCATTTCGGCATCGACGATGATCCCGGCATTCAATCGATGGCGCGCGGCATGTTCGGGATGGGTCAGACGCCAGACGGCCTCTCCCCCATCCCCTCCCCGCTCCCGCACGATCCGGCGAAAGCGGTCGTAGGCCCGCAGCGCATAGCCACCGGTGGCCACGAAATCGAGCACCCGCGCCAGCACCCCCTCGTCCACCCACGCATAGGCCAGTGTCGAGCGGACCTCGGCCAGCAGGTCTACCTCGCGCTGTGGGCCGGCGCAGATGCAGCCCATCACGTGCTGGGCCAGCACGTCGAGACCACCGGGCCGGAAACCCTCGCCATCGCGCTGCCCGGCATGGACCGCCGCCTGCGCCGCGAAGGCCTCCAGAAACTCGAACCGGTTGCCCGGCACCAGCAGCGCCCTGCTTGGCTGGTCGAGCCGGTGGTTGGCGCGCCCGATCCGCTGGAGCAGGCGCGACGAGCCTTTGGGCGCGCCCATCTGCACCACCAGATCGATGTCGCCCCAGTCCACGCCGAGATCGAGGCTGGCGGTACAGACCAGCGCCCGCAGTTCGCCGCGCGCCATCGCCCCTTCCACCTTGCGCCGCGCCTCCTTCGACAGCGAGCCGTGATGGATGGCGATCGGCAGGTTATCGTCGTTCGCATCCCACAGGGACTGGAAGATATATTCGGCGAGGAAGCGCGTGTTGGTGAAGACCAGCGTGGTGCGGTGGTCGCGGATCTGCCGATAGAGCTGCGGGATTGCCCAGGTCGCGGCATGACCGCTCCACGGGATGCGCGCTTCCTCTGGCAGCAGGATCTCGACCTCGGGCGGCGCGCCGCTGTCGCCCTCGACCAGTTGCACCGTGTCGATCTCGCCCCACGGCGCCAGCCAGCCGCGATAGCCTTCGGGATCGGCCAGCGTCGCCGACAGCCCCACGCGCAACAGGTCGGGCGACAGCGCCTGCAAACGCCCGAGCGCGAGCGCGAGAAGATCGCCGCGCTTGCCGGTGGCGAAGGCATGGATCTCGTCAATCACCACGCGTTTGAGGCCCGCGAACAGCTCCGGCGCCTCGGGATAGGTCAGCAGCAGCGAGAGCGATTCGGGCGTGGTCAGCAGGACATGCGGCGGCCGGGCTCGCTGGCGGGCCTTGCGCTCGCTTGGCGTATCGCCGCTGCGCGCCTCGATCCGCATGTCGAGCCCCATTTCGGCAACAGGCGTCAGCAGGTTGCGCTGGACATCGTGGGCCAGCGCCTTCAGCGGCGAGACATAGAGCGTGTGCAGGCCTTGAGGCCCCGGTGCTCCCGCCAACGTAGACGGACAGAACGCCGCCAGCGTCGGCAGGAACCCTGCCAGCGTCTTGCCTGCGCCGGTATCGGCCATGACCAGCGCATGGCGCCCTGCCGCCTCAGCCTCCAGCACGCCGGTCTGGTGACGGCGCGGCTGCCAGCCTCTCCCGGCGAACCAGTCGGCAATCTCCGGGGGCAGGATCGCGGGATCGGTCATCCAGAGGAAAGTGGCAAGCCCTCCGGAACAAGACAAGAGCCTGCCGAAATGCTGCCCTTGCGCTCAACCTTCACCGGCACGCGGCGAGCCGTGGATCGCTTTGCGGTCCTTCACGTTGAACCAGCATGGGGGGCCGCAAGAGCCCTTTCGAGGGCGCCGGCTCCAAACAGCCAATCTCGAAACGTGGAGAGAGAGTCATGAACCGACGCGACATCGACAGCCGTTTCGGCAGCCATCAGTCCTACGCCGGAAGCTCCGGCAACCAGAGCGAAGGCTATGAAAGCCCCCGACAGGCCAACCAGCTGCATTCCGGTGGTGAACGGCAGGCCGGGGAACGACAGGCCGGTGGCGGCTGGGGCCAGGGCAGCGCCTCGCCCGACCTGCCGCCCTCCCGCGAGACCCGCAGCGAGAGCCCGACCAACCCGCGCGATGGCGAATATCGCCTGATCCGCGAAGAATCGCACCGCGATCGCTGGTCCGAGCCCGAAAACACCGCATCGCGCCGCGACCCCGTCTACCCGATGCGCAATTACGATGCCGCCTTCGGCAACGAGTTCCGGGACTTCACCAGCGAAGACTATGGCGGGCGCGATTTCTACGCCTCGCGCCGCCCGGTCGGCGGCGCATCGCCCAGCTACAGCTATCGCCCGACTTACGGGCCGGACTATGGCGGGGGCCTCATGCGCAGCGAATACTATGGCTCGGCGCGCGACGATAACGATGAAGGTTATGGCTCGTGGCGGCGCTATGGCGAGCAGCGCGGCTTTTTCGAGCGGGCGGGCGACGAGATCGCCAGCTGGTTCGGCGATCGCGATGCCGCCGCCCGGCGCCAGCAGGACCACCGCAGCGACCAGAGCGCCGACCAGAGCATCAATCACCGGGGTCGTGGTCCCTCGGACTATACCCGCTCCGACGAACGCATCCGCGAAGATGCCAACGATGCGCTCACGCATGACTGGATGCTCGATGCCAGCAACATCACGCTGACGGTGGCCGAAGGCGAGGTGACGCTCAGCGGTACGGTCGAGAGCCGTCACGCCAAGCGGCGCGCCGAAGACGTGATCGACAACGTTTCCGGCGTGAAGCACGTCCAGAACAATCTGCGCGTGGCAACAGGCGGTACGGGCGGCACGGCGGGCGCCTGATCGTACCGGTCTTGTCGCTACCGCTGTCGTGACGACGGCAGAAGGGGGAGCCCCATGCGGCTCCCCTTTTTGCATCAACCGCGCGGCAGATTTACGGCCAAGCCGGACAGCGCCAGCTGCTCCTCGATTTCCGCGAGCAACGCCTCCAGTCCTTCAGGCGCTGCCGCCTCGGCTCGCAAAGACAGGACTTCCTGCGTGTTTGAGGCGCGCAGCAGCCACCATCCCGTACCCCGGTTAACCCGCACGCCGTCGATCGCGACCATCGCGGCAGCACCGGCTTCCAGCCGCGCGCGAACCTCGTCGACGGTGGCGAACTTGCGGCTGGCACTTACCGGAACGCGCAGTTCGGGCGTCGCGAAGCTGGTCGGCATCGCAGCATGTAGCGCCGTCACGCTCTGCCCCAGCCGCGCCTGTGCCGCGATCAGTTCCACGGCGGCACAGACGCCGTCGTCGAAGCCGTACCAGTCCTCAGCCAGAAAGACGTGCCCGGTCGTTTCGCCACCCAGCAAGGCACCGGTTTCTTTCATTCTGGATTTGATATGCGAATGCCCTGCCTTCCACAGGTCGAGGCGCCCGCCTGCCTGTCGGATCAGGCTCTCCAACCCGGCAGAACTCTTGATATCGGCCACGATCTGCGCACCGGGATGCCGCAGCAGCAGATCGAGCGCATAGATCGCCAGCAGCTGATCCCCGGCAAGCGGGCGCCCGGCAGCATCCACCACACCCAGCCGATCGGCATCGCCATCGAAAGCGCAACCGAAATGGAGGCTCTTGGCCGCGACGAGCGCCTGCAGGTCTGCCAGATTTTCCACCTCGGAAGGGTCCGGGTGATGGTTCGGGAAAGTCCCGTCGACGGAGGTGAAAAGCAGATGATGTTCACCGGGAAGCTGACTGGTCAGCAGCTCGATGGCGGGACCGGCGGCGCCGTTTCCGGTATCCCAGCCGATCCGCAGGTCCGCCATGGCCTCGCGCTCCATGGGGCCGAGGCGCCTCAGGATCGCTTCGATCCAGCGTGGGAGAATATCCTCGCCCTCACTGCCCCCGGCACGTTCGAACCGCTGCCCGGTGCCCCCGAAGGCCGCCATGCCGAAGCCGCAGGCCGCGATTTCGCCGATCCGCTGGAGGTCGGCCCCGAAGACCGGTCTTCCCGCAAGTACTATCTTGAAACCGTTGTGATCCTTGGGATTGTGGCTGCCAGTTACCTGAATGCCGCCTACCACCTCCTGCATTGAAGCTTCGGCGAAATAGAGCATCGGCGTAGGCCCCATGCCGATGCGCACCACATCGATCCCGCCCGCGCAAAGGCCCTCCACCAGCGCTGCCTCCAGCATCGGCGAACTGAGACGGCCATCGCGGCACACGGCGATCCTGCCGTTGGAAAGCCCCGCCTCAACCACCGTCGCGGCGAAGGCACGCCCCAGCGCCCAGGCATCGGCCTCGTGAAGCGTTTCGTCGACTACGCCGCGCACATCGTATTCGCGAAGAAGGGTCGGGTGAAAACTATGTCCGGTCATGGCCCGATCCGTTCCATCATTTGCCCGTTCGGGCAAGAGCAAGGGCAGGGCTTCGATGTGCGCCTTCCCATATCGGGCAGACGCATATCGCCACCATGCCCCTTATCTGCTCCTGGGAGGCGCGTTCGAGGAAGCGGGGCAGCCTCATCCGCCCCTCAGCCCCCGTGCTGATGCATCCAGACCGCGATTTTCGAAATGACCTGTGCCTCGACGCCATAATAGCCGTGCGGCGACAGCGACCCGCAGGCTTGCGGTGAACGCTGCGCACCACCCCTGACCGTCAATACCCGAACGCTTGGCGCGTGTACCATCGCAGCTGCAATTTGCGGCGCCAACGCAGGGGGAGCGACATCGCAGGCGTCATCCCTGTTGGCCACCACCAGAACGGGAACCCGCACTTTGCCCGGATCGGCATCGAACACGGTTTCCGTGCTTCGCCGCCCCGGAACGGCCACGCTTTCTGTCAGGACAAGCCCGGAAAGCAGGCCCGGCTCGGCGCGCGATGCCGCGTTCGTTGCCGCAATCGTGCCCTGGCTCGTACCGAGCAGAAACACCGGCGCGTTCACCTGCCTGCGCGCATAGCGCGCCAGATCGTCCACCAGCCTGCCATACGCCGCAGCACTTCGCGCGCCGCGCATATTGGCATGGTCGATGCTGTCCGGGATCAGGACGGCATAGCCTCGCGCCACCCAGGCCAGTCGCGTTCGCACAACGAAGTTGTCGCCATGGCGCAGCTGGCCATCGCGCTCGATACCGATCTCTCCCGTTCCCCCCGGCAACATGACAAGCGTGGCGCGGGGGTGGGACGGCGCGACATAGAGGACACGCTGCATACCGCCCCCGAGCGGCAGATCGATCACCCGCTGTGCCGGGGAACCGACCTTTGGCGGTACGTGCGCGGCGGCCGCGCCCGACAGGGAAAACAGCCCGGCGCCCAGCGCGACAGCGACGATTCTCGACAGGCTCAAAGGTATCCTCCGGGCTAGGAAATCATCGCTCCTATCGGCTCGATGCTGAACCCGGACAGGACCGGTCGGTCACTCGATATTCACAGGTGCTGCGATCGGATCGCCGACATGCTCACGCTCGATCGCCCACCGAACTCAATGTCCGCGAGGCAGGCCCGCAAAGCGATATTCCGCCAGCGTCTTCACGATCTGGCCGTTCTCGTCGACCACGGCCATGCCGATCCCCTCCACTGTTCCGCTGGCTCTGGGCGGCGTGGCCGCTGCGCTCGCGACGAAATCGGCCAGCTTCGGGTTGGTCTCGTTCGCCAGCAAGGTCAGATGCGGGTCGAACTGCATGAAGACGTTGGGCGAACCATAGCGTTCGAACGCCGGAAGCTTGGCAGGATAGGCCGACATCCACGTCGGCGCCTTCACGTCATGATCGCGCAAAGGCTCGGCTGTCACCGTCACCAGATCGGCCAGCCGCTGAAGCTCGGCAGAGCGGTCCACGCCGAGGAACAGCCAGTTGCTGGGGTGACCTGCAGGCCGCCGACAGTGAGCGGAAACGCCTTTCGCCCCTTCGCCAGCTTGCGGATCGCGGCCTTGAGCGCGGGCTCGGCACTGACCGGATAACGCGTGAGATAGAGCGTGGCGTGGACGGCGTGGCCCTGCCGATAGAACGTCGTCATGCCCTGCGCGGCCAGACTGTCGCTGACTTTCGCCATGGCATCGACCACCGGCTGCGACGGAATCGCGTAGATGTCGATGCTCACCGCATTTTCGGCATAGGCCGGGGCAGCGATGGCAAGCAACGGAGCGGCAAGCAGAAAGGCACGGCGCAGCATCGGGGCAGTTCTCCGTTCGGGCACAGGAAAACCATGCCTGTAAAACTTCATGAAAGTTGCAATAGCAAGGTCCGAGCGGGCCACCAAGGCGTCACACGCCGCCGATTTCAATCCATGGCGGCTATCAGTGCAGTCTGCTGCGCTTCGACGATCCGCAGGAAAACGCGTTCGTCGTCCAAGGCGCGCGACAGCACGATTGCCCCCTGAATGGCCGACACGGCCTCTTCTGCCAGCAAGGCAGCCCGTTCCGGCGCGACACCCCTCTCTCCAGGCACACGGCAAGCGAGGATATCCAGCGGGAGAAATAGCCCTTCACCCGGTCGGCAAAACCATCGCGCGACGAACCCAGCCCGATCCACCCCAGGAGGCAAACGCGACCGCCCGCCTGGAAATAGGTCGTGACGTCACCCATCATGAAACGGATCGCGGCGGCTCCATGGCCTGCCTGCTCCAGCCGCAGGAAGACCGTCCGTTCGAACCAGCCGTCGATGTCAGCCAGTACGGCCGCTATCATCTCTTCCTTGCCGCCGGGGAAGAAGTTGTAGAGGCTTCCCCTGCCCAGCCCGGTAGCACTCGAAAGCACGGCCAGACTGGCCCCTTCGTAGCCATGTTCACGAAATGCCTCGGCCAGCGCGGGCAGACATGCCACCCGCTCGGTCATGATGCGCTTGCCGGTCAAAGGCCCAGATCGCTCAACGACGGATGATCGTCCGGGCGGCGACCGAGCGGCCAGCGGAACAGCCGATCGCCTTCCAAAATCGGGAGATCGTTGATCGAGGCGATACGACGGACCATCAGCCCCGCCGCATCGAATTCCCAGTTCTCGTTGCCGTAGGAGCGAAACCATGCGCCGCTGTCGTCATGCCATTCATAGGCGAAGCGCACAGCGATGCGATTTTCCTGCCAGGCCCAGACTTCCTTGATCAGGCGATAGTCCAGTTCCTTCGCCCACTTGGCGGTCAGAAACCCGACGATAGCCTCGCGTCCGGTCAGGAACACGTCGCGGTTACGCCACACGCTATCGGGCGAATAGGCCAGCGACACCCGCTCCGGATCGCGACTGTTCCAGGCATCCTCGGCCATGCGCGCCTTCTGCGCAGCAGTTTCGCGAGTGAACGGCGGTAAAGGAGGACGAGACATGAACGATCTCCATCGATGTTTTACCGATCGGTACAACCACTGCTATCACCGGTCAATCGATAGCCACGCCTCGCTGCCGCGCGAGTGCCCTTTCATGCAGACCACCGAGCAGAACCACGCTCACCGCCGCGCCGATCAGGCAGGTGAGCATATCCCACTGGGTATCCCACGGATCGCCCTGCATGCCGAGAAAGGCGTCCGCCCCCTGCCCCATCCCCATTGCCGCGCCGAACTCGATCAGTTCGTACAGCGCACTGACGGCAAGGCAGCAGGCGAGCGTCAGCCCGGTCAGCAGCACACCGCGCGGCAGGCGCCCCAGCCGGATCAGGATTTCGCGGAACACCACTGCGGGAACGAACCCCTGAGCGAAATGGCCGATGCGGTCGTAGGGATTGCGGGCAAGGCCAAGCGACTGCTCCAGCACATACCCCAGCGGCACCCGCTCATAGGTATAGGCCCCTCCCAGCATCAGGATCAGCCCGTGAACGGCGATCAGTACCAGCGCGAGGCGGGTCAGCGGGAAGCGCCGTGCCGTGGCCCACAGCACCGGCAGCGCGATCACCGCAGGCGCGACTTCCATCGCCCACGTCGTGCGGTCGAAAGGGTGCCAGCCGGACAGCAGCAATCCGGCAATCCAGATCGCGGTCAGCACCGACAGGTCGGACCGCGCTCTGGCCATCGGGATCAGCCCTGCGCGCCCGGATCGAGCGCCGCGAGCAGCGTATCGCGTGCGGCGTTGGCGGCGTGGACCTGCTCGTTGCTGCCGCCCCGGTCCGGGTGGACCTCGGCCAGCTTGCGGCGGTGCGCGTCGAGGATGTCCTTGCGACCGGCGCTGTCGGGCACACCCAGCAGCGCGCGGGCCTGTGCCAGCGCGAAAGCGCCCTGCCCATTCGCCGCATCGCCGCCGCGCGGAGGCAGTGTTTTCTTTTCCCACGGCCAGCGGCCCGAGACCATCTTCCACACGACGCAGGCCAGCACCGCGATCAGGATCAGCTTGCTCATGCCTCGGTCGCGAACTCGAAGTCGGGCTGGCGCGCGGCAGGCATCGGCAGGTTGAGCCCGGCGACAAGGCCGCGCAGTTCCTGTCGTGCCACCAGATGGCTGGTGCCCAGCTCGCCCAGATGACCCTTGTCGAGCAGCGTCAGCCCCGAGGGGAACAGCTCGCGATAGATCACGCGCTCGGACAAGCCGGGCGAGATGCGGAAGCCGACACGCTTGGAAAGCTCCTGCAACGCCTCGTTGATGCGGCGCATGTTGCGCGCCTCGACGTGCTGGACGCGGTTGCGCACCACCACCCAGTCCAGTTCGCGGCGCCCCTGCTGGATCGTCGCCATCGAGCGCTTCTTGCGGGTTTCCCACATGAGCTCGGCATAGAACGACAGGCGCTTCACCTTGAAGCTTTCGGAATCGACCTGACCGATCAGGTCGAAGTCGATGAAGCTGTCGTTCAGCGGCGTCACCAGCGTATCTGCCGTGGTGGCGACGTGGCGGGCGAAATCGTCGTCACGCCCCGGCGTGTCGAAGATCAGGAAGTCGTAATCCTCGGCGATGGCCTCGGCCATGTCGTCGAGTTCGGCGGTCTCGTTGCCGTCGTAGACCGCAAAGCGCGTGCCGGGCAGCGCGATCTCGCGGCGACGCTCGGTGTCCAGCCGGTTCTCCATGTAGCGGTAGAACGTGCGCTGGCGCGGATCGAGGTCGATCGCGGCCACTTTGGCGCCCTGATAGGCAAGCGCGATGGCGACGTGGACCGCCGTGGTGGACTTGCCGGTGCCGCCCTTTTCGTTGGCGAAGACGATACGATGCGCAGTCACGGGTCGCGGCTCTTTCAAGGTTGACGAAACGATCGGTTTGCAAAGCGTTTGCCCCATCCCCCGGCACCCGGCTAAAGGCCGCATCCGTGGGCTGGACATGGCCCTTCATACCGGAGCACGCAGAGGCAATGCAAACTCTCCACGAGACTGATCCACTGCGGCGTGCAGTGGCCCACTTGCGCCAGAGCGGCACCATCGCGCTGGTGCCCACCATGGGCGCGCTGCACGAAGGCCATCTGACGCTGGTGCGCGAGGCGAAAAAGCGCGCCGATCACGTCGTCGTCTCGATCTTCGTGAACCCGCGCCAGTTCGGCCCCGGCGAGGATCTCGACGCCTATCCCCGCACCCTCGCGCGCGATTGCGAGCTGGTGGAAGGCGCGGGCGCCGCGCTCGTCTGGGCACCCTCGGTCGAGGCGATGTACCCGGCGGGCTTTGCCACCAACATCAGCGTCTCGGGCGTCAGCGAAGGGCTGTGCGGCGGTTCGCGCCCCGGCCACTTCGACGGCGTGGCCACCGTGGTCTGCAAGCTGTTCAACCAGGTGCAGCCCGACGTGGCCCTGTTCGGCGAGAAGGACTGGCAGCAACTCGCGGTCATCCGCCGCATGGCGCGCGACCTTGATCTGACTGCGCCACACGTGGATTCGATCCTCGGCGTTCCCACCGTGCGCGAGGCGGACGGCCTCGCCCGCTCCTCGCGCAATGCCTACCTCTCCGCAGACGACCGCAGCCGCGCCGCCGCCCTGCCCGAAGCGATGAAGCACGCCATCGGCGCGATCGAGAGCGGCGCCCCGGTTCCCGCCACGCTCGACCTCCTCGCCCACGCGCTGGTCGACGCCGGGTTCGCCTCGGTCGACTACGCCGAACTGCGCGATGCCCAGAGCCTTGAGGTACTTTCCGAACGCGAAAACGCGCCGATGCGGCTGCTGGTCGCGGCACGGATCGGCAAGGCGCGGCTGATCGACAATATGGGCGTTGCGCCGGTTTGAGGATTTGAAAGCTTGAAGGGGAGGATTCCGGGGCCAGAGGCCCCAGACCCCGTTACGTCTTCCGACGCCGGCCTTAACCTTCAGGCGGACCCACTTCGTGTCCATACGGCAGGATACGCGACAATCTCACCCAGCGCTTAACGCCCGCGCCGGGAGACGTTCAGGGGTGCAGGGGGGCTCAGCTCCCCTGCCTTTAACTTACTCTACCTCCCAAAAACACCAAACCCCGACGCCAGCCTTTCGCCAGCGCCGGGGTTTCCTTCAGGTGCGACCCGTCGGGGTGTCAGTCGAGGACGGTGCGTTCCTCGCTGGGGTCGGTGTGGAACTCGTGCCACACGCCGTTGATGATGCCGAAGCCCACGGCGAGGCCGGTCCCCAGTATCCAGGCGAAGTACCACATGGCGTTATCTCCTCAGTAGAAATCGGGGTTGAGCGTGACTTCGCGCATCGTCACCCGGCCGAACATCACCTTGTAGACCCAGGCGGTGTAGAGCAGGATCAGCGGCAGGAAGATCACGGTAGCGATCAGCATCGTGAACAGCGTGCCATGGCTGGACGAGGCGTTCCACGCGGTGAGGCTGGAGGCCGGGTCGATCGAGCTGGGCAGGATGTAGGGGAACATCGAAAGGCCCACGCTGGCGATCACGCCCACGTTGGTCAGCGCCGATCCGGTGATGACCAGCTTGTCCGCCTTGGTGCGGATGCCGAGGAAGGCGAGCACCGGCCCGGCAAGGCCCAGCAGCGGTGCGATCAGCATCCAGGGATGGGCGCCGTAGTTGTCCATCCAGGCGCCGCCCGCGCGCACCGTCTCGGTCAGGCGCGGGTTCGACGGGCCGAAGGGATCGGCGGCGCTCACCATGTGATAACCGATGCCGCCCTTGGCCAGCCAGATCCCGCCGATGGCATAGAGCACCAGCGCCAGCACGGCGGCGACCTGTCCATAGGCCTGTGCGCGCTGACGGACCGGGCCGTCCTCCAGCTTGATCGTCAGCCAGCCCGCGCCGTGGAGCACCAGCATCGAGACCGAGACCAGCCCGGCGAGCAGCGCGAAGGGGCTGAACAGGCCCAGCAGCGAGCCTTCGTAGAACGAGCGCAGGTCGCTATCGAGGCGGAAGGGAATGCCCTGAAGGACATTGCCGACCGCGACGCCGAACACCAGCGCGGGCACGAAGCCGCCGACGAACAGCGCCCAGTCCCAGCGCTTGCGCCATGCAGGGTCGGGCCGCTTCGAGCGGTACTTGAAGCCCACGGGCCGCAGGATGAACGAGGCGAGCACCAGGAACATCGCGAGGTAGAAGCCCGAGAAGCTGACGGCATAGACGAAGGGCCAGGCGGCGAAGATCGCGCCGCCGCCCAGAATGAACCACACCTGGTTGCCTTCCCAGGTGGGGCCGATGGCGTTGATCACCATGCGGCGCTCGGCATCGGTGCGCCCGGCGAAGGGCAGCAGCGCTGCAGAGCCGAGGTCGAAACCGTCGGTCAGCGCGAAGCCGATCAGCAGCACGCCGAGCAGCGCCCACCAGATCACCCGCAGCGTCTCGTAGTCTAAGGGAATGGACATGGGAAATGCCTTTCGGTGGAGGGCGTTATTCGGCCGGGACGGCGGTGAAGCGGGCGGCCTCGTCGCTCGCCTCTTCCTTGCCGCGCCATTCGACGTAGGGTTCCGGGCCATGGCTGATCGCCGAGAGCATCAGGCGCACCTCGATCACGGCCATCACGCCATAGATCGCGGTGAAACCGGCGATGGTCGCCCAGATCTGCGGCACGGTGAGGCTGGAAGCGCCCAGGAACGTCGGCAGCACGCCGTCGACCGCCCAGGGCTGGCGTCCCAGCTCGGCCACCGCCCAGCCGAACTCGATCGCGATCCACGGCAGCGGCATCGCGAAAAGAGCGACGCGCAGGAAGGCCTTCTTGTCGAACCGGCGGTTGACCGAGAAGAACAGCGCGGTGGCGAAGAAGGCGACCAGGAAGAAGCCGATGAAAGCCATCACGCGGAACAGCCAGAACAGCACCGGCACGTTGGGAACGGTATCCCATGCCGCCTTCTGGATCGTCGCCGCATCGGCCTTGCGCGGGTCTGCCACGTACTTCTTGAGCAGCAGCGCATAGCCCAGATCGTCCTTGTTGCGCTCGAACGCTTCGCGCGCGACGGGATCGGTCTCGTTGACCTTCAGCTTCTCGACCGCGTCGTAGGCAACGATGCCGTGTTCGATGCGATCCTCGGCGCGGGCAACCAGCGGCAGGATGCCGTTGACCTGCCCGGTCAGGCTGCGCGTGGCGATCAGGCCCAGCACATAGGGCACTTCGATCTCGTACTTCGTCTTGTGCTCGGCGACCGAGGGCAGACCGAACACGGCGATCCCGGCAGGCGCCTTGGCGGTTTCCCAGGCACCTTCGATGGCGGCCAGCTTCATCTGCTGGTTGTCGGTGAGCGTGTAACCGCTCTCGTCACCCAGCACGACCGCCGAAAGCGAGGCGGCCAGACCGAACGCGGCGGCCACGGTGAAGCTGCGCTTGGCCAGTTCGATATGACGGCCCTTGAGCAGGTAGAACGCCGAGACGCCCAGCACGAACACGCTGGCGCAGACGTACCCGGCGCTGACGGTGTGGACGAACTTGGCCTGCGCCACCGGGTTGAAGATCACGTCGGCGAAGTTGGTCACTTCCATGCGCATCGTGGCGGGATCGAACTTCGCGCCCGTCGGGTGCTGCATCCAGCCGTTGGCGACCAGAATCCACAGCGCCGACAGGTTCGTGCCCAGCGCCACCATGAACGTCACGAACAGGTGCTTGCGCTTCGACAGGCGATCCCAGCCGAAGAACATCACGCCCACGAAGGTCGCCTCCAGGAAGAAGGCCATCAGCCCCTCGATGGCGAGCGGCGCGCCGAAGATGTCGCCCACATAGTGCGAGTAATAGGCCCAGTTGGTGCCGAACTCGAACTCCATGGTCAGGCCGGTCGAGACGCCGAGGACGAAGTTGATGCCGAACAGCTTGCCCCAGAAGCGGGTGACGTCCCGCCAGATGGGCCTATCGGTCATCACATAGACGCTCTCCATGATGACCAGCATGAAGGAAAGGCCGAGCGTCAGCGGCACGAAAAGAAAGTGGTACAGCGCCGTCAAGGCGAACTGCAGGCGGGATAGTTCCACCACGGCCATGTCGATCATGTTCGATCCTGCTCTGGTGTCGGGGTCGGCGCGCCCTCAAAGGTTGCGCCGGCAAGGTTGAAAACGTAAGGGTCGCGCCGAGTCCCGGCCCTTGCGGCTGGCCATATACTCCTGCTCGGCATCGCGATTTGACACGCATCAAATACCTGGGCTGCTGGCTGCTGGATCTTGCCGGCGCTGCGCTTTTCTCGTTCGGCATCGCCCTTGCCGTCGCCACATTCGCCCGCCACGCGCTGGCCCACACGCCATTTGCCCCCTCGCGGGCGGACGCTTTCGAGCTGCTCGGCCCGGCGGCGATGATCGTGGGCGGCGCGCTGCTGCGCGCGCTGGGCACCTATGCGGTGGACCGGGTGGCGGTGATCGACGCGCAGGCGGCGGCGGGCACCTTGCGCGCCTCGCTCTGGCCGCGCCTGCTGGGCGGCGTTCTGCCCGCCCCGCTCGCCAGCGGCACCAGTGCCACGCTCGCCATCGACCATGTCGGCGCCATCGAGAACCGCGACCTGCGTTTCCAGCCGGTGCGCATGGCCGCCGGGATCGGCCCGCTGGTGGTGGCGCTGCTGGTCGCGCCTGCCAGCTGGGTCGCCAGCGCGATCATGCTGGGAACGCTGGTGTTCTTCGTGGTCGGCATGATCCTGGCGGGCACCGCCGCGCGCCGCGCCTCGGACCGCCAGCTGGCCGCGCTCGCCGCGCTGTCGGGCCTGTTCGTGGACCGGGTGACGCACCTGCCGCTGATCCGCCACTTCGGCGCCGAACAGCGCCTGTCAAAGCAGGTCCGGCAGGCGACCGGCGAAGTCGCCGCGCGCACCGTCACCGTGCTGCGCGCCGCCTTCCTGTCGAGCGCGGTGCTGGAGTTCTTCTCCGCCCTCGCGATCGCGCTCGTCGCGGTCTATTGCGGGTTCTCGCTGCTCGGCCTGCTGCCCTTCCCGGCGCCCGAGCACCTGACGCTGGAGCGCGCGTTCTTCGTGCTGACGATGGCGCCCGAATTCTACCTGCCGATGCGCCGCCTTGCCGCCGCCTATCACGAAAAGCAGCTGGGCGAGGCCGCCGAGGCCGCGCTCGCGCCGTGGGAGGAGACACCCGCCCCGCCAGTGCAGATGCCTGAGGCCACCTTCACGGGCCTCGTGGTGGAAGGCCTGCGCCTCGATCTGCCCGGCGTGGCGATCGCCCCGCTGGGCTTCACGCTGGCGCCCCACGATTTCGTCGCGCTGACCGGACCGACCGGCAGTGGCAAGACCTCGACCCTCGCCGCCATCGCCGGACAGCTTGCGCTGGCGCAGGGCTCGGTCACGGATGCGCAGGGCCAGCCGCTTGCCCCCGGCGCGATCGCCTGGGCCGCACAGCGCCCGCTGCTGCTGACCGGTACGCTGCGCCGCAATCTCGCCCTTGCGGCACCCGACGCTGACGAGGCGGCCATCCTCGCTGCCGCCCAGCGCGTCGGCCTCGGCCCGCTGCTCGACGCGCGCGGCGAGCTGGACCTGCATCTCGATCACGCCGGATCGGGCCTCTCGGGCGGAGAGCGCCGCCGCATCGGGCTGGCCCGCGCGATCCTCTCGGCCCGCCCGCTGATGCTCTGCGACGAGCCCACCGCCGATCTCGACGCCGACAGCGCCGCCGCGATCACCGCACTACTCGCTGAACTGGCGCAGGAACGCTGCCTGCTGGTCGCCACCCACGATGCCGCGCTCGTCGCTGCCGCCAACCGGGAGATCGCGCTGTGAAAGCCGACAACGGGAAGACAGGTATCCTCGACATCGCCGGGCTGGGCCGCGCGCGCCTGATGTGGGCGAGCCTGTGCGCGGTGGCGGCCGCCATTGCCGCCATTGGCCTGCTCGGCGTCTCGGGCTGGTTCCTGACCGGCGCGGCCATCGCCGGGGCAGGCGGCTTCGCCACCGCCAGCGCCTTCAACTACCTGATCCCCAGCGCGCTGATCCGCCTGATGGCGATCGTGCGCACGCTGGCGCGCTATGGCGAGCGGATCGTCGGCCACAAGGTTGCGCTGGAAGGCATGGCCGAGTTTCGCGGCGGGCTGTTCGACAAGCTCTCCGCACAGGACAGCCGCCGCGCGCCCGACACCTCGCCCGGCGAAGCGGCAGGCCGCCTGATAGACGATGTGCAGGCGCTGGAGGATCTGGTGATCCGCCAGCCCGCCAGGCACGCCGCCATCGCCTCGGCGCTCGTCAGCGTGCTTCTGGTCGCGTTCTGCGGTGTTCTTCCCGCGCTTTGGCTGATCGCCGTGATGGCCGCGCTGCCGGTGATTTTCACCAAGGTTTCCAATCGCCTGACCACTGCCCCGGCACACGATCTGGCAGAGGCATTGGGAGACCTTCGCAGCGGCTGGATCGAACTGGCCGCTGCCCGTGCCGAGATCGCCGCCTATGGTCTGGCCCCGCAGGCCGAGGCCGAACTCGCCCCGCTGATCACGCGCCTGAACGCCGCCCGCGCCCGTCTGGTCCGCGCCGAAGCGCTGCAAGGCGCGCTGCTGTCGGTCTACGGCGCGCTCGCGGTGGCAGGCGTGTTGCTGCTCGCACCCTCTGGCCACGCGCATGCCCCAATGGTCGCGCTGGCGATGCTGGCGACCGCCTCCGCCATCGAAGCGATGGGCGGCTTTTCGCGCAGCCTGCTGCGCCGCGCCTCGCTGCACGCCGGGATCGAGCGGCTGAGCATGCTCCACGCGCTGGAGGGCACGCCCGAACCAACGCCCGAACCTGCCACTGCCGCCGCGATCACGCTGGGCACGCACACTTTCGCGCCCGGCAGCCGCGTGACGCTGACCGGCGCCTCGGGATCGGGCAAGACCCGCGTGCTCGATGCTTTCGCCGGGCTCCATCCCGCCCATGTCGCACTGGCGCTGGACGGCATGGCGCTGGATCGGCACACCGCCGATGGCCTGCGCGCGCAGTTCGCGCTCTCGCCGCAGGACGCTGCGATGCTCGTCGGCACGATTGCCGACAACCTGCGCATCGCCCGCCCCGGCCTGACCGACGCGCAGATGTGGCAGGCGCTGGACATCGCGCAGCTTCGCCAGCGGGTGGAGCGCATGCCCGCCGGGCTCGACACCCTGCTCGGCGAAAGCGGCGGAACGCTTTCGGGCGGCGAGCGCAAGCGCCTGTCGCTCGCCCGCGCGCTGCTGGCGGGACGCGCGTGGCTGCTGCTCGACGAGCCCACCGAAGGGCTGGACGCGACGACGGAAGGTGCACTGGTGACGGCGCTGGAGGCCTGGCTCGACGCCACCGGCACCGGCCTGCTGCTGGTTTCGCACCGCACCGCACCGCTGGCGCTGTGCCGCGAGAGCGTTGCCATCGAGAGCCTGTCTGCGGATTGACCGGCACCCGGATGATTGACCGCCCCCCGGATTTCGCCGCATAGGTTCGACAAGGCGCGGCAGGTCAGGGGATTAGCGCGATGCACGAACATCTCACGCTGACGACGCTCCAGCCGATCCTGCGCTGGCTGGACATCGCAGGGCTTTCGGTCTTCGCCGTTTCGGGCGCGATCCGGGCCGCGCGGCAACGGCTGGACCTGATCGCGGCGGCCTTCTTCGCCATCGTCACCGCGACCGGCGGCGGCACCATGCGCGACCTGCTGATCGGCGCCCCGGTGTTCTGGATGCGCGCGCCAGCACCGCTGGCGATCTGCCTCGGCGTTGCTGTCGTCGTCTGGCTGGTGCCGCCGCGCTTCTGGCCGGAACGGGCGCTGGACTGGTTCGATGCGGCGGGGCTTTCGGCCTATGCGGTGTTCGGCGCGGGCAAGGCGATGAGCTATGGCATCCCGCCGCTGCCCGCCGCCGTGATGGGCGTCGTCACCGCCTGCATGGGCGGCGTGATCCGCGACGTGGTGGCAGGCGCGCCCTCGATCCTGCTGCGCAACGAGCTGTATATCACCGCCGCCGTGCTGGCCGCCGGAACCTATGTCGGGCTGACGGGGCTTGGCCTGTCGAACACCGCCGCTTCGCTCACCGCGACAGCAGCGGGCTTCCTGCTGCGCGGCGGGGCGATCCGCTGGGGATTCGCCCTGCCGCGTCATCGGGGGTAATGGGTCCTGACCCTAGGGCCGCGCCTGCGCCAGCATCTGGAGCGAGGCCGCGAAATAGTCGTTCGAGAGTTGCGAGGGCGCCGCCGTATTCAGCAGGCGCGAGACGATCGCCGCGCCGCCTTCAGACACCGCATAGTTCGCTTCCTCGCCCGTCATCACGTCCACCCACGCGGGGATCGGGCGCCCCTGCGCCAGACAGCCGCGCCAGTAGGCGGCGATATTGTCGGTGAGGCCCGTGCGCCCCGCCATCGTCGCATAAAGCGGAACGCGGATCGCATCGAAGCCGAAGCGCGGCGGCTTGTCCGGCGCGGGCGCGACCTGATCGCGGCCCGTGACCAGCACCCAGTCGGTCGGCACACCGTGAGCGCCGAAGCGCGACAGGCGCAGCAGCGCATCGGCATCGTTGATGATGCCGCGCCATGCCGCCTCGCCATCCAGTTTCGCGAAGGCTTCCATCGCGCTCCAGATGAAATAGCTGGGATTGATGGTGATGCCGTTCGTCTCGACGAAACCGGCGATACCGGGGACGAGGATCTCGCGGCCATAGCGCGTTGCCACGCACTTGGCGCGGATGTCGGCGCGCACGGCGGCGGAGCGCTGGCGCCACGCCGAATTGCCCCAGCGCGCCGCCGCGATGGACAGCGCCCAGGCGATCAGCACGTCGCCGTCGGTCGCGTTGTTGGGATCGCTGACCGGGTTCGCGAGCTTCGGATCGTAGCGCCAGGAATAGAGCGCCATGTCCTTGCGCAGCAGCGTGCGGTCCGCCCAGTCCGCCATCTTGGCGAACGAGGCGCGGTCTCCCGCCAGCGCGGCGAGGACCATGCCGTAGCCCTGCCCTTCGCTATGGCTGATCCCGCCGTTGCCGTTGTCGACGATGCGGCCTTCGGGTGCGAGAAAGCGCTGGCGATAGAGCGGCCACCAGTTGCCTGCGAGCGAGCCGGTGAACGGGCGCCCCTCGGCATGGCTCTGGGTGCCGGTGTTGCAGGCGGCGGTCATCGCCAGCAGCATGCCGATCGAGAAAGTGCGACGATTGAGGTTCATCATGTCAGCGGCCGTGTCGCAATTCGAGGGTGGAGGCGGTCCAGTGGCTTTCGGTCTTCAGCACCGGGCCGGAACCCAGCATCCGGAACCACGCATCGTACGCGCCTTCCAGCACCGCGCCGAGCGCAATGCGCCAGTTGGGATCGTCTTCGGGATCATCGGCGACCAGCGGCGCATCGCGATGGCGCACGATGATCGCCTCGCGCCCGACCGCGAAGTCGGCCTCGCCCCAGCCCAGCCGCTGCCACAGCGCATTCACCCGCACGCTGAGCCCCGAGACGTCGTTGACGCCATCGAGCTGTTCCATGCCCGCCAGCCGCTTGCCCACGCTGCGGAAGAAACCACGCGCCTGTGCTTCGGGAACCGCATTGAACGCCTCGTTCACCGTGGCGAGCGCAAAGGCGGCAAAGCCTGCCATGCTGTCGCTGTCCGGGTCGTCGGGCGGGCTGGGAAAGGCGCTCATCTTCACTTGCTCGATCCCCCGAAGCTCTGGCGGACGCCGAGCATGCTGCGGAATTCGTCATAGCTGCCGAAGGTGTTGTAGCTCGCCTCGCCGCCGATGCGGGTGTTCGGGCTGACGCGGTAATAGACCGAACCCGCCGCCGACAGCGCGAAGCCGGTGCTCGACAGGCTGTCGTAGTCGGCGCGCACATCGTTGTCCTCGGCCTTGAGCGCCTCAAGCGCGGCCTGTGCCGTCACGTCAGTGGGATACAGCGCGCTCTCGTCCTGGCTGTAGCTCTGGAAGCCGGGCGTCAGCGAGGCGGACACGTCGAACTTGTCGTTGTTGTACTTGTAGTTGATCGGGAAGCCGACCGAGATGAAGCGCTGCGGGCTGAAATAGCCGCCATTGCCGAACGTGAAGTAGTTCTGGCTCTTGTCGTAGGACTGGTAATTGACGTTCAGGCCCACCGTCAGCGACGAATGCTGATCGCGATAGGCGCGCACGTAGCCGCCCACATTGCCCTCGTAACCGCTGTTGTTGGGCGTGTTGTCGCCGCGGAAGCTGTAATAGCGGCCCTGCACATAGACACCGGTGCCTTCGTGATCGTACGAGAAGCCCGCGCCGCCCGCCGTGCGCATCACCTGCCCCCAGCGCTCGCCCGTCACCGGATCGAGCGTGCCGGCGTAGGAGACGATCGAATCCGTCACCGGCTGACGCTCGACCATGGCGCTCAGGCGCACGTCCTGGCTGACCTTGGGATTGGCCTCGGCATGGAAGGTAAGCTTGGTCTGCCCCATGCCGATCGGCGTGGTGCCGATCTCGGCCTTGGCCGCATCGCTTTCGTAGCCCGCCGCGAAGGCGACGCCCGAATCGTTCTGCGTCTGCGCGTTGGTGAGCGCCGAAGGCTCCGCCGCAACGATGCCTTCCGCTTCGGCGGTGGCATTGTAGCCGAAGCGGGCCAGCGCCGATCCGGTCGGGCGTCCGGCGTCGATCACCGTCGCATCGGCCCGTACATAGGCGCGCCCCTTGAGCACGCCGGTCGAAAGCTTGGCCGAGCCCTTGATCGCGGAAAGCTTGCTGAGGCCGGTCTCGCCCGCGCGCTGACGGTAATCGGTGGTGACTTCGGCCTGCGGGGCATTGTCGCTGGACAGCTGGGCGATCTGCGACTGAATCTGCGCCATCACCGGATCGGCGGAATATCCCGCGCCGACAGGTGCGGTCTGTTCCGCGCCGGTGAAGGCTGCGGTTCCCTGCATGGCATTGCCCTGCATGGGGGCAGCCTGCATGCCGCCGCCAAAGCTCTGTGGTGCCTGCGTCGGATAGGACGGCGCCCCGAAAGCACCGGAAGACGCTGCCGAGGCGGCGGGCACCTGGCTGCCACCGCCGAAGCCGCCCCCGAAGTTGCCTCCGGCATTGGCGTTATAGGCCACCGGCGCGGCATAGCCCGTCGCGCCGCTCTGGCCATAGCTTCCTTGCGCATAGCCGCCCTGAACCGGCGCATAGCCGCCATTCGACGGCACGCGCGCGCCGTTGCCCAGCGCGAAGGGATTGACCGGCGCAGGCGCCATCGCGACCTGCTGCGAGGCGAAGGGATTGCCCGCATTGCCCTGCATCGTCGCGAAGGGGTTGTTGCCGGAAAGACCGCCAAGCCCGGCGCTGCGCGCGTAAAGCTCGCGCGCTTCCTTCAGCATGTGCACGGCCGAGCCCTGATTGCCGCGCGCCTGCTCCACGCGGGCCAGCGTCAGGTAGACCTGATAATCCTGCGCGAAACCGCGCAGCACCTGATCCTCGGCCTGCTGCGAAAGCTGCTTGTCGCCCGCTGCCTGCGCCGTCTCGGCCAGCCCCAGCAGCGCATCGCGATCGCCCGGCTTCTTCTGGAGATAGAGCTGCCAGGTCTGCGCCGCACGGCCGGGCATATTGCCGCCCTGATAGAGACGCGCGAGCCCGGCAAGGATCTCCACGTTATCGGGCGCGGCGTTCCAGGCTGACTGAAGCGTATCGAAGGCCTGCGCGTATTGCCCCGAAAGACGCTCGCGATCGGCCTGTCCGATCATCAGCTGCGCATTCATGCGGGCATAGGCCTTCTGGCCATCGGGCGAGGTGCCGACCATCTGGCTGGCGCGCTGGAGCGCCTGCTGGGCCAGATCATCGCGCCCTGCGCGCGTGAACACGCCGATCAGGCCTTCGTAATCGCCGACCTCGGTGATGTTGCCTGCCATCGTCGACTGCGCCAGTTGCAGCGCGTCCTGCGTATCGCCAAGGTCGATCAGCGCGGTGGCGACGGCGGCCTTCTTGCCCGCCGGAAGGTTCGGGATCGAACCGATCTGCTGGAGCGCAGCGATACCTTGCGCCTTCTGCCCGCTCTTGGCCATGTACTGCGCGCGCACGATCGCCGCGTCGGTCTTTACGCCGAGCGCAAAGGCGCGCATCTGCGGCGTCTGCTGCGTTTCGGGAATACGGTCGATCAACTGGTCGGCAGCGGTCACCCGGCCCAGTTCGTTGTCGATCAGCGCGGCGGCATAAAGCGAATCCGCACGGCCCGTGCTTTCCAGCGAGCGCAGCAGCGATTCCGCCTCGGGCACGCGCCCGCGCGAAATCATGTAGCGCGCGAACTCGTAGCGGATCCACGGATCATTGGGATCGGCGACGAGCCCGGTCTGGAACTCGCGCTGCGCGGTCATGTCGTCGCCATTGGCAGCGGCGGCCAGCGCACGACTGCGGATCGCGCGCAGTTGCAGGCGGTTCTCGTCCTGCGCACCGCCCTTGTCTCCGTTAGCCGCCTGTGCGTAGAGATCCGCCGCATCGGCATGACGGCCCTGCGCGTCATAGAGATCGGCCAGCAGTTCCAGCGCAGGCGCAGGCTGCGGATAGCCCGAGCGCACCAGCGCTTCGGCATCGGCCTGGGCATCGGACAGGCGGCCCTGCTTCTGCAGCGAGCGGGCATCGTCGAGCCCGGCAAAGAAGCGCGCCGAGGCCAGCCCCTGCGACCACTGCGCCGCCTTGCCATAGCGCGAGGCCTGTTCGAGCAGGTCCGCCGCTTCGGCAAAACGGCTCTGGCGCAGGCGCACGAGGCCAAGACCGCCGAGCGCATCGCCGTCATGCGCGTTCACATCGAGCGCGCGCTGGAACTGCGCCCCCGCCTTCGCCAGATCGTTATCGTCCAGCGCGTCGAAACCGGCGACACGCGCAGTGCCCGCCCGGTTGGCGGCAGTAACCGGAGCAGGCGCTGCCGGTGCTGGTCGTACCGGTGCGGGGGCCTGTCGGGGCGCCGGCATCGGCGTGCTTTCGCGCACGACAGCAGGCCGCGCGACCGGCTGGGCCCTGGGCGCAGGCTGCGGTTTGGGCGCAGGTACAGGCTTCGGCGCGGGCGCATTCGTCGCGCCCTTCACCGCCGGATCGTTCGGCGCCAGCGCGCGGGCGCGGCGCAGCGCCTGCTGGGCCAGATCCTCACGCCCCTTCGAGCGCCAGTACTGCACCTGCTTGAGCAGCGCCGCCACCGCCGGATCGGCAGCAAAGGCCGGAGCCATCGGCACGACCGAACAGGCTGCCCCCGCCAGCAGCAGCGTCAACCCAAGGCGGGCGCGGCGACGGTTACGGGGCGCAGGGCAGTCGTTCATCAATGGCCGTCCTTGTTGACACCGTCCTTGTTGGCGAGACGGCGCTCCGCCTGTCGACGGAAGTAGAAATACGCAGGTCCAGCCAGTACGACAGCCAATAGCAATGTGGCCAGCCCCATCAGCAGCGGACGGCCCGAAAACCAGTAGGCAATCTTCATCCAGGCGGGCAGCGAACCTACCCAATAGGTGTTGCCGAGCAGGAAGCTGGTCATCCCGTCGCCATCCGTCACCGAAAGATCGCCCTGGATGGTGGCATTGATCTTGGTGTCGGCCATGCCCGAAACAATGCCCGGCAGAGCTGCGCGGTCATCGGCCAGCACGGCAACCACCGTACGCTTGGACGCAAACGGCGAACGGAAACTGACGATCCCGGCAAATCCGCGTGCGTTGTAGACCACCGGTGCTGCATCGTCCGGATCATCGGTGTCGGTGCCGCCGAACAGCGCCGTGACATTCTGCAGCGCGGTACGCTCGGCCACGCGCAGGCGGCCATTCTCGAAGTGGACGGGGGCTCCTGCGAACAGCGCATCGTCCCCGGCGAGGGAAGACGGCCCGATCACCAGCACATCCTGATCGCGCAGCTGATCGGCATCGGCAGACGAGGCCACGGTGACCGCCGTGGCAGGCGCGCCGGTGGAATCGCCGAAGCGGCCCATCAGCATCAGGAACGCCTCGACCGTTGCAGGCTGCGGATCCGGCGCCATGATGACGGTGGTTCCGGCAAGGTCGGGATTGACCGTGAAGGGGAAACCCGCGCCGGCGAACGTCGCCAGATCGGGCATCCGCAGTGCGTGATAGGCATGCGTAAGGTCGATCGTGCTGTTGGGATCGATCGCCACGCGCACATTGTCGGGCAGCGTGCCGGTGCACTTCTTCTTGTCGGCAAGGACAAGGTTGTAGTCCATCGCCAGCTGGTTCTGGCCGAACAGGTTGTAGCGCGGCAGGGTGACGGTGGCGCTGGAGTCCGCCGTGCTCACGCCGCCCCAGCCGAACAGGCGCTGCCACAGGCCTCCGCCCAGCGGCAGGCTGCGCAGGTACTGACCGTTGATCGAGACATCGAGACGCGAGGCGCGCTTGTCGAGCCAGTCGGCCACCGGATAGCGATAGCCCAGGCTGAGGCTGCCCCCTGGCGCGGCCAGAAGAACAGATCGGGCGCGACGCGGAACGCGGCAGTCAGCGGTCCGGGCGGGATGCCCATGCCCTGAAGCGCATAGTCGGGCATGATATCGCCCAGCTTCACGGCCTTTTCGGTGCTGATCCAACGCGGCGCGCTGTAGGGCGCCCAGGTGGGAATGCGCACGCCGTCGAAGGTCATGCGCGGACCGCCGAACACGCCGCGCCCCAACGAAACCGCCGCGGCGGCAAGCCGCAGATCACCGTCGTTGCTGCCGGTCAGGACCAGCAGCGTCCCGTCGGGATCGATCGGGTTGGCCACCACAGCTGCCGACGGTCCGCCCGAGGTATCGACATTGAGGCCGGGGATGGACTGCCCGGTCTTCAGGAAGACGATGGCATTGCCACGCGGCAGCGAACCGTAGACCGGCTTGAAATCGTAGCCGCGATAGCTGGCAAGCGCCCCCAGCCACGACGCAACGCTGGCAGCCGCTTCCAGTTCGCCCTTGTGCGGCTGTCCCGCAAAGACGAACGGCATGTTCAGCGGCAGGTTCTGGCCCTTGTCGAAGAACGGCAGCGGCAGGCGCGAAAGATCGCGGCTGAAGCCGAGCGGCGCATAGCTGACATCCAGATAGGTGCCGGTGTTTGAGACATTGGCCCACAGCGAGGAGTGGAACGGGTCTTCGCAATCACGGGTATAATGCCCGATCAGGCGCAGGTTCAGGCGGTTGTCACCGGGCAAGAACAGCGCCGGATTCACCGGGATCGTCAGCGTCTGACCGCCCGACATCGCGCGGGTGAGCGGGATCGTCTGCACAACCTCGCCGTTCACCAGCACCACCATCTGGCTCAACCCTTCGAGCAGCGCCGGCGACCAGGCCATGCGCAGCGTCATTGTGGCGGATGTAACCACACGGTCCTGGCGCATGCCGAACGGGATGCCGATCTCGCCGTGGGTGCCCTGCAACCGGATCGGCTGGCTGACACGCAGATCCTTGAGCGTCAGGCGCTCGCGCACGGTGCTGGCCTGCGAGGGCGCCACGCCGTCCGTTTCGGCGGGAGCTGCGGAATCGGCGGTCGCAACTTGTGCAGCGCGCGGGGCGGGGGCCGCGAAGGCAGGGATCGCCCCTGAGGCGAGCAAGGCCGCCGTCAATGCAGCCGCGCCGATCAGCGCGGCCGCCTTGGCCAGCGAGCGACGGTCGGCAGTATGCTTGGCCGCCGCTTCCTTCTCGGCCTTGACGCGGGCCATCGCCTCGCCCTCGATCTCGCGGATACGGCGGCGCTCGGCGCGGTTGAGGCCGATCAGGCGGCGGATCGTCACCATATCGACGCGGATGATGTCAGCCAGCGAGCGCAGACCGCTGACCGGCTTGGGCTTGCCGGTCGGCTCCCATGCATCGGCACGGCCCATCACCGCTCGCACGAGATGGCGCGCGGCCAGCGTATCGAGTTCGAGGAAGCGCACGAAGGCATTGCCGTTGGCAACGCGCACCGTTTCCACCGGAATCGAGAGCACTTCATCGCCCATCGCCATGGTAATGTGTCGCAGGGTACGGTCCTTGGTCGGCAGTTCTGCGGGCAACTGGATACCCGCGCCGCCCATCGAGATGTCGATGGTGCGCGCAGGCACGGTATGGCCGCTTTCGAGATAGGCGGTAACGGGCAGCTGGACCGGCACGCGGATGTCCTGGCGGGCCTGACGCGTCTCTCGGGCAACCGAAACGGCGGCAAGCAGGATCGCAAGGCTGAAGCTGGCCCAGGCGACGTTCAGCACCAGCGAGTCGGTCTGGATGTTGAACATGTAGGGAAAGAACACGCGCTTCACGATACCCATCGTGATACCGGCGACGATCACCCCGATGCAGATCAGGTGCGGGCGCACGATTTCCCAGTCGAAATAGGTGCGGTCCAGCAGCTGGCCCTTGTCGGTCACGTTGAACTTGCCCTTGCGCGGCTGGAACCAGGTGGCGACGGTAGGCTTCACGAGGTGGAAGGCCAGAATCGTCTCGTAGACCTCGCCCCAGAACGGACGGCGCTCTCCGCCCTGCGTGCGCTCGTTGGCGACCGACGAACAGAACAGGTGCGGCGCGGCGTAGGAGAAGATCAGTCCGGCGGAAGCCTGGATGATGTTCTGGCCGAAGATCAGATAGGCGAGCGGGCTGGTCAGGAAGACCAGACGCGGCAGCGGATACTGGAAGTGCAGCATCGCGTTCAGGTAGCAGAGGCGCTGCTGGAGAGTCAGGCCCCGGCCCAGCAGCGGATTGTCGATGCGCAGGATCTGCGTCATGCCGCGCGCCCAGCGGATGCGCTGGCCGACGTGCAGGACGAGACGCTCGGTCGCAAGGCCTGCCGAAAGACGCGCCGAGATATAGGCGGTGTTCCAGCCGGTGCGCTGCAGCTTGAGCGCGGTATGCGCGTCCTCGGTCACGGTCTCACCCGCGAAACCGTTGGTCTCCATCAGCGCCTCGCGGCGGATGATCGCGCACGAGCCGCAGAAGAAGGTGGCGTTCCACAGGTCGTTGCCGCCCTGCACCGCGCCATAGAACAGGTCCCCCTCGCCCGGCATGTCGCCCATCGTCGAGGCGAGGTTGCGCTGCACCGGATCGGGCGAATACATGTGGTGCGGGGTCTGCAGCAGCGCGAGACGCGGGTCGCGCTGGAACCAGCCGACGGTCAGCTGCAGGAAGGCGCGGGTCGGCACGTGATCGCAGTCGAAGATGGCGATCAGTTCGCCATCGGTCTTCTTCATCGCCGCGTTCAGGTTGCCCGCCTTGGCGTGCAGGTTGTTGTCACGCGTGATGTAGCCGCAGCCCGCTTCCTTCGCGAAGGCGCGGAAATCCGGGCGCTTGCCGTCGTCGAGAATGAACACCCGCACGCGGTCCGCCGGATAGTCGACGTCCATCGCCGCAAAGACCGTGTTGCGCACGATCTCGAGGCTTTCGTTGTAGGTTGGAATGTAAATATCGACCGTGGGCCACACGTCCGACGGCCCGATCGGTTCCACGACAGGCCGGTTGAGCGGCCAGCTGGTCTGGATGAAGCCCAGGATCAGGATGATCCAGGCATAGGCCTCGGCGATGTAGAGGCACGAACCGAACAGGAATTCGGGCAGGGTCGAGAACGACAGCGTCTCGGTCGTGCGCCAGAACATGTAGCGCGTCGAGACGATGACCGCGAGGATGCCAAGGGCAAGCGAGCCCTTCTGGCCTTTCCAGCGCTTGAGCACCAGACAGCCGGCGATGGTGACGCCTGCAAACATCCACTGTGCCTTGTTGTCCAGCGGCACGCCAATGACGAGCGCGGCCATAAGCACAATCGGCACCACCGCCACCAGGCGCATGATACCGGGAGAGAGCAGGCGATCCTTCATGCGACGCGGCTCTGCTTGGCAGACTGACGTACGTCCGCCGCAGCTTGCCGCGTATCTACGGCAGAGGTGTCGACGGCGGAGGTGTCGAACGCCACGCCCTCCGCTTCGAGACGCACCCCGACCGCCTGGGCGATCTGCACCAGATCCGTCAGCGCGGCGCTGGTGGGCGCATAACGGTCCAGCGGCTGGAGCATGGCACCCGCCTCGGGAACCGCTTCGTCCAGACGTACACGGCCCAGCAGGCGCGATCCGGCAAGTTCGCGCAGGAACGCGGCCGAATGGCGCGACAGGCGGCGGGTTTCGTCAAGCCGGTTGAGCACGAGCATGCTCTGCGCGCCCCACACGCCATCCTCGCCATCGATCAGACGCGGGATCATCGAGAGACATTCCGGCGCAGCGGTCAGCGTGCACAGGTGCAGCTGCGCGATCTCCAGCAGCGAGCGCGCGAAACCGAGCTGTCCCGAAGGCACATCGACGATCATGACGCGCTCGTTACCGGCTTCCAGAAAGCCCAGATCGCCGATCATCGCCGCGAAATCGGGCTCGTGTTCGGCGCGCGTCATCTTACGCAGATCGATGCCGTTGACCACCACCGCCTGGTCGGCGGGCGCCAGCAGCGAAGGCAGGCGCGTGGCAGGCGGCAGCGCGAAGTGCAGCGGCAGCGGGTCGAAAGTTGCGGTGGTCAGCACGGTGACTTCGGCGCCCTGCGCGACCAGCCCCTGGGCGAGGTGTGCGGCAACGAAAGTGGTGCCGGTGCCGCCCTTGGGCGAATGACAGACGATAAGGGCCATTATCCGGCTCCGTGCAGAGTGGGACGGGAGAAGCCGTTCAGCGCGGACCTGTCCCTGAAAAGGTTCGCGGATGCGATGACATCGCCGCTCTGCGCGGGCAGTGCGGCGTATTGCGCGAAGAGCGCATGGATCGGAGCGCTATGCTGCGATGCGTTGGCAGCTTCCGTTGCTTGCGCCGACAATGCCTCGGCCACATCGTGAGCGGGCTCCTCGGCAAGCTGCGCCATCGCCGGATCGCCGAGCACCTGCTCGAACAGCGGCCACAGCTCCAGCTCGCTGAAGCGATCGGTAAACGCCTGATAGGCAAAGTCGGTCTTGCCCATTCTGGCCAGCAGTTTCTTGGCATCGACGCGCACGGCAGTTTCTCCGTATTTCTACGAAATATTTCGCAGATAATGGTTAACGAGAAGTTCCCCCGGAACTTTCTTCCCGCCGTTTACTATCGATGCGAATTTCCTAGAATACGTAGGTAGATCCAATCTTGCTGCATTGCGGAAACGTTCCTTAACGGGACAGACCCCAAGCCCCTTCCGCAAGTCGCCGGAATCGCGCCGGAAAGTATGCCCTGCAATGCCTTTGCCTTGTCGCAGAACGCTAATCTGATTGCAGCATGACGTTACCGTGAAGCCCCCTGCACCCCGGCACCGCTGCACGAGCGCAGAAGCGCCCCCTAAAATCGTTTGCGACGCCCTTGCCGGAAACGCGCCCCGAAACGGGGTTTTCACTCCGAATCGGTCGCTCCGCGTCATCAGAGCTTGCCGCTCTGGTTGAGTTGCGAGAGCTCGCGCAGCATCGCACGCACGTCCTGCTTGGGGCGTTGGGGCGCAGGCGCAGGGACGGAAGGGGCGACACGAGCCGCTTCGGGATTCTCGTAGCGTGCGAACAGGGAACTGAATGCCTCGTTCTGCGCAGCGCTGAGCGCAGGGGCAGAAGGGGCAGAAGGGGCAGAAGGGGCCGCCGGCGCTGCTGTCGCGAAGGCCGGCATCGCCGGCGCAGCGGAAGCCGCCAGTCC
Organism: Novosphingobium sp. 9; assembly: GCF_025340265.1. Lineage (NCBI taxonomy): Bacteria > Pseudomonadati > Pseudomonadota > Alphaproteobacteria > Sphingomonadales > Sphingomonadaceae > Novosphingobium > Novosphingobium sp. 9. Next base: position 745,358 of record NZ_CP022707.1, on the reverse strand, counting down.
TGCCACCGCCTCGATCTCCTCGACACTGATCGTGTCGCCGGCATCGTCGAGGCTGGCGAGGCGCGGATCTTTCAGCAGCGCTTCGAACAGCGGCCACAGCTCCAATTCACTGAAGCGATCGGCAAATTCCTTGTAGGCGAATTCCTGCTTGCCCAACCGGTCGAGCAGAGCCTTGGCATCGACGCGCATCGCAAAACCCTTCCGTATTTTCCGTATTTCTACGAACCATGTTTCCAACTCTGGATCGCAGACAATGGTTAACGACAGGTTTCGCGCCCCCGCGACCCCGGTATAAAACCCTAGCTTTTCCGTAAGAAAGGGCAAAGCCTAAGTGCAAACCCGAGGCTGATTTTTACCGAATCGTTACTCCGGCGCACCGGTTGGGCAGCGGGATCAGGCCGTCAGCGGCTCCAGCACGCGAATCGTGCCTGCAATCGAATCGATCTCGGCCGGGATTCCCACCGGAATACTGTCCTGATGGGCGATATGCCCGATCGCCGCGCCCTGGAACGCGGGCTTGCCCAGCGAAGCGAACTGCCGGTCGAGCACTTCGTAGATCGTGAAGTTGCCCCAGCCGCCATCCGGGTTGACGCAGTTGGTACACTGGCCGAACACGATGCCCGCCACCTTGTCGAAGATCCCGGCGAGCGAGAGCTGCGTCAGCATCCGGTCGATCCGGTATTCGGACTCGTTGGTATCCTCGATGAACAGGATCGCGCCGGTGAAGTCGGGCAGGTAGGGCGTGCCGACCAGCGCCGAAAGCACGGTGAGATTGCCGCCGAGCAGCCGCCCGCGCGCGGTGCCGGGATGGAAGGTGCGCACCGGGTTGGTCTGCGCGGACAGGCTGGTGCCGACATTGGCGGGCACCTTGTAGGTCGGCGTCGCGCCCTCGAAGGCGAGCGCATGGAAGGCATCCCACGCATCCTGCGGCCACGAAGCCGAGGCGTTCGGCCCATGCACGCTCGGCACCCCGGTATGCGCGGCAAACGCCAGATGCAGCGCGGTGTTGTCGCTGAAACCGCAGAATATCTTCGGATGGCGGGCGATCTCGGCATAGTCGAGCAGCGGCAGGATGCGCGCACATCCCCAGCCCCCGCGCACCGACATGATCGCGGACACGCTGTCATCGCGGAACATCTTCATGAGATCGTCGGCGCGGTCCTTGTCGGAACCGGCCAGATAGCCGTTGCGATCGAGCATGTGCGCGGCAGGCTTGGGCTCCAGCCCCATCGCGCGCACCGCCTCCATGATCTCCTCCAGCCCGAAACGGTCGGCAATGAAGCCTGCGGGCGCGACCAGCCCCAGCGTATCGCCTGCCTTCAGCGCCCTGGGCTTGCGCAGCGGCGGACGGGGTGGCGAAGTTGGGGCGGCACGGGCCAGTCCCCGCGCACCGATCATCACAGGCGCGGCAGCAAGAAGCCCGAGGGCGGAACGGCGGGGGAGCGCGGAAAAGGTCATGACGGCAGCAGCCTAACGATCGACATTCCTTCGGGCGAGCCCCTATTTCCGCTGCGCCTTTCACGAACCGCCAAAGATGTATTTGCAAACCGCCGGGGAAAGGCCATGAAGGGGTAATGACTAAAAAGACGATGACCGAAGACGAACAGCAGAGCCTGTCCCACCGCCGCTTCTACAAGGCCGAACAGGAAGCCGGCTTTGCCGACGCCCAGAGCGGCACGATCCAGACCCGCAACCCCGCCTACCGCCTCGCCTTTCAGGACACCGAGTTCCTGCTGCGCGACGAGCTGCGCCCGGTGCGTTTCCAGCTGGAACTGCTCAAGCCCGAGATGCTGCTGGAAGAGGCCAACATCGGCTCGACGCTGGTGATGTACGGCTCTGCCCGCATCCCCTCGCCCGAGGCCGCAGAGGCGCTGGTCGCCGCTGCCGACAGCGACGAACGCCGCGTGGTGGCCGAAAAGCTTGCCGCCAAGGCCAAGTATTACGATGAGGCACGCCGCCTCGCCCAGTTCGCGAGCCAGCGCGCCATCGTCGAGAAGGGCATGCGCCAGTTCGTGGTCTGCTCGGGCGGTGGCCCCTCGATCATGGAAGCCGCAAACCGCGGCGCCAGCGATGTCGGCGCGGAATCGCTGGGCCTCAACATCGTGCTCCCGCACGAGCAGGCGCCCAACCCCTATGTCACCCCGCGCCTCGCCTTCCAGTTCCACTACTTCGCGCTGCGCAAGATGCACTTTCTGCTGCGCGCCCGCGCGGTGGCGGTGTTCCCCGGCGGCTTCGGCACCTTCGATGAGTTCTTCGAACTGCTGACCCTGATCCAGACCGGCAAGATGAAGCCGATCCCGATCCTGCTCTACGGTCGCGAGTTCTGGGAGCGCGTGGTCAACTTCGAGGCCCTGGCCGAAGAAGGCGTGATCAACAAGGCGGACCTGAACCTGTTCACCTGGTGCGAGACCGCCGAAGACGGCTGGAAGCGCGTCTGCGAGTTCTACGACATCAAGTTCGAGACGCCCCGCACCACCTGAGCTTTCAGGACACCGAGCAAGGCACATGACCGGACAGGCAGCACCAGGCGCGACGATCACCACATCGCGTCTGGTGCTGCGCCCGGCCCTTGGCGACGACCTCGACGACCTCCATGCCGTGTTCGCGCATCCCGAGGCGATGCGCTACTGGTCGCGCCTGCCGCATACCAAGATGGACGAAACCCGCGACTGGCTGGCAGGCATGATCGCCCTGCCCGCACAGCAGGGTGAGGATTTCGTGATCGAACACGAAGGCCGCGCCATCGGCAAAGCCGGGTTCTGGCGCTTCCCGGAACTCGGCTTCATCCTGCACCCGGCATTCTGGGCACAGGGCCTGATGCGCGAGGCGCTGGAGGCCGTGCTGGCCCGTGGCTTCGCCAAACACCGCCTTCCCCACGCCACAGCCGACGTCGATCCGCGCAATATGGCCTGCCTCGGCCTGCTGACGCGGCTGGGTTTTCAGGAGACGGGCCGCGCGCAAGGTACATGGCAGGTTGGCGAGGAATGGTGCGACAGCGTCTACCTGCAACTCGACGCCGCCACCTTTCAGAGCCGCACCGCCTGATGACCCAGCGGGCCGTGCCCGGCGCCAAAGCCGGGTGCGGCCAGCAGGGCGGCACGAACGAAGGCGCGCGCCTGTTCGATCGCCTGTTCCAGCGCCGCCCCCTGCCCCAGCCCGGTGGCGATGGCGCTGGCCATCGTGCAGCCGGTGCCGTGGGTATGGCGCGTCTCGATCCGTGACGCCTGCCAGCGCCTCGGCGGCAGGCCGGGGCGCTCCAGCCGGTCCTCCACCACGTCGCCGGGGGCATCGCCGCCCTTCGCGAGGAACGCGATACCGCGCGCGACCAGCGCCTGTGCGCCGCCGAGGGCGGCCAGCTCGTTGTAATTGGGCGTCGTCAGCGTGGCGCGCGCCATCAGCCGGTTGAACGCGGCGACGGTATCGGCATCGGCCAGAACGGCTCCGCTAGTGGCGATCATCACCGGATCGAACACCACCGGCACGTCTGTCCGCTCCAGCAGATCGGCCACGGCGTGGGCGATATCGGCGCTGCCCAGCATGCCGATCTTCACCGCGTCCACGCCGATATCGTCGATACAGGCGCGGGTCTGCGCGATCACAAAGTCGGCAGGCATCACCTCGACCGCGCTCACGCCCAGCGAGTTCTGCGCGGTCAGCGCGGTGATCGCGGTCATCGCATAACCGCCCAGCATCGTGATCGTGCGGATATCGGCCTGAATACCGGCGCCACCCGAACTGTCGGACCCGGCAATAGAGAGGACGCGGGGGATGCTCATGCCCCCGATATTCACGCCAGAGCGCCGGACTTTCGGGCCTGCGTGCCGATCCGCACGCGCACCCCCACCCATTCGCGCAGCAGCACGGTCAGCTGCAGCGCGATCCCGGCCACGATCGCGCCCAGGATCATGTCGGTGAGATAGTGCGTGCCCTCGACCGGGGTGGAGAGCAGCATCGCCACGTTGATCGCGATCAGCGGCCAGCGGATCACCTTCTGGCGCGCCGCGAACGTTATCAGCAGCGTCGCGGCCGCCGCATGGAAGCTGGGCGCGGAAACGAGGCCCACGAGATGGCCGGGATCAACTTCGGTGAAGACATGCGCGCGCAGCTGCGGGATCACCTGCGGCTGCCACAGGTCGCTCACCGGCAGATAGGGGATCGCCCCGTGCCACAGATAGGCGAACGGGCCGACAGCAGGCATGAACCAGAAGGCGAACAGCGTGATCCACGCGGCAAGACACACGGCGACGATGAAGTCATGCGCCACGCGCCGCTGGCCGGTCCACGCCAGCCAGCCGAGCAGGATCGCCGGGGATACATAGATCATCGCATAGGCGCTGCGACTGACGTCCTGCAGCAGCGGATGCGCGGCCACCATGCGATACCAGGCCAGCCAGTCGAAATGGAGCGCCATGTCGGCACGCTGGAGCGCGGCATCGGCAAAGCCCCGGCTGAGCGCCGCGACCGGATAGCTCGCGATCGCGCAGGTCAGCGTGACGACCATGAACAGCGCCGCATATTCCACCATGTCGCCCAGCGGCCGCAGGATGCGGTGCGTGGTCCCGCGCGTGCGCCAGCGGAACAGGCCGAGCACCGCGAAGATCGCGGTATACAGCAGCGTTCCGGGCGCCCTGGCGGCGATCTCCACATCGGCGGCATGAAGCAGCAGCGCCAGCAGCACGCACCCGCCCGCCAGCAGCGACAGCACCATGCGCGAGGAGATCATCTGGATCTCGCGCGGCTCGGCAACGACGAGGGAAAGACGCGGCGGTTCGGACGGGTCATTGTGGGGCGGAGGAGGAGAGAAGGGACTGACGGCAGGCACGCGTGACCTCGAAAACACCGCTCTCTACAGATACTTCCGCCCTTTCCTGCGGTCGGGAAAGGCCAGGATCATGGCCGGCCCACCAATGCGGCGAAACCGGTCGAAACACACGACAGGACAAAAACTACTAGGACGGGAAATCTGAACGGCACCCTTCCGGGGTCGACCAGCCGTGAAACTTTTATGGCAACATGAGCCTCAGGTACAGTCCTGCCGCGCGCGAAAGGCCGTATCGGACCTTTCGCACGCAATGCAGCAGGCGCCTTACCCCTTGAAACGACGCTCCTTTGACGGCGGCGCCGAATCATGGTGCCGCTTCGCGCGCGTCGGCCGGTCGACCAGTTCACCCCCGCAATTGGGGCAAAGATCGTCCAGCGCATCAGCGCATTCGGTGCAATAGGTGCATTCGAAGCTGCAAATGAACGCGCCCGGCGCCTCGGCCGGCAGCGCCGTGCCGCAGCGTTCGCAATCGGGTCTCATTTCCAGCATCAGGGCACTCCGGCACATCAAGGCTCGCAGCAGCCCGTGAGCGCGCGCTTTTGCCGGATTGTTCGCGATTATGCCAGAGCCAAGCCGCAAGGCCCCTCGCCCGACCCGGCGATTTCGGGCCGGGGCGGGATATTGGGCAACAGGTGGCCCGTTACGCAGTAGCGATTCAGAGGGGGGCGATTCAGGTCCCGGCGATTCAGGCCGCCGCCTGCTCCACCGCCGAACAGACCTGCGCGACCGCCGCCTCGACCTGCGTGGCATCGTCGCCCTCGGCCATGACGCGGATCACCGGCTCGGTGCCCGAGGGACGGATCACCAGACGCCCGCGCCCGGCGAGCGAGGCCTCGACATCGGCGATCGCGGCCTTCACGCTCTCGGCCTCCAGCGGCTTGCCGCCCGAGAAGCGCACATTGCGCAGCAGCTGCGGCACCGGATCGAACAGATGGAGCAGCTCGCTTGCGCGCTTGCCGCTCTGCACCAGCGCCGCCAGCACCTGCAACGCCGCCACGGTGCCGTCGCCGGTGGTCGCATGGTCAAGCAGGATCATGTGCCCGGACTGTTCCCCGCCGACATTGAACTGCGACTTGCGCATGCGCTCCAGCACATGGCGATCGCCCACGGCGGTGCGCTCCAGCGTCAGCCCCTGTCCATTGAGGAAGCGTTCGAGGCCGAGGTTCGACATGATCGTCGCCACCACGCCGCCGCCGCGCAGACGGCCCTGCATCGCCCACTGGCTGCCGATCAGCGCCATGATCTGGTCTCCGTCGACCACCTTGCCCTTTTCGTCGACCACGATCAGGCGGTCGGCATCGCCATCGAGCGCGATGCCGATATCCGCGCCAGAGGACACCACCGTCTCCTGCAACAGCGAGGGGTGGGTCGAGCCGCAGGCCTTGTTGATGTTCTTGCCGTTGGGATTGACGCCGACCGCGACGATCTCCGCGCCCAGTTCCCACAGCGCCGAAGGGGCGACCTGATAGGCCGCGCCGTTCGCGCAATCGACCGCGATCTTCAGGCCATCGAGGCGGATCTGTTCGGGCAGCGAGCGCTTGACCGCGTGGATATAGCGCCCGCGTGCGTCGTCGATGCGACGGGCCCGACCGATCTCCTCGCTCTCGGCCAGCGCCAGTTCCTGCCCCAGCATCGCCTCGATGGCGAACTCGTCCTCATCGGAGAGCTTGAAGCCGTCGGGGCCGAACAGCTTGATACCGTTGTCCTCATACGGGTTGTGGCTGGCCGAGATCATCACGCCCACATCGGCGCGCAGTTCGCGCGTCAGCAGCGCGACGCCGGGCGTCGGCATCGGGCCCAGCAGCACCACGTCCATGCCCACGCTGGTGAAGCCTGCGACCATCGCGTTCTCGATCATGTAGCCGGACAGGCGGGTGTCCTTGCCGATCACCACGCGGTGGCGATGGGCGCCGCGCAGGAAGCGCTTGCCCGCCGCCTGCCCCACTTTCATCGCGGTGGCAGCGGTCATCGCACCCTTGTTGGTGCGACCGCGGATACCGTCGGTGCCGAAGAACTGCTTTGCCATACCTTGCGCCTTCCCGATCCTCGCCAGAGACCATTACTTCAACAGACCCGGCCCCACCGGAACGGCCCGCGCTTCGATGGTCCATAGCCCCTGTCTATCAACTTGCCCCTTCAGGCAAATTGCCAATGCGCGCAAGCTTGCTAAGGTTGCCGTGCAGGGACGAGCGCCACCGACGCCAAGAATGCGCGTGCGGCCTCAAGCAGACCGATCGTTTACCGCACCTGAAGGACCAGCATGACCGCCGATACCAGCGCGACCTCGAACGGTGCTCCTCCGCCCGGCGCCGCCTCCAACAGCGCCAGCCGCATGCCCGAGATCAAGGTGCCCGGCCTGCTTACCCTGGGAGGGCTGGCCGCCGGGCTCGCGCTCGGCCTCGCACTGGCGAAAACCAGCCTGATCGCGCCGCTGGCCGCCATCGCCGCGCCCATCGGTGCGCTGTGGCTGCAGGGCCTGCAGATGACGATCCTGCCGCTGGTAGCGGGCATGCTGTTCACCGGCATCGTCGAGACCGCCGCCGCCGCCAGCACCGGCGCCATCGCCCGGGGTACGCTCAGCTGGATCGTCGGCACGCTGGCGCTGTCCTCGGTCGTGGGCGCCAGCGTGATGACCGGACTGGTCGCCACGTTCGATCCGCCGCGCAGTTTCGTCCAGCCCGCCCACTCCACGGTGCCTCAGCAGGTGCCGGGCATGGCCGACTTCTTCCGCACCATCGTGCCGACCAACGTGGTCTCTTCCGCCGCGAACGACGCGATGCTGCCCGTGATCATCTTCGTCGCGCTGTTCGCGCTGGCCTCCACCCGTCTGGCCGAAGCGCCGCGCCGCCAGCTGGCGCTGTTGTTCGAGGGTATTGCCGGGGCGATGATGGTGGTGATCGGCTGGGTGCTGTGGCTGGCCCCCATCGGCGTCTTCGCGCTGGGGCTGACGCTCGCGGCGAACAGCGGGATGCAGGCAATCGGCGCGCTGGCGCAGTATATCGTGCTGGTCGCCAGTTGCGGCCTCGTCATGCTGCTGCTCGCCTATCCGGTGGCGATGGTGGCGGGGCGCAAGCGGCTGGGCGCCTTCGCCTCCGCCGTGCTGCCCGCGCAGGTAGTGGCGATCTCCACCCAGTCCTCGCTCGCCAGCCTGCCCGCGATGCTCGCCGCCTGTCGCCGTCTGGAACTGCGCGCGACCAGTGCCGAGTTCGTGCTGCCGCTGGCCGTCACGCTGTTCCGCGCGACCAGCCCGGCGATGAACGTGGGCGCCGCCGTCTTCGCTGCCCATATCGCCGGTGTCCATCTTTCGGCGGGCGCGCTGGCGGCGGGCGTCGTCGTCGCCTTCATCACCACCTTCGGCTCGGTCTCGCTGCCGGGCACGATCACCTATATTCTCAACATCGCGCCGGTCGCTGCCGCAATGGGCGTGCCGCTGTGGCCGCTGGGCATTCTGGTGGCGGTGGAGATGCTGCCCGACATCATGCGCACGGTCGGCAACGTGACGATGGACACCGCGATCACCGCCGCCATCGACCGCGGCGTGAACGAGGGCGAACACGACAGTGAGGCAGCACGTCCCGAAACGGTGCATTGAAACCAAAGCTCGATAAGCTTGGCTCATGGGGCTTTGGTTAAGCCCCGTGTGGCGCTTGAACATTTCCAAGGCGTGATGCGTCAGCATCTCAGCGCCTTGGCATGAAACGTGAACTTGCACTGAAATGGGACACTGAGAGAGGCAGGCGCGAAACGGGCAACCGCGCCGATTCGGATCGCCCTGCTCTCCTACCGGCTGGCCGCTGCCCGGCGAAACCGGCGTCCTCGTCATCGCTTGAACCGGGTGTATCCCCCTCAGGAGTTCCCGCCTCGATGACCACCGCCATCCGCAGCGCCGTGCCTGCCTCCCACGCCCGCCAGTTCCTCGAACCCGGTCCGGTGGTGATGCTCACCACCCATGCAGGCGGGGCGGACAACGTGATGACCATGGGCTGGCATCAGGTGCTGGAATTCACCCCTCGCTGGTCAGCTGCGTCGTTGCCAAGGGCAACCAGAGCCACGAGATGCTGCGCGCCAGCGGCGAATGCGTGATCAACGTGCCCACCGCCGATATGCTCGATACCGTGGTGGGCGTCGGCAACGTATCCGGCGCGGAGGGCGACAAGTTCGAACGCTTCAAACTGGAGCGCACCACCTCGCAGAAGGTCGCCGCGCCGTCGCTGCCGCAGTGCCATGCCAGCCTCGAATGCCGCATCCATGATGATCGCGCGGCGGAGCGCTACAACCTGTTCATCCTCGAAGTGCTGCATATCGACGCGCGCGACCATCCCACGGCGCCCGAATACGCGCACTACGTGGGCGATGGCGAGTTCATGCTCTCGGGCAAGCGCGTCTCGCGCCGCCACCTGTTCCGCCCGGACATGCTGGGGATATGATATAAACCAAAGGGTTGTATTCCTGCGGTGGTGCTTATCTCATAAGGCGAGCTGCACAGGAGATCCCCTTCATGACCGATACGCTTTTCGCCGATCCGCTCGAATGGGGCCATGGCCCGCATGTCTTCGAGGTATTCCTCGAACCCACCTGCCCGTTCTCGGTGCGCGCGTTCAACAAGCTCGACGCGTTCCTGGCGCTGGTGGGGGAGGACAAGGCGACGGTGAAGATCCGCCTGCAATCGCAGCCCTGGCACATGTTCTCGGGCGTGATCGTGCGCTGCATCCTCGCCGCCTCGACATTGCCCGAGGGCAAGGCCGCCGCGAAGAAGGTGATGCAGGCGGTCGCCGATCACCGCGAGGAATTCGAGTTCGAGCACCACGCCACCGGCCCCAACCGTCAGGCGACGCCCGACGATATCATCGCCCGGATCGAGGCCTATTCCGGCGTGCGGGTGACCGAAGCCTTCGCCGAGCCCGATCTTCAGAAGGCGATCAAGTGGCACTGCAAGTACGCGCGCCAGAACGGCATCCACGTCTCGCCCACCTTCATGCTCGACGGGCTGATCGATGCGAAGATGGGCAGCGGCGATGCCATCGAGGACTGGGCGAAAGCCTTGCTGGGGTAAGTTTTAGGCTGGGGTAAGTTCGGATGGGGGAGCGCCGGATCGCCCGGCCTCTCCCGTCTCACGCTTCCAGTTCGACGTCCCAGTAGAGCCAGTCGCGCCAGGTCTCGTGGAGGTAGTTGGGCGGGAAAGCGCGACCGCGCTCCTGCAACTGCCAGTTGGTCGGCCGGATCGGCTGGACCAGCGGCGGCATATGCGCCTGCCGGGGCGTGCGCCCGCCCTTCTTCAGGTTGCAGGGCGCACAGGCGGTGAGGATATTCTCCCAGCTGGTGCGCCCACCCAGCCGGCGCGGCACCACATGATCGAACGTCAGATTATGGGGAGACCCGCAGTACTGGCACGAAAAGCGATCGCGCAGGAACAGATTGAAGCGGGTAAAGGCCGGAAATTCCGAAGGTTTCACATATTCGCGCAAGGCGATCACCGAAGGGATCTGCATGGTCCAGTTGGGGCTGCGCACCGCCCGGTCGTAACTGGAAACGATATCGACCCTTTCGAGGACCACCGCCTTGATCGTGGTCTGCCAAGGCCAGAGACTTAAAGGATAATACGAGAGCGGGGTGTAATCCGCATTGAGAACAAGGGCAGGACAGTCGGAAAGACTTCGGGAGGGATCATCCTCCGCGCTGCGGAACCGGGCCGCGCGCTCTATCAGCTCCGATCTGAGCATGGCCTCCTGTCGCAGACCGCTATGACTGTATGATGGCAGTGCATGTACACTTTCCAGCACTTGGCGGACTCCACGTCAAGCCGAACCGCGATGACGCCGCGATTACAATCCACAGGCAGATGGGCCACAGCTGCGATTGCCCCTGACCTTGCCGCTTTCCGCCATCACCTTTCCTTTCGTCATCCCGGCGAATACTCTTGTCATCCCCGCGAAGGCGGGGATCCAGCTTTTTTCAGACGGAAGCACGCGAGCTTCTGGATCCCCGCCTTCGCGGGGATGACGAGAGGAATGAGAGCCCCCTTCCCCCATTCCCCCCGCGCGCTAGGCCCGCACGGGTGATCCGCACCCGCTTCGCCCCCAGTCCCAACGGCCAGTTGCACCTCGGCCACGCCTACGCCGCCGTGATCGCGCACGATCTGGCGCGGGCGCGCGGCGGTGCGTTCCAGCTGCGGATCGAGGATATCGACGGCGCCCGCAGTCGCGAGGACTTCGTGGACGATATCCTTGCCGACCTGACATGGCTGGGCCTTTCCTGGGACGGCCCGGTGATCCGCCAGTCGGCACACCTGACCCGCTTTGCCGAGGCGGGCGAGCGCCTCAAGGCGATGGGCCTGCTCTATCCCTGCGCCTGCACCCGCGCCGAGATCGCCGCCGCGATTGCCGAACACGGCGCTGTCCTCGGCCCCGACGGCCCGATCTATCCCGGCACCTGCCGCCACCGCGAGGTATCGCCCGAAGGCGCGGCATGGAGACTGGACATAGCCCGCGCCGTCGCGCTCACCGGACAGCTCGAATGGACTGACGAGGTCGCCGGGCCGCAGATCGCCACGCCCCAGATGTTCGGAGACGTCGTGCTGCTGCGCAAGGACCTGCCCGCCAGCTACCACCTCGCCGCGACGCTGGACGATGCGGCGGATGGCATCACGCTCGTCACGCGCGGGATGGACCTGTTCGCCGCCAGCCACATCCACCGTCTGTTGCAGGCGCTGCTCGATCTGCCGGTGCCGGTCTGGCACCATCACCCGCTCTTGGTCGAGCCCGATGGCCGCAAGCTGGCCAAGCGGCGCGGCTCTCCGGCGCTGGCCGACCGCCGCGCCGCAGGGGAAGACGGCCCCGCGCTGGCCGAGATGCTCAGAGCAGGAAGGTTGCCGGAAGGGCTGGCGGTATCTGACTACTCAGGCGTTCCCGTCGGCGCCAGAAACCGATAGCGCCGCGCGCCGACCGCGGCCACCAGCCCCGCCGTCACACCAACGAACGTCCCGACGAGAACGTCGCTGACGAAGTGCCATCCGCCGATCACCAGCGTGACCGCCGCGATCGCCAGCAGCGCGCCCAGCGGCCACACGCTCCACCGATAGCGCTGCATGAACACGCCCGCGAAAGCCCCGGCCAGCGCCATGTGTCCCGAAGGAAAGCTGCTATGCTCCGACCCTGCAAACCAGTAGAAGCCGTGCCACGCCCCATGCAGCACATCGGCGGGATTGGGAACGCCGAACAGTACCTTCAGAATGTTGGAATTGACGTCGTAGGCAAGGATCGAGGTCACGCAGGCCAGGATCACCGCCTTCTCGAAGTTCGAGGACCGGTGGCGGAACAGGCGCAGCCCCAGCATCGCGGCGATCATCGCGAATTCGAGCGCCATCAGCACGGTCCCGGCGAGACCCGATTCCAGCCCCTTCACGCTCTTGGAGACATGGTGGAAATACCGCTCGATCGCCAGATCGAAATGGACGAACGCGACCCCCGACACGGCCATGCAGACGACCAGACACAGCAGCCAGTACCGGATGGCAGAAGCAGAAAAAGGCATCACAGACCGGGTATTTCCCTAGCAAAGGCGCGCATCGCCGCCAGACGCGGCCACCAAGACACAGGCGCGATCCACATCCCCCTTAGCCGTCCTTCCAGCTTGGGCAAGACAGGATCGCACACTCGATGACCTTGGCAAAATGGCGAATGAGACTGCTTTCGCCCCACGGTGGACATATCTCTCTCCTCTTCAGGGGAGAGATACGAAGGCTTGGCAGCTTGCTGCCTAGCCGTAGTTGAGAGGGGTTAGGTCGCGCGCTCCCCTCTCCCAACCCTCTCCCTGAAGGAGAGAGGGCTATGACCGCTCCCCACCCATAGCGGACCTTTACTCTCTCTCCTTTGCGTGGAGAGGACTATGCTCCCCTCACCAGTCGATCGTGCCGCGTCCGTGTTCGGCCAGAAAGGCGTTGGTGCGGCTGAAGTGGCGGCAGCCGAAGAAGCCGCGATGCGCCGACAGCGGGCTGGGATGCGGGCCTGACAGCACCAGATGATGGCTCTGCGCAAGGCCGGGCACGCGCATCGCCTTGGTCTGGGCATGACTGCCCCACAGCAGGAAGACGCAAGGCTCGGCCTTGGCCGCGACGGCCGCGACGACGGCATCGGTGATCGCTTCCCAGCCGCGCTTCTGGTGCGATCCGGCCTGCCCCTCCTCCACCGTCAGCGCGTTGTTGAGCAGCAGCACGCCCTGCCGCGCCCAGTGTTCGAGATTGCCGTGCCCCGGCGCGGTGACGCCGCAATCGGTGGCCAGTTCCTTGTAGATGTTCACCAGCGAGGGCGGCGTGCGCACGCCTTCCTGCACCGAGAACGCGAGCCCGTGCGCCTGCCCCGCACCGTGATAGGGGTCCTGCCCCAGGATCACCACGCGCACCTCATTCAGCGGCGTCAGTTCCAGCGCGCGCAGGCGGGTGCCGCGCGGCGGGAAGATACGCTTTCCGGCGGCTTCCTGTTCGTGCAGCCAGCCGCCCAGCCGCCGCGACTCGGGGTGGAGAGCACAGCTTCGAGTGCTGCCTGCCACGAGATCGGAACCGGCGGCGGAACGCCCGGCGCCTGATCCGTGTGATCCATTTGCCTCGCATCCATGGACTTCGCCCTTCGTTGTGCACCGCATCGGCCTGTTGTGCATTGCATCGACAATGCCGCCATTGCGGAAACCGGGTCCAGTCCCTAAGCATTTTCAGATTATGGCTGTCTATCTCCACGAAGAAGATCTCCCCGAAGGCGTGCTCGCGCCGGGACCCGTTGCCGTCGACACCGAGACGATGGGGCTCATCACCCCGCGTGACCGTCTGTGTGTCGTCCAGATTTCCGATGGGCAGGGCGACGAGCACCTCGTCCGCTTCGCGCCGGGCAGCGACTATGCCGCGCCCAACCTGCGCGCGGTGCTGGCCGATCCGGCGCGCCTGAAGCTCTATCATTTCGCCCGCTTCGATCTGGCGGCGATCGAACACTACCTCGGCGTTACCGCAGCGCCGGTGTTCTGCACCAAGATCGCCAGCAAGCTGGTGCGCACTTATACCGACCGCCACGGCCTGAAGGATCTGGTGCGCGAACTGCTGGGCAAGGAAGTCTCCAAGCAGCAGCAGTCGAGCGACTGGGGCGCCGCCGAGCTGAGCGAGCCGCAGAAGGACTATGCCGCCTCCGACGTGCGCTATCTCCACGCCATGCACACCATTCTGGTGGAGCGTCTGGCGCGCGAGAAGCGCACCGAACTGGCGCAGGCCTGCTTCGACTTCCTGCCTGCCCGCGCGCGGCTGGATCTCGCCGGCTGGCCCGAGCACGACATCTTCAGCCACGCTGCGGCCTGATCGCGGCGCCTTCGGAACCATCGCATGTCGGTAGAGGCCACCCAGATCCGCAACCGCCGCCAGCATCTGGCAAGGCCGGGCGGCGCGCGCGACCGGATGATCGCGCTGCTGTCCAGGGCCCTGCCCGCAGGCATAGGCGTGATGCTGGCAGTGCTGATCGTCACGCCGCTGGCACCGCGCGGAGAAGTCAGCTTCCTGCTCGACCGCAACAAGGTGGCCGTCACCAACGATCGCCTTGCCGCCACCAATGCCGGCTATCGCGGCAAGGATGACCGGGGCCGCCCGTTCCTCATCACCGCCGACCACGCGCTGCAGACATCGGCGACCGACTCGATCGTCAACCTCCAGGGGCTGGGGGCGGAGCTGTCACTCAATGACGGTCCTGCGCGGATCAACGCCCCCACCGGCCGTTACGATTATAACGTCGAAAAGCTGCAGGCCGATGGCCCGGTGGTTTTCAACGGGCCTGACGGCTATCATATGACCACCAGCAAGGTGGATATCGACATCAAGACCAAGACTGCTAAGGGAACCGGCGGCGTTCAGGGCCAGGTTCCGACCGGTACGTTCAGCGGAGACACGATGTCTGCCGATTTCGAGAACCGGACGGTCATTCTGGACGGCCGTGCCCGCATGACGATCGTGCCGGGCAAGATGAGGATACCCAAATGACGCTTCGCCGCGCAGGCCGTGCCGTTTTGATGACCGCCATGGCGGGTAGCTGCCTGCTGCTGGCCACGCAGTCCGGCGCGCAGATGCTCAAGGGTCATGACAGCAATGCCCCGGTCCATACCGAAGCCGATCACATCGAACTTCAGGACAAGCAGAACCGCGTGATCCTGACCGGCAACGTCGATGTCACGCAGGCCGAACTGCGCCTGCGCTCGGCCCGCACGCTGGTCAATTACACGCAGGGCAACCAGACGCAGATCCAGCGCATCACCGCCAGCGGCAACGTCATCGTCACGCGTCCGGGTGAAGTGGCGACCGGCGATACCGCGATCTACGATTTCAACAAGCGGATCATCACGATGATCGGCAATGCCACGATCAAGCGCGACAACGGCGATACACTGCATGGCGGACGCTTCGTGATCGACCTCAACTCCGGTGTCTCGCAGGCGACGGGCGGGCGCGTCTCAGGCACCTTCACGGTGCCCAAGCAGCAGAACCAGTCCTCGTCGACGCAGAGCACCGCCACGCAGGGCGCGCCCAAGAAGAAGTGATCTTCGCAAGCCTTCCGGAAGCGAAATTCCGGAAGGCCTGCGACACCAAACCGTTTTCCTACATCATCGAACCTGCGTATCTGGTTTTGGGCCTTCCTCAGAGACAGGAGCCCCGATGACCAGTCCGATTTCTACCCCCGCCCGTTATACGCCCGCCTTCGCAGTCGGCTTTTCCGACACCGGCGGCGACTTCTCGCTCGTGCATGCAGCACAGCCCCTGCCTGTCACGATGGCCGCCAGCGCGCCTGCAGCAGCTCTCAGCAGCACCGCCGCCGCCAATGCGATCGCTGGCCCCTACATTCCGGTTGCCGGTCGCACGGTGATGATCTCGCTCTCGGGAACCTGGTCCGGCACCGTCCGCCTGCTGCGCTCTATCGATGGCGGCGCGACAAAAGTGCCCGTCACCGTGGGCGGCAGCGCCTGGGGCAGTTCACCGGCAATGCGTGCGAGCCGGTATGGGCAGAAGAAGAGGACGGCGTGAGCCTCTGGCTCGATATCGTGCTGACCAGCGGCAGCGTCAGCTATCGGCTTTCGCAGTAAGACCAAAGCTCGATGAGCCGGACTCATCGGAGATTGGTACAAGAGCCCATTTGAAAATTCGGCATAGCCGAATTTGGCGGCACCGGCCCTCTCCTCCACCCTACCACCCGTACGATACTACCGTTGGGTGACAGGGTGGGGAGAGGGCCGGTGCCGAACCAAAAATGCCGCCGCAGGCATTTTTCAAACTGACTCTAAAAGCGCCTTTCGCAAGACCACCATCCTTTGCGGGGTCTCCGGCCTTCTCTCACCGCGCATCAATAGGCGCGATCGTGGACCAGCACTCTGAGCGTCATCGCGAGTATCTGGATGTCGCGCAGGATCGTCCAGCCCTCCAGATACTCCAGATCCGCCTGCAAGCGATCGGTAAGATCCGATTCGCGATCCGTGGCGCCGCGGAAGCCACGCACCTGCGCCAGCCCGCTGAGGCCCGGCTTCAGACAATGCCGTTGCCAGTAGCGACGATCGACTTCCCAGAACAGCTTGCTGCCCGCCAGCGAGCCCATGGCATGCGGACGCGGCCCGACAAGGCTCATGTCGCCAAGCAGAACGTTGAACAGTTGCGGCAGCTCATCGATGCTGGTGCCGCGGATGAACCGACCGACGCGGGTGATCCGCTGATCGGTGCGCGAGGCGGACTGACTGCCGTCCGCATCGCTCAACGCCTGCGACATCGAACGGAACTTGTACATCGAGAAGAAGCGATTGCCGCGACCGATCCGCCGCTGGACGAACAGCACCGGGCCACCGTCCTGAAGCTTCACCGCCGCCGCCACGACAAGCAGCAACGGCGAAAGCGCCAGGATTGCCGCGCCGGAAAACGCTATGTCGAAGAGCCGCTTCATCGCCCGATCGCGCAGACCCAGCGGCCCGGTCGAGACCATGAGCAGACCATAGCCGCCAGCCACACGCGCGCCTTGGGCACCGAGGCGCGCGACTTCGTCGTCCAGCACTTCCCCGTCGACATTGGCGCCCTTCAGCACCACAGCCCAGGATGCGCGCCGCTCCGGCGGGCAGCTGACGATCACGCGGTCGATATTGCGCAGTACCAGCCCCACGCGCGCCAGCATGTGCGGATCATCGAGGTTCAGGCGCAACCCCATGGCTGCCGCAGAGACGCGGATGGCACCGGGGATCTGCACTTGCGGGCCACCGTCATCGATCACCAGTTCGTTGATGACGTTGTGTCCGCAGCGCCAGCTGACAAAGCTGCGCAGCTGAAGGCGCCCCCATACAGCCAATGCCGATGCGCTCAGGGCCCCGGACACGAAGCCGATGCGCGAAAACTCCGTCGATGCCTTGACCAGGAAGTGTACGAAGATCACCGCGACCAGACCGATCGCCATGGCGAACAGCGCCCGACCGATGCCGGTCCAGGGGCGTCGCAGTGCAGCGATCGAATAGGCGCCGTTGTACAGACCGATGGTCAGGTAGATAGGAAACAGCATCTGTGCGAGCAGCAGCGATTCTTCAGCCCGCGCTGTCCCATGAAAACATAACCGACGATCGAGAACCCGACCAGGATCGCAAAAATGTCTGCCAGAAGCAGAGCCAGATAGCATTGCAGCCGTCGTTGCGTGAGCGAAGGCGCCACGAGCAGTGCACTGTCTGCCAGCTGCGAATCAGCCAATGCCTGTTGGGCGATGGGCGCATTCATGACGTTTGCACTCCCCAACCTGTTCCTCCCGCCCGATAATTCCCAGACGGCGCACCAGACAGCCCCTCGCTGCACTGCAATAGGTATAACTACCAGGGCATACTTACGGCAACCACAAATACTGCAATGATGGAATGTTCCGCAGGCAGGGTTATATTTACGATCTGCTGGCGATCTGCGTTATCTGGGTCATCACCTGCGACAATAAAAGCTCGGAATCCTGATTGTTTTTCATCAGGATGCGATGCGTTTCCACCAGTCTCGCGCCCAGTCGGGCCAATCGCGGACCGTGCCATATCCGCAACTGTGCGCCCAATACCGCCTGATCTTTCCAGAATATGCGGCGGGCATCGACTTCAGTCTTGATAAAGGCTGCAATATCGGCCTGCTCGCCCAGCCGGGCGTTGAGCGCCGCCAGTTGCGCCACGCGCCGCTCGATGGCCAGCAGCAAGCCCACCGGGTTGATCGCCTGATCGCGAAACCGCTTGAGCTCGCCTGCCAGCTGGGCCTTGCGACCGCCCAGCACGGCATCCACCAGTGGCCCGAAATCGTCATCTTCGGTGCGCGCTGCCACGGCATCGAGATCGGCAACCGTGACGGCACGCGGGGTCTGCGCCGTTGCATCCATGTAGAGCGCCAGTTTCTCGACCTCTGCACGGGCAAGGCGCGTGTCGAGCCCGGCAGCACGCGCGATCCGCTCGGCCAGATCGCTGCCCATCTTGAGCCCGGCCCCGTTGGCCATCGCGCGCACCGAACCCGACACGGCGGCAAGGTCAGGCGGGTAGAACATCGCGACCAGCGCATCGGGGCGCGGCGCGAGCAGCTTGGCGGTGCGCGACTTGTCGGTGGCACCGGTGGCGACGACCAGCACCGGGCAAGGCTCGGCCTCGCCTTCCAGCAGGATCGACAGGGCATCGTGCGCCTCATCGCCCTGCACGCGAATCCAGATATGGCGCGTGCCGCCGAACAGCGAGGTCGAGCGCGCCTCGTCACCCAGCCGGACGGGATCGCGCTTCAGTTCGGCGCCGGTGAACTCGATTCGCTCGCCGGGATCGAGCAGCAGGTCGAAAATGCGCGCGGCGGCATCGCCCGCGCTCGCCTCGTCACCGCAGAAGAAGAAGACGCGCGCCTGACCCGCGACGCGCTGAGCCAGACCTGCGAAATCGCGCTGGGTGGCCTTCACTGGTCCGTATCGCCGCGCAGGCGCAGCGCGACACTGGTGACGATCCGGGTGGCGATATCCTTCGACAGGTTCTCCAGCGCCGTCTGCTCCGCCGCGATCGTCGCATAGTCGGAACTGACGACGTCGATGCCTGCGTCCGAGCTGGCGCTCGAATCGAGCAGCACTTCGCCGGTGGCATTGTCCACCAACTGATAACGCGCGCTGAGCGTGCGGCGTTCGCGCGTGATCGAGTCGTCCGACAGCACCGCAAGGCCTTCGAGCTTGTCGTCGAGACGCACATCGAGGCGGTACTTGGGGTTGCTGACCTTGCCGCTGCCCAGATTGTCGACCAGCGCATTGCGCACCAGCCAGCCGTCCTGCCCGCTGATCGCCGAGACTTCCACGCTGGAAAGCCCTGCGCGATCGCGCCATGGCCGCCGCCGGCATACATCGGCGTCAGGCCGCAGCCCGACAGCGTCAGAGGGAGGACCAGCGCAGCGGCGGCGAGAGGCAGGAGGCGCTTCATGCGACCAGGTTCACCAGACGGTCGGGCACGACGATCACTTTCCTTACCTCGGCTCCATCGAGGGCACGCTGCACCTTCTCGCTGGCGAGGGCAAGCGCTTCGAGTTCCTCCTTCGAGGTGCCCTTGGCGACGGTCAGCGTGTCGCGCAGCTTGCCCTTGACCTGCACCGCCACGGTCACTTCGTCGTCGACCAGCAGCGCCGGATCGACTTCGGGCCACAGCGCCTCGGCGACGAGCCCCTCTCCGAAGGTCGACCATGCCTCTTCGGCAAGGTGCGGCATCATCGGCGCGATCAGCAGCAGCAGCGTGCGGATCGCCTGCGAGCGGCTGGCAGAGGGAACGGCCTTCTCGGTGGCGCCGGTCAGTTCGTAGATGCGTGCCACGGCCTTGTTGAAGCCGAGCGATTCGATGTCGCCGGCGATCGCGGCGACGGTCTGGTGCGCCTTGCGGTCAAGAGCCTTGTCCTCGCCGGTCGCGCTCGCATCGAACTGGCCGAACAGACGCCACAGGCGCTGCACGAAGCGGCCGCAGCCCTCGATCCCGGCTTCCGACCACGGCAGGTCACGCTCGGGCGGGCTGTCGGACAGCATGAACCAGCGGATCGCATCGGCGCCGTAAGTCGCGACGATCTCGTCGGGATCAACGACGTTCTTCTTCGACTTCGACATCTTGATGACTTTGCCGACTTCCACCGGCTGGCCATCGGCCTTGAGCGTCGCGCCATCGGCGCTGCGCGTGATCTCGGACGGCGCGAAGAACACCGAACGCCCGCCCTCGGGACGCGAATAGGTCTCGTGCGTCACCATGCCCTGCGTGAACAGGCTGGCGAACGGCTCCGTGACCTCGACCTTGCCGACCCGGGCCAGTGCGCGGGTCCAGAAGCGGGCATAGAGCAAGTGCAGGATCGCGTGCTCGATACCGCCGATGTACTGTTCCACCGGCAGCCACTTGGCGATCACCGCCGGGTCGAACGGCGCGTCGGCAGGCTGGCTGGCGAAGCGCAGGAAATACCACGAGCTGTCCGCGAAGGTATCGAGCGTGTCGGTCTCGCGCCGCGCCGCGTGCCCACATTGCGGACAGTCGACATGCTTCCATGTCGGGTGACGGTCGAGCGGGTTGCCCGGCACCGAGAAATCGACGTCCTCGGGCAGCGTGACCGGCAGGTGCTTCTTGGGCACCGGCACCACGCCGCAGATCTCGCAGTGGACGAACGGGATCGGCGTGCCCCAGTAGCGCTGGCGCGAAACGCCCCAGTCGCGCAGGCGCCACACCGTCTGGCCCTGTCCCCAGCCCTCACCTTCGGCCCGCGCGATGACGGCAGCCTTGGCCTCGGCGACGCTCAGGCCGTTCAGGAAGTCGGAGTTCACCAGAACCCCATCGCCTGCCTCTGACTCACCGTCGAAGGGCTTGTCGGCCTCCTCGGCGCTGGCCGCGACAACGCGCAGGATCGGCAGGGCGTACTTGGTCGCGAACTCGAAATCGCGCTGGTCATGCCCCGGAACGGCCATCACCGCGCCGGTGCCGTAGTCCATCAGCACGAAGTTGGCGATGTAGACCGGCAGCGCCGCACCGGTGAATGGATGCTTGGCGGTGATGCCGGTATCGAAGCCCAGCTTCTCCGCCGTTTCCAGCTCAGCCGCCGTCGTCCCGCCCTGCTTGCACAGCGCGATAAAGTCCTGCACGTCGGCGCGCCCTTCGGCGACCTTCTGCGCGATCGGGTGATCGGCGGCGACAGCCACGAAGCTGGCGCCGAAAATGGTGTCAGGACGGGTCGAGTAGACTTCCACCGCGCCGCCGTCGGACAGGTCGAAGCGGAACTGCAACCCTTGCGACTTGCCGATCCAGTTCTCCTGCATCGTGCGGACCTTCTCGGGCCACTTGTCGAGCGTGGAGAGGCCTTCGAGCAGTTCGTCGGCGAAATCGGTGATCTTGAGGAACCACTGCGAGAGCTTGCGCTTCTCGACCAGCGCGCCCGAACGCCAGCCGCGCCCGTCGATCACCTGCTCGTTCGCCAGCACGGTCATGTCGACCGGGTCCCAGTTCACCGCCGATTCCTTGCGGTAAACCAGATCGTTGGCATAGAGATCGAGGAACAGCGCCTGTTCGTGGCCGTAGTATTCCGGCTCGCAGGTGGCGATCTCGCGGCTCCAGTCGAGCGCGAAGCCCAGGCGCTTCAACTGCGCCTTCATGTTGGCGATATTGTCGCGCGTCCAGCCGCCGGGTGAACGCCCTTTTCCATCGCCGCGTTTTCGGCGGGCATGCCGAACGCGTCCCAGCCCATCGGGTGCAGCACTTCATGGCCGCGCATGCGCTTGTAGCGCGCCAGCACGTCACCCATGGTGTAGTTGCGGACGTGGCCGATGTGGATGCGCCCCGAAGGATAGGGGAACATCTCAAGGACATAGCTGCGCGGCTTGGTGGTCGCATCGTCGGCACGGAAAACCTGTGCCTCGTCCCAAACCTTCTGCCAGCGCGTGTCCGCCTGAGCCGGATCGAACCGCTCGGTCATGTATCAGTCTCTCTCAAGGGCAGATCGCGCCCTGCGGGGTGGCGTCGCCGGTCCTTTTCAAACCGGGAACGACGACGCGCAGGAAATATCAGTTGGAGCTGGTGATCGATTCGCGACGCAGGTCACGCGCCTTGGTGAGGATGATATCCTCCAGCTTCTGGACCGTTGCAGCCTGTACCGGTGCTGGCGCCCAGGTGCCGTTCTGCTGCACTTCGCGGGTCGCCGCGACGTTCAGCGCATCGGCGCGCAGATCCTGATCGAGGATCGTCACCGAGACCTTCATCCGCTCGGTCGGGTCCTTGGGGTTGACGTACCAGTCGGTGACGATGACGCCGCCGTTGCTGTCGGTCTGGAGCAGCGGCATGAACGACAGCGCATCGAGGCTGGCGCGCCACAGGTAGCTGTTCACGCCGATCGTCGTCACCTTCGAGGCCGCAAGCACGGCCTGCGACTGCACCGGACGCTTGCCCGCGCACCCCGCCATCGAAAGCGCGACAACGCCGCAGAGGCCGGCGGCGAGACCGGCGCGGGCCAGCTTGCCTGCAAGAGTACGGCCGGTGTCGGTGCTTCCTGTCATCGTAATTCCAGTTCCTGTTCCATGACGTCCATCCGGCCACAGGGGCAACGGGCCTGACGCGCGAAGATCCATCGCCTCTATAGCTGCCCGCGCTCGCGCGGCAAGGGCCACCGCAGCAGGTGCCGTCGTTTGCCGGCCTGTAGACGAAAGCGGTTTGCATGCGGACACGACTGGCAGCCGTGGCATTAGGGACGGGCAAGCTAAACGCGCGATGAACGAGGAAAGGGGAACGGGAAGGGTGTACGATGCACGAGACCGCTCCCCACGCCGATCAGCCTGTGTTAAGCCGGATGCTGCTTCATAGGATGCGCCCGAAGCCATCGCCCCGCCGGACGATGCCGCGCTGAAGGAAAACTGGGTCGGATCGTCTGGACATGGCAACGCTTGCCTTATCTCAACCCCGCATCGTGCAGGAGCCGGACTCCGCGCCGCGCTCGGCCATGCGTGCGGGACTGGGACTTGCCTCCTGCGTGGCGGTGCTTGCGCTGCCCAGCGCGATGCTCGCCTTTGCAACGAACCTGCGCCACGCCCATGCCGTTACCGTGGTCGATCCGCTGACAGCGGCCACCGATTCGCTTTCGCTTGCCCGCGAGATGGCCCTGCGCTCGCTCGCCAAGGGGCAGCGGTTTCCGTTTACTCCGGCCGGTACGCCCAATCGTCCGGAGCGCGCCGTGACGGTGGCGGTCCGTGTCGACCCCGAAGCCGCCAAGGCGATCATCGTCCATGGACATATCCCTCTGCCGCAGGCCGATGACAGCCCCACCGCGGCAGCCAATCGCATGCGCATCGCGCCGGCCGCCTTCAATCTGGGGGTTTCGCGCGGGGGATACCAGTCGTTCTCGCAGCAGAACCTCGTTCCCCCTTCGCCAGCGCCGCACGATATTCAGGACCTTCCCGATCTCAAGCGCTTCAACCTGACGCCGGGCGGGAACAGCAAAGCCGATCCCTCGCGCTTCAGCACGCGACTTTCCTTCGATGACAAGCACCCGACCGGACGATCGCCACGCAGCTATGCCGGTGATTCGAACGAAGTTGACGTCGGCGGCGCCTATCGCGTGACCAAGAATCTCGATGTCACGGCAGGCGTGCGCTACACACAGGACCGCGAGCGACTGATGCCGCTGACCGACGGCAAGCTGGACAGTCAGGCCGTCTATCTCGGCACCCAGTTCAAGTTCTGAAACCTGATATTCCCGTTCTGACAAGGGTCCAGGCCTGGGCGAGGACCCCGCGTGTCCGTCAAGCGGTGAGATGCAAAGCATTGCGTGCACCACGCGCATGTTGCGTTCAAAAATTGCAAGTTTAACTCACCGAACTGCAATCTTGCCCTGCCATCAAGCATTTCCTAGCAATAGCATGACTGTCATCGGACAGGCGCAAGGGAAAGGATCGATATGGCGAAAGTGGCAATCGTGACCGGCGGAACCCGCGGCATCGGCGAGGCGATCTCGCTGGCCCTGAAAGAGCGTGGCCACACCGTCGTCGCGAATTATGCAGGCAATGAGGAAAAGGCCAAGGCCTTTACCGAGCGTACCGGAATTGCCGCCTATCGCTGGGACGTGGGCGATCACGAGGCCTGCCTCGTCGGCTGCAAGCGCGTGGAAGATGAAGTCGGCCCGATCGATATCGTCGTCAACAATGCCGGGATTACCCGTGACGGCGTGCTCCACAAGATGACCTTCGATGACTGGAACGAGGTCATGCGCATCAACCTTGGCGGCTGCTTCAACATGGCCAAGGCGACGTTCCCCGGCATGCGCGAACGCAAGTGGGGCCGTATCGTCAACATCGGCTCGATCAACGGGCAGTCGGGCCAGTACGGTCAGGTGAACTACGCCGCCGCCAAGTCCGGCATCCACGGCTTCACCAAGGCGCTGGCGCAGGAAGGCGCCAAGTTCGGCGTGACCGTGAACGCCATCGCGCCCGGCTATATCGACACCGACATGGTCGCTGCCGTTCCCGCCACCGTGCTGGAGAAGATCGTCGCCCGCATCCCGGTGGGCCGCCTTGGTGCCGCCAAGGAAATCGCGCGCGGCGTGGCCTTCCTGTGCGACGACGAAGCCGCTTTCGTCACCGGCTCGACGCTGTCGATCAACGGCGGCCAGCACATGTACTGATGCGAGGTTCGGGAGCGGCGTTCACGTCGTTCCCGCTCTTCCCGGTCCACCCCGGCGCCCTAAAGCAGGGTCATGACCTCGCCCTATCATCCCCCGGTCAAGCGTTCGGTCGAGATCGCCGGACACAAGACCTCGATCAGCCTCGAACCGGTGTTCTGGGACCGGTTGCGCACAGCAGCCTCGCACGAGGGCGTGCCCGTGAATGCGCTTGTCGCGCGCATCGACGCGGAACGGCTGGAAGCCGATGTGCCTCCCGGCCTCGCAGGCGCGATCCGCATCTGGCTGATGCTCCACCAGCGCTGACACGAAAAAGGGCGGCAAGCCTTTCAGCCGCCGCCCTTCTTATAGCTTACGCCGAGCCTCAGTACGCTGGCGGATCGCTGGCCGGAAAGCTCTCGTCCGAGGCTTCGTCCACCTTGCTCCAGCCTTTCGGCTTGCCGGTCATGTTGTCCGGCCCGGCATCGCGGACGTGGCGGTGATCGCCGCCCGCAAAGGCCAGTTCGTCCTTGTCGCGGTTGAGGTACTTGTAGAGCGCATAGCCAGCCGCGCCCAGCGCGGCGGTACGGATCAGACCCATGGGTGCATCCTCCTTGGCAGTGAATATCTGCCGGGAAGAACGCGCCCATCGGGCCGTTGGTTGCCGGTGCGGGAAAGATGCCGCCCCGGCAGACCCTTTATTCCCCGCCGACGCGTTCGATCTGCGCGCCGACCAGAGCCAGCTTCTCTTCCAGACGCTCATACCCGCGATCGAGGTGGTAGAGGCGATGCACCTGCGTCTGCCCCTGCGCGACAAGCCCGGCGATCACCAGGCTCATCGAGGCGCGAAGGTCGGTCGCCATCACTTCGGCGCCGACCATCTGCTTCACGCCATGGACGATCGCGGTGCGGCCCTTGGTTTCGATATGCGCGCCCATGCGGTTCAGTTCGGGGACGTGCATGTAACGGTTCTCGAAGATCGTCTCGGTCAGCACGCTGGAGCCTTCGGCCATGCACAGCAGCGCCATCAGTTGGGCCTGCATGTCGGTGGCGAAGCCCGGATAGGGCGCGGTCGAGAGCGTGACCGGACGCAGCTTGCCGTCCGAGGCCACCTTGATGCCGCCCGCGACCGGCTCGACATGCACGCCTGCGTCGCGCAGCGCCTGCACCGTCGCTTCCATGTCCTCGACCTTGGCGCCCTTGAGGAACACCTCGCCGCCGGTGATCGCCGCCGCGCAGGCGTAGGAGCCCGCCTCGATACGATCCGGCATGACCATGTAGGTGGCGCCGTGCAGGCGCGGCACGCCATGGATGGTGAGGTCGGACGTGCCAATGCCCTCGATCTGCGCGCCCATCGCCACCAGCAGGTTGCACAGGTCAACGATCTCGGGCTCGCGCGCGGCGTTGTGCAGCGTGGACTTGCCATTGCACAGCACCGCCGTCATCAGCGCGTTCTCGGTCGCGCCGACCGAGACCACCGGGAAGGCATAGCGTCCGCCGGGCAGGCCGCCGTCGGGCGCCACGGCCTTCACGTAGCCCGCCGCCATCTCGATCTTCGCGCCCAGCGCTTCCAGCGCCTTGAGGTGCAGGTCGATCGGGCGATTGCCGATGGCGCAGCCGCCGGGCAGCGACACGGTCGCCTCGCCCATGCGCGCCAGCATGGGGCCGAGCACGAGGATCGAGGCGCGCATCTTGCGCACCAGATCGTAGGGCGCGACGGTGCTGGTGATCCGCGTCGCCTGCAGGGTCATCACCCGGCCGAAGTCCTCAGGGCGGCTGCCCGCGATGGCCGTGGAAATGCCGAACTGGTTCATCAGGTGCTGGAACCCGTCGATGTCGGCCAGACGCGGCAGGTTGCGCAGCGTCAGCGGCTCATCAGTCAGCAGCGCGCAGGGCAGCAGCGTGAGCGCGGCGTTCTTTGCACCGGAAACGGGAATGGTGCCGGAAAGGCGCTTGCCGCCTTCGATGATGATCTTGTCCATTTAGCGCCATGTAAAGGTATTCGCGATAGTCACAAGACGCTGCGTGACGCGAGAGTGTCATTGAGACGGCCCGCAACCTTTGGGCGACCGAAGGCATTGTGTGCCCGTTGCACATTTGTAGTGTTCCGTATCTAATCTGGCCGCCAGCACCAAGGAGGCGACGACCAATCCATGAGTACCAAGGATTTCCGCAAACCGGTCCGCAAGGCCGTGTTCCCTGTCGCCGGGCTCGGCACCCGCTTCCTGCCCGCCACCAAGGCGATCCCCAAGGAACTGCTGCCGATCGTCGATCGCCCGCTGATCCAGTACGCCGTCGACGAGGCGCGCGAGGCGGGGATCGAGGAGTTCATCTTCATCACCGGTCGCGGCAAGACCGCCATCGTCGAACATTTTGACACCGCCTTCGAGCTGGAGGCGACCATGCGCGAGCGTGGCAAGTCACTCGACGTGCTCGATCCCACCCGCATCGCGCCGGGCAATCTCACCACCGTTCGCCAGCAGGTGCCGATGGGCCTTGGCCACGCGGTGTGGTGCGCGCGCGCCGTGGTGGGTGACGAGCCTTTCGCGATCTTCCTGCCCGACGAGATGATGTACGGCTCGCCCGGCTGCATGAAGCAGATGGTCGAAGCTTACGACGAAGTCGGCGGCAACCTGATCTCGGTGCTCGAAGTGCCGCATGAAAGCGTGTCCAGCTACGGCGTGATCGCACCGGGCGACGTGCGCGGCAACCTTACCGAAGTGAAGGGCCTCGTCGAAAAGCCCAAGGTCGAGGAAGCGCCGTCGAACAAGATCGTCTCGGGCCGCTATATCCTTCAGCCCGAAGTCATGGGTCTGCTCGAAACGCAGGGCAAGGGCGCGGGCGGCGAGATCCAGCTGACCGATTCGATGGCCAAGCTGATCGGCCAGCAGCCGTTCCACGCCGTCACCTTCAACGGCCGCCGCTTCGACTGCGGCTCGAAGCTCGGTTTCGTCGAAGCGACGATGGCCGTCGCCCTCGACCGCGCCGACCTCGGCGACGACGTGCGCGCGCTGATGAAGACGATGCTGGACTAAAGCCTAGTCACACATCAGGAATCAAAAACGGCGCGGGGCTAAACCCGCGCCGTTTTTCGTGTGTCGCCTACTTCGCGGTCGAGGACGAATAGGGCCGCGCGGAGGGTGCCGTGCCCCAGGTCTTGTTCGGCTGGGCCTGCATCGTGAAGTGCAGCGTGCCCCCGGCGCGTACTTCCGCATCGGAAATCCACGTGCGGGTCAGCGCCTTGCCGTTCAGGTCTACCCGCCCGACGTAGCGGTTCGCGTCCGACAGGCCATCGACGTCCACCGTGAAGGTCTTGCCGTTGGGCAGTTCCACGGCGGCATGGCGCACGAAGGGCCGCCCGATCACGTATTGCCCGCTGCCCGGCGTCACCGGGTAGAAACCGAGGCCGGTGAACACCAGCCAGGCCGACATCTGGCCAAGGTCGTCGTTGCCCGAAAGACCGTCCGGCGTCGGCTTGTACTGGCTCTCGACGATCTGCTTGAGCCGCTCCTGCGTGCGCCACGGTGCGCCGGCATAGTCGTAGAGATAGGCGACGTGGTGGCTCGGCTCGTTGCCGTGGATATACTGGCCAATCAGCCCGGCGATATCCTCGGCATGGCTGTAGTCGAGCTTCGAATTGTCATAGTCGAACATCGCATCGAGCTTGGCGACGACCTTTTTGTCGCCGCCCAGCGCCTTGAACAGCCCCGCCTGATCCTGCGGCACGAACCAGCTGTATTGCCATGCATTGCCCTCGGTATAGTCCGAACCATAGTTGATCGCGGTGGGATCGAAGGGCGTGCGGAAAGACCCGTCGCTCTTGCGCGCGCGGACCCAGCCGGTCCTGGCATCGAAGCTGTTGCGCCAGTACCCGGCGCGCCTGTCGAACTCGGCCTCGATATCCTTGCGGCCCACCTTCTGCGCCATGCGCGCGATGGTCCAGTCATCGTAAGCATATTCGACCGTCTTGGACGCCGCCTCGGGCTCCTTATCGATCGGCACATAGCCCAGCTTCATGTAGTAGCCGAGGCCGCCATAGGGCGCGTAAGTCGCGCTCTTCACCATCGCATCGAGCGCGGCATCGGCGTCAAAGCCGGGCATGCCCTTGAGGTACGCATCCGCTATCACCGGCACCGCGTGATAGCCGATCATCGTCCAGGTCTCGCGCCCCGCGAACTGCCAGACCGGCAGGATGCCGTAAGGGCTCTCCTGCTGGCTGGCGACCAGCGAATTCACCACGTCGGCGGTCGTCTGCGCAGGCTGGATCAGCGTCAGCAGCGGGTGCTCGGCGCGGAAGGTATCCCACAGCGAGAAGGTGGAGCGGAAGGTGAAGCCCTTCGCGCGGTGAACCTGATCGTCCGGCCCGCGATACTGCCCGTCGGCATCGCTCCACACCGAGGGCGCCAGCAGGCTGTGATAGAGCGCGGTATAGAGGTTGGTGCGCATCGGCTGGGGCGCGTCGATCTTCACCCGGTCGAGCGCGCTGCGCCACAGCCCCTCCGTTCGGGCGCGCACGGTGTCGAAATCGGCGCCTTCTGCATCAAGGTTGGCGATGGCGCCCTGCTCGTCCACGCCCGAAAGCGCCACGCGCACTTCCAAGGGCTTGGCGAGCGTGCCGAAATCGAGCCGCGCCTCCAGCGCCTTGCCCAGCTTTTCGGGTAGCGCATCGGTGCCGCGCCCCGGCCCCTGAAAGCCCTTGTAGGCGACGTGCTCGTCCCGGTCGAGGAAGGCATGGTCCGTCAGCGGCGCGGAAAAGCGCATCGCGAAGAACAGCTTGCGCCCCGCCGCCCAGCCGCGCGTCTCGCGAAAGCCGGTGAGCGTGCCGTCCGGGTGCAGGTGCAGGCCGGACCACAGGACCTTGCCGGGATAATCATAGAGGCTCGATCGCATGTCGAGCAGCAGGTGCGCCTCAGTGCCCTTGGGGAAAGTATAGCGATGGACACCCACGCGCGTGCCCGCCGTCAGCTCCGCACGCACGCCGCTGTCGGCCAGCGTCACCGCGTAATAGCCGGGGCTGGCGACTTCGGTATCGTGCGAGAAGTGCTGGCGATAGCCGCCCGCGGGATTCTTCTCGCTGCCCGGATCGAGCTTCACGGCAGACACCGGGCCGACCTCGGGCATGACGAGGAAATCGCCGAGGTCCGAGTGCCCCGCGCCCGAGAAATGCGTGTGGCTGAAGCCCTGAATGGTGGTGTCGTGATAGCTGTAGCCCGCCGCGTGGGCATAACAGTCGCGCACCTGACAGGTCGCGTCGGTATCGGGCGAGAGCTGGACCATGCCGAACGGGGCGCTGGCGCCGGGGAAGGTGTGGCCGTCCGGCCCGGTGCCGATCAGCGGATCGACCGAGGCGAGCGGGTCCGACGTGTCCTGCGTGGGCGTATCGGCAATGGACGGGGCCGCAACCAGTGCGGTGCAGGCAAACAGAGTGGCAACGAGCGAAAGACGTTTCATGGCCGGGGGTTAAATCACGCCCGTCCTCCTCTGTCCAACCCACCGCTGTCCAACCCACCGCTGTCCAACCTTGCGCTACTTTCGCTTGCCCGCCGCCTTCGCGAGTATCCCGAACATCGCCCCGCAGCAGGCCAGGCCCAGCACCGTACCGATGATCGCGCCCCACATCGTGCCGCTGTCGCCGCCGACCATCGCCCCGATCACCGCGCCGAGGATGAAGAAGAGCACGGGAAAGAAGCAACCGATCGCGACCATGGTTTTCGTCCTGTTCTGCGGCATCGCGACAAACTGCGCCGCGCCGCGATCAGCTTGCGAATGCCCGTCTTGCACTGGCGTCCATAAGCAGGAATGCTGCGCCGCGACAGGTGTTGCCGCCTTTCCGAGAACGAAATAATATTCCCATACCTTGAAATTTATATCCACTCACTGCACAGCGCGTTCAGACTTCCTCCAACCGGGACACGACGCTTGACCGAGACCGATCACGACGCCTTCCCCAGCGCCACCCACGAAGCCGTGGAGGAGGCCATGGCCCATCGCCACAGCATGGCGGAGGACGTCTATGCGATGCTGATCGGCTGTACTTTCACTGCCGTCGGCGTGGTGCTGCTGAAACAGGCGGGGCTCGTCACCGGCGGCATGGCGGGCGTGGCGCTGATCCTCTCGTACCTGCTGCCGATGAGCCCGACGACGCTGCTGCTGATCGTCAACCTGCCGTTCTTCCTCTACGCCGCGCGCGCGGTGAACCTGACCTTCGCGATCAAGAGCACGATCGCCAGCACCGGGCTGATGGTGATCGGCCTGCTGGTGCCGCGCTATCTGGGCGTCTCGCATATCGACCCGTTCTTCGCCGCGCTGTTTTCCGGCACGCTGATCGGCATGGGCATCCTCGCGCTCGCCCGCCACGGCGCGGGCGTCGGCGGGATCGGCGTGATCGCGCTGCACTTCCACAAGACGCGCGGCTGGAACGCGGGCCGCACGCAGATGCTGTTCGACGTGGTGATCCTGGGCAGCGCGATCCCCGTGATCGGACCCGGCCGCGTGGCGATGTCGCTGCTCTCGGCCGCCGCGATCAACGCAGTGATGTACGTGAACCACCGACCGGGCCGCTACAGCGGGCATTGATTTCCATAATCACGTCGTCCCAGCGCAAGCTGGGACCGTTATCGAGATCGCACCAGACTCACACCGATCCCAGCCTGCGCTGGGATGACGTGATTTGATTATGCACCCGGCGCGAAGAGGCATAGCGCCTGCGCCGGGATCGCTGCTGCCGCACCCTCCAGCGCCTGCTCGGCAAAGCAGTCGTCCGCCGCCGTATCGAGCACCCGGACCCAGCCGCCCTCGCGCTCGGGCAAGGTGAATTCCAGCGCGTCGCCGGCGTTCAGCACCATGAACAGCGGACGCGGACCGCCCAGGAACACCTCGCGCGCGGAATAGTCGAGTTGCAGGCCGAGAACCCGCAGGCTGGCCTGCTCCCACAGTTCCGGCGTCATTTCGCGCCCGTCCGGCTGGAACCACGCGATCTCGACGCGGCCTTCCTCGCTGCTGGCGCCCAGCAGGAAATTGTCCTGCGCCAGCACCGGGTGGGCATGGCGCAACTCGATCATGCCGCTGCAGAAATCGAACAGAGCATCGTCGCGATGCGGCCAGTCGATCCACGCGGTCTCGTTGTCCTGACAATAGACGTTGTTGTTGCCCTGCTGGCTGTTGCCGATGGCATCGCCCGCCAGCATCATCGGCACGCCCTGCGAGACCAGCAGCGTCGCGATCATCGCCCGGCGACGGCGCGCGCGGGCGGCGTTCACGCCCTCGTCCTCGGTCGGTCCTTCGGCGCCCATGTTGTCCGACAGGTTGTTGTCGTGGCCGTCCGCCCCGCCCTCGCCGTTCGCCTCGTTGTGGCGATCATTGTACGAGACGGTGTCCATCAGCGTGAAACCGTCGTGCGCGGCGAGGAAGTTGATCGAGGCGGTCGCGCCGCGATCCGAATGGTTGAACTGCTGCGGCGAGCCGACCAGCACGTTGGCGAGCGGGCCGACCAGCGCCTCGTCGCCGCGCCAGAAGCCGCGCACGGTATCGCGGAACTTGTCGTTCCATTCGCGGAACGGATGCGGAAAACCGCCGACCTGATAGCCGCCAAGGCCGACGTCCCACGGCTCGGCGATCAGCTTCACGCCCGCCAGAATCGGGTCCTGCCGGATCGCATCGAAGAACCCGCCCTCGCGATCGAACCCGGTCGCCTCGCGCCCCAGCGTCGAGGCAAGGTCGAAGCGGAACCCGTCGACATGCATCACCTGCACCCAGTAGCGCAGCGAATCGAGCACCATGCGCAGCACCATCGGATGGGCGACCGACAGCGTATTCCCGGTGCCCGTCTGGTCGAACGAATAGCGCGGGTTCTCGGGGCTGAGCATGTAGTAGGCGGCGTTATCGAGCCCGCGGAAGCCCAGCGTCGGCCCGCGCTCCGATCCTTCGGCGGTGTGGTTGTAGACCACGTCCATGATCACCTCGATCCCCGCCTTGTGGAACCGCTTCACCATGTCCTTGAATTGGCGGATGGCGCCGGGCGCGGTATCGCCGGTGCGCAGATAGCGCGGCTCGGGCGCGAAGTAGCCGAGGCTCTGATAGCCCCAGTAGTTCGACAGCCCCTTGTCGAGCAGCTGGCGATCATCGAGGAAGAACTGGCACGGCAGCAGTTCCACCGCCGTCACGCCCAGCCGCCGCAGGTGGTCGAGCACCGGCTCGCAGACCATGCCCTCATAGGTGCCGCGCAGCGCCTCGGGCACATCGGGGTGGAGCATGGTGAGGCCCTTCACATGCGCCTCGCACAGCACCGTCTCGGTCCATGGGCGGGCAATGGCCTGATCGCCCTCCCAGTCGAAATCCGGGTCCTGCACCCGGCCCTTGACCATGAAGGGCGCGGAATCGCGGGCATCGAAGGTCAGGTCGTCACCGCTCGCAAGGTCATAGCCCCACAGCGCATCGTCCCAGCGGATCTGTCCCGCGATCTCGCGCGCATAGGGATCGAGCAGCAGCTTGTTGGGATTGAAGCGATGCCCCCGCTCGGGCTCGTAGGCGCCATGGGCGCGGTAGCCGTAGAGCTGGCCGGGACGCACACCGGGCAGATAGCCCGAGAAGATCGAGCCCTCGCGCGAAGGCAGTTCCAGCCGCGCCACTTCCTCGGTGCCGTCGGGCGAGAACAGGCACAGTTCCATCGCCTCGGCATTTTCGGAAAAGACCGCGAAGTGCGTCCCCTCCCCGGTGAATTCGGCGCCGAGTTCGGCGCGGATGCGTTCGGGACGAGCAAAAGCGAACGGGGACGAAGACGACATCACGGCCTCCTGCGAAGGGCATCACGATTCCATGCGCAGGTGAGGATACGTCCTCCCGCCCCCGGAACATGCTGCCCACGACATGCTGCACTGCAAACTCGGCAGGAGCGGTGGCGTTCCAGCCCTTCGTCAAAACCGCCATTTCTCTCTCCCCTTCAGGGGAGAGATACGCAGCCTTGGCAGCTTGCTGCCTAGGCGCAGTTGAGAGGGGGGCGTGCCTCCACAAGAGTGTGATCTTTGGGGAAGGCCCCTCTCCCAACCCTCTCCCCTCAAGGGGAGAGGGCTATATGGACTGCCCTCGATTTCCTGCACAACAGGCAAAGAAAAACGGCCCGCCGGGCGAACCGGGGGCCGTCTTTTTTCTTCCGATCCGGCCCGCCGCAAGAGCAGGCCGAGAACCGGAAAATATCAGCGCTTCGAGAACTGGAAGCTGCGGCGTGCCTTCGCACGGCCGTACTTCTTACGCTCGACAACGCGGCTGTCGCGGGTCAGGAAGCCGGCGGCCTTGACGGCGGCGCGCAGGGCGGGCTCGTACTTGGCGAGGGCCTGGGCGATACCGTGCTTCACAGCGCCGGCCTGGCCCGAGAGACCACCACCCTTGACGGTGGCGACGACGTCGTACTGGTCTTCGCGGCCAGCGACCTGGAAGGTCTGGTTGATCACCAGACGCAGGGTCGGACGGGCGAAGTAGACTTCCTGATCACGGCCATTGACGATGATCTTGCCGGTGCCGGGCTTCAGCCACACGCGAGCCACGGCATCCTTGCGGCGGCCGGTGGCGTAGGCGCGGCCCTGCGCGTCGATTTCCTGCTCGCGCAGCGGCGCGTTGGAAACGAACACGGGGGTCTCGGTCGACTCGGCGGCAGCAACGTTGCCGGCGATGTCTGCGAGGTCCGACAGGCTCTGAACGGTTTCGGTCTCAGACATTATGCGCCCACCTTGTTCTTGCGGTTCATCGAAGCTACGTCGAGCGCTTCGGGCTGGGTGCCACCGTGCGGGTGCTCGGTGCCGGCGTAGATGTGCAGGGCGCGCATCTGGTCACGGCCAAGCGGGCCACGCGGGATCATACGCTCGACAGCCTTCTCGAGCACGCGCTCGGGGAAACGACCGGCGAGAACCTTGTCCGCGGTGATTTCCTTGATGCCGCCGGCATAACCGGTGTGCTTGTAGTAGGTCTGCTGCTTGAGCTTGTTGCCCGTGAAGCGCACCTTCTCGGCGTTGATGATGACGACGTGGTCGCCGCAATCAACGTGCGGGGTGAAGCTGGGCTTGTGCTTGCCGCGCAGCAGGTCGGCAACGATGACGGCCAGACGGCCAACCACCAGATTTTCGGCATCGATCAGATGCCACTTCTTTTCCACCTCGGCCGGCTTGATCGACCGGGTGACCTTCGTGAGCGCCTTCATGGCAGGTCAATCCTTGTTCGAGCGCGCTGCTGAACGATCGACCATCAAAAGGCGAATCTCCCGAGCGGCGCGTGGGAAGGCGCGCCCAATCGTCGAAATCCCTCGCCAAGTCAAGGCAGGCGCGGGTTTCCAGAGAGGTAAAATGATACCTCTACGTTATCCGAGGCTATTCAGCCACGCCAGCGTCGCGGGCGTGGCGGCGTCACAGCGCCAGCCGAGCACGGCGGGCGTCTCGTAAGGATGGAGCGCGGAAATCCGGGCCACCGCGCTCTCCAGCAGGGCGGCACGGGTCTTGAACAGCACGCCCTTCTCGGCGGCCTGATCCTTCATCCCGTTCCACACGAAGCGCGACGTCATCGCCGGGAGCACGTTGCCGCAGGCGACGAGGCCTTCGTCGAGCAGCGTGTCGATCACCGCCAGTGCCGAGGCCTCGTCCGGAAACGGGCACCAGATCAGCGCACCCTGCCCGGAGGCATCGGCCCTTTCGCTCAACGGCGGCGCCCCAGCGCATGCGCGCCCCAGGTGGTGGCGCAGACCAGCAGCGCGGCGCAGACCTGATGCGCGACCGCGATCGGGATCGACACGCCCGACCACACCGTGCTGATCCCCAGCACCACCTGCAATCCGAAGGCGCAGTGCAGCGTAAAGCTCACCTCGCGGCGGCGAGCGGCCTTCAGGCGGCGTCCCATCGCGATCAGGATGGCCACCACCACCCAGGCCCACCAGCGGTGGACGAAGTGGGTAAGGTAGAGATCGTCGAACAGCGCGTGGAACAGCCCACCCGTCCAGTCGACGCCATCGGGGAAGAAGCTGCCCTGCATCAGTGGCCAGGCGTCGACATGGAACCAGCCGGAACCGGCGACATAACCCGCGCGCAGACCCGCCACCATCGCGCCCATGAATATCTGCATCGCCAGCGCCACCAGTGCGAGCGCACCGAAGCGGGTCAGTCTGGCGGGCGGATCGCCCTCCGCGCCCAGCGCCCGCAGATCGAGCGCGGTCCACACGAGGCCGCCCAGCGTGAACAGCGCGGTGATCAGGTGCGCGGCGAGCCAGTAGTGGCTCACCCGGTCCTGCGCGTCAGGCGTCAGCCCCGAATGCACCATCAGCCAGCCGATCGTGCCCTGCAGACCGATCAGCGCGGTCAGCGCGACCAGACGCGGACGATAACCCAGCGGGATCGTGCGGCGAATCCAGAACCACGCCAGCGGCAGCACCATCGCCATGCCGATCACGCGGCCGAGCAGGCGGTGGAACCACTCCCAGAAATAGATACCCTTGTACTGCGACAGCGTCATGCCCGCCGGGCCGTTGACGTCGATATACTGGGGGATGTGCTTGTAGCGCGCGAACTCGATCTGCCACTGCGCATCGGTCAGCGGCGGGATCGCGCCCGTCACCGGCTTCCACTCGGTGATCGAGAGGCCCGATTCGGTCAGGCGGGTGATACCGCCCACACACACGATCATGATGACGAGGCAGGCCACGATCAGCAGCCAGCGGGCCATCGGCCGGGTATCGTCGACAGTGCCGATCAGCGCGTGACTCGGCCGGGCTTTGCGGGAAGGTGCCTTCATGCCGGCCATCCCTGATAGTTTACGACCTGTTGTGCAAGAGACACATTGACCGGGGATGCGACCGGACGTGCCCGTCCCAAGGTCGGGACAGGCCGAGCACGGCACAAGACCGGCAGGCGAGCGGCCGCTCTTGCATGATGTTACAACGTAACATATTAGCCCTTTCATGCGTAACGCCATCGCCTCCTTCCGCCACCGCTTCGACCGCCTCGGCATTGTGCTCAGCGGCTTGTGCGCGGTGCACTGCATGCTGACTGCGCTGCTGGTGGGCGTGCTGGGGATCGGCGGCGGCGTGCTGCTCTCGCCCGAGATCCATCATGTCGGCCTTGCGCTTGCGGTCATGATCGCCGGGATCGGGCTTGGTTTCGGTGCGTATCGCCATGGCCAGCGCCTGCCGCTGGCGATCGGTGCGGCGGGCCTTGCGCTGATGACCACGGCGCTGTTCGTCGGCCACGGGCTGGAAGAAGGGCTGTTCACGGTTTCGGGCGTGGTGCTCGTCGCCTTCGCGCATATCCGCAACCTCCACGCCGGGCATTGATAGAGAGACCGGGGAAGACCGCTTGCCCACAGGCGCACTTCTCCTAAAATTCCCCACACAGGGTATTCTCAAACCCGCAGGGACCGCTATCTGGCCTGCATGGCCGAGAATACTCCCGTTTCGCTTTCGCTGACCGTCAATGGCGAGCCGCGCCGCATTGCTGCCGGATCGACCATCGCCGACCTCGTGGCCGAGATCGGCCTCGATCCCGCCAAGGTCGCGGTGGAGCGCAATGCCGAGATCGCCCCGCGCTCGCTGCTCGGCGAGATCGCGCTGACCGACGGTGACGTGCTGGAGATCGTCCACTTCGTCGGCGGCGGCTGACGCCCCCGCTCCGAAAATTACCTCTATATTCACGCTCCCCCCGAAAGGATGCGCCCCCGTGACCGATACTGCTGCTGATACCTCGACGCCGGACACCTGGACTGTCGCCGGTCGTACCTTCACCTCGCGCCTGATCGTGGGCACCGGAAAGTACAAGGACTTCGCGCAGAATGCGGCGGCGGTGGAAGCCTCGGGCGCGGAGATCGTCACGGTCGCCGTGCGCCGCGTCAATGTGTCGGACCCCAAGGCGCCGATGCTGACCGACTTCATCGACCCGAAGAAGATCACCTATCTGCCCAACACCGCCGGCTGCTTCACCGCCGACGATGCCATCCGCACGCTGCGCCTCGCGCGCGAGGCGGGCGGCTGGGATCTGGTGAAGCTGGAAGTGCTGGGCGAGGCGCGCACGCTCTATCCCGACATGCGCGAGACGCTGAAGGCGACCGAGATCCTCGCCAAGGAAGGTTTCCTGCCGATGGTCTACTGCGTCGACGATCCGATTGCCGCGAAGCAGCTTGAGGACTGCGGCGCCGTCGCGGTGATGCCGCTGGGCGCGCCGATCGGCTCGGGCCTCGGCATCCAGAACAAGGTGACGGTGCGCCTGATCGTCGAGGGCGCCAAGGTGCCGGTGCTGGTCGATGCGGGCGTGGGCACCGCGTCCGAAGCAGCCGTGGCGATGGAACTGGGCTGCGACGGCGTGCTGATGAACACTGCCATCGCCGAGGCCAAGGACCCGATCCGCATGGCCCGCGCGATGAAGCTGGCGGTGCAGGGCGGGCGCGATGCCTATCTTGCGGGCCGCATGCCCACGCGCAAGTACGCCGATCCGTCGAGCCCGCTGGCCGGGCTTATCTGAGGGGGATTCTTCCCCCTCCCCCATCCTATCCCTGTTTCGTCACCCCCGCGCAGGCGGGGATCCAGCTTCTGCGCGCGTCAGGAGGCACCGCCTCTCCAGCGCGCACGAATCCAACTCAGGACACATCCTTTCTGATTTCTTAATTTCCCGTTCGTCGCAAATCGGGAAACAAAGCATTGCATAGTTAATGGAACAGAAAGCGGAAAAGTGCTTTTCTCTCTATGCGAAAGGGCATCAGCCTTTCGAGTCGCAGGGAGATACGACCATGGCCACCAAGGGCACGGCAACCGTCACCATCAGCGAACTGCGCGAGTTCGCCAGCTTCGCGCCTGCGGAGCAGCGCTATATCCGGCGCAGCCTCGACGTGGCGCTCGGCAAGCCGGACACCTACAAGCGCTGGGCCCGCGATGCCGGAGAGATGGTCTCCATCCGCGAGCAGTACGAGATCTACCGCAGCATCGACGTGCTGCGCGCGCTCCATCCCGAAGAGGCGGGCCTCGACGGCGTCGAGGATTTCCTCGGCCCGCTGATCCGCATGGCCGCCTTCGATCTGGCGCAGGAGCGGCTCGATTCGTTCAGCGCCTTCCGCTTCCTCTACGAGCGGCTGCTCGGCGCCTGGTCGCGCCCGTGGCTGCCGAGCGCCTTCTGCGGCGCCGCCGCGCTGCCGCTGATCCGCCCGGAACGCCGCCGCCTGCTGCTCCATTCGATCAGCGAAGCCGCCGCGATGGCGCAGGGCTGGTCGGGCCGCGAACCAAAGTTCTATCCCGAATGGATCGAGAAGGAAGTCGCCTGATCTAGAGCATTTTCTAATCAGGTGGAATCACCTGATGACTCGGAAAATGCGGTAAATCAGAAGCTTAGAGCGGTTGATCCAGTGCGACTGGATAGGAAACCGCTCTAAGACCTTGATCCGTTGGGGGCGCGCATCCGCTGACGCGCCGCGCGCCCCTCTCCTCTCACCTCTTCAAACCGGCCCATCTTCACACGGGCTCGGCAACGGCCTGCGCACTCTCGCTCGCCCGCGCCCTGGCCACCAGCCGGTTGACGTAGTCCAGCTTCGCCACGATCGCGTCCGACAGGTGGAACGGATACAAATCCGGCTGTCCCATCGAACGGTTGATCGCGTTCATCGCGAACGACAGCGGCGCCATCTGCCCGGCGAGCGCCGCTGTGGGCGCGGTGTAGGGATCGAAATCGACCTCCACTTCGCCATCGCCCGCGGCCCCTTCGCCCGACAGTCCGCTCAGGTGCAGGTGGAAGCCCTCCGCCGTCGCCAGCACGTCGACGATGTGCAGGTAATGCGCGAAGGTCTCGGCAAAATCCTCCCACGGGTGCATCGTCGCATAAGCGCTGACGTAATCGGTGGTCCACACCGTGCCGCCATCCCCATAGTGCGAATTGAGGCTCGATTCGTAATCGACCGTCTCGTCGCCGAACAGCGCGCGGAAGGCCGCCAGTTCCTCCGGATCGTGCTCGACCAGCCGCGACCAGTAATGATGGCCCACCTCGTGCCGGAAGTGGCCCAGCAGCGTGCGGTACGGCTCGCCCATGGCGTGGCGGATACGCTCGCGCTCGGCATCGTCGGCCTCGATCAGGTTCAATGTGACCAGCCCGCCATCGTGGCCGGTCATCACCTGCGGGGTGCCCGCCTCCTCCGCCGCCGGATCGTAGAGGAAATCGAAGGCCAACCCCTGCACCGTGCGGCCCGAGGTTTCGTCGAGCTTGGTCTCCAGCGGCAGGCCGAGCTTGAGCAGCGTGTGGAACATCCGTCGCTTGGCCTCCTCGATCTTCGCCCAGCGCGGCGGGACCGAGGGCTGCGACTGATCGGGAATGGTGCGGTTATGGCGGCAGGCAAGACACATCTGCGTATCGTCATGCTCGGCGACCAGCCAGTTGCAGATCGCATAGGCATTGTTGTTGGCGCAGACGACGACCTCGCCCACGCCCCCTTGCGCATCGCGCCAGACGGTCGCGTCATCGGCCAGGAAACGGAAGGCGTCGATCGCAGGATCATAGCCCAGCGTCGCGTTGCAGCCGGGGCAGACGCGGACTTCGAAATGGTTGAGCCGCTGGCAGTTGGGGCAGGCGAACGAGCGCATCGAAACGGGCCTTCCTGTCGAGTGACGAACTAGCGCTTCGCTCAACGCGGAAAGGCCCGCTGCGTTCCTTTCAGGGGCGTATGTTGAAATTCGGCGCCGCCGAATTTGGGCGGCACCGGTCTCAATCAGCTGCGATAGAGCGCATCCACCCGGTCGCCGTAGCGTTCGCGCAGCTTGTGGCGGCGGATCTTGAGGCTGGGGGTCATTTCCTCGTTCTCGATAGAGAACGCCTCGTCCGCGAACGTGAACTGGCGCACTTTCTCGATCACCGAGAGGTCGGCGTTGACCCGGTCGATGGCGCTGCGCACTGCCGCGCGGAACGGCGCAAGCTCCTGCAACTGCGCCACAGTTCCGCTCTCGCCATGCTCCGCCGCCCAGGCCTCGGCCCATTCGGCATCGGGCACGATCAGGCCGACCACGTAAGGCCGCCGGTCACCACTGACCATCGCCTGCGCGATCTCGGGCTGAAGCGTCAGCATCGATTCGACCTTCTGCGGAGAGACGTTGTCGCCCTTGTCGTTGACGATCATGTCCTTCTTGCGATCGGTGATGACGATGCGCCCGCGCTCGTCGATATGGCCGATGTCGCCAGTTTGCAGCCAGCCATCCTTGAGCGCCGCTGCCGTCGCGGCGCTGTTCTGCCAGTAGCCGAACATGACCAGTTCGCCGCGTACGAGAATTTCGCCATCCTCGGCGATCTTCACGTCCACGCCGCGCAGCGCCGGGCCTACGGTGTCGAACTTCACGCCTGCACGCGGGCGGTTGCACGAGATCACCGGCCCCGCCTCGGTCTGGCCATAGCCCTGCAAAAGCGTCAGCCCCATGCCGCCGAAGAACGCGCCGATCTCGGGATTGAGCGGCGCGCCGCCCGAAACCAGCGCCTTGTTACGCCCGCCGAAGCGCTTGCGCACCTTGGGGCGCAGCGTGCGCTCGATCACCGGATCGAGCAGCCGGTCGGCCAGCGTCGTGCGGCCCTGTTCGCGGCGCAGCGCGGCGCCCACGGCAGCCTGCATCAGCTTCTTGGCAAGGCCGCCCTGCTTGTCGATCTGCTTGATGATCCGCGCGCGCAGCACCTCGAACAGGCGCGGCACCACGACCATCACGGTCGGGCCTACCTCCTCCAGATTGGCCGCCAGCTTGTCCAGCCCTTCGCAGTAATAGATCTGCCCGCCCACCGCGATCGGCAGGAACTGCCCGCCGGTATGTTCGTAGGCATGGCTGAGCGGCAGGAACGAGAGGAAGATTTCCGGCTGCGAAAGGCCGAAGTCCTCGTCGATGATCGCGCCTGCTCCGGCGACGTTCGCCAGAATCATGCCGTGGTGCTGACACACCCCGCGCGGCGCCCCGCCGGTGCCGCTGGTGTAGATGATGCAGGCCAGATCCTTGCGCCCGATCCCGGCGATCGTCGCCTCCACTTCGGCGCGGGCGGACTGGTAATCGCCCTCCAGCAGTTCCTGCCAGTCATGCACCAGAACCGAGCCGCCCTGAGCCGGCGCCAGCGTCTCCATGCCGATCAGGTGGCGGCACAGGTCGGTCTGGTCGATCGCCGCGCGCAGCGTCTTGGCCAGCTTCGCGGTCGAGCAGATCGCCGCACTGGCGCCCGAGTTTTCAAGGATATGGACGTGATCGCGCACCGTATTGGTGGTGTAGGTGGGCACGGTGATGCAGCCCGCCGCCATGATCGCAAGGTCCGCCAGACACCACTCGGGCCGGTTTTCCGAGACGATCACCACGCGCTCGCCGGGCATGATGCCCAGCCGCCGGATCGCCGCCGCCATCGTGCAGACGCGGCGCGCGGCCTCGCGCCAGCTCAGCGCGTGCCATTCGCCGTCCTGTTTGGTCCACAGCATCGGCTCCTCGTCCAGCGCATCGGCGCGCGACAGGAACAGCGAGACGAGGTTGGGGCACTCGTCCAAGTCGGCAATCTTCATGGCGATCCCGTTATCCTTTTATCGGCATCCTCTCCACACACCGCTCTAGGCGCGGGAGAGGCGGCCCACAAGCAGGCCGGTTGGGCAAACAGTGCCCTGGTCATGTTACGGTGATAGAGGTGCGCGTTTATAAAGGCGCACGTTTATAGAGATGCAGGGGGCGGCAGGAAGTTCCCGCCGCCCGCGAAGCGCTGTCAGGCGGTGCCCACCGCCTCGGCGATGGAGGAGAAGCCGTCGCGCTTCATCAGCTGCTCCAGTCCGGCGCAGATTGTCTTCGCGATACCCGGTCCTTCATAGACCATCGCGCTGTAGAGCTGGATCAGGCTGGCGCCCGCGCGAATGCGCGCCCAGGCGTCCTGCGCATTGGCGATGCCGCCCACGCCGATCAGCGGCACCGCGCCGCCGGTCGCCTTGCGGAACTCGATCAGACGGCGATGCGCCATGTCCTTGAGCGGGGCCCCGGAAAGCCCGCCGCTCTCGCCACGATGGGGCGAGGCCAGCGCCGGGCGCGAGATCGTGGTGTTGGTGACGATCAGCGCCCCCAGTGCCTTGTCGATGGCGATGCGCGCGATCGAATCGATGTCTGCCGGTTCGAGATCGGGGGCGACCTTGAGGAAGATCGGGGGCCGCTGCCCTGCCCGCAGGTCGCATCGCGTTCGGCGATCACCGCGTCGAGCAGACTGGTCAGTGCCGATTCGTCCTGCAACGCGCGCAGGCCCGGCGTGTTGGGGCTGGAGACGTTGACGACGATATAGCTGCACAGCGGCGCCATCAGCCGGACAAGGTGCGTGTAGTCCGCCACCCTGTCTTCCGAATCCTTGTTCGCGCCGATGTTCATGCCGATCACGCCGGGACGTCCGGCGCGGGCCTTGAGCCGGGCCGCCGCCGCATCGCCGCCGTGGTTGTTGAAGCCCATGCGGTTGATCACCGCGCGGTCCTCTACCAGCCGGAACAGGCGCGGACGCACATTGCCCGCCTGCGGGCGCGGCGTCACCGAACCGACCTCGGCATAGCCGAAGCCCATGCCCAGAATGGCGTCAGGCGCTTCGGCGTTCTTGTCGAACCCGGCCGCCATGCCCACGGGGTTGGGGAATTGCAGCCCGGCCACCGTACAGGCGAGCGGCCCGTCATAGCGGATTTCGGCCTTGGGGTTCTGCAGACGCAAGGCGCGGAAGGCCAATCCGTGTGCCGTTTCGGCATCGAGTCGGAAGAGCAGCGGGCGAAGAAGGGCGTAGTTCACAAAACGCGCATAACGCCAACGGTTGCATGGTGGCAATGTGTTGCATGAACAACACAGCGGGAGCTTCACTTGCGGAAAGTTGCGAAGTTTCACCCCTCTCCCGGCACACCGTGTCGCGTTTCTACAATAAATCGGACAATTCTCCCCCTACACCGGCCTTGCGACCCGAAGGGCTCGTAGCCGGTTTGTGCACGAGTTCCTTATTAACTAAGCGGCGGTCCTTCCTCGGAGGGGCCGCCCTTTTTTCGTTTGGCCGGATCAGGACGCCTGACCCACGGCCTCGGCAGCGCCTTTACAGTTGCGAAAGACTCGCAAAAACTGGCTGAATTCTGCGCCTTTTACCCCATTGAAACCTCGACGGACCTGCACTAGGTGCAAATCGGAAGGAATCGCTCCGATTTGTCGGAAGCGCCTTCCGAAAACACGTTTCTAGAGTTTCGAATCGATGCGCCTGTCCAGCATGGCCGACTATGCCGTTGTGATCATGTCCGCTGCCGCAAGGCATTGCGGAACATGCGCGATGGTGTCCGCCGCACAGGCTCATCAGGGGGGCGAGAACACCGCTGCCCTGCGCGGGCGCATTTCCGCCGCCCAGCTGGCCGAAGAGACCGGCCTGCCCGTTCCCACGGTGCAGAAGCTGGTCAGCAAGCTGAGCGCGGCGGGCCTCATGCGCTCCTCGCGCGGGGTCGGCGGCGGCCTTCGCCTCGCCCGCCCGCCTGCGACGATCTCGCTGGCCGATATCGTCGAGGCGGTGGAAGGGCCGATCGCGCTCACCGCCTGCCTCGAAACGCACAAGACCGACTGCACGCTGCACGAGGCCTGCCATGTCCGCCCGCACTGGCCGCAGGTCAACGCGGCGGTGCGCGGCGCCCTTGCGGGCGTCACTCTGACCGCCCTGGTCGAGCAACCGAGATGACCGAGAAGACCATGAACACAACCGCCCTCTCGCCCGACACCACCCCGCAGGAACCCGTGCGCGATCAGGCCGCGCGCGATGCCGCCGCCCGCGCCGCCGAATACGAGCACGGCTGGGTCTCCGACATCGAGCAGGAATACGGCCCCAAGGGCCTGTCCGAGGACACCGTGCGCTTCATCTCGGCCAAGAAGGACGAGCCGGAATGGATGCTCGAATGGCGCCTCAAGGCCTATCGCCGCTGGCTGGAGATGACCCCGCCGGACTGGGCGAAGCTGAACGTGCCGCCGATCGACTATCAGGACGCCTATTACTG
Organism: Novosphingobium sp. 9; assembly: GCF_025340265.1. NCBI lineage: Bacteria > Pseudomonadati > Pseudomonadota > Alphaproteobacteria > Sphingomonadales > Sphingomonadaceae > Novosphingobium > Novosphingobium sp. 9. Next base: position 700,929 of record NZ_CP022707.1, on the reverse strand, counting down.
GGCCGCGCCCAAGAAGAAGGACGGCCCGGCCAGCCTCGACGAGGTCGATCCCGAGATCCTGCGCGTCTACGAGAAGCTCGGCATCTCGCTGGAGGAGCAGAAAGTGCTCGCCGGGGTCGAGGGCGCACGCAAGGTCGCCGTCGATGCGGTGTTCGATTCGGTCTCCGTCGCCACCACCTTCCGCAAGGAGCTGGAGCAGGCGGGCGTGATCTTCCGCTCGATCTCCGAGGCGATCCGCGAATATCCCGAGCTGGTGAAGAAGTGGCTGGGCCGTGTCGTGCCGGTGCAGGACAACTACTTCGCGGCGCTGAACTGCGCGGTCTTCTCGGACGGCACCTTCGTCTACATCCCCGAAGGCGTGCGCTGCCCGATGGAGCTGAGCACCTATTTCCGCATCAATGCCGAGAATACCGGCCAGTTCGAGCGCACGCTGATCGTCGCCGAAAAGGGCAGCTACGTCTCGTACCTCGAAGGCTGCACCGCGCCGATGCGCGACGAGAACCAGCTGCATGCCGCGGTCGTCGAACTCGTTGCGATGGAGGATGCCGAGATCAAGTATTCCACCGTCCAGAACTGGTATCCCGGCAATGCCGAGGGCAAGGGCGGCATCTACAACTTCGTGACCAAGCGCGGTCTGTGCCAGGGCGCGCGCTCGAAGATCTCGTGGACGCAGGTCGAAACCGGCTCGGCGATCACCTGGAAGTACCCCTCGTGCGTGCTCAACGGTGAGGATTCGGTGGGCGAGTTCTACTCGGTCGCCGTCACCAACAACTTCCAGCAGGCCGATACCGGCACCAAGATGATCCACAACGGCAAGGGTAGCCGCTCGACGATCATCTCGAAGGGTATCTCGGCGGGCAAGAGCAACAACACCTATCGCGGGCTGGTGCGCGTGGCCGCCAATGCCGAGGGCGTGCGCAACTTCACCCAGTGCGATTCGCTGCTGCTCGGCAAGGAATGCGGCGCCCACACCGTGCCCTATATCGAGGTGAAGAACCCCTCGGCCCAGATCGAGCACGAAGCCACCACCAGCAAGATCAGCGACGACCAGCTGTTCTACGCGATGCAGCGCGGCCTCGACACCGAGGCGGCGGTCGGCCTGATCGTCAACGGCTTCGCCAAGGAAGTGCTCCAGCAGCTGCCGATGGAATTCGCGGTCGAAGCACAGAAGCTGCTCGGCATCAGCCTTGAGGGGAGCGTGGGCTGAGCCCGCTCCAACCAGAATGAACGATAAAGGACAGGACACCATGACCGCCCGCAAGACCCTGGGCATCAGCACAGCGACAGCGCCCAAGGCGGATGCCAAGGCCAGCTTCAACGTTACCGGCGCGCGCCTCGAAACGCTCAAGGAGCGGGCGAAGGACATGCGCCGCCATCCCAGCGAGGCGCAGAAGGCGCTGTGGGCGCAGCTTTCGGGCTCGAAGCAGGGCGGCGTGAAGTTCATCCGCTACAGCGTGGTCGGCTCGACCGTGGTCGATTTCGCCTGCCCCTCGCGCTGGATCGTCGTCCAGCTCAGCCCCGAGGATTCCAACCCCGACGTCAGCGACCTGCAGGACCGCAAGCTGACCGACGTCGGCATCCGCGTGCTGCGCTTCTCGGAAGAGGAAGTGCTCGGCAACGTCGAGAGCGTGCTGCGCGAGATCGCCACCGAACTCGCGGTGCCGTTCGACAAGCGCTCTGCGCGCAAGAAGGCGGGCGCCCGCCCGGCCACAACATTCGCCCCCAATTTCGCCTCCAGCTTCGAGGGCGACGAAGGATGACCATGCTTACGATCGACAACCTCCACGCCACCGTAGCCGACAAGCCGATCCTGAAGGGCCTGTCGCTCACGATCAATCCGGGCGAGGTCCATGCGATCATGGGCCCCAACGGCGCGGGCAAATCGACGCTGGGCTATACGCTCGGCGGGCGTCCCGGCTACGACGTGACCGGCGGCAGCGTCGACTTCGGCGGCGAGGACCTGCTGGAGATGGAGCCACACGAGCGCGCGGCGGCTGGCCTGTTCCTGGGCTTCCAGTACCCGGTCGAGATCCCCGGCGTCTCCTACGTCCAGTTCCTGCGTGAGGCCGCCAATGCCCAGCGCCGGGTGCGCGGCGAGGAGCCGCTGTCGGGCGGTGCCTTCCTGAAGCTCGCCAAGGAAAAGGCCGCGCTGCTGCGCATGGACATGGACATGCTCAAGCGCCCGGTGAACGTCGGCTTCTCGGGCGGCGAGAAGAAGCGCGCCGAGATGGTGCAGATGGGCATCCTCGATCCCAAGCTGGCGATCCTCGACGAGACCGATTCCGGCCTCGACATCGACGCGCTGCGCATCTGCGGCGAAGGCATCAACGCGATCATGCGCACCCCCGACAAGTCGGTGCTGCTGATCACCCACTACCAGCGCCTGCTGGACTACGTGAAGCCGGACTTCGTGCACGTTCTGGCTGCGGGCCGCATCGTCAAGTCGGGCGGCGCCGACCTCGCGCTCCAGCTGGAGGAAGAGGGTTACGAAGCCGTGGTGCAAGAGCAGGCGGCATGAGCAACGCGCTCGCTCTCCCTTCCCGGCGCGACGAGGATTTCCGCTATTCGGACATCGCCGCGCTGGAGACCGTCTGGCCGATCGCGGTCGAGACGCTGACCGTCGCCGACGGTGACGAACAGTCGTTCGAAATCGTCGAGACCGGCGAAGGTGCCGTCGCCCGCCACTTCGCGATCACGCTGGGCAAGGGCGCGAAGCTGGACCTGCGCGTGCTGGTCGCGGGGCCAAGCTATGGCCGCATCGCGGTGGACGTGACGCTGGGCGAGGCTGCCGACTTTACCCTCGGCGCCGCGCAGCTGGGCGGCGCTTCTCACACGGTCGAGATCGTCACGCAGGTCACCCACACCGCGCTCAACGCCACATCGAGCCAGATCGTGCGCTCGGTCTTGGCCGAGCAGGCGACCGGCACGTATCTTGGCCGCATCGCCGTGGCGTGCGGGGCCGATGGCACCGATGCCGAACAGTCGGTGCGCGCCATGCTGCTCGACCGCACGGCGACCGCCAATGCCCGGCCCGAGCTGGAAATCTTCGCCGACGACGTGAAGGCCGCGCACGGCTGCGCCATCGGCGAACTGGACGCGCAGGGGCTGTTCTACCTCACCTCGCGCGGGCTCGATCCGCAGCGGGCCAAGCAGCTGATGTTGCAGGCTTTCGTGGCCGAAGCCTTTGCCGGTGCCCCCGGCGAAGAGGCGCTCGGCCTGGCCGCACAGACGCGCCTTGCCGCGCTGCTGGGCGTTGCGCTGGCGGAAGATCTGGAGGACGCATGACGACCACCACCGATACCAACACGCTCACCCACCTGTCGCTGCGCGACCAGTTCCCCGGCATGGCTGGGAACTGGCACTATCTCGACACTGCCGCGACGGCACAGAAGCCGCAGGCCGTGATCGAGGCGACCGTGAAGGCGATGGGCGAGGATTACGCCACCGTCCATCGCGGCGTCTATTCGCGATCCGCCGAGATGACGCTGCGCTTCGAGGCGGCCCGCCGCCGCATCGCGACGTTCATCGGTGCCCGCGAAGACGAGATCGTGTTCACGCGCGGCGCCACCGAATCGGTCAACCTCGTCGCGCAGACATGGGGCCTTGCCAACCTGAAGGCGGGCGACCGCGTGCTGCTCTCGCTGCTGGAGCATCACTCCAACATCGTGCCCTGGCAGATTTTGCGTGAGCGCACCGGGATCGAGATCGACGTCTGCCCGCTGACCGCCGATGGCCGGATCGACCTCGACGCCGCCGAAGCGATGCTGACCGAGCGGCACAAGCTGGTCGCGCTGGCGCATGTCTCGAACGTGCTCGGCTCGATCCTCGACGTAGCCCGCGCGGCGGCGCTGGCGCACAAGGTCGGCGCGAAGCTGCTGGTCGATGGCTGTCAGGCCGCGCCGCGCATCGCGCTCGACATGGCGGCGCTCGGCTGCGATTTCTACGCCTTCTCGGCGCACAAGCTCTACGGCCCCAACGGCATCGGCGTGCTATGGGCGCGTGGCGAAATCCTCGAAGGCATGCCGCCGATGCAGGGCGGCGGCTCGATGATCGACCGCGTGACCTTTGCCGAGACTACTTATGCCCCGCCGCCGCAGCGCTTCGAGGCGGGCACGCCCGCGATCATCGAGGCGATCGGCTTTGCCGCTGCGGTCGACTGGCTGAGCGATGTCGGCATCGACGTTGCCGACGCACATGAGAAGGCGCTGGCGGCCAAGCTGCGCGAGGCGCTGCGCGCGCGCAACGACGTGACACTGTTCGGCCCGGACGAATCCGCCGGGATCGTCAGTTTTGCGCTCGACGGGGTGCATCCGCACGACCTCGGCACCATATTGGATGAAGAAGGTGCCGATGGCGCCCGCGTAGCGATCCGCGCCGGGCACCACTGCGCACAGCCGCTGATGGAGCATCTGGGCGTGCCCGCCACCGCCCGCGCCAGCTTCGGCCTGTACAATGACGAGAGCGATATCGATGCCCTGATGCAGGGGATCGAGCGCACCAGGAGAATTTTCGGATGACCGACCAGTCCACTTCCGGCGAAACCCGCAAGTTCGACGTCGAGGAAGTCGAGGCCGCACCCGCACCGCCGCGTGCGCGCGTGGACGATGCGCCGGTTCCGGCAGCCTCGGAAGAGCCGCGTCGCCGTGACTATCTCGACGGCTTCCTCGCCGAAACGCCGCAAACCGCGAACCCCGGCGAGCCGGGCGGCGCGACCTACGATGGCGTGATCGAGGCGCTGAAGCAGATCTACGACCCGGAAATCCCGGTGAACATCTACGATCTCGGCCTGATCTACGGCGTCGACATCACCGACGAAGGTTCGGTTGCTGTGACGATGACGCTCACCACGCCGCATTGCCCAGTCGCCGAATCGATGCCCGGCGAGGTCGAACTGCGCGTCGCCGCCGTCCCCGGCGTGCGCGATGCCGAAGTGAACCTGATCTGGGACCCGCCGTGGGACATGGCCAAGATGTCCGACGAGGCGAAGCTCGAACTGGGCATGCTGTGACCGACATTGCCGCCCCCGCGCTGACCGTGCGCCTCGCCGACTATGGCGATGCCACGGATGCGGGCCACGTGATCGCGCTGCTCGATGCCTATGCGCGCGATCCGATGGGCGGCGGCAATCCCCTGTCCGATACCGTGCGCGCCACGCTGATCTCCGCGCTCGCGGCGCACCCCGGCGCGTTCTCGCTACTGGCCTTTCTGGACGACGAGGCGGTGGGTCTGGCCAACTGTCAGACCGGCTTCTCGACCTTCAAGGCCCGCCCGCTCGTCAACATCCACGACCTGTCGGTGCTGCCGGGCACCCGTGGACACGGCGTCGGCAAGGCGCTGATGGCGGCGGTGGAAACCGAGGCGCAGCGACGTGGGGCCTGCAAGGTCACGCTCGAAGTGCTCTCCGGCAATGTTCGTGCGCAAGGGCTCTACCGCGCCATGGGCTTTGGCGATTTCGCGCTCGATCCCGAAGTCGGAACGGCGCAATTCTGGGAAAAGACGTTATGACTTCCACCACAACAACCCGCGCCCGTCCCGCCGCCGTCCTGCTGACGCCCGGCGCCGAGACGCGCATCGCCAACCTGATGGCGCAGGCGCCCGAGGGCACCATCGGCGTCAAGCTCTCCACCCCGCGCCGGGGCTGTTCAGGGCTTGCCTATTCGGTCGACTACGTGACGGCGGAAAGCCCGATGGACGAGAAGATCGCCACCCCCGGCGGCACCTTCTACATCGACGCCGCCTCGGTGCTCTACCTGATCGGCAGCACGATGGACTGGCGCGAGGACGATTTCACGGCGGGCTTCGTGTTCGACAACCCCAACGCCAAGGGCGCCTGCGGCTGCGGCGAGAGCTTCACGGTGTAATAAAAAGGGCGGCCCGGAGAAATCCAGCCGCCCTTTTCCCTATCTGCCTCTCAGCGCGGCGACACAGGCCCCGCGATCAACGTCCTTGCCGTCCGAGGCCCGGCGCGCATCGACATAACTCGCCAGCGGCTCGCGCGACTGGGTGGTGGGGTAAAGGTAGATATCCAGAACGCAGGCGTTCCCGGTGAACTGCAGCTTGCGCGCATCGCCATCCCACACATCGAGACGCGGCTTGCCGAACTGGCGCTCCAGCTGCCCTTGCGTGGCGCCGATCACCCCTTCGAGGCCGGGCGCGCGCTGGAATTCGGGATTGCGCGGCGGGGCGACCACCGGCTTGCGCACCGGCGCCTCGTGCCCGCGCGAGGGACGCGGCGTGCTCTGGACGCCGCCCCCGGTCGCCGAACAGGCCGCCAGCCCCAGCGCCAGCAGCGAAGCGACGACCGGCCCCCGCACCGTCTGCCACAGTGACGACGATCGCGGCGACCATACCGGCACGCTCATGCCTCCCGAAATACCCCGTTCCATCGTTATGCCCGTCTCATGCCCGCCAGAATGCCGAACCTGCGCGTCTTGCGCGCGCGGCGCGCGCTGTCAACGCCCGTGCACCTTGCCGAGCGGCGGAGCGCACGCTAGTCGCGGTTACAGGACTGAATTCTTCGCCCGGCGCGCCTTTCGCGCGGGCGCTCACACCATTTTCCAAGGACGCTCCCCCACATGACCACGCCTGCAACTCTCGATGTCGTCGCCATCGGCAATGCCATCGTCGATGTCATGGCCCCCTGCGCCGATGCCAAGATCGCCGAACTCGGCCTCCAGCGCGGCGGCATGACGCTGGTCGATACCGAGCGCGCCCAGCAGCTGTACGATGCCATGGGCCCCGCGCGCGAGATCTCGGGCGGTTCGGCGGCGAACACGCTGGCGGGCCTCGCCGCGCTTGGCGCGAAGTGCGCCTTCATCGGCCAGGTGGCCGAAGACCAGCTCGGCGAAGTCTTCGCGCATGATATCCGCGCCGGCGGCATCGCCTTCGACACCCCCGCCCGCGAAGGCAACCCGCCCACTGCGCGCTGCCTGATCTTCGTTTCGCCCGATGGCCAGCGCACGATGAACACCTTCCTCGGCGCCTCGCAGTTCCTGCCCGCCGACGCGCTGAACGTCGACACCATCGCCAGCGCGCAGGTGCTCTACCTCGAAGGCTACCTGTGGGACCCGGAAGAGCCCCGCGCCGCCATGCGCCGCGCCATCGCCGCCTCGCGCGATGCGGGCCGCAAGGTCGCCTTCACGCTGTCCGACGCTTTCGTGATCTCGCGCCATGGCGACGATTTCCGCGATCTGATCGCCAATGGCCAGATCGACATCCTGTTCGCCAACGAAGGTGAACTGGCCGCACTGACCGGCGAGGACGATTGCGACGCCGGTATCGCCAAGCTGACCCCCAACGTGCCGGTGCTGGTCGTCACGCGCGGGGCAGAGGGCGCTGTCGCCGTGGTGGACGGCGTGCGCGCTGCCGTGCCTGCCGAGCCGATCGCCAAGGTCGTCGACACCACCGGCGCGGGTGACCTGTTCGCCGCAGGCTTCCTGTTCGGCCACGTTCGCGGCCTCGCGCCCGAGACCTGCCTCAAGATGGGCGCGATCTGCGCCGCCGAAGTGATCTCGCACTACGGCGCCCGGCCCGAGGCCGACATCGCCGCGCTCGTCTCCGAAGCGACCGCCTGAGCGACACCTTGAGCACCGCTGCGCCCGCCCCGGATAAGCCCGTCGCCCTGCCAGTTGCCCTGATCGACTTCGAAGCGAGTTGCCTGCCCGAAGATGGGCAGTCCTTCCCGATCGAGGTCGCGCTGGCACGGGTGGACGGGCGCAGCGCCTCCTGGCTGATCCGCCCGCTGCCTGCCTGGCAGCACTGGGACTGGTCTGCCGAGGCGGAAAGCCTGCACGGCATCAGCCGCGCGATGCTGGCGGGCGAAGGGCAGGACCCGGTGGAGGTGCTCGACCAGATCGCCGCCTTCGTCGAGGGCTGCGATGTTTATGCCGACGCTGAGGTCGACGTATTCTGGCTCGATCTGCTGGCCCACGCAGTAGGCCGCGCGGCCCCGTTCCCGGTGCGCTATTTGGGCGAGTACTTCACCGACCGGGGCTATTCGCGCCCGCAGGTCGTCGCCGCGCTGGAAGAGGCCAAGCTGCGCCTGCCGCGCGAACATCTGGCGCGCGAGGATGCCAAGCGCCTCGCGCTGACCGTTCGCCTGCTCGATGAGAGTACCGCTGCGTGAAGACGCGGGAAGCCGTTCGCCTGAAAGTCCATGTGCCGGTGGCGCCAGAGACTCTCGCCGCGATGCTGGCGGGAGATGCCGAAGCTGCCGAGCGTGACGCGGTTCTCGCCGCGATGTTCGCCATCGTGCGTGCCGACAATCCGCTGGGCCACTTCGATCTCTATTCGGGCGTCGTCGAACTCTCGCCGGGCTGGGAGAGCTTCCGCCCCGGCGCGAGCGCCACGCCAACGCTCGGCATCAGCGGCGAGACCGCGCTCTCGCCCACCGTGGCACTGGTGATCCACGCCGCCTGTACGCTTAGCGATCCGGCGCTGGATCACGCCGTGGCGCAGATCATGGCCGCGCATCCCTGGGAAATGCCGGTCATCGAGATCGCGCCGGTTCGGCTGGTCGTGCGATAGGCAACCACCGATACCGTGCCGGGATGACGATGAGGGAAACAGCAGGGGCGCCCGCATTTTCCTACACGCACCGCCCTGCGGTAAAACCGGGCCATGCCGCCCCGCCTTCAAACTCTCTCGCGCATGGTCCTGTACCGGGCCAACCCGTCATCTTGCGCCGCACGCAAGGTGACAGATTTCCCAGCAATGTTAACGCCGTCAACCGGCAAGGTGACACGCTTTTCCGCGCAAATTGACACTTTTCAGGCGGAAACGCGAGTTTGCCCTCTGGACCGTGTCACCTGTGTCAACCAGCCCCTCGCAAGTGTCACCTTGCGTCGGGCGCAGGTCACAGCGATGGCTGTGGGGCGGGCACCGACTGCTGCGGGGCGGCACCCTGCAACGTCCCCAGACATTGCGCCTTGGCCTTGTCGAGATCGTCGGCATAGGCGGCGGCGACATCGGCGGGCAGGTCGCAGTCCATCGCCGGGCGCACCGGGTGCTTGCGCTGGCATTTGGCATCGCTGGAGAACCAGTTGTCGCGGCAATCCTGATAGGCCTCGATATCGCTCTGGCGCATCGCCCGGCAGCTGGCGTTCCAGCGGTTGCGATAGGCAAGGCCCGCCATGTTCACGCAGTCGTCATAGCCGGTCTGCGCCGCGACCTTGCGCTTCGCCTCGGCCACGGCGGCATCGTGCGCGGCCTTGTCCTGCGCCTTGTCGGCATCGGCCTGCCGCGCCGCCGCCTGCGCCTCCACGCTCTGCGTATGGAGCGGCAGATAGAGCCCGTAGTACCCGCCGATGCCTGCCCCCGCCATCAGCGCGGCGGCGGCGAGGCTCAGCTTGAGGATGGCATCGGCGTCGAGCTTCATGATGGATCAGCTTTCCTTGCTGGTTTCGCGGGCAACCTCCCGCCAACCGATATCGCGGCGGCAGAAGCCGGTGGGAAAATCGATCCTGTCGAGCGCGGCATAGGCACGCGCCTGCGCCTCGCGCACCGAGCCGCCGCGCGCCGTGACGTTGAGCACGCGACCACCGCTGGCGACCAGAGCGCCGTCCTTCAGCGCGGTGCCTGCGTGGAATACCTTCGCACCATCCGCCTCAGCCTCGGCAAGACCGCCAATCGCGCCGCCCTTCTCGGGCGTATCGGGATAGCCCTTCGCCGCCATCACCACTGTCAGCGCGGTGTCCTGGCTGAACTTCGGCGCCTCGATCGCGGCAAGACGGTTCTCGGCGCAGGCATGGAGCAGCTCGACCAGATCCGATTCGAGGCGCAGCATCATCACCTGGCACTCGGGATCCCCGAAGCGGCAGTTGTACTCGATCAGCTTGGGGCCTTCGCGGGTCAGCATCACGCCCAGGAACAGCACGCCGGAATAGGGCGTGCCATCGTCCTCAAGCTGGCGCACGGTCGGCGCGATGATGCGTTCGAGCACTTCGACTTCCAGCGCCGGGGTCAGCACCGGGGCCGGGCTGTAGGCGCCCATGCCGCCGGTGTTGGGGCCGGTATCGCCCTCGCCCACGCGCTTGTGATCCTGCGCCGAGGCGAAGGGGACGATGGTGGAGCCATCGGTCAGCGCGAAGAAGCTGGCCTCCTCGCCTTCCATGAACTCCTCGATCACGGCTTCGGCACCGGCTTCGCCGAAGCGCCCGGCGAAGATGTCCGCCACCGCAGCCTCGGCCTCGGCCATGGTCATCGCCACGGTCACGCCCTTGCCCGCCGCCAGACCATCGGCCTTGATGACCACCGGCGCGCCGAACTGCGCCAGCGCCGCGCGGGCCGCCGCTTCATCGGTCACGCGCACGTAACCGGCGGTGGGAATGCCTGCGCGCTCGCACAGGTCCTTGGTGAAGCCCTTGGAGCCTTCCAGCTGCGCCGCTGCCTTGCCCGGCCCGAACACGGCAAAACCCTCGGCCCGCAGCGAATCGGCCAAGCCATCGACCAGCGGCGCTTCCGGGCCGATCACGACGAGGCCGACGACGTTCGCTTCGCAGAAGGCGATCACGGCGGCGTGGTCGGTCGCATCCAGCGCGATGCAGGTCGCAACCTCGGAAATGCCGGGATTTCCGGGCGCTGCCCACAGGGTGTCGCAGGCCGGGGATTGCGCCAGCTTCCAGGCCAGCGCATGTTCGCGGCCGCCCGAGCCCAGAAGAAGGATGTTCATGCGCTGTGCCTTTCGACGATGACGAATATGAAGATGGTCGTTCGGGAGGGCTGGTAGCGAAGCAGGACGCAGGCGACAACGCCGCGCCGCTCTCGATCAGCGAGATTTCCGCGATCCTCAAGCGCACAGTCGAGGACCGCTTCGGCTTCGTGCGCCTGCGCGGCGAGCTTTCCGGCGTCAAGCGCGCGGCCTCGGGCCACCTCTACTGCGCGCTCAAGGACGACAAGGCGGTGATCGACGGCGTGATGTGGCGCGGCGGTGCCCAGCGCCTCGCCTTCCGCCCCGAAGACGGCGTGGAAGTGATAGCCACCGGCAAGCTGACCACCTATCCGGGCCGCTCGAAGTACCAGATCGTCATCGAGACGATGGAAATCGCCGGCGAAGGCGCGCTGCTGGCTCTGCTCGAAAAGCTGCGTGCTCGGCTGGCGGCAGAAGGGCTGTTCGCCCCCGAACGCAAGCGCGCCCTGCCGTTCCTGCCGCGCACCATCGGCGTCGTCACCTCGCCCACCGGCGCGGTGATCCGGGATATTCTCCACCGGCTGGCGGACCGCTTCCCCAGCCACGTCCTCGTCTGGCCAGTGCTGGTGCAGGGCGAAGGTTCGGCCGAACAGGTCGCCCGCGCTGTGCGCGGCTTCTCCGAGATGCCGGAACATGGCCCGGTGCCGCGTCCCGATCTGGTGATCGTCGCGCGCGGCGGCGGCTCGATCGAGGACCTGTGGGGCTTCAACGAGGAAATCGTCGTGCGCGCGGTGGCCGAATCGCGCATTCCGGTGATCTCCGCCGTCGGCCACGAGACCGACACCACCCTTTGCGACTACGCCGCCGACCGCCGCGCACCGACGCCGACCGCCGCTGCCGAGATCGCGGTGCCGGTCCGCGCCGAACTCGCCGCGACGCTCGACGAGATGGGCTATCGCATGCGCCGCAGCGCCGGTCGCCCGGTCGTGCTGGGACGCGAACGGCTGGAGGCGCGTGTCCAGCGCCTGCCCAAGCCCGAGGCGATTCTGGCCCAGCGCCAGCAGGGACTCGACGATCTGGCCGAACGCCTGCGGCGAGCTTTGCGCGATCAGGCGGCGATCAAGCGCGAACGTATGGGGCAGGTGACGGCACGGCTCTCACTGCCGCTGCTGCGCCACCGCGTGCAGACCAGCGCCGAGCGCCTGACCCGCACCGGCCTGGAACCGCGCCTGCTCGAACGCCGGATGGCGCGCGCGCAGGGCGACCTCGCCCAACTCGCCCGCGTGCTGCCGCAGCTGAATCCGGACAAGCCGCTGGAGCGTGGTTTCGCCCGTGTGGTGGGAGCCCAAGGCCAGACACTGACCAGCGCCGCATCGGCCGGACAGGAAGCGGCTCTGGTCCTGAAATTCCGCGACGGCGACCTTGCGGTACAGGTGAACGGCGCTGTTTCCGCGCCGCCCTCTTCCACGCCCCCCAAGGCACCGCGTCCGGCACGACCGGCCAGCCCATCAGCACGGCAGGGAGATTTGTTTTGATGGCTGCGCTCTGCTAGGATTATTTCCATGTTGATGTCATCCGCAGATCGCCCCGCCATGCTCCAGTACGGCCCCGGCAGCTTCCGCGTCCTGCGCGCGGGCTCCTATGTCGAGTGCGCGGTAACGGCGGAGAAAATCCCGCTGGAAGAGCTGCGCTACTGGAGTGCGGAACGGCAGGAAGCCTACGCTTCGCCCGAGATCGCGACGCGCCGGATGCTCTCCCCGGCGTGAGGGTTCTGACGCAAGCCGGATTGCTCGGCGCAGCAGCAGCCTTGCTGGTCGGGGCGGCGCCTGCCTCGCTGCTTCCGGCTCAGCGCCCGGACGACAGCCTGCAATCGGGCCGTGCCATCGGCATGATCCGCTACAAGGGCGAGTTGACGCAGGGCGGCTGGGTTCGCGGCACGGTGCCGCAGGGCACCCGCACGCTGACCTTCGACGGCACGCCCATTCCGATCGCGCCCGATGGCGACTGGTTTGCCGCGTTCGACCGGGATGCGGGGCCCAGCGCCACGCTCGTCGCAACGCTGGCCGATGGCCGCAGCGTCACCCAGCAGATCACCGTCTCCCCGCGCGCCTGGCACATCGAAAACATCAATATCGCGCGAGGCACGGGCGGCCCCAGTTCGGCCTTCATGGCCTTGCGTCAGCCGGAACTGGACCGCATCCACGCCGCCCGCGCCATGCGGACCGACGCGCAAGGCTGGCGCCAGAAATTCATCTGGCCCGCGCAGGGGCGCATTTCCGGCCAGTTCGGCTCCCAGCGCATCTATCGCGGCGAGCCGGGCGCCTATCATTCCGGCCTCGACATCGCGACAGGCCGCAGCGGTACGCCGTTTGTCGCCCCTGCAGATGGCGTGGTAATTCTGGCAGCAGACAAGCCCTTCACGCTGGAGGGCAACCTGCTGATGATCGACCACGGGATGGGGCTGAACAGCGCGTTCCTGCACTGCTCGCAGATTCTCGTCCATCAGGGCGACCATGTGAAGCAGGGGCAGGTCATCGGCCTGATCGGCATGACCGGCCGCGCCACCGGCCCGCACCTGCACTGGAGCCTGATGTGGCAGGGATCTCGGGTCGATCCGATCCTGTTCACCGGGCCAATGAAATAAAGGCCGCTTTCAGCCGCTTCCCGAACAGACCGTCTGAATGAGGCGTTTGAATGAGGCGATCTAGCGCAGACACACGAAAGGGCGCGCAGGATTGCCCTGCGCGCCCTTTCGTAAACCTGCCTTCCAGCTGCGTGCTCCGTGGTCAGAGCATCACAGGGAGGAAAATCAGGCGGCGACCGCCTGCTTCTTCAGCTCGCGCTTCACCTTGACGGCGCGCGGCGAAAGCTTGGCATCCGAGGTCTTCAGCAGCCAGTTGTCGAGACCGCCGTTGTGCTCGACCGAACGCAGACCGTGGGTCGAAACGCGGAACTTGAAGCTGCGGTCCAGAGTCTCCGACATCAGCGTGACGTTCTGGAGGTTGGGCAGGTAGACGCGCTTCGTCTTGTTGTTGGCGTGGCTGACGTTGCAGCCAACCTGACGGCCCTTGCCGGTCAGTTCGCAAATGCGGGACATGCTGTTTCTCGCTCGAAAATGTTCTGTGCCGTTACACGGGAAGGCGCGCCATTAGCGATTCTATAGGGCGAGGTCAAGTTGCGCACAGGAATTCCACGCGCTAGCGATAGGGCAATGACCCGCTGGCCGATCCCCGAACCGATGCTGAAAGCCCTGGAACAGGCACACAAGGCCGCAGAAGCGGGCGAAGTGCCCATCGGCGCAGTGATCGTCAAGCACGGCCAGGTGATCGCCTGTGGACGCAATGCGCCGCGTGAACGCCACGACCCTACCAGCCATGCGGAGATCGAGGCGATTCGGGCCGCCGCTCTTGCCTTGGGTAACGAGCGACTCGAAGGCTGCGAGCTATGGGTGACGCTGGAGCCTTGCGCCATGTGCGCAGGCGCGATCGCCCATGCCCGGATCGCCCGCGTCTATTATGGCGCCTCCGATCCCAAGGGCGGCGCGGTGGAACATGGCGCGCGGGTGTTCGAGCATCCGCAATGCCTGCATCGCCCAGATGTCTACTCCGGCATCGCCGCCGCCGAAGCTTCGACACTGCTGAAAGCCTTCTTCGCCGCGCGACGCTGACAGAAGCATTTTCTAATCAGGTGAAACGCCTGACGGCTCGAAATCTGCTCTAAAGCCCGCGCCAGATTTTCAGCGGCGCCCCGTCTGCCGCACCGAAACGCCGCGCATCGCACCGGGCGGGACGAAAATGCCGGTCGGTGCAGAGCTGCACTTCGCGCAGCCATCCGCTACGATTGGCGACGACCCCCACGGCATCGCGGCGCCAGCCCGGATTCTCGGCCACGAAGGCATCGCGCAAGTCCCCGGCGACGAGCCCGCGCTTTCGCGAAAGGAAGTCTGCATCCGGCCAGTGCAGCGAACGCCACAGAATGCCGCTGACCCTGAAATAGCCCTCAGGGCTTCGGGCCATACAACTGCCATGCTTGGTCCACTCATGCGCCAGCAGCGAGGGCGATGGTGTCATGCACAAGGCGCCGCGCAATGCCTGCACCGAGGGAGGAGTTGCCCCGCACCACTGCGGATCACCGCCTGCCCCGCCTTCCGGCCACAGCCCGTGCAGGACGAAGCCGAACCGGCCCTGTCGGCCGGAACACTGCATCGAGCCCTTGTCGTGCGCGAAATGGCAATATTCCGGCGACCAGCTGGCCGCCAGCGTGTAGCCCACCGCGACGCCCCGGCGTACAGGCCCGTCAGGCGTTACCGGGCGCGGCGTCGGGATCGTCGCAGGGACACGACACTGGTAAGCCTGCGCAAACACCGGCAACGGCGAAATCGCGGCAGCCGCCGCGACAAGAGCGGCGGCGGCGAGTCTCACAGCGGCGTGAAGTCCAGGCCTATGTCGGCCGCCGGAGCACTCTGGGTGAGACGCCCGACCGAGACATAGGTGACACCGCTCGCCGCGATCGCGCCGATGGTGGAAAGATTGACCCCGCCCGATGCTTCGGTCGGCACGCGCCCGGCAACTATTCCCACGGCTGCGCGCAGCGTTTCCGGGCCCATGTTGTCCAGCAGCAGATGATGTGCGCCTGCGGCCAGCGCCGGCTCGATCTGGTCGAGACGATCCACCTCGCAGATGATCTGCGGCACGCCAGCCTCGCGCGCACGGCGCACGGCCTCTTCAACGCTGCCCGCGACAAGGACGTGATTGTCCTTGATCATCGCCGCGTCCCAAAGCCCCATGCGGTGATTGCGCGCCCCGCCGGTGCGAGTGGCATACTTTTCGAGATGGCGCAGGCCAGGGATGGTCTTTCGGGTGTCGAGCAGCGTGGCATGGCCTTCCATCGCCTCGACATAAATCCGGGTCATCGTCGCGATACCGGTCAGGTGCTGCACCGTATTCAACGCGCTGCGCTCCGCCGTCAGCATGGCGCGAGCAAGGCCGGAGAGGCGCATCAAGGCCGTGCCGGGTTCCACCACAGCACCTTCCTCGACAAGGATTTCGATGTCCATCGCCGGGTCAAGGTGGCGAAAAAATGCTGCGGCAATGGGTAGCCCCGCCACGACGACAGCGTCACGCGATTCCATGACGCCGGAAAACCGGTCATCCGCTCCGATGACACTGAGCGCTGTCACGTCGCGCCCTCCCCCGGCAAGGCCAACGCCAAGGTCCTCCTCCAGCGTGGACGCGACGAAGGCCTCCAGATCGAAACCGGGAATGTCGAGCGTGGTGTGCAGCGTATCGGTGGTCATGCGCTCTTCTATTCCTTCTCGGCCCGGCAAAGTCGAGACGCTCCTGACGGGATGGAACAGAAATGCGCGCCATACGAAAAGGGCCGCCCCATCGGGCAGCCCTTCGCTTGATCATTCTGCCGGAGCGCCTCAGTGCGCGCCGCGCGTATCGTCCTGCGAAACAGGGGTGATCTTCACTTCCACGCGGCGATTGGCCGCCCGGCCTTCAGGCGTGTTGTTATCGGCCACGGGATAGCGCTCGCCCAGACCTTCGGTACGGATGCGGTTCCGGTTCACACCGCGCATCGCCAGATAGCTGGCAACCGAATCCGCACGTCGCTGCGACAGATCCATGTTGTACTGATCCGAACCGGTCGAATCCGTGTGTCCGTAGACGTCGATCAGACTGTTCGGATACTGATTCATGCTGGCGGCAACTTTATCGAGTGTCGCCTGGAACGAGGGGCTGATCGCCGTCGAATCGACCGCGAATGTCACATCCGGCAGATTCAGGAGAATACCATCCCCCGTATCGCTGACATTGACGCCGGACCCCGCAGTCTGTTCCTTGAGTTCGCGGATTTGCTTGTCCTTCTGGTAGCCGATCGCAGCCCCGGCCACGCCGCCAATCCCTGCGCCCATGATGCGCGCGGTCTTGCCGCCGATCACGCTGCCCAGCAGATAGCCGAGGCCCGCTCCACCAGCGCCGCCGATGGCCGTTCGCGAGACCTTGCGCTCGCCGGTGTTCGGATCGGTCACACACGCGGATACCGTCACCAGCGCACATACGGCCGCCACCGATGTGAGAATGCGAGACGTCTTCATGGTTTGTCGTTCCCTCTCGAATAATGCCGTCTTGTTCTTCGCATGGTTTATGTGCGGTGATGAACATGAATGGCAAATGGATAGTGATCTGGGGGGTGAGGCAGTAACGAGCCCGCCCCCTCGCCGGTTCCGCCTCCAACCATTTGCACCTCCTGATGACAGGCCCCCTTCGCGTTCGCGCAAATCTCTGCTAGCGCTGGACGCACTGTGACACCCTTTCCCTGGACCGACCTGCTCATCATCGTTGGGCTCATCCTGCTCAACGGTCTGTTTTCCATGTCCGAACTGGCCATCGTCTCGGCACGTGCCGCGCGATTGAAGATATCGGCAGACAAGGGCAGCGGTGCGGCGCAGACCGCGCTCACGCTGGCGGCGGATCCGGGAAAGTTCCTCTCCACCGTGCAGATCGGGATCACCCTGATCGGTATCGTGGCAGGCGCCTATTCCGGGGCGAGCCTGGGCCAGCCCGTGGCGGAGCGGCTTGCGGCACTTGGCGTGCCGGCCCGCTATTCCGGTGAAGCGGGTTTCACTCTGGTCATCATCGTGACCACATACGCCAGCCTGGTGATCGGTGAACTGGTTCCCAAGCAGCTGGCCCTGCGCGCGGCAGAACCGATCGCGCTGATCGCGGCACGGCCGATGGTCATCATGTCGCGCGTAATGGCGCCCTTCGTATGGTTGCTCGATCGCTCCTCCGGCGCCCTCCTCAAGCTGCTCGGCGCACGCCGGGGCGGCGAGGAACGGATTACCGCAGAAGAACTCCAGATGATCTTTGCCGAAGCCACCCGCTCGGGCGCCATCGCCGAAGACGAACGCGCAATGATGGCGGGCGTCCTGCGCCTTGCCGACCGGCCTGTGCGCGAGTTGATGACGCCGCGTAACCAGCTCTATGCCATCGAGGCCGATGCGACCGAGCAAGACCTGCGTGCCCGCATCGAGGCATCGCCCCACTCGCTTCTGCCGGTGATCGAGCGTGATGCTCCCGACAACGTTCTGGGCATCCTCAAGGTTCGTGAAGTGCTGGCCGCCATTGTCGCCGGGCAGGCGGTCGATATTTCCGCGATGATGAAGAAGGCCGAGGTCATTCCTGACCAGCTCGATGCCACCGACGCCCTGCGCACCTTGCAGCAGGCGGAAGTCCCGATGGCGATGGTCCATGACGAATATGGGCATCTAGAAGGCGTGGTGACGCCCAACGACGTGCTCGAAGCCATCGCCGGTACGTTCGTCAGCCATCAGGATGAAGGCGATTCACCGATGGTCGTGGAGCGCGAGGATGGCTCGCTGCTCATCTCCGGCGCGATGGCAGCAGATGCGATGGCTGACCGTCTGGGTCTTTCGCTTCCGGAAGATCGTGAATATGCCACGGCTGCCGGCTTTGTCCTGGGTGTTCTCAGGCAGGTGCCCAGCGAGGGCGATCATTTCACCGAACAGGATTGGCGCTTTGAGGTCGTCGATATGGACGGGCTCAGGATCGACAAGTTGCTGGTGGAGAGCATGGCCTCTCAGGCTGCCGAACCCATTGTCGCAGGCGACTGATCGCCATCAGCCTGCGCCACTGGCTAACCCCATTACTGCAAGATTATCCCGCCCTGTGGCTTCTGATGCCTGAAACAAGCAGGCTCAGCGTGGTGAGCGCTGCGCCTGTCAGACCGGCAACGCTCAGGGCCACCACAACCGGTTCGGCCTGATGGGCCAAAGC